>JAYNIR010000009.1:0-128448 GCA_038109305.1 Rhodospirillaceae bacterium
CGCCCGCGTATCCCTTCCTAAAACTACAATGTCAAACAGCCGTTCGGAACGCCGGAGGCGCCCGACCGCCCAGTCCATACATTTCTGCATAAACGAAGGGCGTCTGGATAAATCCGGACGCTCCTTCGGCGGAGGCGGGGTTATACGCACCGGAACCCCGGGTGTCAAACCCCTTTTTTGGCATTTTTTGAGGCGCAAAAAACGAGACTTCCCAAGCTGGGGGAAATTGGTCTACATCCCCGCCGTCCTACCAACCGGGACATGCCGCCCGGCCCCGGCGCTCCGGCGAATCTGGCCAGAACATCCGGCGGTTTTCGGCGCTTTTCGTCGAAAAACTTATCCACAGCCCAGGCGCCGGATTTACGCCGCAACTGGATTCCAACCCTGTAACCGCCTTTACTAAAAGAATATCGGGATACACGACTAAATTATTGATTCAATGACCTGAATCGCATTGGTCCGCTTGACATTTATATGTACCCAACCCATTCTTTGCCCGGCAAACCTGGGACACGAAATAGTCAAGGTCCGTCACAGGCCGCCGGAACGCTAAAGTCCGGCGACGCCGTCGCGGGCAATCCGGCGGAAAAGGCCCGAAGAAGGGCCCGGCGGTTCATAGTGAAATTGATCCGGCTTTACAGCCGGGTGCGGGAAGGCTTTGGGGATCATTGCGGCGAGTTGATATTCGGCATGCGTAAACGGACATTGCTTTCGGCCGGCGTCTTCGCCGCCGTCGTCCTGGGCTCCGCCGGCCTGGTGATGGAAGACGCCGCCATCGATCAGCTGGACACCGGCGATCATCAGACGTTCGGCCTGGCGCCGCTCAGCATCGGCCATCCGGCGGCCGCATCGGGCCTGGCGACCCGCCGCATCGAACAGCCGCTGATGACCGACGGCGCGCTAGCGCGCTACCGGGCCACCGTCAAGACCCGCGAATCCATCGGCGCCGGCGAGACACTCGCTGGCGTTCTCATGCGCGCCGGGGTCGACGCCCAGGAAACCGACCAGGCGATCCGCGAATTCGCGAAGCTTTACGACCCCCGTCGGCTACGCCCCGGCCAGACGGTCACGCTCCAGTTTGAAACCGCCCTTTCCGGCCGCGCCCGCGCGCCGGAAGACGCGCGGACGTTCGTAGGTTTTGGGTTCGACCAGGATGTCGCCCAGAAAATCGCCGTCGACCGCGAGGCCGACGGCAGCTTTACCGCCCGCAAGATCAAAAAGGACCTGACGCGATCACTGGCGCGGGTCGCCTCGCCCATTCAGTCGAGCCTTTATCTGGCCGGCGAGGCGCAGGGCCTGCCGCCGTCGGTGCTGGCGGAACTGATCCGTATTTATTCCTGGGATGTCGACTTTCAGCGCGATATCCGCCGCGGCGATTCGTTCGAAGTTCTGTATGAGGAAATCCGAGACGACGAAGGCAAGATCGTCGACACGGGCGATATCCTGTTCGCCGCATTGACCCTTTCCGGCGACCGCAAACCGCTTTACCGGCACGAGACCGCGGACGGCATCACCGGATATTTCAACGATCAGGGACAAGGCGCGCAAAAAGCATTGATGCGCACGCCCATCGACGGCGCCCGTTTGTCTTCCGGTTTCGGTGCCAGGCGCCATCCGATCCTGGGATACACCCGGATGCATCAGGGCGTCGACTTCGCCGCCGCGAGCGGCACGCCGATTTACGCCGCCGGCGACGGCATCGTGGAAGTCGCCGGCCGCAACGGCGGCTATGGCAATTACATCCGCATCCGCCACAACGGACAGTATTCCACCGCTTATGCCCATTTGCGCACGTTCCATCGCGGTATCGGCCGGGGCAAACGCGTCAAGCAAGGCCAGGTGATCGGCTATGTCGGAACGACGGGACGGTCGACCGGCCCGCACCTGCACTACGAAATCATGGTCGAAGGCCGCCAGGTCAACCCGCTGCGCGTGCGCATGCCGTCGGGGCGGAAGCTCAAGGGCGGCGAACTGGAACGCTTCATGGCCGCCAAGGAACAAACCGACTTGCAGTACACCCGGCGCCGCGATACCGAAGAGAGTGTGGCTGCGGCCCGCTGATCCCTTCTCCGGCCCGCCCGGCGGTTCATAGGCGGAAACCAAATGACTGAACCCGTGACCCTTGCATCGGCCGAAACCGGCGGCGGCGATCCGCTGATTATTCTGCACGGCCTGTTCGGATCGAAACGCAACTGGGGCGTCATCGCCAAGGCGCTGGCGGCGGACCGGCGCGTCATCTGCCTGGACATGCGGAACCACGGCGAAAGCCCCTGGGCCGAACCGATGACCTATCCCGCCATGGCCGCCGATGTGGCGGCGTTCATCCAAGACATTGCCACGGGCCCGGTCGACCTCATGGGGCATTCCATGGGCGGCAAGGCGGCGATGATGCTGGCGCTGATGGAACCGGACCTGATCAACCGCCTGATCGTTGTCGACATTGCGCCATCAACGTCGCCCGGCACGTTCATTCATTATGCGAAGGCGCTGAAAGCCATGGACTTGGGTGCAGTCGGGAGCCGCAAGGATGCGGACGCCCTGCTGGCGCCGACGGAACCCAACCCGGACATCCGCGCCTTTCTACTGCAGAACCTTGAATCGGGCGCGGACGGATTTCGCTGGCGGGTGAACCTGGACGGTCTGGCGGCGTCTATGGAAGACCTATTGGCTTGGCCCGCCCCCGGCGCGCCGGCGTTCGATAAGCCATCCCTATTCCTCGCTGGCGGCGCGTCCGACTACGTCACGCCGGACCATCACGCCGGTATCCGAAGCCTGTTTGCCGACGCCCGCATCGAAACCATGCCCGGTGTCGGCCACTGGGCGCACGCCGAAGCGCCGGGGCTTTTTCTCGACCATGTGGGAGAGTTTCTTGCCGCTTGATCCAAAGGAGGAGCCGCCATGTCCGCCGTGATTTTCGAAGTGACCCCCGAGCCGGACCAAGGCGCCGAGTGTTTTGAAATCGCCCAGGCCATGCGGGCCGAGGTGGAAAACATCGACGGGTTCATTTCCATCGAGCGGTTTCAGAGCCTGGCCGACGAGAGCCGCCTCGTGCCCCTGTAGTTCTGGCGGGACGAAGCGGCGATCCGTGAATGGCAGGAAAACCTTAATCACCAGAGCGCGCAGACGTAAGGCCGCGTTCCGCTGCAGTTGCAGCAGATTGGTTCGCACACCCCGGCTGATCGTGACATTGGTCATCAGCCTGATCCCAAACCCTGGGCGGACGCAAAGTGCCCGTCATCAGGGATCACCGTAAACTCGTCTCAAAACCGATACAGTGACCGGGATCACATAGGCGAAATCGGCGGAAAACCGGTTAATCCGGCCTGCGGGCGATGATCTTCATCCCCGGTTTGAAGGCCCAGGATTTTTTGATGAATTCCAGGCCCTGGTTTTCCAACAGGCCGCGCAGGCTTTCCGGCGTGAAATAGGTCACGTGCACGGGCGGGCAGAACCCGTCCCATTTGAAGATATCCTTGGGCCTACGCCAGTGGCTGATGTCGGGCGTCGTCAGATACACATGCCCGCCCGGGTTTAGCAACCGGGTAATGGCCGCGACGAAGGCCCTGACCTCGGGCACGTGTTCGATGACTTCCGACGAATAGATCAGGTCGAACCCTTCCTTGGGCGCGAAGGTTTCGACCAAGCCGTGGTAATAGCCGTTTTCGGGATAGTGCTCGCGGGCGTAGTTCAGGGAGACACCATCGACCTCGACCCCCCAGGCGTCATATCCCGCTTCGCGCGCCGCCTCGACAACAAAGCCGCCGTTGCAGCCGATGTCGAGAAACCGGCCGCAGGGCATGAACCGGCGCAGTTGCTTGATGCGCCCGCGGGCGCGGCGCATTTTCTTGTCGATCTTGGTGAAGTACCCGGTCGTGGCGCCGTGATAGGCGTCCGCGTACATGGCAGCCAGGTCTTCGTTGGATTTAAGACCGGGCACATAGGCGGACCGGCAAACGCTGCACCGCCAAACATCGTATTCGTTGGCGCGAACCATGAACGACTGCTCACCCCCCGGACAGACTGGGCACTGGGGCGTGCCGTCGATCGACTGAACCGGGCCGCCGGTCAAGCGGCCTCCGCCTCAACGGCCCGGCCGTTGATCGTCAGATGCTTGCCGGAAACCGAGACCTTGATCGTCGATCCGTCGGCGACGGCGCCTTCGAGGATCAGGCCGGCGAGCGGGTTCTGCAGTTCTTTCTGAATGACGCGCTTCAAGGGCCGGGCGCCGTAGATAGGGTCGTAGCCCTTTTCTGCGAGCCAGCAGAGCGCCGCGTCGTTCATTTCCAGATTGATCCGCCGGTCGGCCAGAAGTTTTTTCAGGCGGCCCAACTGAATATCGACGATTCTGCCCATGTGTTCGGGGAACAGCCGGTGGAACAGGATGATTTCATCGAGACGGTTCAAGAACTCGGGCCGAAAGGCGTGGCGGACGATTTCCATCACCGGGCCGCGCACGGCCGATGAATCCTGCCCTTCTTCCTGATTGGCGAGGATGTCGCCGCCCAGGTTGGAGGTGAGGATGATCAGCGCATTCCGGAAATCGACCGTGCGGCCCTGGCCGTCGGTCAGACGACCGTCGTCCAGCACCTGCAGCATGACGTTGAAGACATCCGGGTGCGCCTTTTCGACCTCGTCGAACAGGATCACCTGATAGGGCCGACGGCGGACCGCTTCGGTCAGCACCCCGCCTTCGTCATACCCGACGTATCCCGGCGGCGCCCCGATCAGCCGCGCGACCGCGTGCTTTTCCATGTATTCGGACATGTCGATGCGTACCATCGCCTGTTCGTCGTCGAACAGGAATTCGGCTAAGGCCTTGGTCAGTTCCGTCTTGCCGACGCCGGTCGGCCCCAAAAACAGGAACGAGCCGATGGGTCGGTTGGCGTCCTGCAGGCCAGCGCGGGCGCGTCGGACGGCGTTGGAGACGGCGGCCAAGGCCTCCGCCTGACCGATGACGCGCTTGCCGAGCCCTTCTTCCATGCGCAGCAGCTTGTCCCGTTCGCCTTCGAGCATTTTTTCGACGGGGATGCCGGTCCAGCGGCTGACGACCTGGGCGATGTGTTCTTCGGTCACGGCCTCTTCGACCACGGCGGAGCCGTCGGCCTCTTCCGCCTGGCGGATTTTTTCCTGGAGCCTTGGGATCAGGTCGTATTGCAGTTCGCCGGCTTTTTCATAGTCGCCGGCGCGAAGCGCCTGTTCCTGCGCGACGTGCGCCTTATCCAGTTCTTCTTTCAGCTTCGTCGCATCGGCGAGGGACGCCTTGCCCTTTTCCCATTCGGCGGTCATCGACTGGGACTTGTCCTCGAGGTTGACCAGTTCTTTTTCAAGCTTTTCCAGCCGGTCCTTGGACGCCTTGTCGCTTTCCTTCTTGAGCGCCTCGCGTTCGATCTTCATCTGGATGACCCGGCGGTCGAGCTCGTCCAGTTCTTCGGGCTTGCTGTCCACCGCCATGCGGACGCGCGATGCGCTTTCGTCCATCAGGTCGATGGCCTTGTCCGGCAGAAAACGGTCGGTGATATAGCGGTTGGATAACGTCGCCGCCGCGACCAAGGCGTTGTCGTGAATTTTGACGCCGTGGTGCAATTCGTACTTTTCCTTGATGCCTCGGAGGATGGAAATCGTGTCCTCAACCGTCGGTTCGCCGACGAACACGGGCTGGAACCGGCGGGCCAGCGCCGCGTCCTTTTCCACGTGCTTACGGTATTCGTCCAAAGTGGTGGCACCGACGCAATGTAGCTCACCCCGCGCCAGGGCCGGCTTCAACAGGTTCGATGCATCCATGGAGCCTTCGGCCTTGCCGGCGCCGACCAGTTGGTGCATTTCGTCGATGAACAGGATGATTTCGCCGGCGGCGGCGGTAACCTCCGCCAGTACGGCCTTCAACCGTTCTTCAAATTCGCCCCGGAACTTTGCGCCCGCGACCAGGGCTCCCAGGTCTAGCGACATCAGCCGCTTCTTTTTTAACGCCTCGGGCACGTCGCCGTTGACGACACGGAGCGCCAGGCCCTCGACGATGGCGGTCTTGCCGACGCCGGGCTCGCCGATCAGCAGCGGGTTGTTCTTGGTTCGGCGGGACAGCACCTGGATGGAGCGGCGGATTTCCTCGTCCCGGCCGATGACCGGATCAAGTTTGCCGTCCTCCGCCGCCTGGGTCAGGTCGCGGGCATATTTCTTCAAGGCTTCGTATTGGTCTTCGGCGTTGGCCGACGTCGCCGCCCGGCCCTTGCGGAAGTCGCGGATCGCCTTGTTCAGGTCCTGCGGCGTGATGCCGGCTTCCTTCAGCACGCCGGCGACGGCTATGCCCTGGGCCATGCACATGGCAAGCAGCAGGATTTCGACGGTGACGAAGCTGTCGCCGTTCTTTTCCGCCAATTGCTGGGACTGGTCCAAAATCTTGGCCGTGTCGGACGCGAGGTAAATCTGCGCCGTGTCGCTTTCGACCTTGGACAGGCGTTTCAATTCGCCTTCGGTCAAGCGATGGGCCCGCTTGGCGTTGCCGCCGGCGGCTTCGATCAGGGCGGCGCAGAGGCCTTCCTTGTCGTCCAGCAGCACCTTCAACAGGTGAAAGGGCGTGAACTGCTGGTGGGTTTCCCGGATGGCCAGCGATTGCGCACTTTGAATAAAGCTGCGAGAGCGCTCAGTAAACTTTTCGAACTCCATTTGGTCCCTCTCTTTCTCGACAGAGTGGACAGTCTCCGATTGTCGGCGAACCGAACGCCCCTCACAAGGGTTTCGATATCTGCAAAGGAAGTATGGTTATTTACCTTCCCGCGCAATCCGCCCCCCAGGAAATAATCATCGACAAATTATTTCAGGGTTTGTGATTGCTATCACTGCCTGGGCCGGGTAACGCAGCCGAAAAGACGCGGGCCCGCCTGAACCCGGGCCGCCCCATGCCTTCAATTATCCCGGCCTTCAAATATCCCGGCCTTTCTATATTAAGAAACTCTCGTATACATGTGTGCGGGGACGCGACCCCAGACGCACACGGAACCTGACCACAATGACCATGACTGAAAGCAAGCACAGAAATTTCCAGCCGTTTTTGATTGTCGGCGCGGTCTTGGCGGGGATCTTCGGCTTTCTGGCCTATATCGCCAATCCGGAACCCCCCCGCCTAAGGCTGAAAATCAGGAAAAGGCCGAACGGGTCAGCTATCACCGGGAGCTCGGCCGCCGCACGGCCGACGAGATCAAGATCTACATTTAGGGCATTTGGGGCAAGCCGTCCAAATCCCAGTGCGGCCCGTCGCTCTATCGGCCGGGGGAACCCTGTGTCCTGACGCGGTGGCCGGTCAACGCCGTCCGGGTCTAGGCGTCAATCGCCGAAACCGTCCGCGATGCCGAGGGCAAGGCGGACATCGACCTGACCGTCAACGCCTATGTCGACAACGCAGCCAAGCGCGAAGAAATTCAGAACCAGTCCCGCCCGCCTGAACCGCCCCAGTAACGCCGCCCCGCGATCGCCCCGGTTTATTGTGCCCCGCTTTATTATGCATTGACTTAGGCCCGGCGAAAGCCCAGCCTCTTCGCCCCATGACGGCGGAAATCAAACATATCTACCGGTATCCGGTAAAAGGCCTGACGGCGGAGCCGCTGGACGCCATCGACCTTGCCGCCGGCGCCCACCTGCCGGGCGACCGCCGGTTCGCCGTGGCGCTGGGGTCGACCCCCGTTTCAGGCGCCCAGATCGAATGGATGGGCAAACGCAATTTCCTGGCGCTGGTCAGTCACGAAAAACTGGCGACGCTGGAAACCGGGTTCGACCATGAAACCGACATCCTGACCATCAAGCGTCAGGGCCGCCAGGTCGCCCGCGGCAAGGCGACGGACCGGGTCGGCCGGTCGATGATCGAGGATTTTTTCGCCGCCTACATGAAATCGGAATCCCGGGGCAAGCCGAAGCTGGTCGAAGCCAACCCGGGCGACCGGCTGACCGATTCACCCGAAGCCTTCATTTCGATCATCAATCTGGCGTCGGTGCGCGATCTTGAACGGGTCGTCAAACAGCCGGTCAACCCCATGCGGTTTCGCGCCAACGTCTGCATCGACGGCATCGATCCGTGGACCGAATTCGACTGGATCAGCCATGACATCACGGCCGGCGGCGCTGTGCTTTCGGTCGAATGCCGGATCGACCGCTGCGCCGCCGTCAACGTCAACCCGGAAACCGCCGAACTGGACCTGAACATCATCAAGTTTCTACAGGGCGGGTTCGGCCACATCGACGTCGGCGTGTTCGCCAAGGTCACGCAGGCAGGGCGCATCGCCCAAGGCGACGGCGTGGCCCGCGCATAGCCGCCCCACACGGCGTCTTACCCACACCCGACATTTGGCGCAGAATATGCCCATGACTGGCTTTAAGACCCGCCCTGACGATTACCTGAACTCCCGCCCCACCGAATACGACGGCGAACGGATCATCTCCCAATACGTGGCGGTCAGGGACGGCACGCGGCTGGCGGTCGACATCCACCTGCCGGGCACGGCCGCCAAGACGCCGGAGAAATTTCCGGCGGTCTGCGTGTTCACGCCCTATTACCGGCGCTTTGCGCTCGGCCCCGGCGCGCCGGCAGACCTGGACGCCGCGCCGACGGTCGCCTTTTACCGGGACATGTTCGTGCCCCGGGGGTATGCGCTGATCACCGTCGACGTGCGGGGGTCGGGGGCCAGCTTCGGCGCGCGCGACGGGTTCCGGTCGCCCCGTGAACGGCTGGATCATCACGACATCGCCGATTGGGTGTCGAGACAGCCGTGGTGTTCCGGCGCCATCGGCGCGACGGGGATTTCATACCCCGGCGCGGCATCGGATTTTCTGGCGTCGACGTTGCACCCGTCGGTCAAAGCCGTCGCCCCCATTTCCGCCGTGTGGGACACCTGGTCGAATCACCTGTATCCGGGCGGTGTGCTGTGCAACTGCATCATCAAAAACTACGGCGCATTGACCGAGGCTTTGGACCAGGACGACCGAGACGCGATCCCGCGCGGCGCTTATTTCTATCACCCGGAGCGGTGCGGCCCCGCCCCCGTCGACGAAGACCCGGACGGAAAGCTTTTGAAACAGGCGCTGAAAGATCACGCCGGCAACTTCGACATGCAGGATTTCGCGCAGCAGATGCGGTTTCGCGATCAGCCGCTGTCGGATCACCCGGACTATACCAGCGCCCTGATCAGTCCCTATCACTACGCCACCCGCCGCCAGGACACCCATACCGCCTACCTGACGCTTTCCGGGTGGATGGACGGGCATTATCAGGTCGGCACGGTGCAGCGCTTCAAATGGCTGACCAATCCGGCGTCGCGCATGATTTTGGGCCCGTGGGACCACGGCGCCCGCGCCCAGGCGAGCCCGTGGCGCGGCACTGCGCCCGAGGACCGCAATGCGGCGCAGCAGCCTTTCGTCGCCGCCGCGGTGCTGCGGTTTTTCGACGAACACCTGATGGGCCGGAAGACCGGGCTGAAGGACGAAGCCCGCGTGCACTATTACACCATGGCGGCGGAGGCCTGGCAGGCGTCCGACGCCTGGCCGCCCAGGGACGCGGCGGACATGACCCTGCACTTCCGCGCGGACGGAGCGCTGGCCACCGATCCTCCGACGGATGACGAAGCCGCCGACGCGTACCAGGGCGATTACGACTGCCGCACCGGCAAACACACCCGATACGACCGGCTTTACCTGGGCCTAATCGATACCTACTACGACGATTGGGACGGCCGCGACCGGGCGATGCTTACTTATACCTCCGACCCGCTGGACCACGACATGGAGGTTACCGGCCATCCGTCGGTCGATCTGCATTTCACGTCGACGGAAAAGGACTGCGCCTTTTTCGTTTATCTGGAAGACGTCGTGCCGGCGGATGGCGGCACACCCGAACGCGCCGTTTATGTGACCGAAGGCGTGTTTCGCGCGCTACACCGGCGGGGGGCGGCGCACCTGGCCAACATTCCGTCGACCGGGCCGGGCCATAGTTTCAACATGGCGGACGCCCGCCACCTGACGCCCGGGCGCGTTCACGAGGCGGAATTCCAGCTGGCGCCCACTTCTTACCTGTTTCGGGCGGGGCATCGCATCCGCATTGCCATCGCGCTTGCCGACTCCGACCATTTTTCGCGCATTCCCGATGGGCGGCCGCCCCGGATAACCGTTTTGCGGCAACAAGGTAGGGAGTCCCGCTTGATCCTCCCGGCGATCCCCCGCTAACCTTTCCCCATGAGCGAAATCTACCAGGACTACCCGGAAATCCCCGAACCCTACCGCCCGGACACCGCCCGCTTTTCCTTCGATGTGAAACACGCGGTCAAAAGCGTCGTGTCGCTGCGCGCGAAAATCCCGGAATCGGCCTTTACCTCCCGCACACTAGGCACCGAACGGGTCGGCCATGGCGTGGTTATCGATCCCAAGGGATTGGTGCTGACCATCGGCTATCTGATCGTCGAGGCGGAAAAGGTGTGGCTGATCTCCAACGACGGGCGTGCCGCCGAAGGCCACGTTATGGGATATGACCAGGAAACGGGGTTCGGCTTGGTCCAGGCGTTGCAACCCTTGGACGCGCCGGCGCTGGAACTTGGCTCGTCCGCCGACCTGATCCCGGGCGACGATGTGATCATCGCCGGAAGGGGCGGCGTCAAACACGCGCTTCAGGCCCGCGTAGCGGCCCGGAAGGAATTCGCCGGATACTGGGAATACCTGTTGGACAACGCGATCTTTACCTCTCCCGCGCACCCGCTGTGGGGCGGCGCGGCGCTGATCGGCGAAGACGGCACGCTCCGCGGCATCGGGTCGCTCTACGTCAAGGGCGAAGACGGCGCCGGCGCCGGCGTCCCCGCCGGTGAAAGCGCCGAGCAGGAAGGCAACATGATCGTGCCCATCGATATCCTGAAGCCGATCCTAGGCACGCTTAGGACCACGGGCGCATCCGGGCGGCCGCCCCGGCCGTGGCTGGGCGCCTTCTCGGCGGAGGCCGAAGGCCGCGTCATCATCGTCGGCACTTGGTCTGGCGGCCCGGCGGAAGACGCGGGGCTTCTCCCCGGCGACCTGATTTTGGGCGTCGACGACAAGCCGGTCGACGGCATCGCCAAATTTTACCGGGGTGTCTGGTCCTTGGGGCCCGCCGGGATCGAGGTGCCGTTGAACATCTATCGCGACGGCAACGTCATCAACGTCACCGTGCATTCCCGCGCCCGCGGCGATTATTACAAGCGGCCCGACGTTCACTAGGGCGGGCTGGGCATTGAGGCAGGCCGGGCGATGCCGAACCCCATCACATTCGAAGATGCCGACGCCGTGCTGTACCCGGCGGCGCTGCCGGACGCGGATGAACTTTTCCGTGACCTGACAGACGGCATCCAGTGGAAGCAGGAAATCCTGCGCCTTTACGGCCGCCGCATCCCGCAACCCAGGCTGAGCGCCTGGTACGGTGACGCGGCTTATGCCTATTCGGGCCTGAAACTCGACCCGCAACCCTGGCACCCTGTTCTGGCCGATCTGCGGGACCGGTGCGGGTCGATGGCGGGCGCACCATTCAATTCCGTCTTGGCGAACCTTTATCGGGACGGGCGCGACAGCATGGACTGGCATTCGGACGACGAAGAAAGCTTGGGCCACGCGCCCGTCATCGTGTCGGTCAACTTAGGCGCGGCGCGCCGTTTTCAACTGCGCCGCAAGGCCGGCACGCGGGACAAGATCGACATGGAGCTGGGCGGCGGCGACATGCTGATCATGCGCGGGCAGTGTCAGCACGCATGGCAGCACCGGGTGCCGAAAACCAAAAAGCCCGTGGGCCCGCGCATCAACCTGACCTTCCGGTTGATCGTCGGCGCGGCGCCTTGACCGCCGGTGTCTCGGCGAGAACAATACGCCCCCTATGTTGTAGTCGGTTTGGCGATCGGTCATTGGCGGGCGGATCGACCCCATGATCATCAATCTTTATTCAATCGTCTATGTTAGCAACGCCGCCGACGAAACGTCGGACGCGGGCTTATCCCGACTGCTGGACGAATGCCGGCGCAACAATGCCGCGCTGGAGATTACCGGCCTGTTATTCATCACAAACAGAACTACATTCATTATATCGAAGGCCTCGAAGAAGCCGTCGAAAATCTCTATCAGTCCATTATCGACGATCCGCGCCACAAGGGCGTGATCAAGCTGGAAGAAGGCCGGGTACAACGTTGCGTGCTCAAGGAATGGTCGATGGCGTTTCGCTCCGTCACCGGGGATCAGGCGGCGCGCATCGCGGACGAAACAGACCCGCAGGCCGCCCTGGCCGAGGTTCTGGAAATCGAAAATAGCTCGGCAACCATGCGGTTTTTGGAAGTCTGCCTGGGAACGATGCTGGGTAAACCCGGCTTGCGTTAATCCAGGTCGAGCGGATACACCGGCCGCCGCACGTTTTTGTAGGGCAGGTCCTTGTAATTGCGGCTGGTCAGCCCGCCGCCGTCATCGACGACGATGATTTCCGACGCAATCGCCGCATAGGCCGCGCGGAAGTGCTGCGCCGATTTGACGATCAGGACCGACCGCGCCTCCGGGTCGATACCTGCGTGCTTGAAATACATTTTGTCGTAATTCTGAAAGCGGCGGCTCGCGATCACGATTTCGAGCCCGCCCGCGACCGTCAAAACCGCCGTCGGCCCCATGTCGACCCGTGCGCCCGCCGTCATCGGGCCTTCCATGGCGAAGGTGCCGTCGGTGATCGCCGTGACCTTGCCGGTGACCCGGATCGGCCCTCCCTGCACCGCCGGGTCCGTCTTGCCGCCGATGTCGAGCGTGACCGTCGCCTTTAACCCCGCCGCGTGGCAGACGGCTACCGCATCCGGATCGTACAGCACACCGAAGGCGGCGTTGGGAATTCCGGCGTCGATCACGGCGGCGAGCAGCCTGGTCGCGTCGCCATAGGCGCCGCCGCCCGGATTGTCGGCGAAATCGGCCAGCACGACGGGCGCCTTCAGGGTGCCGGGCTTCAGCGCCGCCTCGACCCGGCGGATGGCTTCGGAGATTTTCACGGTCTCGATAGTGATCCGCGCCCGGTCGACCCACAGCTTCGCCATGACTTTTTCGGCAATCGCCGCGTGCGCCGCCGGATCACCCTTTAAGGTGTCGCCGACGATCACGCAGGTCGGCCCGGCATCATGAATGTCGACCCAGGGAAACCCGCCGTTGATGGAGCCCGCGAGCGCCCCCGGTGTTTCAGCTAGCAATTTATCGACCAACGCCAGACCTTCGGTCATGGGGCCGGGCGAGGTCGTCCGCCCGTGGTCGGCGCCGTCCAGCATGCGTTCGCGCCGGACATGGACACGGGGCTTGATCCGCCCAGCCATGGTGTGCGCCAACAAATCGCAGGCCTGGGTCATGATCTGAAATTGATCAACATGCGGATAAGTGCGGTAGCTGACCATGATATCGGCCAGGTCGGCCATGCGGTCCGTCACGTTGGCGTGCAGGTCGAGCGTCACCGTGACGGGCAGGTCGCGGCCGACGACGTCGCGGACGGATTGCAACAGGCGGCCCTCTCCGTCTTCGTCGTGTTCGCACGCCATGGCGCCGTGCAGCGACAATAATATGCCGTCGAACGGGCCTTCATCCCTCAGGCAGGTGACGATCACGTCGGTCACGTGATCGTGCATATGCTTGGTGACCAGTCCCGACGGCGTCGCGTTGGCGTAGATCGGGTGGCGAATCTGCCAGCCGTGGCCCTGGGCGGCAACCAGCGCCGCGCCGATTTCCGTCTGCGTGCCCCGCAGTTTTTCCCGCACTTCGTCATCGCGGTAATACGCCCGGGCCTTGTAGGCGGCCAGGTCCGTCGGCAGTTTGGAAAAGCCGTTGGTTTCGTGCTTGAACCCGGCGATGAAGACGCGTTTGGACATGCTCGCCGCCTAACCTTTGAGCTTGTTCAGATCGGGGATCGGACGCTTGAGCGCGTCATGGACCCGGAAATATTGTTCGAGCGCGTGCGCGGCGGCGAGCACCAGCGCGTCCGATCCGCGCGGCGCCATGACTTGAATGCCGAACGGCATACCTTCGTGATCCACCCCCGCCGGGATCACGCACGAACACGCCAGCGCCATGGTCGGCACGTAGCTCATGGCGAGCCAGCGCATGTAGGTCGGCATTTTTTCACCGTTGATTTCCTCGACATACAGCTGTTCGTGCGGGAACGGCGACACCGACGCCGCCGGGCAGATCAGGATGTCGACTTCGTCGAAAAAGTTGATGAACCGGCGCATAACCTGCGCCTGTTCGACGATGCCCCAGCCGATATCGGCCATAGTCCAGTCGAACCCGCGGGTCGTGTTGTCGATGACGTTGGGGCCCAGCAGGTCTTTGTGATTTTTAAGCCGTTCCTGGTGCGAGGCAACGAAAGTCATGCCGCGGAAAATTTCGAACAGCTTATGGATATCGCCGCCGTCTGCGTTGAAGTCGGGCGCGGTGTCCCGGGCTTCGGCGAACACGCCCCGGAACAGGTCCGTGCGTTCCTTGAACGTGCGCTTGATGCCATTATCGACCGGGCAGCATCCCAGGTCCGGCGTGATGGCGGCGCGGATTGATCCCAGGTCGAGCCCGTCGACCGCATCAAACAGGCGCGGATCGACCAGGCCGGAAAACGGATCGCGGTTGTCGTCGTCCATCTGCACCTGCAGCAGCATGTGCGTATCGCGGACGGTCCGCCCCATGGGACCCAGCACCGACCAGGGCATGAGCGCCGCCGGCTTGCCTTCCGCCGGCACCGTACCGACGGACGGCCGGAAACCGACGATGCCGCAGAACCCCGCAGGCGTGCGCAGGCTGCCGCCGTAGTCGGAGCCGCTGGCCATCGGCACCATGCCGCAGGCCAGCGCTACGGCCGAGCCGCCGGACGACCCGGCGCAGGTCTTGACCGGATCGAACGGATTGCCCGTCGCGCCGAAGACGCGGTTTTTGGTGTTGGCGCCGGCGCCGAATTCGGGCGTGTTGGTTTTACCGACGATGATCGCGCCCTCGGCCCGGACGGCGGCAACCGCGCCCGCGTCGGCCGTCGGCACGTTGTTGTCATAAATCAGCGATCCCAGGGTGGTGCGGATGCCTTCCGTCGCCTCCAGATCCTTGATGCCGATGGGCAGGCCGTGAAGGATGCCGAGCGGTTCGCCGTCCATGACCATCTGTTCGGCGACACGGGCTTCTTCGCGGGCCCGGTCGAACGAGCGCGTCACCATGCAGTTGACGGCGCCGTCGACGGCTTCGATCCGGCCGATGCAGCTTTCCAGAAGGTCCACCGGCGAAATGTCCTTGGTGCCGATCAGGCGGCGGGCGTCAACGGCGTCCAGATCGCAGAGTTCGGTCATGTGAGTTTCTCCAGGTCAGGAATGGGGCGGGCGGTTTCCGGGTCGCCCGCGAACAGTTTTTCAAGCGATTGGGCGGCGGCGAGGAGTTCCTTTTCCCGGTGCCGTTTGCCGGCCACCTGAAAGCCGAAGGGCGCGCCGGTTTCATCATAGCCGCAGGGGATGGCGATCACCGGGCAGCCGGCGAGCGTCAGGGCCGAGCGTATCAGCGACGCGTCCTGATAATTCTCAAGCCGCTTGCCGTTGATTTCCTCTGGGATGCCGTCGTCGATGTTGTAGGGCGGGGTCGAGTTGCCAGGCAGGATGAACAGGTCGATGTCTCTCATAAAGGCCTGGAAGCGGTCGAACCATTGGCGCCACTTGACCTCGGCATCGGCGACGTCGGCCAAGGACATGCCCAGGCCTTCTTCCGTGTTGACGACGATGGTGTTGGCCAAAAGGTCGCGGTGTTTTTCCACCCGTTCGCGGTGATAGGCGACGTAATAAAGACAGCGCAGGCTCCAGTTGGCCTCGCGGACGCCGGTGATGTCCGGGTGATCCAGCCGGGCCGCGCCGAAGGCGTCCTTGACCTTACCCATGCGGGCGTTGAACACCCGGCGGATGCCGTCGTCCACCGGCGCGGTGCCCAGGTTGTCCGAATAGGCGATTTTTAGTGTCGACAGGTCCGCCATGCCGGGATCGGCCAGGCCGGATGCGTCCCACGGGTACGCCATGGGGTCACCGGGATGCCCTTCCCCGGCCTGCACGGAATACAAAAGCGCCAGATCGGCGACGGAGCGCGCCATCGGCCCCTGCACGGAAAAATAGGTCATGGGCAGCAAGCGCCGTTCGTTCGACACGCTGCCCGGGCAGGGGCGGAAGCCGACCGTGCCGGTCCAGGTGGCGGGGGCGCGGAGCGACCCGGCCGTGTCCGACCCGGTCGCGAACGGCACCATGGAACACGCCACGGCCACGCCCGAGCCGCCGGACGATCCGCCCGGCGTGCGCACCGGATCAAAGGGCGAACGCGTCGCGCCGTAAACCCGATTGGTGGTGTTGGAGCCCGATCCGAATTCGGGCGTGTTGGTTTTACCCAGGATGATCCCGCCCGCGTTTTTCAGCCGCGTGATCTGCGCGTCGTCTTTGTCCGGCACCTGATCTCTGTAGAGAAGCGAGCCGTAGGTGGTGCGGATGCCTTCGGTATGGACAAGGTCCTTGATGCCGACGGGCAGGCCCGCCAGGGGCCCCGGATCGCCGCTCCGCGCAATCAAATCGCCGATTTCTCTCGCGCGCTTCATGGCGCGGTCTTCATCCAAGACGACGAAGGCGTTGACCACGCCGTTCACTTGGTCGATGCGTTCAAGGCAGCTTTCCAGAACTTCGGCGGGCGAGACATCGCCGGCCAGGATCATGGCCTTCAGATCCGTCGCCGGTTTGTCGCAAAGCTGGGTCATCGGGCCGGGCGCCCGGCGGCCTCGCCCAAATCCCAGAACAGCCCGCCCATGAGCGCCAGGGCCGAGCGCGAGACGTGTTCCAGAATATGTTCGTTGGGCGCGTGCTGCGAACACGCCGGGTAGGAATGCGGCACCCAGATGGTCGGCAGGCCCAGGATGTGCGCGAAGCAGTCATTGGGGAGCGAGCCGCCCAAATTGGGCAGTACCGCTGGCTCCGCGCCCGCGGTTTTGGTCACCGATTGGATCGCCCATTTCGCCCAGGGGGTATCGGGCTCCAGCCGCGTCGCGGCCATGACCTCCCGGTCGGGGGTCAGTTCGACATCCTGATATCCCAGACTATCCAGGTGTTTGCGGATGACCGGCAGCACCGTGCCGGAATCGAACCCGGCGACGAACCGCATGTGGCATTTGGCAAAAGCAGACGGCGGCACGGCATTCACCGGATTGTCCGGGTTGCCGGTTTTGAACGCCAAAATTTCAAAGGTGTTCCAGCCGAAGACCTTTTCCGCCGCGGTCAGGCCGGGCTCCCCCCAATCGGGGTCGATTTCGGGATCGGTTTCGCCGCCGCCGACGTCGAGCTTCGACAGCGCCTCCCGGACGGAATTTGAAATCAGTTCGGGCTTCAGGTCGTCCAGAAGGATTTTTCCCTTCGCGTCGACGATGGTGCCGATGGCATGGCTGAGCCTGATGCCCGGATTGGCCAGCAGGCCGCCCCAGTTGCCGGAATGATGACCGCCGTCCCGAAGCTTCAACGACATGGTGAAATTGAAAACGCCGCGCGTGCCGAAATACAGCGTCGGCTCGTCCGCGTGCAGGCGCGGCCCGTCGGATGCGATGAACACGTCCGCCGGGAACAGGTCTTTCTTTTCCTTGCAGAACTCGCGAAGACCCTTCGAGCCGTTTTCTTCGCCGGTTTCGATCATCGCGACGACGTTGTAGCCGAGCTTGCCGCCGCGCGCTTCCAGGCACGCCTTGATCGCCTGCAGGTTGATGGTGTGCTGGCCCTTGTTGTCGGCGGTGCCGCGGCCGTACCAGCGTTCGCCCTCCTTCTTCATGGCCCACGGGCCGATGCCGTCCCGCCATTGTTCGTCATACCCCCGCACCACATCGCCGTGGCCGTAGGTCATGAGCGTCGGCAGGCCGTCGCCTTCCCATCGGGTGGCGACCAGGATCGGCGTTTCGCCCTCAAGCGGGTTTTCGTGGACGACGCAGTCGAAACCGATGGCCTGCAGCCAGGGGATCATTTCTTCTTCCAGATAGCGGTAAAGCTCCGGCCGGAAGGATTTGTCCTGCGAGCATGACTTGATGGCGACGCGCCGTTCCAAATCGGCCCAGAAGCCGCCTTTGTCGAAATAGTGTTCCAGGCTTTTGATCACCGCTTCACGCGTCATATTGGTTCACTCCAATCGTCATTTCCGCGAAAGCGGGCATCCAGTCTATCCGCAAAATGGACTACCGCGTTCGCGGGAGTGACGGGAAAACAGCCGTCATGCCGCTCTCCCTTCGATTTTGTACGCTGTCTCCGGGTCGCCCAGGTCCCAGTAAACGCCGGTGACCAGTTCCATTCCTTCCCGGGTCAGCGACCATAAAATGTGTTCGTTGGGCGCGTGCTGGGAACAGCCGGTGTAGCTCAAGGGCATCCAGACGAAGGGAATGCCGAGAACGTCCTGAAACACGTCATTGCAGATGGACCCGCCGGAATTGGGCACCACCCGCGCCTTTTTGCCGGTGGCGCGGGCGAGCGCCGCCATCGCCCATTGCGCCCACGGGTGGTCCGGATCGGTGCGGGCGGCGGCGAAGGTGGTGGCGTTTTCGGGCGGCGCTTCCTGCACCCGGATCATGCCGAAGCCGTTTTCGTCCAAATGTTTTTGTAGATTGGGGATGATGTTTTCCCAATCGGTGCCGACGACGAAGCGTAACTGGCAGTTGGCGATGGCGCGGGGCGGCACGGCGTTGACCGGGTTGTCCGGGTTGCCGGTTTTGAAGGCCAGCACTTCGAACGAGTTCCAGGCATATACCTGTTCGGCCGGGCTCAGGCCCGGCTCGCCCCATTCGGGATCGATTTCGGGCGCGCCCGGCGGCGATTGGCGGGTGATGTCCTTCAACAGGTCCTTGACCGTGTTCGAAATCGGCGGCGGCAGCAGATCCTTGACCAATATGCGCCCGTGATTATCGACGATGGTATTGAGCGCGTGCATCAGGATGATGCCCGGGTTGCTGAGCAGTCCGCCCCAGTTGCCGGAATGATGGCCGCCGTCCCGCAAAGTCAGCACCAGGTCGAAATTGAACACCCCCCGGTTGCCGAGCGTCAGGTTGGGCAGGGCCGGATCGACGCGGGGCCCGTCCGACGCGAAATAACAATCGGCGGCAAAGGCGTTTTTGTGTAGGGCGACCAGTTCCTTCAAGCCCTTGGAGCCGTTTTCTTCCCCGGTTTCGATGATAAATTTGTGATTGAAACCAAGCGCACCCCGCGTTTCCAACACGGCGTTCAACGCCGCCAGGTGCGTCGAATGCTGCGCCTTGTTATCGGCGGTGCCGCGGCCATAGACCTTGTCCCCCACCTTCAATAGGGTCCAGGGGTCCAGGTTTTCCCTCCACCGGCCTTCCATGCCCAGGACAACATCGCCGTGGCCGTAACCCAGAACCGTCGTCAGGTCGTCGCCTTCATGCCGGTGCGCCAGCAGCACCGGGCCGCAGCCTTTGACCGGATTGTCGTAAACCCGGCATCGGTAACTCATGGCCTCGAACGCCGGGCGCATCTGTTCTTCCAGATAGGCATAGCAGTCGGGGATGCGGAGAGGGTTCTGGCTTTCGGTACGGCAGGCGACCCGTGTCTTCAGCTCGTCGTAAAATCCTTCCGGATCGTCGAAGTGGGCAAGGGCGGCATATATGGCGTGTTGGCGGGTCATGGGCGGGTCATGGGCGGGTCATGTGCGGATTATGCGCGGATCTGGGCCGATCGCGTGCTGGCCGGTCGGGATGCCTGACGGCCGCGTCCCTCGTTCTCGTCATAAAGGTGGCATTCCACATAGCCCTTCGCCGTCGGAATGGTGCGGGGCGCCGCGGCGCCGCAATGATCCATGCAATCGGCGCAGCGCGGATGGAAAGTGCAGCCCGACGGCGGGTCCACCGGGTTGGGATAGGTAATACCGAGTGACGAGTCGGGCACATTCAGGTTCGGGTCGGGGGTCAGGACCGAGTCCAGCAAGGCCTTGGCATATGGATGCTGCGGATTGTCAAAAAGCTGGTCTGTATCCGCGACTTCCACCAACCGCCCCAGATACATGACCGCGACCCGCGTCGCCATATGTTCGACCACGGCAAGGTTATGGCTGATCAATATATAAGTGAGGTTCAGTTCGGTGCGCAGTTCCTGAAGCAGGTTCAGAATTTGTGACTGCACGGAAACGTCGAGCGCCGATGTGGGCTCATCACAAATCACCACTTCCGGCTTATTGATCAGCGCGCGCGCGACGGCGACACGTTGACGCTGCCCGCCGGAAAGCTGGTTCGGATAGTTGCGGTATAGCCGGGACGGCAGGCCGACCAGTTCCATGATTTCCTCGACCCGGCGGCGCATGTCGGCATCGTTCGCTGCCCCCTGCACGCGAACCGGCAGCGAGATGATGTCGCCGATGGTTTTGCGCGGGTTGAGGGACGAATAGGGGTCCTGAAAAATCGGCTGCACCTTGCGCGCCATTTCAAGCCGTTCCATCTGACTGGTCGGCATGCCGTCGACGTAAAGCTCGCCCGATGTCGGCGCCAGCAAGCCCAGCAGCATCTTCGCCATGGTCGACTTGCCGCAGCCCGATTCACCGACAAGGCCCAACACCTCGCCCCGAGGAATTCGCAGGTTGACGCCGTTGACCGCATGAAGCGGCCGCTTGCCGCGCATGAAGCCCGAGGAAATCATGAAGGTGCGGGTGACGTCCTTTGCCTCCAGCACAATGTCCTGATCATCGGCCATTTATGCGGCCCCCTTTTTCAGATTATCGGCGCATTGTCCGGGCGTCAGAACGCAGCGGAACACATGTCCGGCCTCGAGGCTGTCACGCAGATCGATCGTGCCCGCGCGGCAATCGTCCGCGACAAAACGGCAGCGGTCGGCGAAATGGCAGCCCGGCAGATCACCCACCAATGACGGCACGATGCCGGGGATGGAGCCCAAGTGTGATCCGCGCTGGGTCTTGCCCGGGATCGGGATGCATTCGAGCAACCCTTGCGTATAAGGGTGCGTCGGGTTTTCAAATACCTGCTTGGCGGTGCCGGTTTCGACGATCTGCCCCGCGTACATGACCGCCACCCGATCGGCGACCCGCGCGACGACACCCAGGTCATGGGTGATCAGGATCATGCCCATGTTGAATTCTTTCTGAAGGTCGGCCAGCAAGTGCAGGATCTGCGCTTGGATGGTCACGTCCAAAGCCGTCGTTGGTTCGTCCGCGATGATCATTTCCGGCCCGCACATGAGCGCCATAGCGATCATCACGCGCTGACGCAGCCCACCCGAGAGCTGATGCGGGTATTGGGTCAGGCGGCTTGCCGCCGCGGTGATGCCGACTTTTTCAAGCAAGAAAATCGCGCGGGCGCGGGCTTCGGCGCGGCTCGCGTTGTTGTGGCGCAGAAGCGCTTCTTCGAGCTGATTGCCGATGGTGTAGGCCGGGTTCAGGGACGTCATCGGCTCCTGAAAAATCATCGACATCTTGTTGCCGCGGATGTCGGACATGCGGTTTTCCGTGGCCGCGACGATGTCTTCGCCGTCGAGCGCCAGACGGTCTGCCGTGCGGATCGCCGTCGACGGCAGCAAGTCCATGACCGCCAGCGACGTCAATGACTTGCCGCAGCCCGATTCACCGACGATGCAAAGCGTTTCGCCCTTGTCGACACGAAAACTGATCGACTGCACGGGATGCAGTATTCCCGCCGCGACGGGAATGTCGACGGTCAGGTTTTGGACTTCGAGGATTGTTTCGGCCATGCGCTTCCTGCCCGTCCCGGGCGTTAGTTCCGGTTTTCGGGCGCGGTCACGTCCCGCACGCCGTCGCCCAGCAAATTGATGGAGAGGATCAGCGCGAACAACGCCGTCCCGGGAATGCCGATCAGCCAGGGATCGAAGAACATCATGCCCTTGGCTTCGGAAATCATCAGGCCCCAGCTTGGCGCCGGTGGTTGCACGCCGAGGCCGAGGAACGACAGCGCCGCCTCAAGCAAAATGGCATGCGCCATTTCAAGGGTCGCGACCACGATCAGGTGATTGACCACGTTGGGCATGATTTCTCTCAAAATAATGTGGAAGGTCGAACAGCCGCAGGCCTGCGCCGCGGCCACATAATCCAGATTCCGGACCTGCAGCGTCGTCGACCGCATGACGACCGCGAACCGGTCCCAGATCAAAAGCCCTAGCACCCAGATGACGATCCACAAACTTGACCCGATCAGCGACACCACGGCCAGCGCCACCAGAACCACCGGCATGGAAAGCCGCGTCGTGATGATGAAGTTGACGACCATGTCGACCCGGCCGCCGAAATAGCCCGCGGAGACGCCCAAGGCGGTGCCGATGACGCCAGAAATGATCATCGCCGAAAACCCGATCAGCAGCGAAATGCGCGACCCGTAAATTAGCCGCGTCAGATAATCCCGGCCCTGCAGGTCGGTGCCCAGCGGATGCGCCGGATTGTATTTCGGGCTGTCGTGCCAGAACGGCGGTTTCAGCTTGTTGGCCAGGTCCTGGTCGAGGATTGGATGAAAATCCGTCAGATACGGCGCGAACGCGGCAATCAAGAAGATAGCGGCCAGCACAGCGCCGCCGATGATGATGCCGTAGTGGCCGAAGATACGCTTGCGCATCTGCGCCATGGGCGACGGTTCCAAAATCGCTTCGGCGTTGGGAACCCCACCCGGTGGGGCGGTGATTGCGTCTTGAGGCGCCATCTCAGGCAATCCTTATCCGGGGGTCGAGGAAGGCGTTCAGCATGTCGGCCAAAAACGTGATGATGATGTAGAAGCACGACAACACCAAAACGATCGCCTGCATCATCGGCAGGTCGGCGCGGAGGATCGTTTCCCACGCGAGGTAGCCGAGCCCGTTGATGTTGAAAATGGTTTCGATAACGATGGAGCCGCCAAGCATGAAGCCAAACTGCACCGCGGCCAGCGACACCACGGGGATGATCGCGTTGCGGAGCGCGTGTTTGAACAGCACGGCCATGGGCCGTAGCCCCTTGGCCTTGGCGGTGCGGATATAATCCGACGACAGAACTTCCAGCATCCCGGCGCGGGTCAGCCGCATGACGCCCGGCGTCACGTAATACCCCAGCGCCACCGCCGGCATGATGAAATTCATCCAGCTGTCCGTGCCGGTTATCGGCAGCCACCTTAAATTCATGCCGAAAATGAAAATAAGGATCAGCGCGAACCAGAAACTGGGCAGCGCCTGCCCGACCACGGCGAGCGCCAGGGCGAGCCGGTCAATCAGCGAATTGGGGCGGATGGCGGCGGCGACGCCCAGCGGTATGGCGAGCGCCAGCGCGAAGGAAATGGCGCAAAGCGCCAGGATCATGGTGTTGCCCAGGCGGATCCAGATGACTTCGGAAATATTGGCCTTCAGATAGTGCGAGCGGCCCAGATCGCCCTGCACCGCACGGGCCAGCCAGTCGCCGTACTGCACGATGATCGGCCGGTTGTAGCCGTAGGCGACGCGGATGTGTTCGATTTCCTCGTTCGACGCCGAATCGCCGGCCAGCGCAATCGCCGGATCGCCAGACAAATAGATCAGCGAAAACGTGATCACCGACACGGTGAACGCCACCAGCAACGCAACGCCAAAGCGCCGAAGCAGATATTTGATCATCGGATGCCGTCCACCCCAGGGTCGTAAACCAGGCCCGCGACATGGGCACCGGCGTGCCCGGCGGCCCCAATCAGAGCCGCCGGGCGTTTACCGGTTACCCGGACGAGATTACTTCCACTTGGCGGTATAGAACCGCGGGATTTCGTCCGAGGTGATGACCATGTCTAGGCCTTTATTCAAGGCGTAGTACTTGGCGTACGTGAACATGGGCAGCCAGTAGGCATTATCCAGGATCCGCTGGAAAGCTTTACGGTAGAGGTTTTCACGTTCCGTTTGGTCCGTCACGTTGCCGGCCTTGGTGATCAGGGCATTGACTTCCTTGTCATTGGCCGGATCGTCCTTGCCGCCCGAGAAGAACACGCCCGCCATGCCCGACGCATCGGGGATCGAGTACGAACCCCAAGTCATGTGGTGGGCCGGCGTTTCGCCTTTCTGCGCCAGTCCGCGCAGCGCCTTGTACTGCATGAAGTTCAGCTTCGCCTTGACGCCGATCTTGGCGAGATCGGAAATCACGGCTTCGGTGAACTCGCGCTCACGATAGGCATAGAAGTTGAACTCGAACCCGTTGGGATAACCCGCTTCCGCCAACAGCGCTTTCGCCTTGGCCGGGTTGTAGTCATAGCCTTTGACGTCCTGGACGCAGCCCGTCTGATCCGGGTGGCAGGGGGTGTTGACGACTTCCGACGCATCGCCTACGAGGTTCTTGACGATCGACGCGCGGTTGACCGCGTGGGAGAACGCCTGACGCACCTTCAGCTTGGAAAATTCCTTGCTTTTCGACGAACCGTCGACGTCAAAGGCGATGTAGGAAACGCGGAGCGTCTTGGCGTTGGTCACGTTGACCTGCCCCGACGCCTTAAGCTTTTCCGCCTGATCCTTGGGTACATCCCAAATCCAGTCGAGCCCACCGGTCAAAAGTTCGGCGATGCGCGTGTTGCCTTCCTTGACTGTGCGGTAAACCAGATTTTTGATCGTCGGCGTGCCCTTCGGTCCGCCCTTGTGATAGGCGTCGTTGCGCTGCATGACGATCTTTTCGCCCGGCACCACCTCGGTGATCTTGTAGGGGCCTGTGCCGTTCGGCTTGACCGCCGCGTAGTCGGACTTGCCTTCCTTAGTCTTGGGCGCGGCGTCATAGTGGCCGCGCTTGATGATCGGCACCGCTTGGCCCAGATAGGCCAGCGCCGCCGGGAACGGCTTATGCAGGTGAATGCGGATCGAATTCGCGCCGGTCTTTTCGACACTCTTCATCCAGTTGACGTTCTTTAACGTCACCACGCCGTGTTCCTTCTTGGTGGTGAAGTCGACGGTGTAGATTACGTCCTCGGGGCCGAATTTGGACCCGTCGTGGAATTTCACGTCATCACGCAGTTCGAAATCGAGGGTCACATTGTCGACCCATTTGTAGGACTTCGCCAGGTTCGGTTCGTACTTGCCGGTCTTCAGGTTGCGAAGCAGCAGGTTGTCCCAAACCGTGTTGCCGATGATGACCAATTCACGGGTTCGGTTGTAATACGGGTCGGCCACCGCCGACTCGCGGTCCGTCGCCCAGACCAGCGTGTCGTTGGCCTTGCCCGCCATCGCCGCGCCGACACTGATGCCGACGGCGACCGCCGCAAGCGGCAGGCATTTCAATACATGACGAAACATATCGTCCTCCCTTCGGTTCATTATTCATGCCGCCAGATCAGATCGCCGACGGAAGCCCACAGGATCCTGCACGGGCGGCGGTTTGCATCCCGTCTTTAGGAAGCTGGGGTCATTTCAATCCATAGGCGCTTGGAATGCAAGGCGGTATAACTGGGCCACATCGCAAATTCGCTTAAGTCCAGGCCCGCCATGCCCGACCCCGCCGACAAATCGAAAAACCCGAGCCCGACCAACGCGTTAGCAGCCCTTCTTGCAGCCGCCGGCTGGACCGGACGCGGCGCCGGCGACGTGGCTTTCACGGGGTCGGACCCGGTGCTGGCGTCAAATTTTCGCCTGGGATGCGCGGGCGCGGTGGCCGTCGCGGCGCAGGGCATGGCAGCCGATGCGCTTTGGGCGCTGAAAACCGGCCGCCCGCAGGATATCGCGGTCGATCTGCGCGCCGGCGCCATGGCCATGCGGTCCAACCGGCACCTGGACCTGAAAGACGGCGCCGTCGGCCCGCAATGGACCAACCTGTCCGGGCTTTATCCCTGCGGCGACAAAGCGGGCGGCGGCTGGGTGCAGCTTCACTGCAATTATCCCTGGCTGCGCGACCCGATCATCGCGATTTTAAACTGCGACGCCGACAAGGACGCGGTCGCCCGGGCGCTGCGGGACCGTACCGCCGCCGAGTTCGAGACGGCAGCCGAGGCGGAAAACCTGCCCGTCTACCGGGTCCGCACGCCCGCCGAATGGCAGGCGCATCCGCAGGCCCCGCTAATCGCCCGGCAACCGCCCCTGACGATCACCAGAATCGGCGATGCCCCGCCGGAACCGCTGCCGGACGGCCCGCGCCCCCTGTCGGGTGTCCGCGCCGCCGAATTGGTGCGGGTGCTGGCCGGGCCCGTCTGCGGGCGGACGCTGGCCGAACACGGGGCCGACGTGCTGCGGATCAGTTACGCCCACCGGCCCGACGACATCCCGTTGGCGATGGACACGGGCCACGGCAAACGGTCGGCGGACCTGGACCTTCGCGACCCGGTGAAGATGGCGGTCCTGCAGGACCTGATCAAACAGGCGGACGTGGTGACCCAGGGCCACCGGCCCGGAACCATCGCCGGACGCGGCCTTTCGCCGGAAGACGTCGCGGCGCTGCGCCCCGGCATCATCTATGTCTCGATCTCGGCCTGGGGCAACCAGGGCCCGTGGGCCCACCGGCGGGGGTTCGATAGCCTTCTGCAATGCGCGACCGGCATGGCGGCGGAACAAGGATCGGCCGAAAACCCCCGGCACCTGCCGGCGCAGGCGCTGGACTACGTCTCCGGCTATGTCGCCGCCTTCGGCGCCATGGAGGCGCTCCGCCGCCGCGCCACGGAAGGCGGCAGCTGGCTGGTTGAAACCTCCCTTGCCCAGGCCGGGCACTGGATCGATCAACTGGGGCGGATCGATCAGCCCGACGCCCGCGCCCTGCCCGATCCGACCAACGCGGACGTCGCCGACCTGTTGGAAATACATGAAACGGCGTGGGGCAGACTTGAACATTTGAAGCCCGCGCTTAGTTTATCGGAAACCCCGCCACACTGGGTGCTTACCGCCGCCCCCCTCGGCACTCACCCACCGGAATGGATTTCCTGATGCTTCGAGTTCTCGCCGCGCTTCTGCTTTTTATTATTTTCGCCGCGCCCGCCTTCGCGCAGCTCCAACATGGGCCCAATCATCAAGAGGGCCGCGAACACATGAAGGGGCATGAACACGGCGGCCCGCTCGACATCACCGGCGCCTGGGCGCGGGCGACGCCGGGCCCCGTGCCCAACGGGGCGGCGTACCTGACCATCAACAACCACCGGGACGCGACCGACCGGCTGCTGTCCGCCGCGACGCCGCGCGCCAAGCGGGCGGAAATTCATGAACACGTGATGGAAGGCGACATCGCCCGCATGCGCCGGGTCGACGGGCTCGCGCTCGGCGGCCACACCCACACGGCGTTCAAGCCGGGCGGCTACCACGTCATGCTGATGGGGCTGAACAGCCCGCTGAAAGAAGGTGAGAGCTTTCCCCTGACGCTCACCTTCAAGAACCGGGGCGCTGTCACCGTCGAGGTCAAAGTGCTGGGCGTCGGCGCCAAGGCACCGGGCGGCGGCATGGGCCACGACGGGAATCACGGCGACCACAAGGATCACGGCGATCACAGCGGCCATCAGATGGGCGATCACATAAACGCCGCGGCCAAGCCGGGGGATACGGCGACGGTCGCGGTGCATCGGATTTCCGCCGACGGCGTGCACGAAGCGTTGGGCCAAATCGTCATCGCCGCGACGGCGGCGGGCGTACAGCTGCGCCCGGACGTCCGCGGGCTGACCCCGGGCCGCCATGCCTTTCACGTTCACGCAAACCCCGATTGCGGCGTCGGAACCAAGGTCGGCAAAAAAGTCGCGGGCCTCGCCGCGGGCGGCCATTACGTAGACCACGGGGCGCACGGCGCGCATGCGGGCCACGGGTCGTTGCCGGCGGGTAATCTGCCGGACCTGATCATCGGCGCCGACGGCCGCGCGGTTCAGCCGGTCGATCACAAGAGACTTAACCTCAGCGAAATCAAAAACCGGGCGCTGATGATCCACGCTTATCCGACGGAAAAGGACGCGGGCGGGCCCCGCGTCGCCTGCGGCATCATCAAGGGCTGAGCGCATCGCCCCCCGTTAATCGCCGCCCCTTGATATAGGGGGAATGCCGCTAGCCCTCGGACGTATGGCAGACCGCGACCTGAGCGGCCGCCTTTTCCCGGACGCGTTTCACCTTGGCTTCGCGTTAGGTGATGTAAAGCGTCGACAAAAAGATCAGGATCCCGCCGGCCCAGGTCAGCGCATCTGGGAATTCGCCGAACGCCACGTATCCCAGCCCCGCCACCCAGATCAGCCGCGTGAAGTCCGCTGGCATGACGGCCGATGCCTCGCCCTGCTGCATCGCCTTAGCCATGCACAGGTGCGGCACCGTCGCCATGACGCCGATAGTCACCATTTTGACCAGCTGCATCCAGGTCGGCCATTCCCAGAAGAACAGCGCAATGACGAAGGTGATCGGCGTGAAATAGACCGACGAATAAAACACGATGGTGACGGGGCTGTCGTATTTCGACAACACCTTGACGAACAACAGCGCCCCGCCCACATCACGGTCGACGCCAGGATGATCAAATACCCCGTGTCGATTTCCTGAATTCCGGGGCGCAAAACCAGGCCCGTGCCGAGGACGCCGACAATCAACGCGCCTCAGCGCCTGAACCCCATGACTTCACCCAAAAACAGCGCCGCGCCCAGGGACGTAAACAGCACCGCCGCGAAGCTGAGCGCCGTCGCATCGCCCACCGGCACTATGGACAGCCCGTAAAACCACGTCAGCATGGCGTCCAAGCCGATCACCGCGCGGCCCAGTTGCAGGCCGGGGCGCTTGCTTTTCCAGGCGTGCCGGTCCTAACGCAGAAGCGGCAGGGCCAGCACCAGCAGCGCCACCAGATTGCGGAAAAATACGACCATGAACGGGTGGATTTCCTGCGCCACGTCGCGCACCAGCACGTGCATGCACGAAACAATGGTCGCCGCCGCCAGCATGAACATCAGGCCGCGAGAGTTATTGGGGGCATTGATCGCGCCGGCGGGCGGCAGAGGGTGGTCGGGTGCGATCGCCATGGCCCCGACTATAGACGCCGCGCCCCGGGTGACAATAAAGTCTTGGCATCAGGCACGCATGGCTGCCATGCGCGCGCGCAAAAAGGGGAGCAATCCATGATCAAGGCAGGCATCGCCGGGCTCGGCCGATGGGGGCAGGTGCTGGTCAACGCAGTCCAGAACAAAAGCGACAAGATCCAATTCACCGCCGGCTGCACCGGCCGGAGGGAGAAGGCGGAAGCGTTCTGCGCCGACAGGGGCATCGATCTGCGCGACGGATTGGCCGACCTGCTGATCGATCCGGACATCGACGCCGTGGTCCTGGCGACACCGCACAGCCAGCACGCGGATCAGGTCATCGCCGCCGCCGCCGCAAAGAAACACACCTTCATCGAAAAGCCCTTCACGCTTGACCGCCGGTCGGCCCAGAGCGCCGCCGACGCGGCCCGCGATTCCGGCGTGGTGCTGGCCTTGGGCCATAACCGCCGGTTCCACCCGGCGATGATCAAGTTGAAGGAAATGGTCAAAGCCGGCGCACTTGGGCAAATTCTGCATATTGAAGGCAACCTGTCGGCGCCGGGTGCACTGCGTTACGACCCCAGGGGATGGCGCGCCGATCCGGACGAAAGCCCGGCCGGCGGCATGACCGGCATGGGCATCCATGTGGTCGATGCGTTCATTAATCTAATGGGCCCGGTCGAACGGGTGACGGCGGAAAGCCGCCGCCGGGTTTTGGACATCAACATCGACGACACCACGGCCATGCTGTTCCGCTTTGAAAGTGGCGCCTTGGGCTACCTCGGTACCATGCCGGCGACGGCGGCGTTGTGGCGCGTGCAGGTGTTCGGCACCGACGGCTGGGCGGAAATGCACAACTACGACAAGCTAGTCGTCCGCAAACGGCTGCAAGACAATTCGCTGCAGCCCGAAGCGATCACCGAATACGGCCCCTTCGATATGGAACGGGCGGAGCTGGACGCCTTCGCCGACGCGTGTTCGGGCGGGCCTGCCTATCCCCTGCCGCCGGAAGACGCCGTGCACGGCACGGCGGTGTTGGAAGCCGTCGTCAAAAGCGCCGTGTCGGACGCGCCGGTTTTGTTGAAGACCATCTAAGCCGGGGGCGGGGCGATGTGGTTCATCAGCCGCTGGGTCATGCGCTACGCCCGGTTCTGGATATGGACCGCGGCGATGGGGGCGGCCGGGGAACCCCCACTTTATCAACAAGATTAACAGCTTCACGGCCTATACTTGCGCCACCTGGTGTGGGAAAAGCTGTCACATATTCGTAATATAAACGTCACATTTCCCCATCCCGAGGAGCGGCCCGTTGACCGCCGTCGAAAAAAAACCCGAAAATCGATACGTCAATGACCTGAGGCGCATGAGCTTCGGTCAGGCGCAGTTCTACAACCTGCGCGGCATCGTCGTACCGGTGGGGCTTTCGATCATCTTTCTCGCGATCGTCGGGCTGGCCGTCGCCGGGTACCACCAAACCTACGGCGACGATTGGTTGATCGTCTTGATCGCCGCCGTCATCGGCGGGTACATGGCGCTGAACATCGGCGCCAACGATGTCGCCAACAACATGGGGCCCGCCGTCGGCGGCAAGGTACTGACGGTTTTTGCGGCAATCGTGATCGCCGCCGTCTGCGAAAGCGCGGGGGCGATGCTGGCGGGCGGCGACGTGGTCAAAACCGTGTCCAAGGGCATCATCCGGCCGGGCGGCGAAGTCTCGGTCGGGGAGTTTCGCGACCTGATGATCGCGGCACTTCTGGCGGCGGCCATGTGGATCAACTTGGCGACGATGCTGAACGCGCCGGTGTCGACGACCCATTCCATCGTCGGCGGCGTTCTGGGCGGCGGCATTGCCGCCGCCGGGGTCAACCTCGTCAACTGGGCCACCATGGCGAAAATCGCCGCAAGCTGGGTGATCTCGCCGGTGTTCGGCGCGGCGTGCTCGGCGGCGCTTTTGTACTTCATCAAGGTCAAGATCATGAACGCTGACGACCGTGCCCGCGCCGCCGAAAAATGGATACCGATCCTGATCGCCCTGATGGCGGCGGCGTTTGCCGCCTATATGGCCATGAAAGGCGTGAAAAAAATCTGGAAAGCGTCGACCCTTCAGATCGTTCTGCTTTCCGTGCTGTTCGCCAGCGTCGCCTATGCCCTGTCGAGACCCTACATCGCGAAGCAGGTCCGGTCCCTGGGCGGCGACAGAAAACACATTTACAGCCTGTTCGACCTGCCGCTGATCGCGGGTGCGGCGCTGTTGTCGTTCGCCCACGGCGCCAACGACGTGGCCAACGCGGTCGGGCCATTGGCCGCCATCGTGTCGACCATCGGCAACACAGGCGGCATCGCCGCCAAGGTAACGATCCCGCTTTGGGTCATGGCCGTCGGTGCCTTCGGCATCGCGCTGGGGCTTGGCCTGTTCGGGCCGAGGCTGATTTCCGTGGTCGGCGAAAAAATCACGCGGCTGAATTCGCCCCGGGCCTATTGCGTAGCGCTGTCGGCTGCGGTCACCGTGCTGATCGCAACGACGCTGGGCCTGCCGGTGTCATCCACCCACATCGCTGTTGGCGCTGTGTTCGGCGTCGGCTTCCTGCGCGAATTCATGGAAAACCCCAATACGCGGAAGCTCCGCCCCGGGCATAAACTGAATGAAACCGCGGACGACGCCTTCAACAGCCGCAGCGCGAAATCGGTCCGGCGCCTGGTGCGCCGCCGCTTTGTTTATTCGATTGCCGCCGCCTGGATCATTACCGTGCCGGCGTCGGCTATGCTGGCTGCAGCGATTTATGGGGCGTTGCGGCTGCTATGATCCAGTCCTTCATGGATTCGAACTGCTTGATCAAAAACAGGTAGTCCTCGCGGTAGGCGACGCGGTCCGCGTCTTCTAAAAGCGCCCAATGGCGCTGGCGTTTCGCCCGTTCCGGCCAGTCGTCGACCTGTTCCGTCACCAGATAGGGGTAGTACGTGACCGGGACGCGTTCGACCCCGCCCACCGTCGATTTCGTGATTATGATGGTAAACGGAAAATCTTCCAGCACGACGCCTCTGACGCCCGCCTCCTCGAACCCCTCGCGGTGGCAGGTCTGCACATGGGTTTCGCCCTTTTTCTGCTTGCCCTTGGGCACGATCCAGCGGCCCCGCGTCTGCGACGTGACGAACAACATCGCCAACGCCTTGTCCCGGACATCGAAAGGAATAATCCCGATTCTGTGCATTTCGTCCTCGCGCCCATGGTCGGTCGCCTAGTATACCCCCATTATATCGTTTAAGACCCCGCCGCGCATTGTGGATTGCGGGGAAACCCGCGAACCTAAGCAAAACCGCGCAATGAAAGTTGATCTGTTCGATTTTAATCTGCCGCCGGAGCTGATCGCCCAGAAACCGGCGAGCCCGCGCGATTCGGCAAAGCTGCTGCACGTCACCGCGAATGGCCTTACTGGCCAGACGATCCGCGACCTGCCGGACCTGCTCCGCCCCGGCGATCTTCTGGTCGTCAACGACACGCGGGTCATTCCCGCGCGGCTGACCGGCAAGCGCGGCGACGCCGCCAACCCGGGCCGGCCCGAAGGCGGCGCCAAGATCGAAGTGACGCTGCACAAATGGGCCGCCGACGGCACCTGGCGCGCCTTCGCCAAACCGGCGCGCAAGCTGAACGCGCGGGATTACATCGTGTTCGCCCCGGGCTTCGCCGCCGACGTGATCCAAAAGCTGGACATGGGCGAGTTTGTTCTGCGCTTCAACAAATCCGGCCCGGATTTAAAGGACGCCTTGGAACAGCACGGCGTCATGCCGTTGCCGCCCTATATCAAGCGGGAAGACGCCGGCGACGACGCCGACCGGTCGGATTACCAGTCGCTGTTCGCGCAGCGCGACGGCGCGGTCGCCGCCCCCACGGCGTCGCTGCATTTCACCAAGCCGCTGATAAACGCGTTGGACGGACGCGGGGTCGAGCGCGTGAGCCTGACCCTTCACGTCGGCGCGGGTACGTTTCTGCCGGTACGAGAGGAAGACACCCGCCATCACACAATGCACGCCGAATGGGGCGAGATCACGGAACAGACCGCCGACTTCATCAATAAGGTCAAGCGCGCGGGCGGGCGCATCGTCGCCTGCGGGTCGACGTCGATGCGGCTGCTGGAGGCCGCGGCCGACAAGGACGGAACGATCAAACCCTTTCGCGGCGAGACCGATATCTTCATTGCGCCGGGCTATCGGTTTAAAGCCTGCGACATGATGCTGACGAATTTTCACCTACCGCGCTCGACCCTGTTCATGCTGGTCGCCGCGTTCGCGGGGCTGGACCGCATGCGGGACGCCTATGCCCACGCCATGCGGTCGGGATACCGGTTCTATTCCTACGGCGATGCTTGCCTTCTGGAGCGGGCCAACGGAGACTCCGCCGGATGAAGGGATTGACGTTCACGGTCAGCGCCACCGACGGCTGCGCCCGCAGGGGCCGGATCGACACCGCGCACGGGTCCATGGAAACACCCGCCTTCATGCCCGTGGGCACGGCGGCGACGGTCAAGGCGATGACGCCGGACGCCGTCAAATCCACAGGCGCGAACTGCATCCTCGGCAATACCTATCACCTGATGCTGCGCCCCGGCGCGGACCGGATCAAGCGCTTGGGCGGGCTGCACACATTCATGAACTGGCCCGGTCCGATCCTGACCGACAGCGGCGGGTTTCAGGTGTGGTCGCTGAAGGACCTTCGGAAGATGACGGAACAGGGCGTCACCTTCAAATCCCACATCGACGGCGCGATGCATGAACTGACGCCCGAGAGCTGCATGGACATACAAAACGATCTGGATGCCGACATCACCATGGTGCTGGACGAATGCACGCCCTTCGGCGTGACCGAAGACCAAGCGCGGGAGTCTATGGAACTTTCCATGCGCTGGGCGGCACGATGCAAAGCGGCATTCGAAGAACGTGACGGCTACGGCCTCTTCGGGATCGTTCAGGGCGGCGTTTATCCGACCCTTCGAAAAGAATCCTCCGACGCGCTCATCGACATTGGCTTTGACGGCTACGCCATCGGCGGGCTGGCGGTCGGCGAAGGGCAGGAACTGATGATTGAAACTTTGGACGCCACCACACCGCACCTGCCGGTTGACCGGCCCCGTTACCTGATGGGTGTCGGCAAGCCGGAAGATCTGGTGGGCGCAGTGGAACTGGGCATCGACATGTTCGACTGCGTTTTGCCAACGCGGTCGGGCCGTACCGATCAGGCGTTTACCCGGCGGGGGCAATTGAACATGCGAAACGCCCGGCACCGGGACGACCCCCGACCCCTCGATCCCAACTGCGCCTGCCCGGCCTGCGCCGATTATTCCCGGGCGTATATCTATCACCTGACCCAGGCGCGGGAAATTTTGGGGCTGACGCTCCTCACCTGGCACAATCTGCACTATTATCAGGAACTGATGGCGGGGATGCGCCACGCTATCGAGGTGGGCGCGTTCCAAAAATTCAAGGCGGACTTCTTTGCCCAGCAGACGGCGGGCGATCTGGACCCGATAGACGGACATTGACGATGGCGAAAACCAAATCGCAGACCCTGACCCAGTTGGGTCGCGCCGCGGCGATCCCGGAAACTCCAGCGAAAGCAGTGTTGGAGTGCGTGCCGAACCCGCACCCGAAGGACTTATATTTAGTGCGGTTCGCCTGCCCGGAGTTCACGTCGCTTTGCCCCGTCACCGGGCAGCCGGACTTCGCGCACATCGTGATCGACTACGCCCCGGGCGCCAAGCTGGTCGAAAGTAAGTCGTTAAAGCTCTACGTCGCCAGCTTCCGCAACCATGCCGAGTTTCACGAGGCCTGCACCCTCGACATCGCGAAAAAGATCACGAAGGCGGCGAAACCCAAGTGGCTCCGCATCGGCGGGTATTGGTATCCGCGCGGCGGCATCCCCATCGACATCCATTATCAGACCGGGCCCGAGCCCAAGGGCCTTTGGGTCCCCGATCAGGGCGTCGCCCCATACCGTGGGCGCGGATAAATAAGCCCCTTGCCGGGGGCGCGGGTGACGACGCATCGAATCGGGGGCGCGGATAGGCGACCGGATAGCGCAATGGGCGGACCCCGTTGATCAAGGCCCGCCCAAAGCGCGCAGGAGACCGGGTCTCCCCAATGGTCAGTTCAAGTCGAACCGATCGAGCTCCATCACCTTGCCCAAGGCTTGGATGAAGTCCTGCACGAACTTCTTGCCGGCGTCGTCGGTGGCGTACACTTCCGCCAGCGCCCGGAGTTCGGAATTGGAGCCGAAAATCAGATCGACGCGAGTGCCCGTCCACTTGACCTTGTCGGTCGCCCGGTCACGGCCTTCGAACACCTGATCGGAGGCATCAGCCGCGGCCCACGTCGTCCCGAGGTCGAGCACGTTGACGAAGAAGTCGTTCGTCAACTGGCCCGGCCGGTTGGTGAACACGCCGTGTTTGGTGTTGCCAGCGTTGGCGCCCAAGGCCCGCATGCCGCCCACCAGCACCGTCATTTCCGGCGCCAGCAGGGTCAGCAGTTGCGCCTTGTCGACCAACAGTTCCTCGGCGCTGACCCTCGGCGACTTGGTCTTCTGGTAATTACGGAAACCGTCGGCGAAGGGTTCCAGCACGGAGAACGAGTCGACATCCGTCTGTTTTTGCGACGCGTCCGCCCGCCCGGGCCGCAACGGCACCGAAACCTTGTGGCCGGTATCCTTCGCCGCCTCTTCGACGGCGACGGCGTCGCCGAGGACGATCATGTCGGCGAGCGATATCTTCTTGCCGCCCTTCTGCTTGGCGTTGAAGGCCTTCTGGATCGCCGACAGTTTGTTAAGGACCGACCTCAACTCCGCCGGGCCGTTGGCTTTCCAATCCTTCATGGGGTCCAGGCGGATGCGCGCACCGTTGGCGCCGCCCCGCATGTCGGAGCCCCGGAAGGTCGATGCCGACGCCCATGCGGCCTTGACCAGCGCCGGAATTTTCAGGCCCGACGCCATGATATGTTTTTTCAGGCCTTCGATGTCCTTTTCGGTGACCAGCTTGTGGTCAACCGCCGGGATCGGGTCCTGCCAGATCAGGTCTTCCTTGGGCACGTCCGGGCCGAGGTAGCGGGCCTTCAAGCCCATGTCGCGGTGGGTCAGCTTGAACCACGCGCGGGCGAAGGCATCGGCGAACTGGCCCGGGTTTTTGTGGAACCGGCGGGACATTTTTTCATAGGCCGGACCGCTCCCTTTGAACAGTTGGAAGCCTGCTCTCCGCTAATTAACGCGTCGTGCAGATAGAAGCCGACCGCGGACACGAATGCGTCCACCAGCTCGCCCTCGGAAATCTGGTCGAGAATGCCGGACGCCGCGCCGTCCCCATCAATTCGAACCGGTCGCCCAGATGCGTGTGGCGAAGGGTTTTGAGGGAATGCTCGAGGTTCATCTCGTTGGTGATGAGGTAAGCACCTTCACCGTTCGATGATACGAGGACGCGGTAATCCATGTGCGATTGCTCCCCTAAGATCTCCTCCGAAAACGGCCCTGCCCCGGACACTCATTCGGTGGAAGCGATGGGGAAAATGTCTCACACAGGTCTTTCGTCCGTCTGCCAGCGGCCTGACAACGGCCTGACAGGGGAAAAGCGTTGCGGAATCAGCCGGTTGCGGCTTCGTCTTCTCCGGCGGGGGTAGGCCATGCGCGGGGCGCTTCGACCGCATGGCCGAAATAGCCGATCAAATCGATGAAACTTTTGACCACCGACAGATTCGGGATGGTCGCCAGCACCGCCTGATTGACGCCGGCAGGGGCCACCGTCAGTTCGTCGCCGGGCTGGCTTTCCCGGTATTCCTGAATGGCGCGGTGCTGATTGCGCTCATCGGTGATGATGTAGAAGTCCGGGTCCTTTCTGGATCGCAGAATCAGGAATTCCATGGATGGTCTCCTTCGGGTTGCCGCAGTCGATGTTATTTGCCCCAAACCCCCACATATCGGCCCATGCAGATGTGTCGGGGATGCCGGGCACCCAGGGACAAGATGGTGTAATATGTGACAGAATCCGACAAGCGGTCGCCCCGCAGGCAGGCGGGGCCGGGCGGCGCGAAGGACCTCAGCCGCCCCGGCAGATACAGCCGGTGGTGTCGTTCTCGTGCAGTTCGAGCTCGCTAAGTCCTTGCAACTGGGTCGAAATTCGCCGCCACAGCCAAAGCACGATATTTTCGGTGGTGGGATTTTCCAGCCCCGGCACCTCGTTCAGCAGGTGGTGGTCGATTTCCGCCAAGATCGGCTCGACGGCGGCGGCGACGGCGGCAAAATCCATAATCCAGCCTTCCGATTCGCGGACCAGGCCGCTGACCGAGACCTTGAGCCGGAAGGTGTTGCCGTGCAGACGGGAGCAGATGTGGCTCTCCGGCAGGTTCGGCAGGCGCCGTGCGCTCTCGAAGATAAAGGTGTGAAAAATCGTCGTCGTCATGTGGGTTCCCGTGGTTTCCGGAAGGGTCCGCGGACGGCACAGCCGACGGTCGGGTTTTCCCAAATATCGACCGAGACCCGCCCCAGCAGCACCGTCGAAAGCCGTTTCTGCAGGTGGCGCGCGAGGTTTTCCGTCGACGGGTTTTCCAGCCCCGGCAGGTCATTCAGATGCCGGTGATCGACCTCGGCGATAACCGCGCCGGCCCGAGCCCGCATCTCCGCGGGGTCGATGATCCAGCCGGTTCCCGGTTCCGGTTCACCGCTTAAAACAACCCGCACCTGAAACGTGTGGCCGTGGAGCCGCGCTGCCGCGTGGTCCCGGGGCACGCCCGACAGGCGCTGCGCGGCGACGAACTGGAATTCCATGAAGCGGTCGACGGTCTGGGTCATGCCCGGGGGTTTAGCCGACAATTTGACCTCACTCAAGGCGGGGACGCGCCCGGTCCCGGATAATTCCCTGAAAAGGAGACAGCCATGCCCCAATTAGACACCATCAAAACCCGCCAGGAAGCCCATCTGGCCGAGCTTAATTCCGAAACCGCCGACATCGACCATCAGCTCCGCCAGCCCTACGCTAAGGACGACGAGGAACGGGCGCAGGAGACGGAGGGCGACGAAGTCCTGGAAGGGCTCGGCAATCAGGCCCTGCGTGAAATCGCCGGGATCGAAGCAGCGCTGGCGCGGATCGAGGCCGGCACCTACGGCGAATGCACGCAATGCAGCAAGGATATCTCCCCCGCCCGGCTGGAGGCCATGCCGGCGGCGGCGCTGTGTATCGACTGCGCCGACTGACCGACCAGCCGGCCGGTCAGTCGGGTCTCTCGGCCCGCCCCCTCAACAGCCAGCCCATGAAAACCGTGGCCGCCACGGCGCCCGCGATTTGCGCGGCGATGAAACCGGGCGCGTCTGCCGGCCGGATGCCCGAGAACGTATTTGTCATGGACCGCGCCACGGTCACCGCCGGGTTGGCGAAGCTGGTCGACGCCGTGAACCAATACCCCGCCGTGATGCAAAGCCCGACGGCATAGGCGACCGCGTCGGCGCGGAATTTGACGACCGTCAGGATCGTCGCGACCAGGCCGAAGCAGGCGACGGTTTCCGCAAGCCACTGCCCGCCGCCGGTGCGGACTTTCTGCGACGCTTGAACAATGTCGAGCCCGAACATGGCGTGCGCGAGCCACGTGCCGGCGACGGCGGCGATGACCTGAACAACCACATAGAGTGCCGCGTCCCGGCCGATGATTTCTTGGCGCATTAGGAACGCCAGCGTCACCGCCGGGTTGAAGTGCGCGCCGGATATCGGCCCCAGCATCAAAATCAGCACCACCAGGATCGCCCCGGTGGCGACCGTGTTGCCCAAAAGCGCCATGCCCGGCTGCCCGACCGCCATCGCGTCGCCCATGATGCCCGAGCCGACGACGGTCGCCAGTAGCAGCGCCGTGCCCAATGCCTCGGCCGCGAGGCGGCGCGTCAGATCATAAGGTTTTTCGGGTTGAGACATCTTGTAATGGCCTTACGGTTGCTGCTTCATATGAGTAAAGATTGCTTCTTATAAGCTAGGACTTGAGGGACGGCCACAGGCCATGGATACATTCGATTACGTCATCATCGGTGCCGGCTCGGCGGGATGCGTTTTGGCCAATCGGCTGACCGCCAACGGCAATTATACGGTTTGCGTGCTGGAGGCCGGGCCTGCCGACTGGCACCCGTGGATTCATATCCCCGCCGGGTTCATGAAACTGATGAACCACAAGACGCTGAACTGGCGGTACGAAACCCAGCCGACCGAATGGACCGGCGGCCGCGCCATCCCGCAGCCGCGCGGCAAGACCTTGGGCGGGTCCAGTTCCATCAACGGCCACGTATATACCCGCGGCAACCGGGAGGATTTTAATTCCTGGGCGCAGATGGGCAACCGCGGGTGGGGCTACGCCGACGTGCTGCCCTATTTCAAGCGGGCGGAAACCCGGATCGGCGACGTCGACGATACCTTTCGTGGCCGGTCGGGCGAACTGATCGTCACCGACACGGACTGGACCAGCGAACTTTGCGAAGCCTTCATGCTGGGGTGCGAGGAAGTCGGCATCCCCCGCAACCGCGATTACAACGGCGAACACCAGGAAGGCGTCAACTACACCCAGCGGACGATCCATCAACAGCGGCGGATGAGCGCCGCCCGCGCGTTCCTGAACCCGGCCAAGGGACGGCGCAATCTGACCGTCATTACCCACGCCCACGCCACAAGCCTGGTGATGGAGGGCCGGAAGGTCCTGGGCGTGAGGTATCTGAAAGGCGCCAATCAACATGGCCAGGGCGGCAGTCCGCGCGAGGTTCGCACCAATCGGGAGTTGATCCTTTCCGGAGGCGTCGTCAACTCGCCGCAGTTGCTGCAGATCTGCGGTATCGGCGACCCGGCGCATCTGGCGGAGATCGGGGTCGAGGTCAAACACTCGTTACCCGCGGTCGGCCAGAATTTGAAAGACCATTACGCGCCCCGGTTCACGGCCAGGCTCAAGAACGCGAAATCCATTAACCAGATGGCGCAGGGCCCGGCGTTGATCCCGCAGGTCGCCAAGTGGCTGATGGGACAGCCGAGCGTTCTAGGCGTGACGCCGACATTGGTTTATGCCTTTTGGCGGTCGGACCCTGCCATCGCCAATTCGGACATGCAGTTGACCTTCACGCCCGCCAGTTACATCGCCGGCAAGCAGACGGTCCTGGATAAATTTCCCGGCATGTCCGTCGCCAGTTGGCAGCAGCGCCCCGAAAGTAAAGGCTTCATCAAGGCGAAATCCGCCGACCCGTTTGAAAAACCGCTGATCAACCCGCGTTATCTGGAACACGAAACCGACCGCCGCGTGGTGTTGGCGGGGATGAAGATGACCCGGCGGATTTTGAACACCAAGGCCATGGCGCACTATTTCGACGGCGAGGAATACCCGGGCGTCCGGGTCCAGACCGACGACGAATGGATGCAGGTCGCGAAGGAACGCGGCACCACCACTTACCACCCCATGGGCACCTGCCGCATGGGCCCCGCGTCGGACAAAAATTCGGTGGTCGACGACACCCTGAAAATCCACGGGCTCGACGGCATCCGCATCATCGACGCGTCGGTCATGCCCAACATGCTGTCGGCGAATTTGAACGCCGGCACCATCATGATTGCCGAAAAGGCGTCGGACATGATCCTGGGCAAATCGCCGCTCGACCCGATCATCCTGGACTGACCCGTGCGATGGCCGAGGTTTCAGACATCCTTTGCCGGTTTTTGTGTGACAGCCGGTGGGACGACATCCCCGCCGACGTCCGCCACAACGCCAAGCGGTCGTTGCTGAACGGCCTCGGGACGGCGTTTGCCGGATGCCGCGACGTGGCGATCGACGCCACGGCGAAAACCATGCTGCCGTTTTCGGGCAAGGCGGAGGCGACGGTCATCGGCCGCCCGGAAAAAGCCGACGCCATGACGGCGGCTTTCCTCAACGCCGCCGCCATGAACGTCCACGATTTCGACGATACGCACCTGCGCACGGTCATCCACCCGACGGCCCCCGTGGCCCCGGCGCTGCTGGCGCTCGCCGAAACGCGAGAGGTTTCCGGCCAAAACCTGCTGCACGCGCTGGTCTTGGGGATCGAGGTCGCCTGCCGCATCGGCAACGCCGTGTCGCCGGGGCATTACGCGCGGGGCTGGCACATCACCGCGACCTGCGGCATGTTCGGCGCGGCGGCGGCGGTCGGCAAGATTTTGAACCTCACCCACCGGCGGATGATCAACGCGCTGGGCGCCGCATCGGCGCAATCGTCGGGCCTGGTCGAAACGCTGGGCTTCATGGCGAAAAGCATCGGCGTCGGCGGCGCCGCGCGCGGCGGATTGCTGGCGGCGCTTCTGGCGCAGAATGGATTGGACGGCCCGGCCGCACCCCTTGAAGGGCCGCGCGGGTTTCTCCGTGTCACCGGCGACGACCCGAATTATGACGACGTCGCGGGCGGCTTGGGCACGCTATGGGAAACGGCCAAAAACATCCACAAACCCTACCCGGGGGGCGTGGTGCTGTTCCCGGTGATTGATGCGGCGCTGGAATTTTTCGCATCAGACATTCCGGCGGACCGGGTCAAATCCGTGATGCTATGCGGCCACCCGCTGCTGGCCCAGCGCACCGACCGCCCGAACGTGGAAACCGGGCGCGAGGCGCAGGTATCGGCGCAGCACGCGGTCGGCGTCTGCCTGGTCCGGGGCACGGCGGGCCTGGATGACTTTTCCGATGCGGCGGTCAAGGACCCGGCCGTCCGCGCGGTTCGGGAAAAGGTGAAGATCGTCGACGATCTCTCCCGCGCCGTCACCGGCGTGCGGGCGGTGTTTGAGATGGTCGACGGCGGGACCAAGGAAATCGTCGTCGCGCACGGGCGCGGCACGGATGAACGGCCCCTGTCGGATGCGGAGATTGAAGATAAGTTCCGCACGCTCGCCAAGTGGGGCGCACCGGGCTGTCAGAACGCGGAAAAACTGATCGACGCCGTGTGGTCGCTTGACGGTTCGGACGACGCCGGGGCTGTGATGGCCTTCATGCGCCCCGCATAAAAAAACCCCGCACCGGCGTCACGCCGGGCCCCTAGGAACCGCCCGACCAGCCCGCGTCCATGGCCAGCACCGCGCCGTTGATGTCGCCGCCCGCAGGCCCGCACAAAAACGTGCAGTATTCGGCAACGCTTTCCGACGTGATGAAGGCGCCGGTCGGGTTTTTACCGGCGAGGAAGCGTTTGGTCGCTTCGTCGCGGTCAATTCCGTCCGCCGCCATCGACGCCTCGATCCGGCCGACGGCGGCGGGAGTTTCCGTGGCGCCGGGGCAGAGCGCGTTGCAGGTGATGTCGAAATCCGTGCATTCGGCGGCGACGGCGCGGGACAATCCGATCAGTGCCGTCTTTGCCGTGACATAGGTGACCCGGCCGGGCGCGCCGCGCTGGCCATAAATCGACGACATGTTGATAATCCGCCCCCAGTTGCGCGCCTTCATGCCGGGCAGGCAAAGCCGGATGGTGTTGTAGGCGGACGATAGATTGACCGCCAGGGCGTGGTCCCAATCGGCGGGGGGGGTTTCCTCGACCAGGCCGAATACGCGGGTGACCGCGTTATTTACCAGGATATCGACGCCGCCGAAGGTTTCGATGGCGCGGCCGACAAGCCTTTCGACCTGGGCCGTATCGCCCACGTCGGCGCTGTCGAATGAGGCCCGGACGCCGAACCGCGCGGTCAGGTTATGCGCAAGGGCATTGCCCTCGGCATCGTCCTCGATCCCGTTGAGCACCACGTTGCAGCCGCCTGCCGCCAGCCGCTCGGCGACGGCGAGGCCGATGCCCCGGCTTGAACCGGTGATAAGTGCGGATTTGCCCTGAATCAATGCGTTGATCCACTGACCTTCATAAACTAAACAACCTTCGCGGCGAACGGCCGGACGCCTGCGAAGCCTGTGCCAATGCCGGCCCTATTTATACAGAATTCCTGCGATGTCAGAACCTGCTTCCGTTTCCCACTCCTTGGATGCCCCGTTCCCGGTGAAACAGCGGTTCCGGCGCCGATTTGTCCCGGGACTGATTGGTTTCGTCGGCGTATCTCTGGTCATTTTGGGCCTGACCGCCCGCCATGCGATCGAGGAGATTTATCTGGAGCTCGCCCAGAAACGGGACCAGACCATCGCCCGCGCCGTCGCCGAAATCGCGGAACACCCGTGGTAGCATCTGATGGCCGACAAATCGGTCGTCGACCTTCCCGACGCCTCGGACGCGAAAACCCTGAACGACGCTTTTGCCTCAGAAGTCCGCGAACTGAACCTTCTGGAACTTAAGGTCTACGATCTGACCCGCCGTGTCCTTTATGCGACACACCGGGACGAAATCGGATCCACCGAAAACGGTGACGCGTTCAAGACCGTCATCGGTACGGGCAAGGCGGGCCTCGTCACCAAAACACTTCCCGACGGCAGCCAGCAGTAAGAACTTTATGTCCCCGTGTTCGATGAACACGGCAAACTCCGCACGGTGTTCGAACTGTATGAACCCGTCGACTACCAGGACCGCATCCTGGCCCGCGCCGCGGTCCCGATCCTCTCGATCCCCGGTATTTTGTTCCTACTTTTGGCTTTGACGTTGAACCGCCTGGTCAGTCGCGCCCAGGTCGATATTTGTTGCCGGATCAAGGCAATCAATGACCTGCGAAAGCGACTCGAATCGTTCGTATCGTCGATCGCGGTTTCGGCGGCGCGGGAATCCGGGGCGGGAAGCGACATCCCGTAGCAGAAAGTCACCACGACCCTGTTTTTTTCCGATATCCGCGACTTCACCGGATTTTCCGAACAACATTCGCCGGAACAGGCGGTCAACTTTCTGAACCGGTTGATGGCTCTGCAGGTCGGCATCCTGAAACGCCACGGCGGCGACGTGGATAAAATGATCGGCGATGTGGTGCTTGCCCGTTTCGATGGGGAGGACGGCGGCGCCCGGGCCGTCACCGCGGCGCGGGACATACAACAGGCCGCCGCCGAAGGCGATTTCGCTCGGGAAATCGGGATCGGAATTTATAATGGGGCGGTCATTTCCGGTGCCATCGGCCCCGTGGACCACCGCGACTTGACGGTCATCGGCGATGCGGTGAACACGGCCTCTCGCCTTTGTTCCGCCGCCGCCGCGGGCGAAATCGTCGTCGACGAAGCCTGGCCGACAGGGACTTCCGCCCGCCGGAATTCATCAGCTCCAAGGGCCGGCAAAGTTCCGTCATGGTCCGCCGGCTCCGGCCCGTGCCCAGCTGACAAATTTTCGCCGCGCTGCCTCACCGCCGCCACAATTTGATCGGCAAAATCCGCCAAGCAGTATGCCGTGTTTTAGGGGGAGGAATTCTTGCGCGATTGCGGACGACGTTCCGCCGGCCTTGGAATCCGAGCCTGTTTCGGTGTCGGACAATTGCGCCCGGACGCCATTTTTTTTAGGAGTCTCCATCGATGACGAAACGTGACCTTTTCTTCGGCCCAGACGCAAGCCGCCGAGAAGTGCTCAAGGCCGCGGGGCTGGCGCTTGCCGCCTCCGCTTTGCCAAGCGGTCTGATGCTCGGCGGGCTGCCCGCGCACGCGGAAGCCGCCAACATGATTATGAAGACCGTCGGCAAGACCGGTGAAAAAGTGCCCGCAATCGGCATGGGCAGCTACCTGGTGTTCGACACGCTTCCCGGCGACGACCGCAGCCACCTGCGCGAGGTGATGAAGCGGTTTTACCACGGCGGCGGCCGGGTGATCGACACCTCGCCGCTTTACGGCACCGGCGAGTTGAGCGTCGGCGACTTGGCCACGGCGCTTGGCATCAACGACAAGCTGTTCATCGCCAACAAAGTCTGGTCGACCGGCGAGTTCCTGTTCGACGACAGCCACGCGCAGCGAAGCCTAGACGAATCCCGCCGGCGCCTTTGGCGCAAACAGTTCGACGTGATGCAGGTCCACAGCCTGACCAACATCGCGGTCATCCTGCCGATCCTGAAGGCATGGAAGAAAGAAGGTCACATCAAGTACGTGGGCATCACCCATCACGAACCGCCGTATTTCGACCTGCTGCATAGCTGGATCAAAAAGGGCAAGCCCGACTTCGTGCAGGTCCACTATTCAATCTTCAACCGTTTGGCCGAAAAACACATTCTGCCCGCCGCCGCCGACGTGGGCGCGGCCGTGCTGATCAACATGCCGTTTGAAAAGGCGCGGCTATTCAAGTTGGTCGAAGGCCACAAAATGCCCGACTTCGCCAAGGATTTCGCGTCCAACTGGGCCGAGTTTTTCCTTAAATGGATCATCTCGCACCCGGCGGTGACGGCGGCGATCCCGGCAACGTCCAACCCGGATCACGCGTCGCAGAACATCGGCGCTCTGAAGGGCCCGCTGCCGGATCAGAAAATGCGCGGCCGCATGGTCAAGCACATGGAAACGATCCCCGGCTTCGCGGAACTGGACAAAGCGCCCCGCTATCCGGGCAAGAAGTACAAAGGCTTAATCGCCAAAGCGCGGGCCGATTTGAAGATGCGCTCCTGATCTGACAGGAATTCGCCCGCCCGCCGCATCACGACGCGGCGGGCGGGCATCCCGGATTTTCCGGCTTACTTGAAATCGAACCCGCGTTTGCGCAACGCCTCGCGCAGGCCTTGGCGCGGTCGCTTGGAAAATTTCGCGTCCACATCGTGCGACCAACTGTCGTCGGTCGACTGCTTGCCGATCGAGTCGTAATGCGCCTTAAGTTCCGCGTCGTAAGCGTCGGCGGCGGCGAGCGTCCCTTCCAGGTCGTAGCGTTCCAAGTGCTGGATGGCGGTCTGTTGCATCCGGGGTTTTTGCTGCGGCGCTTCGGCCGGGTAGCCGAGACACATGCCGAAGACGACGAAGACCCGGCTCGGCAGGCCCAGCAGGTCGGCAACGGCCTCCGGATCGTTTCGCATGGCGCCGATCATGACACCCTGAATGCCGAGTGAGTCCGCCGCCAGATATGCCGACATGCCGACCAGCGCCGCATCGACGGCGGAAACCATACACATTTCCAAGTTGTTGTCGTCGAGGTCGTGGCCGTTCTTTTTAAACGCCGCCTCAACCCGGGTCAGGTCGGCGCAGAACGCCAGGAACAACGGGCAATCGATGATATGTTTCTGGCCGCGGGCGATTTCCGCAAGCCTGGCCTTGGTGTCCGTGTCGCGAACCTGAACGACGGAATAGGCTTGCAGGTTCGACGACGTCGGCGCGCGGAACGCGGCTTCCAAAATCGCCGCCGCCTGTTCGTCGGTCACGGGTTTGTCTGAATATTTGCGGATCGAACGCCGATTGAGAAGAACCTCAATGGTTTCGGACGTCACCGGGTGGCCGGTGGATTGGGTGCCGTCTGGCGGTGTCATGATGGGTGTCCTTGGATGAATTTCGGGGGTGAATGTCTGGTGGAGGCACCATAGCGCCACCGGGGCCCGTCGGTCATCCCTTTCCCGAAAGCCGACGACAGGATGGGCCATGACGCCGGAAAGCGCGTTTACCGAGGCCGGACGCAGCCTTATGATGGACGGCGACGACGTATTCTTGGGGACAGGACGGGCCGCGAATGGAAAAGTACGACGAATTGCAGGAAATCATCGACCTGATCGTCGAGACGGTCACCAGTGCCGCGTTTTATCAGCAACTGGCCGTCGCCGTTCTGACCGTCGCCGCCGCTTGGTTCGTGTCGTCGAAACTACATGCCCGGCTGGACGCCGGCGGCCCGCCCGTCGCCGAAGACACGCCCGATGCCAAGCGCGGCCAGCGCATCCGCCGCCGCGTCGGTTCGGTGTTCTACCCCATCCGCGACCTGTTGTTCCCGTTCACGGGCGCGTTGTTCATGGGCGTTTCGGTCGGTATCGCGGGCGGGTTTTTCGAGGACACGTGGCTGGTCCGGCTGGTGCAGGGCGGATACGCCTTCGTGCTGGTCGCGATGATCGCGCAGCGGTTCGTCCAAAGCAATTACGTCAGATACTTCATGCATTTCGTGATGATGCCGATCATCGTGCTCTACGCGTTCAGCGCGCTGGATCATCTGATCGTTATATTCGACGGCGTCACCCTGAGCCTCGGCAGCATCAAGTTTTCGCTCTACGCGCTGGTCCGGACGATCATCTTCGGGGTGATTATTTTCTGGCTCGGGCGGGTTTCAAACGTCAAAGGCCAGGACCTGATCCGCACCCGGACCACGTCCTTGGACGACACCACGCGGGAACTAGCGCTCAAATCCTTTCAAGTCGCGCTGGTCGTCCTGTTCAGCCTGCTGTTTTTGCAGATCGCCGGCATTGACCTAACGGCGCTGGTCGTCTTCGGCGGCGCCATCGGCGTCGGCTTGGGCTTCGGGTTGCAGCAGATCGCATCGAACTTCATTTCAGGCGTGATCATCCTGCTCGACCGATCGATCACCATCGGCGACTACATCCAATTGGAAGACGGCCGCACCGGGCGGATCCGGGAACTGGGCATGCGCTCCGCGATCCTCGAGACCTATGACGGCAAGGACATCATGGTGCCGAACGAAAAGTTCATCACCACGGCGTTTGCCAACTGGACCCACAACAATCAGAAACAGCGCTATCCCATCACCTTGTCCGTCGCCTACGGCACGGACTTGGAAAAACTGTTCAAGATTTTGCGCGAAACCGTGGCGTCGCACCCGCAGGTCATCAGCGGCGATGACATCCCGATCGAGGAACGGCCTGACGCGGAAGTGCAAAAGTTCGGCGACAGCGGCATCGAAATCCTGATCGAATTCTGGATGGAAGGCATCGACGACGGCAAGAACCGCGTCGGCGGCGATTTGCTGTTCATGATCTGGAAGGCGCTGAAAGAACACAATATCGAAATCCCCTACCCGCACCGGGCGGTCAAGATCGTCGACGACGGCAAAAAGAAATAGGCTGTACACTTCCGCACCCGGCACATTCCCGTTTTCGCCACCGGCCAGCCGGGCAGCCGGCCCCCGGCCCGGTTTCCGTTATTCCGTCAGCCCATGCGTTCCTTGAGCACCGGCCCCACGTCCATGGGTGTGGCCAAAATCGCCACGCCCGCCGCCGACAGGGCACCGGCCTTGGATTTATAGGTGCCCTTGTCGCCAATGACGATGGCGCCCGCATGGCCCATCTTTTTACCCTTGGGCGCCGCGCCGCCGGCGATGAAAGCAGCCATTGGCTTGTTCATGGTGGCGGCATATTCGGCCGCGTGTTCTTCCATGGCGCCGCCGATTTCGCCGACCATGACGACGGCGTCAGTTTTTTCAAAGGCGTCCAAGGCTTCCAGCGCGTCCCGCGTCGTCGTGCCGATGATCGGGTCGCCGCCAATACCGATGAAGGCGGAGATGCCAAAGCCGGCTTGGACCACGTTCAAGCACATCAGCGTGCCCAAGGAACCCGAGCGGGAAATGATGCCGACGTTGCCTTCCTTGAAGATGCGTTCGTTAAAGGCCGGCATGAAGCCCGTGAAGCATTCGCCGGGCGTCACGCCGCCCGCCGTGTTGGGGCCGATGATCTTGACGCCACGTTCGTTCGCCGCCGCCACCATGTACATGACGTCCTGCACCGGAATATGTTCGGTCAGGCACACGACCGCCTTGGCTCCGGCCTCGACTGCATCCAATACCGCTGCCTTGGCGCCCATGGGCGGGATGAATAGGACCGACACATCGAAACCGCCATCCAACTGATCCATGGCGTCGACGGCGGACGCGAACACCGGCAGGCCGATGTGCTCCGTTCCGGCCTTTTTCGGGTTCACGCCACCGACGATTTTAGTGCCGTATTCCATCATCCGTTCAGACCAGAACGTGCCCTGCTTGCCGGTGATGCCCTGAACGATGACTTTGTGAGAACCGCGTATGATCATGGCTCAGGCTCCTTTCGCGGCTTCAACCGCAGCCTTGCAGGCGGCCGACATGTCGGGCAGCGGGTCGATACCCAGCCGTTCCTTCAACATGGCGACGGCTTCGACATCGCCAGTGCCGTGGACTGACCAGAACGTCGGCAGGGTCGGGTTCAATTTTTCCCAGGCGTTCAATATGCCGTCGGTCATCACGTCCGTCCGCGCGAAGGCGCCGCAGAAGTTGATGACCAGCGACTTGACCTTGGGGTTCTCAAGTACCAAGGACAGCGCCTCGGTCCCCTTGGTGTAACTTTCGCCGCCGATTTCCAGAAAATTCGCCGGGTTGCCGCCGTGGTGGCGTACGACGTCCATGGTGGTCATGGTCAGCCCGGCGCCGTTTGCGATGACGCCGACGTTGCCTTCAAGCTCGATATATTTCAGTTCCTGCGCCTTGCCGCGGGCCTCAAGCTCGGTCAGCTTGTCCGGCGTGCCGGACTGGGCCGTTTCCTCGTGGCGGGGAATGGCGCTGTCGTCCATGGTGAACTTGCAGTCGAGCGCAATCAACCCGCCCGCGGCCGTCACCGCCAGGGGGTTGACCTCCATCAACTCTGCGTCGTTGGTGCGGTAGGCGTCATAAAGCTTCATCAGAAAATCCGCGACCTGATCTTCCAGCCCGTCGATGCCCGCGCCGGCCAGCATCGCCCGCACCTGGCCCACTTCGGGGCCGGTGCGGATATCGACCGGCAGGCCGCGCATGGCGTCGGGGTCCTGTTCCGCCGCTTCTTCCACGTCCATGCCGCCCAGGCGCGAAAACAGGATTTGCGGCCCCTTGGTTCCCGGATCGTTGATAACAGCCGCGTAAAATTCACGGCTGAACACCGTCGCAGCCTCGACCAGGACTTTTTCCACCACGTGATCGCCGATGGTCATGCCGATGATGTCGCCGGCGGCGGCGCGCGCGTCGTCCGCGTTGTCAACGACGCGAATGCCGCCCGCCTTGCCGCGCTTGCCGATCGGCACCTGCGCCTTGACGACGCATTTCCCGAGCCCCTGGGCGATTTCCGCCGCCGCGCCAGCGGAATAAGCAACCGCCCCTTCCGGCACCGGCAGCCCCGCCGCCTTTAACAGCGGCTTGCCCGCGTATTCTTCGAAATTCATGTGGGTTTCCTCATTTTCTAATTCTCACTGCCTCACGGCCTCTATGGTCAAAAAATTTCGAACCAACGAGGCTGTGAGATGGTGAGGTTAAAATAGGTCTGCCCGCGACCGGGCCGAGCGGTCACTTGCCGTATTTAGCCCAATGCCCGCCGAACAATGCTTCTTCCGACGGCTTGTCTTCGGGGATTTCGCGCACCAGGTGCGTGATGTTGATGAAGTGGCGATAGTTTAGGTTTTCCGAGATGGAATTCCCCGCCCAGGTGCCGCAGCCCATGGTCAGCGTGAATTCGAGCCCGTTGGTGAAGCTGCCGCCGTTACCGAAGGTGTGCGCCTGATTGACGAGAACCCGGACAACTTTGAGGTCCGCCGCCAGTTCGTCGGCGTGCGCCTGTGTCTTAGTGTGGATGCCGACGGAATGCCCCATGCCGACGAAATTCAAAATCTTCTGCACCTGCTCTTTCGCCGCCTTGAAGTCGGGCACGCGGTAGACGGTCAGCACCAGCGACAGTTTTTCATCGGAAAACGGATGTTCCTTGCCGACGTTCGCCGCCGGTTCCTCGACGATGAAGAAGTCCGCCTTCTCGGCGGCGGCGGGAAGACGCGCCTCTTTCGCGAAGATGCCCGGGTCCTTGGCGATGACCCGGCGGTTCAGCTTGCCGTTTTTCCAGAGCGTATCCTTGACCTGCTGTTTTTCATCGGCCGAACACACGTACGCGCCGACGGATTTCAACGCCGCGATGGCTTCGTCATAGACACTGTCGATGATGATGGCGGAGTTTTCCGACGAACACGAGGTCGAGTTATCGAAGATTTTGGAAAGACGGATTTTTTCCGCCGCGTCCTTGAAGTCCGCCGTGTCGTCGATGATGACCGGCACGTTGCCGGCGCCGACGCCGATGCAGGGCGTGCCCGACGAATATCCGCGCTTCACGTTGTTCTGCGATCCGGTGATGACGATCAGATCGACCGCTTCCATCAGCGCCTGGGTCAGTTCCTTGTCGACCGGCGACGGCAGGACCTGCACCAAATCTTCCGGCGCGCCGATCTTTTTCAGTTCGGCCCGCATGTAGTCGACGGTCTTGGTCGTCGTCTTGAGCCCCGCCGGGGACGGCGCCACGATGACCGCGTTCTTGCCCTTGAGGGCGAACATAGCCTTGTTGACCGGCGTTGCCGCCGGGTTGGTCGACGGACTGACCGCGCCGACAACACCCACCGGCTTAGCGTATTTGATCAAGCCTTTGGCCTTGTTTTCCTCGATCACGCCAACGGTCTTGACCCGCATCAGATCGCGCAAGCAACCGAAGGTCTTGCGCTGATTCTTTATGATCTTGGATTTGACGTTGCCGAGGCCCGTGTCCTCAACCGCGATCTTCGCCAGCTCCTCGGCCCGGGCGGGTTTGTAGATCGACCAGGCGAGGGCGGTGACGGCTTCGTCCACGCGGGCCTGATCGGCGTCGGCGAACTGGTTCATGGCCTTGCGGGCCCGGTCCATCAGCCCGGCAATCACCTCACGAGCGTCACGGTCGGCAATTTGTTCAACAACAGCGGTCATGGTTTCAGTCTCCTAAAAACAACAATGTCGATGAAAATTGGGGTCAGTCGCTGCCACCCGCATCGCGGACTTCGTCCAGAACCCGGGCCAGACAGCCCGCGGTTTCTTGAAACAGCGGCACATGTTTAACGGCGTCGGCGATGGACATACGGGCGGTCGGCGCGTGCAGCGCCAGACCCGCGATCACCCGGCCGCCGGGGTCCGTGATCGGCACGGCGAGCCCCATCAGCCCGACGACGCTCTCCTGATCGTTGACGGCGTATCCCTGCTTGCGGATGGTCTTGAACTGCGATTCCAGCGCATCGGGATCGGCGATCGTGTTGTCGGTGAATTTTTTAAGCTTGCCGCTTTCAATAATGCGGCGGCGGGTGCGGGCCGGCAGGTGCGCCATCAGCAGCTTGCCGATGCCGGTCGCGTGCGGCGCCAGCCGCGATCCCGGCCCGTACTGCAACCTGAGCGGCCAGTCGCATTCGACGCGGTCGATGTAGACGACTTCGTCCCGGTCCAACACGCCGACGTTGCAGGTTTCGCCGACCCGGTCGACAAGCTCGCGCAGGATGACGCGAAGCGGCGTCATCGACATGCCGGCCTGTAGCGCGTTCAGGCCCAGATCCAACAGCTTCGCGCCGACGAGAAAACCTTCCCGGCCCGGCAGGCGGCGGACCAGCGCCAGCGATTCCAACTGCGCAGTCACCCGATGCACGGTCTGGCGCGGCAGATCCAACGCGGCGCCGATTTCGGGCAGGCCCATGGGCCGGTCGGACCGCGCCAGCACGTCCAGGACCGCCAGGGATTTCTCCAACGCCGATCCCGTGGGGTTCGCGCGCTTTACGTCGTCATCGAAGGGCATGGCGCAACCTACTCCAACACATCCTACGTAAAAATCATTAATTGGGCTATTTTGTCCCGTTTTCCTAATTATGAACATAAAATCATTCGTTCAGCGGCTTACTCTGCCGCCCAGGGGAACGGCAGCAGGTTGTTCAGCGGTTCCGAAATCTCGTAAACGCTGGCGACCGCAAGATCGTGGTCGTAGGCCACGCCCTCGGCCTCGGCCCGTTTACGCAGCTGTTCTTCGTGCACGGCCAGCACGTCCTTATCGAACGGCATCAGGCCCGGATCGAAAATGCGCAAATATCCGTCCGCGTCCCGCGCCGGCATGACGCGGCTTTTCAGATGACGGTTGGGCGACCACGGGATGTCCATGACACCGGCCTCGCAAGCGCGGATCGCGCCGACGGCGGCGTCGCCGTCGCCCATTTCCAAGACCTTGTCCATGATCGGGCGGACTTCGCGTTTGATCAGGTCGAGCTCGAACTGATATTCGGGCATGGTGTCGACCCGGATGTGACGGGCGAGGTAAATCGCCATGCGGGTGGTGCGGAGCCCTTCGGCGTTGGCCTGCGGCGTCGGAATGCCGAAGGCTTCGTGCGTTGACTTGGTGGTGACGCTGACAGCGCCGCCAACCGCCGCCAAGGTGCCGCCGTAAGCGACCAGCGCCTGGGACTGCGCGTCGTCATGCGGCCACGCGCCCATCCAATGCAGCGACGTCACCGGCGTGAACACATCGTCGTACCCTTGCCGGATCAGATATTCCTGTGTCAGGTCCCGGCAGGCGCGGATCGCCGCCGCGTCCTGCACCAGATGCAGGGTCTGGCCGAGCTCAAGCCCATAATTGCGAACCCCCTGCCCGGCCGCCAACAACGCGTCGATGATGCAGGTCAGGATGGCGATGGACGGCGGGATGTTGGTGCCGGTCAAAAAGCCCGGTTGACGGCGGTGCAGGTCAACGCCCTTTTCCTGATACAGCGCCGCCAGACGGTCGAGATATTGGTAATTGCGGATGCCTTCCTCGATCGAGGTTTCCTTGGTGTAGGACGTGGTATAGGCAAGGCCCGAGCCGAGATACCCGGAATAGCCAGAGGCGAACCCGACCTCGGACGTCAGCCTGGGCATCGCCGTGCCGGACAATACGATGGCGGGCTTGTCGATGGCGTCGATCAGTTGCCGCGTCGTCTTGGGACCGTAATTGACCATGGGATAGCCGTTCAGCATGGAACGGCCGGCCTTTTTCGATTCTTCGATGCCGTTGGCCGCCTCGGCCCAGCGTTCGTTCCGGGTATAACTGTCGGTCGTCGTCGGCACGATGTCGGCGTGGCCTACCGTGTCGAGGCAGCGCATCAATTCCAGTTGCAGTTCCAGCGTCCCGAACCCGCCGCGCGGCTGAGTCAAGCAGCGGCCTTCCGCGTCGGCCCGGCGCATCACCCAGCCAAGCTGTTTGTGCTTGGGCAGGGATTTGTGAAAGCCGACCGCTTCGTCGATGTCGATTTCCGCGCCGGTGGGCCAGCGCGCCAGATTTTCGGCGCGCATCTCCGCAAACAGATCCGCCGAGATTTGCTTGGCGGAAAATTCCCAACGTTCTTCAACTGACATGTCGGACTCTTTCGTTTTCCTGAGCGTCGTCCCGCGGCAGGTCGACCAAATGACGTGACCCCAGCATGAACGCCGCGTCGGGCCGGACGCCGGCCAGCAGGCCGACGGCGTAAAGCAGGTATTCCCCGTCGATGACCAGCCGGGGGCGAAGGGGCATCAGGCATTCCGGCAGCGCCGGGTCGGCCAGCGCGGCCTTAAGCACCCGGGCCGGGTCGCGCCCGTGGACCAGTGCGCCGCCGGTGCCGATGATCGTCTTGATATCCGAAAGGTCCTTGCCTTCCTGAACGGTCGCGGGCCCGGTCACCGTCTGCACCATGCGGTGGGTGCCGGCGTGGCGGGCGACCGCTTTTTTGACGGCGGCGCGGGCCAGCGCCAGATCGAAGCCGCTTTCCGCGTCGTTTTGCGGCAGCCGCTCCACATCGGCGCGGATCGCGTCGAGCATTTTGCCGACCGACGCCGCGTCGATCCCGGCATCCCGCGCGATCGTCTCGACGCCCGCCGTTTCGACGATGATATCGGCGTTGTGGCGCATGCCCAGGTCCCCCTCGACCGTGCGTTTTTGAAACGGTTCGGGCAGGCCCAGTTGCACGACGCCGTCCATCGTCGGCTGGCCACGGGCGATGGAATGCACGTCGGTGGTGGCGCCGCCGATGTCGACGACCAGAAGTTCGCCGAGCCCGGCCTGCTCTTCCGTTCCCTCGGCCAGCAAGCGGGCGCCTTCGAGCACCGCCGCCGGCGTCGGCATCATGACCTGATCGAAGCGGCCTGACGCCCGGTCGATGCCCTTGGCTTGGACGATGCGGTCGATAAAGATTTGCCGGATCGCGGCGCGGGCGGGCTCGATGTTCAGTTCGTTGAATTCGGGCATGACGTTTTCGACGACGGTGACGATCTTGCCGCCCCCTTCCAACGCCGCCCGCGCGTCGTCCGCGGCGGACCGGTTGCCGGCATAGATGATCGACCCGCCGATCGCCGCCGTGGCCAGTTTACCGGCGTTGTGCAAAATAACGTCGGCATTGCCGCCGTCGGTGCCGCCGGCCAGCAGCAGAATATCCGGTTGCAACGCCGCGATATCGGCGATGTCGCCGTCGGTCAGCCGGTAGGCGAAGGTGCCGACCAGTTTGGCCCCGGCGCCCAAGGCCGCGCGGCGGGCGGCCTCGGCCGTCAATTCCTTGACCAAACCGACCGTCACCATGCGGAGCCCGCCGGCGGCGCTCGAGGTCGCGAGCCGGCGTTCAAATTCAGGCAGCCGCCCGAGCTTGCCTTCCAAATCGGCGAGTGCGGCATCAAGTCCGTTGTTCACGTCGGTCGTCACCGTGCTGGGCCCCTGGGCGGCGCCTAGGATCGCGCCCGTGCCCAGATCAACCGCCCGCAGCTTGGTGTAGGTCGACCCGAAATCGATCAGCAGCGCGGCGCCCATGGAAATGTCCCCCCCCACCCCCACCCGCCCGCTCACGCGGCCCGGCGGGCGGAGAAGTCCGCGTCCAGCGCTTCGATCACCGCGTCAGTTTTGGCGCCCGGCGGAAACGCCCGGTGAAACCCCATGTCGATAAAACGGCGTTCCACATCGGTCCATTCCTGTTTGCCGACGACCAGGTTTCCGCCGACATATAGCAGCACGTCTTCCAGCCCCGCCTCCAGACACATTTGCGGAAACCCCCGGCAGTCCAGTTCACCCTGGCCGTACAGCGACGACACCATGATTCCCGCCGCCGCCGTTTCGATGGCGGCTTTGACGAAATCCGCCGCCGGCGTCAGCGCGCCGAGCGCGACAACCTTGTAGCCCGCCTTTTCAAGCGCCATGGAAAGAATGCGGTTGCCGACGATGTGCGTGTCGGCGCCGATCACGCCGGTGACCAATGTTTTCGTGGCCCGGTCAACGGCGGGTCCCGCCGGTGAATTAGCTGCGGTCATAAGGCCCCGATCCAATTTTCGATCCGTTGATTATAGAACCTTAAACATCTTGTAAAAGTTCGAAAATGGGCATTTTTGTCCCATTTACCGTCAAATTGAACATTATTAAAATCCGCAACTCGCCGCCGCCCCGACCGCGATTGACAGGCGGGCGGGATTCCTGCATCGGAACACGATGGTGCATGAGCATACCGATACCGCGCTCCGGGGCCGCCCGGCGGGTCTGCTGATCGGCGTTTTGTGGGTCTGGATCTGGCTTTGCCATGCGGGCGGGGCGGCCGCCGCCGAGCGGGCTGCACCGGGCTGCAAGGCGCCGGACGCGGTCTGCGCGTCGTCCCGGCGGGTTTACCCCGTGTCGTCTTTCGCGCCGGTCGCCAGCGCCGTCCTGATCGAACCGGGCCTGCTGGTCACCAACCGCCACGTGGTCGCCGACCGGGACCATGCAGAAATCTTCACCGGCGACGGCCCGCCCATCAAGGCCGAGGTCGTGCCGACGGCCTATCCCGGTGATCTGATTTTGTTGCAGGCGCCGGCGCTTCGCGCCAGCGGCCCGGCGGCAGTCGTGCCGGCGGCGGAAGGCCAGCAGGTCTACACTATCGGCGCCGACATCGGCCGGGGCGCGGTGCGCGTTTATATTCCGGGATTGGTTGCCCGGACCCCGGCGGCGGACAACCCCTTGGCCCGCATCCATCATTCGGCGCGAATGCTGCCGTCCAATTCCGGCGGCGCGCTGGTCGACCGCGAAGGCACCCTGGTCGGCATCGTGGCGTCCGGCGGCGAAGGCCGGAACGAAGCCGTCCCCGCCGCCGAAATCGCCAAACTGAAATCGTTGTCCGGCGCGGCGCACAAGGCGGCGTCAAAAAAGCTCGGCCTTGCCTATAAATCCTGCATCGACCGGCTGGAAATGCTGCATTCGGACCCGCACAAACGCCTGGACCCGAGCGGCGTCGAAGGCCTGTACCGAAGCTGCCTTGAGACCGGCAATCGGCAACTGTTCGACGACGCCGGCCGGATTTTGGGCCGACAGCGGTTTCTTGATCAAGCGGTCGACCTGTTCAACCGGTCCATCGACCAGGACCCCAACGGCATCAATACGCGCCTTTCGCTTGCCATCACCCTGCACGTCGCAGGCCGGTTTGAAGAGGAAATCCCTCACCTGCGAAATCTGATCGCGGTCATGCCGACAGACCCGCAGGTTCTCCGGTTCGCCATTCAGGCGGGCAAATGGAGCCGCAACGACGCCTTCGCGGAAAAAGCCTTCGCGTTGCTGGTCCAGCATCACCCGCAGTTGAAACCGGTCGCCGAAAAGTTCATGAACCAACCGCCGCCGCCGCGCCCCGGCGGCATGACGCCCAGATAACGCAAATCCTGGGCAATCCGGCACGGATTGCGTCGACGCATTTGCGTGAAACCAAAGCGCAAATCCCGAGCGGTTCAGATCGGATGGCGCAATCTATTTTTCGAAATCATCGGTCGGGTCGGGAATCCATCCGTAACGAACCCGCCGCCCGCCATCGGTGGCGCGCGCGCGTTTCACGACCGCGCGCTTGATTTCGGGCCCTTTCCAATCCAGATGCTTCGCCGCCAGCCGCGCCGCCAGCGCCGTCACCCGCGGCACGGCAAAACTCGACCCCGACGCCTTGCCGGCAGCGCCCCGATGATCGATCACCGGAATGTTTTCGCCGGGCGTCATAACGTCGACCGACGCAGCCCCCCAATTGGACCCGGGCGCCAGACGCCCCCATTCGTCCGACGACGTCACGCTAAGCACGTTCGCGAGCCCGAGTGCCGCAGGAAACACCGGCTCCCGGTCGAGATCGCGGCCGTCGTTGCCGGCGGAAACGATAAACAGCATGTCGGGCCGCGACTTGGCCGCCGTCTCGAACGCCTGCCAATCAGACCGGCTGTCCGAGCCCATGGCCATGTTGACGATGACCACACCATGGTCGGCCGCATGGCTGACCAGATCGCCGAACCGCGCCATGTCGGGGCGTGGGTAACGGTAGGGGACAAGCGCGACATCCGGCGCTTCGCGCAGCAACACCGACGCCACCGCCGTTCCGTGATGCAGTGGAAAGAACGGCGAGCGCGCGGTATCGACATCGAACGGCCGCGTGTCCATATCCCAGAAATCGTATCCGATCAGATCGCCGGCTGCGTCCCTGGCAAGCCGCCCTTGAAAAGGCGCGAGAGTGTAATTGACGCCGGTGTCGACCACGGCGACCCGCGGCAGGGTCGGTTTTCCGCGGGCTGCCGCCGCCGGCGGGACCGGCGGATTCAACGGCTGTTCATCGGCAACCGACGTCAGGTCTGCGCTCAGGATCAGCAGCGTTTCCGCGCGTCCGTCCTTGTATACGATACGCCGTCCTTCGGTGATGCGGCACCCCGCGTCGGCGTTGGCCGACAGTTCGGGCCGCGCGCCCGACGGCGACGGCCGGCGCCATTCCACCGTCACCCGGCGAAGGCGCCCGCCCGGAAACAGTTTCGTCAGGACCCATTCCCCGCCGCCGGGCACAAGGACGCGATGATAGGACCGACCGGGCCGCCCGCCAGCCTGATCGATCCGGGCGTCCAGCAGGCGGCTGCCGGGCAAGGCGGCGCGGACGGCGTCGACATCGGTCGGGTCGATCCGGCAGGCGCTCTCCACCACCGCGCGGATGCCGGCGACGTCCACCGGGTCGCCGGGCGCGGCAAGCGCCGCAGGGCTCGTAAAGGCGATAGCCGCCAATACGGGAAAAACTGTCAGGCGAAAGTCAGCTCGCGGCAAGCCGCTTGCAGGCCGAACGGGCCGCGGCCCTATGCCTGAGGGGGGGTTGGGAAAGTCTAAAAAATGGCGCACAATCATTTGAATTCGGATTTAAAGCTTCGTTCATTCCACCGGTATTTTCGGGTGAACGGCGGAGTTCAGGACGAACACGGCGAAAGCCGCGCGGCGAGATGCGGCGGGCACAATATTGACGCGGATTTTGATTGGGGGCCAACAAATTGGCGGCACCAAAAATCGTATATAAGACCTCGTTCGTACTGTATTGCCGGGCGTCAGGCGGCGACTGGGTCGAAAAAGGCGAGTGGCAGGAAGCCCAGGAACAAGACGCCCTGGCGACCGCGCATGCGTCCGACGATGAAAGCCAATGGCAGACCGTGCGCCTGATTAACGTGCGCACCTACCCCGACGGCCGGGCGCCGCAGGAAACCATCGCCTGGATGACCGGCATTCCGAAAGGCGCCGAACGCAACGGCATGATCACCGAAGCGATCTTCGCCATTGGCACAAAAAAGAAAATGGCCGGGCCGTTCTGCGAGAAGTTCGAGGAAGATGAAAAGGATTCGAAATCGAAGTCGATGATCGACGCCGGCCGGTCGGCCATGCAGCAGTTCATCGACGGCGATGCGCAGGCGTTCGGCCAGTTGCGGTCGATCCTTGAGGCCTTTACCTCGAACAAGGCCGCCAAGGCGTCCGCTCAGGGGGTTGTGATCGTCATGTTCACCGATCTTGTCGGATCGACCAAAATGACCGAGGAACTGGGCGATCTCGGCGCGCAGCAGGTCGTGCGGACCCATAACGCCATCGTCCGCAACGCCTTGCCCGCCTATCACGGGCGCGAGGTCAAACACACTGGCGACGGCATCATGGCGGTCTATTACAATGCGGCCAACGCGGTCGCGTCGACCATGGTGATGCAGCAAGAATTCGCCAAAAAGAATTCGATCCCCAGCAATCCGCCGGTTCGTGTCCGCATCGGGCTTAATGCCGGACAGGCGGTAGAGGAAGAAAACGATTATTTCGGAACGACGGTGCAGTTATCGGCCCGCGTTTGCGACAAAGCCAACGCCGATCAGATTTTCGTCACCCAATCGGCGCGGGATCTGTCGACCGGCCATTCCATCCAGTTCAAACCGGCCGGGGATTTCGCGATGAAGGGCATTTTCCAGCCGGTACCGGTGTTCGAAGTCGCCTGGAACGCCCAGATGCAGGCGGCCGGCTGACGTCCCATGGCACGTCCCACAAAACAGGCCGCCACCGCCGCCGCCGTAATCCTTGCCGGATTGATTTCCGCCGCCGGTCCGGCGTTGTCGGAAACCCCGATGGACGCCGCCAAGCGGTTTGCCCAAACCTTGTCGGCGGGTGAGCAATCGGCGCTGCAACCGTTTCAATCGGCCGACCGCGCAGCGGTCCGGCTGACGCCCGGACGGCGGAGCGGCCTGCCGCTCCGGGACATGGACACCGATACCCGCGCCGCGGCCTTCGGCCTGTTGCAAACGCTGTTAAGCCCGCGCGGCATGGCGCTGGTTGAAGCCGTTCGGGTCCGCGAATCCCGGCTCGCCGAAATCGAGGGCGACGCCAATTACCGGGACAAGGACGGCTACACCATGGCCCTGTTCGGCCAACCGGGGCCGGGCGACTGGGGCGTGCGCTTCGAAGGGCATCATCTGTCGATCAACTTGGCAATGAAGGGCGGGCAGCCGGTTTCCGTTCTGCCGTTCCTTATCGGCGCCAATCCGCCGCAAGGCCCCCAAGGGGATATCCTTTTGCCGTTTATCCGCGGCGCCGCCGACCCGCGGGTGTTCCGGGCCGATCTTGCATCGGCGTTTCAGCCCGGCGCGCCCGTGCCCGCACCCGGCGGGATGGAGATCGACCTTGTCGATTCCGGATTGGGCCATCCGCACCTGTCGGTCGCGCCGCGCTGACCGGGTCCGGCGGCGCCTTAAGCCGCCGCCCGCCGATGACGCAGGCGCAGGATCGGTTCCGGCCCCCGCCAGGACGGCTGATACGCATGTCGGAATTCACCGATAATGCCCCGCCAATCACGCGCCAATCGTTCCGCCGTCAGCGCGTCATCAATGGCGAAACTGTCGAACCCCGCGCGGTGCATGGCGCGCAACTGGTCCCGCAGAATGTCGCCCTCGGCACGCAGGTCTCCCCGGAAACCCATCCGCCGCAGGAGGCGCGCCTGCGAATAGGCGCGGCCGTCGGAAAATCTCGGAAAGGTCAGCACGATCAGATCGAGATGTTCCAGATCGCCCGCCAAATCCGACATCGATGCAGCGTTATCCAACGCCACGCCGACGCAGGGCCGATCAGCGCCTCGCGGCAGGCCAGCCAGCGGTCGAGACTGACGATCACAGCGCCATTTGCGGGCACGGTTTTATTGTAATTAACATAGTAAAAATGTGAAGATAATTGAAAATACATTCAATATGTTTATATATATAATTATACAAAAAAATATGTTAATTTTACCAAACATGATCGCCCGAAGGGTTGAGACCTGGATCATTGATTTGATAACCGACGGGAAATCAGGCGTGGCTGAGGCCGTTAAACCGCCAAAACGGTGCCGTCGTAGCCATCAGGCCACCGGGCCGTTCGCAGATAACCGGGGCGCGAATTATTAGGGGCGCTGTCAGACGGCAAGGGCCATACCGTCGCGCCCCGGATCGGCGCCGCCGTCTGGCGCTCCGTCCTTGATTCGAATCGCGTGCACGCCGGCGAAGTGGAAATTGATCGGGTAGCGCCGGATCTGATAGCCGCGGCGGTGCAATTCCGCCTCGACCGCGAGAGGCACGCGGTTGACGATTTCGATGATGTCGCTGGTCGCCGAAAACCTTGGGGCGGAGACCGCCTGTTGCGCGTCCATGCCGAAATCCACATGGTTTAAAATCCCCTGCAACACGCCCATGGCGATGTAGGTGCCACCCGGCGCGCCAACGATAAACCGCGGCCCCGCGTCGTCGAACACCATGCAGGGTGCCATCGAGGTGAACCGCGCCTTGCCCGGCGCGAGCGAGCCGGTGCGGCCCGGCCTGGGATCGAACACGCCCATGCAGCCGTTATAGATAAAGCCGAGCCCTGCCGTGGTGACGCCGGACGGCATGCCCAACGAATGGGTCAGGCTGACACAGTTGCCGGCGCGGTCGACGGTGCAGAGGTGCGTCGTGTCCTTCGATTCATTTTGCGGGCTGGCGTCCTTACGGCCGAGCCGGGGGACATGCTTTTTTTCGCCGGCCTTGATGCGGGCCGCGCAGTCGGCGGCATAGCCCTTGTCCAGCAGCTTCGCCACCGGCACGTCGACAAAGCGCGGATCGCCCACATGGGTGTCCTTGTCGACGGTCGCGATCTTCATGGCCTCGGCCACCGTCGCGATGTAGTCGGGCGAATTGTGGCCCATGGCGGCCAGGTCGAAGTTTTCCAGGATGTTCAGCATCTGCAACACCATGATTCCGCCGCCCGGCGGCGGGTTGGCGGCGACGCGAAGCCCCCGGTATTCGCCCCACAGAACGTCCGTTTCCTCCGGCCCGCAGGCCGCCAGGTCGGTCTTGGAAATCAGTCCGCCTTTTGCCGCCATGTCATGGGCGATGCGGTCTGCCGTTTCGCCCAGATAAAATTCATCGGCGCCGTTTTCGGCGATCCGCGTGAGCGTCGACGCCATGTCCGGGTTCTTGATGATTTCGCCCGGCACTTTCAGCGACCCGTCGGCGTTCAGATAGATCGCCGCCGTCGCGGGAGAGCCCTGCAGGTATTCGATGTGCTGCACCCGGCCCGCCGGCTCCACCTGGGTCCAGAATCGGTGCATGTGCGGGCGGATCATGTATCCGTCACGGACCAGCGCGATCGCGGGCGCCAGCACGTCCTTAAGCGCCATGGTGCCGAACCGGTCGAGCGCGGCGGTAAGCCCGCGTAGCGTTTCCGGTGTCGCGATGGCGCCGTAGCCGACTTCATTGACCCGGCCTTTCAGGATAAAGCCGAAGCCGTCTTCCGTTTCAGCCTCTAATAGACCGAGCCACATGTCGTCGGTGACGGCGCCGGGAGCGCGGGCATGAAAATCGAGGCACAGGTGGCGGCCCATCGCCGGCAGATAAAGATTCATGGACCCGAATCCGGCGATCCCGCACATGAAGGGATCAACCGCCGTCTGCGCGAAGGCGGTGGCGATGGCAGCGTCAACCGCGTTGCCGCCGGCGGCGAGAATGTCTCTACCGATTTCAACGGGCTCCGGTTGAGCCGCAACGACCATGCCGGTCGATGTCATGGGCGATGTTCCTTCAGTTCCGGGGGACGAAACAGGCGTCGAGGTCCGGCGGCTTTGGGGCGGGCGCCATCGTGGCCGGCGGTCTAGTGTTTATAATCCGGTTCTTCCTGATCCAGCATTCGCATATACGCTTCGAACGTCGGCCCGCCCTTGGGCGTGCCGTCGCCGTCGAATTGATCGGCCGCGTGATCGCAGACGTCTCTCGGCGGGATGATCAATTCGACCCCCGCCGACTGTGCCATCAACTGCAATTCACACGCATCCTGCAAATACCGGTGATGATGAAACGCCTCTGCGATCGTCCGCCCCGTGGTCAGCAGGCCGTGGTTGCGGAGGATCATGGAATGATGATTGCCCAGGTCGCGGACCAGCCGTTCGCGTTCGTCAAGTTCGGTCGAAACGCCTTCGTAGTCGTGATAAGCGAGCCGATTATAAAACTGCATGGATTTTTGATTGAGCGGCAAAAGTCCATCTTTTTGCGCCGATACCGCCATCCCCGCCATGGTGTGCGTGTGGATCACGCACATGGCGTCGCCGCGCGACATGTGCACCGCCGAATGAATGACGAAGCCCGCGCGAATCACGTCATAGGGGCTGCCGTCCAGGACGTTGCCGTCGACGTCGATCTTGACCAGGTTCGACGCGCAGACCTGCGAAAACAGATGGCCGTAGGGATTGATCAGAAAATGATGATCGCGCCCCGGCAGCCGCACGGACGAATGGGTATAGATCCCGTCGGTCCATCCGAACCGGTTGATCAACCGGTAAACGGCGGCAAGCTCACAGCGGAGCTGCCATTCCTCGGCGGAAACTTTTTCCCGAAGGCTCGGGACTTCCCCAAATTGAACGACGTTGGACATGCGCTCCTCCCCCGGCCATCCGGCATTGCCGCCGGTTCCGCCGGTTGTTGTCCCGGCAGATTAAGCGATCAGGGGGGAGAAAAAAAACGAAAAGCGCCGATCAGTCGGCCGCGTCGGTTTCCTGCCGGCCGGCATCACCGTCCGCCCGGGCCTTTGGCCGCCTGCCGCGGCCTTGCCGCTTGGGCTGCTCGCCGGCGCTTTTTTCGTCGACCGACTGGGTGATGAAGCCGGGCAGTTCCCGGGCGTCCGCCGCATCGTCGCCTTCTTCGGCGCCACCATCGGCGCCGTCGTCCGCGCGGGGCTGATCCGCCTGCGCTTCCCAGACGTCATCGGCGACGGCGGCGTCCGACCCATCGTCAGCCGCGATGGCATCTCCGTCGACATCGTCCTGATAATCCTCAGGGTCCCCTTCGGCGCCGGCGGGCGTGTCCATCCGGGTGCGGCCATTGCCGTGCTCGCGCTGCTGGTAGCGGTCGCCGTTTCGCTGGTCTTCGGTGTTCAGCAGGCGGAAGTAATGTTCCGCGAACTGAAAATAGGATTCCGCGGCGATGCGGTCGCCCGAAGACGAAGCGTCACGCGCCAGGGCCAGATACTTGTCCAGCACCTGTTGCGCCGTACCCCGGACTTTTACGCCGGGGCCGTTGCTTTCAAAACTTTGGTTACGGATGTTGCCGTGGCGTTGTTTGCCGCCTCGGCCGCGCGAGCGTCTGTTGTTGGAGCCTTTGTTCATTTTCCTTGCAACACGTCTGTTAGCGGGCTGCCGGGATCGCCCTTCGTTACCGCCGGACATGGCGCCCGCGGACAATCCCAATTTTGTCCGCTTGCGTCTGCCGGCTTTCAAAGTGCGGTCGCCTCATCAGCCGGAAGCGCACGCAACTTTGATCAGGGAAATCCCGTAGGACTGACCGATGCGGTGTCTTTTTGGCACCTAGCGTCAAAAACTGAAATGCGTTGGATAAGTCCCTGGCGGCATCAAGCCACCAAGCGCACCCTAGACCGGTTCCCTGCCATTTCCAACCCTTTTTTTCCCGGCGCGGCACGCGGTTAAACGCCTTGCGGGACGGCGACGAGCGCCCGTGAAATACCGGCCAGATCGACCTTGACCGATGCGGTTTCGAAACCCGATTCGCCGACGATCGCGCGGACCTGATCCGCCTGCCCCTGACCCAGTTCAAGAACCAGCGCGCCCAGCGGCGCGAGGAGCTTCGCCGCGCGGGGCGCGATCGCGCGGTAGGCGTCGAGCCCGTCCGCCCCGGCGTAAAGCGCCGCCGCCGGATCGTGATCGCGCACTTCGGGCGGCAGACTGTCCCGATCGCCGGTCGCGATGTAGGGCGGGTTCGATACGATCAAATCGAACGGTCCGGTGACGCCGTAGGCCCAACCCGCCTGGGCGAATTGGGCGCGCCCGGTAAAACCCAACCGCGCCGCGTTTTCCCGGGCGGTCGCGGCGGCTACGCCGCTGATGTCGACGCCCATGCCCGTGGCGTTCGGCAGTTCGCTCAACAGCGCGACAAGCAGGCACCCGGTCCCGGTGCCCAGGTCCAAGATCCGAATCGGCGCGTTCCGCCGTCCGGCATCGGCCAGCCAGGTGAGCGCCGCATCGACCACGGTTTCGGTTTCGGGCCGGGGCGTAAACACCGCCCGGTTGACGGTAAAGGCCATGGACCAAAACTCGCGTTCGCCCAAAATCAGCGACATGGGCTCGCGGTTTTCCCGGCGCGCAAACAAAAGGCCGATGGCGTTGCGGTCGGCATCGCCGACGGGCGCTTCCGGATGAACCAGGGCGAATTCCGACGGCTGCCCCAGATAGCGCGCCGCCAGCACCCGGGCGTCCAACCGCGCCGTGTCGACCCCGGCCTTTAGCAGGCGGTCTGTGCCCTCGTCGACGATGCGGCCGAGAGTCCCGGCGGGATGGCGGCTTGGGCGCAGCGTCACCGGATCTCGGCCAGGCGCTGCGCCTGATCGTCGGCGATCAGCGGATCCATGATGTCGTCCAGATCGCCTTCCATCACCCGGTCGAGTTTATGGAGCGTCAGGTTGATGCGGTGGTCGGTAACGCGGCCCTGCGGGAAGTTGTAAGTGCGGATGCGTTCGGACCGGTCGCCGGAGCCGACCTGCCCCTTTCGCTGGGCGGCGCGTTCGGCGTCCTTGATCTGGCGTTCGCGTTCATAAAGCCTGGCGCGCAGAACCTTCATCGCCTTGGCGCGGTTCTTGTGCTGGGACTTTTCGTCCTGCTGGCTGACGACGATGCCGGTCGGCATGTGGGTGATGCGGACGGCTGAGTCCGTCGTGTTGACCGACTGGCCGCCCGGCCCCGACGCGCGGAACACGTCGACCCGCAAATCCTTTTCATCGATTTCCACGTCCACTTCCTCGGCCTCGGGCATAACCGCGACGGTCGCCGCCGACGTATGGATGCGCCCGCCGGATTCGGTGACCGGCACCCGCTGCACCCGATGGACGCCGGATTCGAACTTAAGCCTGGCAAACACATCGGTCCCCGACACCTCGGCGATCGCTTCCTTGTAGCCGCCGATGCCGGTTTCGTTAACGCTCATCACCTGAAAGCGCCAGCCGCGTTCTTCGGCGTATCTTTGGTACATGCGGAACAGGTCGGCGGCGAACAACGCCGCTTCCTCGCCGCCGGTGCCGGCGCGGATTTCCAAAAGGGCGTTTTTTTCGTCCGCCTCGTCCTTGGGCAGGAGCATGACCTGCACCTCGCGCTCAAGATCGGGCAGCCGTTCCTTCAATTCGTAAAATTCTTCTTCGGCCAGCGCCCGCATATCGGCGTCGGCCGCCGGATCGTCCATCAGGTCGGCGGCAGCCTGGGCGTCGGCCTGGGCCTTGCGGAATTCGCGGACGGCCCTCACGACCGGGCCCAGGCCGGAATATTCCTTGCCCAGCTTGGCGATCTTGTCGCCCAACGCCTTGCCTTCCGACATCAGCGCCTCGAGCTCCGCATACCGCGCGACGACGCGGTTCAGGCTTTCATCCAGGCTCATGTGTTTTCGTCTCCGTCCTTGAAACCGTCGTCGGGGGCGCCGGGCTGGAACAGATGGTCGAGCAACCGTTCGGCCGCGTCCAAATCCATGTCCGCCGTCGCCGCCGCCTGACGTAGCCGCGTCGACGGCCCGTGCAACAAGCGGTTGATCAACAGCCGCGTGGCCTTTTTGGCGTCGCCGCCGGCTTCGGCAAGGGCGCGGTCGCGCTCGGCCTCGAACGCCGTGCGCAGCCCGCCGACCAACGGCCCCGCGTCGCGTTCGCGGCGGCCGGCAAGGAACGCCTCAACTTCCCGCACGACGATGCCGCGGGCGGCCTCGGCCTCGGTCTCGCGGCCGGCCAGCCCGTCCATGGCGATCCGTTCCAGGTCGTTGAACCCGTAAACATAGGCGTCTTCCAGATCGTGCACCGCCGGGTCGACGTCGCCGGGCACGGCGGTATCGATGATGAACACGGGCCGCCGCCGACGGAGCTTGAGCGCCGCCTGCATCAACGGCTTGTCGATGATCCGCCCGCCGCCGCCCAAGGCCGCGATGACGACATCGAATTTGTGCAGCATGTTGCCCAGGTCTTCGAAGTCCGCGTGATTGCAGCCAAGAACCTGTGCAGTCCGCCGAGCCCGCCGGGGCCGGGGGTGGATCGCCGCCAGATTCGCAAGACCCGCATCCTTCATGTCTTCGGCGACCATTTCACCCATGTCGCCGGCGCCGACCAACAGCGCCGACACGCCCGCCAGATCGCCGTGCAGGTCCTTGACTAGCATGGTCGCGACGGCGGCGATGGACACCGGGCCTTCGCCGATACCGGTATCGGTGCGGACCCGTTTGGCGGCGCCGTAGGCCGCCTGCAAGATGTGTTCGAGCACACCCGCCCGCATGCCCAGTCCCCGCGCCAGCCGGTGGCTTGCCTTGATTTGGCCCAGGACCTGCGGTTCGCCGACGACCAGGCTTTCGAGCGACGATGCGATGTGAAACAGATGACTGACCGCGGCCCCATCCGACAGCATGTTGGCCTGTTCGCGGATGCGCTGGGGCTCGATCCCCGCGTGGGCGGCCAACACGTCGATCGCGGATGACGCAGCTTTGTCCGGGTCCGGGTGGGCGCCGACGACTTCGACCCGGTCGCAGGTCGCGAGCAATATGGCCTCGTCAAGGCCCGCCTGCCGGAGCCGCATGAGCACGGCGGGCTGGTCGTCTTCCTCGACAAACAACTGATCGCGGAGCCCCAGCGAACTGGTCCGGTGATTGAGCCCCGCCAAGAAGGGCCGGGCGGATTGCGCGCGGTCTTTGGGCATGAAGGGAACGTCCCTAAAAGTGAAGTTTCAGCGTCTGGACCAATTCGTCCAGCGGCACGTCCGTCTGGATGCCGGTCTGCATGTTGCGGAGCGTCGCGGAGCCCCGGGCCAGTTCGTCGGAACCCAAAATCAGCACGGCCTTGGCCCCCGCCTTGTCGGCGCGCGCGATGCGGCGTTTCAGGTTGCCGGAATATCCCATGTCGATCCGGTGGCCTGACCGGCGCAGCATGTTGGCGATCATCATCGCCTCGCCCTGGGTGTCGTCGCCCAAGGGGATGACCACGATGGGCGCCACCTGTTCCGGCGCCTGACCGATCATCATAGCCAGCCGTTCGACCCCGGCGGCCCAGCCGATGCCGGGCTTCGGCTTGCCGCCCATCTGTTCCATCAACCCGTCATACCGCCCGCCGGCCAGCACCGCACCCTGGGCGCCCAATTTATCGGTGACGAATTCGAAGGCCGTGTGAGTGTAGTAGTCGAGTCCGCGCACCAGCCGGGGTTTCACTTCATATGAAATGCCGAGGTCGCTGAGCCCCGACTGCACCTGGTCGAAAAAGCCCCGGGCCGCGTCGTTCAGGTAATCCTGCAAGAGCGGCGCTTCGGCCATGATCGACTGATCGCCCGCGTCCTTTGAATCGAAAATGCGAAGCGGGTTTTTCTCAAGCCGTTGGCAGCTCTCTTCCGACAGATCTCCCTGATGCGGATCAAGATAGGCGATCAGCGTTTCGCGGTAGCGCGCCCGACTTTCCGGATCGCCGAGCGTATTGATTTCGAGCCGCACGTCCTTGGCGACGCCGAGTTCATCCAGAATGTGTTGCGCCAGCGCGATGACTTCGATGTCGGCCTGCGCGCCCTCGACACCCAGGATTTCCACGTCGATCTGGTGGAACTGGCGGAGCCGCCCTTTCTGCGGGCGCTCGTGGCGGAACACCGGGCCGCGGGCGAAGTATTTCAACGGCGCTTCCTGCGCCAGGCCGTTCGACATGAACGCGCGGGCAATGCCGGCGGTGAATTCGGGCCGAAGCGTGATGGAATCGCCGCCCCGGTCGTCGAAGGTATACATTTCCTTGGTCACGACGTCGGACGTTTCTCCCAGCGTGCGGGCGAACACGTCGGTGAATTCGAACACCGGCGGCGTCATTTCCCGGAACCCGTGGCGGGCCGCCAACTCCGCCGCCACGTCGCCTATGTGACGGTGCAGCAGATGATCGTCGGGCAGGATGTCGTGGGTCCCGCGAACGGGCTGCAATGTGGCCATGATCGCGGGCTCCGTTATTAGGCCGCGTCGGCGCCTGACGGCGCGGCGCCCGATTTGCGCGGATACTTCCGCTGAATATAGTCGTCGACGATGGCCTTGAAGTCCTGGGCGATGGAACCGCCGCGCAGCGTCGCGACCTTTTCGCCGTCGACGAACACGGGCGCCGACGGCGCCTCGCCGGTGCCGGGCAGCGAAATGCCGATGTCGGCGTGCTTGCTTTCGCCGGGGCCGTTGACGATACAGCCCATGACCGCGAGCGACAAGTTTTCGACGCCGTCGAATTCCTTGCGCCATTCGGGCATTTGTCCGCGCACGTAGGATTGCACGGTATCGGCCAATTCCTGAAAGAATGTCGAGGTTGTCCGCCCGCAGCCGGGGCACGCCGTCACCAGCGGCGTGAATGCGCGAAGGCCCATGGTTTGCAAAATTTCCTGCGCGACGATGACTTCTCTCGTGCGGTCGCCGCCCGGTTCCGGCGTCAGGGATACGCGGATGGTATCGCCGATGCCTTCCTGCAACAGCACGCCCATGGCGGCGGTCGACGCGACGATGCCTTTTGATCCCATGCCGGCTTCGGTCAGGCCCAGGTGCAGCGCGTAATCGCCGCGCGCCGCTAGTTCGCGGTAGACCTTGATCAGGCTCTGCACGTCCGAGACCTTGCAGCTCAGGATAATTCGGTCGCGGCCTATACCCAGGTCTTCGGCGCGCTGTGCGTTGCCGATGGCGGACTGGACCAGCGCTTCCTGGGTGATTTCCTCGGCACTTTTGGGCTTGGCGGCCTTGGCGTTTTCATCCATCAGCCGGACGACCAGGTCCTGATCAAGCGACCCCCAGTTCACACCGATACGAACCGGCTTCCCGTATTCCAGCGCCTTTTCGATCATCGACGAAAACTGCGTGTCGCGTTTTTCCTTGAAGCCGACGTTGCCCGGATTGATCCGGTATTTGTCCAATGCCTCGGCGCAGCCGGGGAACTTTTCCAAAAGCTTGTGGCCGATGTAGTGGAAGTCGCCGACGATCGGCACGGTGACGCCCTGGGCCAAAAGCTGTTCCTTGATCTTCGGCACGGCGGCGGCGGCGTCTTCGGTGTTGACGGTGACGCGGACGATTTCGGACCCGGCCTGGGCCAACGCGCGGACCTGCGCGACCGTGCCGGGCACGTCGGCGGTGTCCGTGTTGGTCATGGACTGCACGACGATCGGGTTAAGCCCCCCGACCCCGACGCCGCCCACATTGACGGGAACGCTGACCCGCCGGGGCCGGGGGCCGTAGGGAACCGGGGCTTCGCCGGACATGCTGACTTCCTTTAATCGCCTTGATCGGGCGCCGAACGGCGGATTTGCCCGAGCTTCATCGCTTTACGCGCCTGTTTTGCCCGAGGTCCCCGTCCGGGTCAACGGTCGAACCTGGGGTCAAGCTGGGGGTCGGGCCTGGGGTTGAACCGAACGGACGGCCCGGATCGGCCCCAGGTGGGTCCCAGGTAGGCCTAAGGGAGAACGGCGTTGCCGGCTTTCAGGCGGTCCGGGTCCATCAAGACGTTGCGGATGACCTCGCCGGAGGCGCCCATGGCCGGCGCGGCCGCACCGTCGACGGAAATGGTCAGGCCGCCGGCATTGCCGGTTTTCATCTTGATGTCGTTGCGGTCGGGCACGGCATAGGTTTCGCCCTGGCGCAGCAACTTGCCCCAGACCCATTCGTCGGTGCCGACCTGGCGGATTTCGACCCAGCTGTCGCTGATCGCGGTGATCACGATGCGGGCCGGCGGGCCGGCTTCGGCGGGCGTCGGGGCGGCGGTTTCTGTGGGCGGCGTGGTCGCTTCGGCGGGGGCGGGCGTGACGATCACGGGCTCCGGCCCCGGCGTCACCGGGCCGGCGGCGGGCTGCGCAGTGGACGGGGCGACCTCGGCGGCGGGTTTGGGCGCGGCGGGTGCCGGCGCGGAGGCCTGAACCCGGGCTTCGCCTTGCGCCTGGGCCTGAACCTTTTCGGCGGTTTCCTTAACGGCGGGCGCCGGGGTTTCAGCCGTCGCCGCGGGCATCGCCGGTTCCGTTGCCTTGATTGCCGGCTCGGCGGCTTTCACCGCCGGTTCCGGCGCTGCCTCCGCCGCGGACTGATCGGCCGCGGCCGGCGGCGGCGCGGACCGCGTGTCGCCGTTCGATACCAGCGACGCTAGGCGCGACGGCACCGGTTCGATCCACTTCTTAAAGAAACTGTTGTCGACGGTCGACTCGTACCAGGCGCCGTAGGCGACAAGCCCGAAGATCACGCCGAGAAACACCAAGGCGCCGCGCGGCACGCCCGAATCGGACATCGGCGACGGGAACACCAGATCGTCCTTCCGCGTCTTGGCGCCGGGCGCCGGGGCCTGGTCTTCCTTGAAACGGCGGACGACTTCGTCACTGTCCAGCCCCAGGTAGTTGGCATAGGCGCGGATAAATCCGACGGCGTAGGTCCGGCCCGGCAGCGAGGCGAAATCGCCGTCTTCGATCGCCTGCAGATGGCGGCGGCGGATGCGGAGAATCTGCGCGATGTCTTCCAGTCCCTCGCCGCAGCGCAACCGCGACGCGCGCAGCAGGCTGCCGACATCCTTGCGCCGTTCGCCATTTTCGCCAATCGGCCCCGGCCGGGACATAGGTTCGTGGTTCACGCTCAATCAACCCCTCAATTCCGCGATCTGCCCGGCCCGGCGACAATGCCGGCGGGCAGTTGCATCCAAATTGCTCCCACCCCGAAACAATCTGAGTCCAGCTCGCCTGCCGCCGTAACCATCCGGCAACCGCAGGGGCGAGGCCGGACGCCCGGAAGGCGGGCACACCACAGTATTACCGCAGATGTGATAATCACAAAAAAACCAAATAGATTCAAGTACAAAAGCCGAAAGGTTAAAGCGTCACACCATGATCGGCGGCGAAACCCCTCAGTTTTTCGCGAAGCGAATGGTCCGCCGACTGGGACACCCGGTCCAGGTAGGCTTCCAGCGCCTGCAGGTCGAGCGAACGGACCATCGCCTTGACCGGGCCGATGGCCGGCGCGGACATGGACAGATTGCGGAAGCCGAGCCCGATCAACGCCATGGCCGACAGCGGATGCCCCGCCATTTCCCCGCACAGGCTGAGCTCCGTCCCCGTGTCCCGGCAGTGGCGGGCGACCATGCCGAGCGAATTGAGCACCGCCGGCGCCAGTTCATCATAGCGGCCCGCGACGTGCGGGTTACCCCGATCGCTGGCGAACAGGAACTGCAGCAGGTCGTTGGAGCCGACGGAGACGAAATCCGCGCGCCGCGTCAGCGCCGGCAACTGGAACATCAAACCCGGCACTTCCAGCATCACGCCGGTGAAGACCGCCGACGGCGGCGGATGCCCGCGTTTGGCGGCGCGAGACAACTCGGCGTCCAGCAGTTTGCGGGCGCGGTCGAATTCCGCAACCTCGGTGACCATCGGGAACATGACCCGAAGCTCCCGCCCCGCCGCGGCGCTGATCAGGGCGCGAAGCTGATCGCGCATCAAGGCCGGCCGGTCGAGGCAGAGCCGGATCGCCCGCCAGCCCATGGCCGGGTTTTCTTCTTCGGCTTCGGTATCCCAATAGGGCAGCACCTTGTCGCCGCCGGCGTCCAGCGTGCGGAAGGTCACGGGCCGGCCATCCGCCCGGTCGTACACCGTCGAATAAATTTCCCGCTGACGGTCAACCGTCGGCGTCGAGCTTTCGACCATGAATGGAATTTCCGTCCGGAACAGGCCGATGCCGACGGCGCCCGTCGTGTCCAAGTGGCCGAGGTCGATGCGGAGCCCGGCGTTGAGCAGCAGGCGGATTTCGACGCCGTCCTTGGTGACCGCCGGCAAATCCCTCAATTCGGCGTAGTGCGCGCGCTGTTCGGCGCGAAGCCGAAGGCTGTCCTTGAACGTCACCCGGATATCGTCGCCGGGCCGGAGAAACACCTGGCCGTGGTCGCCGTCGACGATCAAGGGATCGCCGTCTTCGACCCGGTCGAGAATGCCGTCGATCCGCCCGACGACCGGCAGGTCGAGGGCGCGGGCGACGATCGCCACGTGGGCGTTGGGCGAGCCTTCGGCGAGGACCAGGCCGCGCAGCCGTTCGGCATGGTAATCCAGCAACTGCGCCGGGCCCATGTTGCGGGCGATCAGTATGGCGTTGTCGGGCATGTCGCGGGGGCCCGGTTCTCGGCCCATCAAGTGCTGGGTCAGGCGGTACCCAAGGTCGTCCAGGTCGTGGGCGCGCTCGCGAAGATACGGGTCGTCAATCCCGGCCATGCGCGCGCGCAGATCGTTCTGTACGCGCTGCACCGCCGCTTCGGCGCTGAGACCCGACGCGATGGCGTCTTCGATCCGCCGCAGCCAGCCCGCGTCCTGCGCGATCAGGCGGTAGGTTTCCAGCACGTCGCGGTGTTCGCCACCGGCCGACAGGCGATCCGACGACAGCATATCCTCTAGCGCCCCGTGCATGGCGTTGAAGGCTTCGCGAAGGCGAGCCTGTTCGGCCTCGGGGTCATCGGCGACGATGTTTTCCACATATAGATGCGGGCGGTGGAGGACAGCCGTGCCGATGCCGATCCCGGCGTTGAGCCTGAGCCCTTCCATGCGCAGCGGCTTGAGCGCGATGCCGTCGACCGGCAGCAATTCGTCGGCGGCGACCAGCGAACTGCCGGCGACCATTTCGGCCAGCACCATAGCGACCGTCTGCAGGGTTTCAACCTCTTCGTCTTCATAAGCCCGGCGAGTCCGGTTCTGCACCACGACGACACCGGTCACCCGGCCGCCGCGCAGGATCGGCACGCCCATCAGCGACTGATAAATCTCTTCGCCGGTTTCCGGCCGGTAGGCGAACGACGGGTGCGACTGTGCGTCTTCGAGCGCAAAGGCCCGCGCATGGGCGGCGATTTCGCCGACCAGACCTTCGCCGATCCGAAGCCGGGTTTTGTGGACCGCGTCCTGCTTGAGGCCCTGGGTCGCGAACAGCTCCATCATATCGCCGGCGCGGCGCAGATAGATCGAACAGACTTCGGCGACCATTTCGAGGGCGATGATTTCGACGATGCGGTCGAGTCGCACCTGATCGGGCGCCTGCGACGCCATGACCGAGCGGATGCGCCCGAGCATCCGCCGGGGCACCGGCGAAACCGCGCCCCGTCCCGGCCGCTGGGCCGCGCGGGGCGTCTTTTTCGGTTTCGGATCGCCTGTGTCGCTCACTCGGTTTTCGCCTTTTCGGCAACGGTGTTTCACGGACCCGCCGCGCCGTTGGACGGGATTGCACCCTGCCTTGTTATAGGTAGGTCTTTACATTTCAGCGACTGCACGGCCGCCACTGGAAAGCCGGCGTCGGCCCCTTAGGCCGCGTCCAGGCCATAGGCCGTGTGCAGCGCCCGCACCGCCAATTCCGTATATTCATCGGAAATCAGCACGCTGACCTTGATCTCGGAGGTCGAGATCACCTGGATATTGATCCCCTTTTCCGCCAGCGTCTTGAACATCGTCTTGGCCGTGCCCGCGTGCGAACGCATGCCGACGCCGATGATGGAGATTTTGGTCACGCCGGCATTGGCGATCAGATCTTCGAATTCGACCTCGCCCCGCGCTTGATCCAGAACGGCCTTGGTGCGTTCCAGGTCGGCCTTGCCGACGGTGAAGGTGATGTCAGTCGTGACGCCGTCGGCCGGAATGTTCTGGACGATCATGTCGACGTTGATGCTGGCGTCGGCGAGCGGGCCGAAGATGGCGGCCGCGACGCCCGGACGGTCGGCGACCCGGACCAGCGTCACTTTCGCTTCGTCCCGGGAATAGGCGATACCGCTGACAACTTGCTTTTCCACGATTTCTTCCTCTTCGACGACCAGCGTGCCGCGATCCGCCGTAAAGGTCGACCGGACCTCGGTGCGCACGCCATGGTTCATGGCCAGTTCCACGGCGCGGGTCTGCAAGACCTTGGCGCCCTGGGAGGCCATCTCCAACATTTCCTCGTAGGTGATCTTATTCAGCTTGCGGGCCTTGGTGACGATCCGCGGATCGCAGGTATAGACCCCGTCGACATCGGTATAGATATCGCAACGGTGCGCGTTCAGCGCCGCCGCCAGCGCAACCGCCGACGTATCCGAGCCGCCGCGGCCGAGCGTCGAAACCCGGCCGTCGTCGGCGATCCCCTGAAACCCCGGGACGACCACGACCTCGCCGGCGTTCAGGCAGGCGTGCAGCTTATCCGCCTCGATATCGGTGATCCGCGCCTTGGAATGGACTTCGTCCGTGCGGATGGGGATCTGCCAGCCCTGCCACGACCGAGCGGGAATGCCGATGGCATGTAGCGCCAGCGCCAACAGGCCCGAGGCCACCTGTTCGCCGGCCGCCACGACCACATCGTATTCGGCCGGATCGAACAGCTTGGAAATGTCGTTCACGTACCCAACGAACTCGTTGGTCACCCCGGCCATCGCCGAAACGACGACCGCGACCTGGTGGCCGGCGTCAATCTCGGTCTTAACGCGCTGCGCCACGCCCTTGATGCGCTCCACGTCGGCCACCGAAGTGCCGCCGAATTTCTGCACTATCAACGCCATGGCCGCCGAACCGGATCCTTGCGGTTGAAACCATCGCCCCGGTCCTCTTCAGGCCATGACCGTCATGGTCTCTTGACCTTGCGCCGGGGCGGCGCTTTCATACTCTTTATCGGCGGAACGGGCAAGCAGCGCCCTCATCCCGCCACCGAAGACCCAGCCCCAGATACGGCCCCCAAGACCGGCTTTACGGCCCGCCCCATGGAGAGGCAAACCGCACCGATGACCGCCCCCGCGCCTAAAACCACCGCCAACGCCGACGAAATCGCCCGATTTCAGGCGATCGCCGACGAATGGTGGGACGCCCGCGGTAAATTCCGTCCGCTGCACCAGATCAACCCGGTGCGCATCCAGTTCATCCGCGACCGGGTGTGCGGCCATTTGGGGCGCGACCCGCTGGCCGACCGGCCGCTCAAGGGCCTGACGGTGCTGGACATCGGCTGCGGCGGCGGTCTTCTGGCCGAACCCATGACGCGGCTGGGCGCCCGGGTGACGGCCATCGACGCCGGCGAGAAAAACATCGCCGTCGCCAGGCTCCACGCCGAACAATCGGGGCTCGAGATCGACTACCGCCACGTCCTGCCCGAAGACCTGGCTGGCCTGGGCAAAACCTTCGACGTGGTCCTGAACATGGAAGTGATCGAACACGTCGCCGACACCGACGCCTTTCTGGGCGCCTCCGCGGCGCTGATCAAACCGGGCGGCGCCATGGTGGTGACGACGCTCAACCGGACGCTCAAATCCCTCGCCTTCGCCAAGGTCGGGGCCGAATACATCCTTCGCTGGCTGCCGATCGGCACCCACGACTGGCGCAAATTCGTCCGCCCGTCGGAGCTCGCCCGTGGGCTGCGCCCGCACGGAGTCGACATCCGCGATCTGGCGGGCATGGTCTATAATCCGCTGAACGACCGCTGGCGCATCAGCGAAACGGACCTGGACGTCAACTACCTCGCATTTACCGTCAAGGCCGGCTGACCGGCGATCCTCTTCGGACTTTCAATCCGCACCATTCAAGGACACACCAACATGAACCTGGGATACATCGGCCTCGGCAACATGGGCGGGGCGCTCGCGAGGCGTATGCTGCTCTCGGCCCCGCTGCGCGTTTTCGACCTTAACCCTGACGCCGTCAGGCGACTGACCGACTTGGGCGCGCAGCCGTCGCAAAGCCCGGCGGCGATGGCCCAGGAATGCGACATCATCATGACCTGCCTGCCGACGTCGGATCATCTGCGCGACGCGATTTTCGGCGCGGGCGGCATGCTCGAGGGCCTGACGCCCGGCAAACTTGTCGTCGACCAGACCACGGGCGACCCAAACGAAACGCGGGCGATGGCGGCGGAATTGAAGGAACGCGGCATCGACCTGATCGACGCGCCCGTGTCGGGCGGGCCGAAGGGCGCCGACGCCGGCACCATCGCCATCATGGTCGGCGCACCCCAGGGCCTGTTTGACCGCATCCGCCCGCATCTGGAAACGGTGAGCCCCAACATCTTTCATTGCGGCGCAGTCGGCGCGGGGCAAACCATGAAGCTGGTCAACAACGTGGTCAGCGCGTGCAACCGCATCGCCACGTTCGAAGCCGTCGCCATGGGCGCCAAGAACGGGCTCGACCTGAAAAAAATGGTCGAGGTTCTGAGCGCCGGATCGGGCCAGTCGAAGGCGGTGACCATCTCGCTCCCCCGGATGCTTTCGGGCACGCTGGGCGATTTCGCGCTGGACCTTATGCTGAAGGACGTTCGGCTCGCCTGCCAGTTGGGCCGAGCCTCAGGCGCGCCGATGACGGCAGCCAATCTGACCCACGAGATCATGCGCTCGGCCGCCAACATGCTGGGCGACGGCAGCGTCAGCGTCGACCGGGTGATCGACCTGATCGAACGCAATGCGGATGTGAAGATGTTCAAATAGCTGGGGCGGCGTGCCGAACTGCAACAAAGCTGTCATATCCGGGCGATACAATCTCTGGCGAATCAAGCCACATGCATCGGTATTCCGGACAGATCAGCCGTCCAATGAATTAAATTGCCGCCGTTCGAAGTCTACGCTTTCGCTATATTACCGGGTTGAGCGTCATCGCTCTCTTGGTGACGACTACGTATCTGACGATGCAGTCGATCATCGCCAAACAGGAACACTATTCCCACGTCCTCTATGTCGCCGGACAGCAAAGCGGGCTGTCAAATCGCATCGCCCATTTCGCGGGTCAGATGGCGGTTTCCGAGGACGAGGACGCCTACGGTACCACGCGCTCACAACTCTGCCGCGCCGTCAACAAAATGGCGGCGGCGCACGATGCCGTGTTGACCGGCAACGCGGAGATGGGCATGCCCAAAATCATTACGCCGTTGCTGGACATTATTTATTTCGCCGACGCGGTCGGGCTCGACCCCGCGGTCAAACGGTTTCTGGGACATGCGCGAGACATCTACGCCCTGTAATTCGGCCAGCTAAACTAGAATACGTCTTCATATATCTATCTAATCAACTACGGCCCGCATGTGCTGGAACCGATGCTCAAATCCGCCGTCCAGGGATACAAAGCCTTCAGCCGCAGCGAAATCCGCACGATCGAACAGGTCGAATTCACCCGTCATGACATGGAACGGCAGAAAATCATCGCCGAGCGCGCCAATCAGGCGAAAACGGATTTTCTGTCCAACATATCCCACGGTCTCAGGACGCCGCTGAACGCGATTATCAGATTTTCCAGCGCGCTGCAGACCGGCGTCTACGGGCGTGTCGATCACCCGCGCCAAGCTGAAATCCTGGCCGACATCAATGCATCGGGCAATCATCTTCTATCGTTGATCAACGACATCCTTGACCTGTCGGCAACGCAGGCGGAACGCATCAAACTGGCGAAGGATCCGGTCGATATCGCCGCCATCATTCGTGAAAGCGCCCGTCTGATGAAAGCCGATGCCGCGATCAGCAATGTCGGCATATCCGTCTCCGTCGCGGTCCCGTCGCCGTTGGTCATCGGCGATGCCCGGCGCCTCAAGCAAATTCTTCTGAACCTTGTATCGAATGCCATAAAGTTCATGCTGCCCGGCGGCCAGGTAACCATCGGCACCGCCAAGGCGCCGGGCTCTTCGCTTTCGGTCGATGTCAAAGACACCGGGATCGGCATGACCGCCGAAGACGTTGCGGTGGCGCGCGACCGTTTCGGGCAGGCGTCCAATCACCTGCTGAACAAACGGCAGGGGACCGGACTCGGTCTGCCGCCAGTTGCCGGGCGTGCGCGCCTGCACGGCGCCGCGTTCGACATCGCGTCAAAACCGGACAAGGGAACCCGCGTCAGGATGGTGTTTCCCGCAAAACGGATGATCTGGCCGGCGCCGGATGGTGAACGGATTGGATATGAAACCTACGACGACGCCGAATAAATCGGCTTAGTTGTCGCGCCGGGCGGTCGTGCCGGGCAGGCGGAAGAATTCGATGCCTTCTTCTTCCAGTTCCTCGGCCTCGTCTTCCGTCGCCTCGCCGTAGATGCCGCGTTCTTCCGCATCGCCGTAGTGTATGGCGCGGGCTTCGTCGGCGAAATCCTCGCCGACGTAGTCGAATTCCTTTTCGACTTTTTCCTTAAGCTTGCCGACGGCGGCCAGGATGCGGTGGGCGACCTCGTGGGCCCTGGCCTCGGCGAACATATCGATGTTGCCGGAAGTGTTGATGCCGGGCGCCATGACCGTCTTGGCGACGTCGATGTCGCCGCAATGCGGGCAGCTGACCTGGCGGCGCTTCACCTGCTTGTCGTAGGCGGTGCTGTCATTGAACCAGGCTTCGAACTCGTGGTCCTGGCCACAAATCAGGCGATAGCGGATCATGATTCGGGTTCTTTTCCAATAAAGGAAGTCCGGATTTATCGCCGGACCCCTGGGCCCCAGTCTATAGGATATAGTAAGAAAGCGTTAACAAACCACTTCCCGACCTCAGGCCCGGAATTCTGCGCCCCATGCCCGAAGACCCCAGCATCCTAAGCCGCCATCTGCAAATCCGGTCGCCGTCCAACTGGGTCGTCCGGTTCGCGCCCCTGGTCCCCGCCGATGGCCGGGTTCTCGACTTGGCGGCGGGCGGCGGGCGCCACGCGCGATATTTCCTGGACCGTGGGCACGGTGTCCTGGCCGCTGACAAAAACATATCGGCCATGGCCGACCTGGCGGCGATGGATGACGCCGAGGTGATGGAAATCGATCTGGAAGACGGCAAGCCCTGGCCGTTTACTGACGAGACGTTCGCGGCGGTCGTCGTCAGCAATTACCTCTTCCGCCCGCACCTGCCCGGCCTGATCGAAAGTCTGATGCCGAGGGGCGTGCTGATCTACGAAACTTTCGCCCGCGGCAACGAGGCCTTCAACCGGCCCCGCAACCCGGATCACTTGTTGAAGTCGGGCGAGCTTCTGGACCTTGCCCGCGAGCGGCTGCAGGTCGTGGCGTATGAACACGGCGTCATCGCCGAGGAACCGGCGGGCGTCAAACAGCGCCTATGCGCGCTCAACGACCTGGGCTGGTCGGACCGCGACGACGGCGAGCCGGCGGCTTATGATCTCTACCCCGATCCCGATGGAGGCAATGATGATTGAACTCCGCCCCAACTGCGAATGCTGCGACAAGGACCTGCCGCCGGAAGCGACGGACGCGATGATCTGAAGCTACGAGTGCACGTTCTGCCGCGACTGCGTCGACACCGTGCTGTCGAACGTCTGCCCCAACTGCGGCGGCGGGCTTGCTCCCTGGCCGATCCGCCCGAAAACGCCGCGCCAGCCAGGCGTCTGCCGGGTGAACCAAAAACCGTCGGAAGACCGCCGGCGCCTGAAATATTCATTGGACGAGGTCAAACGCTTCGCCGCCGAAGTGCGGGACATTCCGCCGGAAGCGCGCTAAGGTCCCGGAACCAAAGCAGGGGATCAAACCATGACCATCAAGATCAATCAGCTTCACCCGTGTTTTGTCGCCGAGTTCGCGGACGTCGATCTGTCCAAGCCGATCGACGACGCGACGTTCAAGGAAATCGTCGAGGGCATGGACCGCCATGCGGTCGGCGTCTTTCACGGGCCGACGCTGACGGAAGAACAGCACGCCGATTACGCCGAACGGTTCGGCCCGCTGGACCCCAACAACGGCATTTTGTCGACGGGCTTGAAGCGGCGGATCAGCCCTAGGCTCGCCGATATCGCCAACCTGGATCACGAAAACGAAAAGTTCGCCAAGGACAGCCGGCGGCGCATGTTCAACCTGGGCAATCAGCTTTGGCACACGGACAGTACGTTCAAGAAAATCCCGGCGATGTATTCGCTGCTGCATGCGCATTCGGTCGCGCCCGAAGGTGGCGAAACACAGTTCTGCGACATGCGGGCGGCCTATGATGCGCTTTCGCAGAAAATGAAGGACCGGATCGAAAATCTGGTCGCCGAACATTCGATCTTCACGTCGCGGATGAAGCTGGGCTTCACGGAATTTTCTGAAGAGGAGCGCGCGCTGCATCCGCCGACGCGGCGCGGGCTTGTCCGCGTGCATCCGGGCAGCGGGCGGAAAGGCCTCTACCTGGCGTCGCACGCGTCGCACATCTACGGCATGCCCGTGGCCGACGGTAAAATGCTGCTGATGGATTTGATGGAGCACGCGACGCAGCGCGAGTTCGTCCACACGCATCATTGGAAGGTCGGCGATCTGGTGATCTGGGACAACCGATGCACCATGCACCGGGCGCGTCCGTTCGACGATCTAGCGTTCAAGCGCGACATGCGCCGCGCCACGGTGCAGGACCTTAACTATCCAGAAATCACCGTCGCCGACGAAAAAGTCGCCTGAGCAGCCCCGTCAGGCCAACACGTCTTCAGGCCAACACGTCGCAGGAATGAATTAGGACCCAAAGACCTTGAGCGCCGGCGGCGCTTCGCCCGGCGCGTCGGGCGCCGCGAACGCCCGGTCGTGGTTCAGGGATGGCACTTTGCCGCGCGCCTTGTCGACCAGCGACAGATCGATATCGCCATAGACGATGCCGACGTCTTCGCCGCCGTCGGCGATGACCTCGCCCCACGGATCGACGATCAGCGAATGGCCGTAAGTCTTGCGTCCGTCCATGTGTTCACCGGTTTGCGCCGGGGCAAAGACGAAGCAGCCGTTTTCGATGGCCCGCGCGCGCAGCAGCACGTGCCAATGGGCGCGGCCGGTCGGCCGGGTGAACGACGCGGGCATGGCGAGCATGGTCGCCCCCGCCTGCGCCATCTGGCGGTAAAGGTGCGGAAAGCGCATGTCATAACAGATCGACATGCCAAGCAGCCCCCAAGGCGTTCCCACGACCTTTGCCGCCCGCCCCGGTTCATAGCTTTTGCTTTCGCGGTAGCTTTCGCCGTTTTCCAGGTCGACATCGAACATGTGGATTTTGTCGTAGGTGGCGGCGATCTCGCCCCAGTCGGTGATCAGCACCGACCGGTTGCAGAATTTGCGGTCCAGCGTGTCGTGTTTGACCACCATGGAGCCGATCAGCACCCAGACGCCGGCCTTTTTGGCGGCGTCGCAGAACGTCGGTAGGTGCGGGTCCTGATCGAAGGTCATCACCCGGGGGGCGACGTTCTTGCCGCCGGTTTCGACGATGGTCGCAACCTCGGGGAACATGACGAAGTCCGCCCCCTGACCCGCCGCCTCGGCAATGCGCGCCTGTATCACCGGCGCGTTGACCGCCGGATCGTTCGCGGAATTGGTCTGGACCAGGGCGGCTTTGAAGGTCGTGCTCATCTATCCCTCTCGCCCGAAAGCTTAGCCGATGCCGAGAAGCGCGTCCAACTTGCCTTCGGAATCCAAACGGTGGATGCCGTCGCAATCGCCGATATGTTCGCCGTCGGCAAAAATCTGCGGCACCGACCGGGCGCCGCCCGTGCGTTTCATCATGTCGTCGCGCTTGGCGGGGGACATCATCACATCCACTTCCTCGAACGGGACGCCCTTTGACGTCAGCAGCCGTTTGGCCGCGTGGCAGTAAGGGCAGAAGGGCGACGTGAAGATTTCGATTTTCTTGCTCACGGGCGGGGTCCCAAAAATTAAGCGGGGATAGGAAAGAGTCATATAGCGGCTTTTCGGCCCAAAACAATGGGCGTCAATTCCTTGAGGGCTTCCCTGACGCGGCCCCCGCCCGGTCACGGCTCGGACTGGTTCCCCGGGCGGACGACGCGGGCGAGCGTCAACAAATCCACCGCCCCCGCCCCGCCCCGTAACAGCACCCGGGCACAGGCTTCGGCCGTGGCACCGGCGGTATAGACATCGTCGATCAACAGCACCCGCCAGCCCCGCACCCGGTCGGCGAAACGGGGCGTCAGTTTTAACACGCCGCGCACCTTGCGGTACCGGCCGGCCCCGCCCAGGCCGCCCTGCGGCGGCGTCCGACGGACGCGCATCAACAGGTCGGGGATCACGGGTTTATCCAAACGGCGGGCCAGCGCCGACGCCAGGATCGCCGACTGGTTATAACGCCTTCGCCAAAACCGCGTCCAATGCAGCGGCACCGGTGCGACGATGTCGGCCTCCGCCGCCATGCCGCCGGCGGCGCGGGCGAGCCAGCGGGCGAAGGCGGGCGCGGCTTCGGTCCGATCGGCGTGCTTGAAGCCTAGGATTAGGTCGCGGCTGGCATCGTCATAGGCAAAGACCGACCGCGCACGTTCATACACCGCACGCCTGCGGATACAGCCGCTGCAAAGCGCGTAGTCGCCGGCGTTGAATTCGAACGGCAGACCGCAGACGCCGCAGGCGGGCGAACCCAGAGAGGTGATGGCGTTCCAGCAGGTCGCGCAGAGGCTGCCCGGTTCGTCCACCGGCATCCGGCATTTCAGGCAATGCGGCGGCAACAGCACGTCAAGCACCTGCCGCCCCGCGCCCTTGAGCGCGGCCAGGGAATGGCCGGGCGCGGGCCCGCCGTCGCCGCCGGCGGACAGGCCGCCGTTTATCCGCTCAGGCGTTTGTGTCATACATGAACGATGACCGAAACCATGCGCGTATTCAATCGCCGGAACGTGCGCCGCCACCGGGACCGGGCGGCACGCACGCGGGCGGACCACGACTTTCTGATGCGCGAGGGCGCGCAGCGGCTCGCCGACCGGCTACGCGATGTGACCCACATCTTTCCCGTGGCGCTGGACCTGGGCTGCCACGGCGGCGAACTGGCGGCGGAAATTTTCGCCGAAGGGCACCCGGGACTCGCCCGCATCGAAACGCTGATCCAGGCGGATCTGTCCGAAGCCATGGCGCGGCAGGCCGCCGCCAGCCGCCCAGGCGCGCCCGCCGTCGCGGCGGACGAGGAATTCCTGCCGTTCGCGGACGGCAAACTGGACGCCGTCTTGTCGAACCTGTCGCTGCATTGGGTCAACGACCTGCCGGGGGCACTGGTGCAGATCAGGCGGGCGTTGAAACCGGATGGGTTGTTCCTGGCTTCCATTTTGGGCGGCGGCACGTTGGCGGAATTGCGCGACTGCCTGGCGGAAGCCGAAATTGCCGAGGCCGGGGGCTTGAGCCCCCGCGTGTCACCGTTTGCCGACGTGCGCGACCTGGGCGCGTTGTTGCAGCGGGCGGGGTTCGCCTTGCCGGTGGTCGATAGCGACACGGTCACGGTCAGTTATGAAACGCCGATGAAATTGCTGATGGATCTGCGCGGCATGGGCGAAAGCAACGCCGTCCGCGAGGCGCGGAAGGGCCTGACCGGCCGCAACGTGATCGCCCGCGCCATGGCGCTTTACGGCAAACGCCACGGCGACGATGACGGCCGCTTTCGGGCGACCTTTCAGATCATCACCATGACCGCCTGGGCCCCCACCGAAACGCAGCAAAAACCGCTGCGCCCCGGATCGGCCGGCGCGCGGCTGGCCGACGCGTTGGACGCGGAAGAAATCAGTTTGGGGGAGAAAGCCGGGCCGGGCCCGGGGGCGGATTAGGCCGCCCGGTCAGGCGGAAACCGCGGGCTTGTTTGTCTTTGCCGGTTCGACCGACCGCGACGCCGGAAACACCAGCCGGGCCGTGGTGCCCTGGCCGCGAGCACTTTGCAGGTCTAGCCGGCCGCCGTGCAATTGAACCAGCGAATTGACGATGGCGAGACCCAGTCCCGTCCCTTCGCGGTGGACGGCGACATCGTCGGCGGAGCGGCCGAACGGTTCCAGGATGGTGCAGAGGATCGCCATGTCGAAGCCGACGCCAGAAGATCGCGGGCGTCCTGAAAGCGCTTTTCCACGACGACCTGCTGGGTGATGTCGCGGCCGATGCCCCGGCAGCCCAGAAAACTCCCCACAGCGCCGAAAATCGGCTTGCCCGACGACGACAGATGCTGCACCCGGCCGTCATGGCCCCTGCGGGCATAACGGAAGTCATGGAACGGACGGCGCTGGCGAAGGTCTTCCAAATAGGCGCGCCATTTCGTCGTATCGGCGGCCTCGCTGGCCAATTCCTCCCGCGTTTTGCCCAAGCGAAATTCCACGGGCACGCCGGTGATTTCCTCGACCCAGGGCGAGAAATAGGTGAACTTCAGATCCCGGTCCATTTCCCAGAACCCGTCGGACGCCGCTTCGGCGAAATCGCGGAGCTTCAACTCGCTATCCCGAAGTTCGGCCTGCAGGGCCTTTAGTCGGGACACACTTCGATTCTAACGCCACGGCCGCGCGGGCGAAGGGATAAATCACCAGCGCCGCAACAATCCCGGCGGTCACGGGCACGACGACGGCCTGTAAAACCGAAGGTCTCGGCATGTCGGACAGCGCGTAGATGGGCAGGTCCGCGCCGACGCCGACGGACATGACGATAAAGCCGAACACCGCCGAGGATGCGGCGACGCCATAAAGGCGGATGAATTCTGTCAGTCGGTTGAGCACTGTTTTCGCGCCAGGTTACTATATAGTCGCTCTGTTTATGGCCGCGGAGTAGGTCCGATATGGGGCAAATACCAGTAATGCCGGACGGCGGCCCAACGAGGACTTCCCGCGCATTGCCATCGGCGGGATCTGCCGCTAACCTCCGCCGCCATGGAGTTTCACGCACCCCTTGTCCGCGGCACGCTGATCAATCGATACAAGCGTTTCATGGCCGATGTGACGCTTGAAGATGGCCGCACGGTCACGGCGCACTGCGCCAATTCGGGATCGATGCTGTCGGTCAACAAACCGGGGGCGGAGGTCTGGCTCAGCCCCGCCGCCAATCCCGACCGCAAACTGAAATGGACGTGGGAGATGATCCGCATCGGCGACACGCTGGTCGGCATCAACACGGCGCTGCCCAACCGGATCGTCGAAGACGCGATCAACGCCGGGCGGATCACGGAGCTGAAGGGCTATGCGACGCTCCGGCGCGAGGTCAAATACGGCAAGAATTCGCGGATCGATATTCTGCTGGAAGACCCGAAAAAGGGGCTCTGTTACGTCGAGATCAAGAACGTCACGATGCGGCGTGATCTTAAGGCCGGGCCGTTGGAATTCCCGGACGGGGTGACGTCGCGCGGCGCCAAGCACCTGTTCGAACTAGCCGACATGGTCGCCGAGGGCCACCGGGCGTTGATGCTGTATCTGGCGCAGCGCGAAGACGGCAAGACATTCGAAATCGCCCGCGACATCGACCCGGAATACGGCCAGGTCCTGGACACGGCGCTGAAAGCCGGGGTCGAGGCGGTGTGCTACCGGTGTTCGGTCGCGCCCGGCGGCATCGAATTGACGAAATCGGTGCCGATGGCGATATAAGGCCCCAAACAGATATAAGCCCCCCTGCCGAGAGAAGGCCTTGCGGGTTCCGGTCCGCAAGCCGATCTGCTAGAATGAAATTCTATTGCCGATCCTGAAACAATAAAACAACCAAACGAACATGGAAGACGTGCTGCAAACCATGCCGGCCCGCGACGGCCGCCAGCTCAAGCTTCACGGACCCGAAGGGTTCGACGGCATGCGTCGCGCCGGGCGCCTGGCCGCCGAAACACTCGACATGATCGTGCCGCACGTGCAGCCGGGGGTGACGACGGAACGGCTCGACCAGATCTGCCATCATTACATCATGGACCACGGCGCCATCGCAGCACCCCTGAACTACCGGGGTTTTCCGAAATCTATCTGCACGTCGGTCAATCATGTGGTCTGTCACGGCATCCCGGGGCCCAAGGTTCTGGTAGACGGCGACAGCATCAACATCGACGTCACGGTGATCGTCGACGGATGGCACGGCGATACGTCGCGGATGTTTCATGTCGGCAGACCCAAGGTGAAGGCGGCGAAACTGACCGACGTGACATTCACCGCCATGTGGTGCGGGATTGAAATGGTGAAGCCCGGCGCGCGTCTGGGCGATATCGGCCAGGCTATTCAGGAATACGCCGAAGGCCACCGGTATTCCGTCGTCCGGGATTTTTGCGGCCATGGGCTCGGCAAGGTGTTTCACGACGCGCCCAACGTCATGCACTTCGGCCGCGCCGGCGAAGGCGACACGCTGCACGAAGGCATGTTCTTCACCATCGAGCCGATGATCAACGCCGGCAAATTCGACGTGAAGATTTTGTCCGACGGCTGGACCGCGGTAACCAAGGACCGGTCCCTGTCGGCGCAGTTCGAACATTCCATCGGCGTCACCAAAGACGGGTACGAGGTCTTCACCCTGTCGCCCAAGGGCCTTGACAAACCACCCTACGATATCTGAGCCTCGGGGCCCCGTTATGGCCGACGACAAAAAGCCGCCCCACTATCACGGCCACCGGCAACGGGGAGTTTCTGATGCTGACCGAAGAAGACGACGAATTCCGCCGCCAGATCGACGAAGCCATCCGCGAACGGCTTCGTGAAATCGAACAGGCTCACGGCGAAGACCCAAAGGCCTGAGCCGCCCCATCATTCCGCCGCGCTTGTCTGCCCTTCGCCGGCCTTGCCGATGCGTTTCTGGGTGATCCGGTCACGCCGCCGCTTGATGATCTTCAACGCCACCACATGCGCGATCCATCCGAAAAACAGCGCATGCGGCAGCCAGCCGATGGCGAGCGGCCACCCGAACTTTTCCCAGGCATAGGAAAAGTAGACGCTCATGGTTTCCCAAAGCGTGTCCTTTTTCCAAACCGATAAGTCGAACAGCTTGGCGAAGGTGTCGTACCCCGACAGGTTGTCCCAGCGCCCGAGCATCAATTGTCCGGTCACGTAGAACCCGTAATACATGGGCACCATGGTGAAGACGTTGGAAATCCACACCCAGGCGATGCCCTGGATCAGATGAAAGCTGAGCCGGGGGAAAAGTTTGAAGATCAGCCAGTGCGCCGTGACGATGGCCATCTGAATGCCGACCAAGGGCGTCAGCCCCCAGAACACGCCCCAATAGACGCCGCGCGCCGTGTATTCGGGTGGGTGCGGGCTGCGCTTCATGGGGATGACGAGCTTGAATTGCAAAAGCCGTTTCAAGCCTTCCCACCAACCGCCATTCCGTTTTTTCTTACGACCCGCCAAGGGCGTCTCTCCCGCAAACCGGCTCCAAGCCTTTATCAGCGCGCTTCGGGCGGCGCAAATACTTCCTGCGCCCGGGCGACCCCGGCCACGTCGAACCGGCCGAGCGGCCGCCACGCGTCCGAATTGTGGGCGCCGTGGAGGATGTCCGACGCCACGTTGTCGCGCCCGCGCACCCAGGTGTAGGTGTGCGCGGCATACATGGGATGCAGCGCCGACAGCGCCGAAATTGCGCGTAGCACCGGCAGGCCTGCCGCGTTCATGCCGTCGCAGAACCCGGCGAGCAGACGGCGCAACCGCACCCGGCCCAGCGCCGCCGCAACCAGCCTGTCGCTGAGGCACTGGACGTCCCGGTCCCAGTCGCCCGACGGGTAATCGGAATTCAGCCCGCCCGGCCCTTCGGCCGGATCGATACTTGCGCTCATTCGACGAATGGGGGAAGGTCCGTGCCCACCCCGCGCCTCCCGCGATTGCCAACCCCAGTAATATAGGCCGTTCCATGGTCGTCTTTCAGGTCTTTCTGCCCTTCGCCTTCGGGTATTTTCTGAGCTACCTGTTCCGGAACGTGAACGCGGTGATCGCCCCGAACCTGATTGCGGAGTTGGGCCTGACGGCGGCGGACCTGGGCCTGTTGACCAGCGCCAACTTTTTCGCCTTCGCGGCCTTTCAATTGCCCTTGGGCGTGCTGCTGGACCGTTACGGCCCGCGCAAGTCCGAAGCGGCGTTGCTGTTGGTCGCAGCGGCGGGGGCGGCGGTTTTCGGCATGGCCGGCGACACGCCGACGTTGATCATCGGCCGCGCGATGATCGGGCTCGGTACCTCGGCCTGCCTGATGGCCGCGTTCAAGGCCTACAGCCACTGGATCCCGCCGGCCCGGCAGCCGCTGATCACCGGTTTTCACATGGCGATCGGCGGTATGGGCGCGTTGACCGCGACCAAGCCCATCGAAATCGCCTTGGGCTTCACCGACTGGCGGGGCACGTTCTTCATCCTGGCGGGGGTCACGCTGGCCGCCGCGGTGATCCTGTTTACCGTCGTACCGAACCGCGACCGGGCGGAAAGCAACGAAACGCTGAAACAATCGTTGGACGGCGCCCGCTGCGTGTTCGCCTCTCCCATATTCTGGCGGGTCGCGCCGTCGACGGTTTTGGTGCAGAGCGGCTATCTGGGCATCCAGTCGCTGTGGTCGGGCCCGTGGCTTCGTGACGTCGCCGGCGTCAGTCAGGCGCAGATGGCAACCAACCTGTCCTACATCGCGGCCTCCATGGTCGTCGGCTTCATCACCATGGGTGCCGTGACCGACCGGCTCGCCACCCGCGGCGTCAAGCCGATGACCGTGGCGCTGACGGGGATGAGTTCGTTCACCATGATGATCGTGTTGATTGCCTTCCGCGTCCTGCCGGGCGACGCCATCGCGCTTTGGATGATCTTCGGCTTTCTGGGCACCTTCGGCATTCTGCCCTACAACGCGGTCAGCCAGGCGTTTCCCAAGGAACTGACGGGCCGCGTCGTCACCGGCCTGAACGTCATGGTGTTTTTCGGCGCCTTCGCCGCGCAATGGGGCATCGGCGAAATCATCGACCTGTGGCCCCGCCCGGCCCCCGACCATTTCGCGCCGGAGGGATACAAGGTCGCCTTCCTGACCGTCGCCGCGATTCAGGCGGCGGGACTGGCGTGGTACGGGATTTACCGCAAGGCGAAGATCTAAACTGTATCCCGCCTGAATTAATCTGCATCAATGCGGCCCGAAGCGACCCGGCGTATGATTCCTGTTCACCTTATGGAAATGGGAGACAGCCATGTTTGGTAATCCGTCGCTCGTCACCCGCATCGGGATCGGCAAGGCCATCGGCCTCGCGTTCGGCCTGATCGGCTTTACGTTCCTGCCCTACTTTCTGCCCGACGCGGGCTGGTTGCTGCGATGGGGCATTTTGCTTTGGTATATGACCGTCGGCGCGGTCATCGGCTTTGCCGGCGTGTTTACCAGCCATCCGGTGCTGCACCTGCCGATGCCCTAGTGGGTCCGGGCGCCGTTGGTCGGCGCGTGGATGAATTTCGTCCTGGTGTTTTTTGCTTATGACCAGATGGCGGCGATGCTTGCCCACACGTTCGGGCCGGGCGGCCTGTTCAACGCGCCCTGGTGGTTCGTCGGCGAGGGTGCTGTCATCGGCTTCGTCATCAGGTGGGCTGCAACCCGGTTCGGCGGCGAAGGTCCCGGGACGGTCGCCCCGGCGGCGGAAGCGTCAACCGGCAAGCCTGGGAAGCGAAAAATCCCGGGTGACGACGCCGTCGCGTTCGTACCCCCGCACATCGAGCGCCCCCGCCGCCGCGTCGGCGACGACGGCGAGCCGCGTCGTCGGGTTGAGGATCGGCGGGTCGACCCAGCCGAACCCGCCCGTCACGCCGTCACGGGTGCGTTCCATGAGCGCCAGACGGCCGGGACTATCATGGCCACGGAGCCGCCCACCCTGGCCGCCGGCGACCCAGTGGTTGGCGACGGCGGCGCGGCCGCCCGCGCGGACGAAGGCCCGAGTTTCCATCCGTTCGATCACGCAGCCCTGGTCGGCGCGGGCGCCGCTTAAACTGAAAAACGCCGGCACGGCGATCTCGGTTTCGGTCAACATCGACTGCGCGTCTTCGAACGTCCGGCATTCCTCGAACACCCGGCGCAGCAGATGCATGGGCGGCGTCCCCGTGCGGCGGCTGACGCGGACCCGTTCAATCGCCCAGTCGAGCCAGCACCCGCCGGTGAACCTGCGCATGGGCGGCTGGTTGATGGCGGCGGAAAACCGGCCGGGCGCCATGGCCGTGGCGACGCCGACGAACCCCGGCCAGGTGACGTTGACCCAAGGCCCGGCGGGCCCGGTGTGGCGGGTGACGACCAGATTCCGCCCGAGCCCGTCCAACGGCCAGTCGAGGGTGCGAAGCATGCGGTTGCCGCCGCCCGCTGGCGACGGCCCGACGCCCGTGGTGCAGGACCATTCGTAGGACAGGTTTAACATGCGCGCTCCTGGGCTTGGCGCACGGGCGGCGACGGCCTCGACCTCGGCTGCGTAGGGCGTATCGGCGCGGGCAAGCCAGCGCTCGGTCGCGCCGTCGGCAGCCTTCAGAAACCACGGTCCGTAGTGTTTAAGCCCGGCGCCGAAGATCGCCCGGAAACGCCCGGGCGCGGCATCGATCAGGGCCAAGGGCCCCCGGTCGCCCAAGTCGACCAGGGGAATATCAATCAAGCCGTCTTCGGCGGACGAAGCATCCATGTACGGAAGTATACCCAGGAATGTGTCAGGGAGGGTTTTTCATTTCCCCGCAAGGGGGTAGATTAAGCGCTCAATTCATCCTCGCCGCGCAGACGGAGTGTCCATGATCCCGCGTTATTGCCGCCCCCAGATGGCCGCCATCTGGGAGCCCGCCAACAAGTTCCGCATCTGGTTCGAGATTGAGGCCCACGCCTGTGACGCCATGGCGAAACTGGGCGTCATTCCCAAGGCGGCGGCGAGGGAAATCTGGGCGCGTGGCGACAAGCCCTACACCGCCAAGCGCATCGATAGAATTGACGAAATCGAACGCGAAACCCGCCACGACGTCATCGCCTTCACCACCGAATTGGCCGAACAGGTGGGCGACGCGGCGCGGTTCGTCCATCAGGGCATGACGTCGTCGGACGTGCTCGACACCTGCTTCGCCGTGCAGTTGGACCAAGCGGCGGCGCTGTTGCTCGAAGATATCGATAAAGTCCTGAAGGCCCTCAAGGCCCGCGCCATAGAACACAAAATGACGCCGGTGATGGGCCGGTCGCACGGCATCCATGCGGAGCCAACAACGGTGGGACTCAAGCTCGCGCGGTTTTATGCCGAGTTCGCGCGCGGCCGCGCCCGGCTAGAGCGCGCCAGGGACGAAATCGCCACCTGCGCCATTTCGGGCGCCGTCGGCACCTTCGCCAACATCGATCCACGCGTCGAGGCGCATGTTGCCTCGAAACTGGGGCTAAAGCCGGAAACCATCTCGACCCAGGTGATCCCCCGCGACCGGCACGCGATGTTTTTCGCGACGCTGGGCGTGATCGCGTCGAGCATGGAAAACCTGTCGACGGAAATCCGACACATGCAGCGGACGGAAGTGCGGGAAGCCCAGGAATATTTCGCGCCGGGGCAAAAGGGCTCATCGGCCATGCCGCACAAGCGGAATCCGATCCTGACGGAAAACCTGACCGGTCTTGCCCGCATCGTCCGCGCCGCCGTGGTGCCGGCGATGGAAAACGTGACATTGTGGCACGAGCGCGACATTTCGCATTCATCAGTCGAACGGATGATCGGACCGGACGTGACGGTGACGCTCGATTTCGCCCTGTCGCGCCTCGCCGGCGTCATTGAAAAGCTGGTGATCTATCCCGGCAACATGAAGGAACACATCGACAAGTTCGGCGGCATCCACGACGCCGGGCGGGTGTTGCTGGACCTGACGCAGAAGGGCGTTTCTCGCGAAGACGCCTACAAGATCGTTCAGCGCGCCGCCATGCGGGTCTGGAAAAGTTTCGGCATCGACCCGGACAATCCGGACAAGGCGACCAAATTAAATGCAGAGGACCGCGAAGCCGCCAAGCACGACAACCGGCTGATGTTCTTCCTCTCGAAAGACAAAGAGATGGCGAAGGTCTTAAGCGTCCGCGACCTGAAAGCGCTTTTTAAGACAAGCAGCATGGATTACCACCGGGCCAGGGTGGACGATATTTTCAAGCGGGTTTTCAGCAGTCGCAAAACCTGAGCAAGCCAACGCGAGCGACAGTGGCTTCGCGCGAAATCATGAACGACGGGCACCCGATGAAGTACATCGTCTTCAAGTCGGCAAAAGAAGAAGCGCCGGTGCTGTTTCCCTACGAATACATCCATAGCTGGATGGCCGGGCAGTTAAGACCGCTGGAAGTCGTCTCCGCCGGGTTTGTCGAGATCGGGCCGAACGGCGATATCCGGTGCTACGGCCATTCGCCGAGCCTCAAGATCGGCTCGCGCGGCGATGTCGACTCGGCGCTGGTGCGGCGACATCTGCGATCGAATGATCGTTCGGATTAATTCTTTATCGCCGCGGAACCACCGTCGCCCGCCCCGAGCGCAGCGACGACGGCGGGCGCGAGAGAGACGCCTCGGGTTTTGCTGATTTTATTTTTACCGCAAAGTCACCGTGGGGAACTTCGTTCCCTCGGATTTTGCTATTCTTTGGAAATCTGCTCCGCCGCGACGTGCAAAAGGTCGTCGAGCTTTCTGCGGACGTCGGATTCGGAAATTTTCGCGCCGTTCTTTTCGATGTCGGCCATGACCTTGCGCATCACGTCCTCGACCCCCGGTTCGTCCAGGTCGGCCAGAACCACTTCCTTGGCGTAGGCGTCGGCGTCAGACCCCTTGAGCCCGAAGGCTTCGGCGAGCCACAGGCCCAAAAGCTTGTTGCGCCGGGATTCGGCCTTGAAGCGCTGCTCTTCGTCGAGCTGGAATTTGGCTTCGTATCCTTTTTCGCGGCTTGAGAAGGCGTCGGCCATGGGGCTCTCCGTTCGGTGAAAAATGACTGTCCGTGGCCTTTATTTACGCGGGCCGGGCGCAAATCGCAACCGCTGGCGTGGATCGACCGGAGCCTTTACAAGAAACCCATGTGTACGCTTGTCATTTTGCGCCGCCCGGGCCACGACTGGCCCACCATCATCGCCGCCAACCGGGACGAAATGGTGACCCGGGCGTGGAAGGCGCCCGGCCGCCACTGGCCCGACCGGGCGCATGTGACCGCCGGGATCGACGAACTCGCGGGCGGCACCTGGCTCGGCATCAACGACCACCGGGTGGCGGCGGGCATCCTGAACCGGACGGGGTCCTTAGGTCCCCAGGACGGCAAGCGCTCCAGGGGCGAACTGCCGCTGGAGGCGTTGGACCATGCGGAAGCGGCGGTGGCAGCGGAGGCGCTGTCGCACCTGGACGGATCGGCCTACCGGTCCTTCAACCTGATCGTCGCCGACGCAACGGACGCCTATTGGATATCGTCCGATGGGGGAAAACCCCATGTCCGGGTCAAACCCGTGCCCGACGGCGTGTCGCTGATCACGTCCCGCGATCTGAACGACTTGGGCGCCGAGCGCATCGGCAAATACCGCCCCCTGTTCGAAACCGCACCCGCCCCCGACCCGGCCGCCGGCAAAGACGGCTGGGGGCCCTGGATCGACCTTTTGGCGGATTTCAAGGAATGGGAGGTCGGCCAGGAGCGGGGGTCCATGGCGTTCCGGACGGATTACGGGTTCGAGACGGTTTCGTCCTCGCTGGTCGCCCTACCCCGGCCGGGCGACACAGCCTTGAAGCCGAAATACCTGTTCTGCCCGACGCTTCCGGCCAGGGGTGGTTATGCACCGGTGATCTAGTTGAGCCCCGGCCCAGGGCCTGCTATACGACGTTTTTAACGCCTTATCCGGGGCGTCCCCGCCCCGGCATTTCCAGAGGGCGCCATCATGGCACGACGCAGACAGATCTACGAGGGCAAGGCGAAAGTCCTGTTCGAGGGGCCGGAGCCCGGCACCATCGTCCAGTATTTCAAGGACGACGCGACCGCGTTCAACAACCAGAAAAAGGGCACGATCACCGGTAAGGGCGTGCTCAACAACCGCATCTCGGAATTTCTGATGACGCGGCTGGGCGAAATGGGCGTGCCGACGCACTTCATCCGCCGGCTGAACATGCGCGAACAACTGGTCCGTCAGGTCGAGATCATTCCGGTCGAAGTCATCGTCCGCAACATCGCCGCCGGCACCTTCGCCAAGCGGTTTCAGATGGAGGAAGGCACCTCCCTTCCCCGGTCCATCGTCGAATATTGCTACAAGAACGACGAACTGGGCGACCCCCTGATCGCGGAAGAACACATCACCGCCTTCGGTTGGGCGTCGCCGCAGGATCTGGACGAGATCATGGCCCTGTCGCTCCGCATCAACGATTACCTTTCCGGCATCTTCATGGGGATCGGATTGCGGCTGATCGACTTCAAATTGGAATTCGGGCGGCTGTGGGAAAACGATCAGCAGATGCGCATCGTGCTGGCCGACGAAATCAGCCCGGATTCCATGAGATTGTGGGACACCAAGACCAACGAGAAGATGGACAAGGACCGGTTCCGCCGCGACCTCGGCAATGTCGAGAAAGCGTACCAGGAAGTCGCCCGCCGGTTGGGCATCCTGCCCGAATCCGGCCCCGTCGATATGCAAGAACCGGAATCTATTCAATGAAGGCACGCGTTCACGTCACCCTGAAATCCGGCGTCCTGGACCCCCAGGGCAAGGCCGTCGCCCATGCGCTCGGCAGCCTGGGATTTTCCGGCGTCAACGACGTGCGCCAAGGCAAGTTCATCGAACTGGACCTTTCCGAAACCGACGCCAAAAAGGCGCAGGCGAACGTCGAGGCCATGTGCGAAAAGCTTCTCGCCAACACGGTGATCGAAAACTATTCCGTGGAAATCATTTAAAGAGCCCATGCCCACCAACGTCAAAGCCGCCGTCATCGTGTTTCCCGGGTCCAACTGCGACCGGGACATGAAGGTCGCGCTGGAAGCCGCGGTTGGCGGCGAGGTTCTGATGCACTGGCACCGGGATGCGGAATTGCCCGACGTCGACCTGATCGCCGTGCCGGGCGGCTTCAGTTACGGTGATTACCTGCGGTCGGGCTGCATGGCCGCCAATTCGCCGGTCATGCGGACGGTGGTGGAGCGCGCCAAAAAAGGCGTGCCTATCCTGGGCGTGTGCAACGGATTTCAGGTGCTCACCGAAGCCGGCCTGCTGCCGGGCGCCTTGATGCGGAACGCCGGCATCAAGTTCGTCTGCCGCGATGTGCTGCTTTCGGTCGAAAACACCGACACCGCGTTCACCCGCGACTACAAAAAAAGCCAGGTCATCCGCATTCCCGTCGCGCACCACGACGGCAATTATTTCGCCGACGACGAAACGCTCGACCGGCTCGAGGGCGAGGGCCGGGTCGCGTTCCGGTATTGCGATCAGAACGGAAAGGCCTCCGCCGCCGCCAATCCCAACGGCAGCCGGCGGAACATCGCGGGCGTCTTGAATGAAAAGGGTAACGTGCTGGGCATGATGCCGCATCCGGAACGGCTGGCCGACAAGGCGCTCGGCGGCACGGACGGCAAACCCATGTTCGACGGCCTGATCGCGGCGCTGCATTAGTCACAAACCCCGAGCCCGCCTTAGGGCCGGGACCCGAGGCGGCGCGACGACGTGTTTGCGCCAACGAACGACCCCCCGGGCACGCCCAAGGATAGCCCAAAACCATGTTGCAACTCCGCCCCGTCATGCACCTGATGGGTCTGCTTGCCTGTTTTCTGGCCGTGCTGTTGGCCGTGCCGGCGCTGACCGACGTGGTGCTGTACGACCGGGACTGGGAGCCCTTCGCCTTCGTCGCCTTGACCACGGGGTTTGTCGGTTTCGGCGTCGCGCTCGCCGCCCAGCCCAAAGGCTGCATCCGGCTGAACATGCGCCAGGCGTTTCTGGTCACCGCCTTCGGGTGGGTCATCGTCGCGACCATCGCGGCCGCCCCCTTCATGGGGCTCGGCATCAGTTTCACCGATGCGTTTTTCGAATCCATGTCGGGCATCACGACCACCGGGTCGACGGTGCTGACGCATCTGGACCAGATGCCGACCGGGATTTTGCTGTGGCGGGCGATGCTGCAATGGATCGGCGGCATCGGCATCATCGCCATGGCGATTTTAATTCTGCCGCTGATGCGGATCGGCGGCATGTAGTTGTTCAAGATCGAAAGTTCGGAAATCGGCGAAAAATTCGGGTCATCCACCATCGGCATGGTGACGCGGCTGTCAGTGGTCTACATCGGGCTGACGAGCCTGTGCGCGGTGCTTTATTACATCTTCGGGATGACCGCGTTCGACGCCGCGACCCACGCCATGGCGACCCTGTCGACCGGCGGATATTCGACCCACGACGAATCTTTCGGTTACTACAACAGCATGACGCTGCATTGGATCGGCACCGTGTTCATGGCGGCGGGGGCGCTGCCGTTTCTGTATTATCTGAAAATCCTGCGGGACGGGCCGTTCCGGGTGCTGCCGGACCAGCAGGTCCGGGGCTTTATCGTGTTTCTGACGGGTTCGAGCCTGCTGCTGGCGGCATGGCTCGTCACTCACCTGAACGTCGATTTCCTCCATGCCCTGACGCTGGCGGCGTTCAACATCACCTCGGTCGTCACGACGACCGGGTTCGCCACCGCCGACTACACCCAATGGGGCGCGGGCGCGGCGGGCGTGTTTCTGGTGCTGATGTTCATCGGCGGATGTTCGGGGTCGACCTCGGGCGCGATCAAGATCTACCGCTATCAAATCCTCTACACCATGGTCCGGGCGCACGTGAAACGCCTGTTCAGCCCGCACCGGGTGATCAAACTGACCTATAACGGCGCGCCGGTGCCGGCGGACGTGCCCTATTCGATTTTGGCGTTCCTGGCCGTCTTCGTCTTTACCATCGCGCTGTTCACGGTGGTGTTGAACCTGTTGGGGCTCGATCTGGTCACCGCCTATTCGGCGAGCGTCACCGCCATCACCAACGTCGGGCCGGGGCTCGGCCCCGTGATCGGCCCGGCCGGGAATTTTCAGCCGCTGCCCGACGCCGCCAAGTGGATTTTGTCCGCCGCCATGCTGGCCGGGCGGCTCGAGGTGCTGGCGCTATTGGTTGCGTTTGATCCGGATTTCTGGCGGGAATAGCCCGTATCGGTCCCCCGCATCCGTTCATTGGCCCTTGCCCGGCTTCGCCGAAGCGATTAAACCCCCGCCCATGACTTTATCCGCACCACCGTCCCCGACCCCACCTTCCCCTTCCATGGACCGCCCCGGCGTTTTGGCCGCGATCGGGCGCGGCCTCGGCCGCCGCTGCCCCATGTGCGGCGAAGGGCGGAGCCTCCGCAGGTACCTGAAAGTCGTCGATCATTGCGATCATTGCGGCGAAGCGCTGGGCCACATCCGGGCCGACGACTTCCCGCCCTACCTGACCATCGCGATCGTCGGGCACATCATCGTGCCGCTGCTGCTGGTATCCGAACAGTACGTGGCGCCGCCCATGTGCGCGACGCTGCTGGTTTTCCTGCCGTTAACGCTGTTGCTGACGCTGACGCTGCTTCCGCGCATCAAGGGCGGCATCCTGGGCCTCATGTGGCACCTGGGACTCCGCGGCGACGAAACGCAGTAGGCCCCCAGGCCGTCAGGCTCGCGTTTTCCAATCCTCCCGATCAAGACGGTACACCGCGCAGTCCTCATCGCCGAAGCGGCGGTGTTCGACGAACGAGAAGCCGAGCCGTTCGTAAAACCGCCCGGCATCGGAATTTTCGGCGAGCGGATCAACCAGCACCGCCGTCACCCCGGGCGGGGCGAAGCAGCGGGCAAATGCCAACCGCATGATTTCCGTGCCGAGGCCTTGGCCCAGGCAATCGGCCTCACCGATCCAGATGTCGACGGCGCGGAGGGTCGGGGCCGCGTCGCCCCAATAACGCGTTTCTTCCCGCGCCGGGTCGATGATCTGGACGAAGCCGATGGGCCGGGCCCCACCGGGCGCATCCCATTCGGCGATCAGCATCTCCCGCCAATCGGGGCTTTGCGCCAGGGCGCCCGGCCAATCCTAAGGGCCGTTGGCGCCCAGATGCGCCCGCACGTGGGGGGCATGTTCCCAGCGGTGGAGGATTTCCAGATCGTCGGGCGTTGCGGGGCGGAGGGTCATCTGCGTCATGTGGCGTCTTCTAACAAACCCGCTTACATTTGTCGCAGGCCGGGAGGGAGGATCACGCCGTGCTGATGCCGCTTTACGACAACAATCCGAAACACCGGATTCCGTTTCAGTTCGTCACGGTGGCGCTGATCGCGGCGTGCGTCGGCGTATACCTGTGGCAGTTTTCTCTGGGCCCCAAGGGCGGGCAGGACGCGGTCTATGCCTTGGGCGCGATCCCGGCGGTGGTGTCCGGGCACAAGACCCTGCCGCCGGACCTTGCGTGGGTGCCCGCCGAATTGACGCTGATCACGTCCATGTTCATGCACGGCGGGTGGATGCACCTGATCGGCAACATGCTTTATTTGTGGATATTGGGCGACAACGTGGAAGACGCCATGGAGCACGTGAAGTTCCTGATCTTCTATCTGCTGTCGGGGCTCGCCGCCGTGTTTGCCCACATGGCGCTGGATACGGCTTCGACCGTGCCGCTGGTCGGGGCGTCGGGCGCGATTTCGGGGGTCATCGGCGCCTACCTGCTTTTGCATCCGACGGCGAAGATCCACACGCTGGTGATGTTCCGCTTCATGGTGGCGCTGCCGGCGTGGGTGGCGCTCGGCCTCTGGATCGCCCTGCAATTCTTCAACGCGGCGCAGGACGCGGGTGGCACCGGCGGCGGCGTCGCGTGGTGGGCGCACATCGGCGGCGCCGTGGCGGGGATGATTTTGGTGCCGTTTTTCAAGCATCGGGACATACCGCTTTTGGCCGGGATCGGCGGCCGGCCGCTCTATCCGGTCGAACCCCGCCAGCACGGCAAAGGGTATAAGCGGGCCCGTTGGCCCTGGCGGTAGGCGGAATCTTCATATCAGTTCGGATTCCCGTTGCCATTCGCCCCCGATTTGCTATCAAGACCCCCATGAACGCAGCCGACGCCTCCCCGGAAATCACGCCAGAGATCGTCGCCGAGCATGGGCTCAGCCCGGAAGAATACGCCAAGATTCTGGAAATCATGGGCCGCCAGCCCAACCTGACAGAGCTTGGCATTTTTTCCGTCATGTGGTCGGAGCACTGTTCCTACAAATCGTCCAAAAAGTGGCTGAAAACCCTGCACACCGAGGGCAAACAGGTGATCTGCGGGCCCGGCGAGAACGCCGGCGTGGTCGACATCGGCGACGGCCAGGCGGTCATCTTCAAGATGGAAAGCCACAACCACCCGAGCTTTATCGAGCCCTATCAGGGGGCGGCCACCGGCGTCGGCGGGATTTTGCGCGACGTCTTCACCATGGGGGCCCGACCGGTCGCCAACCTGAACGCACTGCGCTTCGGCGATCCGTCGCACCCGAAAACCCGCCATCTGGTCGCGGGCGTGGTCGCCGGGATCGGCGGGTACGGCAACTGCGTCGGCGTGCCGACCATCGGCGGCGAGTGCGAATTCCACCCGGCCTACAACGGCAACATCCTGGTCAACGCCATGACCGTGGGCATCGCCGATCAGGATAAGATTTTTTATTCGGCCGCCACCGGCGTCGGCAATCCGATCGTCTATGTGGGATCCAAGACCGGGCGCGACGGCATCCACGGGGCGACCATGGCGTCGGCGGAATTTTCCGACGATTCGGAAGAAAAACGCCCGACCGTGCAGGTCGGCGACCCGTTCACGGAAAAACTGCTGATTGAGGCGTGCCTGGAACTGATGGCGACGGACATGATCGTCGCGATCCAGGACATGGGGGCCGCGGGCCTCACGTCCTCAAGCTTTGAAATGGCGTCAAAGGGCGGCACCGGGGTCGAATTGGACCTGGACCAGGTGCCGCAGCGCGAAGAAAACATGACGGCCTATGAAATGATGCTGTCGGAAAGCCAGGAGCGGATGCTCATGGTCCTGAAGCCCGGACGCGAAGACGACGCCCGGGAAATTTTTGAAAAATGGGAACTGGACTTCGCCGTCGTCGGCAAACTGACGGACACCGGCCACATGGTGTTGAAGCACAAGGGCCAGGTCGTCGCCGACCTGCCCATCGACCCCTTGGCGCTGGCCAGCCCGGAATACGACCGGCCCTGGGTCAAGACGCCGAAGCAGCGTGAAATCACGCCCGCCGATCTGACGGTCACGATTGATCCGCTGGACTCGCTGACGAAGCTGATGGGCTGCCCGCACCTCGCGTCCAAACGATGGATCTGGGAACAGTACGATCACATGGTCATGGGCGACACCATCGGGCGGCCCGGCGGCGACGCCGGCGTGGTCCGCGTCCACGGCACCAAAAAGGCGCTGGCCATGACATCCGACTGCACACCGCGTTATTGCCTGGCCGACCCGGTCGAAGGCGGCCGCCAGGCGGTGGCCGAAGCCTTCCGCAATCTTTGCGCCGTCGGCGCCAAACCGCTTGCCATCACCGACAACATGAATTTCGGCAATCCGGAACGGCCCGAAATCATGGGCCAGTTCGTCGGCTGCGTCGAAGGCATCCGCGAGGCGTCCGTCGCGCTCGACCTGCCGGTCGTGTCGGGGAACGTGTCGCTGTACAACGAAACCAACGGCAAAGGCATTCCGCCGACCCCGGCCATCGGCGGCGTCGGGCTGCTCAGGAATTCGGCCAAGCGCGTCGACATCGCGCTGAAGGAAGAATTCGAAGCCATCGTCCTTCTGGGCGAAGTCACCGGCCACCTGGGCCAGTCGATCTACATGCGCGAGATCGAAGGCCGCGAGGACGGCCGGCCGCCGCCCGTGCATCTGGGCACCGAACGGCGGACCGGCGATTTCGTCCGGTCGCTGATCGAAACCGGGATGATTTCCGCCTGCCACGATATTTCCGACGGCGGTATGCTGGTGGCGCTCGCGGAAATGGCGCTCGCCGGGAACATGGGCGCCGAGATCATCCTACCCGCCGGCATCGACCCGACCGCCTTCCTGTTCGGCGAGGACCAAAGCCGGTACCTGGTGTCGACCGGGCAGACGGCGCAATTGGCCGCCGCCGCCTGGGATACCGGCGTGCCGGCGATCACGCTGGGCATCTGCCACGGCGACGCCATTGAGATTTACAACTTCGGCCGGGTCGAGCTGGACGACCTTCGCCGCGCCCACGAAGGCTGGATGCGCGGCTATATGGCGGCGACGAAATAGACCGAAATAGGGCCGATCCGGGCCTAATTTCCCCATTCGCCCTGTTGACCTTGCGCCGCCGCCGGGCCATATGTTCAGGCAATTGGCGCTGGACCCGAGGATCATTTGCCATGGCCATGGCGGCCCAAGACATCGAAGACCTGATCAAGGACGGCATTCCCGGCGCGGAGGTCAAAATCGAGGACCTGCGCGGTGACGGCGACCATTACCTGGCCGTCGTAGTGTCTGACGCCTTCCGCGGCAAATCCCGCGTCCAGCAGCATCAGATGGTCTATGCGGCGCTCCAGGGCCGTATGGGGAACGAACTGCACGCCTTGGCGCTTCAGACCTCGGCCCCCGAATAGACCCATTAACGGCAACCGGGCCGCGGCCTACACAAAGCCGAGCCCGAACAAGGAACAAGCGACATGAGCGAGAATGCGGTTTTCGACCAGATCAAGGGTGAAGTCACCGACAACGACGTGGTCCTTTTCATGAAGGGAACACCCATGTTCCCGCAATGCGGATTTTCCGCCGCGGTCGTCCAGGCGCTAACCATGATGGGCGTAAAATTCAAGGGAATCAATGTTTTGGAAGATATGGGCCTGCGCGAAGGCATCAAGGCCTATACCAACTGGCCGACCATCCCGCAGCTTTACGTGAAGGGCGAATTCGTCGGCGGCTGCGATATCATCCGGGAAATGTATGAAACCGGTGAATTGAAGCAGTTTTTGGACGAAAAAGGGGTTGAAACCGCCGCCTGAATCCCATTAGTAACAGCACTAATGCACAAAAAACGAGGCCCCCGAGTTTCCAGGGAGGGCTTTTGAGGGAGGGACCGCCATTGATGGCGGTCCCTCCTTTTATGGGCCTCACCGCGGTCCCGAAGGGTCCCCGCCGCCCCCCAACCGCCCCACCGAAAGGCCCGCCGGACATGGCCCCGCCCATCGTGACGCTGCGCGAAATCCGCCTTAGTTTCGGCGGAACTCCGTTACTTGAGGACGCGGAATTGGCCGTTTCCCGAGGCGAGCGGCTGTGCCTTGTCGGGCGCAACGGATCGGGCAAGTCGACATTGTTGAAAATCGCCGCGGGAATCGTCGATGCCGACGCGGGCGAACGCTTCGTGCAGCCCGGAACGACCATCCGCTATCTGCCCCAGGGGCCCGACTTCAAGGGTCACAAGACGACGCTGAGCTATGTCGAGGAAGGCCTGGCGCCCGGCGATGACCCGCACCGGGCGCAGTATCTGTTGAGCGTTCTGGGCCTGACCGGCGACGAAGCGCCCGAGCGCCTTTCCGGCGGCGAAGCCCGGCGCGCGGCGCTTGCCCGCGTTCTGGCGCCGGAGCCGGACGTTCTGCTGCTGGACGAGCCGACCAACCATCTAGACCTGCCGGCGATCCAGTGGCTTGAGGCGGAGTTGGCCGCGATGTCGTCCGCCGTCATCGTGATCAGCCATGACCGCCGGTTCCTGGAAACCGTGTCGAAAGCGACCTTGTGGATTGACCGGGGGCGGGTTCGGCGGCTGGACCAGGGATTCGCCAAGTTCGAGGAATGGCGCGATGAAACGTTTGAACAAGAAACCGTCGAACGCCACAAGCTGGACCGTAAAATCGCCGCCGAAGACCATTGGCTGATCTACGGCGTGACCGCGCGCCGCAAACGCAACCAACGGCGGCTGCGCGAGCTTCAGGACATGCGCGAGCAGCGCCGCACGCTCCGCCACGCAACCGGCAACGTCAAAATGACGGTCGCCCAGGCCGACAGCGCGGGCAAACTGGTCGCCGAGGCCGAAGGCGTATCGAAATCGTTCGGCGCGCGCGCGGTCATTGACGATTTTTCGATCCGCATTCAACGCGGCGACCGGGTCGGCTTCGTCGGCCCCAACGGCGCCGGCAAGACCACGTTGCTGAACATTCTGACCGGTCAGGACACGCCGGACCTGGGCATGGCCCGGATCGGCGTTTCGGTGAAAATGGTGACACTTGACCAGAAACGCGAGAGCCTCGACCCGTCGACCCGCCTGTCGGATGCCCTGACCGGCGGCAGCGGCGACTCGGTGTCCGTCGCCGGCGAACCGCGTCATGTGATCAGTTACATGAAGGATTTTCTGTTCGCACCCGAACAGGCGCCGACGCCCATCGGAGAATTGTCCGGTGGCGAACTCGGGCGGCTGATGCTGGCCCGGGCGCTGGCCCGGCCGTCAAACCTTCTGGTCTTGGACGAGCCGACCAACGACTTGGATCTGGAAACGCTCGATCTGCTTCAAGACATGCTGGCGGATTATCGGGGCGCTGTGCTGCTGGTCAGTCACGACCGGGATTTCCTTGACCGAGTGGTCACCTCGGTGGTGCATGCCGAAGGCAACGGCAAGTGGCAGGAATACGCGGGCGGTTTTTCCGACATGATGATCCAGCGCCGCAACAAGCCAGATGCACCCCCCAAGCCGGACGGCGGGAAAGACGCGCACAAGCCGGCTGGACCGGGCGGCAAGCAACCGGAGCCAGGAGAAAAACAAGGGCAAAAACGCAAGCTGTCGTTCAACCAGACGCATGCGCTCAAAACGCTCCCCGCGAAAATCGCCGATCTGGAAGCCAAGATTGAATCGCTGCGGAAGGCGCTGGCCGATCCGACGCTCTATGCTCGCGACCGCGCCACCTTCGACAAGACCGCCAAGGCGCTGGAGCAGGCGGAAACGGACCTCGCCCGAATGGAAGAGGAATGGCTGCAGTTGGAGGTTGAGCGCGAAGCGATCGAGGGTGCCTGAGTCCTCGCCTTTTCTCGGGCGTCACTTTGTTGGCCCGGCGTCTCTGCCCAGTCAGATCAGCATCGGGCCGCCGGCCGCAAACCCCAGGCGGCGGCGCAGGTCATCAAATCCGTCATCCGGCCCGCCGTTCTGTTGCGGCCCGCCGCCGACGTCATCGGGCGCGACCGCTTCGCCGACACAGGCCGCCGCCATGGCTTCGCACATCAGGCCCCGGAAGGACGGTGGCATGTCGTTGGCGTCGATCAGGCCGCTGCGGACCATACCTTCGGCCAGCAGCAGGATCATCCGGCGGAGGTCATCGTCGTTACCGTCGGGCGCGGCGGCGGACGCTACCGCAACGTGGCGCACCGCCGCCTGGGTGATCGCGGCGAACAGCGTTGCCGGATCGCACGGTTTCCGCAGGTAGCGCACGCCCTGGCTTGCGATTTCAAGCGCCTGGGACTCACTGCACTGGCCCGACAACGCGATGGTGGCGGTTTCCGAGTGGCTGTCATGGACCAGTTGAATCAGACGGTCGCCCTGCATCCCCGGCATGCGAATGTCGGTGACCATGACGTCGACCGGCACGTCATCCAGAACGGCCAGGGCCTGCTCGCCGCTGCCGGCGAACAGCATTTCCCATTCGCCGCGTTTGTCGCGGAACGACCGTTTGACCCCGTTCAGAACCTGCGCCTCGTCATCGACCAACAACACGCGGTTCATGGCATTGGCCTTGTTCCCGACATATTCATGCGGGCATATGTGGCCGGCGGGCGGCCCGGCACCTATCCTCATTTGGGGATAAAAAAGCCCCCGGGGGTCAACCGCCGGGGGCTTTTGTTTGCGCGTGGCGCGGCGCTTTACGCCGGCACCTTGTTGGTTTGTGGCGCGCCGCTTAGGCCGGCGCCTGGGTGTAATCCCCGTCGGCAACCGCCTCTTCCCACGTGGTCGCCTTGCCCTGGTCGTCGGATTCCGACAGCGCCAGATGGCACATCATCTGGTCCGGCGCGGCGCCGTGCCAGTGGCGGGCGTTCGGCGGGATAACGACCGTGTCGCCGGGGCGGATTTCCTCCACCGGGCCGCCTTCAAGCTGATAGCGGCCGACGCCGGACAGCACGTAAAGAATCTGGCCGACGGCGTGCTGATGCCAGTTGGTGCGCCCGCCCGGCGTGAAGGTGACGCGGGTAACGCGAAGGCGCGACGGGTTTTCCGGCACGAACACCTGATCCTGCAGCACCTGGCCGACAAACATGTCGGCAGGGGCCAGTTTGGTTTTGGACTCGTTGGCGCGGACAATTCTGGGTTTCATGGATGATCCTCCGATGAAAATTGATTGGTTTTGTGGGCCGACTATCGCACAAGCCGCGCCGGTCATCCATCCCCACCAGGGAAAAGAAAAAGGGCGTCCCGAAAGACGCCCTTTGACTTTTTTGGGTTTTGCGCAAAGCCACCGTCCCGGGCCGAGCGGCCCGATCGGGTTTTGCGACTTAGCGCGAATAGAATTCGATGACCAGGTTGGGTTCCATCTGCACCGGATAGGGAACGTCCGCCAGTTTCGGCGTGCGCACGAACGTGCCGGCGAGTTTCTTATGGTTCACTACCATGTAGTCGGGCACATCGCGTTCCGGGCTTTCGATAGCGAGCAGCACCAGTGGCATTTCCCGCGATTTCTCGCGGACTTCGACGACGTCGCCGTCCGTCACCTGGTAGGACGGGATGTTGACGCGCTTGCCGTTGACCTTGACGTGGCCGTGGTTGACGAACTGCCGGGCGGCGAACACGGTCGGCACGAATTTCATGCGATAGACGACGGCGTCCAGGCGGCGCTCCAACAGGCCGATCAGGTTTTCCGACGTGTCGCCCTTGCGGCGCGACGCCTCGGCGTAATAGCGGCGAAACTGTTTTTCCGAAATATTGCCATAATAGCCCTTCAACTTCTGCTTCGCCATCAGCTGAATGCCGAAGTCCGACGGCTTCTTGCGCCGCTGGCCGTGCTGGCCGGGGCCGTATTCGCGGGTGTTGACGGGGGATTTCGGGCGGCCCCACAGGTTTTCACCCAGGCGCCGGTTGATCTTGTATTTGGAAGCAATTCGCTTGGACATGCGGTTTAATCCTTATCTTTGCCGGCCCGGGTCGATGCCCGAACGGTCTAATTTGTCCCGGTAGGCCTTAGTCCCTCAGCTGGTTGGCGAGGGGGCGGGATGGGCCCGAATGGGCGGCCTCATCCGCGTTCCCGGGAATGAAGGGGCGAAATATAGGCATATCGGCCCGAATGTCAACAAAACCGGGGTTACCGGGCCGGGCGGTGGTGGCGGCGACAAACCGCCACGCGGGGCGGGCCTTAGGGCTCCAGCTCCGTATCCCAGTAAAGGAAGTCGCGCCAGCTTTCGTGCAGATAATTGGGCGGGAAGGCGCGGCCGTTTTCCTGGAGCTGGTGGTTGGAGGGCTGTTCGGGCAGGCGGACCGGGTGCATGCCGGAGGCTTCGGGCAGGCGGTGGCCCTTCTGCAGGTTGCAGGGCGCGCAGGCGGTGACCACGTTGGTCCAGGACGTAAGCCCGCCCCGCGACCGCGGGATGACGTGGTCGAACGTCAGGTGTTCAGCGGAAAAATGTCCGCCGCAGTACTGGCAGTGGAAGGCGTCCCGCAAAAACACGTTGAACCGGGTAAAGGCCGGCCGGCGGCCGACCTGAACATATTCCTTGAGCGCGATGACGCTGGGCAGGCGGAATTCCAAGGACGGAGAATGCACCACCCGGTCGTATTCGGAGATCACGTTGACCCGGTCCAGAAACACAGCCTTCAAGGCGTCCTGCCAGGACCATAGGGAAAGGGGGAAGTAACTCAGCGGCCTGAAATCGGCGTTGAGCACCAGGGCGGGACAGCTTTCGGCGGACGCGGCCATGACCCTCCTTGTCGGATGTTGGATATATTTATCCCTCTGTTCGGTGCGGAGCATACTACATGTGGCGATTCTTCTCCAAATGTTCCCTTGATGACGGCGTCTTGACGAAAATGTGACGGCCCCGAGGGAGGCAAATCGCCGAAATCGTTATTGCCGGGGGTTTAACCGCACGCCCGGCCTCTTATGTTCCGGCAACAGACCATTCCGCATAGATGAGGAGAGCCTTTTTCAACATGAGCAAGAAAATCGACGCCGGCGGCAAGATGCCAGAAATGAACCTGACCCTGGTCGGCGGCGGCACCGCCAAGATCGGCGGCCCGCGTGACGGATGGCAGATGCTGGTCGTCTACCGGGGCGTTCACTGCCCCAAGCGCAAGCAATTCATGGCCAAGCTCGACGGCCTGAAGGACGGGTTCGCCGAGGCCAACACGGAAATCGTGTGCGTATCGGCGGATTCCGAAGATCAAGCGACCCGCGACAAATCCGAGCAGGGCATCGACCTGCCCGTCGCCTGCGGGCTCACAGAAGATCAGATGCGCGCGCTCGGGCTTTACATCTCGGCCCTCCGGTCGGAACAGGAAACCGATCACAACTTCCCCGAACCGGGTCTGTTCGTCGTCAACCCGTCGGGCCAGGTACAGATCGTCGATATTTCCAACGCGCCGTTTTAGCGGCCCGATCTGGGCATCCTTATGGCCGGGATCAAACTGATCCAGGAACGGAACTATCCGATCCGCGGCACCGCCGCCTAAACAGACTGTCTGCCGAACGCGGATAAGAAAAACTCCGGGGCGGCGCCCCGGGGTTTTTCCTCGGGCTCGGGCCAGTATCCGTCCCGATGAAACTGTTTCGTCAGGCCTTGATCCCGGCCGCCGCCATGACGTCGGCGTCGAACATTTCGGCGAGGAACTCCATGCCCAGCTGAATGCACATGTCGTCGAGGCCGTGGCCCAGGTTGGGGCACAGATACGCCGCAACGGGGATGCCCGCGGCTTTTAGCGTGTCTTCGGCGTGGCGCATCATGTCGGGCGGCACGATCGGGTCCATGTTGCCGTGCATCAGCAGCACAGGCGGCTTGGTCTTCATTTCACCGGGTAGCAGATCGGCGCCGATCAGCGCGCCGGAATATCCGATCACGGCGGCAAGCTGTTTCGCCCGCCGGGGCGCCACGTGCAGCGCCATCATGCAGCCTTGGGAAAAGCCGACGATCGCCATCTTGCTCTCATCCAGGCCGTATTCTTCCAGCAGGTGGTCGATCAAGAGGTTGAGAATGGGCGCCGACATCAAAACGCCTTCGAGTTTTTGTTCCTTCGACGGATCGGCGATGGAAAACCACTGATGGCCTGACGGCGCGCCGTCGAATCGGAAGGGCGCGTTGGGGGCGATGAACACCGCCTTGTGCAGAACCTTGCCGAAATACGTCGCCAGGTTGATCAGGTCGTCGCCGTCTGCGCCGACGCCATGCAGCAGAAGCACGATCTGTTCCGGTTTCGACCCGTCGCGCGGCATCACCAGGGGGCCGGTCAGCTGCGGAATTTCCTGTTCCGCGGGCGGCGTCGCCGTCTGTTTGGCTTTGGACTTGGTCTTGTCTTTCGCTTTCTCGCTCATCACTTAACTCGCAGGTGTCTTGATAAAAGGGCTGCCCAGGGCTTCTGTGTTAGCGCAAAATGGTTAAGGAACTTTAGCGAAACCGCGAACCCCGCCCATGCCGCCCGATCCCGCCGCCCCCGTCACCCGCTTCGCGCCTAGCCCCACGGGCCATCTGCACTTGGGCCACGCCTATTCCGCCTGGTTTGCCTGGGCCGAGGCGGCGAAATCCGGCGGGCGGTTTCTGCTCCGGATCGAGGACATCGACCAGGGCCGCTGCCGTCCGGAGTTTGAAGACGCCGTTTATGAAGACCTGGCGTGGCTCGGCCTGACCTGGGAAACGCCGGTCCGCCGCCAGTCGGATCACCCGGACGATTACACCCGCGCGCTGGTCCGCCTGACCCTAAAGGACCTGGTTTATCCCTGTTTCTGCACGCGTAAGGATATCCAGACCGAGATCGAGGCCGCCGGCCGCGCGCCACACGGCATCCCGGCGGGCCCGGACGGGCCGGTCTATCCGGGCATCTGTCGGGGGCTCAGCATCGACGACATCGAGGACCGGAAGAAAACAGGCAACGCCTTCGCCTTTCGCCTTAAGACAACGGAGGCCATCGCCAAGGCCGGCCCGCTTGAATGGACCGATGCAGACCGGGGCCCGCAGACGGCGGCGCCGGACATGTTCGGCGACATCGTGCTTGCGCGGAAGGACACACCGACCAGCTATCACCTCTCGGTGACGGTGGACGATCACATCCAGGGCGTGACGCGGGTGACCCGGGGCGACGACCTGTTTGAAGCGACGCACATCCACCGCCTGCTGCAGGCGTTGCTCGGGTTGAAGACGCCAGAATACCGCCACCATCCGCTTAAAACCGACGCGGACGGCAACCGCTTCGCCAAGCGCGACAAGTCACTCACCATCCGGGCGCTGCGCGAAGACGGCAAATCGCCGGCGGACGTCTGGGGCATGGCGGGCGTGCCGGCGGGGGAACGGCCATGATCCGGACCCGCGCGATCATCGTTGCCGGCGTCGCCTTTTCGGTCCTTGTCCTTTGCATCGCCCCGGCGCCCACCGCCGATGCGCCGGTAGAAGCCCTTGTGGAAGCCCAGGTCACGGCGGTCGTCGACGGCGATACCGTGGCGCTCGACCGGTCGATCAACGGCGCAACCCAGGTGCGGCTTACGGGCATTCAGACGCCGAAGCTGCCGCTCGGCCGTTTAGGCTTCAAGGAATGGCCTTTGGCGCCCGAAGCCAAGAGAGCGATGGAAGATCTGGTCTTGGGCAAGTCCGTCCGCCTGACCTTCCCCGGCAACCACATGGACCGGCACGGCCGGCTGTTGGCGCACCTTTATAAGGGCGCGGATGCAAGTTGTGGGTATAGGGGGACATGATCCGCCTGGGCATAGCGCGGATTTATACCTTCCCCGACAACTGGGCGCAGGCCGCGGCCATGTACGCGCTTGAGCGGGACGCCCGGGCGGCCCGCCGCGGCATCTGGGCAGACCCGTTTTACGCCGTGCGCGGAACCGACCCGGCGGCGCTGCTCGGCGAAAAGGGCACGTTCCAGGTGGTCGAGGGCAAGGTCGTTTCCGCCGCCGACGTCAAGGGCGTGATGTTCCTCAACTTCGGTGACAACTGGCGCACCGATTTCACCGTCCGCGTCGCCAAACAACAGGCGAAACTGTTCAAAAAAGCGGACTTGAACACCAGGACCTACGAAGGAAAGCACATCCGCGCGCGCGGTTGGATCAAGGACTGGAACGGCCCGATGATCGAGGCGTCCCACCCGAAACAGATCGATATTCTGGAAAGCCGCTAACGGCCAGCGTATATTTCGCCCGTGCGCCGATTGTCCTTTCTCCTCGCGCTTTTAGCGCCGTTGCTGCTGTCCGCCGCGTGTTCGACCAACCCGGCGACCGGCGAACAGAGCTTCACCGCCTTCATGTCGGAAGAAGACGAGCACCGCGTCGGCGCGGAGGAACACCCGAAAATCCTAAAGGAAATGGGCGGGACTTATAAGGGCCCGGCGATCCAGACCTATGTCGACTGGGTCGGGGAAAAATTGTCCCGCGTGTCGGACCTGCCCGGTCTCAAATTCAAGTTCACGGTGCTGGACGATTCCAATATCAACGCCTTCGCGCTACCGGGCGGCTTCGTCTACATCACCCGTGGGCTGGTGGCGTTGGCCGAAAACGAAGCCGAAATGGCGGGCGTCCTGGCGCATGAAATCGGCCACATCACCGCCCGGCACACGGCGCAGCGCTATTCCCAGGCGATGGCGACCAACATCGGCCTGATCGGGCTGTCCATCGCGGGATCGATCTTCGGCGTGCCCGGCGACCTGAACCGGCTGGTCGGCCAGGTGAGGCAGCTTTATCTGCAGTCCTATTCGCGCGAACAGGAACTGGAAGCCGACATGCTGGGCGTGCGATACATGTCGCGCGCCGGATACAACCCCCAGGCGCTTGAAACCTTCTTCCGCAAAATGGCGGCGCACACGTCGATCAGCCAGCGATCTCAGGGCCGCCCGGACACCGACCCGGCGGCAAACATTTTGTCGACCCACCCGCGCACCGCCGACCGCATCGCCCAGGCGATCCAGCTTGCCAAGGCGCAGCCGGTACCCAACCCGCGTGTCGGGCGGAACGATTACCTGGACCGCATCAACGGCATGGTCTGGGGCGACAGCTCGGCCGAAGGCGTCGCCCGCGGCCGCGTGTTCGAACACCCGGATCTGCGGTTCCGGTTCGAAGTGCCCGCCGGTTTCTGGCTGTTGAACTCACCAAGCCAGGTGGTTGCCCGCGGCCCCGGCGACACGGTCATTGTCTTTAACCGCCTGAAACAGGAAGACGCCCGCCGCACCGGCCGCGTCCGCGACCATGTGGCAAGTTGGGGCGGCGGCCGGCTGGGCGTCATCGAACCGCTGACGGTCAACGGGCTCGAGGCGGCGACGGGCACCGCCCGGATCGACACCCAGGAAGGCACCCGCGACATCCGCATGATCGCGATCCGCATGGACCGGGATGCAATCTACCGTTTCCTGTTCCTGACCAAACCGTCGGAAACGAAGCGGTTTAACGAAGACCTTCGCCGCACGACATACAGCTTCCGACGCCTGACCGATGCCGAGGCCGCCAAGATCAAGGCGCTCCGGCTGCGGGTGTTGACGGTCAATCCCGGCGACACGCCGGAAAAGCTGGCGGGGCTGATGCCGCTCGAGAAGTTTTCCCTCGACTGGTTTCTGGCGCTCAACGGGCTCGACCGGGGCGCGCGGCTGACGCCCGGCGACAAGGTCAAGATCGTCACTGAATAAGCGCCGCCGCGCGGACGAGACTAAGGCCCGGCAGACACACCGGAGATCGTTGCCGCCGGGATTGAGGTTTGCCCGCACGGCCAAAAGAAAACGGCCGGGCCCAAAGGCGCCGGCCGTTTTCGGAAAGTCGGGCTTGTTGGCCAGTTCGGGCGCGGCTTTAAGCAGCCAGAACCTTTTCCAGCTTTTCCGTGGCTTTCTGCACGTCGATCTTGTCGACCGCCGCCAGTTCCGCCGCCAGGCGGTCGCGGGCGGCTTCGTAGATCTGCCGTTCGGAAAACGACTGGTCGGGCTGGCCGACATTGCGGTGCAGGTCGCGGACAACCTCGGCGATGGACACCGGATTGCCGGAATTGATCTTGGCTTCGTATTCCTGGGCCCGGCGGCTCCACATCGTGCGTTTGATGCGGGCGCGGCCTTTCAGCGTGGTCATGGCTTCGTCCATGATCTTGCGGGTCGACAGGCGGCGCAGGCCCGAGGTCGGCGCCTTGGACACGGGAACGCGCAGCGTCATCCGGTCCTTGTCGAAGGAAATCACGAACAGGTCAAGCTTGTGGCCGGCAATTTCTTCGGTTTCGACACCGACCACCTTGCCGACACCGTGGGTCGGGTAGACAACATAGTCCCCGGTTACGATCTGGAGATCATCGGACTTTGACGATTTGGACATGGGCTTTGTCTTCTCCGGTGTTGCTGTTCATCCGTTTGCCACGGGCCGCCGCGCGCCCTACCGCGCGGTTTGCCCAGAATGACCGGACGATTTCACCAATCCGCCAATGGGTGTGTGGCGGTCTCGATGGAATTTTCCGTATCGCCGGCTACTTCCTTGGCGGGCGGTCTACCGCCCGTCCGCAACCAAAAAATGGACCGCAGCCCCCCCGTAAGGGACCCCAGAAAATTCCGAGGACACAATGACTTATGGCCCGACAATTAATGGTTGATAACACAGATTAACGGCAAATGACAGACCGATTTCGCATCCGCACACAGGATTCCCACCTCGGGCCGCTGTCGAAGCGCAGGAAAATCTCTTAATATCAGCGCTCTAAACCGGATGCGCCGGGCCGGAATGTCGTTCACCCGCAGGCTATCCGCCCCTTCGCCCTAAATCAGGTGTATTTGCCGGGGTTCGAGCTCAACAGCTCTTTTTTACCCGGCTTGTCCTTCCAGTCGTCGGCGTCGGCCGGCTGTTCGCCCTTGGCCGTGATGTTGGGCCACTGGGCGGCGAATTTCGTGTTGATTTCGAGCCATTCTTCAACCCCAGGCTCCGTATCCGGGACAATCGCCTCAGCCGGGCACTCGGGTTCGCAAACGCCGCAGTCGATACATTCGTCCGGATGAATGACCAGGAAGTTTTCGCCCTCGTAGAAGCAGTCGACGGGGCAAACCTCGACACAGTCCTGGAATTTACATTTGATGCAGTTTTCGGTGACGATGTAGGTCATGTCAGGCTCCGTGGGGTCAGGTAAACATCATCCAGATTGCGGTGTTGGGACTGTCTTACGCCGGATCGGTCTTTTGCTCAAGCCGCGCAAGCACCCTTTTTCGGGCCGCCCCCGCATCCCGGTCGGGGACATGCAGCAGGCCGGCGACGCGGCGGGCGAGGCTGGCCTCGAAATAGTGGGCCTGGCCGTCGGCATAGACCACTTCCCAGAGCATTTCCATGATCGCGACGCGGTGTTCCGGCGCGAGGCTTTGCTTGCTCGTGCCGGTCATGCCGAAAAGCTCCAGATCGCCGACGAGCGTCGCCGCCTCGGCCAGCAACAGCGCCGTTGCGACCGCCAGTTCCGACGGCCCGGGCGGCGGTGCGGAGGCGGTTTCGGCGCCGAGGCCTTGGGCCCAGGATTTCAATTTGGCAAGCATGATCCCCAATTGGCGAACATGACCCCCGCGACCTAACACGGGCGGGGTCGGGCCTCAAACAACGGAAAAGTGCGGTTTTTACTTGCCCGCCGGCGTGCCGCCGCCTAGGTGAAACGGATGACCGGCCAACCGAATTACCAGCGCCTTGATTTTCCCGCGACCCGGCGGAACGCCGACGCTATCGAAGCCGTCCTTACCCGCGTTCTGCCGGCGTCGGGCATGGTTCTCGAAATCGGATCGGGATCGGGGCAGCACATCACTCGGTTTGCGGCAGCGATGCCGCATCTGGACTGGCGGGCGTCCGACCCGGACCCGCGCCACCGGCAGTCGATCCAGGCGTGGATCGACCATACCAGGATTGACTTGCCGCCGCCATTGGACCTGGATTCGCGCGCCCTGCCCTGGCCGGTCGTCGGCGTTGACGCCGTGATATCGATCAACATGATCCACGTGGCGCCCTGGGAGGCCTGTTTGAGCCTGCTTTCCGGCGCGGCGGGCGCCTTGCCCGAAGGCGGGGTGCTGTATCTCTACGGACCTTTCATGATCGGCGGGCGACATACGTCTGACAGCAACATCCGGTTCGACCAGAGCCTCCGCGCCGAAGCCCCCGCGTGGGGCGTGCGCAATCTGGACGACGTGGCGCTGGAGGCCCGGGCCCGAGGCCTGCACCTGACCGAAACCGTCAAAATGCCCGCCAACAACCTGTCAGTGATTTTCAAAAAACGCAGCGGCATGGCATAGATTCCCGCACACAATTGCATTCAGCCGGGCAATTTCCCTAGAACCCCGCCACAAAATTAAAAGGGGGGGGGGACACGACAGATGATCGATCAGCCGCCGGGCAGGCGCGACCCCGGATACCGAATCCTAGGGGACGAAGAGCTCAACGAAGGCGACCATGCGGCCTGCCTGGAGTATTGGTAGCGCCTGCGGGGCACCCGGCGCTTGCGCCGACTTGGAAGGAATTCAACCTGCTGGCCTTGGCACGCAGCTGATCCCGTATTTCTCGGTGGTCGACGTCCGCCGCGACCCGCTTGATTTCGTTTACCGTTTTCGGGGTACGGCGCACGTAGACCTGAAGCGCGCCGACTATACCGACCGGGCGGTCCTGGCGCACAAACCGGACGATGTCGGGCGGATGGTGTTTTCTGAATATCAGCGCGTCGGCGAAACCGAAAAGCCCGTCCGCATCGTCGACAGTTTTCAGATGGAATGCCGGCCGCTGGTCGTGACTCGGGTGATCGTCCGCATGCCGCTTTCCGACGACGGCGAAACCGTCACCCATATCGCGTCCTAATGCGATTTCCGCGGGGACCTTAAAAACTGGCGCGAATATTTCGAATGGTCGCAGGCGCCGCACGGGTCAACCGGGTCGCGCGGCCCGTTGGACCGGAGCGGCGAACGGGACACCGTCCAAACCCCCCGCAGCTTATCCGTCTCCCGCCGCTCGCGTTTGATCGGGCGACCCGCGCAGGGATCGCGCTGGGCGTCCGGCGTCCCCGGCAATCCGTCCGCCTCGTCGCCCTTCGGCGTGTCGGGCGGAGACAGGTCTTCGTAAAGCGCCTGCGCTTCCGCCGCCGGGCCGCGCCGCTGACCCAGTTGGATCACCTTGATCACCTTGACGCCGGACCGCAGCGGAAAGGTCAGCACGTCGCCCGCGCGGACCACGTGATGCGGCTTGTCGCAGGCGACGCTGTTCAACCGGAGCTTTTCCGACTGCACGTATTTAGTCGCCAGTGTCCGGGTCTTGAAGAACCTGGCGAACCACAGCCACTTGTCGATCCGGATGGTACCGCCGCCGTCGTGTTCGGTCATGCGCCCACCAGGTTCTGCAGCTTGGCGAACGGCGAATGGGGGTCGACCTTGGGCGGTTTCGGTTTGGCCTGTTTGGTTTTGCCGGCGGCGGGTATCCGGAACGGACGAAAACGGCGTTCGCCCGCAACCGTCCTGACCTTGAAGCCGAGCCCGCCGAGCACCGCCGCCATGGCGTCTTCGCCCAGGCCCGCCAGCGACAGTATGTCCGGACCGATCAGAAACCCCTTTTTCTCCTTGCGGCTGAGCGTCCAGGCAAGGCTAGCGATGCGTTCGACCATGTCGACGCGTAGCGCGACCGCGCCGAACCGGCGAAAGCCCACCTGTTCCCAATAGGCGCCGGGCAGCCGATCCGTTACCGGCACGGAGACACGGCCTGGCGGCGGCGGGTCGGCGGGCTTGCGCCCGTGCCACAGACACCAGAGGTATCCGCGGAGAGCCGCCGGCGCGGGTTTGACCAGCGCCGGCAGATAGACCGTTTCGCGGCCGATGCGGATGCCGGCGGCGCGGAGAGCCTGGCGGCCGGGTTTGTCGATCAGCGCCAGTTGATCATCGACGTCACCGCGCGGCAACGAGCCCATGGCCTCGCCAAGCCGGAAAGCCAGCCCCTTGGCCGCCCCCGTCAGGTCCGCATCGGCCAGCGCGGCGAGATCGCTGAACGCATCGCGCACATGGTCGGCCGCCCAGGCTTCGAGCCGCCGGACCAGACGGTCGCGGACGGCCGGGTACATGCGGTCGGACGCCAGCGCGCGAACGGCGGGCTTTAGCAAGCCCTGCCCCCGCCGGAGCCGCCCCACCGGATGCCCCTGCCAGAGGATCACGCCTGCATCGTCGCCCGAGACGGCGCTCAGGGAAATGTCGCCGTAGCCGGCGTCTTCCAACTCGCGGACAAGGCGCGCCAATTCCGCCTGCACCGCGCGCGCCGCCGCGACGGAAATAGCCTTGCCGGCCGCGCCCTGGGGCACGCCGGCGCTTTCGAACTGGAACCCTCTCAGGTGACCGACCAGATGGCCTTCGACGACGACGTCGCCCGCCGCCGTCACCGCGCCGATCAGTTCCGGCGTGTCCTTCAGTTTTTGCAGTAGGTGCGCGGTGGACTTGTCGACGAAGCGCTGGGTCAGGCGTTCGTGAAGCGCGTCGGACAGGCGGTCTTCGATCTCCCGCGTTTTGCCCTGCCAATGGCCCGCGTCGGCGAGCCAGTCGGCGTGAAACGATACGTAAGTCCAGGTACGGATGTGGGCGATGCGTTGGGTCAGCGCGTCGATGTCGCCTTCCGTCCGGTCCAGGCGTTTGACCTGCCCGGCGATCCAGTCGGTCGCGATCCGCCCCTCACGGCCGGTAAGGCTCATATAGATACGGGTCAGCATCTGCGCGTGGGCGTCGGTCATGACGTTTTGAAAATCCGGGACCTGGCAGACCTCCCAAAGTAGGCGGACCACGTCGGGGGTTGCCGCGCGGTCCAAAATCGCTTCGTCCCGCAGCAGTAGGGTCAGCGCGCCTTCGTCCCCCGCTTGGCGGGCGCGGTGCAGCCCCCGGTCCGGCGACGGTCGGGCGAGCGTATGCTTTAGCGCGTGGACCGACGCATAATCCAAATCCGAATTGCGCCAGAAAATCTGTTTCAGCTGATCGAACTTGTGACTTTCGATTGCTTCGACCAGGTCCGGGTCCAGTTCCTTCTGGTCCGCCGTGGTGCCGAAGGTGCCGTCGTTCATGGCGCGGCCGGCGCGGCCGGCGATCTGCGCCAGTTCAGCGGGGTCCAGCCCACGCATCCGCCGCCCGTCGAATTTGGAAATCCCGGCGAAGGCGACATGGTCGATATCCATGTTAAGCCCCATGCCGATGGCGTCTGTCGCCACCAGGTAGTCGACCTCCCCCGCCTGATACATGGCGACCTGGGCGTTCCGCGTACGGGGGCTGAGCGCCCCCAGCACCACCGCCGCCCCGCCTCGCTGCCGCCTGACCAGTTCGGCCAGCGCATAGACCTGCGCCGACGAAAACGCGACGATGGCCGACCGCGCCGGCAGGCGCGTGACTTTCTTTTTGCCGGAATAGCGAAGGACGCTCATCCGCGGGCGGGAGGTAAAGTGCGCGTCGGGCACCAGCCGCTGGATCAGCGGGCGGATGGTTTCCGCGCCTAAGAACAATGTTTCGTACCGACCCCGCGCGTGCAAAAGCCGATCGGTAAAGACATGGCCCCGGTCCGGGTCGGCACACATCTGGATTTCGTCGATGGCCAAAAAGTCGACGGGGCGGCTGAGCGGCATGGCTTCGACCGTACACAGGAAATAGCGCGCGCCTTCGGGGATGATTTTTTCCTCGCCGGTGATGAGGGCGACCTGTTTAGCGCCCTTCTGCCGGACCGCCCGGTCGTAATTTTCCCGGGCCAGGAGGCGCAGCGGAAATCCGATGATGCCCGACGGCTGGGCCAGCATCCGTTCCATGGCGTAATGGGTCTTGCCGGTATTGGTCGGCCCCAACAAGGCCAAGATGCGGCGGTCCTGGGTGAAAAGTTCCATACGGTTACTGTCGCGCTTCAGTCGGTCGGGCGCAAGGGGACCCGCCCGACGGCGGTTACTTTTTGACCATGGGCACGAAGGCGACGACCTCGTTCCCTTCGTTCACGAATTCATGCCGGAGGACTTGGGCCATGGCCGACATGGGGCGGTCTGAAAACATTTTGCGGCCCGTATAAAAGGCCGTGTCGCGGGCGTCCGTTTCCAGTTCGAGCAAAAGCCGCGCGCGTTTTTCGGTATACGGACCGTCGGCGGGGTCCGCCTCAGGAGCTTTCGGTGCGTCTTGGGGTTTGTCAGCCATCGCCAATGAGGGCTATCAGGGGGTTGCATCGGGCCGAATACCGCCACATATCTGCGCGATTAAGGGCAAGCAGACGGAGCATGGAGGAACGCAAGCCATGGCCACGGACACCAAAGACAAATCGCCGAAAACTGAAACGCATAAGGAAACCCACGCCTTTCAGGCGGAAGTGGGCAAGCTGTTGGATATCGTCGCCCACTCGCTCTACAGCCAGAAGGAAATCTTTCTGCGCGAGCTGATCTCCAACGCGTCAGACGCGTGCGACAAACTCAGGTATCGCGCGCTGACCGAACCGAAGCTGATCGAGGGTGATGCGGAATTCAAAATCACTCTGGACATCAATAAAAAGGAAAAGATTCTGAGGGTCTCGGACAACGGCGTCGGCATGGACCGGGACGACCTGACCGGCATCCTCGGTACCATCGCTCGGTCCGGCACGCAGACGTTCGTCGAAGGGCTTTCCGGCACGCAGAAAAAGGACAAAGAGGCGAGCGTCTCCCTGATCGGGCAGTTCGGCGTCGGGTTTTATTCGGCGTTCATGGTCGCCGATCAGGTCGAGGTCGTGACCCGCAAGGCCGGCGGCGATGACGCCTGGAAATGGACGTCCGACGGGCGCGGCGAATTTACCGTCGAGCCGGCAGACCGCGCGGGCCGCGGCACGGACGTGATCCTGCATCTGAAAAAAGACCAGAAGGAATACCTGGAGCCGGAACGCATCGCCCACATCGTCAAGACCTATTCCGACCACATCGGCATTCCGGTCGTCGTGGCGGGGCAAAAGGACGGCGACGTCGACAGCGTGCTAAACACCGCATCGGCGCTGTGGAGCCGGCCCAAAAAGGACATCACCGAAGACCAGTACAAGGAGTTTTACCATCACGCGGCGCATGCCTTCGATGACCCGTGGATGACCATCCACAATCAGGTCGAAGGCATGTTGAGCTACACCAGCCTGCTTTTTATCCCGTCCATGCGGCCGTTCGATCTGTTCCATCCGGATCGCACATCGTCGGTGAAGCTCTATGTGAAAAAAGTGTTCATCACCGACAACTGCAACGGCTTACTGCCGGGGTACCTGCGGTTCGTCAAAGGCGTGGTCGACAGTGAAGACCTGCCGCTCAACATCTCGCGCGAGATGATGCAGCACAATCCCATGCTGGCGAAAATTTCCCAGGGCCTGATCAAGCGCATCTTGGGCGATTTGAAAAAGTCTTCGGAGAAATCCCCCGACGACTACGCCGAGTTCTGGGGCACCTTCGGCCCGGTGATGAAGGAAGGCATCTATGAAGACCAGGGCAACCGGGACGCGTTGTTGGCGTTGGCGCGGTTCAAATCGTCGGCCCGCGACGACTGGGTCAGCCTTGCCGATTACGTCGCGGCCATGAAAGACGGGCAGGACACGATCTATTACATCACCGGCGAGGATGCGGCGCACGCGTTGGCCAGCCCGCAGTTGGAAGGCTTCCGCGCCCGTGGCGTAGAAGTTCTGTTGATGACCGACCCGGTGGATGAATTCTGGCTAGGCCAGGTGCCCGACTTCGACGGCAAAAAGTTCAAGTCTGCGACCCGCGGCGGCGCCGACCTGTCGAAGATCAAAGCCGGCTCGGACAAAAACTCCGACGCCGGGGACACCGCCGATGAAGAAACGGACAAAACCGCCGGCGAAAGCACCGACCTATTGATCGCGGCGATGAAGCTGGCCTTGGGCGAAAAGGTGAAGGACGTGCGGACGTCTGAACGGCTGACCTCGTCCGCCGTCTGCCTGGTCGCCGACGACGGCGACCTGGACATGAACATCGAACGCCTGTTGAAGCAGCACAAGCAACTTGACGGCCGCGAGTTGTCGCCACGCATTCTGGAAATCAACCCGGGCCACGCGCTGATCAGCAAGCTCGCCAAGCTGGCCGATACCAAGGCCCAAGGGGACAATAAGCCGGGCCAGGAAATCACCGATCCGGTGTTGGCCGACGCGGCGTTCATGTTGCTCGATCAGGCGCGGATATTGGAAGGCGAGCCGGTGCTGGACGTGGCCGAGTTCGCGCGCCGCCTGTCCGATCTGATGGCGAAGGGCTTGGCGTAAGCCGCCAGTGGGCAGCCCTCAGACCCTTGGGGGTCTTCGATCAGGCTCCGCATCAACAGGCGCGAGCGGGCTTCGTGCGCCACGTCGCGGATTTCATCCAGCGTCACGCCGTCCCGCGCCATCACCAGATGAACGACCGGGTCGCCTAATACGTCATCCAGATTCGGTTCGGTCGCGCGCCTGCCGAAGGACGCGGGCAGTCGGACAAAATCGTTCATCTGGGCCTCCTTTACGGCCATGGCGCCGGCGCATCGCCGGCCGGCGTCCGAAGGCGATCCTGGCGCGCCCTGGTTAAGCCCGTATGACAGACGGATGACGATCTTTGGAAAATCCGAAAAACCGTTTTAACATATAGGGTTATGAGACTTTCGGTGTGACGAATTTCATAGACAGCCCGGGGGCAAATGCGGTGCCATGGGGCCGAGTTCGCGCTTGGGGTGAGGATCTCCCAGACCCCAACAACGAAGGAAACAGAACCATGATACGTCGTGAATTTCTGGCCGCCCTTTTGGGCGGCGTCGCCCTGATGTCCGCCGCCGATGCCTTTGCCGGCGCGCACACGAAGAAGGAAATAGAAGAAAAGGGCAACAAGCACGGCAAGTCCGAAGACCACCGCAAGGATGGCGAAAAGAAGGGCCACGGCAAGGGTAAGGAAAAGAAAGAGAAGAGAGAAACGAAGGGCAAGAAGGACGACGACGACAAGAAGAAGAAAAAAGATAAAAAAGATAAGAAGGATAAAAAGGACAAATAGTCCGGCCCGGACGCCGTCTCGCGCCGTTGTAGATCATGCGGCCCGCGTCCTAGGTCGAACAGGTGGCGAGCCCGGCCGCGACAGTCACCGCCCCGGCCACCGCCAACGCACGCGCCGCCGGCCGTTTCAGGGCGGACCCGGAGGCGCCGCAGCGGCGGCGTAAGATCGAACTAAACCCCAACAAATCAAGTAATTAGATTCACCTTGCAAGCCGAACTAGGCTAAACTACATCATCTTTAAATCATCTCGGGCGCCATTTCGGCGGGATCGTTTGGGCGATCCGCCGTATACCCATCGAGACCACCCAGCACCGAGGGGCAATCATGAGCATGTATACGGATTACCTGGCCGAAATTGAAGACCGCAAAAAACAGAACCTGCACCCAAAACCGATCGAGGATGGGGCGCTTGTCGAAGAACTGATCCAGCAGATTAAAGACACCGGGCATCAGCACCGGGACGACTCGCTGAAGTTCTTCATCTACAACACCCTCCCCGGAACGACGAGCGCCGCCGGCGTCAAGGCGAAGTTCCTGAAAGAGATCATCCTCGGCGAGGCCGACGTCAAAGAAATCAGCCGCGACTTCGCGTTTGAACTGCTGTCGCACATGAAAGGCGGGCCGTCGGTCGAGGTGCTGCTGGACCTGGCGCTGGGCGACGACGCCGACATCGCCAAGGCCGCCGCCGAAGTTCTGAAGACGCAGGTCTTTCTTTACGACGCGGACACTAGCCGCCTCGGAGCCGCGTACAAGGACGGCAGCGCGATCGCCAAGGGCATCCTGCAAAGCTACGCGGATGCGGAATTCTTCACCATGCTGCCCGAGATCGAGGACAAGATCAAAGTTGTGACCTATGTCGCGGCGGAGGGCGATATCTCCACCGACCTGATGTCGCCGGGCGCCGAGGCGCATTCCCGCGCCGACCGGGAACTGCACGGCAAAAGCTTCATTTCGGAAAAAGCCCAGAGAGAAATCCAGGCGCTGAAGCTGCAGCACCCGGGCAAGCGGCTGATGATGATCGCCGAAAAAGGCACCATGGGCGTCGGCTCGTCCCGCATGTCGGGGATCAACAACGTCGCGCTATGGATGGGCGAACAGGCCAGCCCCTACGTGCCGTTCGTCAACGTCGCGCCGATCATCGCCGGCACCAACGGCATTTCGCCGATCTTTCAGACGACGGTGGGGGTCACCGGCGGCATCGGCATTGACCTTAAAAACTGGGTCAAAAAAGTCGATGAAAACGGCAAGACCATCATCAACAACGACGGCAGCCCGATCTTGGAAGAAAAATATTCCGTCGCGACGGGCACGACGCTGACGATCGACACGAAGGCTGGAAAGCTGTTAAACGAAGACGGCACCGAAGAGCTGGCCGACGTCGGTAAATCGTTCTCGCCGCAATCGGTCGAATTCATGAAGGCCGGCGGCTCATACGCCATCGACTTCGGCAAGAAGCTGCAAATCTTCGCCGCGGAAACGCTGGGCGTGAAACCGAAACCGGTGTTCGCACCGAACAAGATAGTTTCCCATCCGGGTCAGGGTTTGACCGCCGTCGAAAAAATCTTCAACCGCAACGCCGTGGGCGTTCCCAAAGGCACGGTCCTGCATGCTGGGTCCGACGCCACGGTGAAGGTGGACATCGTCGGATCTCAAGACACCACCGGGCCGATGACCGTCCAGGAACTGGAAGCCATGGCGGCAACCGTGATTTCGCCGATTTTGGACGGTGCCTATCAGTCCGGCTGTCACACCGCCTCCGTCTGGGACAAGAAAGCGCAGGCCAACACGCCCAAGCTGATGGCGTTCATGAACAAGTTCGGGCTGGTCACCGGGCGGGACCCGAAGGGCGTCTACCACCCCATGACGGACGTGATCCACAAGGTCCTGAACGATATCACCGTCGACGACCGGGCGATCATCATCGGCGGCGATTCCCACACCCGCATGTCCAAAGGCGTCGCCTTCGGCGCCGATTCAGGCACCGTCGCGCTGGCGCTTGCCCTGGGTCAGGCGAGCGTCACCGTGCCGCAGTCCGTCAAAGTCACCTTCAAGGGCAAGATGGGCGACCACATGGACTTCCGCGACGTCGTCCACGCGACCCAGACCCAGATGCTGGCGCAGTTCGACGGCGAAAACGTCTTCCAGGGCCGGATCATCGAAGTGCACATCGGCACGCTGCTGGCCGACCAGGCATTCACCTTCACCGACTGGACGGCCGAGATGAAGGCGAAGGCCTCGATCTGCATTTCCAACGAAGAAACCCTGATTGAATCGCTGGAAATCGCCAAGGCCCGCATCCAGGTGATGATCGACAAGGGCATGGAAATCCCGTCGGGGATGCTGCAGGGCCTGATCGACAAAGCGGACAAACGCATCCAGGAAATCAAATCCGGCAAGGAGCCAGCCTTAAAGCCGGACGCCAACGCCAAATACTTCGCCGAAGTGGTCGTCGATCTCGACCAGATCAACGAGCCGATGATCGCCGACCCGGACGTCGACAACATCGACGTCGCAAAGCGGTATACGCACGACACCATCCGGCCGATTTCGTTCTACGACGCTAAAAAGAAGGTCGACCTGGGCTTCGTCGGGTCCTGCATGGTGCATAAGGGGGACATAAAAATCGTCGCCCAGATGTTCCGTAACCTTGAAAAAGCGAACGGCAAGATCGAATTCAACGCGCCCCTGGTCGTCGCGCCGCCGACCTACAACATCGTTGATGAGCTGAAGGCCGAAGGTGATTGGGAAATCCTGCAGAAGTACGCCGGGTTCGAATTCGACGACAGCGCTCCCAAGACCGAGGCACGCAAGGCCTACGAGAAGACCCTTTATCTGGAGCGCCCGGGCTGCAACCTGTGCATGGGCAACCAGGAAAAGGCCGAAAAGGGCGATACGGTCATGGCCACGTCGACCCGCCTGTTCCAGGGCCGGGTCGTCGCGGACGCCGAAGACAAGAAGGGTGAATCGCTGCTGGCGTCCACCCCGGTCGTCGTGCTGTCGACGATCCTCGGCCGGACGCCCAGCATCGACGAGTACAAGTCCGCCGTCGACGGCATCAACCTGACCAAGTTCGCCCCGCCTCGCGCGTAAGTCGCGCCGGGCCGGCTGCCCCCGATAGCGGGCCGCAGGCGAGGACGGGGCTTTTGCGCCCCGGAGGGGTGCGTCGGGTTGATCCGCCGCCACCTGAACCGGGCCGGAAAACGGCCTGAAATCGGCCCGAAACCGGTTATGCCGCCCGTGCAAGAGGTGCCGGATTCAACACCATGTTTCTGTAGAGTTCATCGGCACGCGGCGGTTGACGTTGCGTCAACCGCGACGGATGATCAATTCCGTTAGAATACCGCGGTTTTTCGTATTGCGTCCGCGCGTGCAATCTGCACTTTATGCGTGCCTATGGCCCGATAAGAGGCCGCTATAAACTATGATGAACTTTGGTCGAAGGGGTGGGGATCGGCCAGATGGGGAGAAACACATGAGCGGCGAGCCGACGGCGATGTCTGGCCTCGATACTTTCCCGAAACTGTTGGCGCGAAACTCGAACGTGCGCGGCGACAAACCCGCGTCCCGGGAAAAAGATTACGGAATTTGGCAGACCTGGTCATGGTCCGACGTCGCCGGCGAAATCCGCGCGCTAGCCTGCGGGCTGGCGGCGCTGGGCTTCCAGCGCGGCGACCGGCTCGCGATCATCGGCGACAACCGCCCGCATCTTTACTGGGCGATGACGGCGGCGCAGGCCGTCGGCGGCGTGCCAGTGCCGGTCTATCAGGACAGCGTCGCCGAAGAGATGCAGTACGTGCTCGAGCACGCGGAATGCCGCTTCGCCGTGGTCGAAAACCAGGAACAGGTGGACAAGCTGCTCGAAGTCCGCGACCGCCTGCCGAAGCTGGAAACCATCATCTATCACTTCCCCCGCGGTATGCGTCATTACACCCAAGACTTCCTGCATCTTTACGCCGACGTTCAAGACAAAGGCCGCCGGCACGACCAGTCGAACCCCGGGCTCTACGACGGCGAAGTCGCCCGCGGAAAAGGCGACGACCTCGCGATCATGCTCTACACGTCGGGCACCACGGGCCGGCCCAAGGGCGTCATGCTGTCCTTCGACAACTGCATCCTGACCGCCAAAAACGCCGCCGAATGGGAAGGCTTGACCGACGACGACGAAATGCTCGCCTACCTGCCCATGGCCTGGGTCGGCGACAACATCTTTTCCGTCGGCCAGGCCTATGTGACCGGGTTCTGCGTCGCCTGCCCGGAAAGTTCGGACACGGTTCTGGACGACCTGCGGGAAATCGGGCCGACGTATTTCTTCGCGCCGCCGCGCATTTTCGAAAACATTCTGACCACGGTGTCGATCCGCATCGAAGACGCCGCCGGGTGGAAACAGGCCATGTACCATTACTTCATGGACGTGGCCGCACGGGTCGGCCGGGACATTCTGGACGGCAAGTCCGCGTCCATGAGCGACCGGATCAAATACTGGCTTGGCGAAATCCTGGTTTACGGCCCGCTGAAAAATGTCTTGGGTCTGTCGCGCATGCGGCTCGGTTACACTGCGGGCGAAGCCATCGGCCCGGATATTTTCGATTTCTACCGCTCGCTGGGGCTAAACCTTAAACAGCTTTACGGCTCGACTGAAGCGTCGGTGTTCATCACCATTCAGCCGAACGGGGACATCCGGTCGGACTCGGTCGGCGTGCCGGCACCGGGCGTCGACATCCGGGTTGAGGAAACGGGCGAGGTGATGTTCAAATCGCCGGGCGTGTTCCAGGCGTACTACAAAAACGACGACGCGACGCGGGACACCAAAACCCAGGACGGCTGGGTCCATACGGGCGACGCCGGGTTTCTGGACGAAGACGGCCACCTGAAGATCATCGACCGGGCGAAAGACGTGGGCAAGCTGAACGACGGCACCCTGCTCGCGCCTAAGTATCTGGAAAATAAACTTAAATTTTTCCCTTACGTGTCCGAGGCCGTGACCTTTGGCAGCGCCCGCGATTACGTCGCCGCGTTCATCAACATCGACCTGGAAGCGGTCGGCAACTGGGCCGAACGGCGGGGGCTTGCCTATACCGGCTATACCGACCTGGCCGGCCGGCCGGAGGTCTTAGACCTGATCAAGGACTGCGTCGACAAGGTCAACGCCGATCTAGCCGGCGATGAAAAGCTGTCGGGATCGCAGATCAAACGGTTTCTCATCCTGCACAAGGAACTGGACGCCGATGACGGCGAACTGACGCGCACCCGCAAGGTCCGCCGCAACGTCGTCAGCGAACGGTACGGCGATTTGATTGCCGCGCTTTATTCCGACGCGACAAGCTGCCCGGTTGAAGTGACCGTGACGTTCGAAGACGGGCGCACGGACACCATCCGCGCCAACCTGCAGATCCGCGAAGGCGAAATCGTCCGCGCGGGCGCGGCCCGGGCCGCCTGATACGGACTTGAAGAACGGATTTAAGAACAAAAATATCCAACGAGATTACATCGCATAGGAACGAACATGGCCGAAACCGCAGCTCACGCAACGCCGCACAGACAGATCGGCGACGTCATAATGAAGGTGGAAAACGTGTCGTTGTCGTTCGGCGGCGTGCGGGCGCTGGACAACGTATCCTTCGACGTCCGCGAACATGAAATCCTGGCCATTATCGGCCCCAACGGCGCCGGAAAGTCGTCGATGCTGAACTGCATCAATGGGTTCTATCACCCGCAGAAAGGTTCCATCTATTACAAGGGCAAGCGCCGCGACACCGCCAGGACATATGAGTCGGCAGAAGAAGGCATCGCCCGCACATTTCAGAACATCGCGCTGTTCCGCGGCATGTCAACGCTCGACAATATTATGACCGGGCGGAACCTGAAAATGAAAAAGAACTGGTTCTGGCAGGCGTTCTATTACGGCCCGGCGCTCAAGGAAGAACTGGAACACCGCGCCAAGGCGGAAGAAATCATCGACTTTCTGGAAATCGAGGCGATCCGCAAGACCCCCGTGGGCCGCCTGCCCTATGGCCTGCAAAAACGGGTGGAACTGGGCCGGGCGCTCGCCGCCGAGCCGGACCTGTTGCTGCTGGACGAGCCCATGGCCGGCATGAACTACGAGGAAAAAGAGGACATGGTCCGCTACATCCTCGACGTGAACGACGAATTCGGCACGACGATCATCCTGATCGAACACGACATGAGCGTCGTCATGGATGTTTCCGACCGGGTCGTCGTGCTGGATTACGGCAAGAAACTCGCCGAGGGCGTGCCCGACGAGGTCAAGGCCAACCCCGACGTGATCGACGCTTATCTGGGCGTCAGCCACGACTGAGCGCGGAAGGGAACATAGAAAATGGATTTTCTGCAGGCCGTCTTCGTCACCCCCTTCGTGGACATGTATTCCGATCCGTTCTTTTTGCTGGAACTGATCCTGGTCGGGCTCTCCACCGGCGTCATGTATTCGCTAGTGGCGCTGGGCTTCGTCCTGATCTTCAAGGCGTCGGGCATGTTCAACTACGCGCAGGGCGCGATGGTGCTGTTCGCGGCGCTGACCCTGGTCGG
>JAYNIR010000010.1:0-109216 GCA_038109305.1 Rhodospirillaceae bacterium
CCCCCCCCCCCGCCCCCCCCCCCCCCCCCCCCCCCCCCCCCCCCCCCCCCCGCCCACCGTGGCCCCGCCCGCCCAATTCTGTCCGGCCGATCATGACCTGACCGGCCCGGGAGGAATTAAGACCCCTGCCCGCTGCACTTGCCGGTCTTGACGTTGAAGTTCCCGCAACCCATCGGCTTCCGCCAATCGGAGATCAGGTCCTTCGAGCCCGGCAGGAAGTCGGACCAGGCGTCGCCCGGAACCAGCCCCGGCGTGGAGGACACGGTTTCGAACTGGCCGTTGGCCTGAATTTCGCCGATCAGCACCGGTTTGGTGATGTGGTGGTTCGGCATCATGGCCGAATAACCGCCGGTCAGGTTCGGAACGGTTACGCCGATGATGCTGTCGATCACCGCGTCCGGCTTGGTCGTGCCGGCTATCTGCACCGCCTTCACCCACATGTTGAAGCCGATGTAGTGGGCTTCCATGGGGTCGTTGGTGACGCGTTTCGGGTTTTTGATGAACTTCTTCCAGGCGTCGATGAACTTGGAGTTCTCGGGCGATTTGGAAGACATGAAGTAGTTCCAGGCAGCCAGATGGCCGACCAGCGGACCGGTGTCGAGGCCGGCGAGTTCTTCTTCACCGACGGAGAACGCGACGACCGGAATGTCTTCGGCCTTGATGCCCTGGTTGGCGAGTTCTTTATAGAACGGAACGTTAGCGTCACCGTTGATGGTGGAGACCACGGCGGTTTTCTTGCCGGCGGAGCCGAACTTCTTGATGTCGGCGACGATGGTCTGCCAGTCGGAGTGACCGAACGGCGTGTAGTTGATCATGATGTCTTCGGCTTTAACGCCCAGCTGTTCCTTAAGGTAGGTTTCAAGGATCTTGTTGGTCGTGCGCGGATAGACATAGTCGGTGCCGGCCAGGACCCAGCGCTTCACTTTTTCGTTCTTCGCAAGGTAATTGACGGCCGGGATCGCCTGTTGGTTTGGCGCGGCGCCGGTGTAGAACACGTTCTTCTGGCTTTCTTCGCCTTCATACTGCACCGGATAGAACAGGACCGAGTTCAGTTCCTGGAACACCGGCAGCACGGATTTACGCGACACCGAGGTCCAGCAGCCGAACACCACGTCGACCTTTTTGACGGAGATCAGTTCGCGGGCCTTTTCCGCGAACAGCGGCCAGTTGGACGCCGGGTCAACGACCACGGCTTCGAGTTTCTTGCCGAGCAGGCCACCTTTCTTGTTTTGCTCTTCGATCAGCATGAGCATCACGTCTTTCAACGTGGTTTCGCTGATGGCCATGGTGCCCGAGAGGGAATGCAGGATGCCGACCTTGATGGTGTCGGCGGCCTGCGCGATGCCGGCGGTCGCGACCGCGGCGGAAAGGGCAATCGCCGAAACGGCACCCCGGATGTACTTATTCATAATTCGCCTCCAAAAACGAATGTTGCTGCGTTGCACAAAGGACAGTTCAAGAGGCGTGCCAATTCCCCACGGCGCCTGGGGGTAAAAATTACTTTTTATTACAATGAATTAGGAAGCATCCACGAATCCGCTTGATCAGAAAGGTTAACATAAGTGCATAAAATTTATGCAAATCGGTACTTTTGCATAAATTTGGAGCACAAAATGTCGGGGGCAGCCACTCCCGGCCCGTCTCCTGCCCGCCCAGGGCAAATTTCGTGGAGCGGCGGACAATGGCTCCTTTATACTGCGGGACACCGACCGAACATCACTGGGGCGCTGGCCGCCCATCCGGAGCCGAAACCATGACCGACCTGTTTCAATCCGACCTGTCCGCCCTTGCCCGGCAGATCCCCCCGGGAGCGTCGGTCGCCATCAACAAGGGAGAAGGCCCGGACGTGCCCATGGCGCTGGCCAAGGAAATCGTCCGCCAGGGCATTCGCGGGTTGAAGCTGATCACCATCCCCGCCTCGGCCCTACCGGTCAGCGGCATGATGGTCGACATGCTGATCGGCGCCGGGTGCGTTAAATCCATCGAAACATCGGGCGTGTCCATGAGCGAGCTGGGCGCCGCCCCCCGGTTCACCAAGGCCGTCAAGGACGGCGCGCTGCAGGTGCTGGACGCGACCTGCCCGGCGGTGCTGGCGGCGCTGCACGCGGGCGCCAAGGGACAACCGTTTGCGTCGCTGCGCGGCATCGTCGGCAGCGATCTGGAAAAACATCGGGACGACTTCAAGTTGATCGACAACCCGTTCGAGCCGGGCGACCCGGTGGTGGTGTTGAAGGCGATCAACCCGGACGTGGCGATTTTCCACGCGCGCTACGCCGATCGGGACGGCAACGTCTGGATCGGCCGCCACCGCGACCAGTTGTTCATGGCGCATGCGTCGAAAAAAGTTCTGGTGACGGTCGAAGAGGTCGTCGACCGCAATTTCTACGATGACGAAGCCATGGTGACCGGCATGATCCCGTCTTTTTATATAGATGCGATCTGCGAAGCGCCGGGCGGCGCGCTGCCCATGGGGCTCGACGGCAATGCGAACATAAAGGCCGTGCTGGCCTATATGGCGGCCGCGCGCACCGACGAAGGCTTCCAGGCGTGGCTTGACGAAAATGTGCTCGCCGGCGCCAAGGCGGCGGCCGAATAACCGCACTTCTGTTTCAACTTATATATAAGTACCGAGACCCACCGCCATGACCGCCGACGCCCCCTGCCGCGACGAAGAAATTTACGCCAACGCCATCGCAGGGCTGCTGGTCGGCGCCAAACACGTCGCCGTCGGCATGGTGTCGCCGATCCCCGGCACGGGTGCTTTGCTGGCGCGGGAAAAATCAGGCGGCAAAACGCGGGTGTCGATCCTCGGCAAACAAAAGATGCTGCCCTGGACCGACGGCAGTCAGGAACTGTTCGACCTGGCCGGCCAAGGGCGGCTTGACGGATTTTTTCTGTCGGGCGGGCAGATCGACAGGCAGGCCAACATCAACCTGGTCGGCATCGGCGATTACCCGGATCACAAGGTCCGGTGGTCGGGATCGTTCGGATCGGGGTATCTGTACTTCGTGGTGCCCCGGGTGATCCTGTTTCGCTGGGAGCACACGCGCCGCACGCTGGTCGAAAAGGTCGACTTCATCAGCGCGCCGGGCACGTCGGAGCCGGGCGTCTACCGCCCGGGCGGCCCCATCGCGCTGATCACCAACCTGTGCCTGTTTGAATTTTTGAAGGACCGGGGGCGCTTCCGGCTCAAGTCCGTGCATCCGGGCCATACACTCGAGGAAGTGCGCGACAACACGGGCTTCGATTTCGACCTGCCGGAAAGCGTGCCGGAAACGCCGGTGCCCGACGCGGCGACGCTCGAGACCATCCGGGGCCCGGTGGCGACGCGCATCGCCGAGGTCTATCCCGTGTTCGCCCGCGACGTGTTCGGGATCGAGCCCGCCAAGGCCCCGGACGCGGCTTAAGGATGCGCGGCTTAAGGTCGCGCGGCCTAACCGGCCGGCGCGCCCAGGGACGACCCACCGCAAACCAGCAACGTCTGCCCGGTGATGTAACCGGCATCGGGTTTTAAAAAGAATTCGATGGCGGCGGCGATTTCGTCCGGCTCGCCGAACCGGCCCATGGGGATTTCGGCAAGGAAATTTTCCGTCACTTCGGGCGGGCGGCCTTCCAGATTGTTCTTGATGAACATTTCCGTCGCGACCGGGCCCGGCGCGACGCCGTTGACGGTGATCCCGTCCGTCGCCAGTTCGATCGCCCAGGTGCGCACCAGACTTTCCAGCGCGTATTTGGCGGCGCCGTAGCTGGTCCGCTTCGGGCGGCCCAAGGCCCCCCGGCTCGAGATATTGACGATCCGTCCGTAATGCCGGGCGCGCATGGAGGGCAGAAACGCCTGCACGCACTGGATCGCCGTGCGCACGTTGAGGTCGATGACACGGTCGAAAGACGCCAGGTCCACGTCCTCAATCAACTGCGTGATGTTGATGCCGACGTTGTTGACCAGTCCGGTGACGTCATGGTCGCCGGCGATTTTCTTCAACGCGTCGGCGGTCGCCTTGCGGTTACCCAGGTCGACCGAAACAAAATGGCCGGGAAAACCACCCTCGGGCGCCGACCGCGCCAAGCCGATCACGGTCTTGCCGGCGTCGGCCAACCGCGTCGCCGTGGCGAAGCCGATCCCCCGGCTGGCGCCGGTGATTAGAAACGCGCCTTCGTTCGGGGCGGTCATCAGGGGTTATTCGATGATGTCGCCGGCCATCGTCGTCCGGTACATCAGGCGGTCTTCGTTATAATCGCCCAGCGCACAATGCTGGGTGCCGCGGTTGTCCCACATGACGAAGTCATACTGCGACCAGCGGTGGCGCAGGACATATTCCGAGCGAGTCGAGTGGCGGTAGAGGAAATCCAACAGCGCCCGGCTTTCATCCCGGTGCATTCCCATAATCTTGCGGGTGAAGCCTTCGTTCACGTAAAGCGAGCGGCGGCCCGTATCCGGGTGCGTGCGGACCATGGGATGGACGACCGGCGGGCGGGCTTCGAACACCGCATCCGAAATCGGCGCGCCGCCGCGCGGCTTGATGAAGGTGTCATAGGCGTGACGGAAATCGTGTTCGGCGGTGAGCCCGTCGACCAGCTTTTTCATGGGTTCGGACAAGCCGTCATACGCCGCCGCGGATGAGGCGAACATGGTGTCGCCGCCGCTTGACGGAACTTCGAGCGCATACATGTGCGACGCGACGGACGGGGTATTTTCGTAACTGAGGTCCGTATGCCAATACCACCCGGCTTCGGGCCGGCCGAGCCGCCCGCCGTCGGGCTTTTTCTTATTTGAAATGATGTAGATTTCCGGATGGCCTTCGAGCAGGTCCTCGCGCAGCACGTGCTCCATCAGTTCGCCGAACCGGGATGAAAAGGCGATGTGCTGTTCCGGCGTGATGTGCTGGTCGGGGAAGACCAAAACCGAATGTTTGTTGAACGCGTCCCAGATGCCGCTGAAGGTGGAATTGTCCAACTTCTTCGACAGGTCGACGCCGTGGACGACGGCGCCCAGCGCCGGGGTGACGGGTTCCAGCGAGAAAGCCATGATAAAGTCTCCGATCTGTGTTGGCCCAATGTAGAAGCCTTGTCCGAGCCCGTCCAGGCGCGACGGCGCGCAGGCGGACAAGGGCCCGGCGCCCGCGTTTCGGCCAACCGGCCTGCGGGTCTTCGACATAGGTTGAATCGATGAATAAGATTGAAACTGTCGATTTGACCTTTTAATCGCCGAGCCGCCACACTACGCCCCGATCAACCGCAGGCCCCAGGCAAATCCCAGGCAAGCCCCAGGCAAACAAACGTCATGAACAAGATGAAACCGCCCCCGCCCGCCCAGTCGGAAGGCGAAAACAACCTTTCGGCGCGCCGCCGCGACTGGTCGGACGCCAACCTGTCCGACGCCGCGCGGGCGGCGATCAAGCGCGACGCGAACCTGTTTTTGCATCAGTCCGTGTCGAGCCCATGCCTGTCCGTGATCGCCAAGGCCGAAGGCCCCTGGATCGAAGACATCGACGGCCGCCGGTACCTGGATTTTCACGGCAACAACGTGCACCACATCGGGTACGGCCACCCGCGCCTGAAAAAGGCCATCGCCGACCAGATGGATGCCCTGCCGTTCGCGCCCCGGCGGTACGCGTCCGAACCGGCGACGGACCTGGCGGAAAAGTTGGCCGCCATCTCGCCGGGCGATCTGTCGAAGGTTCTGTTCACCACCGGCGGGTCGGATGCAATCGAGGTCGCGATCAAGCTCGCCCGCGCCAAGACGGGCCGGTACAAAACCGTGTCGTTCTGGGACGCGTTTCACGGCGCCGGGTTCGGCGCCGCGTCCGTCGGCGGCGAACAGTTGTTCCGGTCCCACATCATCGGGCCGCTGCTGCCGGGGACGGAACACGTGGCGCCCTTTGCGTGCTATCGCTGCCCCTATGGATACCCGGATCGCGACGGCCGGCCGGACCTGGACGTCTGCAAGATGACTTGCGCCAATTTCGTCCGCTACGTTTTGGAAAAAGAGGGCGACGTCGCCGCCGTCATCGCCGAACCGGCCCGCGCCGTGCCGTACATTCCGCCGCCGGGTTTCTGGAAACAAGTAAGGGCCGCCTGCGATGACGCGGGCGCGCTGCTGATCTTCGACGAAATCCCGACGGGGCTCGGCAAGACGGGCCGCATGTTCGCCTGCGACCATGATGATGTCGCTCCCGACATTCTGGTCATGGGCAAGGGATTGGGCGGCGGCATCCTGCCCATCGCGGCCACCATCGCGCGGCCGGAATTGGACGTCGCCGGGGACTATGCCTTCGGCCACTACACGCACGAGAAAAATCCGGTGACCGCCATGGCGGCGCTGACCACCATCCGGATCATCGAGGACGAACACCTGGTCGAAAACGCCGCCGCCGTGGGCGCGCATGCTCTCGATCGCTTGGCCGACATGAAGGACAAGCGCCCGGTGATCGGCGACGTGCGCGGACGGGGATTTCTGCTGGGCCTGGAACTTGTCCTGGACCGGGCGGAAAAGACCCCCGCCGACGACCTGGCGGAAGAGGTATTTTACCGTTGCCTGGATGCGGGGCTTTCTTTCAAGCTGACCATGGGCAACACCATTACCCTGACGCCGCCCCTGATCCTGACGAGGGACCAAATGGACTTCGCGCTCGACACCATCGACCACGCCGTCTTCGAGGCGGCCCGCGCCCGGGAGCTAGCCTAAGTCCATGACGGCCGACGAAACACGGCGCAACGCCATCAAGGTTGTCCGGACGGACCGTGAACTGGAATGCCCGATCATCGATGCGCGGCTTCGCGACGAGGGGTTCAATCTGGTTCTGCTGCCGGACGGCATTGCCGAGGATGATCTGGCCCGTGAGGTCCGGGACGCGGACCTTCTTTTGATGTGTTACACGCCGATCACCGCGAAAGTGATCGACGGCGCGGCGCGGCTCAAAGGAATCATCAAATACGGCGTCGGCATCGACGCCATCGACATCCCCGCCGCCATCAGCCGGGAGATTCCGGTCGTCAACGTGCCGGAATACGCCGAACGCACGGTGGCCGAAGGCGCCTTCGCGCTGATGATCGCGCTCGCCAAGCGGCTGATCCCGCTCGACCGCGCGATGCGGGCGGACGGCTGGGCCTGGCCCGAGGCGAAGTGGCTGGCGAACGACATCGCCGGCAAGACCGTCGGGCTCGTGGGCTTCGGGCGGATCGCCCGGTCCATGGCGCAAATGGCGGGCCGTGGCCTCGGCGCCCGCGTCATCGCCTATTCGCCGCACACGCCCGACGCCGTCATGCAAAAGGCGGGGGTCGAACCGGTGACGGACCTGAAACACCTGATGGCCGACAGCGATTTCGTATCGGTCCACGCGGTGCTGAACGACGAAACCCGGCACCTGATCGGCGCGGATGAAATCGCGGCCATTAAGCCCACGGGCATCCTGATCAATACGTCCCGCGGCGCCATCGTTGACGAAGCGGCGCTGGTGGACGCCATCGTCCAGGGCCGCATCGGCGGCGCCGGGCTGGACGTGTACAGCCGTGAACCCCTGACCCTCGACGGCCATCCCTTGAGCCCGCTTTTCGGCCGGGACAATGTGATCCTGCTGCCGCACCTGACCTTTTTCACCCACGAGGCCATGGCGCGGCTTGAAGAAGAAACGCTCGAGCGGTGCTTCGAGGCGCTGGAAGGCCGCCCGGTTCAGGTCAAATCGCCGGACCCCCGGCTGCGCGCCCAACGGTCCGGCGTCCGTTTCATCGATACCTGATCGATCCGCTTGCAGTTCCGCGCCGCCAGGTTCAAAAATCCCGGGCGGACAGAAAAAGGACCCCCTTGCTTGAGCACCCCACACAGCACCCTGAAATGCGTTTCGCCGGTCGACGGATCGGTCTATGTGGAGCGGCCCTATGCCTCGGACGCGTCGATAAACGATGCCCTTGACCGTGCGGCCGCCTGTCAGGCCCGTTGGCGGCGGACACCTATCGCCGACCGCGCCGCGCTCTGTTCGGCCATGGTCGAAGCTTTCGTCGCCAAATCGGAAACCCATGCGGAGGAAATCGCCCGGCAGATGGGCCGCCCGGTGCGTTACGGCGCCGGCGAGGTGAACGGCTTCGCCGACCGGGCCCGGCACATGATTTCGATTGCGCCCGACGCGCTCGCCGATATCCCCGCCGGCGACAAGCCGGGGTTTGACCGGTTTATCCGGCGCGAACCCCTGGGCGTCGTCTTCGTCATAGCACCCTGGAACTACCCATATCTGACGGCGGTGAATTCCATCGTCCCGGCGATCATGGCCGGCAATGCAGTGATTTTGAAACACGCGAGCCAGACACCCCTTTGCGGCGAGCGCATCGCCGAAGCCTTCGCCGCCGCCGGCGCGCCCGACGGATTGTTTCAGGTGCTACACATGACCCACGACCAGGCGACGCGGATGATCGCGGAACCCCGGATAGGCTTTGTCGCGTTCACCGGATCGGTCGCGGGCGGCGTCGCCATGGAACAGGCCGCCGCCGGCCGCTTCATCGGCCTGGGACTGGAACTGGGCGGCAAGGACCCAGCCTATGTGCGGGCCGACGCCAACCTGGCCCACGCCATCGAAAACGTCACCGACGGCGCGTTTTTCAATTCAGGGCAAAGCTGCTGCGGGATTGAGCGGGTCTATGTCCACGCCGACGTATACGACGACTTTGTCGCCGGCACGGCGCATCTGGTGGGCCAGTATGTGTTGGGCAATCCGCTGGACACGGCGACGACGCTGGGCCCCATGGTGCGAACCTCCGCCGCCGGGTTCGTCCGCGGCCAGATCAAGGACGCCGTCGCCCAGGGCGCGGTGCCACTGATCGACGCCAAGGCGTTCGCGATCGACGACCCGAAAGGCCCCTATCTGGCGCCGCAGGTGTTGATCAACGTCGACCATTCCATGCGGGTGATGACCGAGGAAACCTTCGGCCCCGCCGTCGGCATCATGAAAGTTGCGGACGACGACGAGGCCGTGGACCTGATGAACGCGAGCGAATTCGGCCTGACCGCCAGCATCTGGACGGCGGACGCGGACGCCGCGCGCCGCATCGGCGACCGGGTTGAAACCGGAACGCTGTTCATGAACCGGGCGGATTATCTGGACCCGGCGCTGGCCTGGACCGGCGTCAAAAATTCCGGGCGGGGCTGCACGCTGAGCCGCCTCGGCTACGACCACCTGACACGGCCCAAATCCTTTCACCTTCGGACGGAGATATAAGGCATGCCTGCCACGCCCCTGATCGGCAACTGGAACTATCCGACGAAAATCCGTTTCGGCGCCGGGCGGCTGGCGGAACTGGGCCAGGCCTGCCGCGAGGCGGGAATCCTGAACCCGCTTTTGGTGACCGACCCGGGCCTGGCGAAACTGCCGATGATTTCAGACGCCGTCCGGTCGGTCGAAGGCGCCGGACTTTCGGTCACGGTGTTTTCGGCGATCAAGGGCAACCCGGTTCTGGAAAACGTCAATGACGGGGTCGCCGCATTCAAAAAAGGCAAGCACGACGGCGTCGTCTGCATGGGCGGCGGCAGCGCCTTGGATGCCGGCAAGGCCATCGCCTTTCACGCCGGGCAGACTCGGCCCTTGTGGGATTTCGAGGATGTGGGCGATAACTTTGCGCGCGCCGACGCCGACGCCATCGCCCCCAACATCTGCATCGCGACGACGGCGGGCACCGGGTCCGACGTGGGCCGCGCCGCCGTCATCACGGACGCCGCCAAGCATGTAAAAAAGGTGATCTTCCACCCGAAGATGATGCCGTCAATCACCATCGCCGACCCGGCGCTGACCGTGGGCCTGCCGGCGCATGTGACGGCGGCGACGGGGATGGACGCGCTGGCCCACTGCCTGGAAGCCTTTTTGACGCCGCCTTATCACCCGTTCGCGCGCGGCGTCGCGCTTGAAGGCATGCGGCTGGTAAAGAATTGGCTGGCCCGCGCCGTCGCCGACGGCGCGGATATCGAGGCCCGCAGCCACATGATGGCCGCCGCCATGGCCGGCGCCACGGCGTTCCAGCGGGGCCTCGGCGGCATTCACGGGCTGGCGCATCCCTTGGGCGCGCTTTACGACGCGCACCATGGGCTGCTCAACGCCGTGCTGATGCCCTATGTGGTCGCCGCCAACCGCAAGGCGGTTGAAACCGATCTTGCCGACATGGCCCGCGCGCTCGATCTGAAAACCCATGACGCGGGCGGCGTGATCGACTGGATTTTGGCGCTCCGGGCGGAAATCGGCATTCCGCACACGTTGGCCGACATGGGCATCCCGGCGGACGACGCCAAACTGGTCGGCGAAATGGCGGCGGTCGACCCGACCGCGGGCGGCAACCCTATACAGTTCAGCGCTAAAGAGTATGCTGACATCTTCAACCGCGCCCACGCGGGCACGTTGGACATTTGACGGGAGGGAGCGTCATGGATCCGAGACAGGTAAAAACCCCGACCCAGGCCAAGAAGATCGTCGAGACCCGGGGGCTTGAATACGTCAAGGTCGGCGTGTTCGACATGGACGGCGTGCTGCGCGGCAAATACATGTCGAAGGACAAGTTTCTGAGCGCGCTCGAAAAAGGCTTCGGGTTCTGCGACGTGGTGCTGGGCTGGGATTCATACGACCAGCTTTACGACAACGTCACCATCACCGGCTGGCACACGGGATACCCCGATGCCGAGGTCCGGTTGCTGCCCGAAACCTGCCGCGAAATCGCCGATGAAGACAACATGCTGCTGTTCCTGAGCGAGTTTGCCGGGAAGCACGAAGCCGTCTGCCCGCGCGCCATGCTGCGCAACACGCTCGCCCGCGCGGACAAGATGGGGTTCAAGGTAAAGGCCGGGTTCGAATACGAATTTTTCATGTTCGAGGAAACGCCCGAAAGTGCGCGCGAAAAGGGCTACCGCAACATGAAACCGATCCAGCCCGGCTGGTTCGGTTATTCGGTGATCCGCAACACCGTCGAAAGCGGTCTGTATCACGACATCCTGAACGGCTGCCTCAAGATGGACATGGGGCTCGAAGGCCTGCACGAAGAAACCGGGCCGGGCGTCCTGGAAGCCGCGATTACCGTCGATGACGGGCTGGCGGCGGCGGACAAGGCGTCGCTGTTCAAGACCTTCATGAAAACCATGGCGCAGAAACGCGGCCTGATGGCGACGTTCATGGCGCGCTGGTCGACCGACTGGCCGGGGCAGTCCGGGCACATTCACATGTCCTTGACCGACAAGCAGGGCAAGGGCGTCTTTCACGACAAGAAACAGCCCTACGGCATGAGCAAGACGATGCGGCATTTCATCGGCGGGCAGCAGAAACTGCTGCCGGAATTGCTGTCGATGATCGCCGGCACGGTCAACAGCTACACCCGTTTGGTGCCCGGCTTCTGGGCGCCGACGGACGCGACCTGGGGCGTCGACAACCGGACCTGCGCTATCCGCATGATTTCCGGATCGGAAAAATCCCAGAGGGTCGAATTCCGCGTCGCCGCCGCCGACGCCAATCCGTACCTGTCGCTCGCCGCAGCACTCGCCTCGGGCCTGTGGGGCATCGAAAATAAGGTCGAGCCCGACGACGCCGTGGTCGGCAATGCCTACGACAAAAAATTCCCCAAACGGCTGAACCTTTCGCGGACACTGACCGAAGCGTCCGAGCGGCTCAAGGCCTCCAAACCCGCGCGGGATCTGTTCGGCGACGCCTTCGTCGACCATTACTCCGCGACCCGCGAGTGGGAGGAACGCCAGTTCCGCAAGGCCGTCACCGATTGGGAAATGGAGCGGTATTTCGAGATTATCTGAGACCGTAACGGCGTGACGTCAGTTAAGTCCCGCCACCGCCATATCCCAAAACGCGCGGACGACCCGCATTTCCGCGCGGTTGTCCAGGCACACCATGTATTCGTACATGGGCAGCTTGCAGTTTTTCAGTTCCAGCATACACAGCCGGCTGTCGAAGCCGAATTCGGGTTTTGAAATGAAGCCGATGCCGTTGCCGGTGGCGACGGCCTCGCGGATGCTTTCGCGGCCTTCGACCTCCATCACCGATCCCGGCTGAATGTTGAGGCGGGCAAATTCGTCTTCGACCAGTTGTCGGGTGGTTGACCCGCGTTCCCGCAAGACCAGCGGCTGATCCGCCAGTTCGGCGAACCGGATCGACTTCCGGGCCGCCCACGGGTGATCTTTTGATATGACCGCGACCAGAGGATCGTCCCGGAGCGCCAGAACCTTCAGCCGGGCATCTTCGGGAACCCGCGACAGCACGCCGATGTCGGCTTCGAAATCGAACAGTTGCTGCAGGATTTCTTCCGAATTGCCGATCTTGATGTTGACCGCGACCCCCGGATACGTGGCGCGGAATTCACCGACGATTTTCAGAATATGAAACGGCGCGTCGGCGCTGAGCGTCAGCGTGCCGGTCAGAAGGTCCTGCGCTTCGCGGAGGAATTCCATGGCCTCGCCCTCGCATTCGAACATGCGGGTTGTGATGGCCAGGAGTTGCCGCCCAGAATCGGTCAGCGACACGGAGCGGCTGGTCCGGTTGAACAGCAGAACATCGAAATCCTGTTCCAGTTTGCGGACCTGATCGGACAACGTCGGCTGGGTCAGGTGCAGGTGCGCCGCCGCCCGGGAAAACCCGCCCTGAACCGCGACGGCGTGGAACGCCCGAAGCTTGGAGTAATACATCGACGCTACCTATGGATAATATAAAGATTCACGATTTGACTTATATTAAAGCCGTGGGCTTACATTCTTCAAGCCGGTCCGGAAGCGCTTCCGGCCGGCGACGCCCGGGCCGGCGAAATCCCCCGACTGCCGGGAGGATTCATAATTTTCTTCACCACCAGGGAAAACTGCTAATCTGTCATCATAATTCTATAGGGTCCGGCCTAAATCGGACCGATCACCAGGGAGCACGATAAATCATGACACCATCACTGCTTAAAAAGGCCGGCATCGGCCTCGCCGCGACGCTGACGGCGGGCATGCTGTCGACCGGCATCGCCCAGGCCAAAACAGACCTTCTGGTCTATACAGCGGTCGAAGCCGACGAACTGAAGAAGTTCAAAAAGGCGTTCGAGTCCGATTATCCGGATGTGAACATCAAATGGGTCCGCGATTCCACGGGCATTATCACGTCGAAGCTGCTGGCCGAAAAAGACAACCCGCGGGCGGACATCGTCTGGGGCCTGGCGGCGACCAGCCTTCTCCTCCTTTCCGAGCACAAATACTTCCAGGGTTACGCGCCCAAGGGCTTGGATAAGCTCGACAAGAAATACTACGACACCAAAAATAATCCGCCGCTTTGGGTCGGCCAGCGCGCCTGGATCGCCTCCATCTGCTTCAACACCGTCGAAGGCAAGAAGCATAACCTGCCGGTGCCGCAGACCTGGGACGACCTGACCAAGCCGGTTTACAAGGGCCATGTCATCATGCCGAACCCGAACTCTTCGGGTACGGGGTTCCTCGACGTGTCGTCGTGGATCCAACTGAAAGGCGAAGACAAAGCCTGGAAGTACATGGACGCGCTGCACGCCAACATCGCGCGGTATACGCACTCCGGCTCCAAGCCCTGCAAGCAGGCCGCCAAAGGCGAAATCGCCATCGGCGTGTCTTTTGCCTACCGCGGCGCCAAATCCAAGAGCGGCGGCGCGCCGCTTGAGGTTATCGCCCCCGCGGAAGGTGTGGGCTGGGACCTGGAAGCTTTCGGCATCGTCCGCAACACCAAGAACCTGAAGGCCGCGCAAGCGCTGGCCGACTGGTCGGTGACCAAGAAAGCCAACAAGATCTATAATGAGGAGTACGCCGTGGTCGCCATGCCGGGCGTCGCCAAGCCGGTGAAGAACTTCCCGCCGAAGATCCTCGACAAAATGATCAAGAACGATTTCCAGTGGGCCGCGAGCAACCGCATCCGCATTCTGGATGAGTGGCGGAAACGCTACGACGGCAAGTCCGAGCCCAAGAAGTAATCGGATCCGAATTCGGATCGACGCATAAAGCCCCGGCCCTCGAAAAGGGGCCGGGGTTTCGCGTTCAGGCGGCCTTGGTTATGGTAGCCGCCGGGCAGGCCGGGTCCGGGCGGAGGGAGAGAATTACATGAACGACGCGGGCGGACCCCCTTATCTCCGGGTCGATAATCTGACCAAGAAGTTCGGCGACTTCACCGCCTTGAACAATGTGTCGCTGGCCGTGAACGAAGGCGAATTCGTCTGTTTCCTGGGGCCGTCCGGCTGCGGCAAAACGACGCTTCTGCGCGCCATCGCGGGCCTTGACATCCAGACCATGGGCACGGTCGAACAGGCGGGGCACGACATTTCGGCCTTGCCGCCGAAGGAGCGCGACTTCGGCATCGTGTTTCAGTCCTACGCGCTGTTTCCGAACCTTTCCGTCACCCGCAACATCGCTTACGGGCTCGAAAACAAAAAAATGCCCCGGGCCGAGATCGACGCCCGGGTGGCGGAGCTCTTAATCCTCGTCGGCCTGAGCGAACACAAAACCAAATACCCGGCGCAGCTTTCCGGCGGGCAGCAGCAGCGGGTCGCGCTCGCCCGCGCGCTCGCGACCTCGCCCGGGCTGTTGCTGCTGGATGAACCGCTGTCGGCGCTCGACGCCAAGGTGCGGATCCGGCTTCGCCACGAAATCAAACACCTGCAACACCAGATCGGCATCACCACCATCATGGTCACCCACGACCAGGAAGAAGCGCTGGCCATGGCCGACCGCATCGTCGTGATGAACCATGGCGTCATTGAACAAATCGGCACGCCGACAGAAATCTACGCCAACCCGGCGTCGCCTTTCGTCGCGGACTTCATCGGCACGACGAATTTCATGGAAGCCGACGTTATTGATGGCGGCCGAATATCGATTTCCGGCGTCGTCACGGCGGGGGGCGAGGACGCGGCGCGGTTCAAGCCGGGTGACCGGGTGACGGTCTGCCTCCGCCCCGAAGACGTGCTGGTGACCGAGGACGCGGCGGACGGCAACGGCGCTTTTCCGGTGACGGTAACCGATGTTGAGTTTCTGGGCTCGTTCTACCGCTGTCACCTGAAGCCGGCGGACGGCGGCGCTGAATTCCGCGCCGACCTTTCAGCCAACCGGGCGAGGAATTTCGACGTCCGTGAAGGACGGGCCCTGTTCGCCACCCTGCCCGAGGAATTCATCCGCATTTATGCCGCCCGGGACGCGGCGTAGAAAGGCCGGCAAATGACGCAATCCGCCGCCATTGGCGCCGCCCAGCCGCCGATCGTCAAACCGAAGGTTTCCGGCGAGGACTGGATCATGCGCTGGGTGCTGGTGGGCATTGCGCTTTACCTTGTCGTCACTATTCTGCTGCCGCTTTACGCGATCATGTCGAAAAGCTTCAAGAACGCGGACGGCGCCTACATCGGACTTGCCAACTACGCCAAGTTCTTTTCGACCCCGGCCTTGTTCTGGTCCATCGAAAATTCGCTGACGGTGACGTTGATCTGCTGCGTCATCGTCGTGACCGCGGCGTTTATTTATGCCTATGCGCTGACCCGCACGTGCATCCCATGCAAAAGCCTGTTTAAGGGCGTGGCGCTGATCCCCATCCTGATGCCGTCGCTGTTGCCGGCGATCGCCCTCGTCTACCTGTTCGGCAATCAGGGGATCATCAAGGACTGGCTGTTCGGGTACGAACTTTACGGCCCCATCGGCATCGTCATGGGCGAATGCTTTTATGTCTTCCCCCACGTGCTGACAATCATGCTGATCGCCATGGCGAATTCCGACGCGCGACTTTATGAGGCATCGGACGCCTTGGGCGCATCCAAGATCAAGACCTTCTTCACCGTGACCCTGCCGAGCGTCCGCTACGGCGTGGTCAGTGCGTTTTTTGTCTGCTTCACGCTGGTCATCACTGATTTCGGGGTGCCCAAGGTCGTCGGCGGCAAATACAACGTGCTGGCGACCGACATCTATAAACAAGTCGTGGGCCGCCAGGATTTTGAAATGGGCGCGGTCGTGTCCATGGTTCTGCTGCTGCCGGCCGTGTTCGCCTTCGCCGCCGACCGGATCGTGCAGCGCAGGCAGGTGGCGCTGCTGTCGGCCTGCGCGGTGCCGTTCGAACCGAAACCGAACAGGCTGGTCGACGGCGCCATGCTGGCGTTCTGCTGCGCCGTGGGCTTCATCCTGACCGGTATCCTGGCGATGGCGGCGTACGCGTCCTTCGCCAAGTTCTGGCCCTATGACCTGACCATGTCGCTCAAGCATTACAATTTCGATCTGATGGACGGCGGCAGCTGGGATGCCTATTTCAACTCCATCGAAATGGCGGCGTGGACCGCGGTGATCGGCACGGCGATGGTATTCATCGGTGCGTATCTGGTGGAAAAAAGCAAAGGGTTCCATTCCGGGCGCACGGCGATGCAATTGCTTTGCATGATCCCCATGGCGGTGCCGGGCCTGGTGCTGGGGCTTGCTTACGTGTTTTTCTTCAACGCGCCGAACAACCCCCTGGGTTTTATCTATCACACCATGCCGATCCTGGTGATCTGCACGGTCACACACTTTTACACCGTGTCGCATTTGACGGCGGTGACGGCTCTGAAACAGATGGATGCGGAGTTTGAAAGCGTTTCGGCATCCTTGAAGGTGCCGTTTTACCGGACGTTCATCCGCATCACCGTGCCCGTGTGCCTGCCGGCGATTTTGGATATTTCCATGTATCTGTTCGTCAACGCCATGACGACGGTGTCGGCGGTGGTGTTCTTGTATTCGCCGGATACGGCGCTGGCGTCGGTCGCGATCCTGAACATGGACGACGCGGGCGACGTGGCGCCGGCCGCCGCCATGGGGATGATGATCGTCGCGACGGCGGCGGGCGTGCGCCTGATCCACGCGATCTTGACCCGGGGCATACTGACCCGGACCCAGGCCTGGCGGCACCGATAAACCCGTCGACACGACATAAATCGGACATCGACAAAGGCTATTGATCTTATCTGAATTAACGATTTGACGAATTGAAGGACCGGATCAAAAATCCCCCGACAATTTCCGAACACGGCCCCTTATCAAGCCAGGAAGGACCCGCCCCATGACACTGACGCCCGGCGATCCGCGCCTTTTGACCCCCGGCCCGCTGACCACTTCGGTCGAGACCAAGGAGGCCATGCTGCACGACTGGGGATCGCGCGATCAGGACTTTATCGACACCAACGCGCGGGTCCGCGCCAAGCTGTTGGAGATCGCAAATGCCGCCGACACCCACGTCTGCGTGCCGCTGCAGGGCAGCGGCACCTTCGTGGTCGAGGCGACGCTCGGCACGCTGGTGCCCCGGGACGGCAAGGCGCTGATCCTGGTCAATGGCGCCTACGGCCACCGCATGGCGAAGATTTTGAAATACGCCGGGCGTGCGCACGAGGTTATGGAAACGCCGGAGGACTGCCCGCCGGATTCGGGCGCGCTGAAAGCCAAGCTGGCGGCGGACAAGGCCGTCACGCATGTGCTGGTCGTACATTGCGAAACCACGTCGGGCATCCTGAACCCGATCGGCGAAATTGCCGACGTGGTCAAAGCCGCCGGGCGGTCGCTCATCATCGACGCCATGAGCGCCTTCGGCGCCATTGCGCTGGACGCAACAAAGGTCCATTTCGATGCGGTCATGGCGTCATCCAACAAATGCCTCGAGGGCGTGCCGGGGCTCGGCTTCGCCCTCATCCGCCAATCGGTCCTGGAAACGTGCGACGGCAATGCGCATTCGCTGGCGCTCGACCTGTACGACCAGTGGCGGGCCATGGAAGGCAACGGGCAATGGCGTTTCACGCCGCCGACCCACGTGATTGCGTCGTTCGACTGCGCGATCCGGCAGTTCGAAGACGAAGGCGGCGTCGACGGCCGGTTCAAGCGGTATTCGGAAAACTGTCGCATCCTGATCGATGGCATGGCGAAGCTGGGGTTCGAAACATTGTTGTCCGACAACCTGCAGGCGCCGATCATCGTCACCTTCAAGATGCCGAAGGACCCGGCCTTCAAGTTCGAAGATTTTTATGACCGGGTGAAGGACCATGGATACGTGCTGTATCCCGGCAAGCTAACCGTTGCGCCGAGCTTCCGCGTCGGCTGCATCGGGCATTTGGGCGCGGACGACATGCGCGCGGCACTCCAGGCGATGACCGAAGTACTTGCCGACATGGGCGTCGAGAACGGCGCCGCGGCAGCGGCCGAGTAATCGGGCGCCGACTGAATGGCCAAGACGCTGCCGTCCCAATGCGAAGTCGTCATCATCGGCGGCGGCGTCATCGGCTGTTCCATCGCCTATCACCTGGCCAAGGCCGGGATATCCGACACCATCATCCTTGAGCGGAAAAAACTGACATCCGGCACCACGTGGCACGCGGCGGGGCTGATCGGACAGCTGAAATCATCGGCGAACCTGACGAAACTCGGCAAGTACACGGCGGACCTTTACCGCGAGCTTGAGGCCGAAACCGGCCAGGCGACGGGGCTGAAACAAAACGGTTCGGTCATCATGGCGCTGAGCGAAGGATGGATGGAGGAGCTGACGCGGAACGCCTCCATGGCCAAGGTGTTCGGCTTACACGTCGATGTCATCACGCCCGATGAAATTGCCGAACGATACCCCCTGGTCAAAACATCGGACGCGCGGGGCGGCATCTGGATTCCGTCGGACGGGCAGGCCAACCCGGCGGACGTGACCCTGGCCCTTGCGAAGGGGGCGCGCATGAACGGCGCAACCATTTTCGAAGATGTCAAGGTCACCAAAATCATCAAGCAAGGACAGCGCGTCACCGGCGTCGAGACGGACCAGGGCGCCGTGATGGCGAAATGGATCGTCATCGCGACCGGCATGTGGAGCCGAGACCTGGCGGCGACCGTCGGCGTCACCCTGCCGCTGCATGCGTGCGAACATTTTTACATCGTCACCGAGCCGATGGCCGAGGTCACCCCCGACCTGCCCGTGTTCCGGTGTTATGACGAACATGCCTATTACAAGGAAGACGCCGGCAAGATGCTGCTGGGCGCGTTCGAGCCCGTGGGCAAGCCCTGGGGCATGGGCGGCATCCCCGACGATTTCGAATTCGGCATCCTGCCCGACGACTTCGAACATTTCGAACCGATCCTGGAATTGGCCGTCAACCGCATGCCGGCGCTGGCGAACGCAGGCATTCAGACGTTTTTCAACGGGCCGGAAAGCTTCACCCCCGATGAAAAATACAACGTCGGCCCGCCCGCCGGGATCGACGGGTTGATGGTGGCGGCGGGGCTGAACTCCATCGGCATTCAATCGGCCGGCGGCGTCGGGAAGGTTCTCAGTTCGTGGATCAAGGACGGCCACCCGCCCATGGATTTGTGGGATGTGGATGTACGCCGCAACATGCCGTTCACCGCCAATCGCCGGTTCCTCGCCGCCCGCATGGGTGAGGTTCTGGGCCGTCACTACGCCGTCCACTGGCCCAATAAGCAATACGAAACCGCCCGCGGCATCCGACGCTCACCGGTGCATGAACAACTGAAAGCGGCGGGCGCCTGCTTCGGCATGGCCGCCGGGTGGGAACGCGCCAACTGGTTCGCCCCCGACGGGGTCGAGCCCAAGTATGAGTACAGTTACGGCCGGCAGAACTGGTTCGAATATTCGGCCTGTGAACATGCGGCCGCGCGCGAAGGCGCCGCGCTGTTCGACCTGACATCCTTCGCAAAGTTTTCGCTCGAAGGGCCGGACGCGGGCAAGGTTTTGAACCGCATTTCCGCCAATGATGTCGCCCGCGGCGTCACCGACGGCATGGGCCGTGCGGTCTATACCCAGTGGCTGAACGAGCGCGGCGGGATCGAGGCCGATCTGACCGTCACGCAGGTGTCCGATGACAGATTCATGGTGCTGACGTCGGGATCGTCGCAAGTCCGGGACTTTCAATGGCTCCGTGACCACATCGGCGCAGGCGATCACTGCCACGCCACGGACGTGACGTCGGGATACGCAATCTTGGGTGTCATGGGGCCGAAATCCCGCGACGTGGTTCAGGCGCTGACGCCGGTGTCGCTCGCGAATGCCGATTTCCCCTTCGGCGTCAGCCGCGAAATTGAAACCGCCATGGCCTTCGCGCGGGTAACGCGGATTTCCTACGCCGGCGAGCTGGGATTCGAGATCATGATGCCGACGGAATTTGCCGCGCATATGTACGAAGCGATTGTCGAAGCGGGAAACCCCCACGGCCTCGTCCACGCCGGGATGCACGCGCTGAATTCGCTCCGCATCGAAAAAGCCTATCGTCACTGGGGCCATGACATTTCGGACGAGGAAACGCCACTTGAAGCCGGACTCGGCTTTGCCGTCGCCTGGGACAAACCGGGCGGCTTCATCGGGCGGGACGCCCTTTTGGCGCAGCGGGAAAAGGGTGTGTCCAAACGGCTGATGCAGTTCCTGGTCCGCGACCCGGATGTCATGCTGCATCATAACGAGCCGATCCGGCGCGGCGATGAGATCGTCGGGCGGATCACATCGGGTATGTATGGCCATACGCTGGGCGGCGCGGTGGGCCTTGGTTACGTGAAGGTCCCGGCGGACGGGGCGGACAAAGCGCTCGACGCCTACGACTACGAGGTCGAGGTCGTCGGCGTACGGTACCCGGTGCAGGCGGCGTTAAAGCCCCTTTATGACGCGGCATCGAAGCGGCTCAAGGGTTGAGCGACCGGGCTTCCGGCCCATTGACGCAATATCGATGTAACCTATTAATCGCATCGTTATTAACGATTTGACATATTTATCATGCATTTAAGACAATTCGCCGAAATGGCGGCGGATTGCCGCCGGTTCGAAGCCAGTTCCGGGAATTTTTAAATGCCGAACGCCCTCGCCCGCCCCGCCTCCGTCCAAGTCAACGACCGCACTTACGCCTGGCCGAAACAGCCGTTGGTCGTCGTCTGCATCGACGGGTCCGAACCCGATTACATCGAACAGGCGATCGCCGGCGGCCACATGCCGTTCCTGAAAAAGGCGCTGGAAACCGGATCGGACCTTCGGGCCGACTGCGTGGTGCCGAGCTTCACCAACCCCAACAACCTGTCCATCGTCACCGGCCAGCCGCCCGCCGTGCACGGCATTTCCGGCAACTTCTTCCTTGATCCGGATACCGGCAAGGAAGTGATGATGAACGATCCGAAGTTCCTGCGTACCGGCACCATCTTCAAGGCGTTTCACGACGCGGGCGCCAAGGTCGCCATCATCACCGCCAAGGACAAGCTGCGCCGGCTCTTGGGCCACGGGCTCGACTTTTCATCGGGCCGGGCTGTGTCGTTTTCGTCGGAAAAGGCCGATGAAACCACGATGGTCGAAAACGGCATCGCCGACGCGCAGCAAATGGTCGGAAGGCCCATCCCCGACGTTTATTCCGCCGACCTGTCGGAGTTTATTTTCGATGCCGGCGTCAAGCTGATGGACCGCATGCGCCCCGACCTGATGTACCTGTCGACCACCGATTACATCCAACACAAACACGCGCCGGGGACCCCCGTCGCCAACAAGTTCTACGCCATGATGGACACGTACTGGGCCATGCTGGACGCCCGCGGCGCGGTCCTGGCAATGACCGCCGACCACGGCATGAACGCAAAGTTCGGCAAAAACGGCAAGCCGGACGTGATTTACCTGCAGCAAGTCCTCGACGGCATGATCGGCAAGGACGCCGCCCGGGTCATCCTGCCGATCACCGATCCTTACGTTGTGCATCACGGGGCGCTTGGCTCGTTCGCGACCGTGTACCTGCCGAAGGGCGCGGACCAGACCACCGTCATCGCCGGGCTTTCGAACGTGCCGGGCATTCAAAAAGTTTATGACCGCGCCGCCGGTTGCCGGGAGTTCGAACTGCCCGAAGACCGGTTGGGCGACCTGATCGTGGTTTCCGAAAAGCACAAGGTGCTGGGCACGTCGTCGGACCGCCACGACCTGAGTCAGCTGAAGGAACCGCTCCGGTCCCACGGCGGCGTCACCGAACAGCGCGTGCCGCTGATCGTCACCCGGCCGACGGACCTGCCGGGCGGCCGCCGGCTTCGTAATTTTGACATTTTCGACGTGGCGCTCAACCACGCCGCCTGATCCGCCTGACCCAGGAGAGAGAAATGGACGCTTCATCCCGCCCGATCATCAAGGAAACCATGCGCATCGGCGGCCGCAAGGTCGATGCGCCGGACGCCATTGAGGTCCGCTACCCATACACCAACGAGGTCATCGGCACCGTTCCCGCCGGCAACGCGGAACATGCGCGCGAGGCCTTTGAAATCGCCGCTGCCTACAAACCCAAACTGACCCGCTATCAGCGCCAGCAGATACTGTTCCGCGCCGCCGAGCTGATCCGCGAACGGCGGGAAAAAATCGCCAATGTTCTGACCCTTGAACTCGGCATCTGCAAACAGCATTCGCTTTACGAAACCGGCCGGTCCTATGATGTGTTCACGCTGGCCGGTCAGCTGGCGATCCTGGATGACGGGCAGATCTTTTCCTGCGATCTGACGCCGCACGGCAAATCGCGGAAAATTTTCACCAAGCGCGAGCCGGTCAACGCCATTTCGGCGATCACGCCGTTCAACCACCCGCTGAACATGGTCGCCCATAAGATCGCGCCGGCGATCGCGACCAACAACTGCATGGTCTGTAAACCGACGGAACTGACGCCGTTGACCGCGATCACGCTGGCCGAAATTTTGTACGAAGCCGGTCTGCCGCCGGAAATGTTCCAGATCGTCACCGGCATGCCCGAAGACATCGGCGACGAAATGGTCACCAACGAACACATTGACATCATCACTTTCACCGGCGGGGTCAAGGTCGGCAAGATGATCGCCGGTAAGGCCGGATATAAGCGCGCCGCGCTGGAGCTGGGCGGCAACGATCCGCTGATCATCCTGAACGACCTGGACGACAAGGGGCTTGAAAAGGCGGCAGCCCTTGCCGTCGTCGGCGCGACCGCTAATTCGGGCCAGCGCTGCACCGCGATCAAGCGCATCCTGGTACAGGAAAGCGTCGCCGATAAATTCGTGCCGATGGTTCTGGACCGCGCCAAGGCGATCAAATTCGGCGATCCGGAAGACCCGGAAACGCAACTGGGCTGTGTCATCCACGACCGTGCGGCGGAAACGTTCGAACGCCGCGTTTACGACGCCGAAAAACAAGGCGCCAAAGTGCTGTACGATCCGGGCCGTAACGGCGCGTTGTTACCGCCGATCGTCGTCGACCATGTGCCGCACGCCAGCGAACTGGTGTTCGAGGAAACCTTTGGCCCCATCGTCCCCATCGTGCGGGTGCCCGACAACGACCGCGCCGTGATGGAAATTTCCAATTCGACGCCGTTCGGCCTGTCCGCCGGGGTCTGCACCAACCACCTGGACCGCATCACCGGGTTTATCGAAGGCCTGAACGTGGGCACGGTCAACATTTGGGAAGCGCCAGGTTACCGGATCGAAATGTCGCCCTTCGGGGGCATCAAGGACTCGGGCAACGGCGTCAAGGAAGGCGTCCTGGAAGCCATGAAGTTCTTCACCACCGTGAAGACCTGGTCGCTGCCTTGGCCGGAGTAACAGCCCGCACCGCAAACGGCCGGACCGCCGCGCCTGGATCAATTTCACGGCGTGGCGGCGGCGAGTAAGACCCGGCCATAGGCATGGAAACCATCATCCATATCGTCGGCGGCGTGGCGCTCCTGTTATGGGGCATCCGCATGGTCAGGACCGGGATCACCCGGTCTTACGGCGCGGCGCTCCGCAAGACGCTCGCGGAGGCGGCCGCCAACCGCGCCACCGCCGCTGTCGCCGGCCTGGGCGCAACGGCGATCCTGCAAAGCAGCACGGCGACGACGCTGATCGTCGCGTCGTTCGTCGGCCAGAACCTGATCGCCAGCGCCGCCGCACTCGCCATGGTGCTGGGCGCGGACCTGGGAAGCACCATCATCGTCCAGGCGCTGTCGCTCGATCTGGATGTCCTGAGCCCCATCCTGATCGCCGGCGGCACCTTCCTTTTCCTGTCGTCGGAAAACCGCAACCGGCGCGCCGTCGCCCGCGCCGTCATCGGGCTCGGCCTGATGCTGTTGTCGTTGCAGTTGATCAACCAGGCATCGGCGCCGCTGCGCGAGAACGAGGCGGTTTCGGTCATGTTCGGTCCGTTGACGGAAGAACCGTTGCTGGCCGTGCTGATCACCGCGCTGGTCACCTGGATGTCGCATTCCAGCGTGGCCGTGGTGTTGCTGGTCATGTCGCTGGCGTCGATCCAGGTCATCAACATGCAACTGGCGCTGGCCATGGTACTGGGCGCCAACCTGGGCGGCGGGCTGGTCGCCTGGGGCCTGACCGCCAAGGCCATTCCCGCCGTCCGGCGCGTGCCCGTCGGCAATTTGATCATGCGGGCCACGGGGGTGCTGATCGCCCTGCCGTTCGTGCCCTATGTGCAGCCCTATCTAGCGCAACTGGGCGATGCGCCGGAGCGTCTGGTCGCCAACTTCCACACCGGGTTCAACCTGGCGTTGGTCTGTCTGTTTCTTCCGTTTCTTGGGCCGGTCGATAAACTCTGCCGCAGGTTGATCCGGGACGAAACGGCCGAGGACGACCCGGGCCGCCCGCGGTATTTGGACCACGGCGTCATGGACACGCCGTCGGTGGCGTTGACCGCCGCGACGCGCGAAACGCTTCGCATGGGCGACGAGGTCAAGACCATGCTGCGCGGCACGCGAAAGGTGCTTGCGACCAACGACGGAGAGCTCCGCCGGCAGATCGAAGAAGCGGACGACGTGGTCGACCGGCTGAACGAGGCGATCAAACTTTACCTGACGCAATTGACCCAGGAAGAACTGGACAAGGCCGAAAGCCAGCGCAGCGTCGAAATCCTGAACTTCACCACCAACCTGGAACATGTCGGCGACATCATCGACAAAAATCTGATGGATCTGGCGGCCAAGAAAAACAAAGGCCGGATCAGTTTTTCCGCCGAAGGGCAGAAGGAATTGGACGATTTCCAGGACCGCATCCTGCAGAACCTGGACCTTGCGCTGCACGTCTTCGTTTCCGGGGACGGGGACGCGGCCCGCAGGCTGTTGGAAGAAAAGACCCGCATCCGCGACTTGGAAAGGGCCTATACGGACAGCCACTTCCGCCGGGTCGGCGAACGGCGGCCGGACACGCTCGATTCAAGCTCTCTGCATCTGGACGTTTTGCGCGACCTGAAGCGCATCAACAGCCACCTGACGTCGGCTGCCTACCCCATGCTGGAACGGGCGGGCGCGCTGGCCGACAGCCGCCTGATCGAACCCCACGGCACCCCGGCCAAGCCGCAGACATCTTCGTAACGCAGGCGCGCGGGCCCACCCCAGGCGGCCCCGATGCACCCTGGGATCGCGATTAGCAGAGTTCCGGAATGATCCAAAGCGGCTTTTCGCCGCGGCTGACGCGCTGCACGTTGTCAAAGGCGTTGCGCACCCGGGGCAGGTTGCTTTCGAACGTCGGGCCGGCCATGTGCGCGGACAGGATCACGTTGTCGAGCCCGAAAAACGGATGATCGGCCGGCGGCGGTTCCTGTTCGAACACATCCAGCCCCGCCGCCGCGATGGTGCCCTTGGTCAGCGCATCGTGCAGGGCAGCCTCGTCCACCACCGGCCCGCGGGCCGTGTTGACCAGGATGGCGGTTTCTTTCATTTCCGCCAGTTCCTTGGTGCTGATCATGTGGCGCGTCGCATCGTTAAGCGGCACGTGCAGGCTGATGATGTCCGATTCCCGCAGCACTTCGCGAAGCAGGCGGAAGCGGACGCCCAGATCGTCCTCGTCTTTTTCGGTCAGACGCGCGGTATCGTAATAGATCACGTTCATGCCGAAGGCGAGCGCCAGACGCGCCGTCTTGGTGCCGATGGACCCGAGCCCGACGATGCCGCAGGTCTTGCCCTTCAGTTCATGCAGCTTAGGCGTTTCGTTACCGCGCCAGCGGCCCGCCGCCACGTTGGCGTGCTGAAAGATCAAGCGGCGGGATAACGCCAGCATCATCATCAGCGCGTGTTCGGAAACCGCCGTCGAATTGGCGCCGCCGTTGTTGCAGATGGGGACGCCGGCCTTCCGCGCGGCGGCGATATCGGCCTTGTCGTATCCGGCGCTCAAAAGCTGGATCAATTTCAGCTTCGGGCCTTTTTTGAAAAGGTCTGGTTTCACCAGCCCGTCGACAAACCCGACCAGATATTCCGCATCGCCGACGGCGGCGTCGAAACCGGCGCTGGGCGCTTCGGCAACGACAAGGTCAAAGCCCGCGGGCGTCATTTCCCGCGCCCGGTCGGCGGCGGCGGAAAACGGTGTGACGAAAATGATCTTCGGGTTCATGGTCTGCCTTTCCTTAAATGGCGCGGCCCCTATTCGGGGACCAGAGAGAATACGGTGGTTTCGTTCAGGTCATCGCCGTACCAGGCGCGGATCGCGGCTTCGCGCTTGCCCATGTAAACGGCGTCGCCATCTTTTTGAATCATCGGCAGGTCGTGACCCGGCACCAGGATGCTTCCCGGGCGCCTGGACCAATAAGACCAGATGTTTTCGATGGAGGCGCCGCTGACCTTGGGATCGTAGGACATGTCGGCGACGCGGGATTTGAGCTCCGCCCGGTTCTTGCAGGCGTCGCCGGTGAAGACGACGTCTTTTTCCCCGGCGTCCAGAACGAACACCAAACTACCCGGCGTGTGCCCCGCCGCCGTGTGCGCGGTGATGCCGGGGAAGACTTCCTCCTCGTCTTCGGCGGTTTTCAGGTTGGGCCAGCGGTCGAGCTCCGTCATGTAAAATTCCGGCACCAGGGTCTCGCCGATGGGTTCCTTCAACGACCATTCAAGTTCTTCCCGGCCGATGACGATGGTGGCGTTTTTGAACATGGGCCAGTTGACCGAATGGTCGTAATGCGAATGGGTCAACAGAATATCGGTCACGTCGGCGGGCTTTAGCCCCCGGTCGGCCAACCGGTCCTTTAAAAGATACCGCATGCCGAACGACCCGACATCGATCAGCGCGATGCGGTCCCGCCAGCGGACCAAGGCGATGGTCGAAAACCCCAGCGTCCCGTGACAGACCGAGCGGCCGGGAAAGCCGTAAACGACAATGTCGATTTCGTAGTCGCCGATGCCGAAGGTGCCTTCGATTTGCTGGTTGGCCATGGCGCGCCTCCTTATTCGCCGTCGCCCGGCACGTCGATCAGCGCGTCGACGGCGACCGCCCCATGGGGCAGCACAATGAACGGATTGATGTCGATGCTTTCGATTTTATCCCGGTTGGCATGGGCGAACACCGACAGCCGCGCCAAAGCATCGGCCAGCGCGTCGATGTCGGCGGGCGGCTGGCCGCGCACGCCGTCAAGCATGGCGCGGCCCTGAATTTCGTCGATCATGCGGCGCGCTTCGTCGACGCCGAAGGGGGCGATGCGGAACGTTACGTCTTTCAGCACCTCGACGAAAATCCCGCCGAGCCCGAACATCACCGCCGGACCGTAGGCTGGATCGCGCACCACGCCCATGACGCATTCCACCCCGGTACCGGCCATCTCGGCGACGATGACGCCATCGATGCGGGCGTCGGGCTTGGCGGTTTTCGCGCGCTGGATCAGTGTTTCATACCCGGCGGAAACGGCCGCCGCGTCATTCAGGTTCAGGATCACGCCGCCGATTTCGGTCTTGTGCGGGATATCGGGCGAGGCGATTTTCAACACCACCGGGCCGCCGATGTCGCGCCACGCGGCGACCGCGTCGGCGGCGGACTGAACGAGGCTTTCGCGGCTGACCGGGATGCCGACGCTGGCGATGATGCGCTTGGCTTCGTGTTCGGCGACGGCGCGGTCGGGTGCCGGCAGCATGTCCTTGGGCGCCGCGGGCGGCGCGTCGCCCCGCCCGTGTTTGAACACCTCGCCGAAATAAGCCAGCGCCGCCAGGGCGCGGACAGCGCCGTCAGGGTCTTCGAAGCAGGGATACTGCAGGGCTTCGTATTCGGGCACGATGTGGGCCGAGCCCGCCATGCACATGAACAGGAGTTCATCCGGAAACTCCCCCCGGAGCCCCCGCATGATGTCGAGGCACGCGGCCCCCATCAGCGGCGTGCCCGGCACGCCGGCCATGTAGACGATGGTGCCGTCGTAATCGGCCTCGGTAAACGTGCGGCGCAGGTTTTCGACCATTTTTTCCGGCTCGTTCAGCGTCTGCGCCGAAAAGTCGACCGGATTGCGCAACGTCGCGAACGGCATCTTGGCCTTCAGGTCTTTTTGCAATTGTTCCGGCATGGGCGGCACGTCGAGCCCGAATTTTTCCGCTGCATCCGCCATCTGCACGCCGATGCCGCCGGAGATCGTCTGAATGCAGAGCTTCCGGCCCGCCGGACGGCGGCCGAACTGGCAGGCATAGGCGATGTCGATCATTTCCTCGGTCGTTTCGGCGCGGTAGACGCCGTATTGTTTGAACAGCGCGTCATAGATTGCGTCCGACCCGGCGAGCGACGCGGTGTGCGACTTGGCCGCCTGGGCGCCCAGTTCGGTGCGCCCGACCTTTTGAAAGACCACGGGCTTTTCCGCGTCCCGCGCCATTTCCAGCGCCTCGCACATGCGGTCGGGATTCCTGACGCCCTCCGCCGACGCCATGATGACCTGCACATCCGGCGCCTGGGCGTAGAACTTGATGATTTCGGCGACGTCGACGTCGCATTCGTTGCCGGTGGTGACCCAGTAGTTGTTGCCGACGCGGCGTTCCTGCGCGGCAATGAAGACGTGCGAACCGTAGGCGCCCGACTGCGTCACGATGCCGACAGGCCCCGGCGGCACCTTGAGCGTATCCGGCGCGCTGGCGAAGGTCGCGTACCAGCCTTCCGTCACCGTGAACATGCCGAGGCAGTTCGGCCCGATGGCGCGCATGGGGCTTTCGCGGATCATGGCTTCCATCTCGCGCTGAACCTTGGCGCCGCCGTCGCCGGCTTCGGCAAAACCCGACGTGAAGATCACCGCCGATTTGACGCCCGCGTCGATGCAGTCCCGGATCGCGCCCAAGGCGATGTCGGCGGGGACGGCGACAATGGCACATTCGACCGGCGTCGGCGTATCCTTGATGGACGGATAGGCCTTCAAGCCCTGCACGATTTCCCGGTTGGGATTGATCGGATAAATGTCGCCCCGGAACTTGCCCTGCAGGCAGAAATGGATCGGCCGCCCGCCGATGCGGGATTTCGTGTCCGACGCGCCGATGACGGCCACGGCCTTCGGATGAAACATCGCTTCGAGTGAATGCGCCATACCCGCCTCAGGCCCCTTTCGCGTTCGGCCGTTCGTCCGTCAAGCCGCAGGCCGGGCAGGCCGTGCCCGGGGCGCGGCGGGGTCGGTCGGGTAGGGCATGGCGGTTCCTCCAGGACTTTTGCCGCCAATTTAAGTGGGATCGACCGGCCCGTCCAGGGACTGTGACGGCCCGCCGGCGAACTTATTCAGGCGTCAGCAGCAGATCGGACATCAAACGGTCAATGGGCGCAAAATCGTCGGTCAGGACCGGCAGGTCAATTCGGGATGACCGCGCCGAAAGGTCATCCACCGGCCAGCGCACCCAATCCCGGACCAGCCCAAAGGCCGATGTTATTTTATCCCTGGGCAATGCCTTGTCCGTGGCCACGACAATGAAGGTCACCCGTCCGGTTTCGTCGATTTCGTCCAAAACCTTCCAGACTTCGACGGCCTTGAAATCCAACCGCAGCGTCTTGACCAAGCTAAACAGAAACTTCGGGTCGCGCCCCAGGTCGACCGCGTTGACCACGTAAAACCCTTCGGGCGTCAGGCGGCGTTTTATTTCCCCGTGGAATTCCCGGGTCACCAGATGCGGCGGCACGGTGATGTCATGAAATGCATCACCGAACACCACATCGAAGCGTTTGTCCGCCGGCAGATCGCGGAGCGCCCGGCGCGCGTCCTGATGCAGGATCGTCAACTGCCGGTCCCAGGGCTTGAGCCACATGTCTGACCGGGCAACCTGCGTCACGGCGGGGTCGATTTCGGCAACGATCAGCGAGCCCCCCGGATAATTTTTGGCCCAGGCGCGCGGCAGGGTATAGCCGCCGCCGCCGATGAAAAACGCGTTCACCGGCTGCAGCGGGCGAAAACGCAGCGCCGCGTATTCGTCGACGAAATGAACATAGGGGCTGTAAAGAATGCCCGGTTCGTCCCGGTCATTGATCGAGTGAACCAGATGGTCCAGCACCATCAGGCGGCTGGGCCGGCCGCTTTCACGGGAGAAATCGTCCATGCGAATGCAGAAATAGTCGCTTTCGACCATGCAGGGCGAGGTCAGCGCCTTGGCCGACGTGCCCCACCAGAACAGCGCCGCGAAGGCCGCCAAGCCCCCCGCCGCCCAGGCCGCATGCGTCCGGGCCCAATAGGCGAACCCGGCGCCGAGCACGGCATAGATGACGGCGACGGCGACCACCGTGCCCGTCGATCCGATCCAGGAAATTAACAGGTATCCGGCGGCAAGCGTGCCGAAGATGCTGCCCATCGCGCCGACCGCGAACATGCGGCCGAGGACCTGTCCGGTTTCATGGGGCCGGTCGTCGAGGGCGAGCTTGGTCGCGACCGGCGACACGACGCCGACAAACAGACTGGGCATGAAGAATAAAAGCCCCGTCAGCAGCACGATCGAGGCGACCGGGTTAAGGCCCGCCTTTAACAGGTTGGCGCTGATCACCCGGAGCAGAACCAGCGACAGCAGGCTGAACAGCGCCGATAGCGCCAGCGCGCCGGCGATCCGCCCCTGCATGACTTTCGGATCAACCCCGTCGGACGCCAGCCGGCCGCCGATCCAGTGCCCGGCGGAAAGACCCGCCAGGATCACCGCGATGATCGCCGTCCATGTATATAAAGACATACCCACATAGGGCGCGATCAGACGGCCGGCGACGATTTCCAGCACCAAGGCGGCGCCGGACGTCACGAAGACGGTTGCGGTGTAGATTGCCTGTCGCACGGGCGGGTCCGGCCCCTTCGGTCACGCGGTCAAAAGTCCGGCGGAGTGTACGCTGGCGGGGCGGCAGGCGACAGCCTGTAATCCCCGGCCGCGCCCGGCACATACGTCAGAGGCGGGCGGATCAGGCCTTTTCGATCAGGAAGGTGAAGACACCGCCGTCTTCGCTCCATTCCTTCAGGGGATTGCCGGTGGCGCGGCTGAACGCCTCGAAATCCTTGACCGCGCCCGGATCGGTCGCGAGCACTTCGAGGATGTCGCCGGCCTGAAGATCCTTGATGGCCTTCTTGGCCTTGACGATGGGCAGCGGGCAGTTAAGGCCCTTGGTGTCGAGTTGCGTGGTAGCCATGGCGCGTGATGCCTCCCGTGTCTGAATTCAATCGCGGCGCCCGCACAATATATAAATATGTAAAGTGAAGAAAAGGGGTTTTATCCGGCCCTGGGTCCGGCCCGGTCTCGGACGCCCGAAATAACGGCGGTTTGAATTGATAATCTATAAAATCTGAATATGATGGCCGCCGACTTCTACATTATCGGATGGGAGAATGAATGATGGCGGAACTTCCTGTCGGGCTGATCGTATCCAGCGCCGGGTTCGGGCTTGGCATCGTGTTCGGGATCACCGCGCAGCGGACCAATTTCTGCACCATGGGGGCGTTGTCCGACGCCGTCTTCATGGAGGAATGGAACCGTTTCCGCGCCTGGATGCTGGCCGTCGCGGTCGCCGTCCTGGGCAGTCAGGCGCTGCACATTGCGGGCGTCCTGAACCTGTCGAAATCCATTTACCTGACGGCGAACCTGGGGTGGGCGGGCGCGATCATCGGCGGCCTGCTGTTCGGGTTTGGCATGACCATGACCGGCGGCTGCGGCAACAAGACCCTGGTCCGCCTGGGTGCGGGTAACCTGAAATCGCTGGTGGTCGCCGTGGTGCTCGGCATTTTCGCCTATATGACGCTGCGCGGCCTGATCGGCCTGGCGCGGGTCGAGCTTGAGGGTGCGACCAACATCGACCTGGGCGCCCACGGCATGAAGACCCAGGGCATCCCCGACTTGATCGCCCAGCTGGCTGTGCCGGCCGGGACCGCGCAGATCGCGGTCACCGCCGTCGTCGTCCTGGGCCTGCTGTGGTTCTGTTTCAAAAGCGAAGAATTCCGCCAGTCCAAGGCCGACGTGGCGGCCGGGCTGATCATCGGCGCCCTGGTGCCGGCGGCGTGGTACGTGACCGGCGTGATCGGCAATGACGAGTTCGAACCGGTCGCCATGGCGTCCTTCACCTTCGTCGCCCCGGTGGGTGAGAGCATTCAATACCTGATGACCTTCACCGGGTCGAAGATCAACTTCGGCATCGCCGTCGTCGGCGGGGTAATCATGGGATCGTTTCTGTCGGCCAAGGTCAAGGGCGAATTCAAACTCGAAAGCTTCACCGACGCCAACGACATGGCCCGCCATCTGTTCGGCGCGTCGATCATGGGCATCGGCGGGGTGATGGCGCTCGGCTGCACCGTCGGCCAGGGCATCACCGGCATGTCGACGCTGGCGTTCGGATCGGTCCTGGCGCTGGGCTCCATCATGCTGGGCGGCGTCATCGGCCTGAAGTACATCGAGGAAGGCAGCCTGGGCGCGGCCATCGGCGCGGTGTTTTCGCGCTCCTGACCGACCTCGAAAAACCCGAATAAAAAAGGCGGCCCGCCGGGGCCGCCTTTTTCTTTTTTAAGACGTCACGCCTACCAGAGCGTCACGTCCTTACCCTGGCGGCGGAGTTCCTCGGCCCGGGCCTGGAGCCAGCGCTGAAAATTCGGTTGCTCTTTGTATCCGTCGGTCTTGACGTAGACGAACGAGTTTAAAAAGTGGAACGGCTTCCAATACCCCAGCAGCCGCCAGACTTCGATATCATGGCCGGGCTTCTTGTTGTCCTTGGCCAGGTCCGCCGGGAAAAACTGCAGCGTCGGCGTGAACTGCACCCGATATTTCCGGGCCAGTTCCTTTTCCCGCATTTTTTTGCCGTCCGTGTCGGTGACCATGCGGTCGCCCCACAGGTTCAGCTGCAGGATGTTGAAGTTCGCCCGAACGTAATCGACGATTTCCGGAACGCGCAGATTGACCTGATGCATTTCCTTGCAATAGGGGCATCCCCGCTGTTCCCACAGGATCACCAGCTGCTTGCCCTGCTTTTTCGCATCAGCAATGTCTTCGCGCAGATCGAGAAACGTATCGACGAACCAGGGCTGAACATAAACGCCCTCTTCGTTGGGCTCGATCGCCGGCAAAAGCTTTTGTTTCGCCTCGGCGCGCACGTCGGCGGCGCCAAGCCCCAGGCCGATGACCGCGGCGCACGCCGCAAGGAAAATTCTTCGGTACATTTTCATTCCTCCCGATCAGGCTTCGTCGCTTGATGCTCGTCGTCCGGATGGTACCATATTCGACGGACTTTACATATTCACTTAATATAAACTGCGTGGCACAGTGACCGGACGAATTTAAAGGGGGCGACGCGGGCGGCGTCGCGCAATTTCCATGGAAATCGATCTGTTTTGCGAACTGGCGAAGCCGCCTGCCGCAAACATCAGCCAGGAACGGATATTCAGCGACCTGATCGAGGTCGCCCGCGCCGCCGACCGGCTGGGCGTCGGCGCGCTGTGGCTGCCGGAGCATCACTTTTTGGGCGATTACAGCACGTCCGCGGCGCCCGACATGGTTCTGGCCGCCATCGCCCGTGAAACCACGCGGTTGAAACTCGGCTTCGCCATATTGCCGCTGCCGATCCATGACCCGGTCCGCATCGCCGAACGGCTGGCGACGCTGGATGCCCTTTCAAACGGGCGGGTCCTGTGGGGCGTCGGCCGCGGCGTGACGACGACGGAACTGGAAGGTTTCGGCGAAAACCCGGGAGAAAGCCGACAAGTGTTCCTGGAAAAATTCAAGGCGCTCGCGGGCCTGCTCGAAACCGGCGGCTTTACGCGGGAGGGTAAGGATTTCAGCCTCAACCCGGCGCCCGCCCCAAGGCTTCGGAACGGTTGGATCGCCGCCGTCAGCCCGGAAACCTTCGATCTTGCGGCCGACCTGGGGCTCGACATCATGACCGGGCCGTTCAAGCCCTGGCCCATGGTCGAACGGGATCTGGCCCGCTACCGCCGGCTCCGACCGGAGGGCAAAACATCGTTCGCCATGGCGTGTTACTGCGGGGACGACCACGCGGCGGCGCGGAAGCGCGCGGAGGACGGCCTTGTCTGGGCCTACCGCCGGGTGTTCGAGGTCGCGCAGGGAATTTTGAAAAAACAGGTCGCGGGGTATGAGCATTACCGCAAGCTCGGCTGGCTGACGCCGGTGTTGGACAAGGTATTGAGCCTCGCGGTCCTGGAAACCCTGGGCCTCGCCGCCGTCGGCGACGCGGACCACGTGGCGGCCAGGCTGTCGAAACTGCAGGCGGCGGGGCTCGACCGGGTGAGTTTGATCATCGGCGGCGGTGACCTGACGGCGGCCGAGCAGGTCCGGTGCCTGGAACGGCTGGCGGTGGATGTGCTGCCGCGCCTGGGCACAGTCCCCGCGGGCAACCCGCAGATGGCGCCCGCATGACGAAGGCAAATGAAAGCAACCGCGTTCTCGACCGCCTGGGCGCGCACGGGCAGGATTACCGCGATCCGGTGGCGCAGGTCGCGTGGGCGGACGCGGACGACGCGTTGCCGTGGCTGCCGCATGGGTTGTTGTCCGTCCGGGGGCTCGACAACGACCAGGCCAATCGGCTGAGCCGGTTCGAGTTCGCCAGGCTTTGCGCGGCGGGCATGTGGCTCGAAGGATTGTTGATTTCGCGCGTGACGGAAAAAGGCTTCCTGGGCCTGTCGACGGCGGAAGCCCGCGTGATGCTCCAGGAAGTGCGGGAAGAATCGGGCCACAGTCTGATGTTTCTGGAAATGATCGAGCGCGCGGGCGCCGCCGGCGTCGAGCTTTTGGGCACGACGGGACTGCTCAGCTGGGTCGCCCGGCGGCTGAGCCCGTCATCCCCGGAGTTCTGGGCCATGGTTTATGTGGGCGAGACGGTGACCGACACCTTCGCCATCAAGGCGCTGCGCGAAGCGCGCGACGGCCGGGCGGACCTTTGCCCCGTCGCCCGCCAGGTCCTGGACCTGCACCACCGGGACGAAGCGCGGCATATTTCCGCCGCCCGCGTGTTTCTTTCCAACCGGGTCGGGCTGATGACGCCCGTGCGGCGGGCGGCCTTCGGCCATACGCTGCGGTTTTTGCTGACGCGGTTTCTGGACGCGACGCTGTATCCGACGCCAGCGACCCTTGCCGCCGCCGGCATCCCCAACGCCCACCAAGCCGCCCGCGCCGTTCGCGCCTGCCCCGACCGCCGGGCGCTGGCCGCCGAATGCGCCCGCCCGGCATTGGACTTGCTCGCCCGCGACGGGCTTTTGGCCCAGGCCGCGCGGCAGAAGGAGGCCTGATCCATGACCTGGCTTGACCGCATCCGGGATATTGAAGAGCTGGAGGACGCGCCCTTCGACGACGCGTTGGTTTCGCGGCTGGAAAAATCGGGCGCGGCGCTGGAACGGCCGATCCGGTTTTCAACCCCGACCTTCAAGGATTACACGTCGAGCGAGCTTCAAGGCTGCACCAAAAACAGCTTCCCGGCCTTTTCCATCACGGCGGGGGCATGCGCGCTGAATTGCGATCATTGCCAGGCGAAAATTTTGGAGCCCATGATCCCCGCGACCAATCCGGAGATGCTGGAACAGAAAGTCCGCGACCTGATCATGCTGCAAAATTTGCAGGGGTTCTTGTTGTCAGGCGGATCGAACCGGCGGAACGAAATTCCCTATGAGCGGTATTACCCGACGGTCGAAAAGCTGAAGCGCGAGTTTCCGCACCTTCGCATCGCGGTCCATTCGGCGCTGATGGACGAAGCCCGCGCCAAATCCATGGAATCGGCGGGCGTCGACACGGTGATGATGGACGTGATCGGCGCGGAAGCGACCATCCGCGACGTCTATCACCTGGACCGGCCGGTCGACGATTTCGAAAAGACCCTGGCGGCGCTGTGTTCGACCAAAATGGAAGTGGTGCCGCACATCGTCATCGGCCTGCATTACGGCGACATATTGGGCGAGGCCAATGCGCTGGACATCTGTGCGCGCCACGACATTCACGCCCTGGTGCTCGTGGTGATCATGGATTACTTCACCAAGCCGGGTCTGTACAAACCGACGCCGCCCGATGCCGTGGGCGCGATCTTTGCCGACGCGCGGGAACGGCTGGCGAACAAGCAAGTCTTGCTCGGCTGCGCCCGGCCGGCGGGCATGGCGCGCCGCGCCATCGACGCCTACGCCGTCATGGCGGGGCTGGACGGCATCGCCTTTCCGGCGGACGGCATGGTCGCCTTGGCCGACTCCATCGGCCGGCCGTTCGACCAGGCGCATGCGTGCTGTTCGGTGAAGCTCGGGGGGGACGGCGCCAAAGCGTCGTGCGCCGCGTGATGACGGAAACCCGTTGCGACGTTCTGATCATCGGCATGGGCCCCGCGGGGGCGCGGGCGGCGGAGGCCGCGGCACAGGCGGGCCGTTCGGTGATCGCGCTCGACCGGCGCAAACGCGCGGGCTTCCCGGTGCAGTGCGCCGAGTTCGTGCCGACCCTTCTGGGCCAGGAACTGGACGGCCTGGGTGCGGTCACGGCGCAGCCCATCGACGAAATGGTGACCTATGTTTCCGGCGAAACGCCGCACCAGAAACCGCACTTCCCCGGCAACATGATTTCCCGGGACGCCTTTGACGCGGGATTGGTGAAACGCGCCGAAGACGCGGGCGCGGACTGCCGGTTCGGCATTGCCGTCGCCGACGTGGCGGCGGACGGGGCCGTGCGCCTGACCACCGGCGACGTGTTCCGGGGCCGGGTCTTGATCGGCTGCGACGGGCCCCGGTCCCGCGTCGGGCGGGCTTGCGGCCGGGTGAACGAAGACCTGGTTGAAACCCGGCAGGTGACGGTGCCGCTGCTGCGCCCGCACAGCGCGACGGATATTTTCCTTTCCGCCGATATTCCGGGCGGATACGGCTGGCTGTTCCCCAAGGGCGACATCGCCCACATCGGCGCGGGCGTGACGCCGACGGCCCGGGACAAACTGAAAGCCATCGTCGACGATCTGCACCAAAGCCTGATGGCCGAAGACCGCGTCGGCGCCGACGTGATGGGCCATACGGGCGGCGCGATCCCGGTGGGCGGGATGTTGGATCCGGTTTCGGCATTGGGCGACGTCCCGGTGCTGCTGGCCGGTGACGCGGCGGGCCTCGCCAACCCGGTGACCGGGGCGGGCATCGCGTCCGCCGCGCAGTCGGGCCGGCTTGCCGGCGAGGCGGCGGCCAAGTTGCTGGCAGGTGACGCGGGCGCGGCGGCGGATTATGCGGAAGAACTGGAAGACCTGTTCAAACCGGCGCTCGACCGGGCGCTTAAACGCCGCCGGGAACTGTTGGACCGGTTCCAGGCCGGCGGCGCGCCGGGGGCGGACGATTTGCGCCGCGGCTGGATCGCCTATCCGGAATATTGGGCGGCATGAATTAAATGAACGACAAAGAGAAATCAGGGCGGAGACCAAGATGACCTGTTTGAAACCGGAAAACGCGGCGCCCGGCGCCAAGGGCAAGGGCGGGCTCGACTTCAACCACTTCGCCGACATGGCCCCGCGCGCACCCCAGGAAGCGCCGAAGGAAACCCGCAACGGCGGGCGGGTGAAAACCGCCGCCGTGCCGCCGACGGGCGTCTACCGGCCCAATTACAACATCCAGACGCCCGCCATGCGGTCGCCCGAATATGTGCAGATGTCGACGGCGGCGGCGATCACGCTGGGCATCATGAACGGCCAGATGCACCGGTGCGAGTGCACGCGGTGCCTGAACCTTTTGCTGACCTATCCGGAAGGCTGCCGCGCCAACTGCGCCTATTGCGGGCTGGCCCGCCACCGGGAGCACGAGCGCGATTACGCCGACCGCAATTTCATCCGCGTCGACTGGCCCGCCGTGCCCATGGCCGAGGTTGCCGACATCGTCGCGCGGGACGGGGCCAAGTCGCCCTTCCACCGCATGTGCATTTCCATGATCACGCACCCCAATTCGGACGACGACACCAAGACAGTGCTGAAAACCTGGACCGACCGGGTATCACCCGACGACATTCCGATTTCGATCCTGTCGAACCCGACGACCATGACCCGGAAGGACGTCCAGATTTTGCACGACATGGGGGCGGACATTTTCACCGTGGCGCTGGACGCCGCGACGCCGGAACTGTTCGATCGCACGCGGGGGCGCGGCGTCGCGTCGCCCCATTCGTGGAAGAAATATTGGGAAATTTTGAACGCCGCCCACGACATTTTCGGCCCGCAGAAATTCGGCGCCCACATCATCGTCGGCATGGGCGAAACGGAACACGACGTGCTGACCCTGATCCAGCAACTGGTCGATATGGGCGGGCACAGTCACATGTTCTGCTTCTTCCCGGAAAAGGGATCACTGATGGACCACCTGCCGGCAACGCCCAGGGACCAGTGGCGGCGGGTGCAGTTGGCGCGCTACCTGATCGATTATTACGGCGTGAAGGTCGGCCACATGAAATTCGATGACGAAGGCCGGGTCGTCGATTTCGGTCTACCCAAGGGAGAATTGGATACGGTCGTCGACGCCGGCATCGCGTTTCGCACGTCTGGCTGCCCCGGCAAATTCGCCGAGGACATTTCCGCCTGCGACCGGCCGTATGGGGATTCGCCGCCCAGTAATATCGCGAGCTATCCGTTTCAGCCGAACAAGCGGGACATCAAGAAAATCCGCCGCCAGCTGGACATGCCGGCGAGCAAATAGGCCCCCGGGGGTATCTGGACTTGGCCACACCCTTTCGCGTGATCGATACGGGCCTGCGCGGCGGGCGGGAAAACATCGCCTTCGACCGGGCGCTGATCGACGCCCGGCTGGAAGACGCGATCCCGGACACCATCCGCTTTCTGCGGTTCACGCCCTCGGCGCTTGTGGGCCGGCATCAGGACATGTCGCGCGAAGTCAGGATCGACCACTGCCGCCGCGAGGGGATCGAGCTGGTCCGCCGCATCACCGGCGGCGGCGCAATCTTTTTCGACGAGGGGCAGTTGGGCTGGGAGCTTGTGTTCAAGCGCGCCCACCTGCCCTTCGGCGACCTGGGCCAGGCGGCCAAAGCGATCTGCGAAGCTGCCGCCTCGGGGCTTTCCATCCTCGGCATCGACGCCAAATACCGCCCGAGAAACGATATTGAGGTCGACGGCCGGAAAATTTGCGGCACAGGCGGGTTTTTCGAAGGCGATGTTCTTTTCTATCAAGGCACGCTTTTGATCACCGTCGACCCGGCCCGCATGATGGCGGCCCTGAACGTGCCGGAAGCCAAACTGAAAAAACGCGACCTGGACGACCCGGCCAAGCGGGTGACGACGCTGAAGGCGTTGATGGGCGGCGGCGTGCCGGACCTGGCGACCATCCAGGCGGCGTTGACGCAAGGGTTCGCGGACGGCCTCGGCCTCGACTGCCGGGCGGACACGGCGTCCGAGGGCGAAGAAGCCCGCTGCCGAAACGCTTACGAAGAAGAGATCGGCCGCGACGACTATGTGTTCGAGATCGACGCCCCCGCCCGCACCGGCGACGTGCTGGAGGGCAGCCACCCCGGCGCCGGTGGCACGGTGACGGCGTATCTGCGGCTGGAAAGTGCCGCGCCCGACCGCATTCGGGAGGTTCTGTTCACCGGCGACTTTTTCATCGCACCCCCCCGGGCGGTGTTCGACCTGGAAGCCCGATTGCGGGGCGAGCGCGCCAGCGACGCGCCCCAGGTTATCAAACAGTTTTTCCAAGATGCGCGGGTCGACGCCCTGACGCTTACGCCGGGTGATTTCATCGCGGCCTTCGTGGCGGCCATGGAAAGCGGCAAGGCTCCGGCATGACCACGGACGATCTGGTCACGCCGCGCCGGTCGCTGTTCGTCATCCAGCACACGGACGCCGAATACCTGGGCCACATGGAAGACCACCTGGAAGGCCGGAATATCCGGTTTGCCTACATGCGGCCGCACGCGACCGACGGCAAGCTGCCGGCGACGGTCAAGTTCACGGACGGGGTGATCCTGCTGGGCGGCGGGCCCTGGGGGGCCGACGGGACCCGGGACCTGCCGACGCTGAAAGAGGAAGTCGCCCTGACCAAGGAAGCCATGCTGGTCGGCGCCCCGGTGGTGGGCATCGGGCTGGGGGCGCAGATTTTGGCGCTGGCGTCCGGCGGCGGGCTCGAGCCCGGCCCGTTGACATTCGAGGTGACGGAGGCCAAACGCGCCAAGGACGGCGCGCTGAACGGCTACCTGCCCGAACGCTTCCCCGTCGCCGTTTACATGCGGGGCCGGCCCGTACCGCCGCCGCACGCGGATATCCTGGCGGTCGACGCGGCGGGCCGCCCGGCCCTGTTTCAACCCGCGCCCAACTGTTTCGGGTTTATCGGCCATCCGGGAATCAAGGCCGCCATGGCCGAGGATTTGATCATGGAGTTCGAAGAATCCCCCGAAAACCCCGCCGATCAGTTGGCGGCGGTCCGCGCCCGGCAGACGGAAATCGAAGACGCCCTCGTCCCCATTATGACCGGTCTGGTACAATTGACCGGCTGGATGGGCGCGATTGAGTAGCCGGGCGCCGGTCACGCCAAAAACCGCCCGTTCAAGAGGACGTGAGACAGGGGAAAAGCCGGATTCCATGGGTTGTAACATATTCAAATTTTATATATTGTCGGTCGTATCAAGACGAAGGCCCGCGCCCGCGTGGCGCATTAGGGGGGCTTTCGATAAGGCAGGGAACATCACGGGAGGCGGCGATGGCTGAAAAGCTCGTCATCATTATGGTCAACACGGACCCCAAAAACGGGGAAGAACTGGGCGCGCCCTTTTTCCAGGCGACGGTCGCCGCCGCCATGGATTACGAGGTCGAGGTCATTTGCACCGCGACGTCCGGCTCTTTGATGAAAAAGGGCGTGGCCGAAAAGCTGGTGGTTAAACCGGGATCGCCCAAGAACGTCTATGACTTCATCAAGGACGCGCACGACGCCGGGGTGAAGTTTTACTGCTGTTCGCCCAATCTGGACCTGTTCGACATGACCGAGGACGACCTGATCCCCGAATGCGAAGGCATCGTCGGCGGCGCCTATGTCATCGAACAGGTGATGGAAGACGACAACACCCGCTGCCTGACCTACTAAGTCAAACGCCTTAAGCCCGAAGGGAAAGCCAGCCCATGAGTGCCCACGGTTCCCGCATCCAGGAACACATCGGCGATCCGGTATCGGACAACGCGCCCCTGTCCCGCGAAAACCTGGAAGAGGTCTTTCAGGACATTCAGGCGGACATCCGGTTCGACCATGAACTGAACGGCTGTCTGAACTGCGGCATCTGCACCGCGACCTGCCCGGCGGCGCACTACTACGATTTTTCGCCGCGCGAGATCGTGCAGCTTTTGTGGACCGAAAACCTGGAAGGCATCTATGACGCCATGCAGGAAAAAATCTGGTCCTGCGCCCAGTGTTATACCTGCGCCGCGCGCTGCCCGTTCGGCAATTCGCCGGGCGGTTTGGTGATGATCATGCGCGAGGTTGCCATCAAGCACGGCATGCAGTCGGCGAAAGACGTGCTGCGGCCGTTTTCCCGCGTGATGCTGAAACTGATTTCGACCGGCAACCAGCTGGCGCCCAACATGATCACCCCCGATCACTTCGCCGACTGGGGCCCCAACATTTCCAAGATCGACGCGCCCTTGAAGGTGCTGCGCGCGGCGATCCCCATGCCGACCCTGAACACACTCGAAACGGCGTGGGAAGTGAACCTGAAGACCTCGATCGAGCTTTACACCATCTGGGAAATGACCGGGGTGCTCGATCAGCTTGAAACCATTGACGAAAACCTGTTCGACGTGATCACCGACATCATGGACGAAAAACGCGACGACTATGACGACTGGCTCGAAGAGCAGGAAGACGAAGACGATTAAGTCCGCGCACCAAAACGGGTGCGGGATTGAAAAAGTATGGGGCCGGACGCGGCCCTTAGACAGGAGTGACCAATGAGCGATTCGAATTGTGGTGAACGCCTGACCGGCCACGGGTCCGAGTGGAACAACGCCAAGCTGAACGCCGAGGATGCGCGGGCCGCGACGTCCTGGGTCGAGGCGCGGGTCGACAAGCGGTCCATGCTGACCAGCAAGGACCGGGTCGAGGATGTGCGCGACATCATGTGGCAGCTGGAAAAGGACGGGGAAATCCTGGTCCACCGGGTGTCCGACGATCACCAGCCGCGCATGGTCAAGACGCTGTTCGGATGGGACAAGAAAATCCCGACGACGCGGCTTTGGCATCACAAGTCCTGTGGCCAGTGCGGCAACATTCCGGGCTATCCGTCGTCGCTTTTGTGGCTGATGAACCGGATGAACACCCAGTACCTGGACGAAACCGACCAGACGTCGTGCACGGCGTGGAACTACCACGGATCGGGCATCGGCAACGTCGAAAGCCTGGCGGCGGTGTTCCTCCGCAATTTCCATCAGGCGTATGTGTCGGGCAAGGCGCAGGGTCATGCGGACGGGCACTTCTACCCGCTGGTCCATTGCGGCACGTCCTTCGGCAACTACAAGGAAATTCGCGGCTTTTTGCTCCATTCGGCGGAACTGCGCGAACGGGTGAAGAAGATCCTGGGCAAGCTCGGCCGGCTTGTTGACGGCAAGCTGCTGATCCCCGAGGAAATCGTCCACTATTCCGAATGGCTGCATGTCATGCGGAAGGACATCCGCGCCATGCGGGAAATTGACGTCGACCACATCCGGGCGACCATCCACCCGGCCTGCCACGTCTATAAGATGATCCCGGAAGACGCGATTTACGACAACGAAATCCTGGAAGGCAACCGCGTCGCCGTGTCGACCGGCATCATCCAGGAAATGGGCGCCCAGGTGATCGATTATTCGACCTGGTACGATTGCTGCGGGTTCGGCTTCCGCCACATCATTTCGGAACGCGAATTCACCCGGTCCTACGCCATCGACCGCAAGATCAAGGTCGCGGTGGAAGAAGCCCGGTCGGACGTGATGATCGGCCACGACACCGGTTGCATCACGACGCTGGATAAAAACCAGTGGATCGGCAAGGCCGTCGGCAAGGACGTGTCCCTGCCCGTGGTCGCCGACTGCCAGTTCGCCGCACTCGCCTGCGGCGCCGACCCGTTCAAGATCGTGCAGCTGCATTGGCATGCGTCCGCGTTCGAGGACCTGCTGACCAAGATGGGCATCGACTGGCAAAAGAAAAAAGCCGAGTTCGAGACCTATCTGGAACAGGTCAAGGCCGGCAAAGGTGAATCGCTCTACGACCCTCGGCTCAAGATCACTTCGGGCCCAGGCTTCAAGAAAATCGACGCCTCAGCAGGATAATTACAAACCATGACCAAACCGATCCTCATTGTCGGCGGGGGGCCGGCCGGGCTGTCCGCCGCGCACTCCCTCTCCGCCATCGGCCAGCCCACGGTGCTGGTGGAAAAAGAAAGCCAGCTCGGCGGCGCGCCGATCCTGTCCGGCTACGCCAAACTGGTGCCGACCGGCGAATGGGCGAAAGACGCCATCGGCGGCATGGTCGCGCGTGTTCAGTCGGCAAACAACGTCGATGTCCGGACGGGCCAGACCGTCGCCGAATTTTCCGGCGGGCCGGGCAACTTCACGGCGAAGCTTTCGGGCGGCGACACGGTCGAAGCCGGGGCCGCGATCCTGTGCACCGGGTTCACCCACTTCGACAGCGTCAACAAACCGGAATGGGGTTTCGGCATGTTCCCCGACGTGGTTACCACGACCCAGGTGGAACAGATGATTTCAAGCGGTAAGGGCGTGCGCTGCCCGTCCGACGGACGCAAGCCCGAGCGGGTGGCGATCCTGCTCTGCGTCGGGTCCCGCGACCGGCAGATCGGCCGCGAATGGTGTTCGAAAATCTGCTGCACCGTGTCGTCGAACATCGCCATGGAAATCCGCGAAGAACTGCCCGATTGCCACGTTTATATTTATTACATGGATATCCGGACCTTCGGCCTTTATGAGGACACCTACTACTGGAAGTCCCAGGAGGAATTTAAGGTCAAGTACATCAAGGCGCGGATCGCGGAAGTCACGTCCAACGGCGAACGGTTGATCGTCAAGGGCGAGGACACGTTGGTCAAACGCCCGATCACCATCCCCTTCGACATGGTCGTCCACGCCATCGGCATGGACCCGAACGTCGACAACATGCTGATCGGATCGATCTTCGACGTGCAATTGCAGAAACACGGCCACATTGGCCGCGAAGATACCTACGGCGGGCCGGGCCGCACGTCGCGCCCGGGCGTGTTCGTCGCGGGCGCCGCCACGGGACCGGAAACCATCGACGATTCCATCGCCCAGGGCGCCAGTGCGGCCATGGCGGCGTTCGCCTCCATGGGCGGGCTGCAGGCGGCCGAGTAAACGGGAGTATGGGGGCGGTGGCGTCAGAGCTTGATATGGGCCGGGCGATCGAACGCCCGGTGCTGGACTTGAGCGGCCCCCGCCTGACCCGGAGCCTGGAAACCCTCGTCAAGGCCACGGACACAGAACACGGCATCGAGGCCTATATCACCGGCCTAGCCTTCAAGACGGCACTGTTCCGCGAAACGCTGGCCCCCGACAAGATCAAGGACCTGGAAGGCGACACCCTCATCGGGCTCGCCGCCTTCATGGGCTCCGTCCGGCGGCGGATCGGCACCTGGCTCGAAGGGCGGGACATGGTCCCGGTCCGGCGCGCCATTCAGGCCCTGATCGCGGGCGCCGCCGTCGGCGCCGACACGGACGACCGGATCGCCGCGTTCTGCGACGCGCTGGAAGACAACCCCAAGAAAGACCGCTGGGTCCGCGACCTGGCCGCCGAAATCCTGCACTTCACCAATCCGGAACAGTATCCGCTGATGTGCCGCTGGGTGTGGGACAAACAGGCCAACACCGGCGTGTTGCGGGAAATCTGGTTCGCCGACGACATCGACAACATCACGCTGGACATCCCCGATACCTACGCCACGCATTTAATGCTGCGAGAAGAGCTGAGCCAGTTCCTCGCGACCAACGGCATCTTCCGCGACATGCTGTATTACGTCGATCTGCTGTTGGCGCAGATTTACGCCGATTATATCAATGAACAGGGCGGCAGTTTCCTCCGCACCGATTTTTCATCCGAACTTGACCCCATGCAGTTCACGCGGCGGATGTTGGGGCTCGACGGGGTCGACACGGAAACCGGCAAGACCCGCGTGCGGCTTGCCGACGGCACGCGCTTCGTCATGCCAGACATCAAGACAACCCATTGACCGGACATCGCCATGCCCATTCATGAAAAAAACCTGATCCGGCCGGAAAACATCGTCACCAACGAAAAGTTGGAAATCGACGGCGTCGACGTTTCGGGCCATTGGAGCACCTTCATCCAGTCCCGCGTCATCACCGACTATAACGAGGCGATGCAGGACGAGATCCAGGCGCTGCCCGGCGGTGAAAATATCCACCGGTGCTGGCAGTGCGGATCGTGCACCAATTCGTGTACGGTCAACGCGATCAATCCGGACTTCAACCCGCGCTATTGGATCTATCTGATCCGCATGGGGATGGAGAGCGAACTGCTCCGCGACAAGGACATCATCTGGCAGTGCGTGTCGTGCAACAAATGCACCTATGCCTGCCCGCGCGACGTGGTGCCCGAAGGCGTGATGAAGGCGACGGCCCATTGGCTTGAAATGAAAGGCCATACGCCGAAATCGCCCTCCATGCATTTCGATGAGGAATTTTCCAGCCAGGTCATCGCTACCGGCAAGATTGAGGAAGGCCGCATCATCCGGGGCTTTTTCGGCCGCACGGGTCAGAGCCTGGCGCAGGATTGGCTGATCGAAATGGTCAAGCGGCTGTTGCGCGGCCTGCCGGTGAAGATGCTGGTCCACATGGGGCTTGCCAATTTCCTTAAACCCCGGACCAGAAACTGGGGCAAGGCCCGCGCCGCGATCGAGGAATACGTCCACGAGAAAGAAGCCGAACACGCCAAGGCACTCGGCCTCAACCAGCCGAAACACGCGGCGGAATAAAGGATTTCAGGGAACACAGCCATGAACGACATGACCAACAAAAAGAACCTGGACACCGTCGCCTATTACCCCGGCTGCGCGCTTGAGGGCACGGGGCGGGCGTATGACACCTCGACCCGCGCGGTCGCCGGCAAGCTGGGATTGAAGCTGGACGAGGTCGATAACTGGAATTGCTGCGGCGCCATGGAGGTCAAGAACATCGACCCGCAAATTCAGACTTATCTGTCGTCCCGCGTGATGAGCATCGCCGCCAACGAAATGGGCCACAAGACCGTGATGGCGCCCTGCAACGGGTGTTACCACAATCTGAAAAAGGCGGAATATGACCTGGGCCACAACGACAAGGCCGTCGAGGTTGTCGACCGGCTTTCGGAAAAAGCCGGGCACAAGGCCTACGAAGTGGGCCAGATCGAAACCATTCATGCGCTTGACTGGATCAAGGACGCGATCGGCGAAGACGGCATCCGTGCGCGCCTCAAGAAATCGCTGAAGGGCCTTAAGATCGCCAACTATTACGGCTGCATGTACACGCGCCCGCGCCACATCTTTCCGGAAAAGGACCAGGGCCCGGGATCGGAATCCACGTCGCAGCCGCATTTCATGGACGACATCCTGGAAGCCGCCGGCGGCCAGATCGTCGAATACCCGTTGAAGACCGCATGCTGCGGCGGCGCGCACACGCTGTCCGACTCCGATACGTCGACCAAGCTGGTAACCAACCTGTTGCAGACGGCGGAGGCCTGCGGCGCCGACGTCATCGCGACCGAATGCCCGACCTGTCATTCGGGCCTGGAAATGCACCAGGTGCGCGCGGAAAAGAAATTCGGCATCAAGACGGACGTGAAGATCGTTTATTTCACGCAGCTGCTGGGTTTGGCGCTTGGCCTCGGCCATCGCGAGGTCGGCATTCAGGAAAACATTTCCGACAGCCTCAACACGCTCCGCAAGGCCGGGCTGGCGTAGGGGTATTTCCATGCGACCCTTTGCCGAGATTGAACTGGGCATCATGGCCGCCGGCGCCGGGACCGAACCCGGGCACGCGGCGGCGGATTTGCTGCAACTCGGCGAGGAAGTGCTGGAACATTGGGTCACCGCCCGGGGCGAGACCCCGACGGCGGACGAGCGCGAAGGGTTCCGCCTGCTGGCGCTGCACCGCCAGGGCGCGCGCGGCGAGCCCAGCTTCAACGCCTGCCGCGAGACCTGCCGCGAGCTGGTCTACCATTATAACCTGATCACGCTCGAGCCGGATCATCCGGAAATCGGGAAACGCTTGAAATTGGCGGGCCTTGTGGCCAATCATCTATACCTCTTCGTCCACGGCAAGATGGAGGAAGAGGAATTGGGCGATTTCTGTTGCTCGGCAAAACCTATTCACGGCCCGACCTCCGCCAACTAAGATTGTGGGAATCCAGGAAAGGACTTCAAGCCATGGCCAACGTCAGAGGATGCAACCTCCCCGATAACCTGCTGTACGACGTTGAAAACAACATCTGGTACGACGACCTGGGCGACGGCACGGTGCGTGTCGGCATGACCGCGGTCGCCGTGGCCATGGCGGGGCAACTGGTCGCCGTGACACCGAAAAAGGTCGGCCGCTCGGTCGCCGACGGTAAATCCTGCGCCACCATTGAGTCCGGCAAGTGGGTCGGCCCGGCGAAGCTGGCGGTCGGCGGTGAAATCGTCGCCATCAACGACGACGTGACCGGCAAACCCGACACCGCCAACGCGGACCCTTACGGCGCCGGATGGCTGGTCGTGGTCAAGCCCGACGATTGGGCGGGCGGCAAGGGCGGATTGGTCCCGGGAACCGAGATTTCGGGCCCCTACGAAGCCAAAATGGCCGCCGACGGGTTTGACGGCTGCGGCTGATCCAAAGGGCGCCTTCGGACGCCCGCCAACCCCGAGCATACTAGGGTTTTCCCTTATTTACGGGTGGGGAAAATTACGTCACTTTCATTGTTGATATTTAATGTTGTCAGAATATGATGACTGGTGGTCAGCATAGGATTCCATTGGTCAGGCCTGCCCGCATACTAAAATAAGCCATTAACGGCGACGGGGCAGCAACCGGAGCAGTTCATGGAGAAGGAGGAAAAAATCTTGAAAATCAGAGCACTGGCGTATTGTGCCCTCGGGGCGGCCGTCGTCTTGACGGCGGGGGTGGCCGTTGCGGCCGGCCACGCGAAAATGGGCGACAAAAAGGAAATGAAGACGATCGAATACAAGGTTGTCGACAAATCCAGCATTCCCGCGTCACTGACCGGCAAGCCCGGCGATCCCGCCAACGGCAAGAAAGTGGTGATCGACCGCAAGAAAGGCAATTGTCTGGCCTGCCACGTGATGCCGATCCCGGAACAGGCTTACCACGGCAACATCGGCCCGGAGCTGAACGGCGTCGGGAAACGCTATTCCGCAGGCGAATTGCGGCTTCGCATCGTCAACCCCAAGGTTATCAACTCGGAAACGATCATGCCCGCGTTCTACAAGAACGACGGCTTCCACCGGGTTCTCAAGAAATTCAAAGGCAAGACGATTATTTCAGCGCAGGACGTCGAGGACGTCGTCGCCTATTTGATGACCTTGAAATAGTCGGCATTTTTGCCGGCCCACCGCATCAAAGATAAACACCTCAGTACTCGAGGAGGCTCAAATGGTAACAAAAATCGTAATGCAGCCCGCGACCCGGCGTGACGTCATGCGCCTGGCGGGAACAGGCGCCCTGGCGGCCATGTTCGCAGGGATCCTGCCCGGCATTGCCGGCGCTGATCCGGCTGCCGCCGCTGCCGCCATCGCCAAACTGACCGGCGGCAAAGCGGCGAAAGAAGGCAAGATTAAAATGGACGTGCCGCAGATCGCGGAAAACGGCCGGACGGTCCCCGTCAGCTTCGAAGTTGAAAGCCCGATGACCGACAAGGACTACGTTAAGTCCGTTCACATCTTCGCCGACAAAAACCCGACCCCCGACGTGTCAAGCTATCACTTCACGCAGCATTGCGGCAAAGCGGCGGTCAGCTTCCGCATGCGGCTCGGCGGCACGCAGAACGTCATCGCGGTCGCGCAAATGAGCGACGGGTCCGTCTACATGGCGAAGGCCCCGATTAAGGTCACCATCGGCGGCTGCGGCGGCTGATCGGAACGAAGGAGAGATACCAATGGCAAAAGCTCGTGTGAAAGTTCCGGCATCCGTCAAAAAGGGCGAGGTCTTCGAGATCAAAGCCCTGGTTAAGCACAAAATGGAAACCGGACAGCGGAAAGACCGCAAAACGGGACAGAAGATTCCCCGTGACATCATCAACAAGTTTCAGGTCACCTACGGCGGCAAGGAGGTCTTTTCCTCCGACTGGAATCCCGCGGTTGCCGCCAACCCTTACATCGCGTTCTTTTTGCGCGCCGAAGCATCAGGCGACATCAAGTTCAAATGGACCGATGACAAGGGCAAGACGACCGAAGAAACAGCCAAACTGACCATTTCGTGACAAAGGGGGAAACAATGAAACTCACAAAAATGAAGATCGCTGCCCCCCTTCTTTCGGGGGCGTTGGTGTTCGCGGTTTCCGCCGCGGCGCTGGCGGCCGATAAGAAGATGAATTGGGGCGACAAGCAAGTCGGCGAAATCCGCAGCGGTTATACCTATGCCGCGCCGGAAACGCGCTCCATGCAGGATGACGACTTCGCCAACCCGGGCATGGTTTGGACGGATGACGGCAAGGCGCTCTGGGGCAAAAAAGACGGCAAGGCCGGCAAGTCCTGCGCGTCCTGCCACGGCGCCGACGCCGCCGACATGAAAGGCGTCGCCACCGTTTATCCGCGGGTCGACGAACGGACCGGCAAGCTCGAAAACATCGAAAGCCAGATCAATTTCTGCCGCGAAAAGCGGATGGACGCCAAGGGGTGGAAACTTGAGTCCAACGAAATGCTGGCGATGACCGTGTTTGTCCGCCATCAATCGCGCGGCATGAAAATGAATGTCGCCACCGATGGCGCGGCTAAGCCATTCTATGAACAGGGCAAGGAGTTCTATTATGCCCGCCGGGGGATGCTGGACATGTCCTGCGCCCAATGCCACGAAACCAACGCCGGCATGAAAGCCCGGGCCAACACGCTGTCGCAGGGGCAGTCTAACGGTTTCCCGACCTACCGCCTGAAATGGCAGAAGGTGGGCTCCATCCATCGCCGGTTTCGGGGCTGCAACAAGCAGGTCCGCGCCACGCCCTACAAAGCAGGATCGAGTGAATATCTGGCGCTTGAGCTCTACCTCGCATCACGCGGCAAGGGCCTGCCCGTGGAAACGCCCGCGGTTCGCAACTAAACGTCCAACCGACGGGAAAATAAAATGGGGGGTGGCGTCTTCGTACGCCCCCCATTTTTCGGAGAATTGACCGTTGCTTAGCCGGCGCCAATTTCTTGAAGTCGCGGCCGCGACCGCGGCGATCCTAGGCGCCCCAGAGGGCATGACCCGCGCCGCCGCGCGCCAGGCCGTCACCCAGGAAAAATTGCTGCAGTTCGACCCGGTCGGACAGGTGACGCTCCTGAACTTCACCGATTGCCACGCACAATTGGTGCCGCTGTATTTCCGCGAGCCGTCGATCAATCTGGGCGTCGGCGATTTCAACGGTCTACCGCCGCACATCACCGGCAAGGACCTGTTGACCAAGTTCGGCGTGGCCCAGGGGACACCCGAGGCGCACGCCTTTTCAAGCGCCGATTTCGCTTCCCTCGCGAAGACCTATGGCCGCGTCGGCGGTATGGACCGCATGGCCGCTGTCGTCAAGGCGATCCGGGCGGAACGCCCGAACAACACGCTGCTGCTGGACGGCGGCGACACCTGGCAGGGGTCCTATACCTCACTGAAAACCAACGGCGCTGACATGGTCGACATGATGAACGCGTTGGGTGTCGACGCCATGACCGCGCATTGGGAATTTACCTATGGCGCAGAGCGGGTGAAGGAACTGAAAGGCAAGTTGAAGTTCCCCTTCCTCGCCGGCAACGTGGTCGACACGGAATGGGAAGAACAAGTCTTCGATTCCACCGCCTGGTTTAAACGGGGCGGCGTCACGATCGCAGTGATCGGCCAGGCCTTCCCCTACACGCCCATCGCCAACCCGCGCTATCTGATCCCGAAATGGTCTTTCGGTATCCGTGAAGCCGTCATCCAAAGCAACGTGGAAAAGGCCCGCGCCAAGGGCGCCGATCTGGTCGTTCTGCTGAGCCACAATGGGTTTGACGTCGACCGTAAGCTGGCGGCGCGCGTCTCCGGCATCGACGTCATCCTGACGGGCCACACCCACGACGCCATCCCGGCGGCGATCAAGGTCGGCAAAACGCTTCTGGTGGCCTCGGGCTCCCACGGCAAGTTCCTGGCCCGGCTCGACCTGGATGTCCGGGACAAGCAGGTAAAGGATTACCGGTTCCGGCTGATCCCGCTGTTTTCGGACGCCATCAAGCCCGACGCGGACATGGCCGCGCTGATCAAAAAGGTCCGGGCGCCGCACGAGAAGCTTCTCGGCAAGGTGCTGGGCACGACGGAATCGCTCCTGTACCGCCGGGGCAACTTCAACGGCACCTTCGACGATCTGATCTGCCAGGCGCTGCTGGCCGAGCGGGACGCGGAAATCGCGTTGTCACCTGGCTTCCGCTGGGGCGCGTCGTTGCTGCCGGGCGACCCGATCACGGTCGAGCAGGTTTATAACCAGACCGCCATCACCTATCCCAAGGCCTATCGGTCGAAGTTCACCGGCGAGTTCCTGAAAGTGATTTTGGAAGACGTCGCCGACAACCTGTTCAACGAAGACCCGTATTTCCAACAGGGCGGCGACATGGTCCGCATCGGCGGCATGTCCTACGCCATCGATGTGAACAAGAAAATCGGCTCGCGCATATCCGACATGACGCTGCTGCGCACGGGCAAGCCGATCGACCCAAAAAAGGAATACGTGGTTACCGGCTGGGCGTCGGTCAACGAAGGGACGGACGGCCCGCCCGTTTATGACCTGGTCAGCAGCTACATTGAAAAGCAAAAAACCGTAAAAGTGCTTGAAAACAATAACATCCGGATATCGGGAGCCTGATCTCAACTCGGGCTTTTTCGGTGGGAACTTACCTTGGGCGGATTTGAAGTTTCCTATGCGGGCGCGTTTGGCGCCGGATTGCTGAGCTTTCTGTCACCTTGCGTCCTGCCGTTGGTGCCGCCGTATCTTTGTTTTCTGGGCGGCGTGACGCTTGATCAGATCACCGAAGATACCGGCGCCGACCGGAAACTGATGCGCCGGGTGTTCTTTGCGGCGCTGGTTTTCGTGCTAGGGTTTTCCACGGTTTTTATCGCGCTGGGGGCGACGGCGTCGGCCTTGGGGCAGCTTGTCGCCGACCATCTAGATTTGCTTTCGAAACTCGCGGGCACCGTCATCATTGTGCTCGGCGTTCACTTTATCGGCTGGATCAAAATTCCCCTGCTATACCGTGAGGCGCGGTTCCAGATGGAATCGCGGCCGGTAAGCCTGCTGGGCTCCTACGTTGTGGGCCTCGCCTTCGCATTCGGCTGGACACCGTGCGTCGGGCCGGTTTTGGCCGCGATCCTGATGGTCGCCGGCAGCGCGACCGACGTGCTTTACGGGACCAGTCTGCTGGCGACGTATTCGCTGGGCCTTGGCATTCCTTTCCTCGCGGCAGCGCTGGCGGTGAAGCCGTTCATGATGTTTATGTCCCGCGCCCGGCGGCAAATGCAGACCATCGAGCGCGTGATCGGGGTGCTGCTGGTCATTACCGGCGTGATGTTCCTGACCGGGTCCATGGCCGACGTCGCCAACTGGATCCTGGAAACTTTTCCGCGACTGGGCAAGCTGGGCTAAGCGCCGCCGGCGCCCATCGAGGCCCGTGCCGATAGACAGCCCTGAACGACCGCCCACCCCCAAGTCGTCAGCCGAACCGAAGCCAAAGAATGTCGTCCGACGAAACGACGCGGCGGAGGATATTGATCACGTTCAGCTGATTTTTTTCTTTGATCGCGATTTTCATTCTGTCGAGAAAATGCAGGCTGTCGGCAATCAGCCGGGAGAACTGCGCGTCGGCGGCGACCTCCGCCGGGGCCGTATCGCGGCATTTTTCATAGGCCTTGATCGACCCGGCGAGCGCCGTTTGAAGCGCTTTCGTTTCGGCTTCATTGGTGAATTTGGGCGGATCGTGCCGGAATTTGTAAAGATCGCGGAACGCCTTGTTCGCATCTAGGATGCAGTCGGCGAACAGATAAATGCCGTTCCGCCGGCGCATCTGGCTGAGCATCGTGCGTAACGGCGCGAGCGCTGCGCCGACCGCCTTCGCATCGCCGGCCTCGGCCAGTTTTCGCGCCTCACCCGCCCGCCGGGCGATATCGCCAAACGTATCGCGCCAGGCCTTTTCGCCCGCATACGGCGGCGGCGGCGCGCCTTCGAACCGTTTGGCGACCTCACTCCAGGCATCGATGAAATTATCCAGTTCCAGCAGCGCCACGTCGGGCGCCCCGCGCCGGGCGTAAAACACGGCCTGCCGGTAATGGGAGAACGCCGCCTGCGCCTGTTCGTGGAAACCCTTGGCCGGGTCGGCCCGGACGGCCGACGCCGACGCCATGAAGACCACGGCAATGACTGCCAGCCGCGCCGCCATCCCCACCAGAACACGCAAACGGGGGACGGGCCGAAAAAAAGATCGGAATGCCATGAATGGGTCCTCGCGGGCATTCATATTCGAAAAAACATAGTATATTCTTTACAGGCATTCACGCCAGAAAACGGACCGCCCGCCATGAACCTGACCCGCCGAAATGTCCATCGCCTGGGACTGGGCTGTCTGGCCGCCGCCTGGGCCACCGGCGGCTTGGCCCGGCCGCTTCTGGCCGACCACCCGGACAAGTTTGCGCCGGTTTTGAAAACCGACAGCGAATTCGGGTCCTACACCCAGTCCTGGTTCCTGCAGAGCTTCCTGAACCTGTCGGAAGACCTGGAGGCCGCCGCCGCCAGGGGCAAGCGGTTCGCGATCATGTGGGACCTGGACGGTTGTCCCTATTGCCGGGAAACGCATCTGGTCAATTTCGGCAAGGCTGGAATCACCGACTATGTGCGGGCGAATTTCGATATCCTGCAACTTGACCTGCGCGGATCGCAACGGGTGACCGACTTCGACGGCAAGGAAATGAGCGAAAAGGAACTGGCGCGGCGTCACGGTGTCCGCTTTACGCCGACGATCCAGTTTTTTCCCGAAACCGCGGGCGAGCTCAAAGGCAAGACCAGACGCCAGACCGAAGTCGCCCGCATGCCCGGCTATTTCAAGCCGGCACATTTTCTCAGCATGTTTCGCTTCGTTCGGGAAAAGGCCTACGAAAAATCCGACTTTCGGTCTTATCTGAAATCCGGCGCATCGACTGTAAAAGGCCAGGGCTAACCTGCTTCGGCGGATGTCCCACCGGGCCCGGCCGCGATGCAGCCGGTCAGAGCATCACGCGACCTTGCGCTTGCCTTGGGTTTTTTCCTGGCCGCCGCCTTTGACGCAGAACAATTCGTACAACAGGCCGATCACCTTCTTGGCTTCATCGCTCGCCAAACGGTAATAGATTTGTTTTGAATCGCGGCGCGTATCGACAAGGTTCTCCTCGCGCAGCCGCGCAAGCTGCTGCGACAAGGTCGGCTGACGGATACCGAGGATCAATTCCAATTCACCGACGTTCTTTTCACCTTCGGCAAGAGCGCATAGCATGATCAGACGGTTGTCGTTCGCAAGCGCCTTCAAAAATCTGCTGGCCTTCTTGGCGTTTTCGTAGAGCTCCATATCAAGTTGCATGACCGTACTTCTTCCGCGTTGACTTCCTCTCGGGCGCCCCAAAAGGGCGGATGAACATCGCACCTTATGTTACATCATCATGTTCAAAAAATGTATATTTACAGGCAATTTTCATCGGGCTTGGCCGTGTTCCGCTGTCCGAATACGATGTAATCCCCTCAAAATTCTAAATTATCCGCGATCGCCTCGACCCCGAGCGGCCGCAGGCATGATCTAGATCGCCGCTGGGCGCGCCGGAAACCCCCACCGCACCAACCAATGATCCCGCCGATTCGAACCGGACGCCGCCGCCGACCATCAAGGCATCGGTGACAAAGCGAACGGATGACATGGGCTGATCGGCCTGGGTCATGGCGCTCAATTCCACCGTATCGGTTCGGAAACTGACGGCGGTCCAGGCCTTGCGCCGGGCCGTTTCAGGCGTGTGCGGGCCGGCGAACCGGTCACGCAGCAGAACCTGCGGATTGCCGAACCGGTCTACAACGGAAACCGCAACTTGATATTCCCGTTTGCGACAGTCGGCCAACGTCGCCTGCGCGAGCTGCAGGGCGCTATCGAGCGACATCACCTTCAAGGTCACCAGCGCATGATTCGCCCGGGCAGGATGGGCGGCAGCAAGCAACAGCGGCAAGCAACAACAGAAGTGCCGGCAGAATGCGCTTTAACATTTTCCACCTCTTTTGGACTTCCCGACATCGGCGACCCGGTCCTTGGCGGTTCCCGGCGGACAGCCGTCGATATCGTCAAACAGCGCACGAACCATGTGTGCATACATGTCCCAAAAAAGTCCTTCACCCGGGTAGCCGGTAATCCGCCCGACCTCATGCCCGTCGGACATCAGGACGAATGTCGGCGTGTAGATGACCCGCTGGATCTGTTTCAGGTCGGCCGGGCGGGGCTTGTCGATATCTACGCGGCGAAGCTGCACAACCTTGCCTTCCGTCGTCTTGGAATAAATGGCGCCCACTTCCGCATGCCAGCTATGGCACCATTCGCAATGGTCGCTTTCAAACATCACCAATTCGGCGGCACGAAGCGGCGCCGCAAGGCAAATCAGGATCACGCTGAGAGACAGCAAAGCCCGCATGGCATTCTTTCCGGACCAAAACCTCCCCGGCGGCATGGGACGCTAAGGGCGGAATTGACATTCCATCCAAATATTATATCGAAATCGAATATGAAAGTCCCGGAAAGAATGCCGTCTCGAGGCGCGGTCCGGTCGTTGCGGGCGATCACACGATCGGGGACGGCAGGGCTCAACGGGCCGCGGGTTCGGCGCGGTCTTCGGCGTCGTCCTTGTCGTCTTCGGGAAGTTCGTAGACGCTCATGTCTTCTTTTTCGTCATCGCATTCCGGCAGATCGGCTTCGTCGCCTTCGTCAGGCACGCGCTGGTTGTAATCCCGGGGTTCCCACGGCAACGGCGGCGGGTCTTTGAACCGGGCGATTTCAAATAGGCGCAGAACGCGTTTCAGGTTCTTTTCCGTGATCATCGTCAGCCGGTAGGCGCCGCGCGCCTCATACACTCCCTTGGCCAGGGAAAACGCTTCGCGGGCCGCATCGAGCTGCGCCGGATCGTGGGTTTGTCTCGCCAGCATGAACAACGCCGATCCCAGATTGTTCTGGGTCGCCGCCCAGAGCATCGGGTATTCGAGTTTCTTGCGGACCTCAAGCGCGCCCGAACAAGCCTCGATTGCCTTTTCCAGCAGTTCGACCGACTTAATCTGTTCGCCCAGGATCGCCGCCGCCTGACCGATGTTATTCAAGACCTCGGCCCAGCGCACGGGATGGTCGACGCGGTTAAATACCTGAAGCGCGGCCTGATAGTGATTTAGCGCTTTTTTGAGCAGGTCATGATCGCCTTCCTGGGCGTTGATGCGGTAGCACACCTGGCCAAGCCGGTTTTGCAGCGCCGCCCATTCCTTGGGGTGGCGTTCGCGGTTAAACACCTGGCCCGCGGCATCCAAATGCTGCGCCGCCTGGTCCAGCGGGCTCAAGGTCCGCTCTTCATCGCCGTCCTCGCCGGCGGCGGGAACCACAATCGGTTCCCATTCGGGCGCCAACATGGGCAGGATCGATCCGAATGACCGTTGCGCGACGGCGCGGTCAAGCGCATCGCTGTCTTCGGTGAACGCGTCAATCGCCTGACCATAGATATCCGCCGCCAGGCGGTAGCCGTCCAATTGCCCGGCCGGCGCCGACATCTGCGCCAACACGTTGGCAAGGAACAGGCGGGCGACGATTTTCTCGCGCGGCGACAGGCCCGGGTGCTGTTCCGCCGCCTCGGGAACCGGCGCCGCCTGTTCGACAATCGCCGGCAAGGCTTGACGCAACCGCGCCTTTTTCACATCCGTCAGCGGCACTGTCGCGGCGATCGCCGATGCCGCCACCAGTTGGCGGAACGGATCGGGCAGATCGGCGGGCACGACCAGGGATTGCGAGGCCTCGAACAAACCCGGCGGGTCTTCGTTCTGAATGCCGAGCGGCAAAAACCATAGCCGCAGGTTGTTGGTGCCGTTGGCCGCATCGACGGTTTCATAAATGATGGCCAGGTCGGCCTCCGCCTGAGCCAACGCCTGGCGCACCGCCCAATGCAGACGCTTGAACGCGTCGCTCGATTTGCGGCCCTGGTCGGCGGCGGCCTCATCCGCATCGGGGTCGGGTTCGGGCACGTTGACTTTCTGACGCAGCGGCAGCGCCCGGATGCCGGGGAAATTGGCGAACGCGCCTTCCAGAATGACGGCGGGCGTCACGAGAAAATCTTCGGCCCCGTCGTCGCCGTTACCGGTTTCATTTTTTTCCGCGGACTTTTTGTCGATGGGCGCAAAGCGGATTTCAATGCGCGTCGGATTGGTCGGCTGACTGACCCGTCGGAGGTGCCTAATCCAGCCGGAAAACGAAAACCGGCGGCCCGGCGTCGGCGGCCGCATCAGGGGCATCAAAAGTCGCGCCAGCAAACCGGCGCGGGGCGGAGCGCCGCTGACCAGCGCCAATGCCTGACTGTCCAGCGGACGCAGGGTCACCGTACCGGCGGCGATGGCGGTCGCCTGGTGGCGCCCCCAGGAAACATCCTGATCGCCCAAGGTACGCCCGGGCCCGAGAAGGCCCAAATGCTTTTCCTTGCCGTCGACTTCGGTGACCAGCTCGACCTTGCCGGCGATGATGGTGAACGCGCGCGTTGCTGGATCACCTTCGCGGAAGATGATGTCCTTATCGCGGAATTGTTGCTTCCTTGCGTTCACCTGGCACCTATCGCGCTCGGCTGGGGCCGAGCGAATTTACCCATGGCGGCGCTGATGCACCGCGCTGGACATTGTTCGCTGGCGCAATTAAACAAAAAGAACGTTTATCCTTGTTTAAGGCCCCATTTGCATGATCGGTTCCGGTCACCGGTCCGTTCGGGCAAATCTGGGCAGAAAAGGGCGGAATTCTCGGTTTTTTGGGAAGGCTGGGTACTTGAAGAGCAAATTGATACGCATTGCGGCTACGGCCTCTGCCGCCTTCCTGCCGGTGTTCGCCTCGGGCGACGGATTCGCCAACAGCATTACCACGGGCTATGACATCAAGCGGTTGTTGATGGAAGGCCACCCGCTGGCGGGCCGCATGGGCACCAAGTGGCAGCCCGCCGACCCAGCGGCCCCGACCGCCATTCAGCCGACAGCGCAGCCGGTTTATCAACCGGCGCCGACCGTTCAACCACGGGCCCAGGCCGTTAAGGAGGCGCCGGCCGGCAAACCGGCCGGCTATACCAACACGGCGGAAAGCCGTTCCGGCGGCTGGGACGAAAAAGAAGCCCGCGCATCGAGCCGCGGCACGCCGATGGGAGGGTTCCTCGCCGAGGTCAGCCTGGGTACGTTGATGCACGACGAAGGACCGTTTTCGAATTCGAAAGAAGACGGCATCGACGCACACATAGAAATAAAATTCAAATCGCCGGAATTTCTGAGCGTCATCTGGTCGCCTGAACCGCACATCGGTGCCAACATCAACACCAAGGGCGGCACCAGCCAGGTCTTCGCGGGCTTGAGCTATGAATGGAACGTCTGGAAAGGCCTGTTCGCGGGCATCAGCGTCGGCGGCGCCTACCACAACGGCGAAACCGACTCGCACCTGGCGGACGCTAAAGACCTGGGATGCCACCTGTTGTTCAGGGAAAGCCTTACCCTCGGCTGGCAATTGACCGAACACCACAAGGTGGCGCTCCTCTTCGACCATATCTCCAACGCCAAGATCTGCGACTTCAATGAAGGCTTAGAAAATCTGGGCGTGCGCTACAGCTACCGCTTCTAGGCTTCGGAATTCGGGAAATTTGACTTTTGGCCGGGCCGCGCCTTGGCGCGGAGAAACGCCGCGCGCCCGGCCCGCCGGCCGCGTTCAGCGGCGTATCCGCGCCCGCAGGTCCGGCCGGGCCTGATCGAACAACGTCTGCCAGTCGCCGCGGCGCTCCACCCGAAGCACCCGGGTGTTCGGATACCAGGGCGACTTGTCGCCCGATGTACCCCAGCGCCAGTCGGGCTGACACGGTGCGATCACCCATGTCTCTTTCCCGAGCGCGCTGGTCATGCGGGCAACGGCGCCATCCACTGCAATGACCAGATCCAGTTGTTCAATCAGCCCTGCCATATCCGACAAGGCATCCGTCCGGCGCGCGACGTCAAGGATAGGCGCAGCCGCGCCGTCGTCGGCCAACTCCCGCGCGGCCGGGCCGGTCTGCAAGCCGTACAAGGTGTATCCGGCAAGGCCCGCCAGTTCAAGAAACGGCGTCAAGCCGGGTGCCGGGCCATGGACCTGGGTTGCCCGTTCATCTGACCAGGCGACACCGACCTTGAGCAATCCGCCCGCCGGCGGCAGCGCGTGCGCACCCGGATCATGGGCCTGTACATATGGCCCACCCGCCGGGATCGTCTTCGGCGTGGTGCCGAAAATCCCCGGCAGCGACAACAGCGGCGCGTGAAGATCGAAGGCCGGCAAGTCCGCGTCCTGTAAGACGACCTTGTCGACGCCCTGAACCGTCGAAAGCAGATCGGCGAGGCCTTCGGGCGCTTCGACCAATACATTGCCGCCCTTTTCCTTGATCATCGGGAAATAGCGCGAAAACATGATCACATCGCCCGGCGTGCCTTCGCACTGGACCAGAACCGCTTTGCCCTTTATGGCGCCACCGTCCCAACTGGGCGTTTCCAAGCCGCGGAGCGCATACCGGGCCGATTGAAACCGCGCCCCCAGATCCTTGAACCCGGCCGCGTATTCACCGGCCAGACGCAGCGTGCGGCCCCGGTCGAGCTTGCTGGGCACATGGCCCGGCGTGCCGTCGAGCGCGCGTTCAAAACAGTCGAGCGCCTGATCGCGCCGCCCTAAATCGCGAAGCGCCACGCCCAGGTTTTGAAGCGCGTCGGCCTTCTTGGGCTCAAGATGCACGGCCTGGTGTTGGCTGGCGACGGCGGCCTCAACCCGGCCGAGATCGCGGAGCACGTTGCCTAAATTCGAATAAAACTACGAATTGCGGGGACGCAGCGCGATCGCCCGGCGATAACACGCAACGGCGGCGTCCGGCCGGCCGGTGCCGCGAAGGCGATCACTCAGGTTGTTATAGGCCTCCCCCATGTTGGGGTAAAGCGACAACGCGAGGGTATAATCGAGGATGGCATCGTCCAGGCGGCCGGCGCACTGATGTTCCGCGGCAACGGCGAACAGCCGGGCGGCCCCGGTCGCGAAGCGTCTTGCGTTCCGCTTCGGGAAGTTGCTACCAAACGGCGCGCACCTGTTCGGCATCGATAAGCGATCCTGCGCCGGCGGCGTTTTTGTCGGTTGCGGTTTTGTCCGCGGCCATTTTTCCTCGCATCGCCAAGCGTTGCCCGCCGGCGGATAAGTGTCCGGTCGCCGTTTGAGGCGGTTATTTAGGGTGCCCCATTAATTGGTTCCGGCAGTTGGTTCCGCACCCACCCTTCGGGCACGATATTGAAGCTTCGAAGGCCGATCCGCAAGCCTCCTAACCCCGAAGATATCGGCAAAATCCGGGGCGCCGCGGACCCCCAAAAACCCCGTCAGATAAGGTCTAGGACATTTTCCGGCGGCCGCCCGAGGACCGCCTGCCCACCCTTGACCACGATGGGCCGCTCAATCGCCCGCGGATTTGCGATCATCCCCTTGATCAAGGCGTCCGGTGCCATGTCCCTAGTCAAACCGGCTTCGCGGCCTTCGGATTGGCGCAGCACATCCTTGGCCTCCAATCCCAGTTTGGCGAGCAATTCCTTGAACTCCGCCACCGAGGGCGGTTTGTCCAAATACAGGACGATTTCGGGCTTAACCCCGTTCTTTTCCAGCAATTGAAGCGTCTGGCGCGATTTGCTGCATTTCGGGTTGTGGTAAATGGTGACGCTCATCCGGGCCTCCCTTCGTGGTGCAGTGGTCGGTCTTGCCTACCGCTTTATGCGGTCAGGCCAACTTAACGGAGGGCGGATTAGAGATTTCCGGCGCCTCCAACGGAATGGTTTCGAGATAGACCGAACGGCTCGGGAAAGCAAATCCGGCGCCGGCGCCCTTGACGATTTCCTTGATCCGGCAGGCCAGCGCTTCCTTGATTTCGAGCCATTCGCCCCATTTCGTCGTCTTGGTAAAGCAATAGACCAGGATGTTGATCGACGAGTCGGCGAAACTATCGACGCGGACAAACGTCGATACGTCCGTCCCCGGCGCAAAAGCGTCGTTGGGACGTATATAGGCGTCGATCCCATCCTGGATTTCGCGCAGTTGGTCGACCGTTACCGGTATTCGACGCCGATGATCCATTTGATCCGCCGGTGGGTCATGTTCGAAAAATTGATGACCGCAGAACCCAAAAGCTTGGTGTTCGGCACCATGACCGGGGCCTTGTCGAAACGGCGAACCGAGGTGGAGCGAAACCCGATGGTTTCCACCGTGCCCTCGACGATGCCGGGCACGTTGATCCAATCGCCCTTATGAAAGCGTTTTTCGGCCAGAATCAAAAGGCCCGCGATGAGGTTTTTGAACAGATCCTGCGCGCCAAGCGCCACGGCCACGCCCAATGGCCCGAACCCGGCGATGATCGGCCCGACCTGGATGCCCCAGATTTCCAGGATCGCCGCCGCGCCGATAACCATCACCGCAATGCGGATCGCCCGGGCCAGCCAATCGATCAGATCGGCCGTGAATACCTGAACAAGATTGTGCAGCAGCGAACTGAGCGGCTGCACCGCCCGATGGAATGCCCAAAAGATCATAAACGCGACAAGCGAACGCAAAAAATTGGTCGCTATTAAATCGGGCAAGCTGTCGAGGCGCAGGACTTGAAACGCGAAGAAAAATCCAATCACAACCGGAACGACCCGGAGCGGCGACTCGATCGTTTCGAGAACGTCATCGTCCAATGTATTCGATATCCGGCGGTCCAAAACACGCATCCAAACCATCAAAAAGCGCGTCAATAGGCCCTGGAGAAGCAAGAAAAGGACAAAAATCCCGAACGAAGCGGCAATCCGGCTAACATCGACGCCGCCGATGCCGTGTTGCCACATGTCGACGGGTAAATCCCAAAATTCCTTAAAATCTGACATATGTATTGTTTATTGTATGCTAGCTGCTCTTGGCTTGACTATTGGCCGAGCCAAGGGGAAACCGGGGAGCGGACATCGGCGGGCCGAGGATCCGCGTGTAAACGTGGGGCAATCGATGGGTATGGCTCGAATAGCGGGACTTGTTGGAGGTGTGCTCGGTGCGCTGGTCGTCGCAGCGGTGGGCGCGCAGCCCGCATGGGCTGCTGCCTGCGTCACCCCGAAAACCACGGCGCCACCCGTTGCCTACGCATCGCCCGCCGTCGGCACCAATCTTGTCTTCAAAATCACCCGAAATCCGGATTCCAAGTACAAGGAAATCCAGCACGAGCGCTACCGCGTTAAATCAGTCGAGGGCAATTCCGTCCGTTGGTACCGGGAACCGATGCATGGTAAGGGGCCGAACGAAGACATCACCATGTATCTGACGTTCGGCCGGCTAGAAAGCGACCAATGGGTTTATCAATTTGACCGCAAGAAATTGGACAAGTTGTGGCCTCTTAAACAGGGCAACGAAGCCGCCTACGATATTTCCGCGCGCCAGAAAAAAGATATCTCAAAAGAAGTCCTGAAATTGAAGGTGCAATTCTGCGTCCGCGGCTCCAAGAATTTCAAAATCGACGGCGTGACCTATTCAGCGCAGCTTGTCGACACGACGCTGGTCCTCGAAAAAGGTCCGAAAAACCTCGGCTGGGACCGGGCCGAAGTCGGCGCCTGGTATTCCAAGGAAATCGGCTTTGCCCTCCTGATGGAAGACCGTTACCTCAAGCAAGGTAAACCGGTGTTGATTCAGCGGCGCGAAGTCGTCGAAGTCGACAAGAAATAATCCGCTTAACCGACGCCCTGCGTCAGGCCACCGGCCGGGGCGCGCAGTTCGACTTTGCAAAGGCGATCCGGGCAGCCAAATCATCGAACGCAGAAGGGTCTCGGGCCAATTCGGCCTCGACCGCGGCAACCCGAAGCCCTAGGCCCTCGCCGTTGGCGATCTGAATGCTCAAACCTGGGCGGGCGTTAAGCTCCAGCATGACCGGACCCCGGTCTTCGTCCAGCACCATGTCGATCCCCTGATAGCCCAAGCCGGTCAGCTGATGAGACCGGGCGGCGTGGCTCAGGAGCGTATCCCAATGGGGTATCTGCACGCCGCGGACAGGCGCGCCCGTGTTCGGATGTTTGGTGATGATCTTGTCGTGCCAGACAGCATTGAGCGTTTTGCCCGTGGTCATGTCGATGCCGGCGCCGATGGCGCCCTGATGCAAATTGGCTTTGCCCTTCGATTCCTCCGTCGGCAGGCGCGTCATGGCCATTACCGGCACGCCGAGAAACACGATAATCCTGATATCCGGCACGCCGCGGAAGGCGATTTTTTCAAAGACCTTGTCGAATTTAATCCGGTATTCGATCAACGCCTTGTCCAGTTGCCCGCCGAGCGAGAACGTCCCGGCCAGAATATTGTTGATATGAAACCGTATTTCCGCCGGCGACATGACGACGCCGTTGGCCAACCGGAACCCGTCGCCGTGCCGCCCCATAACCACCAGGATGCCGTCGCCGCCCGATCCTTCCGCCGGCTTGACGACGAAATCTTCATGGCCTTGGACGATATCGCAGAAGGTGCGGACTTCGTGCGGATAGCGGATCACACCGAACAGCTTGGGCACAGCGATGCCGGCCTTTTCCGCCAATTCCTTGGACAGAAGTTTGTCGTCGACCAGCGGATAAAACCGGCGTTCGTTGTACTCAAGAATGTATTCGGCATTGCGCCAGTTGAGGCCCATTACCCCGTTCGCCCGCAGCCGCCGATAAGTGTCGAGGCATCCCATGCCCTGGCCCTACTTCAGCGTCTCGGAATTGACGGCGCGAGACAGCGGGCCGAAGCGGATCAATTCCGTCAGCCGGTATCCCGAATACCGGCCGAGCAACAGGACGAAAGCCAGCGTCACCAATAGAAGTTCGGGGAAGGTGAAGAACAGGTGCTCGCTCAGCGGATTGCTAATGATCAGATAGCAGATCGTCGCCATGGCCAAGCTACCGACGCCTTGCTGCACCGCCGCGCGGGGGCCGCGTTCGTCCCAGATGACGGACATCCGTTCGACCGTCATGGTCAGGATCACCATGGGGAACAGCGCAATCGACAGACCGCCGGTCAGGCCGAATTGCGAACTGAGGACGCTTAGACCCGCCATGGCGCCGACGACGACGATCAGCACCGCCCCGAGCCTGGGCACGACCAGCAACTTTAATCTTTCCATCCAAAGCCTGATCGCCAGGCCGATGGAAACGATGACGATGAAAAGCGTAATCCCCCACAAAAGCTGGGTTTCGCGGAACGCCAGCGCGATCAGCACCGGCATGAAGGTGCCGAAGCTTTTGATCCCGATGATGTTGCGAAAAATCACCAGGACCAAAACACCCAGCGGCACGACAAGAATCACCCGGTAAACCTGTTGCGCCTCGATGGGGAGCAACTTCATGGCCGATATCAGCAGGTTCGGATTTTCCGACCGGCCGAGCGCTTCGACCAGCGCGCGGTCGGACGCGGGGCGGGACACCACCCGGACTTTCGGCACGGACCCACCGGTCACATGAACGAATTTCGACGGGCCATACCACCAGGGAAACCAGGTGGCGGGTATTTTCGGCTTCGACGGATCGAGGGACAAACGACGCCAATGCCCGTTATGGACGACCTCGATCCAGTGCAGGAACCGGGCAGCGCCTTTGCCCTGGCCTTTGTTCAAATCGTGCGCCAGATCGATGCCGTGGACGGTCCGGGCGGTAATGCCGCCGACCGTCAGAATGCCTACCGCGACGTACGCCGTGCGTTCGGCGCCGGGCGCCACGCCCAGCAGCACGGCGGCCTGTTGCCCGGACGGTTTTTCGTTGAGAATTTTCACAACTTCGACGGCGGCCCCCCGGTCGCCCTTGGTATTCTTGCGCGCGGCCGCCATGATCGCCTTGGCGGCGTCAAGCTGCGTATCCAACCAAGTGGGCGTGACCGGCGTCCATTCGCCCGCCGGGGACGGCGGCAGGAGCCTGTCGGCTTGGTTTACAAGAAACCGGAAATAGACAGTCTGCTGCCCGCCCGGGCCGCGCCTCGAGGTCAATGTGGCGCTTCGGCCCTCGCTGCGGTTGTCCGTATTGACCATGTACCCACGGCCGACGAAGCTTTGATCGAGGATCGTGTGATTCCGCGTGTTCCGTGGCGTGAATAGGCGCACGGATACCGGTCCGCCGGTACTTTGGAAGGTGACCCGCGCCTCGACCTCCCAGTTGTCGGGGATATTGTCAGGCGCCACGGGAAAATCCAGAACCGCGATTTTGTAGGCAAAAAGCCCCGTGCCCAACACGAAACATAAGATCGCCAAGCCATAAACGAGCCGGTTTTTCACTGTGCGCCCCCCTTACAGTCGGGCGTCGTCAGGTATTTCTTCGACACATCGACGACGTATGACCCTTTCAAAAAACTGGCACCGACCAGCATGCGAAACGAGAGCTTTTTGCGGCTGGCCAGATTGACCTCAACCGTTTTCGCAAAATCCCCGACACAGATTTTCATCATCACCACGGGCCGTTCCTGGCTGCTGCCGGCTCGGTCGATTGTCGCGATTCGGTGCAGCGGCCTTTCAAGGTCCGCCCGCTTGTTTTCGTCCAATTCGATCGTGAAGCGCACCCACTGAGCGCCCTTCCGGTCGAATATCTGCCATTTAAGCGTATCGATGGAGGAGTTCTCCGCGCCGGTATCCACTTTCGCGGCGACGCCGAGGCCTTCCGGCATGAGAACGACTTTTTCAAATATACCGACGGTCGGAAAGTCCGCGCGGGTGGTATCCGGCGCTGCCGCCAATCCGAAAACCAGCACGCAAAGTATCGCAAATACGCGCTTCATCCGCCCATGCCCTCAATGACACCGCCCCATGGTGACAGGTTCCGCATGGCTGGACATCCGTTTTTTACAATCACGCCGACCAATCCGGGTCGGCGGCGTCGGCCACGCGGCGCGCCGTATCGTAATCGAACCCGGCCCGGGCCAATGCCGCCATGTCCTTTTCCCGGTATTCGGCGCGAATCGCCGGATCGTCGCCGCGGAACGGCCCCAACCGGCGGCGCCGGGCAAACGCCCAGGCCGCGGCCTGGTCCGTATCCCGGCCGTCGAGGTCTTGGGCCAAGGCGTCGAGCGCACGCTCGACATCCGCTTCGCCGACGCCGCGCTGTTTCAACCGGTAGCGAATGCCCATGACAGGCGTGCCGCGGCGGTGCAGGTCGGCGGCGCGGGCTTCGGCAAACGCGCCGTCGTTCAATAGGCCCGCCCGGATGTAGCGTTCAATAATATCGTCGACGAAAGTCCTTCCCTCTTCCGGATCGGTGTCGTGGAAGCGGGCGGACCGCACGACCCGGCGCATGAGAACCTGACGAAGATTTTCGGCGCTTGAGGCAAACCGGCCGAGATAATGCAGAGCAGCGTTTTCCAAGTGGCTTTTGGTCGCCTTTTTGGGGCCTCTGCGCTTTCTTTTCTTCCCGGCGCCTTGCGCCGGCGGGTCGAATTCCGGTGGACTTTCCATGGTCTAATCTTATAAGCACCATCATCATGTCTGACCAGAATTCAACCGCCGCACCCATGGGTCCGCGCCGCATGGGAGCCGTCAATTGGACCGGCCTGTGGACGCTCTACCTCCGCGAAGTCCGGCGGTTCATGAAAGTCTACACCCAGACGCTGATCGCGCCCCTGGTGACGACGCTCCTGTTTCTCGCGGTCTTTGCGTTGGCGCTCGGCGGGCAGGACCGGATCGTCGACGGCCTTCCATTTACGACATTTCTCGCCCCCGGTCTGATCATGATGGCGATCGCGCAAAATTCCTTCGCCAATACATCCAGTTCCATCGTCATCGCCAAGGTCCAGGGCAATATCGTCGACAGCCTGATGCCGCCCCTTAACGCGCATGAACTTGTTTTCGGTTTCGCCATCGGCGGCATGACCCGGGGCGTCTGCGTCGCCGTCGTCGTCTGGGCGGCGATGGCCGTCGCCGTCGGGATCGGCGTGCACAGCTTCGCGTTCGTGATCTTTCATGGGGTCATGGGAGCGTTGATGTTATCGCTTCTGGGGCTTGCCGGCGGCATCTGGTCGGAAAAGTTCGACCACATCGCCGCAGTGACCAACTTCGTCATCACGCCGCTGGCGTTTCTCTCCGGCACGTTTTATTCGATCCAGCGCCTGCCCGAAGCGGCCCAGGTCGCCGCCCACCTGAACCCCTTTTTCTATATGATCGACGGCATCCGATATGGCTTTATCGGCCACGCCGACGGCAGCCTGGCCGCCGGGATCGCGGTCATGACGGGGATCAACGCGGGCCTTTGGAGGCTTTGCACCTGGATGTTCAAGACCGGCTACAAGCTGAGGGATTGACGCCCGCCCCGGACGGCCTCCGCACCGGCCGTTTGCGACCGTTGACAAGCCCCCCTTGGATCACGATACTTCGCGGCTTTCCGACGCCTAACCTGAAACGCCCCTGGCCCGTTCGTCTGATTCTGGGGGCTTTTTTTGTTTCACCGGGGACCCGCGGGTCCCGATGCCTTAGGAGAGCGAAATGATCAGCGCCGTCATGCCGAATTACGCGCGGACCGACCTCGTCCTGACCAGGGGCGAGGGCATGTACGTCTGGGCGGACGACGGCCGACGTCTCCTCGACATGGGATCGGGCATCGCCGTCAACACGCTGGGCCACTGCCACCCGAAACTGGTGACGGCGCTGACCGAGCAGGCGAACAAATTGTGGCATACGTCGAACCTGTACCGCGTTGCCGGGCAGGAAAAGGTCGCAAACCTGCTGGTCAAACACACCTTCGCCGATACTGCGTTTTTCAACAACTCGGGCGCGGAAGCGGTGGAAGCGACCATCAAGATGGCGCGGCGTTTTCACCACGACGCCGGTCACCCGGAAAAGAACCGCATCCTGTGCTGCAACGGCGCCTTTCACGGTCGGTCGCTTACCGATCTGGCGGCCGGGTCGAACGAAACCCACCGCATCGGGTTCGGCCCCCTGCCCGACGGCTTCGACCATGTGCCGTTCGACAATCTGAACGCCATGCGCGCCGCGGTCACCGATAAGACGGCCGCCATTCTGGTTGAACCGGTCCAGGGCGAAGGCGGCATCCGCGCTTGTTCGCCGGGATTCCTGAAAGGCGTCCGCGAAATCTGCGACGAGTTCGGCATCCTGATGGTGCTGGATGAAGTGCAGACCGGCAACGGCCGCACCGGCAAACTGTATGCCCACGAATGGGCCGGCGTCACGCCGGACATCATGGCGACGGCCAAGGGCGTCGGCGGCGGATTCCCTGTGGGCGTCGTGCTAGCGACGGAACGCGCCGCCAAACCGATGGTCGCGGGATCGCACGGGTCGACCTTCGGCGGGCAGATGCTCGCCATGGCGGCGGTGAGCGCAACATTGGAAACCCTGCTCGAACCGGGTTTCATGGAACGGGTCGATAAAATCGCCCGCGTCCTTAGGGGCCGGCTGGGCGAGGTCGTGCACAAGCACCCGAAGGTGCTGGAAGACGTGCGCGGCCAGGGCCTTATGGTCGGCATGCGCTGCGTCGTACCGAACGGCGATCTGGTCGCCAAGATGCTTGAAAACGGCGTCTTGACCGTGCCGGCAGGTGAAAACGTGCTGCGCATGCTGCCGCCGCTGATCATCGAGGAAAGCCACATCGACGAAACCGCTCGGGCGCTCGACAAAAGCTGTGCCGACATCGCAGCCAAGGCCGAAGGCGGGGCGGGCTGATGTTCGGCCCCCGTCATTTCCTTGACCTGGACCGGGTCGACGCGGCGACGCTGCGACGCATTCTCGACCACGCGTCTGAGATGAAGGAGGCCGGCGCTGGGGCGCCGAAACCGCTTGTGGGCAAGACGCTGGCGATGATTTTCGAAAAGCCGTCGACCCGCACCCGGGTCTCGTTCGAAGTCGGTATTCAACAGCTCGGCGGGCAGGCCGTCATGCTGTCGGGTGCGGATTCCCAGCTGGGGCGCGGCGAAACCGTCGCCGACACGGCGCGCGTGCTATCGCGATACTGCGATGCGATCATGATCCGGACCGATGACCCGGCAAAACTGAATGGCCTTGCCGAATACGCCACCGTGCCGGTGATTAACGGCCTGACGGACGCCAGCCACCCCTGTCAGATCATGGCCGACGTCATGACCTTCGAAGAATACCGAGGCAATATCAAAGGTCGCACGGTCGCCTGGTCCGGCGACGGTAACAACGTGTCCGTATCCTTCATTCAGGGCGCGGCGCGGTTCGGTTATCGCCTGCGCCTGGCCTGCCCGGAACCACTGCAGCCCGACACCAGCGCAATCGATTGGGCCCGCGGCGAAGGCGCGGACATCGCCCTCACCGACGATGCCGCCCAGGCGGTCGTCGGCGCAGACCTTGTGGTGACGGACACCTGGGTTTCCATGGGCGACAAGGATGCCGCCAATCGGCACAACATGTTGCTGCCCTTTCGGATCGATGCGGCGTTGATGGCGAAGGCGCACCCGGACGCCTTGTTCATGCATTGCCTGCCGGCGCACCGGGGCGATGAAGTGACCGACGACGTCATGGACGGCCCGCAATCGGTTGTGTTCGACGAAGCGGAAAACCGCCTTCATGCGCAAAAAGGCATCCTCGCCTGGTGCCTAGGCGCCATTTGATCCCAGCCCACCAGGGTGTCCGACGAAACCGCCATCCGTGACCTTGAAAGCCGGGCCGCCGAATGCTGGCCGGCATTCCGCGAAGCCAACCTTGAAGGGTGGCGGGTGCGCTTTGCCGACGGCGTGTCCCGCCGGGCGAATTCCGTCCTGGCGTTGGACGAAGCTTCAAACGGCGTTTCCCTGCTGACCAAGCGGATCGACGCGGCGGAGGTGTTTTACGCCGAATGCGGGCAGCCGTGCCGGTTTAAGATTTCGGGCGGCGTCCAGCCCCGGGAACTGGATGCGGAACTGGAACGCCGGGGCTAACGGATCGAAGCACGGACGCTGGTGATGACGGCGCCGCTCAGCAAAATCCTTGAAAGCGCGCCGGTGCCGGCGGCGCTTCGACCGGATTTTCGGTTGCTCAGCGGATCGTCCGGCGCGTTGTTTCAGGTCTACGGCGACGGCCTGCCCGCGTCCCGCGCCTATGCCGTATTGAACGCGGGCGTAACACCCGCCGCCGTGGGCGAGACGGTATAATCCGATAATTGGGCGTATTTGGCCTGCATGGCGACGCGCGAACGATACCGCGGGCGCGGGTTCGCCGTGCGGGTTCTCAGCGCCTTGGCAAGATGGGTGGCGATGGGGCATCAGGGGGACGCAGGAAACGCGTTTCTCTAGGTTGAAGCAGACAATACCCCTGCTTTGGCGTTATACTAAAAGGCATGATTTCTACCGGCCCATACCTATTACTACCTCACACAGACCCTGACGAACGAGACCGATGCCGCTTGACGACTCCCCGCCCCCAAGCTTCCTGGACGACAAGGTTCATCCATTTCATGTCGACAAGCTCGGCCTCAACGGGCGTGTCGTCCGCCTGGGCGGTCTTTTGACCGACGTCGTCGGCAACAACAATTACCCGGCGCCGGTTGGGCGGCTGTTGTCGGAAACCGTGGCGCTTGCCGCGGTGCTGGCCAGCACGCTCAAATACGACGGTATTTTCACCCTGCAAATTCAGGGCGATGGCCCCATCTCGATCATGATGGCGGATGTCACGACCGAAGGCGGCGTCAGGGCCTATGCCCGATTTGACGTAGACCGGTTGAACACCGTCGACCCGGACGCGGCGGAAGTGCCTGCCTATCTGGGCAACGGTTACTTGGCGTTCACCGTCGATCAGGGGCTTGATACGGATCGCTATCAGGGGATTGTCGAACTGGCGGGCGCGACGTTATCGGACTGTGCGCATGCGTATTTCCGGCAATCGGAACAGCTTGAAACGGCAATCCTGCTTGCCGCCCAAGACGATCCGCGTCATGCCGGCGCGATCATGATCCAACGCCTGCCGGCGCCGTCCAAAGCAGTTGATGACGATCCAAAAGAAGCCTGGTGCCGGGGCGTGATCCTGATGAGCAGCCTGACCACGGACGAATTGTTAAGCCCCGCCCTGACCGTCAATCAGATCCTATACCGGCTTTATAATCAGGATGGCGTGCGGGTGACGGATCCACGCCCATTGACGGCAAAATGCCGGTGTTCTCGCGGAAAAGTCGAGCGAACCCTTGCGTCTTTTCCCAAGTCGGAAATTTCCGAACTGGCGGTAGACGGTGTGGTCAACGTCACTTGCGAGTTCTGCGGCAGGGACTATGTATTTGATACGGGCGAAATTGACGCTTTATTTGACTGACCTGCCGGCACATACCGCTCGTGGGCGTCCGGCGCACCAATGACAGAGATTTCCGATGACATTCCATCGCTATTACCAGGCCCTTTGTTTGACCGTGATGTTGGCGATCAGCGCATGCACGACCCCGGACCCGGCGGTAACCCTACCGTCCGTCACATTCCAGCATCTGCCGCCCTTGAACCTTGCGGTTGCCCGGATCGATGTCGTCCGCGCCTACGCTTCGCCGCTGAAAGCGCCGAATATCGAGCACAAAATGGAAACAACCCCGACCCAGGCGCTGTCGGTCTGGGCGAACGACCGGTTGAAAGCCGTCCAGCCGTCAGGCGGCCACCAGGCGCGCCTGACCATCGATACGGCGTCGATTGTCGAAACCCCGCTGAAACGGACCGAGGGCATCCGCGGCGCCTTCACCACCGATCAATCGCATCGATACGACCTTGACCTTCGGGCGACGATTGAAATCCTCGACCGGAACGGCCAGCGCATCGGCCATGCGACGGCACGCATAAACCGCAACCGGACCATGCCGGAAAACGCGACATTGAACGAATTGCATTCGGCGTGGTTCGATCTGATGGAAAACGGGCTTCAGGAGTTCAACAAGGAAATGGAGCTTAACATGCGCCATTTCCTGAAAGATTGGGTGCAATAGAGCGGCACGCCGGTTCCGGGCGAACGGGCCCGGTCAGGCAGGCTCGGACGGCAAATAGACCGTGATGGTCGTGCCTTTGCCCAACGCGCTCTCGATATTCACACTCCCCTTGTGCAGCCCCACCTCGGAGTGGGTAATCGCAAGTCCCAGGCCCCATCCTTTGTCCGAGCGGCACCGTCTGCGAACGGGCGGGTGACGGTCGATCCGTTGGTCAATACATCGCGTTACTGCGCGTACTTGGCTTCGGCGTCGGACTCGGGTTGAAATCCCTCCAATTCATGAGACCGCGGGCCAACCATGGTGTCGGGTTGATGGCCGTACCATTGCATGTGGGTGCTGTTGGCCATTTCGACGACGTGATCGGCATCCTTGATCAGAAGGCCGACCGGAACGTTTTCGATGATTTCGCGAAGCAGCACCTAGCCTTCTTCGACCCGGGCCCGCGCTTCGTCGGCGGCCGTGCGGGCTTCGGCGGCGCCGCGATAAGCGATCAGGCGGCACGCAAACCAAGCGAGCACAATCAGAACGAACGAAATGCTGAGCCGATTGATCAGAAACTGCGACGGGTCCGGCAACAACGGCGCCTTCGCCGCATAACCGAGAGTCGTGAACACCGCCGCCGGTACGGCGACAGCCCAGGGGCCGGCGCGCGCCGTGCCAAGCGCGGCGATCATGACCGAAATCACATGCGGCACAACGGTCAGCGCAAAGGTCGGCGGACTGATCAGGTCGGCGGCAAACAGCGCCGCAGACAGCGCCAACCCGAGCGCGACAAATTTATCTCTCCAAGGCATAACTCGAGGCTGCTCCCAGTTTCCCCGCCTCGACGCCATAGAACTGTATTCACCGCCAGATCGCGTCTCCGGCGAATTTTTAAGCAAAAGACGGGGTTACGAAAGTCTGCTGAGCGGGCCGGGCCGCGCTGTCCCTGTGCCGACCGGCGCGCAAAACCCGGTTAGTTTCGCCAGAAGCCCCGGGTGAACAGAACAATTACGGTAAACAGTTCAAGCCGGCCGAGTAGCATGCCGGTGCTCATCAACCACTTTGCGCCGTCGGGCAGATTTTTAAACGTCGACGCCGGACCGGTTGCGCCCAACGCAGGACCGACATTGGCGATCGCCGTCGCCGCCGACGAAAACGCCGTGATGAAATCAAGCCCGAGCAGACCGAGCCCCAGCGCCAGCACCGTAAAGCCCAAGAACCATACGAAAAAGAAACTGAGGACGGAAATGATGACTTCGTCCGAAATCGGCTGTTTGTTGTAGTGCGGCAAAAACACGCCGTGCGGATGCAAAAGCTGCTGCAGCTGCGTCTTACAGGCGGCGTAAAGGATCTGAAACCGGAAGACCTTGATCCCGCAGGTCGTCGACCCGGCGCAGCCGCCGATAAACATGATGAAAAAGAAGATCGGCAGCGCGAAGTGTCCCCACAGGTTATAATCATGGGTCGCATATCCGGTCCCCGTGATGACCGATATGATGTTGAAGGTCGCCAGCCGGAACGCGAGAACCGGCGGGTGCTTGTGTTCAAGCCAGAGCCAGACCGCAGTGACCAACACGACGGCCGCCACCGTCGAAATGAACCACTGCACCTGCGGGTCTCGCGGCACAGCCATGAAGTGGCCTTGAAGCATGCGGACATAAAGGATGAACGGCAGCGCGCCGACGATCATCCCGGCGGAGGCGATGTAGTCGATCGTGGCGCTATTGAAATAGCCGATGGAGGCGTCGTGGGTTGAAAACCCGCCCGTCGCGATGGTCGTCATCGCATGTGTCACGGCGTCAAACCCGGACATGCCGGCAAGCCAGAACGCGCCCGCCCAGATCAATGTCAGCACCAGATAGATCACGCCGATCGCGCTGGCAATCTGCGCTGCACGGGGCAGCGCCTTATCCGTCGACTGATCCGACCTTTCCATCCGGAAGAGCTGCATCCCGCCGACTTTCAGCATCGGCAGAATGGCGATCGCCATCACAATGATCCCGATCCCGCCGAGCCATTGCAACAGGGATCGCCACAAAAGCAGGCCCGGCGGCAACGTATCCAAATCGGTTAGGATGGTCGATCCGGTCGTGGTCAGTCCCGACATGGCTTCGAAGAACGCATCGGTAAAGCTTAAGTCGCGCTCAGAAAACATGAACGGAAAGGACGCAAAGACCGTCAGCGACACCCAGCTGAGGGTCGTCATCAAAAAGGCCTGCCGGACGGAGAGATTTCGCACCCCCGTTGTCGCCGTAAGCGCCATCCCGACTCCGAGGAACAGGGTTACGCCCGCGGACGCGGCGAAAACTTCCCAGTCCGGATTGCCGACAAACGCGTCAACCACGGCGGGAACGCACATCACCAAGGCAAGCGTCGCCAGAAGCGAGCCGACAATCATCAAGATTGGACGAAATTCCATCGAATGCCCCGTATTACGATTTAACACGATGCCCCGGGGCGCCCCGGCAGCATCCGCCCCGATCTAAGCCCCAACCGGTAAAGATTGCCCTAAATGGACGGCAGGCCAAAGCGCCGATTTTTTCGGGCCGGAGGTGCAGACGCCACGGGACAGCGGATCGCCGGTCAGTGACCGATCATCGCAAGGAATTCGCGGCGGGTCGCCTGATCGTCACGGAACGCGCCCAACATTCTGGACGTCACCATGGTCACGCCGGGATTTCTGACGCCGCGGGTGGTCATGCACTGGTGGGCCGCTTCGATCACCACGGCGACACCTTTGGGCTCAAGCACGTCATTGATCACGTTCGCCACCTGCGCGGTCATTTTTTCCTGAATTTGAAGGCGCTTGGCATAGGCCTCGACAATCCGCGCCAGTTTCGAAATGCCGACGACCCGCCGGTGCGGCAGATATGCGACATGGGCGACGCCGATAATCGGGACCATGTGGTGTTCGCAGTGGGATTCCAGGCGGATGTCCTTCAACAGGACGATTTCGTCATATCCGTCGGTTTCCTCGAACGTGCGTTTCAGGATTTCCGCCGGGTCGGCGGCATAGCCCGCGAAAAATTCCTCATACGCCTTGGCAACGCGTTTCGGCGTGTCGACGAGGCCTTCGCGGGCCGGGTCATCGCCCGCCCAACGAATCAATGTGCGCACCGCCTCCTCAGCCTGGGCGCAGGTCGGTTTTGGCGCGCCGGACGCCGGATCATTGGCGACGGTCAGGGTCTTTTTTGCGGTCACGATGAAAAATCCATTCTGTCTGTCAGTTCAAATTGATGCGTTCGTGGGGACTGTCCAAAGAAAAGGCGGGAACTGTCACATCGAAAAATTCCCCGCCTTCGGTTTCCATCTCGTAGGAGCCCAACATCACGCCCGATGGCGTAGAAAGCGGCGTGCCACTGGTATATTCGAAGGCGCCGCCAGGCGTAAGGACCGGCTGTTCGCCGACCACGCCTTCGCCGCGCACCTCGTGCGTCGTGCCCATGCCATCGGTGATCCGCCAGAACCGGTTGATCAACTGCACGGTTTCGGTGCCCTGATTTTCAATACGCACGCTGTAAGCCCAGACAAAGCGGCGGTCTTCGGGCGACGATTGCTCCGGCAGATATTGCGGATAGACCGTCACGCATATACCGCGGGTCGTCTCAGAATATCCATGTGCATCGTTTTTCATGGGCTGTTCCTATTTGCCGCCAGGAAAGCCTTCGCCCGCCCGGATTTGCCAGTTTAATATCGGATATGGGGGGCCTGTCCATATCAACCAAGCATTCTTTTTTGCAGGATTTTTTGCCGGTTTTTTGCAGACTGGTGGGTATTTTTCGCGCGATGGCTGCGATTTTTCCGGAATCGGCGGAATCTTCTTGAATCCGCCCACGGGCAAAGTAGGCTTTCCCATAACCGGTCGAATAAAGACGGATTTGATTAGCGTTTCCGGGATGAGAAGATCGCGCCTGCGGCCCATCCCTATAACCGACGGCATCTGGGAGGTAGCCATGAGCAATTCCGAACACGGACCCCGCGTCGCCGCATTGGTGGGTCCTTATCTAAGCGGCAAGACATCCCTGTTGGAGGAGATTTTGCGTCAATGCGAAGCCATTGACCGCAAAGGCACGGCCAAGGACGGCAACATGGTCGGCGACACCTCGCCGGCAGCCCGCCAACGCCAGATGACGACGGAAATGAACATTGCCTCAGCGTCGTACCTGGACGACGACTGGACCTTCATCGATTGTCCCGGCGCCATTGATCTCGCGCAGGACTCGCATAATGCGCTGTTGGTCGCCGACGCGGCCGTCGTGGTGTGCGAACCCGGCCGGGCCCGGGCATTGACGGCCGCGCCGATCCTCAAGTTTTTGGATCAGCACCACATCCCCCACATCATTTTCATCAACAAAATGGATTCCGCCGAAGCCAGCGTCGCCGAAACGCTGGAAGCCCTCCAAAGCCTGTCCGACAGCCCGCTGGTGCTTCGGGAAATTCCCATGCGCGACGGCAACGACGTGACCGGGCATGTCGATCTGGTATCCGAGCGCGCATTCAAATGGCACGAAGGCAAACCGTCGGAACTGATCGAACTGCCCGCTGGCTTGAAAGAGCGGGAGTCCGAGGCGCGCACGGAGCTTCTGGAAAGCCTTGCCGATTTTGACGACACGCTGCTGGAACAGTTGCTTGAAGACGTTGTTCCCCCGTCGGATGAAGTTTACGACCATCTGGCCAAAGTGCTGCAGGACGGAAAAGTCGTGCCGGTGTTTTTCGGCTCGGCCGAACACGGCAATGGCGTCCGCCGGCTGTTGAAAGCGCTACGCCACGAAGCACCCGGCGCTGCCGTGACAGCCGGACGGCTTGGCGAGCCCGTATCCGGCGAAGCCGCCGCGCGGGTGTTCAAAACCGTTCACGCGGGCCATGCGGGCAAACTGAGTTTCGCCCGCATCTGGGCCGGCGACATCGCCGATGGCCTGGCCACGTCCCAGGGCAGGGTTTCCGGTCTGCAGACGGCATTTGGCCATACCATGAAGAAAGTCGCCAAGGCGCCCATGGGGTCGGTCGTCGCATTGGGCCGCATGGAAGATGTCCACACCGGCGATCTGGTTTCGGCATTGGGTAACGCCAAGGGCATGGACTGGCCCAAGCCGATGACACCGTTGTTTTCCATGGCGATCCACGCCGCCAACCGCGGTGACGAAGTAAAGATGTCGGGTGCGCTTGCCAAAATCATCGAGGAAGACAACTCAATCTCCCGTGAAAACAACCCGGACACCGGGGAACTGTTGCTTTGGGGTCAGGGGGAAATGCACGTTCTGATCACCTTGGACAAGGTCAAGAGCAAGTACCATGTCGACGTCCACGGCCATCGCCCGCAGGTACCTTACAAGGAAACCATCCGTAAGTCCGTGTCCCAGCACGCCCGGCACAAAAAGCAATCAGGCGGGTCGGGTGAATTCGGCGACGTGCATATCGACATCAACCCCCTGCCCCGGGGCGGCGGGTTCGCGTTCGACGATACGATTTCTGGCGGAGTCGTGCCGAAACAGTACATTCCCGCGGTCGAGGCAGGGGTGAAGGAATACTTGTCGCGCGGGCCGCTCGGCTTCCCGGTTGTCGACGTCTCCGTCACGCTGACGGACGGCCAGTATCACAGCGTCGATTCATCCGACATGGCGTTCCGAAAGGCAGCCCAGCAAGCCATGCGCGAAGGCATGCCGAACTGCAATCCGGTGCTGTTGGAACCGATCTGCAAGGTGACGGTTTCCCTGCCGTCGGAGTTCACCTCGCGCATGCAGCGTCTGGTATCGGGACGGCGCGGGCAGATCATGGGCTTTGACGCCAAGTCCGGGTGGGCCGGCTGGGACGAAGTCATGGTGCAATTGCCGCAGTCGGAAATGCACGACCTGGTGGTCGAACTCCGGTCCATGACCATGGGGGTCGGCACCTTCGACTGGACCTTCGATCATCTGCAGGAACTGCAGGGCAAGGAAGCCGATCAGGTCGTTCAGGCCAGGACGCAGGCGACGACGCACTGAGCCCGGCCTTTTGCGCCTTCGCAGTCAAACCGCCAAAAAACCGCCAGACCGTATGGCCGGCTAAACAAGTTAAAAAAAGGCCCCGGCTAAAAGGCCGGGGCGAGACTGACAGGGAGGCTTCACGTCTGGGAGACGTGGGGCGGCGCCAGAGGGGGAGGATCCCGGCGCAGGCCCTTAATGAATGTATACCGTCGGAGCCCCCGCGCCACCAGCCCAATCGAGGCAATTCTACCATGCGTTTAACGCATGGCATTGTCACGAAAATGTAATTTATGCATTTCGCAGTGCAGTAGCGTAAATCCGCGCCCGCCGTCAGATTTTGTCGGGGCTGAAGCGTTCCACCATGAAGTCGCGGAACACGACGATCCGCTTCGAATTCCTGAGTTCTTCCGGATAAACGAAATAGGTGCCGATCGAAGGCCCGCGAAGTTCGGGCAGGACTTCGACCAGATCGGTCGCTTCGCGGCTCATGTAATCGGGCAGCGCGCCGATGCCGAGCCCCGATTGCACGGCGCGGAAAATACCGTAGATGGAATTGACCCGAAGGATCGGAAGGCGTGGATGGTTGGGATCGGCGCCGGCGAACATCAACCAGTTCAGGTTATCGACCGGCGGGCGGGCGTCCTCGCCGTAGACGATCAGGTCGTGATTATCCAGGTCCTGCGGCGTCGCCGGCATGCCCCGGTCCTTCAGATAACTTTTCGCCGCATAGACGTGGTAGCGCATGGTCATCAGATAACGCTGGATCAAATCTGGCTGCTGCGGCGGGGCCAATCGGATCGCCACGTCGGCCTGTCGCATGGCAAGGTCCAGTTCGGTGTCCGCCAACACCAGCGACACGTCAATGCCCGGATACAGTTTTTTGAATGCCCGCACGCGCGGCGTCAGCCAGATCGACCCGAAGGCGACGGTCGTTGTCACTTTCAGCGGGCCCTGCGCCTCGTTTTTGTTTTCGGCGATCCGCGCCTCGGCCATGGCGAATTTGGTAAACACCTCGTGCGCGGTGCGGAACAGATCTTCCCCCTGTTCGGTCAGGATCAGGCCGCGGGCGTGGCGATGGAACAGCGGCACCTTGAGGCTGCTTTCCAGCGCGCTGATCTGGCGGCTGACGGCGGACTGGCTCAGGTGCAGATCGTCGCCGGCGCGGGTAAAGCTCCCGGCTTTGGCGACGGCATGGAACACGCGCAGTTTGTCCCAATCCATGGGCGTTCTCCCTCCCCGGACCGCCCCAGCCCGGGCCGTGATTATTCGGCCGCTTCCTTTTGCGCGTCCTGGGCGGCCAGGAAGTGCTCGGCCTCCAGCGCCGCCATGCAGCCCGTGCCGGCTGCGGTCACCGCTTGGCGGAATACCTTGTCCTGTACGTCGCCGGCGGCGAAAACGCCCGGAATATTCGTCTTGGTGCTGTCCGGCTTGGTGATGAGGTAGCCCTCGTCATCCATGTCGAGCTGCCCCGCGAACAGTTTGGTGTTGGGATCGTGGCCGATGGCGATAAAGACGCCGTCGACGGCGATGTTCGAGACCTCGCCGGTCTTGACGTTTTTAACCCGCATGCCGGTGACGCCCGGCGGATTATCGCCGCCGGTCACTTCTTTAAGGACCGAATCCCACAGCACGTTGATTTTTTTGTTTTTGAACAGCCGGTCCTGCATGATCTTTTCGGCGCGCAGTTCATCGCGGCGATGCACCAGGGTGACACGGCTTGCGAAATTGGTCAGGAACAGCGCTTCTTCCACCGCCGTGTTGCCGCCGCCGATCACCGCGACTTCTTTTTCCCGATAGAAAAATCCGTCGCAGGTGGCGCAGGCCGACACGCCAAAGCCCATGAATTTTTGTTCGCTTTCGAGGCCGAGCCACCGAGCGCTGGCGCCCGTCGCGATCACCAATGTGTCGCCCGTGTACACATCGCTCCGGTCGCCCACGGCGCGGAACGGGCGGGCCGACAGATCGACCGAGGCTATCATGTCTTCGACCATTTCGGTACCGACGTTCTTGGCCTGTTCGTACATTTGTTCCATCAGCCAGGGACCCTGGATCGGTTCGGCGAAGCCCGGGTAGTTTTCCACTTCGGTCGTGATGGTGAGCTGGCCGCCCGGCTGCAATCCCCGTACCAGAAGCGGTTTCAGGTTGGCGCGGGCCGCGTACACGGCGGCCGTGTAACCGGCGGCGCCGGAACCGATGATGAGAACGCGGGAATGGAGGGTTTGATCGGATTTGGTCATGGGCGGAAGTCCTTGCCGGAAGGGGTGTTCAGTGTTGTCTTGCGCCCAGGGTCCGCCCGGTCCGGCAGCCCGGAACCGACGGGAAAGGCTAACATAAGTCGGGCTCCCGGGGGGTGCAAGCGCCCTTGGCTTGAGAAAGAATATAATATATTTTGATAATAATATTTCACATCTCGTGCCTGAAGGGATAGGATCGTGCAGCGCGTAAAACTGGACAAAATCGACCGGCGGATCCTCCGGGACTTGCAGAAAGACGGCCGCATGACCAATGTGGAACTGTCGAAACGGGCCGGAATTTCCGCCCCGCCATGCCTGCGCAGGGTCCGCGCGTTGGAAGAAGCGGGATTTATCCGTGGCTACCACGCCGATATCGAGCCGAAAATGCTGGGCTTCAACGTGACGGTCTACGCCCAGGTCGGCCTCAATTCCCAGGCGGAGGCGGATCTAGAAGCCTTCGAGGCCGCCGTGCGCGGCTGGCCACAGGTGCGCGAATGCCATATGCTGGCTGGTGAAACAGATTTCCTGTTGAAGATCGTCGCCGCCGACTGGGACGCCTATCAGGCGTTTTTGACTACCAAACTGACCGCCGCGCCCAACGTCAGCCACGTGAAGTCGGCATTGTCGATCCGCGCGTCGAAAGTTGAACCGGGCGTGCCGGTGGACGTCGATGTGATCGAGGACGACTGACCGCCGCCATCCGCCGGGAGCGTCCCTGCCTACTTCACCATCTGATCCAAAACCTGCTGCGCCAGTTGCGATCCCGCCGCTTTGGCCTGGATGATCATGACCAGCGCGCCGTAACGGTCTACCGCCGTGCTGCGGCCAAGCAATTTCGCCCGGCCGACCATGGCCTGAGCTTTCGGGTGGCCCTGCCCCGCCAATTTTGAAAACCATTCAAACGCCTTCGCCACGTCTTCCTTGACGCCGTCACCTTGATCGAGCTGCATGGCCAGCTCGAACTGCCCGGCGCTGTGGCCGCGCGCGGCCGCACCCTCGAACGCCTTGGCCGCGACCTCGGGCAGGCGCGGCACGCCGTGGCCGAGCGAGAAGCCTTTGCCGACCTGATAATAAGCGTTCGCCATGTCGATGTTGTGTTTGTGCGCCTCGGCGGTGACCAGTTCATCGAGGCTGGCCATCACCTTGTCCAGAACCACCTGTTTCAGTTTCACCGCCTTGGCGCCGCCACGCACCGCCGCACGGGACAATAATCCGTACCCCTTGACCGCATCCTGTTCGACGCCCAACCCCCGCTTATAATACCAGCCGAGCATGGTCGTCGCATGGACATGCCCCTGATCGGCGGCCTTGGCGTACCACGCCGCCGCCGACGGGTCCGGATCTTTGCAGGTGCCCTTGCCCAAGGCGATCAGGCTCACCACCAAATTTTGCGCCTCGGCATCGCCGGCGCGGGCGATCGGCAGAAATTCGCGGAGCGCCGTGGTGAAGTCGCCGGCCTTGTAAGCTTCGGTTGCCTCTTTGGTCCCGGCGAGGGATACGCCCGCCCATCCCGCGGGAAACCCCGCGGCAATCAGAAGGACACAAATCCGGCAGACAAACGGCATCAGTCCAGACAAGGTCAGGAAAGGTTGGCGCACGCCCGCTGGATGCGCTGGCAGGCGTCTTCCAGCAATTCCGTCGCGGTGGCATAGCTGATCCGGAAGTGCGGTTCGAGCCCGAAGGCTGCGCCGTGAACGACGGCGACGCCTTCGTCTTCTAGTAGATAGGTGACGAAATCTTCGTCGTTCTGAATGACCTTGCCGCCCGGCGTCTTCTTGCCGATGGCGCCTTCGCAGCTTGGGTAGACGTAGAACGCGCCCTCGGGCGTGGCGCAGGTGATGCCGTTCGCTTGGTTCAGCATGCTGACCACCAGGTCGCGGCGTTCCTTGAAGATTTTGTTGTGCTTTGCGATGAAGTCGGTCGGGCCGTTCAAGGCGGCGATGCCGGCCGCCTGGCTGACCGCCGCCGTGTGGGTGATGCCCTGGGACTGGATCATCGACATGGCTTTCACCAGTTGCGCCGGCGCGCCGCAATAGCCCACCCGCCAGCCGGTCATGCAGTACGCCTTGGATAGGCCGTTCATGGTCACCGTGCGGTCATAAAGTTTGGGTTCGACCTGAGCCATCGTGGTGCATTTGAAATCGTCGTAGGTCAGGCATTCGTAAATATCATCGGAGAAAATCCAGACCTGCGGGTGTTGCAGCAATACATCCGCCAGCGCCCTGATTTCGTCGCGCGTGTAGGCGCCGCCCGTCGGGTTCGACGGCGAGTTGAAGATAAGCCACTTGGTTTTCGGCGTGATCGCGTTTTCCAGCTGATCCGGCGTCATCTTGAAGCCCTTGTCGGCGCCGCACTGGACGACCTTGACCACGCCGCCGAACAGCATGGGGATATCGGCGTAGCTGACCCAATAGGGCGCCGGCACGATGACTTCGTCGCCAGGGTTAACCGTCGCCATCATGGCGTTGAAGATAACCGGCTTGCCGCCGCAGCTCACGTGGATCTGATTGTCGGCGTAGTCCAAGCCGTGGTCGCGTTTGAACTTGGCGCGGATCGCATCCCGCAGTTCGGGGAGGCCGTTGATGTCCGTGTACCGGGTGATGCCGGCATCCAACGCCTTTTTCGCCGCCTCGATGATGTGGGGCGGCGTGTCGAAATCGGGCTCGCCCGCGCCGAGGCCGATCACATCGCGCCCGGCGGCCTTGAGCTCGCGGGCCTTTTGCGTGACGGCGATGGTGGGAGATGGTTTGACGGCGTTCAAGCGGTCGGCGAGGAGTGCCATGGATCAAGTCCTTTAATGTCGGTCGGCTCTGGGTTGCGCCCGCCCGGCGAGGTGGGCGGTGCGATGGCCGGAGACTACGCCCCCCCATTCATTCAAGCAAGGGCGGCTAAGCGCGGCATCCGCCTGCGATGGCGGGCTGATTTTCGAAGTGTGGCGAAATCCGGGCCCGGCTGCCCCGAAATTACCTTTCCCCTACCCCACTGACGCCCGAGGCGCGGGGGTTTCTCTCCCCATCCGGTCGCCGCGCCGCCCGCCGCACCAATCCCGAGGGAGAGCCCGATGAAATCCGTCTGCAACACGCCGCCCCCGGCCTGGAGCCACACTTGGTGGGCCTTTCCGCTGGCCGCCGTGATCTTCCTGGCGCTGGTGACCATCGTCGCCGCCGCATCGGCGGGTTCCGCCCGCGCCGACGCAAAGTCCGTCGACGCCGCGGTCATGGACATGGGCGGCCTTTACCTGCCGGCGCGCGAGCCGTGGCGAGTCCGCGCCGCGCCCCTGGTCGGGTCGGAGGTCGACATCGACGTTTCGGGCCTGATCGCCCGCGCCCGCATCACCCACCATTTCAAAAACCCGACGGGCCGGTGGACGGAAGCTGTCTATCCCCACCCCTTGCCGCCGGACAGCGCCGTCGATAAAATGACCCTGACGGTCGACGGCCGGGTGACCGACGGCAAAATCGCCGAACGCGCGGAAGCCAAACGCCAATGCACCGCCGCCAAACAGTCGGACCGCCGCGCAAGCCTGATCGAACAGGAACGGCCCAACATCTTCACCACCGCCGTCGCCAACATCGGCCCCGGCGAAACCGTCTCCGTCGCCATCGAGTACCAGGAGCGCCTGAATTTTCGAGACGGGCAGTTCACGCTGCGCCTGCCGCTGGTCGTCGGCCCACGGCATATCCCGGGCGGCGCTGAACCGGTTAAACTGGACCAGCCCGGCGGCGGCTGGGCCAAACCGGCGGCGGACATCCCCGATGCGGTCAAAATCACCTCGCCGCTGCGGTCCAAATAGGGCGTCCCGGGCAATCCGGTGACATTAAAAACAGACATTTCCGCCGGGTTCGACATCGGCCGCATCGAAAGCCCGAGCCACGACATCGTCATCGAAAAGAGAGGCCAGGGCCGCGTCACATTACGGCTTGCGGGCCACGCGCGGCCGTCGGACCGGGACTTCATCCTGGGTTGGGCGCTCAAGGACGCCAAAGCGCCGCAGGCTGGATTCTTCTATGAAAAAGTCGGCGATGAAGGATACGGCCTGTTGATGGTCATGCCGCCCGTATCGGGCGGACGCGGGTTGGCATTGGGGCCGCGCCCGGCGCGTGACATGATTTTCGTGATCGATACGTCCGGTTCCATGCACGACGATTCCATCGCCCAGGCAAAACATGGCCTGACCCTGGCGCTTGAGCGCCTGACGCCCAAGGACCGGTTTGCGATCTTTCGTTTCTCTGATCGCATCGGCGCCTTTGCCGAGGGATTGACCCAGGCGACCCCCGCCGCGGTCGAGCGCGCGACGGCATTCATCGACGGGCTTGCGGCCGATGGCGGGACAGAGATCGTCCAGGCGATGGCGGCAGCGCTTGCGGTCGGCCGTGCCGACGCGGGCGAGCGGCTTCGCCAGATCGTGTTGATCACCGACGGCGCCGTCGGCAACGAAGAAGAGCTGTTCCGGCTGATCGACGGCGGGATCGGCCGGGCACGGTTGTTCTCCGTCGGCATCGGCACGGCGCCAAATGGATACCTGATGACCCGCGCCGCCCAGGCCGGGCGCGGGACGTTCACCTTTGTTCAAACCGCCGGTGAAGTCGCCGAGCGCATGGCCGAGTTGTTTTTGAAACTCGAACGGCCGGCGCTGACCGACGTCAAGCTGACTTGGACGGACGCGGACAAATCCGCCCGGCCCGAAGTGTGGCCCCGCCACTTGCCGGACATGTACGCGGGCGAGCCGCTGGTCGCGCTGATCAAACTGGCAGCGGCGACGCCGCATCTAAATGTCTCCGGCCGCATCGCCGGACGGCTGTGGGAACAGACCGATACCATGCAGGGCGGCGGCGGCCACACCGGCGCCGCGGCCCTTTGGGGACGACAGAAAATCCGTGATTTGATGAACGACATGCGCGGCCGTGATGAGGGCCCCCGCGCCCAGGTCCGCGGAGAAGCCGTAAAGAAGGCGCTGACCTTCAGCCTGGTTTCGAAGTACACCAGCCTGATCGCGGTCGAACGCGAGATCGCCCGCCCGGCGGGCGCGCCGATGGCGTCGGCAAAGGTCCCATTGAACCTGCCGAAAGGGTCGAGCCGCGAGCATATCGAAGGCCCTGCCGGACCCGGCGCGTCCAACGGCGGCGGCATACACCCGACGGCGGAGGACCCGCGTAAGGCCCTTGCGGTCTCATCGGGGTTGTTCCAGCCCGCCATGGCGTTCGACCGGACGGACCCGGCGTTGCGCACACACCTGGCCGCCGCCGTTGCCGGCACGCCGTTGCTGGCGATGCCCCGGACCGCGACGCCGGCACAGGGCTTCATGGCGCTGGGCATTCTTTTCATGATGGCCGCCGTCGCACTGCTGATCGCGGGCCTGCGCGAGCCGGACATTGACGGCGGGCGTGGCGGCCCGAACCGGCACGCCGCCGGCGATGACTGAGCCATCCTGATCGGCCGCCCGCCATGCGTTTTCCTCCTCCCATGCGTTTGCTCCCTGCCTCCGTCCCGACCGGCTCCCGGTCAGGATCGAGGACTTGGCTTAGGCCGGCGGCGGTTCTCCTCGCCGCCGCCGGTCTGGGCGTCTTTTTGTGGGGCGCCTACATCCCGGTGAAGGCGTGGGCAGCGCACGTGTTGTTGCAGGATGCGTGGGACCGCGCCGCCGGCGGCGACGAGCGAGCCAAACCATGGCCGTGGGCGGACACCCGCCCGGTGGCGAAGATCTGGGTTGAGCGGCTGGGGCAATCCAACATCGTGCTGGCGGGGGCGCAAGGCCGGACACTCGCCTTCGGCCCCGGCCACTTGGACGGCACGGCGCTGCCGGGCGCGCCGGGGCACAGCGTGATTTCCGCCCACCGGGGCACCCATTTCCGGTGGCTTGAGAAAGCCCAGGTCGGCGATCTAATCGAAACCGAACGGCCCGACGGCGCTCGCGGGCCCTACCGTATCGTCGAAAAACGGATCATCGACAGCCGTGAGGAACAGATCGCGGTCCACCCGGACCGGGACCTATTGACGCTGATCACCTGTTCCCCTTGGAGAACTGGAACCCGGGCGGCCCCCTGCGGCTGATCGTTACCGCCGAAGCGCGATTCTGACTGACGGCCCGTTCGGGTTCTCTTATAACAAGCCACATCGGCATCCCGCCTGCTCATCAGACCGAAGTGGAGACCCCTCATGGCCGTTTCCGGCATCGACAGCCTGCTGTACCGCGACCAGTATTCGACCCCCGCCATGCGGAAAGTTTTCGACGACAAGTCGACCCTGCAAAAGATGCTGGATATGGAAGCCGCCCTGGCGCGGGCCGAAGCCGAACTGGGCATCATCCCCAAGGACGCGGCGGCGGCGATCATCAAGGCCGCCGACATGTCGCTATACGATTTCGACGAAATCCGCGCCGAAATGACGCGGATCAGCCACCCCATCGTGCCGCTGGTCCGGGCCATGGCCGCCGAGTGCAAGAAACAGGGCCATGAACGGGCCGGCGAATACGCCCACTGGGGCGCCACCACCCAGGACATCATGGATACGGGCCTGGTTCTGCAAATGAAGGACGCGGTCGACCTGATCCGCGACGCGTTGGACGAACTGGAAGGCAATTGCGAAAAGCTCGCCCGCAAACACCGAGACACGGTGATGGCGGGGCGGACGCACGGGCAGCAGGCGTTGCCCATCACCTTCGGATACAAGGTCGCCGTGTGGATCGATGAAATTCGCCGCCAGAAGGAACGGCTCGAGCAGATGGCCGAACGGGTCCTGGTCGGCCAATTTTCCGGCGCCGTCGGCACCTATGCCGCGATCGGCGAAAAGGGACCGGAAGTCACCCGCCTGATAATGGCGGACCTGGGCCTTGGCGTGCCGGCCATTTCGTGGCACGTGGCCAAAGACCGGTTCGCCGAATACGCGGCGGTGCTGGCCAACATCGCCGGCACCATGGGCCGGATCGTCCGCGAGGTCGCGACCCTGCAACGGACGGAAGTCGCCGAACTGGAAGAGCCCCACAAACCCGGCAAGGTCGGATCATCGACCATGCCGCAAAAACGCAACCCGGCGATCTGCGAAGTGACCCAGGGGTCCGTGCGGCTGGCCTGGGCCTGCGTGCCGCCGGCCTATGAAAGCATGATTGCCGATCACGAACGCGACAAGGTCGCCAACCAGGTGGAGCGTGATTTCGTGCCGCGGGTCAGCTGCCTGACGGAAAACGTCATCCGCAAGGCCGCCCTGATCACCGGCGGGCTTACCGTCCGGGTGGATAATATGCGGGAAAACCTGGATATGACCGGCGGCCTACTGCTGTGCGAGGCGGTGATGATGAAGCTGGGCGAAACCATCGGCCGCAACACGGCGCACAATGTGGTCTACGAAGCCGCCATGGCGGCGTTCGAGGACGGCACGTCCTTCCGCGACAAGCTGATTGCCATCCCCGTCGTCGCCGAGGCGATCACCGAGGACGAACTGGACGACATGCTGGACCCGGCGGGCTATGTGGGGCTGTCGGCGGAGCTGGTCGACGCGATTTTGGCCGGCAAATGATCGACCCGCGCCGGGCTGACCCTGGGCACAGCACCGATGTGCAAAACCGGCAGATGACGGGTCCGGCCGGGCTCCTTATATAAAGTGTCATGGCCATGCGAATGAACCGGGATGACGGGTTGATGGACGGGTCGCTGCTCAAGCCGCCCCGGCGTGACGCCGCGAGCGGCGGGGTCGATTACCAGCTAACTAGCGCGTTTCAGCCAGCGGGCGACCAGCCCCAGGCCATCGCAGAGCTGACGAAGGGCCTGGAAGAAGGTGAAAAGGACCAGGTGCTTTTGGGCGTCACCGGGTCGGGTAAGACCTTCACCATGGCGCATGTCATTAAAAACCTGGGCCACCCGGCCCTGATCCTGGCGCCCAACAAGACGCTCGCGGCCCAGCTATACGGGGAAATGAAGGAATTTTTCCCGGAAAACGCCGTCGAATACTTCGTCAGCTATTACGATTATTACCAGCCCGAGGCCTATGTGCCCCGGACCGACACCTATATCGAAAAAGACGCCTCCATCAACGAGCAGATCGACCGCATGCGCCATTCGGCGACGCGGGCGCTGTTGGAGCGGCGGGACGTGGTGATCGTCGCCTCGGTTTCCTGCATCTACGGCATCGGCGCGGTCGAGACCTATTCCGAGATGATCGTCCGCCTGAAACCGGGCAGCCGGGTGGAGCGGCAAAAACTGCTAAAGCAGTTGGTCGAGCTGCAATACCGCCGCAACGACGCCGCGTTCTTCCGGGGGACGTTCCGGGCGCGGGGCGATGTGGTCGAAATCTTCCCCTCGCACCTGGAGGACCGGGCCTGGCGGCTGTCGCTGTTCGGCGACGAGGTCGAGGACATCTGGGAGATCGATCCGTTAACGGGGGAAAAGGTTGCGACCCTGGAAGAGATCATCGTTTACCCCAATTCCCACTACGTGACCCCCCGCCCGACCCTGCTGCAGGCGATCCCGCAGATAAAAAAAGAGCTGAAGGAGCAGCTCGCCCGGTTTCACGCCGAAGGCAAGCTTCTGGAGGCTCAACGGCTGGAAGAACGCACCACCTTCGATGTGGAGATGCTGGAAACCACCGGACATTGTTCCGGTATCGAAAACTATTCCCGGTACCTGACCGGACGCGCCCCCGGGGAGCCGCCGCCGACGCTGTTTGAATACCTGCCGGAAAACGCGCTTTTGGTGGTCGACGAAAGCCACGTTACCGTGCCGCAGATCGGCGGCATGTTCCGGGGTGATTACGCCCGCAAATCGACCCTTGCGGACTTTGGCTTTCGGCTTCCTTCGTGCGTCGACAACCGGCCCCTGAAGTTCGAGGAATGGGACCACATGCGCCCGCAGACGGTGTTCGTTTCGGCGACCCCGGGCCCGTGGGAGCTGGATCGTACCGGAGGCGTAATAACCGAGCAGGTGGTCCGCCCGACGGGGCTGATCGACCCCCTTTGCATCGTCCGTCCGGTGGAAAATCAGGTCGACGACCTGCTAATGGAGGTCAAAAAGGTCGCCCAGTTGGGGCAGCGGACCCTTGTGACCACCCTCACAAAACGCATGGCCGAGGATCTGACCGAGTACCTGCACGAGCAGGGGGTGCGGGTCCGCTACATGCATTCGGACATCGACACGCTGGAACGCATCGAAATCATCCGGGATTTGCGCCTGGGGGCATTCGACGTACTGGTCGGTATTAACCTTTTGCGGGAGGGTTTGGACATCCCGGAGTGCGCGTTGGTCTGCATTCTGGACGCGGACAAGCCCGGGTACCTGCGGTCTAAGACGTCGCTGGTCCAGACCATCGGCCGGGCCGCCCGAAACGTCGACGGACGGGTGATCTTGTATGCCGACAACACGACGGAGGCGTTGGACTACGCCCTTGAGGAAACCAACCGTCGGCGCGAGAAGCAGCAGGAATACAACATCGCCAACGGCATCACGCCGGAAAGCGTTAAGAAGGGCCTGTCGAAGGCTTTGGAGAGCGTTTACGAGGGCGATTACGTCACCGTCGACACGGGCGAGACCGGAGAAGCTGAACTGGTCGGCCACAACCTGCAGGCCGTGATCCAAGACCTGAACGACAAGATGAAGGCCGCCGCCGGCAACCTGGAATTCGAGGAAGCGGCCCGCCTCCGCGACGAAATCCGGCGGCTGGAAGCGGTCAACTTGGGCCTGGCCGCCCCCGGCACGGCGCCCTCGAAGCTCGTCAGCCGCAAGCCCGGCGCGGAACGGCGGGGACCCGGCGGGCCGGCGTGGAAGCCCAAGGGCAAGGGGGCCCGCAAAGCGGCAAACCGCGCGCCGAAGCGCAATCGGTGATTGGTTATTTTTGGCGATGGCGGACTTTCTGACACCAGTGAAATTCCCCAGGCCCGTCGATCAGGCCGCCGTCGCCGCCAATTGGGCCGGACGCGGCTACGACTGCCGCCCGTTTACCGACCCGCCGGGCCAGCGGTGGGAGGATTTCGTCCACGATTGCAATGAACTGGTGACCGCCGTTGACGGAAAGCTTGAAATGGAGATTGAGGGCCAGCGGATGGAAATGGGCTCCGGCGACGAGGTTTTCATCCCGGCCAAGGCGGTCCATAGCGTCCGCAACATCCACGGCGGCACGACGCGGTGGTTGTTTGGGTATGACTGAATTATTTACCCGGGCGAAATTCGGCCGGTACCTGTCCTCAAGCGATGGCGGTTGCCATCCGTGACACAAACACCTGAATGTCTTTCTCGCCATAACCCAACAAGCGACCAATTTCGGCCTCGAGTTCGGGTGTCGTCTTGACGTTTTCGACGAAAAACCCGCGTTGAATTTCGATAATCCGCCTGAGTTTCAACTCCTCGCCAGGCAAAGCAAAGAGATATATCCGCAGCTTTCTCCCGTTCCCACTGGGCGAAGCAACCGTGATTTCTACCTTGATAAACAAGCCGTCAGAAACACAGGGCGCAAATACGGCTTCCGGGCTTTCCAGGTCGTCCGGCCAGTCATCATTAAACATTGCAAGCGGTTTTCTGCCCGAGAGCATCAATTCCAACTCGCGGCCTTCGTGGGGACCGATACCGGGCGGAAGGTCATCAACCATGTTGGAAGTCTACCCGCCGAAGGCCGAACGCTCCGCAAAAGATTAGATGCGGGGAAGGCAGCTCAGCCGCCGAGCAACACCGGCGAAACGTGCCACAACAGCGACCAATGGCCGCCGTGTTCGGTGATGATCGGGTCGCGTTCCAGGCACGCGACGGCGCCCGGATCAAAGGCGATAACGCCCGCGTCGGCGTCGCCGCAGAGGAAATAGGAGGCGATGCGGCTCATGAACGGGTCGTGGCCGCAGACCGTGGTGTCATCGGGCCACTGATTGGCCGCCGAAACCAGGGTATCCAGGCGGGAGTTGGGCTTGATGTCCTTCATTTCCTCGACGATCATGCCGGGACCGACGACCTTGGAGAGCGCCATCGCCGTCTGCTGCGCGCGGAGGATTTCCGAATGGATGACCCGCGAAACGCGCACCCCGGCGCGGCCCAGGAACGACGCCATGCGGTCGATATCCTTCTGTCCCTGAGGCGAAAGCGGCCGATTGGCGTTTTCCTCTTTGGTCAGGGCCATGCCGTGGCGGACGAGATACAGGCGCATGTGCGGGCTCCCCGATTTTTGTTCTTGGCCCCAGTTATATCAGGTGCGGGGAAAAATGGAAAAGGCGCTCCGGGGAGCGCCTTTTTGCGTGAATTCAGGCTGTTGCCCGGCCGGTTATTGGGCAGCGGCACGTCTTTATTTGCCGCAAAGCCACGTCGGCGCGTTGCGTCTCAGGTTTTGCTCGCTTCGACCATGGCTTCGGCGACGGCGATTTCGGCTTCCGCCTGACCCTTCGCGCGGTCGTCAGCGGCCTCGGCCAGCGCCTTTTTGGCAGCGCCGAGCCGTTCGGTGGCCTGGGCCTTGTCCAGATCGGCGACCGGCACGGCGTCTTCCGCCAGCACGGTGCAGGTTTCCGGGTTCACCTCGACAAAGCCGCCGGCGACGAAAATCCGGTCCTTGACCTTGCCGCCCTGGTGCACGGCGATGACGCCGGGGCGCACCGTGCCGATCAGCAGCGAGTGGCCCGGCAGGATACCGAGGTCGCCCTCGCCGCCCGGCACGACGACCATTTCGACCGCTTCGGAAGCGACAAGCTTCTCGGGCGAAACGAGATCGAATTGGATCGTATCGGCCATGTGTGGCTCTCCTTACCTTCGCCGGTCCGCTTAGGCCGCTTCCGCCGCCAGGCGTTTGGCTTTTTCGACGGCTTCCTCGATGGTGCCGACCATGTAGAAGGACGCTTCCGGCAGGTGGTCGTATTCGCCTTCTACGATGCCCTTGAAGCCCTTGATGGTGTCTTCGAGGGAAACCAGCACGCCCGGCGTGCCGGTGAAGACTTCGGCGACGTGGAAAGGCTGGCTCAAGAAGCGCTGAATCTTCCGAGCGCGGGCGACGGTCAGTTTGTCTTCTTCCGACAGTTCGTCCATGCCCAGAATGGCGATGATGTCCTGCAGCGACTTATAGGTCTGCAGCGTCTGCTGTACGCTGGTCGCAACGCGGTAGTGTTCTTCGCCGATGACGCGGGGATCGAGGATCCGCGACGTGGAGTCGAGCGGGTCCACCGCCGGGTAGATGCCGAGTTCGGCGATCTGGCGGGAAAGAACCGTGGTCGCGTCCAAGTGGGCGAAGGACGTGGCCGGCGCCGGATCGGTCAAGTCGTCGGCCGGGACGTAAATGGCCTGCACCGAGGTAATCGAGCCCTTCTTGGTGGACGTGATGCGTTCCTGCAGGGCGCCCATGTCGGTCGCAAGCGTCGGCTGATAGCCCACCGCCGACGGGATGCGGCCCAGCAGCGCCGACACTTCGGAGCCGGCCTGGGTGAAGCGGAAGATGTTGTCGATGAAGAGCAGCACGTCCTGCCCTTCTTCGTCGCGGAAGTATTCCGCCTGGGTCAGGCCGGTGAGCGCGACGCGGGCGCGGGCACCCGGGGGTTCGTTCATCTGGCCGTAGACCAGCGCCGCCTTGGAGTTGCCGCCCTTGAGGTCGATGACGCCGCCCTCGATCATTTCGTGATAGAGGTCGTTGCCTTCGCGGGTCCGTTCGCCGACGCCGGCAAACACGGAATACCCGCCGTGGCCCCTGGCGACGTTGTTGATCAGTTCCATGATCAGCACGGTCTTGCCCACGCCGGCGCCGCCGAACAGGCCGATCTTGCCGCCCTTGGCGTAGGGGCTGATCAGGTCGACGACCTTGATGCCGGTGGTCAGAATTTCCGTTTCCGTCGCCTGATCGGCAAAAGCCGGGGCCGACCGGTGGATCGGCGCCCGCATCTTGGCGTTGACCGGGCCGCGTTCGTCCACCGGCTCGCCGATGACGTTCATGATGCGGCCGAGCGTTTCCGGGCCAACGGGGACGGAGATACTGTCGCCCGTATCTTCGACCTCGGTGCCCCGCTGCAGGCCGTCCGTGGTGTCCATGGCGACGGTGCGGACCGTGTTTTCGCCCAGGTGCTGCGCCACTTCGAGAACCAGAAGCCGGTCGCCGATTTTCACATGAAGGGCGTTCAGAATGTTCGGCAGGTCGCCGTCGAACTGCACGTCCACCACGGCGCCCAGAACCTGGGATACCTTACCAACGCTGTTTGTCGCCATTTTTCACTTACTCCCGTTAAACGGTCTTTAGAGCGCTTCCGCGCCCGAGATGATTTCGATGAGTTCCTTGGTGATGAAAGCCTGCCGCGTCCGGTTGTAGGTCAGCGTCAGGTTGTCGATCATGTCGCCAGCGTTGCGGGTCGCACTGTCCATGGCGGTCATGCGGGCCCCGTGTTCGGAGGCGGCGCTCTCCAACAGCGCCTGGAATACCTGCACCGCCAGATTGCGCGGCAGCAGGCTGGCCAGAATTTCTTCTTCCTCCGGCTCGTAAATATAGATCGCCGACGGGCCGGACGGCTTTTCCGTTTCGCCGTCGGTTTCCGGCGGCTGGAAGGGAATCAACTGCTGTTTGGTGACAACCTGGGTCATCGCCGACAGGAACCGGTTGAAGACGACGGTGCAGACATCAAAGCCGCCGGCTTCGAACATTTCCGCGATCTTGTCGGCGACGCCGGCGGCTTCGTCATATTCGACGCCGCGCCGGCCGATACCTTCGAAGGTTTCAACGATGTCCGACGCGAAGTTGCGTTTCAGCAGGTCCCGCGCCTTTTTGCCGACGCAGAGGATCTTCACCGTTTTGCCGTCGGCCTTGAGCGAGCGGGCGGTGTTCCGCACCTCGCGGACGATGGAGCCGTTGAACCCGCCGCAAAGCCCGCGGTCGGCCGTGCAGGCAACCAGCAGATGCGTCTGGTCGCCGCCGGTGCCGGCCAGCATTTTCGGCGCACCCTGCGGATCGCCGATGGAAGCGCCGATGGACGCCACCATGCCTTCCATTCGGAGCGCATAAGGCCGGGCGGCCTCGGCGCCCTCCTGGGCGCGGCGCAGCTTGGCGGCGGCCACCATCTTCATGGCCGACGTGATCTTCTGCGTCGACTTGACGCTGTTAATCCGGATTTTCAGGTCTTTAAGAGACGGCATAAAGACGCGTTCCCTTGGGTCTGTTCAGGTTCAGCCCGATACCGGTTCGGGCTTAGGCCGCGAAGGACTTGGTGAAGGTATCGAGGAAGGCTTTCAGCTTGCCCTTGATCTCGTCGGTCAGTTCCTTCTTGTCACCGATGGCTTTCAGGATATCCGCGCCCTTGTCGCGGATGGCTTCCAGCAAGCGGGTTTCGAAGGTCGTGATATCGCCGACGGCGATCCCGTCCGCATAGCCCTGGGTGCCGGCGAAGATCACCACCACCTGTTCGGCCACGGTCAGCGGCGAATACTGCGGCTGTTTCAACAGCTCGGTCAGGCGGGCACCACGGGCCAGCAGGCGCTGGGTCGACGGGTCCAGGTCTGACGCGAACTGGGCGAAGGCTGCCATTTCGCGATACTGGGCGAGTTCGAGTTTGATCGAGCCCGCGACCTGCTTCATGCACTTGGTCTGGGCGGCGGAACCGACGCGCGACACCGACAGGCCGACGTTAACGGCCGGGCGAATGCCTTTGTAGAACAGTTCCGTTTCCAGGAAGATCTGGCCGTCGGTGATCGAAATCACGTTGGTCGGAATATAGGCGGACACGTCGCCGGCCTGGGTTTCGATGACCGGCAGCGCCGTCAACGAACCGGCGCCCAGGCTGTTATTCATTTTCGCGGCCCGTTCCAACAGACGGGAGTGCAGATAGAACACGTCGCCCGGATAGGCTTCGCGGCCCGGCGGGCGGCGCAGCAGCAACGACATCTGACGATACGCCACGGCCTGCTTGGACAGGTCGTCATAGAAGATGACGGCATGCATGCCGTTGTCGCGGAAATATTCGCCCATGGCGCAGCCCGTATAGGGGGCCAAGAACTGCATCGGCGCCGGGTCGGACGCCGTCGCCGCGACGACGATGGAATACTTCATGGCGTCGTAGTCTTCGAGCGTCTTGACCAGCTGCGCCACGGTGGAGCGTTTCTGGCCGACCGCCACATAGACGCAGTAGAGTTTTTCGCTCTCGTCCTTGGCGTTCTCGTTGACCGACTTCTGGTTCAGGATGGTGTCGATGATCACCGCCGTCTTGCCGGTCTGGCGGTCGCCTATGATCAGTTCGCGCTGGCCGCGGCCGACCGGGATAAGGCTGTCGATCGCCTTCAGGCCGGTCTGCACCGGTTCGTGCACCGATTTCCGGGGGATGATGCCGGGCGCCTTGACCTCGACCAGGCGGCGTTCGGAGGCGTCGATGTCGCCCTTGCCGTCGATCGGGTTGCCGAGGCCGTCGACGACGCGGCCCAGAAGGCCCTTGCCGACGGCGACGTCGACGATGTCGCCGGTCCGCTTGACCGTGTCCCCTTCTTTAATGTCGCGGTCGTCACCGAAAATAACGATCCCGACGTTATCGGTCTCAAGGTTCAGCGCCATGCCTTGAATGCCGCCCGGGAATTCAACCATTTCCCCGGCTTGCACCTGGTCCAGGCCGTACACGCGGGCGATACCGTCGCCCACGGACAGCACCTGTCCCACTTCGGCCACTTCGGCTTCGGAACCGAAATCGGCAATCTGTTTCTTGAGAATGGCGGAGATTTCCGCGGCGCGGATTTCCATCGTCAAATCCCTTCTATCGCATGCTCAAACGAAGCTGTTGGAGTTTGGTTTTGATCGAACTGTCGATCATCCTGGAACCGACGCGGACCACCAGGCCGCCCAGGAGGCTCTCGTCCACCTTTGCGGCCACGGCGACCTTGGTTCCCATGGCTTTTTGCAGACCGTCTTCGACGGCCTTCAACTGTTTGTCGGTCAGTTTTTGGGCCGAGGTGACCTCGGCCGTCAATTCACCCCGGCGGGCGGCCAGAATGGCCTGAAACTGCTTAATCATCCCGGCCAGCGCGAACAAACGGCAGTTCTGCGCCACGGTGCCGATGAATTTTTTGGTCAGGCCCGCCATGCCGGCTTGATCCATGATCGCGTCCATGGCCGCGACCTGATCGGCCCGCGCGATGACCGGCGATTTAATGAGGCGGGCGAGGTCGGCAGATGAGGTGATCATCGCGCCCATGGCGGCCATGTCTGCGGCAACCTGGTCCAACGCCTTTTCGGCATCGGCCAATTCGTAAAGGGCGGTCGCATAGCGGCCTGCAAGGCCGGACGCGCCGGAAATATCCGATGACACCTGGGAACCCCTGTTTTTATCCGTTTTACGGGCAGTCTAACCGTTTGCCCGGCGGACGGTCCGAAGGCTGAAATTTGCCCGCAAACCGGCCTTCCCGGCGGCCTTCCGCGCGAAAGCGGAGCCAGTCCTACCACATGAATTTCGCACTTGCAACCGGACTCGAATAGATGTTTTCGATTGCCTGATAGATCAGGGATTCTGCGGGTTTCAGTCGTTCTCAAGAGCCCCTGAAACAGACTTACAACAGGCCGGCCGGAATAAATCGGCGGAACGGATCAGGGCGTGTATCGGCCAAACGGCGAAAGCTGCCGGGAATTACCCGGTTCGTCGCGAATCAGGCCGTTGATGACGGTCGCCGCCCGGCGGTCGAGCATGCCGCTTTCCGCATCGGGCTGATAAAGCGCATCCAGGTAAAGCAAGTCCACCGGCGGGATGCGCCAGGCATATTCCGGCCCGCGGGGCGCGAAATCTTTGATCTGGTCCAGATGAGCGAAAAGCGACGACGGCGCCGCCTTGACCGGCATGGTCCGGAGCGTCAGCGCCATGTAGACATCGATGGCGAAGGCCTGAACCAGCGCGTTGGCGGAATTGAGCTCGCCGAGCCCACGCGCAAGGCGGAAAAACCCGAGAACCATGACGTTCCGTTCGGCGATGTCGGTGCCCAACCCGGATATACAAACGGGGCGCTTTTTTTCGATCATCTAGCGGAACGCCGCCTGATCGGATGCGGCATTCCCGCCGAAAAACTGCGCCAGATTGGGGATGTTCAGCATGTCGCCGAGGTCCTTTAAATAGAAGAACAGAAACTGTGATGCCTGCGGCGCCGGCGACTGTTCGAAGGTGATGCCGAGCCGTCGGGCGTGATCGTCCATCACCGCGCGGAAGGCGCCCAGGAACGGTTCCTTGATGCCGAACACGAAATAACGGACCGGCCCGGGCTCCCACTTCATTAACGGCTGCTTGCTGTCGCCGGCGACCATTTCGGCGACATGCATGGTAAGCCCCTTGGCGTCGTATTGAAGATTTTCGGTGCGGATGGCGTCATTCGCCGCGCCTACCGGGCGGGGCAACGCCACCAGGGCAGCCAGCATACCCGGTTTTACCGGCAGAGCCCAACGCCGATACCCGCCTGCCGGCATGATGCGGTCCAACTACATGAAGCTGTAAGGATCGACGTCGACCTGGACGCGGACCTTTTTCGGGATGGCGGCGCGCTTGATCCAGGCGCGGACGATGGGTTGCACCTGAACATTCCGGGCGGCTTTCAACAGCAGCCGCCGGCGGTGACGGCCCCGGATCATCGCAAGCGGCGCCGGCGCCGGACCCAGAACCTGCACATCCCCGCCCTGGGGTGCCGCGCGGCCCAAGGCCCGCGCACCGTGGTCGACCGCGGCCTCGTCCGGGCCGGAAACGATCACCCCGACCAGACGGCCATAGGGCGGCATGCGGGCGTCTACGCGGGCCTGGGTCTCGGCCCGGACAAAGCCTTCCCGGTCGCCTGCCTGGATCGCCGCCATGACCGGGTGTTCGGGCATGTAGGTCTGCACCATCACGGTGCCGGGCCGATTCGCCCGGCCGGCGCGTCCGGCCACTTGATAAAGCAATTGATAGGTGCGTTCCGCCGCCCGCAGGTCGCCGCCCGAAAGGCCCAGGTCGCCATCGACCGCGCCGACCATGGTCAGCATGGGAAAGTGGTATCCCTTGGCGACGATCTGAGTGCCGATGATGATATCGATGTCACCCTCTTCCATCCGCCGGACAAAATCGCGCGCGTGGCGCTGATTATAAAGGTTATCGCTGGTCGCGAGCGCGGTGCGCGCATCGGGGAACACGGCGGCGACTTCTTCCGCCAGCCGTTCGACCCCTGGCCCGCAGGGCACCATGGAGTCTTCCGCGCCGCAGGACGGGCACGCCAAGGGCGGCTGCATGGAATGGCCGCAATGGTGACATTCGAGCTTGCCCAAAAGCCGGTGTTCGACCAGCCAGGCCGTGCACTGCGGGCACTGGATGCGATGGCCGCAGGCGCGGCAGAGCGTCAGGGGCGCGTACCCCCGGCGGTTCAGAAACAGCAGCGCCTGTTCGCCGGCTTCGAGCGTGCGGTTCAAGGCCTTGCGAAGTGGCGGGGCGAGCCACTGGCCCCGCTGCGGCGGGGTCTTGGTCAGGTCGACTAGTTGAACATCCGGCAACGCCGCGCCGCCGTGCCGGGCCGTCAGGTGATAGTGGGCATAGCGCTCGCGGTCGACGTTGGCCTGGGTTTCGAGGGACGGCGTGGCCGATACCAGGACCGCCGGGAAATCACCGAGCCGCGCGCGAACCACGGCCATGTCCCGGGCGTTATAGATCACGCCGTCTTCTTGTTTGTAAGACCCGTCGTGTTCTTCATCGACGACGATCAGGCCCAGATCGGGATAAGGCAGAAACAGGGCCGAACGCGCGCCGACGACGACAGGGGCGCGCCCTTCGGCCACGTGCCGCCAAGCCGCGCGGCGCTGCGCTTGGGTCAGGTCCGAATGCCAGAGCGCCGGCTCCACCCCGAAGCGATGACGAAACCGTTCGAGCCACTGCGCCGACAAGGCGATTTCCGGCAGCAGCACCAGCGCCTGGCGGCCCCGGCGGACCGCTTCGGCGACGGCGTCCAGATAGACCTCGGTCTTGCCGGACCCGGGCACGCCCTCAAGCACCGAAACGGCGAACCCGCCCGCAACCCCAGCAGCGAGGCCCCCTGCGGCGGCTTGCTGTTCGGCGCTTAAGGTCACCCCGGGTCGCGCCAGGTCCGGCGGCCCCGGCGGCGGGAAGGCGTCGACCTGAATTTTGATCAGCCCGCCCACCTTCGCGAGGCCCGTCACCACTGCGGCGCCGACGCCCGCCTGACGGGCCAGTTCGGCGGCCTGACGGGGCGGGCCGTTTTTGGCCTCGGCCAGCACCCGTTCGCGGGCCGGCGTCATTTTGAAGTCGGGCATGGGATCGGCGGGCCTGTAGGCCGCGGCCGGGGTTAGCGGCTCCAGCGCGTCGGGAACGCTCAGGGCCATCTTCAGGACCGCACCCGCCGGTTGAAGCGTGTAGTCGGCGATCCAGTCGACGAAGGCCATGGCCTCGGGCGGCATGGGCGGCACCGGCAGGATGCTGGCGATGTCCTTCATCTTCGCGTCGGCGACCACGCCCTTGCCGGGACCCCAGACGACGCCGGCCATGCGCCGGGGGCCCAGCGGCACCCGGACGAAATCGCTGGCCCGCACGGCCATCCCGCCGGGCACCCGGTAATCGTAGGCCTCGGCCAGCGGCAGCGGCAGGCGCACGGCCACCCGGTCGCCCGGGCCGAATGACCGGCCAGCAGTGTCTTCCGTTGGTTTGTTTGAATCGGCCATGGCGGCGTGTTTCGGGGTGATCCTATGGTAAGGGCGCGGGAGCGATTATAATACCCACGAGTAACGGGCGCGCGGGAGCGGGAGAGGATTGAAACCATGGCCCACGGCAAGGACGACCCGGCATACGATGCCTTCGACGCGCCGGAAACCCAGGATTTCCGCCTGTCAGACGACGACGTGGCGGAATTTCTCGTGGCCAACCCGGATTTCTTCAAGGACCGGGTCGAGGTGCTCGCGCACATGGACATGCCCGGCCGATTCGGTCAGAACGCCGGCGCCGGGCCCGACGCCCAGGGCGCGCAGGTTGTGGATTTTCAGCAGGTCTTGTTGAACCAGCAGCGCGAGGCGGTGGACGAACTGCGCGAGTGCGTGCGCGACGTGATCGACACGTCCCGCGCCAACATGTCGGTCCAGGCCCGCACCCACAAGGCGGCCTTGGCGCTTTTGGAATGCCGGACCATGGGGGCGCTGATCCGGGCGGTCACCGACGATCTGCCCATGCTGCTGGACGTGGATGTGGTCTGCCTGGGCTTTGAACCGGCGGCCGAAGCGCCCCTCTGGCTGGGCGCCGCGGAGGTCATCCGGCTTCGCGCCGGCATGGTCGACGCGCTGCTGAGGCCGGACGGCGCGGCCAAACTTTACCGCGACATTTCCGATGACGGCAGCGTGTTCGGCGAGGCCGCCGGGCTGGTCCAGTCTGCCGCCATCGCGCGGCTGCGCGCCGCGGGCGGCACGGCGGCGGGGTTGATCGCACTCGGATCGCGGTGCGATTCGTTTTTCCAGCCGGGCCAGGGAACGGAACTGATCGTGTTCCTTGCCCGCGTTCTGGACAACTGCATCGACCGTCTGCCCGCCGACCTGAATTGACGGGACCCATTCAGCCCGAAGGGGTGTACGCCTTGCGTGAACTCAGTTGCCGACCGGACGTCGCCGCCGCCGCCGACCGGTGGCGCGACTGGCTGCTGCACGAACGCCGGTATTCGGCCAACACGCTGACTGGCTACATGAAGGATCTGGACGCGTTTATTAAGTTCCTGGCCGGCCACCTGGGTGAGCCGCCGGACCTTCGGGCGCTTGAGGGACTTAAGCCACTGGATTTCCGCTCGTGGCTGGCCCGGCGGAACGAGGCCGGATTGTCCCGCACCTCGACGGCGCGGGCGCTGTCGACGATCAGAGGCTTCTTCTGGTTCATGGAAAAGCAGGGCATCGCCGCCAATTCGGCCATTGGCGCGTTGCGCACGCCGAAAATCCCGAAGTCTGTGCCCAAGGCAATGACCGTCGAGGATGTGTTCGAGATCATCCGCCTGGCGCCGGCGGAAGCGGAAGAGCCCTGGGTCGGCCTGCGCGACCGGGCGTTGCTTATGCTGCTTTACGGGTCGGGCCTGCGCATCGGTGAGGCCATCGGATTAAGAAGGGGCGCCGTTCGCGAGGGCGGGTCGCTCCGCATCCGCGGCAAGAGCGGTAAGGTGCGGATCGTGCCGTTGATCCCTCAGGTCGCCGAGGCCATCGACGATTACGTTAGCGCCTGCCCGCATGCCCCCGGCGACGAGGGGCCGTTGTTTGTCGGGTATCGCGGCGGGCGGCTGAACCCGGGCATGGCCCAGGCGCAGGTCAGGAAACTTCGCCGCATGCTAGACCTGCCGGAAACGGTGACGCCGCACGCGCTGCGCCATTCCTATGCGACGCACCTGTTAGCGGGCGGCGGTGATTTGCGAACCATACAGGAACTGTTGGGCCATGCGTCCCTGTCCACGACGCAACGGTATACGGACGTCGACGTGGGGCGGTTGATCACCGTCTACGCACAGGCGCATCCGCGCGCCCGCAAAACCTGAGCGGCGAAACGCGAACGCGACGTTGCGGAAAATTCGCAAGCGGGCGGAAAATTCGCGGCACTTCGTAAATTTTGCAACCGGACGGAAAGTTCACAACACTGCGGAAATTACCGCAGCCCCCGACCGGACAAAGCGGATAAAATCGCCGCCCCTAAAAACGCAATGCCACCCATGGCGATGAAGGCGCATCCCCAGGCGGTCGGCGTTTCGTCGGCGAACAGGCCCAAGACAATACCGACGACGACCGGTCCCGTCGCGCCGCCGATCCAGCCGATGACTTGATAAACTGCGATGGTGGCGCCGCGCCGGCCTTGTTCGGCGGCGGCGACAAGTCCCGCCGTCAGCGACCCGGAATCCGCCTGCACCAGCATTGCGTAGACGACGACCAAGGCCGCGATGAGCGCATAGGGCGCCGCACCAAAAAAACCAAGCGCGCAGGCGATGGCGCCGGTGACAATCTGGATGGCGACGATCACCCGGACGCGCCCAAAACGTACCGCGAATTCATTGCCCAGGACGTTGGACGCCATGGCCGCGATGGCGCTGAGCGTCGCGATGCGGGCCGGTTCGGCGAACCAGCCGACCATGGGCTCCGGCTGCCGCGCCAGGGAAAACACCAGAAACGCCACCAGCCAGGCGCGAAAGGCCAGAAGCTCCCAGGTATGGGCGGCGTAGGAAAACATGTAGCCGAGGGCCGGACGGTTTTTCAGCACGGGCCGGAAATCGAACAACCGGGCATCCGGCCCGGGCGGCGTCGGTGGATTGGGCCCGAGAGTCACTTGGACCAGGACAAACGCCCCGGCCGCCGCCACGGCGCCGGCGTAAAACGCGGCCTGCCAGCCGAACGCCTCGCCGATGATCCCGGCGGCCAAGAAACTGACCGCCGTGCCGAGCGACCAGCTTGACGTATAAAACGCGATGGCGCGGGATTGCCAAGGCGCCTGGAAGCGGTCAACTAGTACCCGGAGCCCCGGCATATAGGCGGAGGCGAAACCGAGGCCGGAAAGCCCGCGAAACAGGGCAGCCGTCCAGAACCCATCGGCGAACAGGCCAAACCCGGCGGCCGCCGCGCCGATCAGCAAACACCCGGCCATGAAAATCCGCCGTGCGTCGATCCGGTCGGTCAGGGCCATCAGCACCGGCACCGCGGGGACATAACAGGCGAAATAAATCCCGGAGATCATCCCTTGTTCCGCTCTCGAGAGCCGCCATTCCGCCTCGAACGTTTTGATCAACGTTGCGAACGTGAACGCATCCATGATGATCGCCACGTGGGCGACGCACATGATAAGCGTCAGCACGGTCGGGTTGGGCGCGGGCTGGGGTGGCGTTCGGGTCATGATGTGAGACTAGCCGCTCCGCCGGGAGGGAACCATCCGTCCGCCGGGTCTACATCAGCAGGCCGATGACGCCGAGAGTAATGACGGCGGCGGCCGTGATCCGCACCAAAAGGCGGCCTTCTTTCAAAACGAACCAAGCCAGCAGCGCACCGAACAGAACACTGGTTTCCCGCACCGCCGACACCGGCGCCATGGGGCTCAGGCTCATGGCCCAGACGACGATCCAATAGGCGCCAGTGGACATCACCCCGCCGGCGAAGGTTTTCGGCCAATACCGCTTCCCGGCCTCGAGGAACGTCCGCCCCCCCCGGCGCCACACGACCAGGGCCGTGAAGGCCACTGAATCGATCACGGACATCCATACATAAAAGGCATGCGGGCTGCCGGCCAAACGGCCGCCCATGCCGTCGACCATCGAATAGGTCGCAATGAAGATGGAGGTGCCGAGGGCAAACGCGACCCCGACCAACGGAATGTTCCGCCAGCCGTCGGCGAACGTCAGCCCGAATATGGCGACGGTGATCGCCGAAATGGCCGCGAGCTGAATCGGATTGAGCTGTTCCCCGGCGAACACGAAAGCGCCCAGGGCCACCAGGGCCGGCGCCAGGCCGCGAGCGATGGGATAGACGATGCCCATGTCGGCCCGGTGATAAGCGTTGACGAGGAACAGGCGGTAGCAAATGTGCAGAACCACCGAGGCGACGATGAACGGCCAGGCGGCGGCGGCCGGCAGGGGCACGAACGGTAATGCCGCCAGGCACACGATGCCGCTGAAAAAATCGATCAGGCCGATGGTGACGAGCTTGTCGCCGCCCATCTTGACCATGGTGTTCCACCCGGCGTGCAGCGCCGCCGCCAACAGGACGAAACCCAGAACGCTGAAATCCATTGATTTCTCTCAGATCGTGGGCGGTTTGAGGGCGGCAGGCACCCGCCAACGTAGAATGTTAATTGAAATCATATGTAGTGATAAATAACTTATTGTTTTCAATAATTTTAATGATTTTATTTCAATTATATATGTGATTTAAATTTACATATTAATACCCTCGGCACCTTGACGGCACTGCGCGCGTTTGAAGCGGTCTCCCGCACCGGCAGCGTTACCGCCGCCGCCCGTGATCTGGCCGTCACCCACAGCGCCGTCAGCCACCAGACCCGCAAGCTGGAAAACGACCTGAGCGTGGGCCTGCTGACGCGCCTGGGGCGCCGCGTAACGCAGAGGCCCGCGGGCGAGGAGCTTGGGCGGGGGTTGGCAAGCGGGTTCGGGACCATTGCCGGCGCGGTTCGGTCAGCGGTCCAGCGTCAGGAACCCGAAGAGGTCGTGGTTTCGTGCACCGGCACGTTCCTGCTTCATTGGCTGATCCCACGCCTATACCGGTTCAAGGCCGTGCGTCCGTAAACCCAGTTGAAACTGGTTGAGGAATTCCGATCCGTCGACTTTACCGGCAATGCCCACGACGAGGCGATCCGGATCGCCGGCCCGCCGTGGCCGACGGCGGTTTCGGTGCACATCCTGGAAACCGAACTGATCGGCCCGGTCATATCCCGCGATCTGGCCAAACGGGACGGCGTCGCCACGGTCAATGACCCGTCCCGCGTCGCCATGGTGCACACCCGCACGCGGCCGGCGGCATCGGCCGACTGGGCCGCGGCCGCCGGCACCACGCTGCCCCAAGGCGCCGACGAAACATGGTTCGATCATTATTACTTTCTTCTGCAAGAGCTACGGGCGGGGCTGGGCATGGGGGTGGTGCCGGAACTTCTGGCGCCGGAAGATCTGGCACGCGGACAATTGATCGCGCCCTTCGGTTTCGTCGAAAGCGACAGTTCATACTTGGTGGCGACGCGGGCGGACGAATCCCGGCCGGAGGTTTGGGCGTTTCGGCCCCGGGTGATCGAGGAATTTGCGCGGGACGCCCAAGGCGCATGATGCCGCCGGCGCGGGCGGGTAAACCAGTGAGGCCGCGACGCTTACTTCAACAGTTTCCGAACCGCGTCCGAGGCGACGATCTTGCCTTCGTTCACGAACATTTCGTGGTTCTTTTCGATCTTGTCCGGATCGTAAAGGTAATTGACCATCAATGCGGCGGCCTGTTTAAGCCCGCGTTTGGACAGGTCGGCCATGACGTTGATCCGTTCAAGCCGGGCGCCGTTGCCCAGGTGGAACCGGGCCACCGAGTCGACCGGCTGCCCGTCCGGGCGTTTGGCCTTCAGGAAATAGCGGGCGGCGATTTGCGGCAGAGCCGCCGCCACTTTATCGCGTTTGTATTCGTTATCCTGCCAGCCTGCCTCATTGATGGCCGACCAGACGAACCCTTCGTCCTCGGTTTCGTTTTCCGTCTCGAGCCAACGGACGAACCCCGGCACCGGTGACAGGGTGACGAAGGTGGTCAGGTTCGGCAGTTCGCGGCGCAGTTCCTCGACCACCTGTTTGATCAGGAAATTGCCGAAAGAAACACCGCGCAGACCGGACTGACAGTTGGAAATGGAATAAAACACCGCCGTCGTCGCGTCGTGCGGCTGGATCGGCTCGCGGCCGTCTTCGAGGATCGGGCCGATGGCATCCGGAATTTCCCGGGTCAGCGCCACTTCGACGAAGATCAGGGGTTCGTCGACCAGGGCCGGGTGGAAAAAGCCGTAGCACCGGCGGTCCGGCGGATCGGTCCGGCGGCGCAGGTCATCCCAGTCGTCGATGGCATGGACGGCTTCGTACTTGATGATTTTTTCCAGGATATTGGCGGGCGTCGACCAACCGATCTGCCGCATCACCAGAAAGCCGCGGTTGAACCAGGACGACAACAAGTGTTGAAAATCCGCATCGACAGCCTTGAGCTGCGGCGCATCTTTGAGCCGGCCCAACAGGTCTTCGCGCATATCGACCAGGGTGGCGGTGCCGCCGGGGCCGGAATTGATCCGGCGGAACAGTTCCTGACGCCGGGCTTCGGCCGCTTCGTGCAGTTCGAGCGCCTTGTGATCCGAAGAATCCTTGGCGAACGCATCAATGGCGGCCTTTACGCGATCTTTGTCGGGGCCGTAATCGGCGGCGAGCCGTTCAAAAAACGCCTGGCGGCCTGCGTCATCCATGGCTTCGAAGATGTCGATGATCTGGCGGGCCAACGCAACGCCCGAAGCCTCGCCCCTCGACGACAGAAGGCTGTCGACCGCCGCCCAGGGATCCGACTTATCGCCGCCGGAAATCGCCCGGTCGAGCAGTTCGCGCCCCCGGTCGGTAATCGCGTTCAACAGGTCATGCAAAAAATGGTGTTTCATGCCAGTGTGTTTATTCCGCGACCTTTCCCATAAAGTAGGGCCATTTCGCCGCACCGGCAATGGTCACGACATGAAATTTCAATGATGGGCTGGGTCGAGCCAGGCCGCCCGTCAGATGTGGATCGCCCGCCCGGCGACGCCCAGCGCCGCTTCCTTGACCGATTCCGGGAGCCCTGGATGGCCGTGGCAAATGCGGGCGATGTCTTCGGCGGAGCCGCCGAATTCCATGACGTTGACGACTTCCTGGATCAAATCGCCCGCCTGGGGCCCGACGATATGACATCCCAGGACACGGTCCGTCGTGGCGTCAGCCAGGATTTTGACGAAACCGTCCGTGTCCGCATTGCACCGCGCGCGGGAATTAGCGGTGAACGGGAACTTGCCCAACTTGTATGCGACGCCGTCCTTTTTCAACTGTTCCTCGGTCTTGCCGACGGAGGCGATTTCCGGGTGCGTGTAGACAATCCCCGGAATAGCGTTGTAGTCGATATGACCGGTTTCGCCCGCCATGATTTCGACGCAGACGACGCCTTCATCCTCTGCCTTGTGGGCCAACATAGCGCCGCCGATGACGTCGCCGATGGCATAGATGCCGGGCACGTTGGTTTGAAAATCCTCATCCACCGGGATAAAGCCGCGGTCGGTGATTTCGACCCCCGCTTCCTTGGCGCCCAGGCCTTCGGTATAGGGACGGCGACCGACAGCGACCAACACGACATCGACCTTGAGCGTTTCGGCCGCGCCGCCGTCGCGCGGCTCCATGATCAGGATGACGTCACCCTTGCCGGCCTTGGCGCCGGTGACCTTGGTTTTCATCTTGAAGTCCATGCCCTGTTTTTTCAGGATGCGCTGGACGTTTTTCTGCACTTCGCCGTCCATCCCGGGCAGCACGTTGTCAAGAAACTCAATCACCGTCACTTCCGCGCCCAGCCGCCGCCAGACTGACCCCAGTTCAAGCCCGATGACGCCGGCACCGATCACCGCCATCTTTTTCGGAACAGCCGGGAGCGACAGCGCGCCCGTGGACGACACGATCTGTTTTTCATCAATCGCAACGCTGGGCAGCGGCGTCACTTCGGATCCGGTCGCGATCAGGATGGTGGCGGTCTCAAGCGTCTGGGCCTTGCCCTTGCCGGACGGCTTGACCGAAACCTTGCCGGCGGCTTCGATTTTGCCCCAGCCCTGGATGTAATCGACCTTGTTCTTTTTAAGAAGAAACTCAATCCCCTTGGTCAGGTCCTCGACGACCTTTTCCTTGCGGCCGAGCATGGTTTTGAGGTCCACCTTAAGACCCGAAACGGATATCCCGTGGTCCTTGAATTCGTGCGCCGCCATTTCGTAATGGTGCGACGACTGCAACAGCGCCTTGGACGGAATGCAACCGACGTTGAGGCAGGTGCCGCCGAGTGTCCCGCGCCCTTCGACGCAAGCCGTCTTCATGCCCAATTGAGCCGCGCGGATCGCCGCAACATAGCCCGCGGGCCCGCCGCCGATGACCACCAGATCGTAGGTCTCGCTCATGTCAAGGTCGCTCCAGGTCTAATCTTTTAAGTCTTACACGTTCAGCAGGATGCGCTGCGGGTCTTCGATGCACTGCTTGATCCGCACCAGGAAGCTGACGGCTTCGCGTCCGTCGACGATCCGGTGATCGTAGGAAAGCGCTAAATACATCATCGGCCGGACTTCGATTTCGTTGCCGACGACCATGGGGCGTTTCTGGATCGTGTGCATGCCGAGGATCGCCGATTGCGGCACGTTCAGGATCGGCATGGAGTTCAAGGACCCGAACACACCGCCGTTGGAAATCGTGAAGGTGCCGCCGGTCATCTCGTCCATGCCCAGCTTACCATCGCGCGCGCGGCGCCCAAAGTCGGCGATGCCGCCTTCGATGTCGGCAAAGCCCATGCGGTCCGCATCCTTCAGAACGGGCACGACCAGGCCCTGCGGCGTGCCGACGGCAACGCCGACGTTGTAGTAGTTCTTATAGATGATTTCATCACCGTAGATTTCGGCGTTGACCGCGGGCCATTCCTTCAATCCGATGCAGGCAGCGCGGACAAAGAACGACATGAAGCCCATGCGGGCCCCGTGTTTCTTTTCGAACACATCGTTGTATTCGTTTCGGAGCGCCATGACGTTGCCCATGTCGACCTCGTTCCAGGTCGTCAGCATGGCCGCCGTGTTCTGGGCCTCTTTCAAGCGCCGGGCAATGACCTGGCGCAGTTTGGAGAGCTTGACCCGTTCTTCCCGGTCGTCGGCGGGCCGGGCCGGGCGCGGCGCGAACATGTTTTCCGTCGTCAGGACAGGCGCCGGCTGTGCCGCGGCGGCGGGCGCCGCGGCCGGAGCAACGGTGCGCTTGGCGGTTCCGGCGGCCATGGCCTTCTGGACGTCTTCCTTGGTGAGACGGCCGTTCGGCCCTGTGCCGGCGATCTTGGCGGCGTCCAGATCGTTGTCATCGACCATTTTGCGGACGGCGGGCGACAACGGCGGGCGGCCACCGGCGGCAGGGGCAGCAGGCGCAGGCGCCGCGGCGGGTTTGGCGGCCGGTGCGGGTGCGGCGGG
>JAYNIR010000011.1:0-94990 GCA_038109305.1 Rhodospirillaceae bacterium
GCTGCGGCTATCAGCACAACGACGCCTTCCCGGGCTCGCACCCGCTGTTCGCCGGGCCCTTGGGCTATAACGGCTCCAAGGCCGGAATGGAATTGATCTCCCAGGCCGACGTCGTGCTGGCGCTCGGCACGCGGCTGAACCCGTTTTCGACCCTGCCCGGTTACGGCATCGATTACTGGCCCAAGAAAGCCAAGATCATCCAGGTCGACATGAACGCCGACCGCATCGGGCTGACCAAAAAGGTCGACATTGCCATCCAAGGTGACGCCAAGCTGGTCGCCGAACAGCTGCTGAAGAGCCTGTCATCCAATGCCGGCGATACGGACCGCAAAAAGCGCGAGGACGCCATCTCGACGACCAAGTCGCGCTGGCTGCAGGAACTGTCGTCCATGGACCACGAAGACGACGATCCGGGCACTACGTGGAACGAACGCGCGCGGAACAAACACCCGGACCGCATGTCCCCCCGCAAGGCGTGGCGGGCGATCCAGGCGTCCCTGCCGCGCGACGCGATCATTTCGTCGGACATCGGCAACAACTGCGCCATCGGCAACGCCTACCCGACGTTTGAAAAAGGCCGCAAGTACCTGGCCCCCGGCCTGTTCGGGCCGTGCGGCTACGGCTTCCCGTCGATCTGCGGTGCCAAGATCGCTAACCCGGACGTCCCCGTGATCGGCTTCGCCGGCGACGGCGCCTTCGGCATTTCCATGAACGAAATGACCGCCTGCGGGCGCGAGGAATGGCCGGCAATCACCATGATCATCTTCCGCAACTACCAGTGGGGCGCGGAAAAGCGCAACACGACGCTGTGGTATCAGGACAACTTCGTCGGCACGGAACTGGACCTGGACGTTCAATACGCCAAGATCGCCCAGGCCTGCGGCCTGAAAGGCGTGCAGGTCACGACCATGCAGGAACTGACCGATGCACTCGCCGTTGCCGTGAAGTATCAGATGGAAAAGAAAGTCACGACCTTCATCGAAGTGATCCTGAACCAGGAACTGGGAGAACCGTTCCGCCGCGACGCCATGAAGGCGCCGGTTGAAGTCGCCGGGATCAACCCGAAGGACATGATCAAGCAAAAGGGCGCCGCCTAAGGCGCTGCATGAAGCCGAACACGACCACCCGGTTTGGCGCGTAAACGAAGCGGGAGGATGGAAACATCCTCCCGTTTCTTATTTCGGGGCATTATAAAGAGACATGCTGTCGACCGAGCCCTTTGAAATCCCCCAATCCCTGTTGGAGAAATCCAAGGGCCTCGCACGCGCGCCCATGGCCGTTGCCGGGGCGAACAACCTAGTCGCCCTCGAGAGCGCGCGGCAGGCCGCCGACGCGGGACTGATCGATCCCATCCTGGTCGGTGACGCCGACGCCATCTACGCCATTGCCTGCGAGATGGACTGGGATGTCGCCAAATACCGGATCGAGCACGCGGCGGATGAACGTGACGCCGCCGTCCGCGCAGTCGCCATCGCGAGGGCCGGCGAGGCGCAAGCCCTGATGAAAGGCCACGTGCACACGGACGCCCTGATGGCCGCCGTCGTCAACCGTGACCAGGGGCTTCGCACCGGTCGGCGGCTCAGCCACATCTTTCACATGACGGTGCCGAAATCCGACCGGGTGTTGATGATCACCGACGGGGCGGTCAACGTGGCGCCCAACGAAAGCGCCATGGTCGATATCGTCAACAACGCGGTGGCGCTGTCCCACGCGCTCGGCATAACGGAGCCCCGGGTCGCCATGCTGTCCGGCACAGAAAGCCCGATCCCCTCCATGCCGTCGAGTCAGCTTGCCGCCGCCGTGGTTCAGCGCGCCAATAACGGCGAGGTCACGGGAGCCTTGGTCGACGGACCGTTTGCTTTCGACAATGCGATCTCGCCCGATGCCGCCAAGTTGAAGGGCATCGGCAGCCCCGTCGCCGGCAACGCGGATATCCTGGCCGTGCCCAACATCGAGACGGGCAACGGGCTCTTTAAGATGATGGTCTATTTCAAATCGGCGCTGGCGGCGGGGGTTGTCATGGGGGCCAAAGTCCCCATTGTTCTGACGTCCCGCGCCGACCCGCCGGAAGCGCGATTTGCCGCCGCCGCCATCGCGGCCATTACCGCATCCAAAACCTAAACGGGCCATTGCCGCGTCGAAGTCTTAGCTCCCGGTCACTGCTCCAGCATCCGGAGCTTTGAAAAACCGGCCAGAATGCCGAACAGCCGTAAGCCCGCGCGGTGGCGGTAAGGATGGACGGTTGAACGGCGGCCAATAAAAGCGCCGCCCGCGAAGGCGACGCCCTTTTCATTCTCATGCAGCGCCGCCCGAAGGCGGCGCCCGGTTAAATGATTTGCGACTGGTCACTTGATCGTTCTTAGATAGGCGATCACGTCGTCGCGGTCGGCGGCGTCTTTCAGTCCTGGAAACGCCATGCGGTTGCCTTTCACGAAGTCGCGCGGTTTTTCCAGGTACGAACTCAGGTTCTTATCGTCCCAGACGATGCCGGCGTTTTTCATGGCCTCGGAATAGCGGAACTTGTCGACCGATCCGGCCTTGCGCCCGACGACGCCGACCAGATGCGGGCCGACGCGGTTCTGCGGTTTGTCGACCGCGTGGCACGCCCTGCACTTGTTGAAAACCTTTTTGCCTTTTTCGGCATCGCCCGCCTGGGCCGCGCTCGCGTTGATCGCCGTCGCCGCCAGAACGGCCAGTGCCAAACCAATTGCCTTCATTGCAAACTCCGTTTGTTTTTTTGATCCAAACCCATTCGTGCGCGAGGCACAGGCAGGCATCATTTACATGGCCGGCACAGTGCGGGTCAAGCCGAATAGACCCCGGAAATAAGGCATTATGGCGGCACACACCGCCTAAAGCGCCTGGCGGCGCGGCGGAAAGCCGGGCCCTAGCGGAGCGGCGTGACCGTGGCCGTCGGCGGCACTTGTTCGGGCTCGCCCAGGAGCTTGGCCACTTCCTGTTTCATCATAATCCGCGACCAGATGCGGATTTCGTGGATTTCATTTTCCGGAACGATCCAGTCGGCCGGGTTATTGATCGGCGGCGGGATCAGCTTAAAGACCGTGCCGCCGGCGCGCTCGAGCCGCGCCATCGTCCCCTGGCTCACCCGCGCCAGGCCCTTTTCACCCCAGGTGCAGCTTTCGATCAAACCCATCTCCGTGTCGCGATGAAGATCCAGCCAGGCAAAGCCGTGCTTGGCGGCATAGCGGGTCAGCTCGGGGCTGCGCTGCATTTCAATCCGGAGCCGGGCGAACGCGGCGTCAGCCCAGGTCAGCTGCCACACGGCGGTATGATCGCGACAGCGGCGAAGGTGGCGGACGTGACGCTCGCGGGCGACGATGTACCAGAATGCCGCCTTTACGCTGTTGCCGGCGGCTTCCATCTTGCGGGCAGCGGCGTAAATCCAAAGCGGCGGAAACGTGTGGGCCCTGGGTTCAAACCAAATAGCAAAGTCCCGGGTGCGGTTGAGCTTCACCTGATTGATCCAGTATTCGCCTTCGAGCCATTCCTCGCGCTCGCGGCTCATCTCGATGCGTTCCGTCACGGCATAAAGCGGGTCGCGCCCCGCCTTGGCGAGAGCTTCTTCGTCCAGCCGCATGGCCTCGGTCAGGCCGTCCGGGTTGTACAGAACTTCCGGACCGTCGACCAACGGATGCTCAACAATGCGCCGGGCGCCGCTGGCGCAGGCGGCGACCGACACCGCAAGGGTCAGAACCAAAGCAAGGGACCGAACACTAATCATGTGAAGAAACTAGGCTGCTCGCGGCCGGATGTCACGCCGCGTTGAACAAAACGAACGCGCCGAAGCCGTCTTTCGCGGCGACGGCGGCGGGCAAAGCGCCTTTGACCGCCACGCGGAACCCCACGAACCGCGCGGCCCGGGCGCCGACCGCGCAGCCGCTCGGCGAGAGCGCGTCCGCTGCCGCGGGCGTCATCACATGCAATGCCGCACTGGCCATGGCGAAGGTCAGCCCGCCCTGAGCATCCATGGCCGGGCCGAACAGTTTTTCCAGATAGCCGCGGTGCGCCGCCGGGTCGGCCCCCGCCATGTAAACATCGGTGATCGATACGGCGCCATTGGCGTGAGTCTGATATTCGGGCTTCCAGAAAACACGCGGCGGGTGGCGATGATCGCAGGTAAAAAACACCGCGTCGGGCATGGCCGGGTCGGCCGCGAAGGTCAGGCGAAAATCCAATTTAACCTCAGTGCCGTCGGGCTGCCGGGCCGTGCGCCCGAAACCGAAGGGTGCGTATTCCGCAAAGCCCGCCTCGCGGAACCGTTGCCGGTCGTCCTGCCAGGAACTGGTTTTGAGGGCGAGCATGGAAAAGCCCTCCCCGGCGCGGGAGAGGAAATCCCGGTTATAAGCGCCGAAGCTGAATTCGCCGGCGGCCGCCTCGGGCACGTCTTCGGGTTTGGTCACGGCCAAAAGCTCGAGGAAGCAACCGTCCAACTGCGCTAGGCGGTTGCCGGTGCCGAACGGGTGCTGCGCACGGGGCGTCAGCGTGAACCCGAGACCTTCATAAAATGCGGCAGCGCGGTCGAGATCGCGGACGCACAGGACGACGTGATCAATGCCGGGCATCCTGTTACGCCTCGTCAACCAGATAGATCGGCGACGACCAGATCACATGCCCGTCTTCGAGCGTGATCTTGACGTAAAGCGCGTTGTCGCGGCCCCGGCGAAGCAGCACCGTGCGCTCGATCTTGAGCCGCCAGTGAGGATTGTTGCCCGGCACAAGGTATGCCCGGATCCGGCGACCCAGCCCGCCGGCCTCGAGCGGCCCTAAGGGCGCGACCGTGACCGACCCCATTCCTCCGGCAGGTAAGTGGATAGCGGTACGCCGCACACCCCCCCCTTAGTCCTTTGAATTTTCAGACCCTAATATTCCTGATTAGGGGGGTCGACCGCAAGTAAATGGGTGAACCGGCCTATTCTTCGCCTGGCAGGTCGAAGCCGCAGGCGGCCCGGTAGACCTTGATCAGCGACGCGTCGTCGGACCGACCGAATCCCATGTCGACGGCGGCTTGATAACGGTCCAGCGCGGTTTCCGAGATCGGCAGCGGCATGCCGAGGCGCTTTCCTTCCTCAAGCACGATACCCAAATCCTTGATGAAGATTTCGACGGCGCTTTTCGGGCTGTAATCGTTTTCCAGCACATGCGGCACGCGGTTTTGGAACATCCAGGAATTACCCGCCGACCCGGTGATGACACGAAACACGGTTTCCGCATCCAGGCCCGCTTTGATGCCGAGGGCCAGCGCCTCCATCGCCGTTGCGATGTGGACGCCCGCGAGAAGCTGGTTGACCATCTTCATGGTCGATCCGGAGCCCGGTTCGTCCCCCAGTTCGTAGACGGTCAACGCAACCGCATCCAACAACGGTCGGGCGCGATCAAAAGCATCTTTTGTTCCCGACGCCATGACCGAAAGCTCCCCCGCCGCAGAGCGGATGGGCCCGCCGGAAATCGGCGCGTCCAGATACAGCGCGCCGGCATCGATAACCCGCGCCGCAAGCCCGCGGACAAAATCCGGCGGCATGGTCGCGCAACCCAGCACCACAGCGCCGGGGGCGAGCGTTTCCATGACGCCGCCACGGTTATCACCGTTCGGACCGAACAACACGGCCTCGGTCTGTTTCGCGTTGATCACAACGATGGCGACGGCGTCCGCGCCATGGGCGGCCTCGGCCGGGGTTTGAGCGGCACGGCCACCGGCATCGGCGAAGGCGTCGCGGGCGGTTTCCTTGATGTCGCAGCCGGCCGTGTCGATCCCGGCTTTGAGCGCGGAGTGCGCCATGCCCATGCCCATGGCGCCAAGGCCGATCAATGCGGCGCGAAAGTCCGTCATCTCAATGTCTCCCGGATTTTGCGGTTAGCGGCTCAGAGCTTGTCGAGGGCGCTTTTCAATTTGCCGAGGGATCCCTTGAGCCCTCTCAGCAAATCTTCCGCCTCTTTCTCGAGCTTGCCCAGTTCGGCCCGCGCCGTCTGCACCTTGGCCGACAGTTTGGCGTGTTCTGCCTGGGTCTTATCGAGCGCAGCCTGCGCCGTGGCGTGCTTGGCCGCCGCTTCGGAGGCACCTTTCAGCGCGGCTTCCATCTCCGCTACCAGCGCCGCCAGCTTGGTTTCCAGATCCGCGACCTCGGCTTTGCGTTTTTCGATGTCGGCGGTGGTCGTTGTCAAGTCCGCCTTGGCCTGTTCCACCCGGGCGGCGATGTCCTGCGATTCCCTCATGAATTTGTCCTGGGCAGCCTGCATGGCGGCGCGTTCGTCGGCTACCTGGGCGCGGAGCCGGGTCATGTCGGACTGCGCCCGCTTCAAATCCGTCCGGTAATCGAGCAATCCCGCGACAGCCAGCCCGCCGAACACGAAAAGCACAAGGGCGACCCCTTTCCACAGCGTCGATCCGCGATCGGTTTCGGGTTGGGTCCGGGGTGGCGGCTTGGCCCGGGCGGGGGCGGACGGCTTGGCATCCTTGGCAGCCCTGTCCTTGGCCGGTTTTGCCTTTGCGTCGGCGTCGGACTTCTTGTCGTCCGGCGTTTTCTCGCTCATTGGTCGGGTATCCTCGGCTGGTTTTGTTTATCCCAGTATAGACCATGATCCGGCGGGACCAAATTCCTTGGCCGATTGGACCAATGAATTATTCAGGGCATAGGCTATGATATGGGATCAAAAGGATGGATCTCGCCATGCAAATCGCCGAAATCAGCCTGCACCGCCTGCAACTGCCATTGAAGGCCCCCTACAAGTTGGCCTTTGGGCCGGTCCTGAACCTGGATACGGTATTGGTCACCGTGACCGGCGGGGGCGGCGAAACCGGCTTCGGCGAGGCGACGATCCTGACCGGATACACCCCAGAAACCATCGATACCGCGTGGACCATCGCCCATGCCATAGCCGAAGACGCCAAGGGCAAGGACGCCGAGGCCGCAAAAAACGACGCGCTGAAGCGCCACCACGACGCGCCATTCACCGTGTCGGCCTTGGTCACCGCCATCGAAATGGCCGAAGGCAGCCCGTACCTGGATGTCCGCGAAGAAACACCGGTGCCGCTTTTGGCGATTTTGAATGCGACCGAAGAAGCGGAGATCGAACAGGAAATCACCCGCCACATCGCCGCCGGGTACGGGACCATCAAGGTCAAGGTCGGGTTCGACTGGCAGAAGGACGACAGACGGCTCAAGTTCATCCAAGGCGTCACCACCCAGATTGGCGGCGGCCGGGTGAAGCTCCGCATCGACGGCAACCAGGGCTACGGCCTGGACGACGCCTTGGCGTTCACCCGCCGACTGGCGCCCGATCACATCGAACTGTTTGAACAGCCCTGCCACATGGACGACTGGGCCGCCGCCAAGGCGGTGTCCGACATTTCCCCCGTAGCGATGATGCTGGACGAGAGCATTTACGGGCCCAAGGAGATCGAGCGCGCGGCGCGTGAGGGCTCCGCCCGGTTCATCAAACTGAAACTGATGAAGGCCGGATCGTTGCAAAACCTGGCGGACCAGCTTTCACGCATCCGCGAACTGGGCATGGAGCCGGTTCTTGGCAACGGTGTCGCGGCTGACCCGGGATGCTGGATGGAAGCCTGCGTCGCCCGCTCGCACATTTCCAACGCCGGTGAAATGAACGGGTTTTTGAAACCGAAAAGCCTTTTGTTCGAAATGCCGATGGCGATGCGAGGTGGCGACATGATCCTGCCCGCGACGCCGCCCCGGCTGATCGGCCGGGACGCACTGACGGCGCTTGCCGCCGCGACGGCACGCATCGCCGCCTGACCGGTCCGGACATCGGGGGATGGATTCACTTGTTGAACTATTGGGCCAACCGGCGGGCGTGCTGATCCCGCTTGCCATCGCCATCACGGTCGGCGGCGTCATCAAGGGCATCACCGCTATTGGCCTGCCGACTGTGACCATATCCTTCGCCATCACCTTTCACCTTCTGCCGCCGAAGGAAGCCATCGCACTCGTCGTCGTGCCCATAATCGTCACCAATTTGTGGCAGGCGATCCGCGCCCATGGCCGCATCGACCCGTTAAAACGCTTTTGGCCGTTGATCGCGGTCTTTCTGGTGTGCCTGTGGATCGGATCGAAACTGCTGGCGGTCATGAACACGCACCTGCTGTTCGCGATCCTGGGCAGCGCCGTCGCGGTTTTCGCGGCGTCCAACCTGTGGAAGCCCCGACCCCACCCGATCACGCCCGGAACCGAACGCTGGGCCGGGCCGGTGGCCGGCGTGATCGGCGGGCTGCTGGGCGGGACGACGACTATCTGGGGCCCGCCCTTAATGATGTATTTCGTTCTGTTGAAACTGACCAAGGACGAATGGATCCGCACCATCGGCATGGTGTGGTTCACGGGCGCCATACCGCTCGCCGTGTTTTACTGGCAGAATGGCATCTTAAATCCGTCGAACGTTTACCTGTCGGCGGCGGCGTGCGTGCCCGGCATGGTCGGCATCCTGATCGGCGAACAAATCCGCAAAGTCATCAACGAAGAAGCCTTCCGCCGGGTCATGCTGTTCATCCTGTTCCTGTTCGGATTGAACCTGATCCGCCGGGCGATTTTTTAACGACGAAGACAAAACCAAATACGGGAGACTGACATGGAGCTCTTCAATCCCCAGATTTTGGCCGACCCGCAAATTTGGCTGTCGCTTTTGACGCTGACGGCACTCGAGATCGTGCTTGGCATCGACAACCTGGTGTTTATTTCAGTGGTGTCGGACAAACTGCCGCCCGACGAAGCCGCCCGCGCGCGCAAGATGGGGCTGACCGCCGCGCTGGGGCTCCGCATTCTGTTTATCGCGTCCATTGCCTGGATCATCGGGCTGAAGGAACCGATCTTCACCATCCCCTGGCTTGAGCATACGGTTTCGTGGCGGGACGTGATCATTCTGAGCGGCGGGATTTTCCTGCTCGCCAAGGGCGCCCACGAAATCCACGAAACCATCGAGGGTGAGGAAGACCACGCGGAAAGCGGCAAGAAAACCGCCTTCGCCGCCGTGGTGGGACAGATTGTTTGCTGGATATCGTGTTTTCCATCGACAGCGTCGTCACCGCCGTCGGCATCGCCGATCACCTGCCGGTGATGATCGCCGCCGTGGTTATCGCCATGCTGATCATGCTGTGGTCGTCGGGCCCGGTCGCCAAGTTCATCCAGGACCCCCCGACAACCAAGATGCCGGCGCTGTCCTTCCTGCTGGTGGTGGGCATGTCCCTGGTCGCAGGCGGCATGCACTTCCACATCCCGCGCGGATATCTGTATTTCGCCATCGCATTTTCGATCCTGGTCGAGGTGCTGAACCTGATCGCCCAACGGCGGCGGCGGAAAGAAAGGGCCGAGACGTAGGCGATGGATGCGGACGCGGCCCAGCGCCGTGCCCTGTTGTTACTGATAGTCGGCGCCGTCGCGACGGCGTCGAACCCGATGTTTGTGCGCCTCAGCGATCTGGAACCGGGCGGGTCCGCCTTTCACCGCATGTTCTGGGCATTGCCGTTGTTGTGTCTGTGGAGCACGACGCAGATCGGCGTACCCAAACGCGAACGAACCGACGCCACCCTGCCCCGGCCGGGGGACCGGTGGCTGCTGGCGCTCTGCGGGTTGTTTTTCGCGGGCGACCTGACGGCGTTGCACTGGTCGATCGAATTGACCGCCGTCGCGAATTCGATCCTGTTTTTGAACGCGCAGCCGATATACGTCATCGTCGGCGCGTGGCTGTTATTCGGCGACCGGCTGGGCGGAAAGTTTCTGGTCAGCGCTGTCATCGCGCTGGCGGGTGCGGTGGTCATGGTCGGCGAAAGTGCCAAGTTCGGCGGCGAGCGGCTGTTGGGCGACGGGCTCGGCATCGTCGCGGGGCTGTGTTACGCCGGATACATTCTGACCGCGAGCCGGTTGAGCGCCCGATATTCCAGCCCGACCATCAACCTATGGACCTGCACCATCGGCGCGCCGCTTCTTCTGTGCGGGGCCTTGGTCAGCGGCCAGGGCGTGGTACCCGGATCGGCCGAAGGATGGGCTCTGGCGATTGCCCTGGGCGTCATCGCGCAGGCGACGGGCCAGGGATTTATCGTCACCGCGCTGGCGCGGCTGCCAGCGGGGTTTTCGGCGGTCGCGCTGCTGGCCGCACCGGTGGCGTCGGCGCTGATGGCCTGGGTGATCCTGGCGGAACCGTTATCGGCGGCGCAAATCGGCGGCATGGCCGTGGTGCTGGCGGGGATTTATCTGGCGCAACACACCCGTACCCAATGACACGCACCCGAAGCGGGTGATTAATTTCCCGTCGGCAGGGCAAAACGGATGGCGGTGCCTTTATCGGGGGCGCTGTCGACGAAGATGGCGCCGCCGTTTTTTTCGATCAGTTCCTTGCACAGGACGAGGCCTAGGCCCGTGCCCTGTAAGCCCGCCGTGCCGGTGGTCGAGGTTTATTCGGCGATGGAAAACAGCTTGCCGATTTTTTCCCGCGACATACCGACGCCCGTATCGGTGACGGAGACAGGAACCATGGCGCCTTCGTCCCGGGCGCGGATGGTGACGCGGCCTCCTTTGGGCGTGAACTTGATGGCTTTGGTCATCAGGTTACGCAGAATGGCATTGACCGCCTGACGGTCAGCGACGACCTTGGCGGGGGAGCCATTTTCCGTTTCCAGCGCGGTCATGGCGTCGGACAGGTTTTCCGCCTGATCGACCTGAAAAGCCCCGGGTTAGGCCTATTCAAGCGCCGGACGGATCGGACCGCCCGAAGGAGCGGGCCCTTCGATCACCAACAGCTTCAGAACCGTCTGTTCGGTGCCATCCATGAGGATACTTTCGGATTCAGTTAATGGGCGCCGGCGCGGAACCGGCGAGCCCGTGTGTTTTAACTCTTAGACCGGCTGCGGCCCAGAACAAAGGCCGGGATCAGCGCAAATGCAAAGACCGCCGCGATCTGCACGAAAGAATCGTGGAACGCGAAGGTGTTCGCCTGGGCGTAGACCACCCGCCCCAGGTATTGCAGCGCCATGGCGCTGTCCGCCGGCGCGGGCACGCCGCCCGCGTTCAACAGATCGCGTACCCGGCCGAGCATTTCGCCGGTGGCGCCGTTGATGGTGCTTTGCGTCGCTGTCAGGATGTCGGCGTGATAGGCGGTCCGCATTTCCAGCGTCACGGCGGTGATGTTGACGCCGAAGGCGCCGCCCATCTGGCGGAAGAAGTTAAAAGTGCCCGCCCCGGCCGCGAGTTTTTCCGGCGGCACGGCCGACAGCGCCGCCTTGCCCATGTTGGGCGAAATCAGACTCATGGACCCGCGGGTGCACATCGCCAACACCATCATCGTCAAAAACGCCGTGTTGACGTCGACCTGCGCCAGCGCCAGCGCCGCCAGCACAAATGTCGAACAGCCGACGATGATCGGCCAGTGCGGCGGCACCGCGTCGGCCAAGCGCCCGGATACTTGCATCATGGCGACCAGCAGCAACCCCGCCGGCACCAGGACCAGCCCCGCCTTGGTCGCGGTAAAGCCCTGTATCGTCTGGGTGAACAGCGGGATCGAATAGTTGGTTGAAAAGTTGCCGAGCCCGAACACGAAGGCGATGCAGACCGCCGATGTGAACCGTGCATCTAAAAACAGCTTCGGGTCCAACAGCGGGTTTTTCTCGCGCAGTTGCAGCAGAACGAAGACCACCGCCGCGCCAATGCCGATGACGGCGAAGGTCAAAAGGTGGTTCGACCCCCAGCCCCAGCGCTGGCCGTTGCCGATGGTGGCCATCAGCGTGCCGAGCGCCACCGACAGCAGGAAATAGCTGATCCAGCTGAACTTGAGCGGCGATTCAAGCGGATTGCGCGACGGCATGAAGGTCAGCGCCATCATCGCCGAAAGCAACACCAAGGGCATCGGCACGATGAACACCTGGCGCCATGTCATGGTATCGATGGCGATACCGCCGACCAGCGGCCCGAACGTGGGCGCCAGCGCGATCCCCATGCCGACGGTGCCGACGGCAAGCCCCCGCTTTTCGGGCGGAAAGACCTGGACGGCAGTGGACAGCACCAGCGGCTGGATCAACCCGGCGCCGAACCCCTGCGCGATGCGGCCCAGGATCAGCACTTCGATGGTCGGGCTGACCGCCGCCATCACCGCGCCAATGGAAAATACGATCAGCGCGATCATGAAGGTCGTGCGCGGGCCCAGCGCCCGGACCGTCCACGAGTTCAACAACTGGGCGGAAACCATGGCGGTCAAAAACGCCGTCGACGCCCACTGCGCCAAATCCTGGCCGATCCCGAAGGCCCCCATGATCGACGGCACGGCGACGTTCACCACCGTCGACGACAGAACCATGGTCATCGACCCCAGCATGCCGCAGGCCGTGACCCACCATCGGTAGGAAGGACCGAACCGGGCGAACTGCACGGCAATGGCTGGATTGGTGACCTGATTCAACGAAGGCGCCTCGGAAGTCTCTGGATTGCGGCGAATAATACCCCTTTCCATCCGGGCCGCCATCGGGTTTTCGCATGGGTCCACGTCTATTATGCCATAGTCGGACGGCATGCCTGACGCCACGATTGATGCGGCCGTTAACCCAACGCCGGAGACCCGGATGACCCGAACCCTCGCCCGTCCGCGCCTGACCGGTGCCGTCATCGCCGTCGCCACTGCCATGATGTTGGCCACGCTGTTGCCCGCCTCCTAGGCCGTTGCCGCACCGGCGGCGGATTTGTCCGACGTGTGGGCGGCCCACGACCCGGCAAGCACCCGCGCGGTCGACCACGGGCCGAGGGCGAATTTCTTGAAAAAATATCGCACCCGGCGCCCGGATGGCGTCGCGGCGGTGGTCAGCGGCACGGTCACGGACACCGACAAGGCCGCGCTAAAGGTATATGTCGAAGGGCTAGCGGCAGTCGCCGTCGGCCGCCTGAACCGGCCAGAGCAACTGGCCTATTGGATCAATCTTTATAACGCGCTGACCGTCCGGGTGATGCTGGACCATTAGCCGGTCAAATCGATCCGCGACATCGACCTGGTTTGGGGGTTTTTCTCAAGCGGTCCGTGGAAAAAAAACTGATCGCCATCGAAGGCCCGGAGGTCAGCCTGGACGACATCGAACACCGAATTCTCAGGCCCATTTGGAAAGACCCGCGCATTCATTACGCGGTCAACTGTGCGTCCGTCGGCTGCCCCGACCTTTTGGCGGAACCGTTCCGCGCGGACCGGGCGGACGCCGTGTTGACGGCGGCGGCGCGGGCCTACATCAATCATCCGCGGGGCGCCGCATTCAACGCCGCCGACAGTAAATTGACCGTTTCGAAAATCTACGACCGGTTCGAAGCCGATTTCGGCGGATCGGAAAAAGCCGTCATCCGACACCTGTCGCAATATGCCGAAGGGCCTTTTCGCGCGCGGCTTGAGAAAACAATGGAGATTGCGGATTACGTTTATGACTGATCGGCTAACGCGCCGGCGAAATAGATCAGGCGGCCCGGCCGGTCATTCATCCCCCGTCACTCATCCGTGGCGAAACGCAGCCGGCGCACAGCCGCCTCTGTCTGCGTCGCCGTGTCGTCGCTATCGGTCGAAATGGCAATGTATTGCGGCGGTTCGACCGGCGGGCGGCCGAAGGCGCGCTGGTAATCGCGGGCGAAGTCGACGCTTTCCGTGACCCATTTGCCCGTGGGGGCATCTGCGGGCCGGAGGATGATCATCCGGCCACGGTCGCGGTAATGCGGATTGATGAAGGGTTCGCCCTTCGGTCCCTGCCCGCCCCAGATGTAGGTCAGCGACCGACCGGCGGGCATTCCGGCCATGGATTTGAAAAAATCGGCGACCGCGCTGGCCATGCCGCCGTCATCCGCCGGGAACCAGACATGAATGGCGATGTTGCGGTCGGCCCCTGCCTTGCGGGTCAGGTCGGTCGGCGGCACGGCGGCGTCGACACGCCATTCCCATGATAAAAAACCCAGCGTGCTCGCCATGCCGGAAACATCCAGGCCGATGATCGAGGCGCCCTTCTCGGATTGCACGCCGAGTTCGCCGCCCGGGAGCGCAGAGAACCAGGCCGGTTTGATGCCGGAAAATTCGTGATGACGCCAACCGGCGGTTTTCAGGTCAGGCCCGAACGGCAGATCGGCGCCGAAGACCGGCGCCGACCCGAATGCCGTCAACGCGACCGAAGCCGCGGCGAACGTCCTGCGAAAAGACAATCAGGACCCGTACTTGACGCTGCAGCCGTAGGGCCGGGTGCCACGCGGATCGACCGTCTGGCCCGCCTTCAATTGCGCTATCGCGTTCAGCACGTAGTTTTTGGCGAGCGGAACATCGGCCACATCGGTGCTTTTGATGCTGTCGATGGCGCCCTTGTATTTAAGCATGCCCTTGGGATCGATGATGAACATGTGGGGCGTGGTGACGGCAGCGTACTTGCGGCCGATGTCGCCCTTGGGGTCTAGCAGCACCGCCGACGGATTGGCCTTGCGGCGTTTAGTCAGATCATCGGCTTCGGCGCCCGAAACGTGGCCCTGTTCGCCCGGCGCGGACGAAATCACCGACAGCCAGACGATGCCGTCGGCGGCGGCTTTATTTTGGGTCATCTGCATGTTGCCAGAATTGTAATGCTTCCGGACGAACGGGCAGTCGTGATTGGTCCATTCCAAAATCACGGTCTTGCCGCGTAGTTCGAACAGTTTGACGGTGTTGCCCTTGCTGTCGGTGCCGATAAAATCAGGCGCGGGCTGTTCAACCGCTGGTTCGGCAAAGGCCGATGCGGCGACTGTACCGGCCATGGCAAGCGCGGCGGTAAAGACGACAAAAGGTCGGGTGATGGGCGTGCGCATGAGGGATCCTACTCCCAAATGAATACAGATGGGTGAAAAGGATATTAGAACAATGGCCGAATTACGGCGAGGGCCTAGCCGACCGGATTGAGAATACGCGCCCGGATGGTCCCCTCTAGCGCCCGGATTTCCGTCAAAACATCGTCCTTGCCAGGCACATCGCCGTCGGCTTCCAGGACCACGTAACCGACCTCGCCGTCGGTCTGGTAGGTCTGCGCCGCGATGTTCACGCCGTGGCGCGCAAAAACTTCGTTCAAGCGCTGCAGTTCGCCCGGCAGGTTCCGCTGCACTTGGATAAACCGGGTGCCGCCCTGGCGAACCGACAACTGCGCCTGCGGGAAATTGACCGCGCCTTCGGTCGAGCCGACATCGGAATATTCGACGAGCTTCCGCGCGACTTCCTCGCCGATGCGTTCCTGGGCTTCTTCGGTGGAGCCGCCGACATGCGGCGTCAGGATAACGTTGTCGATCCCCTGCAGCGGCGAAGTTAAGGATTCCTGATTATTTGACGGTTCTTTCGGGAAGACGTCGATGGCCGCCCCGGCCAAGTGCTTGGATTTGAGCGCACCGGCCAGCGCCTCCAGGTCGACAACCTTGCCACGCGCGTTGTTGATCAGATAGCTGCCCGCCTTCATCGCCTTGATTTCATCCGGACCGATCATCATTCGCGTTTCCGGCGTGTCCGGCACGTGCAGGCTGACCACGTCGGCGCGGACCAACAGATCGGTCAGGTCCTTCGCCGGTTCGGCGTTGCCGTGGCGGAGCTTGTCCGTCCGGTCGAAATAAATCACGCGAAGGCCCATGGCCTCGGCTAATACGGCCAATTGCGATCCAATGTTGCCGTAGCCGACGATGCCCAGCGTCTTGCCCCGGATTTCGCGGGAGCCCGCGGCCGATTTGTCCCATCCGCCGGTGTGCGCCGCCATGGAGCGGGGAAAGGTGCGCCGGAACAGCATGACGATTTCGGCGATGGTCAGCTCGGCGACCGAGCGAGTGTTGGAAAACGGCGCGTTGAAAACAGGAATGCCGTTTTGCCGGGCGGCCTCGAGGTCGATCTGATTTGTGCCGACGGAAAAACAACCGACCGCCATCAGCGACGGGGCGGCCTCGATGATGTCGCGCGTCATCTGGGTGCGGGACCGAATGCCCAGGATGCGCACGCCGTCGAGCTTTTTCTTTAATTCATCCCCATCGAGCGCCGTCATCAGCCGTTCGCCATTGGAATACCCCGCAGCCTTGAATGCGGCAGACGCGGTCGGCGAGATGCCTTCCAGCAGAAGGATTTTTATTTTGTCCTTGGGCACGGACGGGTTTTGGATCTTGCTCATGTCGGGGTCTCGGGCGGCGAAGTGCGGACACTTTATCTATGTTGAAGGGCCGGGGGTTGGCGATAATGTGGCGCAAAATGCCGAAGCCTTTGCTCCGGCGCAAGGGCAAAAGGCATTATGTCCAGGGCGGAAACGCCGATATGAATTACCGAGAGACGCAGGAGACGCACCATGGACCATCCCGCCTTTCAATCCGGCCGCGCCGCCGTCATCACCGGCGCCATCGGCCTTGCCGCCGCAAAATGGTGCGCCCGGCGCGGCATGAACATCTGCATGACCGACCAGAAGGATAAAACGCTCGCCCTCGCTCGGGCCGAAGTCGCGAGCATTGAAAACGTCGGCGAAGTCCTCGCCGTGCCGGCGGACGTCGCCGATTTGGCCACCCTAAAGGACTTGAACGACAGCGTGCGGGTGGCCTTCGGCGACGTGGCGTTTTTGATGAACAACGCCATCGTGCGGCACGGGGGTGGCTGTCTGGACGAGCCAGGGTTTTGGCGCGATACCCTGGATATCGGCATCATGGGTGTGGTCAACGGCTGTCAGGCGTTTGTGCCGGCAATGATGAAACAGGTGCAGCCGTCTCTGGTCGTCAACGCCGGGTCGAAACAGGGCATCACCAACCCGCCCGGCCGGCCCCATTACAACGTCGCGAAAGCTGCCGTGAAGGCCTACACCGAACTGCTCGAACACGAACTGCGCAATACACAAGGGTGCAAGGTTTCGGTACACCTGATGGCGCCGGGGTTCACCCGAGGCGGGCCCGACGCCGACTACCCGGCGGGCGCGTGGTCGCCGAAACAGTTAATCGACTACCTTATGCCGCGCCTGGCCCGTGGCGATTTTTACGTCATCTGCCCCGACAACGAGGTGACGGAGGCGATGGACCGTACGCGCACCCTGTGGGGGGCCATGGACGTGACGGAAAATCGCCCGCCGCTGACCCGCTGGCACCCAGATTTCAAGGACGCGTTCGCCGCCTTCAAGCCGTGATGCAGCCAAGCCTTATAGTCAGGTCTTAAAATTTATTCCGGTGCGGTCATTGACCGCAACTTGGAGCGCGCTCATAATCTCGGCACGGTCCGGATGGGCAGGCCGGTTTGTCCGGGAGGACCTCACGTTTCATCGCTTCATCGCCGCCGGTTTGGCGGCAACCGTCTGGGCCGCGTCGGCCCAGGCGGCGTCCGTGACTGTCTCCATGCAGGAAACCACCGCTAGCGGTGTCGGCAAGGCCATCGGCCTGATCGTGTTTACCGATACGGCCCGGGGGCTATTGATCGAGCCCAACCTGTCCGGCCTGACGGAAGGACAGCACGGCTTCCACGTGCATGAACATCCGGCGTGCGGCCCGGCCACGAAGGACGGCAAGACCGTACCGGGGCTTGCCGCCGGAGGCCATTACGATCCGAAAAAGTCCGGCAAGCATGAAGGCCCCGACGGCATGGGGCACCTGGGCGACCTGCCTGTGCTGTACGTCAACCCCGACGGCACGGCGACGCGGACAGGGTATGCCCCGCACCTGACGCTGGCCGACATGGCGGGCCGGTCCGTCATGATCCATGCGGGCGGCGACACCTATTCCGACCAGCCGGCGCCATTGGGCGGCGGCGGCGCGCGCGTGGCCTGTGGCCTCGTTGTTTATTAACCAGCAACGAAAGACAGTGCCTTGGAGGCGGCGCCCCGTTTGCCGCCCTCGTTTTTCCGGCCGGGCCCGGGTTCAGAAATCCAGCGGCGCGTTGTCGGGGACGATCCCGCCGGGCGTCATGGCGAAGGACATAGTCCTGCGTATTCTTGCCGACCCGTTCGTTCGAAATGGAGGCGGCATCGGACGGGTGTTCGAGTTTTCCGGCCCCGCCGCATCCCAACTCTCGACGGACGAACGGGCGACCCTGACCAATATGACCGCGGAAATGGGCGGTCTCACGGGCATATTCATACCCGATGACGAAACAACCCGTTTTCTCAAGGAACGGCGGGGGATCAACGTCACGATTGAGCGCTGAATGACGAGCGATCCAGGCGCGGCCTTCGCCCACGAAATCAAGATCGACTGTAACGGTCTTTCCCCCATGCTGGCCTTGCCGGGCGATCCGGGAAACGGCCGTCCGGTGTCGGACATGGACGAACCGGTCAGTGTTCATATTGCCTACGGCGGCTCCTGCACCGCCGGCAAGCGGGAGGATTTCGACGGGTATCACCAGGTTCTGAAATGGGTGGCGGACCAAGGGCTGAAAGTGCCGGACGGCGTAAAACTGTACCTGCAGTTCGGCACCACCGCCGTCAGGGACTATTGCCGGGATCGCGGTTACCTGGACGCGTTCGAAAAGGTCGGCGCGGAAATTTTGAACCCCGCCTGCGGCGCCTGCGCCGGGTGCGGGCCGGGGCTATCCGTCACGGCGGATCAAGTGACCATCAGCGCCATCAACCGGAATTTCCCCGGCCGGTCGGGGCCGGGCAAGGTCTGGCTGGCAAGCCCCATGACCGTCGCCGCCAGCGCCATTGCCGGCCGGATCACCTCGTTTGCGGACTTGCAGCGGAAATCGGCTTGATGGCCGGGCCCGGCGCCTGAGGGGCGAACAAAAAAACGCGTTTTCTGTTCGACGCAAATCCACCTACGCGCCACAGATGAGGGCGCTGCGGGGTCAATTGAGTTTTTTGTCCGCGCAAAGCCACTTCCGCGAGCCTGCTGCCCGCTCAGGTTTTGCGGTCCACTTTATTTATTTGCGTAAAGCCACTTTCACGGGCCTGCTGCCCGCTCGGGTTTTGCAAATAACTGGGCCATCGAGGTCCCGCGAAGCGTGAGCGGAGCGAAAGCCAAGCGAGCGGAGAAAGCGCCCGGCGACTGAGGGGCAAATATAAGTTACCCCCGCGCGATCCACGGCATCTTGTCGGCGTTGATGATCATCGACTGCACCACCGTGCCGCGGGGCCGGTTGGCCATGAACAAGACCGCCTCGCCCACTTGTTCCGCAGGCATACGGGGTTCCGGTTTTTTGGTGCCGTCGGCCTGTTTGACGCCGTCGGTCATGCGCGCCGTCATCGGCGTGACGGCGTTGCCGATGTCGATCTGGGTGACGTTGATGTCGTACTTGCGGCCGTCCAGCGATGCGGTCTTGGTCATCCCCGAGACCGCATGCTTGGACGCGGTGTAGGCGATTGAGTCCGGGCGGGGTACATGGGCCGAGATCGAGCCGTTGTTGATGATCAGCCCGCCCATGGGTTTCTGATCCTTCATCACGCGGAAGGCTTCCTGAATGCAGAGGAACATGCCGGTGACGTTGACGTCGATCACCTGGCGCCATTTTTCCACCTCCAGGTCCTCAAGCAAAATCCCCGGCGCGTTGCCGCCCGCGTTGTTGAAGATCGCATCCAGCCGCCCGAAGGTTTTGACGGTCTGGTCGAACAGCGACTTCACTTGCGCCGGCTCGGCGACATCCGTCGGGATGACCAAGGCGCGGCCGCCCGCGTCGCCGGCCATGGACTTGGTTTCGTCCAACATTTCGGCCCGGCGGCCAGCGAGCGCAACGGACCAGCCGTCGGCCAACAAGGCTAGCGCGGCGGCCCGGCCGACGCCGGTCCCCGCACCCGTGACGATTGCGATTTTTGAGGTGGTTGTCATGGATCAATTCTTCCGATGGAATTATCTTTTATGGATGTGATAGCCTTATAACCCACGAGATCAAGCAAACCCTCGGAGATTCTGTGACATGGCCTATACACTTGATAAAATGGCGTCGGAAATGAAGGCCGTGCTGAACAAGGGCGCCGGCCCGGCCGAATTGGAAGCGACCCGCCAACTGGTCGCCAAGGCGCTGAAAGACGAGGAATTCGTCGAAACCCATCTGGGCAAGAACGCCCAGGGCGAGCGCAACATCCTTTATGAAGATCCGGACCTGGGATTCTGCATCCTGGCGCATGTTTACAAGGGCGCCAAAACGTCGAAGCCCCACGACCACGGCCCGGGGTGGGCGATTTACGGCCAGGCCTTTGGCGAGACGAATATGAAGGATTACCAGATCGTCGAAAAGGGCAGCGGCGAAAAGCCGACCAAAGTCAAGGAAACCAAGGTCTACAAGCTGACCCCCGGCGACGCGCGGGTGTATCAAGTCGGCGACGTACACTGCCCGTTCCGGGAGAGCGAGACGCGGCTGATCCGTATCGAAAGCCAGAACATGGACCGGGTCGAGCGGACCAAGATTGAACTCGCCTGACGCCGCTTTTAAATTCGGTTTCTGAAATTGACGCGCCTGAATTTATCGGGCGCGTCATTTAGGCGAAAATGCCGATTCTTTGCGGTATGGGCCTAGCCGAGGATGATCTGCGCTATCAGCCCGGCGGCGAACGAACCGCCGAGGCCGAGCGCGATGTACCAGAGGAACGTCGGCTGTTTGACCAGCGCCCACACCGCCATGGCGGCGGGGATCGAGGTGACGCCGCCGGCGATCATGAAGGCCATGGCCGGGCCAGGCGCCATACCCAGGTCCATCAGCCCGTCGACCGTCGGGATGGCGGCGAAGCCGTTGAGGTACGCCGGGATACCGACCAAAACGCTAGCCGGGATTGTCCACCATTCGTTGCCACCGAGATAGCGCCCGACCTGATCGGCGGGGATGTAGGCGACCATCAGGCTTTCGATGACAAAGGCCAGCGTCAGCCACTTGAACAGGAACCAGCCGGTGTCCCAGCTTTGCGTGCGGAACTGGCCCACCCGGTCCGTTTCATGCCAAAATCGCCATTGCACCGGTTCGTCCACCAGCGCCTTTTTGCGGGCGCCGCAGCAGGACGAAACGACACCCTTCAACGGTTCGGCGAAGGCGCCCCGCGCGACCATCCAATGGGTCGCGTAGCCGGCGGCAAGCCCCATGACGGCGGCGGCGGCGGCCTTGAACACGGTGAACGGCAGGCCGAACACGGCGGCCATGAGGATGAAAATCTGCGGATCCATCAAGGGCGAGGCAATCCAGAACGCCATCACCGGTGCCAATGGAACTCCCGCCGCCAACAGGCTCGCGATGATCGGCACGACGCCGCAGGAACAGAACGGCGACACCGCACCGATGACGGCGGCGAGGAAAATCGCCGTCATGGGCCGGGCCTGAAACGCGACGGCGATCTGTTTGTCCAGCCCGGTCGCACGGGTCCACGCGGCGGCCAGAACGGACAGCAAGAAGAACGGCGCGATGAAGGCATAGGCGTTTAGCACGAAGAAGACGCTTTTCACCGCCTGATCCCAGACAAGCACCGCGAGGATGCCGAGGATCGCGCCTGTCGTCAGCAAGACCCGGTCGGCCTTGGCGAGCCACGCCGGTATTCCGCCGCCAATGGATGACAGCGCGGACGGCAACGGTGACGCGGACGATGCGCCGGTTTCGGGTTGTGGTGACTGCAGGATGGTTTCGCTCATGTCAGCTCCGTCAATTGCTGGCGGCCTTGGCCCGCACGGCCGGGTCGCACGACGTGGTCACGCCGGCGCAGCATTCGTCGGCCAAAAATCCGATCAGCGCGTGCATGGCCGCGAAGTTGGCGCGGCAGCGAAGCGCCCGGCCCTGGCGTTCCTGCACCACCAGATCGGCCCACACCAGGTGGGAGATATGATGCGAGAGCGTCGAGCCCGGAATTTTCAGGTGTTCCTGGATTTCGCCGACGGTCAGCCCGTCCTCCCCCGCCTTGACCAGCAGCCGGAAAGCTTCGAGCCGGTGGGGATTACCGAGTTCGGCCAACTGTTTTGCGGCGGCGTCCGTATCCATGGCCTTTATATACGGCATCGGCGGCGGCTCAGCAACTATATTTCTAGAATTATCGAAATTGAATTCGAGGCGCCGGATGTCAGTCTATCGAATCGCTGCAGGGCGGATCATCGAGGTGGAGGAAAACAATAGGCGCGCGGTCAGCGCGCACACCGCTATAGTCATTTCCACTTTCGGCCAGCTTGATACGTCCGGCCGAAAGGACGAGACTTCAGCGCTTGATGCTCGACTTCACCCCGGTCGGGAGGCCCCGTTGAACAACCTGATCCGCGAAGTGCCCCCGTCGCCGCGGAACGGCGCCGACTTTTAAATAAAATCGACGTTCATCAACCCCGACGCCGTGACCATCGAGGCACACCGCTGGCTGCTGGAATAGTGGAACTGGCTGCGCGGCAAGCGCTTCGCGCTGACGTGTAAGGAAATCGCCCTGCACGAATTTCCGCCGCAGGTGATCCCGTTCATCAACGTCACCGACATCACCGCGGTGCCGCTGGTCGCGGTCTATCGGTTTTGGGGCACTGGATTGACGGCGGCGATCGGCGGCGATTTCACCGGGCGGTCGCCGACCGACGTGCCGCCCCGCGCCATCGGCCTGAGCGCCCGCGGCGGATGCGGGCGGCTGGTCAAAGAAAAAGTCCCGCACTGCGAATTGAAACAGTTTCAGACCCTCCGGCGCGTGACGATTCTGCGGGTGCTGTGCTCCAACGATGGCTAGACGGTGTCCCAGGGGATATCGCTGTATCAATTCCAGCACGTCGACGCGAACGGCAGCCTGACCGCGTTTTTCGACGAGATCTTCAACCCGCTTTCGGATTGAACCGGGTAAACCGGATCGTCCCGGCCGTCACCCGGCCTTGATGAATGGCCGTTCGCCGCCGGCGGTGGTCCGGTGCATGCGGCGCGGCATGGTCTGGTCGTAATCGCGGACCGCGTAATGCATGGTCGCCCGGTTGTCCCACATGACCAGGTCGCCAACCCGCCAGCTGTGCCGGTAGACCAGTTCCGGCCGCGTCGCCTGGGTTATCAGGTAATCCAGGATCGGCTTGCTCTCTTCGACCGCCATGCCGTCGAACCCTATGGTGAAGAACGCATTGACGAACAACGCCTGACGGCCGGTGTTCGGATGGGTGCGGACGGCGGGGTGGCTGATCGGCGGCGGCACGTAGACGATCTGTGGCGAGTCGGTATCCGGTTCCGCCAGGTTGCGCTGGCGGATCGCGTCGGCGGTGTGCAGCGCGTTCAATCCCGTCAGGCAGACACGCATACCCGGCGACAAATCCTCGAACGCCCGGTACATGTTGCAGAACAGCGTATCGCCCCGGCCCTCGGGAACGATCTTGGCGTGCAGGAACGACACCGCCGGCGGTTTTTCCGATGCCGAAATGTCGGAATGCCAAAAGTCGTTTCGCGCCCCGCGCTTGTCGGGGCGGTTTTCCAGGATGATGACTTCGGGCGTGTCTTCGAACCCGACGCGGGCGCCGTAGGGATGCGGTTCCGCCGGCCCGAACTTTTGCGAAAACCGGCTTTGCTGGGCGGGGGTCAGATCCTGGTTCGGAAACACCAGCACCAGATGATCGTGGAATGCCTGAATGACGGCATCGAAGGTTTCGTTGTCCAGGCCTTCGGACAAGTCGACGCCGGTGATCTCGGCGCCTATGCAGCCGGTTTTCGGGGTGACTGTGATCATTGGAATGCGCCTCCTGGCGGGTAGATTATCTTTGGCGGGCTTTCCGCACCGGGGTTCCATCCCGGCTTTTGGGCCAGTTGACTTCGGCCCGGCGCAACATGACCGCGATAGGATCATTCTTACCCCGCTTTAACGCGTAATCCAATGCCCGGCGACCCCAGGCGTCAATAAACCAAGGGTCGGCCCCGCTGGCCAGAAGATAGGCGGCGACCTGCCCATGGCCGCCGTCCGCCGCTAACATCAAAGGCGTCACTTTATAGCCGTCCTGCCAGTCGACGACGGCGCCCGCCCGGACCAGAGCGTCGGCCATCCGCAGGTCTCCCGCCAGGGCGGCGAAGGTCAGGGGCGCGTTCCACCGGGGGTCGACCACATTGGGGTCGGCGCCCGCCTGCAACAGGCCAACCACGCGGTTCAAATCCCCCGCCGCCGCGGCGCGGACCAGATCGAGCGTCGTCTGCGTCGCCGGCAGGTCGGCACCGCGCACGGGCGCCGACAGGCACAAAACCAGGACCGAAACCGCGATGAAGGTCTGAAAAAGCTGCATGGATGCTCCGCGACGGTGACGCCGGCAATTCACCCGCCAAAGGATACATCATTCGGTCCGGTCCGGGCAGCGGCCCCGCCGGTCGCCCGGCGCCCCGGGCGGGCGCTTAATAATCGCTTCATATCAATAGATTGGATGTTTTCTCCTGAACCCGCGGGATTTTTGGCTATACTGGCCCGCGGGATTTTTGGCTATACTGGACGGAATAAAAATAAGAACGGATAGGACCGGACGGGAGGTAGCGCAATGAACGTGAAAACGATCCTGGGCCGCAAGGGTGGCAGCGTAAAAACCATTAAGACCGATGCCTCCGTGGGCGCGGCTGCAAAGATGCTGGGCGAAGCGAAGATCGGCGCCGTCGTCGTCTCGGACGACGGGGAGACCATTGCCGGCATTCTGTCGGAACGCGACATCGTCCGCGTCATGGGGTCGGGCGGCGCTTCGGCGCTGGACCTGCCGGTCTCCAAGGCGATGACCACCAATGTCGTGACCTGCAAGCCCGATGACCGCATTGTCGAACTGATGAGCCTGATGACCCAGCGGCGCATCCGCCACTTGCCCGTGGTCGACGGCGGCAAGATGGCCGGTGTCATTTCCATCGGCGACGTGGTCAAGGAACGCATGGACGAGATCGAGCGCGATGCCGCCGCCATGCACGACTACATCACCGGCATGGGCGGCTGAGCACGCAAAGCCCGACCCCCGGAACCGCAAAGACCGTTAAGGCCGCACCCGCATGGCGAAACTCGTTCTCTATCACGCCTGGGCGTCGTCGGCGTCGCGCAAGGTGCGTCTTTGTCTGCACGAAAAAGGCCTCGCGTTCGACGCCAATATCGTCGACTTGAACAAGTTCGAACACCATCAGGACTGGTACAAAAAACTGAACCCGTCGGGCATCGTGCCGGCGCTGATGGTTGACGGCAAACCGCTGGTTGAAAGCAACTTCATCAACGAATACATGGACGAAACCTATCCCGAACCGGCGCTGCGCCCAGAAAACCCGATGCTTCTTCACGACATGCGGTTGTGGGCCAAATATATCGACGACACCTGCCTGCCGGCCATCCAGAAACACAACTGGATGCATCACTTCCACCCCATGGCGCGGGAATGGTCGGATGCGGAACTGGAACGGCGTCTTGCCGCCATTCCGACGGAAAACCGCCGCCATGTTTGGTACCGCATGGCGCGAGACCCCTATACGGCGGAAGAATTGGAAACGGCTTTGAACATCCTCCGCGACATGATGGACCGGATCGAAGCGCGGGTCGCCGCCACCGGCTTCGTCAACGGAAATACATATTCCCTTGCCGACATTGCCGCCGCACCCTACGTCATCCGCCTGGAAGAACTGTCACCCGATGACGTATCCGACAAAAAACGCCCGGCTTCGGCCCAATGGTGGCAGGCGTTGAAGGCGCGCCCGGCATACGCCGCCGCGCACATGGAACCGTTCAACGACCAATGCCAGACCGGATGGGAGCCCTGTTGAGCGGCCGGACAACCTCATGGCGTCCGGCGGGGCGCGCCTCAGCAAGCGACCCGAACATGTGACAAGTGCAAGTGAGACTGCCTATGGCCGACACCGACTACCGCCCGCAAATCTTCGACGTGAACGACCTGAACGCGGCCATGCGGATCATCCTGACGCCGGAAGGCGGCCATGCGCTGGAAGAACGGTGGCAATCGGAAACCCCGCCCATGGCGGACCTGCTGGCCGAGCGGCTCGCCCCCGAAGCAGACCAGACCGTGATCGATTACGGGTGCGGCGTCGGCCGCGTCACCAAGGAACTGATGGCGCGCCGCCCGCGCAACATGATCAGCATCGACATCAGCCCGTCCATGCGGGCGCTGTCACACATGTTTTGCCGGAACGACGCATTTTTTCCTGTTCTCGCCAAGCGCTGGGCGCGCCGGCGGCGAACGGCCCCGTCGCCGATTTCGCCTACGCCGTCTGGGTCCTGCAGTATACGGAAACCCCGACGGACGACATCGCGCTAATATACAAGGCGCTTCGCCCCGGGGGGAAATTTCTGATCCTCAACCTGTGCCACCGCTGCGTGCCGACACGGGGCGGCTGGCGGGACGATGGCATCGACATCCGCGCATTGCTGTCGGAAACGTTCGCCGATGAGGAAGACATCCCGCCGCCCAAGGGCGCGGTGACCGACGCCGCTCAGCCGGTGACGTTCTGCGCTGTCTACACCAAAGCAGCATAAGCCCGCGTTAAGAAATACCCAGCACCTTGTGCGCCTGCAGCGACAGCGACCATCCCGGATTTTCCAGGCAGTAGCGCAGCGCCGCCCGCGTGTTGGCGGCTTTTTCTGGCCCGTCCATGGGCTGCAGCAGGAAGTGTTTGAAGTCCCAGCCCTCGAATGCCTTTGGATCGCCGCCCGCCTGCGGGTAAACAAGCTTGAGTTCGTCGCCGGCGCGCACCACCACGTCGGTCCCGGCCTTGGGGCTGACGCAGATCCAATCGATGCCGTCGGGTGCGGACAACGTGCCGTTGGTTTCGACCGCGATTTCGAACCCGCGCCCGTGCAGTGCGCCGACCAACGCATCGTCCAGTTGCAGCATGGGCTCACCTCCCGTGAAGACGACATAAGGCCGGGCGTCGCCGGCGTATCCGGGCCAGGCGCGTTCGACCGCCGCCGCCAGATCGTCCGCCGACTTGAAGGCGCCGCCGCCGGGCCCGTCCGTGCCGACGAAATCCGTATCGCAAAACCGGCATTGCGCCGATGCGCGGTCAGCCTCCCGCCCGGACCACAAATTGCACCCGGCGAACCGGCAGAACACGGCCGGACGGCCGGTCTGGCGGCCTTCGCCCTGCAAGGTGAAATAAATTTCCTTCACGCTGTAGGTCATGAACGGGTCTTTCCAGAAAATCCGGCGCTTCGGGCCGCTGGTGAACGGGCTTTATCTATGCCGCGCCCGGGTAATAGGCCAGCTTTTTGCCACCGCCGGTTATTTTTTTGAAAAATGTGACATCGGTCGCGGAATTTATGGTTAACCGTCGCTAGGGTCTTTTCATCGGCCCGGAAGGGCTATGCTCCGGGGCGTACGAAAGGTCATCAGAACGGATGATGGCCCCGGGTCATGCAACGGACAGAACGGAGGTTGCCATGAACATGTCCTGCGAACAGCCTGAACAGAATACCGTCTATCGGCCGACCACGCAAAAAATCATCACCTTCATCATCCTGTGCCTGGGCGTGCTGATCACGTTCAGCATGAGCTTCGGCGCGACTGCCTACGCCCAATCGCAAGCGGCGTCGGCCAAGGCGAACCAGGACCTGACGTTCAAGCGGGCGCACAACAGCCTGTCCGCCTATGTCGATCACGACGTCACCGTGACCGCGCGGATGACCTATGTGCCCGACGATTTCAACTCGGCCATTCTGCGCGACCGCAATGCTTCCCTGTGCCAGTCGCTGTTCGCCATGAACCTGCATCAGTTCGGCGACAGCCGCGCGACCGCGCCGGGTGATAAATCGCTGTTCGTCCGGGTCACCCGCGTGCCGGGCCAATCGCGCCGGTGGATGGTCAAGGAATGCGCCGACGGCTGCCGAGTGCAGGTTGCAGGCCAGGTCGTGCGGTCGGCCGAGGGCAAAATCCTGCTCGACGTGCACAAGGTGATGCCGGCGGGCAAGTGACCGGGCCGCCTTACGCGCTTAAAGCATCCGCGCCCAAACCATCCATCCCCGCATTTATCTACTAGTATTCAGGCCGCATAGGACGTGGGGTCGACGACCCCGGCCTCGGCAAATCCTTTTTTCCGGAGCAAGCACGAGTCGCAGCGCCCGCAGTGCGCATGTTCTGTTCCGGGGACATCCCCGGGACCAACGCCGGAAACAGGCGCCGGGTCATAGCAGCTCCAGGTCAGGCCGTAATCGACACCGAGCTCGACCCCCCGGCGGATGATCTGCGCCTTGGTCATTTCCAACAGCGGCGCGCGCACCGTAAAGGGCAGCGCCCCGCCCTGTTCCATCGCCTCGACCCCGACCTTGGTCGCCAGATTGGCGAGCCGTTCAAAAGCCTCGATAAACGGCGGGCGGCAATCGGGATAGCCGGAATAATCCAGCGCATTGACGCCGACGAAAATCGGCCCGGCCCCTTCGGTTTCGGCAAGCGCCAGGGCATGAGCAAGGAACACCGTGTTCCGGGCCGGCACGTAGGTCACGGGGATGCCCGTGGCCATCTCATGTGAATCTCGGTCATTGGGCACGGCGATGTCGTCGGTCAGCGCCGAACCGCCGTAGGCGCGAAGATCGATATCGGCGATCACGTGACGCGCGGCGCCCAGCGTATCGACGACCCGGCGGGCGGCGTCGAGTTCGACCGCATGGCGCTGACCATATCGGAACGACAGGGCGGCGACGTCCAAACCCTCCGCCCGGGCGATTGCCAGGACGGTCGCGGAATCGAGCCCGCCGGATACCAGGACAACGGCCTTCTCCATGACCCCTACAACCTTTCCGTTCGATGATATAGTCCCTGTTGGCCTATCACAGACGCAGCGGAAAAACGAGGCTCCCTTGGCGAACCGTCTGAAATCCCGCCTGAAGAACGAAGCGAAGCGATTGGGCTTCGACGCCTGCGGCGTTGCCGCGGCCGACCCGGTGGAGCGCGACCGGCAGGCGCTGGAAAAATTTTTGAAAGCCGGGCGACATGGCGACATGGGGTGGATGGCCGACGGGCCCCGGGGGGCCGTGCGCGGCGATGCATCGGCGTTGATGCCGGGCGCGAAGACGGCCGTCGTGCTGGCGTGCAATTACGGGCCCGAGAGCGACCCGCTGGAAATCCTGGGACATCCCGACCGAGGCGGGATCAGCGTCTATGCCCGGAACCGTGATTATCATGACCTGATCAAAAAGCGGTTGAAGGCGCTGGCCCGGTGGCTGCAGGCCGAAGCACAGGCGGAAACGAAAGAAGACGCGCCGCCACAAGTCAAAGTTTTCGTCGATACCGCGCCGCTGATGGAAAAGCCGCTGGCCCATCGCGCCGGCGTCGGCTGGCAAGGCAAGCATACGAACCTGGTGTCGCGGGATCACGGATCGTGGTTGTTTCTGGGCGAAATCCTGACCGACATCGCCCTGTCCCCCGACCCGCCGGAAGTTGACCACTGCGGCAGTTGTGACGCCTGCCGCCGAGCGTGCCCGACCGACGCGTTCCCGGCCGACTACGAATTGGACGCGACGAAATGCGTCAGCTACCTGACCATCGAACACAAAGGCCCGATTGCGCCCGATGTGATGGCGCGTATGGGAAACCGCATCTTCGGCTGCGACGACTGCCTGGCCGTCTGCCCGTGGAACAAGTTCGCAAGCCCGACGGTGGAACCTAACCTGATCCCCCGCGGCGACCTGACGGCGCCCAAGCTTGCCGATCTGGCGGCGCTGGACGATGCGGCGTTTCGGCAGATGTTTTCCAGGTCGCCGATCAAGCGCACAGGACGCGACCGGTTCGTGCGAAATGTGCTGATCGCCGTCGGCAATTCCGGCGACAGGGCACTCAGGCCCGTGGCGGAAAAGTTAAGCGCCGACACATCACCGCTGGTCGCCGACACAGCCCGGTGGGCGGCAGACCGGCTGTCCGGGGATCAAACTCAGAAATAACGGCGGTGGCGGAAATACGCCCAAAGCGCGACGCCCACGGCCGCGAGCCCGCCGGTCAACGCCCAGAAACCAATTTTGTTTTCCGCGAAGGGAATGCCGCCGACGTTCATGCCCATCAGGCCGGTGACGAAAGTCAGCGGCAGGAAGATGGCGGCGACGACGGTGAGCGTCAGGTTGATGCGGCCGGTGCGGAAATTTTCCATGGCACGCAGTTCGTCCTGGGCGACCTGGGCGCGGCCCAGGATGGCGTCGATGTCGCCGGCAAGCCGCCCGAACTCCGCCGACAGCTCGGCCAGTTCGTCCGCCGCCGACCCGTCGATCCATGGCGGGCGCCGATCAGACAGTTGCTGAAAGGCGATCCGCTGCGGACGGAAAAAACGGCTCAGTTGAATGGCCCGCCGGCGCAGCTTCGCGAGCTTCGGGCGGGCGGCGCGGATAAACCGCCCGAGCGAGAGAATTTCCTCGATCTCATCCAATTCGCCCAACAGCGCCGAAATGGTTTCGTTTTTCGTGCGGGCCATGTTGCGGCCGACGGCGCAGAGGAATTCGCCCGCCGTTTTCGGGCCCTGATTTTTGGCGAGTGCGACCTTGATATCCTCGATCGCCGCCAAGTGCCGGCGCCGCGCCGAAATGATGCGTCCCGCGCCGATCCAAAGGCGAAGGGAGATCATATCCTCGGGCCGGGCGTTTTCCTTGGTGTTGACTTCGCGGAGGATGATCATCACGCCGTTTTCAAATTCGGCGCAGCGCGGTTCCGTATCCGGCGCTGAAAGCCCTTCAACCGCCAAGGGCGGCAGGCCCGATGTATCGGTCAGCCACGTGCGGGCCTGATCCTTGGTGATGTCCAGGTGCACCCACTCGATGGTCGACGCGTCATCCATGCTGGTCAAATCGGCGATGCCGATGGGCTTGGCGCCGCCCCAGCCATCCAGGATGCCGGTGTAGACAAATCCGTCGTCGTCGGCCAGATCGCTCATGGGTTGCGTCGGCCTCCGTGCCCGCGCATCAGGGAAACTTTCCCGCATCGGCCATCGACCGGGCGGTTGGATGGGATTATCTTATGGACGTATACGAATTGGCAATCACGACGTAAGACGACCCTGTGACGGCAATGCGGATTTCGAACATTTTTCCCGATGGGCGCACCCGACGCCGGGCGGCCCGGGCGGCGGCGGCGGCCATCTTCATGGGTGTGCTGGCGGCCGTTCTGGCCGGCCCGGCCCTGGCCCAGATCAGCACCAAGGAATACGAGAAACGGTTGAAAACCTGGAAGCCCCGCCCGCCGTCGGCGGAGGCGCTGGCCGTCAAATCGTTCACAGACTGCCCGACCTGTCCAGAAATGGTCGTCGTGCCTAAGGGCGTGTTCGTGATGGGCAGCGACCTAGACAATAGGGAGCAGCCCAAGCACTCGGTATTCATCAAAAAGCCGTTCGCCATTTCGCGCTACGAAATCACCTTCGACGAATGGGATGCGTGTTTGAAGGAAGGCGGGTGCGATCATAACCCGCACGATCACGGATGGGGCCGCGGCCGCCAGCCGGTCGTCAACATCGATTTCCACATGGCCCAGGGGTTTGCTGAGTGGCTGAGCAAAAAGACCGGCAAGCCCTACCGCCTGCCGTCGGAGGCCGAGTGGGAATACGCCGCCCGCGCCGGCACGAAAACCAATTACTGGTTCGGCGACGACGCCGGGGTCGGGCGCATCAATTGCCGGAAATGCGGCACGCCCTGGAGCGACCACCGCAATGCCCCCGTCGGCATGACCGAACCCAATCCCTTCGGCATCTACGACATGCACGGCAACGCCTATGAATGGGTCGCTGACTGCTGGGCCAAAAATTACGAAGGCGCGCCCCGCGACGGGTCCGCCCGTAAGGACGGCAACTGCAAGATCCGGGTGATCCGCGGCGGGTCCTGGTACTATTTCGCCCGGCAGGCGCGGTCTTCGTCCCGCGCCAAAAACGACGCCAACGTGAATAGTTACTGGCTGAGTTTCCGGGTGGTGCTGGAACCGGAAGACGCTGCGCTGACGGAGCGCATGCCCGCGGCCCCCGCGCCGAAGACGCCGGCTCCGACAACGCCTGGGCCGAAAATTCCCGCGCCGCCCCCGCTCAAGAAATAACGGCTTAAGAAACAACCGCGCAGGCTTTCGACCCGGCCGCCTGGCCGTCCCGCTCTGGTGCGTTCTCGGAAAATCAGTCTTTCTTGCCGCTTAGGCTGTCGAGCTGTTTCTGCATCGCCTCAAGCTTGGCGCGCATGTCGTCCATGTCGCCGCCCGCCGCGCCCTTGACGCCCGCCTGCGGCGCCTTGCCGCCGGCGCCGCCGTTTTCGGCATAGAACGGCGAAAACATCTTCATGGCGTTTTCGAACATCGCCATGTTCTGCTTCGACACTTCTTCCAGCTGGCCGAAGGGATTGAAGCCCTCAAGCGCGTTGTGCATGGTCTGGCGCAGCTGTTCCTGATTGTGGGCGAAGGACTGCATGGTGTGATCCAGATAGTTGGGGACCACGGCCTGCAGGCTGTCGCCGTAGAAACTGATGAGGTGGCGGAGGAATGAAATCGGCAGCAGGTTTTGCCCTTTGCTTTCTTCCTCGACGATGATGTGGGTCAGCACCTGGCGGGTGATGTCCTCGCCGGTCTTGGCGTCGTTGACCACGAATTCCTGGCCTTCCTTCACCATGGCGGCAAGGTAGTTTAAGGTCACGTAGTTGGACGTGGCGGTATTGTAAAGACGCCGGTTGGCGTACTTCTTGATGATGATCGGCTCGCCTTCGGCCGGTTTTTTCTCTGCCATTTTTCCCCACGTCACCTGGTAACTGTCTGCGCGGGCGCTACTTTTTGGTGCAGCGCGGGCCTGCAGCACAAAACGCGCTGAATTACAGAAAGGTACCCTTTCCATTGCTGCGCTGCAATGAAATGTTCCGGCGCTCCCGGCGGCGCGGTATAGTGCTCCCGAAAGCATGAATACGCGGCGTACCGAAATCGCACGCGCGGCAGACCTGGGAGCGGACCATGGCCGACGACCCCGACACCGACCAGCCCGACATCGATCACCTGGCCCGCCAGTATCTGGACCTGTGGCAGGAACACCTGAAGACCATGGCGGCCGACCCCAAGGTGGCTGAAACCATGTCGCAGGTGACGCAGATGATGACCGGACAGACCGCCGCCTTCGCCGCCTTGGCGCAACAGTCGCTGGGCCAGGCCGCGCCTTTTGCCCCGCCGCCTTTCATTCAGACCATGTGGCCCGGCCAGATGACGCCGGCGCCATCGACCGACGGAGCCCCGAATGACACAGCTGATACCCGTCCCGGGACCCAGACCGCTGGCCCTGCACATGGCGGTGCAGACGTCGACATGGCTGAGCTCACTCGCCGCCTTGACGGTATCGAACGGCGGCTTACCGCCCTTGAGGCCGGAACTGGCAAGCCGGGCGAGAGATCTGGCAAGTGCGCTGGAAAAAATAAAGCCTGAAGATTTTCACGTCGCGGTCGAGAAAGAAGCCCGGCGGCGTCTGGATCAGTTCGCCCGGGGCGTGCGCAAATACCGCGCGGCGCCCCGCCCGCCCCGCCCGCCGGAACCGCCCGCGATCTGGCAGGAAGGCACGACACGGCTTCTCGATTTCGGCGCGGCAAGCGCTGCCCAAGACAGAAAAAAGAACGGACAAAAAGACCCCCGCCCCCTGGTGCTGGTCATTCCGTCGCTGGTCAACCGGTATTGGGTTCTCGACCTGGCGGAAGACCAAAGCCTGCTCCGCGATCTGGCGGCACGGGGCCTGCGCCCCATCGTCGTCGACTGGGATGCTCCGAAAGGCGAAGAACGTAATTTCTCGATGGTTGACTACGTCGCCGGGCGATTGGAACGCGCGCTCGATTTTTGCGTTAAGGAAAACGGCGGCCCGGTCGCGCTGGTCGGGTACTGCATGGGCGGGCTGCTGGCCGCCGCCTTGGCCGTGCGCCGGCCAGACGACGTTTCGGGGTTGGCGTCACTTGCCGCACCCTGGGATTTTCACGCGGCCTACGGTGATATGGTGCGTCTGTTGGAAATGATGCTGCCAGGGTTGGAGGCGGCGATTTCCGCCCTAGGCGTTTTGCCGGTCGATATGCTGCAGGCGATGTTCGCCGGGCTCGACCCCTACGCTACGCCAGGCAAGTTTCGCCGCTTCGCGGAATTGGACGACACGTCCGATGACGCCCGGCGGTTCATTCAGTTGGAAGATTGGTTGAACGACGGTGTCGACCTGGCCGGGCCGGTGGCGCGGGAATGTTTCCGCGACTGGCACTTGTACAACACACCGGCCCGCCGCCAATGGCGGGTGGGTGGCAGGGTCGTCGACCCGGCCCAAATCGGCTGCCCGGCGCTGATCGTCGTGCCCGAACGCGACCACATCGTGCCGCCGGCATCATCCCGGGCGCTCGCCGACGCCATCCCGGGGGCAACGCTGATGAGCCTGCCGGCCGGGCACATCGGGCTGGTTTCCGGCGGGCGGGCGGCGGATCAGGTTTTCCGGCCCCTAGCGGACTGGCTGAAGGCCCTGTGACCGGCCCTGATAAATTGGGTGCATGTGCGAAAAAATTTTACAGGACAGTCATACAATCTCCATACTTTCCGTATATCTTATTGCTAGATAGAGGAATTTGTTGCCCTGTAAAAAATTGCCCCGAGGGTCTTGATTTTTTGTGCAGTGCAACATAAAAGTAACCTCGGCAAGGGAAATGAGGGCGGCCTGAAACAGCGGCCCTCCAAAAAGAAACCCACCAGAAATCTGACTCGGGACGGCGCACCGTGCCGCTTGGAGCCCACCTGGCCCTTGATCGGCGCCGCGCGGGCTCCTTTAATACTGTCCAACACCGTCACGCACGTGACGCATTAAACATCAACGCGACCATTCGCCAGTGAGGAGAGAATTAAAATGACTGATGTCGTTATCGCCAGCGCCGCCCGGACCCCGATCGGGGCCTTCAACGGCAGCCTTTCGTCCGTCGCCGCCCACTACCTCGGCGAGGTCGCGATCCGTGAAGCGCTCTCGCGCGCCGGCGTCGCGCCCGAGGAAGTTTCCGAAGTCATCATGGGCCAGATCCTCTCGGCCGGTGCCGGCCAGAACCCGGCCCGCCAGGCCGCCGTCAACGCCGGCATCCCGGTTGAAAAAACCGCCTATGCCATCAACCAGCTTTGCGGCTCGGGCCTGCGCACGGTCGCGCTGGGCTATCAGGCCATCAAGTGCGGTGACTCGGACATCGTCGTCGCCGGCGGCCAGGAAAGCATGAGCCAGGCGCCGCACGTGGCGCACCTGCGCTACGGCACCAAGATGGGCGGGCTTGAACTGGTTGACAGCATGCTGCGTGACGGCCTGACCGATGCGTTCCACGGCTATCACATGGGCAACACGGCGGAAAACGTCGCCCAGCGCTGGCAGCTCACCCGCGAGGAACAGGACGCCTTCGCGCTGGCGTCCCAGATGAAAGCCAAGGCGGCCCAGGAAGCCGGCAAGTTCAAGGACGAAATCGTCCCGGTCACCATCAAGTCGCGGCGCGGCGACACCATCGTCGACACGGACGAACATCCGAAGCCAGACACCACCGTCGAAGGCCTCGCAAAAATGCGCGCCGCCTTTGATAAAGAAGGCACCGTCACCGCCGGCAACGCGTCGGGCATCAACGACGGTGGCTCCGCCACCATTCTGATGTCGGCCAATAACGCCGAAAAGCGCGGCATCACGCCCTTGGCCCGGATCGTTTCCTGGGCGACCGAAGGCGTCGACCCGGCGATCATGGGCACCGGCCCGATCCCGGCGTCGAAAGCCGCCCTTAAGAAAGCCGGCTGGACCATCGACGACCTGGACCTGATCGAAGCCAACGAAGCCTTCGCCGCGCAGGCCTGCGCGGTGAACAAGGACCTGGGCTGGGACACTGACAAGGTCAACGTCAACGGTGGCGCCATTGCGCTCGGCCATCCGGTCGGCGCTTCGGGCAACCGGGTCCTGGTCACGCTGCTGCACGAAATGCAGCGCCGCGACGCCAAGAAGGGCCTGGCCACGCTGTGCATCGGCGGCGGCATGGGCATCGCGCTCTGCGTCGAACGCGACTAATCACTTGAAATGGGCGCGGGCCGGTCGATGACAACCGGCCCCGCCCCCAAGACCCAATGAAGAGGAGGGACTTTATGGGACGCGCAGCACTTGTCACCGGCGGCAGCCGGGGTATCGGCCGGGCTATTTCCATCGGCCTCAAGGAAGCGGGCTACACCGTCGTCGCCAACTACGCCGGCAACGACGAAGCCGCCGCCAAGTTCAAGGATGAAACCGGAATTCCCGTTTATAAATGCGACGTCAGCGACTTTGACGCCGTCTCCGCCATGATGGCGCAGATCAAATCCGACGTCGGCGCCGTCGAGGTGCTGGTCAATAACGCCGGCATCACCCGTGACGTGCCGCTGCACAAGATGTCGAAGGAACAGTGGGACGCGGTTATCAACACCAACCTGTCCAGCTTGTTCAATCTGTCGCGCAATGTCATTGACGACATGCGGGGCGCCAACTTCGGGCGAATCATCAACATCTCGTCCGTCAACGGGCAAAAAGGCCAGTTCGGGCAGACCAACTATTCCGCGTCGAAAGCCGGCGACATCGGCTTCACCAAGGCGCTGGCGCTCGAAACCGCATCCAAGGGCATCACCGTCAACGCCATCACGCCGGGCTACATCGGCACCGAAATGGTGCTGGCCGTGCCGAAGGAAGTGCTGGATACCAAAATCCTGCCGCTGGTGCCGGTGGGACGATTGGGCGAACCAGAAGAAATCGCCCGCTGCGTGGTGTTCCTGGCGTCCGACGATGCGGGCTTCATCACCGGCTCGACGATCTCGGCCAACGGCGGGCTTTATATGGCTTAATAATTTGACTCCCTCAGGCGCCGCGCGGGCGTATCCGCGCCCTTGGCTCGCTCCGCTTACGCTACGCGGGCCCTCAACGGGCCTGTTGGGAGTTTAAAATTGAGCTAGGGGAGCCTTCGATCTCTTGGCAGCCGCCGAGACATTTCGTACAAAACGGCCCATCATGCGATGGGCCTTTTTCCTTTCAGCAGCACTGTTGACCTCTTTTGTTTCCGCCCCGCCCGCCGCCGCGCTGGCGGCGACCGTGTTCACCTTGCCCGAGGGCGGGGCCGTCGCCTGGGTCGGTGAACTGGGCGGCAAACCCGTCATCCGGTTTACGGACGGCGCGTATCACGACATCGGGCTCGACGGCCAGGGCATTCGGCTGACGCCGCGCACACCGCCCATCGACGTGCAGTCGTCGGGCGATCAAGACGCCATGCCGGATGAAATCGTCAGCTTCGGCGACAACAACATCCGGGCTGCGTGGTTCTGCCTGCCGACCAAGCGGTACGCCCACGGCGTGTTGGGCGACGCGGTGGAGGCTGGGGGCCTCGCGCTTCGCCTTGAAAACGGCCGAGCGGAAATCCTGACGCTGCCGAACGACGCCGTGTTCGAAGACCGTATCCCGCGCATCGTCGACATCGACGGCGACGGGGTCGACGAAATCCTGGCGGTCAAATCCTATCTTCTGGCGGGCGCAGCCTTGGCGGTGATCGAGGTGTGGGACCGGGGGCTTCGCATGGCCGCGGAATCGGAGCCCATCGGCACGCCCTTTCGCTGGCTTAACCCCATCGGCGTCGCCGATTTCGACGGTGACGGCACGCCGGACATCATCTGCCCCGACGGTGCCCGCCGCGACCTGCGCGTCGTCACGATGCGGGGCGGTAAGATGCGTGAACTGGCGCGGATCGAAAATTCAGCTCAGATCAACCTTGCCGTCATCGCCCGCGATTTGGACGGCGACGGCCCGCCGGAAGTCATCATGGCGCCGGGCGGGATGTTGAAGGTCGTCAAATTCGCCAAGTAATCCGCGCCAGTGCGCGTACGGGCTAAACCGGATAGTACCGTTCGGGGTCAACCCCGCAGGTTTCCAAAAACTTTCGAAGCTGCGTGACTTCCTGCTTGGGCAGGCTGTGATGAGCGTGGAAAAAATTTGCGCTGTACCCCATAAGGGCGATGTGGATTTTACCCGAATGGGCCGAATTGGTCTCGCCGCCCAGTTCCTGCACGACGCCCTCGACTTCCTTCATGGAGATATTAGCGTTCACGGGGTGGGCAAAGATTTTATGCAGAATTTTCCGATGGCGATGGTTCTCGGGCGTACGCCCTTTCTGATCCAACCGTTGGCAGTCACGGAACGAAATTAAGACATTCCCGGGAAGCCCGAATTGATGCGGCTCAATCCGCCGAGGTCAGGGAAGAAGGTTTTTGTACATCACATGCGCGTCGACGAAGCCGTGTTCCGGGTGATGGAACGCGCCCAGCAGCGTACCGCGGATGTCAAAGCCCAGTTTCTGCCACAGCCTGACCGCGCCCACGTTTGTCGCGACAACCAGATTGTATTGCATGGCGCGGAAGCCCAATTCTCGCGCTTGGATTTGCGAGTGTTCGCACATGGCCCGGGCGACGCCCCGCCCCCGCGCGGCCGCCGACGTGATGTAGCCGCAGTTGCAGACGTGCGCGCCCGGCCCCTGCTGGTTCGCCTTGATATAATACGTGCCGAGGAGTTGGCCCTCCGCGTCCGCCGCGACGAAAGTGGCGCGCGGCGCCGTGACCCACATGCGCCGGGCGTCGTCTTCGGCAATCTCGCGGGGCACGGCATAGGTGGCCCCGGCCCGGAAAACCGGTTCTATGGACGCCCACACGGCGGGCCAGTCGGTTTCGTCGAAGGCGCGGATCACGGTCATGGGTCAGCCCATCCCGGTCAGCCCGCCGCCGGGCCCCAGTCGGCGGTGAGCGCGCGGCGGAGCGCCGCCATTTCATCCGCGCCGATGCGGCCTTCGAGATCATTTTCCAACTGGCCCAAGGCCTTGCCCGCTTTTTGTTCAAGCGTCCGGCCCAAAAGCGACAGTTTCACCAGTTTGACCCGCCCGTCACGGGGCGACGGCACGGTTTCGATCAGCGCCGCGCTTTCCAGTTCACCGACCATCTGGTGCATGGCTTGGCGGGAGACGCCGATGCGCCGGGCCAGTTCGGAAATGCCGGTGCCGTCAGGATCAAGCAAGACCATGGCCATGAACTGGCTGCCGCTGAGTCTGGGCAAGTGCCGGGTTTCCGGATCGGCGGCAATGCCGGCTTCGAACCAGCGGAACGCGCGGACCAAAAGCGGCGCAAGCCGCATATGAGGTGTGGAGGCGTCGGTCATGGTGTTCCGTCCCAGGGCGCCGGCCACGCAATCGGGCGACCGATCATGTTGTCAATCCAGTTGACAAACTAGCGGAGGCCCGATGCTCCGGTCAATCACCCCAGTCAGTTTCTCGGCCTGTCGCTGGGGGACCACCCGACGGGCGCCATCTCAAACCCGGCGAAGTCGAAGGCAGGCGCAACGATGCAGCCCATGAGGCTCCACCCCGCGCCACCGCCGGACGCGGGCGCCGCCGCCTGCCAACACCCGGCAGGAACGATGGCCTGGGCCGCGTCGCCCTGATCGCCCGCGGCGCCGAGGCGGATGTGTTCCACTGATTTTCCATCAGCGCCAGCGACAGGATCAGCGGGTCACCGGCGCGGAAATTCCACACCTCGACCGCGTCGACCCGGCGCCAGTGGGACCGTTCCCCCGCCGCCAGCATATGATAGATGCTGGTCGCAGCCCCGCGGCCGCCGTCCGTTGACTGGTCCCGGAGGATTTCACAGTAATGGCCGCCTTCCGGGTGGGGCGTGAGCCCCAAGGCCCGGATGACCGCCGCCGCGTCGGGCGGCGGGCGAGTATCGACGTTACTTGGGATCGACCGGTTCCGTCGCGATCATGGACGGGCGGGCGGAAAACCCGGCGAACCAGTCGGCCAGCGCCGGGCAGTCGTCCCGCCAGCCGAAATCGGGGTAGCGGAAGTCTTCCCACGCGATGGCGCAGGCGATGGAAATCTGACCGATGGTGACCGGGCCGGACAGCTGTTCGATGTCGTTTTCGAGGCTCAGGTAGCAGCGCTTCATGATGTCGACGGAACGGTCGATCCAGCCCTGGCGGATATTGTCGCCCCAAAACCGGTATTCCAAAAGGCGGCGGATACCGTTTTCGGAAATGCCGTCGCCTAGCGCGTTGAGGCACAACGCCCGCCACCGTTCGCCGCCGGACGCAGGCAGCAGTTTGACGCCATCATGCAGGCTGTCGAGATACATGCAGATGACGGTCGAATCATAAAGCACCTCGCCGCCTTCGGTGGTCAGCGCCGGGACCTTGCCGACCGGGTTGTTGCCGCCGATGTCCGAGGCCGGGTCCCAGACGTTGGTGGGGATACGCTCGATCTTACCGTCCAGGCCGGTTTCGATGGCCGTGACCGTAACCTTGCGGACGAAGGGCGAGGCGGGTGAATAACGAAGTTTCATGAGGAGATGCTCCGGTAAAGGGTAAAGGATTTGGACGGAGCCTATCACCCGCACCCCCGGCACGCCATGGCCGATGGCGGGCGGGCGTTCAATTCAATGCGAGGCCCCCGGCAATCGGACGAACGCGTGGCCGGATGGCGGGAGCCCGCCCTAATGGGGTAAGCTTACAGGCATGTGGATTGATGTCGTTGATTTGCGGGACTTCTATGCCTCGGCGCTGGGCCAGGGTGCGCGGCGCATGATCCGCCGGAAGCTGCGGATGTTATGGCCCGACGTGAAGGGGATGCGGGTTCTCGGCATCGGCTACGCCGCCCCCTACCTGGGCATGTTCCAGGGCGAGGCCGAACGGGTGATCTGCGCCATGCCCGCGGGCCAGGGCGTGCTGCGCTGGCCGGCCGAGGGCGACGCCCAGGCAGTGCTGGTGGATGAACTGGAATTGCCATTTCCCGACCTGTCCATGGACCGGGTTGTTTTGGTTCACGCGCTGGAATGCGCTGAACAGGTCAAGCCGCTGACGCGGGAAATCTGGCGGGTTTTGACCGATTCCGGCCGCGCCGTGATTATCGTGCCCAACCGGTCGGGCTTGTGGGCGCGGTTCGAACGAACACCCTTCGGCCACGGGCGGCCCTATTCGCCCCGGCAGTTGTCGAACCTGCTGCGCGACGGCATGTTCACGCCGATCACCACCGAACGCGCGCTTTACATGCCGCCCTTCCGCCGGGCCATGCTGGTCCGCTCGATGCAGGCGTGGGAGCGCGGCGGCGCCCTGTTTTTAGGCTCGTTCGCGGGGGTGATCGTGATGGAGGCGGTCAAACAGATCTACGGGTGCGTGCCCGCCGCCCAGGCCCGGCGGCGGCATTACATGCCCCTGCCCACCGGCGGGGCGCCCGCGGCGGGCCGCGGCGGCCTGCGGCGGCGGCTTCCCCCCTGATTTCATTTTGCTTTCTGATGCGCGAGCCGGTATCACTACCGGGCTTTTCAGGCCCCAATCACTAAAACGCCCCAACCATGGCCGACAAAACGAAAAAACCGACGCTTGCCGATTTGCGCGACCAGATCGACGCCATTGACGACCAGCTGCATGACCTGATCATGCAGCGGACGCAAATCGTCGAGCACGTGCGCGATCTGAAGCAGGGCCAGCCGGTGAAAATACGACCGGCCCGAGAGGCGGAAATCCTCTACCGCCTGATGGAGCGCCACGGCGGGCATTTCCCGAGGCGCGAACTGTCGCGCATCTGGCGCGAGCTGATCGTTGCGACGCTGGGCTTCGAAGGGCCGTTTTCCGTCGCCGTGCAGGTGCCGGAGGACACGCCCGGATATTGGGACCTGGCCCGCGACCAGTACGGCAGCTACACCCCCATGCGCCGGTTTTCGACCAACGCCCGGGTGATCGAGGCCGTGCAGCGTCAGGAGTACACGCTGGGCATTCTGCCTCTGCCCTGCGCCGACCAGGGTGCGGACATGTGGTGGCGGCATCTGGTATCGACCAAGGCGGACACGCCCCGGGTCATCGCGCGGCTGCCGTTTTCCGGCCCCGGTAACGGGTTCAAGGCGCAAGGGTTGGAAGCGCTGGTCATCTGCCCCATGGTCAAACCCGAGGCAACCGGCCGCGACCGCACGTACCTTGCCGTCGAGTGCGAGGAAGACATCGCCTTTTCGACCGTCGCCGACGCGCTGAACGGCCAGGGGTTTTCTCCCGTGTTCAACCAGCTGTGTCACGAACCGTCACGCCCGGCCGCCTGGACCTGGCTGGTCGAGGTGTTCGGCTTCGTCGATCCGGACGCCGGCCACCTGACCCACGTAAAGGACGCCATATCGGGCCGTCTCAGCCGGGTCATTCACCTGGGCACCTATGCGACGCCCTTAAGCGACCAGGAACTGGGCCGGGAGGCGTGAACAATGACCACGTTGACGCTGCAACCCGGCATCATGGACATCGCACCCTATAAGGGGGGCGAGTCGAAAATTCAGGGCATCGACCGCGCCATCAAGCTGTCGTCCAACGAAGGCGCCTTCGGGCCGAGCCCCAAGGCCGTCGAGGCGATGCAAAAGGCGGCAGCGGAGATCCACCGCTACCCGGACGGGCACGCGGCGGCGCTGCGCGCGGCCATTGCCGAGCGCTATGCCGTCGACTCGGCACGAATCGTGTTTGGCGCCGGATCGGACGAAATCATCAACCTGCTGTGCCAGGCCTTCGCCGGGCCGGGGGACGAGGTTTTGTATTCCGAACATGGCTTTCTGATGTACGCGATTTCGGCGAGGGCACACGGCGCGACGCCGGTGACCGCGCCGGAAACGAACCTGACCGCCGATATCGATGCGCTGCTGGCCGCCGTAACGGACAAAACCCGGTTGCTGTTCGTCGCCAACCCCAACAACCCGACGGGGACATATATTCCCGCGCCGGAATTGAACCGCCTGCGCGCGGAATTGCGCGACGACGTGATTTTGGTGGTCGACGCGGCCTATGCGGAATACGTGGACGCGCCCGATTACACCGACGCGCTCGACATGGCGTGGACGGGCGATAACGTCGTGATGACCCGAACGTTTTCGAAGATGTACGCGTTGGGTGGCGCCAGGCTCGGGTGGTGCGTGGCGCCGCTTCAGGTTGCCGACGTGTTGAACCGCATCCGCGGGCCCTTCAACGTTTCCGCCGTGGCGCAGGCGGCGGGGCTGGCCGCGTTCGAGGACACGGCCTTTGCCGAGCAATGCAAAAAACACAACGACGAATGGCTGAAACGCACGCGGGATGCGCTGCGCCAGGCGGGCCTGTTCGTGCCCGACGGCGTCGGCAACTTCGTGCTCGTCCGCTTCCCGGAAACGGACGGCCGGACGGCGGAGGCCGCGGACGCGCATTTGCGGTCAAAAGGCATCATCGTCCGGCGCATGGGCGGCTACGGCCTGCCTGATTGCCTGCGCATCACGATTGGTTTGACTGAGGAAATGACCGCGGTGATCGACGCTATCCGCGACTTCATGGGGGCGGACCAGTGACCACCCCCTTGTTCGGTAAAATCGCCTTCATCGGCATCGGGCTGATCGGGTCGTCCTTGGCCCGCGTCGTCCGCCGGGACGGCCTGGCCGGCGAGGTCACCGTCGCCGCAAGGCGTCGTGAAACCTTGGACGCCGCCGAACGGCTGGGCCTGGGTGACCGGTTCACCGACGACCCGGCCGCCGCCGCGCGCTACGCGGACCTGGTTATCTTCTGCACTCCCTTGGGCGCCTATGCGCAGATTGCCGAAGCCATCGGGCCCGTGTTGAAACAGGGCGCCATCGTCACCGACGTGGGCTCGGTCAAGGTCGCGGCGATCGACGCTATCAAGCCGTACCTCCCCGAAGGCGTGCATCTGGTACCGGGCCACCCCATCGCCGGGACGGAACATTCCGGCCCGGAAGCGGGCTTCGCCGAATTGTTCCAAGGCCGATACCTGCTGCTGACGCCGGAAGCGGGCACCGACGCGGGCGCGGTCGGAGAGGTGCGCGCGCTTTGGGCCGCGACGGGATCGATCGTCGAAATCATGGACCCGGCGCACCACGACCAGGTGCTGGCCATTACCTCGCACCTGCCGCACCTGATCGCCTACACGATTGTCGATACGGCGACGGAACTGTCGAAGGACCTGCAGGAAGAAGTCATCCGGTTTTCAGCCTCGGGCTTTCGCGACTTCACCCGCATCGCGGCGAGCGACCCGGTCATGTGGCGGGACATCTTTCTGACCAACCGGGATGCGGTGTTGGAAATCCTCGGCCGGTTTACCGAAGACCTGACCGCCATGCAGCGCCACATCCGGCGAGGCGACGGCGGCGCGCTGGAAGACGTCTTCACCCGCACCCGCGCGATCCGCCGCGGCGTCGTCAACATGAAGCAAGACAAGCCCGACCTGCCTCCTAAAAAGTAACCGGGTAAAACCTGAGCCGATCTCTGATCGGCAAAAGTGGCTTTGCGGGAAAATTAATAAAAACTACATCGGCACGCCGACTAACGCCTTGGCGCGGTCGTATTTCGTCTTGAACGCATCGTCGAAGACGACGGCTTCGTCATAAGGCGCGATCAGCCAGTCGCCGCGCTGCAGTTCGCCTTTCAGCTGGCCGGGCCCCCACCCGGCGTAGCCCAGAAACACCGCATGACGGCGCGGGCCTTTCCCCATTGAGATATCGCGCACGGCCTTAAGGCTCGCGGTCACCGCAACCGCGCCCCGCGCCATGCTGGTGCCTTCGGTTTTGTATTCGTTGGTGTGTAGGACGAAGCCCGCCCCCGGCTCCACCGGGCCGCCGGAATACAGGCTGATGCGGATCGCCGGGTCGGCGTCGGGCGCCGCCTCCATCTTTAAGCCCCTCATGAAGTCGACGGCGGAGCCCTGCAGCAAGGGCCGGGTGAGCACCAGGCCAAAGGCCCCCTTACGGTCATGATCGGCCAGATAGATCACGGTCTGGGCGAAGCGCGGATCGACCATGGTCTTGGCGGCGACTAGCAACTGCCCGGAATAAAACGGGCCGAATTGCGGTTTGGGCGCGCCGTTATCGGCGGCGGCGGGGGCCGGCAATGCCAGCCAAAACACCATAAAGACAAACGGAAAGCGGATCATGCCGCGATCATAGCAGATTTCGCGGGCGGGTTCAGATGGCCGATCAGATGGCAGATCGGGCGCGGGAAACCATCAGGGGTTGGGGCGGAACCAATCGACGGGTTTGAGCCGGAACAACTTCAGTGGCCCGAGCGACACGGTCCGGTCCTGCACCGTCAAGGGCGCTTCCAGGTGCTTGGGCCCGCCCGCCGGGCCACGCGCCAAAACGCCGAGGACGACCTGGATGGATGCGGCGGCGTCCCGGTCGATGACGCTGGCCGTGCGGAATGCCTCGACCGTCTCCGCATAACCGGTGATCTTCGCGAAGAACGCGCCGATGGGCTGGCCGTCCCGGTCAATGGTGGCCGTGCCCTCCCCCGCAAGGTTCAAGGGCCCGTAACTGAGGCCGAAGGATTTGATTTCGAGCACGCCGCCCGCGTCCCGCCAGCCGAGCGCCGGGCCGGGCCACGGCGCTTTTGCAATCGGGCCGACCAGAGAGAGGTCGAGCGTCAGGCGGCCGATCTCGCTACCCATGATTTGCGCGAGCGGATTCTGTTTCGCTTCTTCTTCCGGGAGCGCCAAACCTGTCGTGTCGATGGAAAGCGGCCGGCGCGGCGGATCGGCGCGCAAATCTTCGGCGCGCGGAAGGTATTGGATCAGGAGTGCCCGGACGGAGACGGGCTCCGCTCCGCCGCGGGTGAGCGCGCCGCCGGTAAGCCACGCTTCCCACCGCTGGATGCCGCCCGAGGACGCTTCGGCCCAGCCTTCGAGCCCCGTGGCGGTGAGGGTCAGGGGGGTGGCGTCGACGGCGCCGGCGAACACGTGCCGTCCCGGAGCCCGCCATTTGATCCGCGCGAGCGACCAGGGCGGCGCGGCAAGCACCAGATCGGGCGCGGTCCACGAGACGCGACTATCGCCGACGCGGGTGATGACCGGCTCGGCAATCTTGAGTTCGATGGTGAACGGAAAGCCGCCCGTGGCGATGCCGCCGTGGGTGATCTCGAGCCCCTCGGCGCGGCGGGCCTCGGTCCATTCCACGACACGCCGTTCGACCGATGCGGCAACGATGAACCAGAACGCGATGTAGCCGAGGATCAGCACCAGCGTCATGACCACCGCCGCGCGGCGGATGGACCGCGCTTTCGGCCGGGCGCGGCGGGCGAAGGATTTCAGGGCAGCCTGTAGCTCAATCTCTCCCATGCCTTTCTTATAGGCGCATTGCGGGCGTTGCCGAAAGGGGCACAGCGCGGGAGAATGCCGCATGGCCGATCAACCCCACACGCCGGATGCCATTACACCGGATTGCAGACCTATCAACCCGGACAGGCCGGAACCGCCACCCCCGCTCGGGGACGTGGCGGAACCCGATGGCGACATCTGGTTTTTCGCCTACGGCTCGCTGATGTGGGACCGGGGGCAAATCCCCCACACCGCCGCCCTTCCCGCCCGGCTATGGGGATATCACCGCGCCCTTTGCATTATGTCTTATTTCTATCGGGGGACGGAGGCCCAGCCGGGCCTTGTCTTGGGCCTCGACCGGGGCGGCTCGACGCGCGGCATCGCCTTCCGCATCGCGGCACAGGGCAAAGCGCAGGTGATGGCGGATTTGAAAGCGCGCGAAACGTCGGTCAACGAATACCATCTGAGGTGGCTGAGGGTGCGGATCGAGACTGACGCGAGTGACGGAGAAAAAAAGGCCAGCCGCAAGGTCATCGCGGGCGCCTATGTGATTAACCGCGATGGCCGGCACTACGCGGGGAAGCTCTCGTTCGACGACAAAGTCCGCATGGTCGCCCAAGGCCACGGCGACCGGGGCGCCTGCCTCGATTACCTTTGCAATACGGTGGCGCACTTGCAGGAAATGGGAATCAAAGAGCGGGAATTGGAGCGGGTGTTGGCGGGGTTCGTTTATGACCCGGAGCCCCCTAATGTTTACTAGGTCCATATAGCGGCCTACTCTAGGAAGGTTTGCGCCCTTGGACGAATATCTGCGATCTCTTGCCTGATGCTCCAAAACATCTCGGCAAGATATTCAACAAGCAATCGGAGCGCCTCACGAAACACCTCATGGCGAACGGCTTCGTCCAACCCAGATCACCTAATCTGCCCTTCGTCGGTCACCCAGGGTGAATCCCATAGGTCAGCACCAGCCGACTGGGAAAACATGAGTTCGTTATCAATCTGCACAAACACATGATCTCGCGTGAACAATTGTCCAGGTGGTTCATGCATTTCGCATAACATTTCGAGCATCTCACCACGCGCTATATCAATGGCGTGTTTCACTCGGCGAAGCATAAAGGACCTTCACGTCATAAGACTCGATCTGAAGCTGCCTGCAGAGCTCCTCCACGGGGCAATCGTTGCACGTTTGTCCTTAATCATGTTCGTCAAGGTATAACGTCCCCAACTGATAGACATCGGAGGACTACAATGCCGGAAGCGCAGCTTGAAAGGGTTGGCAATTTCGTAGAACCCTTAAAAAGGTCGAACTTTGGCAAGAGATACCAGGGGCTTGGGCAATGATGGAGAAAGCCCGTTCTCTGACCGCGTTGAAGCCGCCCCGAAACTTTACGAGCCAGCGCGTTCCATCAGTGTCTTCGCCGGTCCAAAAGCGAGGGAAATTAGAGGGTGGATGCCATAACCACCCTTGTGGCGAGAGATGCGATGGGAACGATCGCGACAGGGGAAAGTCTAAATTAGGCACGGCAGCTTGTTACCCGTTCGATGCCAAATCTTATAAGACCGTACTTTAAGACGAATCCGGAGAGCGCGGCAAATTCGGGTGGGCCCATTGCCCGCTACTCACCCACACTTACTATACCCACACGACGTGCAGGTATCGCAGCCTTCCTGGCGGATGAGCGACGCCTGCGCGCATTTCGGGCACTGGCGGAAGAAAGCAGCGCCGAGGCGTCCACCCTCGCCGCCGGCTTTGCCGTCGGTGCCGATGGCGGCGACGGCGTGGCGGGCCTCGGCGGCATCTGAGTCCGCATTGGGGTTCGGCAGAAAGCCCGATTGGATCATGTGCTGTTCGATCACCCCGCCTATGGCGGCCAGCAACGACGGCACGTAGCGGCTGCCCATCCACTGCCCGCCGCGCGGGTCGAACACGGCCTTGAGCTCTTCGACCACGAAGCTGACATCGCCGCCGCGGCGGAACACCGCCGAGATCATCCGGGTCAGCGCCACGGTCCAGGCGTAGTGTTCGGTGTTTTTCGAGTTGATGAAAATTTCGAAGGGGCGGATGCGGCCCTGGTCGTCGATCACATCGTTGATGGTGATGTAGATCGCATGGTCGCTTTCGGGCCAGCGGACTTTGTAGGTCTTGCCCTCGAGTTCGCCCGGCCGGTCGAGCGGCCGGAACATGCGGACGACGGCGCCGCTGTCGCCTTCGTCGCGCGGGCGGGCGGTTTTGGTCGCCGGTTCTAGCGGCAGTTCGGACTGCGCTGTTTCGGCCTCGGGCTTTTTCACTTCCAGCACCGCGCCCGTCACGTCGTTGGGCCGGTAGGTCGTGCAGCCTTTGCAGCCCAGGTCATAGGCCTGCATGTAGACGTCCTTGAAGTCTTCGAACGAAATACTTTCGGGGACGTTGATGGTTTTGGAGATCGATGAATCGATATACTTCTGTACGGCGGCCTGCATGACCAGATGGTCATTGGGGCTGAGACCCTGGGCGTCGACGAAGGCGTCGGTCAGGGGGGCGTCCGGCCCATAAAGGCGTTTGTAAAGCCGGTAGGCATAATCGGAAACTTCTTCTTCCCGCCGCTTGCCGTCGGGCATGAGGACGTGCCGCGTGTATTTGAAGCTGAACACCGGCTCCAACCCGGACGACACGTTATCGGCGAAGAGCGAAATGGTGCCCGTGGGCGCAACGGAGGTGAGCAGCGCGTTGCGGATGCCGTGGGTGCGGATCGCATCCTTCACGTCCTGATCCAGCGTCTGCACATGTTCGCCGGCCAGATACGGCTCCGTATCGAACAGCGGGAACGCACCCTTTTCTCTCGCCAGATCAACCGACGCCAGATAGGCCGAGCGCTGAATGGCGCGAAGCCAGCTTTCCGTCAGCTTCACCGCCTTGGCGCCGCCGTACCGCGCCCCACACATGATCAGCGCGTCGGCCAGGCCGGTGACGCCCAAGCCGATGCGGCGCTTCGCCTGCGCCTCGTGGCGCTGTTGTTTCAGCGGGAAGTTGGAGACGTCGACGACGTTGTCCATCATGCGGACGGCCGTCCGCACCAATTGATCCAATTTGTCCGCCGCGATGCCCGCGTCGTCGGTGAACGGTTGGTCGACCAGCCGCGCTAGATTGACCGAGCCCAGCAGGCACGCGCCATAGGGCGGCAGCGGCTGTTCGCCGCAAGGGTTGGTGGCGTGGATGGTCTCGGCGTAATGCAGGTTGTTGCGGGTGTTGATGCGGTCGATGAAGATCACGCCCGGTTCCGCATAGGCATAGGTGCCATGCATGATCTTGTCCCACAGTTCGCGGGCGGGGAGCGATTTAAAGATCTCGCCATTGAAGACCAAGTCCCACCCGGCGTCTTCCTTGACCGCCTGCATGAAGGCATCGGTCACCAGCACCGATAGGTTGAACATCCGAAGCCGGCCCGGTTCACGCTTGGCCTCGATAAAATCGATGACGTCCGGATGATCGCAGCGCATAGTCGCCATCATGGCGCCCCGACGCGATCCTGCCGACATGATGGTGCGGCACATGCTATCCCACACATCCATGAACGAGAGCGGGCCGGAGGCGTCGGCCCCCACGCCCTTCACCAAGGCACCCTTGGGCCGGAGGGTGGAGAAGTCATAGCCGATGCCGCCGCCCTGCTGCATGGTGAGCGCGGCTTCTTTCAGGTTGTCGAAGATGCCCGACATGTCGTCGGGGATTTCGCCCATGACGAAACAGTTGAAGAGCGTCACCGAGCGCTTGGTCCCGGCGCCCGAGATGATCCGCCCGGCGGGCAGGAATTTATAATCGCGGAGCGCTTCCATAAATTCGGGCTGCCAGTGGGCGGGATCGGCCTCGCCGGCGGCCAGCGCGCCGGCGACGCGGGCCCAGGTGTCTTCAATCGTTTTGTCGACAGGGCGGCCGTCGGCGGATTTCAGACAGTATTTCATGTCCCAGATCTGCTGGGAAATAGCGGCGGCCGCGCTGGGCGTCATCTGGGTCACGGTCTTAAGTCTCCGTTTCGCGGGCCGCCAGGGGGCGCGGCCGGCTGGGTAAATCGCAGGCGACGGGCGATCCGCGGAAGTCGGGTGCCGCTTGGTGGCAGCGTCGGCGTCGAAAGGCCCGGTACGCGTGGGATTTACGCCTTTTGACATACGGGATTCAATGGTGAATTTCAAGGTTTGTTCTATTTATGTTCCTGCCGTTCGGGGCTTGCCCACAAGGTTATCCCCGCCCCCTAAAATGCGCCGCCGAGGGGCCGGCTGGCGCGGGGGCGGTTCTCCCCGTTTTTCACAAGACCCCGCCGCATAGACACAAACCGCCCGGGAAAATCGGCGTCGGGCTCGGCGGACTTGTCACCCCGAAGGCGCCAGACCTAAGATGCGGTAACGACAGCAAGAAATTCCCCGCCGGAGTACGCCCACATGCCTAAACTTTTGACCGAAGACCAGGTCGAACAATTCAAACGCGACGGTTATGTCGCGCCGGTGCCGGTGTTCAGCCGCGATCAGGCCGCCCATTACCGCAAGCGGTTTGAGGAATACGAGGCCGCCAACAACGGCTGGTACGAACTGTCCAAGGGGCAGAAGCTTTACCTGCTGCAGACCTGGGTCAAGGAGATGGCGTCGAACCCGAAAGTCCTGGACGCGGTCGAGGATATTCTGGGACCGAACCTGTTTGTTTGGGGGTGTTCCTTGTTCGTCAAGGACGCGCGCGATCCGGGTTTCGTTTCGTGGCATCAGGACGCGACCTATTGGGGTCTGGACAAGCCAGACGTGCTGACCGCGTGGTTCGCGCTGTCGCTTGCGACGGTGGAATCCGGCTGCATGAAGATCGTCCCCGGCAGTCACAAGTGGAACCAGCTTGAACATCGCGACACGCTGGACAAGCACAACCTGTTGACCCGCGGCCAGGAACTGGCGGTCGACGTCAATGAAGACGACGCCGTCTACATGCCGCTGCAGCCCGGCGAAATGTCTCTGCACCACGTGTTGCTAGCGCATGCATCGACCCCCAACACGACCGACGACCGGCGCATCGGGTTGGCCGTCCGGTTCACGGCGCCGCATGTAAAACAGGCCAATGCGGACGGAGATTCCGCATGGCTGGTCCGCGGCCAGGACGATTACGGACACTTCCTGCACGAAACCCCGCCGGATGCGGACATGTCTGACGCGGCCCTGGCCGAACACCACCGCATCATGAAGCTGCGCCAGGGGGTTCTTTATAAAGGTGTCGGCGGCAAGCCGGCGCACACCGAACTGCTGAACCAGAACTAATCTTCCGGACTTAACCTGGGCGGCGGGCCGGGGTAGATTGATTGCCCTATTCATTCGCAACCATTCAGGCCCGACCATGACCAAAGCGCTCGCCGGCCCCCTCGACGGTGTCCGAATCCTCGACATGACCCGCATCCTCGCCGGCCCCACCTGCGCCCAATTGCTGGGCGATCTGGGCGCCGACGTCATCAAGATCGAACGCCCCGGCATGGGCGACGACACTCGCACCTGGGGCCCGCCATTTTTGACCGGGGCCGACGGCGAACCGACGCGGGAAAGCGCCTATTACCTGGCGGTCAACCGCAACAAGCGGTCGGTCACCATCGACTTTTCCCGGCCCAAGGGCGTGGCGCTGGTCAAACAACTTTTGAAGAAATGCGATGTGCTGGCCCATAATCTGAAAGTCGGCGCGCTGGAAAAATACGGGCTCGGGTACGAACAGATCAAAGATGAATTCCCGAACGTGGTCTATTGCGCAATTTCGGGATTCGGGCGGACGGGACCTTATGCGAACCGGCCGGGGTATGACGCGCTGGCCCAGGCCATGGGCGGGATCATGTCTTTGACCGGCGACCCGGCGGGCGAGCCGGTGCGCGTCGGCGTCGGCATTTCCGACATCATGTGCGGCATGTATGCGTCTTCCGCCATCCTGGCGGCGCTGCGCTACCGGGACAAAACCGGCAAGGGGCAGCTGATCGACTTAGGTCTACTCGACACCACCGTCGCCTGGATGTCGAACGAGGCGCTGAACTACTTCACATCCGGCAAACTGCCGATCCGCCGCGGCAACCAGCACGCCAACATCGTGCCCTATCAGGTGTTCCCGACCAAGGACGGGTACTTCTACCTGGCGGCCGGCAACGACGGACAGTTCAAGCGGTTTTGCGAATTTGCCGGCGCGCCGGAACTGGCGGCGGATCCACGTTACGCGACTAACCCCAAGCGGCTTGAAAACCGGGCGGAGATCGTCGCCAAGATCGAAAAACTGACGCCCGCGAAGACGACCCAGGAATGGATCGACGGGCTGAAGGAACGGAACGTCCCCGCCGCACCGGTCTATACGCTGGATCAGACCTTCACCGACCCGCAGATCATCAACCGGGAAATGAAGATCGAAATGGACGACGACCATGCAAAGGGCGGCAAGGTTTCGCTCCTCGGCAACCCGATCAAGCTTTCGGCAACGCCGGTTACCTACCGCCGGCCGCCGCCGACCCTGGGCCAGCACACGGACGAGGTGCTGAGGGAAATCTTGGACCTGGACGACTCGGCGCTGAGCGGGCTTCGCGACGACGGGCTGATTTAAGCGCCATTACTTATAAAGAGAAACACGACCATGTTTGACCTGACCGCCGACCAGAAGAAACTCCAGAAAGAGGCCCGGAAGCTTGCCGAGGGCAAGGTCGCCGCACGCGCCGCCGAGGTCGACCGGACCGAGGAATATCCCTGGGACAACGTGAAGCTTCTGGTCGACGCCGGGTTCATGGGCATGACCATCCCGAAAAAATACGGCGGCCGGGGCGCGTCGTTTTTGGATGCGGTCATCGTCGTCGAGGAAATGGCCAAGTGCTGCGGCGTCACCGGGCGCATCGTGGTCGAAGCCAACATGGGCGCGATTTCAGCAGTCATGAAATACGGCACGGAAGAACAGAAGAAGCTCGCGACCTCGCACGTTCTTGCCGGCGACAAGCCCGCCATCTGCATCACCGAACCGGGGGCTGGCAGCGCGGCGACGGAAATGACCACCCGTGCCGATAAGGTCGGGGACAAATACGTCATCAACGGCAAGAAGCATTGGATCACCGGCGGCGGCGTGTCGAAGATGCACCTGATCTTCGCCCGCGTCTTTGAAGGCACCGAAGAAAAAGGCATCGGCGGGTTTCTCGCCGTGCGGAACGAACACCCCGGCCTGCAGGTCGGCACGCGGGAGCCCGCCATGGGCCTGCGCGGCATTCCCGAATGCGAAATGATTTTCGAAGATCTGGAAGTGCCGGAGCACATGGCGCTGATCCCGCCGCAAGGCATCAAGCGCGGCTTCGCGGGACTGATGACGGCCTATAACTCGCAGCGCGTGGGTGCGGGCACGGTGGCGCTCGGCATCGCCAAGGGGGCCTACGGCCGAGCGCTGGATTACGCCAAGAAGCGCGAACAGTTCGGCCGGCCCATCGCCGAGTTCCAGGGCCTGCAGTGGATGCTGGTCGACATGGCGACTAACATCACCGCCGCCGAAACGCTGATCTACCGGGCGGCGGCCAGCGCCGAAACGGACGAAAGCGGGTTCCCCGACATGACGCTGGCGGCGCAGGCGAAAATCTTCACCTCGGAAATGGCGATCAAAGTCACGTCAGACGCGCTGCAGGTTTACGGCGCTGCCGGGTATTCGCGGAACAACCCGATGGAGCGCATGTACCGGGATGCTCGGATGTTCACAATCGGCGGCGGCACGGCGCAGGTGCTGCGCACCATGGTCGCAACCAAGATCCTCGACCGCAAACTGCCGCAGACCCGGGACGGATACCTTAAGCTCGCGGGAAAGGGCTGAGACCCAAGCGGGCGTTCCCGGCGGGGTGACGGCCACCGCCGCGCGGTCTCCGACTTGTGATATCTTACTTGTGATTGGGCGCCCCCATTCCGGCCCGATTTCGCGTTAGACTGCCGGGTCTAAGGAAAGACCCCGCAGCAACACAATGTTCAGGGAATTTTGGAGACGCATTATGCCAGGCGAAAATGATGGTAAGATTCAAAAGACCGAAGCCGAATGGCGCCAGCAGCTGACGCCGGAGCAGTTCAAGGTCACCCGCAAGGCCGGGACCGAGCGCGCGTTCACCGGCAAATATCACGACTGCAAGGACAAAGGGACCTATCACTGCGTCTGCTGCGGGCAGCCGCTGTTTTCATCCAAAACCAAGTTCGACTCGGGCACCGGCTGGCCCAGCTTTTACGCGCCGGTCGCGCCCGACGCGGTCGCCGAGCACGAGGATTATTCGTTCCTTATGCGCCGGGTCGAGGTCGTGTGCTCGAAATGCGATGCCCACCTGGGCCACGTCTTCCCCGACGGGCCGCAGCCGACGGGTCTGCGGTATTGCATGAACTCCGAATCACTGGATTTAAAGCAGGATTGATTCGTCGGGCGGCTAGTGAGGGTCCGACGGTCAACCAGGTACGGAAATTACTTTAGTGTCGGCGGCGGGGCTTGATGCTTCCATTCGAAGGTGTTCTTGGGCGGCTCCGTGACGGATTTCCACACATCGTCATATTGTGCCCACACTAAAACCGGCCAGGGCAATTCGCCGTAGGTCGGATGTTTCTCGTCGGGGCCGTTGTTGTCATATACCGTCGTTTTACCGTTTTCCTTTACGCCGACGGTGAGAAAAGCGTTGCGCAGGTGGATGGCCAAGATCGCGGAACGAAAAACACCATCTTAGAATTTTTTCGATCCTCTCAAAACAATATGGAATAGGGAAAATTCGATGTTATGTGGGGCGTTTAGGAGCGTCTCGCGAATCATTTCGTACTGGTCTTTTAGACGCTATTTTAAGTTTCTTATCACTAGAGCTTCGTCAAGAACCGACCGGTTGTTCTCTGTGCCGATGTATCAGCTCAGATGGGCCAGCCGGCCACCTTTCCAGTCCGGATCGTTCTGCCCGCCGCACCCGGTATCTGCCGAGCGAGCGCTTAAAGAGAAGAGTGCGCGCGTCCAAAGGAGCAGTGCTCCAATGGACAGACGAAATAAACTTGATTGGCTATGCATGGCGCCACCTGTTTTCGGATAAGGTTAAGCCATCACACACGTAAATGTATTTCTGGTCAGGGTCTTTGTGGCACGTTCTGCAATTCTCGAAGCCGCGTTTCGATGCTGAGGAACGTGGCTTGTTTATTTTTGGGCAGGCTGTTCAGATTCAAGCGCCCTTGGTTGACCCTTACATGATTCAGATACTATTTTACGGCTTTCGCGCCCTAAGGATGAGCGGCAGCGAGCAATCCAGATTCGGTTACAGCAATCAGAACTCTGATTCCCCAGATTTTTTGACCGTTCTGCGCAGCAGTCCAGGCGCCGTTGTTCCGAAGCTGTTTTCCATGTTCCCGATGCAAGTCGGATGCAGCCTGCTCTTGGGCCGTGGGATTATTCAGGAAATTGGCCTCACATTTGATACCGTATTTTCCGGTCCATTGACCGGTATTTTCGTCTTTGAGGCCCGCTTGTTTAAGGGCGATGTCCGTCATTTGATATAGGCCAAGCGCATCGTTTTTGCTGTTCACGGCTTTATGGTTTCCTTTTCTGTACTCTCGTTGATGGATTGCATTGCGGAGCGCCGCCGACTCACCGGATTGCGGAAACGGATCCGTGATCGGTCCGGGTTGGCCGCCAGGACCGATTGCCGCAAGAACCGGTTTCAATACCAGCCTAGGATTTGCGACGGCGGACGGCCTTGATGGGACTGCAGGGCTGGATTGCACCTGACTGATTTGTGCCGGTCCGTTTTGAGCCGGAACCTGCGGACCAGTGTGGGTTTTCGGCGCGGGCTTGGGCAGTTGAGGTTTGGGCACGGCGAGGCCGTAGCGGATTTGGGCGTCCGCGGCTGCACCGCGAGCGTCTCATTGAGTTTTTGGACCGTCGGGCCGTCGGGCTTCATGACGCCGTCGGCGCCCGGCGTTGCTTGGGTGGGCCGCGATAGGGGCGTCGCGCTGAAACGCTTCGACGGCGTCGAGCATCGGCCGGTCCGGGTATTCGTCGAGGCCGTCGCCCGCCTCTTCCAGGTGGCCGAGCCCGGCCAGGACTTTTTTGGTCTTCAGCGCGTCGTCCAAATCCATGTTGTACGCCTCGCCGATCGGCTTATTCAGACGGAAGGTTGTGAACATGCGAAATCTCCCTCGCCGCGCGGCGCAAGGTCGCGGGCGCGGCAGTGCTGGGGCCGCTCGCACGGCGCATCGGTGGGACGCGCGGCCGATCGGGCCGGTTTAAGGGATCGGGCTTTCGGGCGTGTTGTCCGTTATCACGGGTTGTCCCCTTTCCGTCGGGCCGCGCGCCTGGTTGCCGGGACAAAAACCTCGGCGGCGCAGGGACGGAAAATCACGATCAGAGGGCCTGCAATGGTCGCGTGCGGCGATGGACAATCAGCCATTCCGTGTCAAGGAAAAATAGCCTATAACATGGCAGGGGCGCCAGGATTCGAACCTGGGAATGCCGGTACCAAAAACCGGTGTGTTAAGCCGCTTCACCACGCCCCTATGCCAGGCGGACCCGTTGGATTCCAGTGTGCGCGGTCTTATACGAAATAACTGGGACCGGGGACAAGACCCCTTGGCCCTGGGCCAAATCCGGGCCTTACGAAAGGCCGTACCGGGGCCGGGCGAGACGCCCGGCGGCGACCCACCAATCGGGGTGCGCGTCGGCCAATCGCCCGGCGGCGTCGAGCGCCCCGTCGTCATCGCCGAACAGCCCGAAACAAGTGCCGCCCGAGCCCGACATGCGGGTAAGCAGAACGCCGTCTTCCGCCGCAATCGCGCCGAGCACGTGGCCGACTTCGGGCGCGACGCCTTGTGCGGCGTCCGTCAGCCCGTTTTCACGGCCCCCCAGCAGGTGGCAAAGATGCGCCGCGTCGGTGGGCGTTTGGGCAAACCGGCCCTTTCCCTGAAACCCACCCTGCCACGCCTTGAACACAGCGGGGGTCGAAACAGGGACCAGCGGATTGACCAGCACCAGCCCCACAGGCGGCAGCGTGGGGGCGGGATCGATCGCCTCCCCAATGCCGCCGACGAAGGCGGGCGCGCCGTGCCAGCAGATCGGTACGTCGGCGCCGAGGCCGAGCGCGATATCGAGAACCGCCTTTTCCGGGAGCGCCACGCCCCAAAGCCGTGTCAGGGCCTTCAACGCCGCCGCCGCGTCGGCGGAGCCACCGCCGATGCCGGACGCCACCGGCAGGTTTTTTTCCAATACGATGTGGGCGCCCGCGTCGATCCTGGCCGCGACGCGAAGCGCGCGGGCCGCCCGCAGAACGAGATTGTCCGGCTCGTCCGCCAGATCCTTGGCAAAACGCCCCCGCGTGTTGAGCGCCAAGGTCCGGCCCGGCGCGGCGCGGACGGTGACGACATCGCCCACATCGGCGAAGGCGATCAGCGTGTCGAGCAGATGATAGCCGTCATCCCGCCGGCCCGTGACATGCAGGTAAAGGTTCAGCTTGGCGGGCGCCCTGACGGTGACCGGCGCGTCAGCCATCCAGGCCTTTTTCGAGCTTGTCTTTGATGTCGGGCACGATTTTTTCCTCGGGCTTGTTGCTGAGCGCGCGCTTCCATTGAAACTTTGCCTCGAGCTTGCGCCCGACCCGCCAATAAGCGTCGCCCAGGTGATCGTTGATCACCGGGTCCTGCGGGCGCAGTTCGACCGCGCGTTCAAGTTCGCGGACCGCGTCGGCGTATTTCTTTTGCCGGTAAAACGCCCAACCGAGGCTGTCGGCGATGTAGCCGTCGTTGGGCGCCAGTTCGACCGCCTTTTTGATCATCGCCATGGCGCGTTCCAGATGTTCATTGCGTTCGATCCAGCTGTATCCCAGATAGTTCAGCACGTAGGGCTGTTCGGGTTTAAGGTCGAGCGCTTTCAAAAGATCACTTTCCGAATCCTTCCACCGCTTGGCGCGTTCCAGCACGATGCCGCGGGAGTAGAACAAACTCCAGTGATGGGACTCGGGCTTGCCGACGATCTGGATCGCCTTGGAATAGGAATCGGCTGCCTGATCATATTTTTCACCGCGCCGGTAAACATCGCCCAGATGCAGGTGGCCGTCGGGCAGGTTGGGGCGTTCCTTGATCAGCTGCGACAGTTTCTTGATCGCTTCGTCCGCTTTTTTCAGATCGTTCAGCAACGCCGCAGCCTGCAGCCGAGCACTCCAGCCATAGGCGGACTCGCCGCGGACGGAGGAGTAGATCTTGATCGCCTGTTCCAAGCGTTCTTCCTGTTCCAGGATGTCTGCCAGGATGTATTGCGCCACCGGAAAATCGGGTTTGAGATAAAGCGCCAGCCGGATCAGCGCGATCGCCGTTTCCTGCGCGTTCCGCCGGCGGACCGACGAGCCGACGTCGTAAAGCGCCTCGGCGACGCCGTCCTGTCCGGTCTTGATCTGCAGGGGCGGCGTGGATTTTCCGTCGAGCCGCGCCATCGCCTTGTCCATCAGCCGGGTCGCCGAGTGTTCGTCCTGATAGAGCTTGTAAATCGCCCGGGCCTTTTCCTTGTCGCCCTTTCGTTCATAGAGCGCGCCCAACAGGTGGGTCACCCGCGACGACGGCGGCGATTGCCGTTCCGCCACCTGGCTCAGTTCCTTGGCCGCATCGGCGACCTTGCCGTCCAGTTGCAGCAGCAGCGCCCGGTGGATGCCAACCAGGTTCGACACGCCCTCCGTCTTCGACATTTTGTCGATGGCCGCGAGCGCATCCGACGGTTTGCCCTGGGCGAACCGGGTCCAGCCCAGTAGCAACGGCTTGGTCAGGCCCGACAAGCCCTGATCCGGCAGTTTGTCCATGATCTGCGCGGCCTTGTCGTAACGCTTATGCTTGATGTGTTCGACCGCGATGGTCATGCGGGCAATGGTCTGATCCGGTTCGTCCTTCAGGAATTTTTCGGCGAGCTTCACCGCCTCGGCCATGCGACCTTCGATCAGGTGCACGATGAACGCCTGGCGCAACAGGCCCGGCGTTTCCGGCCGCTGTTTAAGCGCCGCGCCGTAATAGGCGGCGGCGGCGGCGAAGTCGCCGTCGTTCTGCGCATGGAGGGCCGCCAGATAATTGCCAACGAAAGTGTTTTTCTGCAGGTCGGCGGCCTGCGAGTCATTCGTCTTGGCGACGGCGGGCGGCGAAACCGCAAGACAACCGGCCAGGATTATCCCGGCGAGCGCCGGTGGGCCAAAGAAGGAAATTCCGGAGAAGGGCATATGTATTGAGCTCTTGTTGAATGCGGGCGCCAGTCTAACCCAGGGTGGCTCCAGCGGCCAGCACCGGCTTGACGGTTTACCCCTGGCTATAGCCCATTGACGGCGGAATTAGGGCAAGGGAGGCGCATGGCATGAATACGCGACGCGACAAACCGCTGGTCCTTCGCTCGCTCGAGAACCAGGTCGGCACGCGTTGCGCCGATCTGTTCCGCCGCGCGGACGGCACCTTCGGGTTTGAGGAATACCGCCGCGATCCGGAAGACCCCTGGGGATGGGACGGGGCCGCCGGGTTCGCGGATCGGACCTTCGCGTCGGGGGATGCCGCGCGCGCCGCCGCCGGGAATGCCGTCGACTGGCTGACGCCCGGCGGGGATGCCTGATCCACCCGCCTGAAAATACGATTTCGCTTGTCTTTCAAGGTGCGAGGTCTTACCAATTCAGCGCGTGATTTGAACCTCTGCCGACCGTGGCGGGCGGTGTCGGCGGCAAGCCGCAAACGAACCTCCATCCCATCGGAAGCGTATAGTCACCCGGAAAGCGCTGTTGCTTACCCGGTTTTCATGATGCCGTTTTCCCGGGCGCGACTGACGAGGCCGGGCGCGGTGCCACTACAGGACTGTGAGTAAAATGACCACTGGAACGGTAAAATTCTTCAACCAGAAAAAAGGCTACGGCTTCATCACCCCGGAAGACGGCTCCAAGGACGTGTTCGTGCACATCACCGCCGTCGAACAATCCGGCATGGCCGGTCTTACCGAAGGCCACAAGGTTTCCTACGAAGTGCAGCAGGAAGCCCGTGGCCCGAAGGCCGTCAATCTGGCGGAAGCCTCCTAAAAAAAGAGCTGCTTGAAGAAAGCGGTTCCAGGGTCACCCGGGTAACGGGCGGCCCTTTCTTTTGCCGCAAAACCTGAGGGCGCATGAGCCTGTTGCCGCGCCCGCCGTCGTCGCTACGCTCCGGGCGGGGGACAGTGGCTTTGCGACGGATTGTTGACGAACCCGCCGAAAATAGCCGACCATACGGGCAACAAAACACCCATCCGGGAGGAACCCCCCATGCCCGACAGCCACGACACCGCCCAGCAGGCGGCGACTGCAACCCCAACGCATGATCTTGCCCGCTGGATTTCCGGCGCCAAGCCCGCCGATTTTACGCCCCGCGCCCGGCGCTGGGCGCGCCATGCGATCTTGGACTGGTTCGGCGTGACCATTGCCGGCGCCGACGATCCGTTGGTCGGCATTCTGGCCGACGACGCCCTTGCCGCCGGCGAAGCCGGCGCGGCCCCGCTGGTCGGCCGGACCGAAAAAGTCACCCCCACCATGGCCGCGATGATCAACGGGGCCGCGTCCCACGCGCTTGATTACGACGACGTCAACAAACGGTTGCACGGCCACCCGACGGTGCCGGTGGTGCCGGCAATCATGGCGCTGGCGCAGCAGACGGGGTCGTCGGGCCGCGACGTGGTCGACGCCTTCATCGTTGGTTACGAGGCCGAATGCCTGGTGGGCGAAATGATGGGGTTGGCACATTACGATCACGGCTGGCATGCGACGGCCACCGTCGGCACCTTCGGCGCCGCTGCCGGGTGTGCGCGGATGCTCGGCCTGGACGCGGACAAAACCGCCATGGCCTTGGGCATCGCGGCGACCCAGGCGGCCGGGCTTAAATCCATGTTCGGCACCATGTGCAAACCGCTGCACGCCGGCAAGGCGGCGATGAACGGGCTGTTGGCAGCGCGTTTGGCCGCCCGGGGGTTTACCTCGCGCCCCGACGCCATCGAATGCGAACAGGGCTTCGGCAAAACGCAGTCGGCGGACTTCCACACCCTTCCCGTCCGCCCGGATCCGGCGGCGCCCTATGCGGTCGAGGAAAATTTGTTCAAGTATCACGCCGCCTGCTACCTGACCCATTCGTCCATCGAGGCGATCCGCAAGATGACCCAGCACCACGGCTTCGGCGCGGCGGACGTGACCCGCGTGCGTACCCGGGTCGACGCTGGCCACCGAAAGGTCTGCGACATCCCGGAACCGGAAACGGGTCTGCAGGTGAAGTTTTCCATCCGCCACTGCATCGCCATGGCCTTAAGCGGGATCGATACCAGCGACCGCGACATTTACACCGAAGCAACAGCCAACCGGCCGGATCTGATGGACCTTCGCCGTAAGGTCGAAGTCGAAGACACCAAACACAAAAGCCGCCACGCGGCAGAAGTGGTGATCGACCTGACAGACGGGCGCTCGGTCGTCGAATTTTTCGATGTCGGCGCGCCAGCGGACGACGTGGACCTGCAGGAACAACGCCTTGCCGCCAAGTTCACGCGGCTGGCCGAGCCGACCATCGGCGCCGGCAAAACCAAAACCGCCGCCGACCAAGTGATGAAACTTGACGACGCCGAAGACGTGAACGAGCTTCTTAAGTCCGTCGCGCTCGCCTGATCCGATCACAGACGTTTATACAAGAGGCCGATATGTCCAAATTCACCTTCGAACACATCCACCTGCGCAGCCCCGATCCGGAGGCCACCGCCGCCTATTACGAAAAAATGTTCGATGCGGAGGTTATCCGCTCCGCACCTGACGGCAAGCCGCGCATCGACCTTAAACTCGGCGGCTGCGACATCTTCATCGCGCCGGTGAAGCCGGGTGACAAAGTCGGCCAGCCGCCGGAAACGCCCTATCAGGGGCTCGATCATTTCGGACTCTGCGTCAAAGACATCGACGCCACCGTCGCCGAACTGAAAGCCAAGGGGGCGGAATTCACCATGGATCCGTTCGACATCCGCCCGGGTGTGCGCATCGCGTTTATCCGGGCCCCCCAGGGCGTTTCCATTGAACTGCTGCAGCGGAACCCGGAACTCGGCCTCTGACGCTGGGCCCGGGCCCTCGGCCTTTCACCACCCTGGCCCCATAGCGGAACGAAGCGCCCCATGCCGCGCCTACCCTACCCAACCGACACGGACGATTACCCAGCGGAAACCCGTGCCGCCCTTCGCCACATCATCGAAAGCCGGGGCGGCAAGACGCCGCCGCCGTCAACCTACATGACCCATGCGGGCAAGGCCGGGGCGCTGTTGTCGGACCTGGTCGAACACTTGCGCCATCACACGTCGCTAAGCGATGCGGAAACGGAACTGGCAATCTGCATGTCGGCGCGGTCAACAGGCTCGGATTTCATATGGAACGCGCATGTTAAGCTTGGCCTTGCCGCCGGCACGCGGGCGGAAGCCATTGATGCGGTGGACACAGGCGGGCCGCTCGATCACCTGACCGCCGACGAGGCGCTGATCATCACCTACGGCCGCGAATTGTTACTTGGACCGAAAGTCAGCGACGAAACCTACGACGCTGTCCGCGCGCGGTGGAGCGTAAAGGGATTGCTCGACATGACGGCGGTGATGAGCGTCTATCTTATGAATGCCGCGATCCTTCGCGCCGTTGACCACCAGGCGCCCGCGGGGGCGCGGATGCTGACGCGGTAAAAGCGTCCACCTAACCGGCGACCGCCGCAACGAAGCTTTCCATCGTCGGGAAAGTCGCCATCGGCACCGCCAGTTCCGCGCCGAACCCGGTGTGCCCGAGGCCCCGGTTTTCACGGTTGATCCAGACAAGGTCCAGCCCCAGCACGTTTGCCGGGCGCACATCGGTGCGACGGCTCTGCGCCGCGTGCAGCGCGCGATGCGGCGGGATGCCGCGGGCCGCCAGATCGGTCAGGCCCAGGACGAAATGCGGGAGCGACGGTTTGCTCGCCCCCGCCCGCTCGGCGGTCACGACGGCGTCGAAGCAATCGCCCAGCTTGGCGTGGCTGGCGGCAAAAGACGCGTCGTCCATGTTGGTCAGCTCGCCGAGCACGCAGCGTTCGCGAAGCCGGGCCAGCGCCGCGACGCTGTCGGCACGGGGCGGCCATGCCGGGACGCACCCGCCGAAACGGATTTGTTCATCCCGGTCCAGATCGAGCCCGAATTCGTTGACGATGTGGGCATAGGCTGCTTGCAGGATTGATGGATAAGGCCGCGCCGGCGACAGCGCCCGATAGTGCGCGTGCCCGGTCGAACGCGTCCAGTAACGCCGCGTCGCCGATCATCGCATGGTCCGAGCCGACCTAGGACCGCAAAGACACCATGATCGTTGGCAACCAGTCGATCAGCGTGCCGTACACGTCGAACGTGACAGCGTCGTAACCCTTGATTTGCATGGTGAGGTCTCGTGTGATACTAATTATCGTTAATCGATAATAAAGAGACAAGGGCGCCCGATGTCAAGTCTTACCAAAAAGCGGAACACGCCAACCACAGCCGACGCGCCGGTGTCGCGGCTGTCGATTGCGGAAACCATCGCCCGCGACCTGCGGCGCGACATCCTGGGCGCCGTCATCCCGCCGGGGCAGCCGATCCGGCAGGACCACATCGCCCGGACATACGGCGTCAGTCAGGCGCCGGTGCGCGAGGCGTTGCGGCAGCTCGCGTCGGAGAATCTGGTTTCCTACGAGGTCAACTGCGGCGTGAAGGTCCCCGCCCTCGCCCCCCAGGAGGCCCTGGAAATCGGTGCGCTCCTGGCGAAGCTCGAGCCCGAATTCATCGCGCCGGCGGCAAAGGCATTTACCGCGGCCGATTACGAAAAGGCTAAAACCGCGCTGAAGAAAATTTCCCAGGCGTCATCCGTGCCCGACCTGTTGCAAGCGAAAGAGGATTTCCACGAAGCGATCTTCGTCCCGGCGGCACTCCCCGTGACCCTGCAGATCGTCCGTCAACTGCGACGCCGTTACGCGCGGTATCTCGGCTTCATGTGGCAACATGGCGGCAACCCCCGGGCGTCCAGGAAAGAACACCGTGACCTTCCCGACCTGATATCGGACGGCCAGGTACGCCAAGCCCGCGACCTTTTGAAAAGCCACATCGAGCGAACTACCGAGACGCTTGCCAAGTCGCTGGCACGATATCAGCTGTAAGTGGCGATCGACGTCGGGTTGTGTCGGGCGAATTTATTTCCGCCCGTGCCTTGGGCCCTCGGTGCGACCGGCGATTACTATTTTCGCGCAAAACCACCGTCGCGGACTTTCAGTCCGCTCGGGGCGCATGAGAATTTTATGCGCGCGTCGTCGTGCATTCGGCGCTCAGGCCGCGCAATAGGGTTAACTTTCGCGCAAAGCCAAGGTCGCGGACTTTCAGTCCACTCAGGTTTTGCGGCTTACATATTCTGATAGTTCGGACCCTCGCCGCCCTGCGGCGTGACCCAGTCGATGTTCTGCGTCGGGTCCTTGATATCGCACGTCTTGCAGTGGATGCAGTTCTGGCCGTTAATCTGGAATTTCATCTGATTGTCGACCTCGACATATTCATAAACGCCGGCGGGGCAGAATCGGGCCTCGGGCCCGTTGTAGTCCGCCCAGTTGACGACCATGGGCACGGCCGCGTCTTTTAACGTCAGGTGGCAGGGCTGTTCTTCTTCGTGGAAGGTGCCGGTCAACTGTACCGACGACAGTTTATCGAACGTCAGTTTGCCGTCGGGCTTAGGATAGTCGATCGGCTTGCAGTCCTTGGCCTTCTTCAGGGCCGAGTGGTCGGCGCGGTTCCTGAGGGTCCACGGCGCATGGCCGAAAAATAGAAAGGTGTCGATGGCGCCCAGGATCAGCCCGGCCCACATACCCCAGTGGAAGTTGGGCCGCATGTTGCGCGCACGGTAAAGCTCCTGCCAGACCCAGCTGTTTTTCACGGCTTCCGTATACGAAGGCAACCCATCCGCCGGGCTGGCCCCCGCCGACAGCGCCGCCGAAACGGCCTCGGCCGCCAGCATGCCGGTCTTCATGGCCGTGTGACTGCCCTTAATTTTGGGTGTATTCAAAAAGCCCGCGGCGCAGCCGATCAAGGCACCGCCCGGGAATGTCAGCCCCGGGATCGATTGCAGGCCGCCCTCGTTCAGCGCGCGGGCGCCGTAGCCGATACGCCGGCCGCCTTCCAAAATCGGCGCGATCGCCGGATGGGTTTTGAAGCGCTGCAGTTCGTTGAAGGGCGACAGGTACGGATTCTGATAATCCAGCCCGACGACGAAGCCCAACGCGACCTGGTTGTTTTCTAGATGATAGAGGAACGAGCCGCCGTAGGTTTTCGCATCCAGCGGCCATCCGATGGTGTGGAGGATGTCGCCCGGATTGTGGTTCTCGGGTTTGACCTCCCAGATTTCCTTCAAACCAATGCCGTAGGTCTGCGGGTCTGCGAGGGCCCCTGAGGGACCTTGCTTTCTCAGGTCGAATTTCTCTTCCAACTGCTTGGTCAAGTGGCCGCGGCAGCCTTCCGCGAACAGCGTGTATTTGGCGTGCAGTTCCATCCCCGGCTGATGGTTGGGGCCCGGGTTGCCCTCGCGGTCCAAACCCATGTCGCCCGTCGCGATTCCCTTGACCGTGCCGTCGTCGTGGTAGAGCACTTCGGCAGCGGCGAAGCCGGGATAAATTTCAGCACCCAGCGCCTCCGCCTGTTCGCCCAGCCAGCGGCAAAGGAGCCCCAGCGAAATGATGTAGTTGCCGTGGTTTTTCATCTGCGGCGGCGTCGGCAGGCGGATCGCCCCGGCCGGGCCCAGCATCATGAAGCGATCGCGCTTGGCGGGCGTGTTCAAGGGCGCACCGCGGTCTTTCCATTTAGGGATCAGTTCATCCAGAGCGCGGGGTTCAAACACCGCGCCCGAAAGAATGTGCGCACCGACTTCCGATCCCTTTTCGACGATGCAAACGGATATTTCGGGGTTTAGCTGGCACAGGCGGATGGCGGCGGCGAGCCCCGACGGCCCTGCGCCCACGACCACCACATCGAATTCCATGGATTCCCGTTCCATCGCCTTATCCTTCCGGCTTGACCGGGCCGCGCCCGACGTTTGCACCTGCGAAAAGCGTTATCGCATCACCGGCCCCCTGCCCGCAACCGTTGTGGCCGGGCAGGCCTTGGCTGTGGATTGTTTTCGGGGTTTTTTGATGCCCCTCAATCGCCGGGCGCGCGCATCCGCGCCCTTGGCTTTTGCCGCATTCGCGGCGGCGGCCGCTTGAGCTTGCCAAACCACTTTGCAAAACCCAAGCAAAGTGGTTTGGTGATCCCCGTCAAAAAGGTACTCTTTCGCCATGCTGGATCAGCAAATCATCAAGGCCGTTCTGCAATGGCATCTGGACACGGGCGTCGACGAGACCATCGCCGACGAACCGCAGGACCGGTTCGCCCAGTTCGCTGCCGAACAGGCGCAAAAGGCCGCGCCCGCCGCCGGGGCGCGCGCGCAAGCCGCCCCGCCGCCCGCTTCGTCTCCGAGTTCCGCCCCCGCCGCGCGCGCACCGGTGGTCAAGCCACCTGCGCCCAAGGCGCCGTCCGATCAGGCGGCGCTGGCCGATGCCGTTCAGCTTGCCCATGAGGCCGGTGACCTGGACGGGCTCCGCGCCGCACTGGAAAAATTCGACGGCTGCGCCTTGAAGGCGACGGCTTCCAACCTGTGTTTCATCGACGGCAATCAGAATGCCCGCCTGTTGCTGGTGGGCGAAGCGCCGGGCGCCGAGGAAGACCGCCAAGGCTTACCCTTCGTCGGGCCGTCGGGGCAGCTGCTGGACGCCATGCTGGCCTCGGTCGGGCTGGACCGCCGCGCCGATGATCCGGCAAACGCCGCGCTGATTTCTAACACCGTCTTCTGGCGGCCGCCCGGCAACCGCACGCCAACGCCGCGAGAAACAGCCTTGTGCCTGCCCTTCATTGAACGGCTTATCGAAATCGTCGGGCCGAAGGCGCTGGTCTGCGTCGGAGGGCCGTCGGCAAAATCGCTCTTAGGTCAAAGTCGAGGGATCACACGCCTCCGCGGTAAGTGGTTCAGCTATGAAACACCCGGCATGACCGCTCCCATCCCGGCCATGGCGCTCTATCATCCGGCCTACCTGCTGCGCTCGCCGGCCATGAAACGGGATGCCTGGAGAGACCTATTGATGCTTCGGAGAAAATTCGACGAATTGTAAGCAGTTGCCATATATTCCCTTATGCTTTCACAATTGCACAAAATATGGCACTCTCGTCCTGAGACGGGCGGCGTCGATTGAGACGCCGGGGACTCGACGCGATAACGCTTTTGCGCCCACCGGCGGGCGACAAAAACAAGCGGGTTAAGGGGCTTGATGTCCGGGGTTAAATCTTTCAGCGCAGCCATAACGGCGGCGCTCTTCATTTTCGGGATGACGGCCGCATCCGCAGGCCAGGACGCCGTCCACGACGGCGAACGGGCAGCCATGGGCGGTATGGCGCACCCAGGCGTCATCACCCGCAAGCCGATTTTGTCGAACGAAGACGCCCGTACCTACGAAAAGATTTTCGGCGTGCAGGAAGCCGGCGACTGGAAGGAAGCCGACCGGTTGATCTCGACGATTACGGACAAGCTGCTTCTCGGCCACGTCATGGCGGAGCGCTACCTGCACCCGACCAAATACCGCTCGCAATATAAAGAGCTGAAGGACTGGATGGCGGATTACGCCGACCACCCGCAGGCGCAGCAGATTTACAAGCTTTCGCTTCGCCGCCGACCGCGGAACTGGAACTTCCCGGACAAGCCCGACCAGTTGCCGTCCAAACCGGCGTTTCTCGAGGAACTGCAGGAAGCCGAGGAAGCCACCCGGAAAGAGCCCAAGTCGCTGCCCCGGAAGCGGCTTTCCGGGGCCGACGCGCACCTGGCGCAGAGCCTGAAATGGCGCATCCGCCGGGCGCTCAACCGAGGCCATACGCTGGTCGCCAAGCAGATAATTGGCTCTGCCCAGGCGGCGCGACTGTTTTCCAATGCCGAAATCGACGAGGCCAAAACGTGGCTGGGCGCGCAGTATTTCGTCGACCAGCGCATCGACTGGGCCAAAACCTGGATCAACGAGGCGCTGAAACGGTCGGGTAAATACCTGCCGGACGGGCAATGGACCTTGGGCCTGATCGCGTGGAAACAGGGCGATTACAAAACCGCTGCCGTGCATTTCAAAAAAGCCGCCGACATCGGCTTCGACGACGAATGGCAGGACGCAGGCGCCAACTTCTGGGCGGCCCGAGCGCTGATGGTCACCCGGCAGCCGGAACACGTGAGCAAATACCTGGCCCAAGCTTCGCGCCACGCGCGCACGTTCTATGGCCTGTTGGCGGCCCGCATCGTCGGCCAGCCCATCGCTTACAACTGGGCGACCCCGCCGCTGGTGTCGGGCGCCTTGGAAAAAATCACCGCGACGCCGCGCGGCCGGCGGGCGCTCGCGCTGGCGCAGATCGGACAAGATGATTGGGCCGAACGCGAACTTCGCAACTTGACACTTAAATCCGACAAGGCGCAGGCGCTGGCCATCCTGGCGCTGGCCGATGCGGGCGGCATGGCCGGGTTGGCCGTCCGGCTGTCGGACCGGCTGTTTCCCGACGGCGGCGGGCATGACGGGGCGGCCTATCCTGTGCCGGCGTGGTCGCCCGAAGGCGGCTTCACCGTCGACCGCGCGCTGGTTTATGCGCTGATCCGCCAGGAAAGCAAATTCAACCCGCGCGCCAAAAGCTGGGCCGGCGCCCGCGGCCTCATGCAACTGATGCCGCGGACGGCAAGCTTTGTCGCCGGCGACCGGACGCTCCATCGCCACAACAGCAACAAGCTCTATGACCCGAACCTGAATTTGCGGCTCGGGCAGAAGTACATCGACATGCTGCTGATCGAACCACACATCCAAAGCGATCTGCTGCTGCTCGCCATGGCGTGGAATGGCGGGCCGGGGAACTTGTCGAAATGGCAGCGGCGCAACGAGTACAAGGACGACCCCCTGTTCTTCATTGAAACTATCCCAGCCGGCGAAACCCGAGCCTTTGTCGAACGGGTGCTCGCCAACCTGTGGATCTACCGCGACCGGCTGGGCCAGGACAAACCATCCCTCGACGCCCTTGCGGCGGGGGAGTGGCCGGTCTACAAACCGCTGGGTCACGGCAAGGTGGAGGTTGCGATTTTCGATGGCAACAGGAACGGAATTTCTCCCCGTTAACATCGCGGTTCTGACGGTATCGGACACGCGAACGCTGGCGGACGACCGCTCGGGAGACACCCTGGCCGAACGGCTGACCGCGTCCGGCCACAATCTCGCCGACCGCAAAATCGTCAAAGACGATGCAAAGCTGATCGCCGAACAGTTTCGCAAGTGGGCTGACGACCCCAACGTGGACTGCGTGATTTCGACGGGCGGCACCGGGGTCACCGGCCGCGACGTGACGCCCGAAGCGCTCGACGCAGTCGCCGAAAAGATCATCCCCGGCTTCGGCGAAGTTTTCCGCTGGATCAGTTTTCAGAAAATCAAAACGTCGACCATCCAGTCGCGCGCCACGGCGGGCGTCGCCAACGGCACCTACTTTTTCGTGCTGCCAGGGTCGACCGGGGCGTGCAAGGACGCGTGGGACGAAATCCTAGTCCATCAGTTGGACATCCGGCACAAGCCCTGCAACTTCGTCGAGCTGATGCCCCGCTTGAGAGAGCATATGGCCTGAGGCCTCGTCCGCCCCCGCCTTTATTTAAACGGCGGCGGCCAGCGGCATTCCAGGTAGGACCCATCGATAAACCCGGGCACGTCGAGGTTTTTGGCGATCGCCGGGTAGACGCGGCTGATGCCGGTTTGAGATCCCGCGCAGCTGGACCCCCGGTCGCGAAACCGGTCCCTGCACGCGGACACGTAAGACCCGTCTTCACGAAAGCTAATACAAAGCCGCTCGCGCTAGCCCTTGGAGCGGCTGGTCAGGTCGACGACCTGACGTTCGCCGGCGACGATGGAAAAGTCGAACGCCGTGAACTCGCTTTCGCCGGTGACGAACCGCACCTGGCCGCCGTCGACCTGGCAATGTAGCACCCGGCCCCATTCGTCGGCCGCGAGCGTGTCCTGAATTTGCGCGGGCGATGGCCCGCCAAACGGCGGCGGCGAACCCGGCGGCCGGGCCGTGATCGTGCACCCGGCGGCAAGCGCCGCAGCGAAAAGACTTGAGATAAGTATCCGTTGTTGCATCATTCCGTATGACGGAATCACGTTTATCATGCGTGGTAAACAGGCATGCCATCGCCTAGATTGCGCCTGAGCGAATTTGCTCGAGCGAATAGCCCAAGGAGAATTGTGTGAGCGACCACTCAGGACCGGGCGGGTCCGCATTGGGACTGGCGACCTGCCAGGGCCCGGACTTCAACACTAAGAGACCGAAGACGAAGGCTCCCGCCGGCGCCTGCGACTGCCACGCCCACGTGTTCGGACCGCAAGACCGGTTTCCCTATCACCCGGCCCGGTCATACGACCCACCCGAGGCGACGTTTGACGATTACCACAAGATGCACGGCGTCTTGGGCATCGAACGGGGGGTGCTGGTCCAGTCTAACGTTTACGCCACCGACAATTCGGCCATCGAAGACGCCATCGCCCGGTCCGGCGGGTCGCTGCGCGGTATTGCCTGCGTCGAACCGGACGTGACCGACGACGAATTGGCGCGGCTTCACGCCGCCGGGTTTCGGGGTATCCGCCTGAATATGCAGTTTCAGGGGTTCGACGCGCTTGACGGCGTCGGCGATCTGGCGCGGCGGATCGAGCCCATGGGCTGGCATCTGCAATTGCTGGCCGACATTTACAAGTTTCAGGACGCCCTGCCGCGTTTGACGCGGCTGGCCGTACCGGTGTTGTTCGACCATCTGGGCCACATGCCGGTCGGACACGGCATCGACGCCAAGCCGTTTCAGTATCTATTGGCGATGATGCGGGCAGGCGGCTGCTGGGGGAAACTTTCGGGCCCATACCGCACGACGCAGGAAGCCGGCGTGCCGTTTTCAGACACCCGGCCATTTGTTGATGCGTTGCTGGAAACCGCGCCGGACGCGCTGGTCTGGGGTACCGATTGGCCACACCCGCACCTGGACATCCCCATGGTCAACGACGGGGACCTGTTGGATCTGCTGGTGGATTGGGTGCCGGACGAAGACCTGCGCCACCGCATTCTGGTGGACAATCCGACGGTGCTGTTTTTCAACGAAGGCTGACAGGGCAGCGCGGTTTCGCCCCCCCCAAAATGAATACGCCGGCGGCCAAGGGCGCACCAGCGTACCGATAACGGATCTTGCGCCCCCGTTACTTTTTGAGGTGGCCGTTCGCTTCCACGACGGCAGCGCAGGCGACGTCAAACTTCTTCGCCTTGGTGGCCTTTTTCGCTTCGTCGATGGATTTGCTGTACGCTTTCACGCCATCCAGCTTCATCGCCTTTCTCATCTTCTTGAAGTCCTTTTCGGACTCTTTGATCGCCTTATTCGGGTTGGTCATGCAGTCCGCGGCATAGGCCGGGGCCGAATCGACGACAAAGGAAAGGACCACAGCAAAGGCCGCGCCAAGCAATGCGAAACGCATCTTTCGTTACTCCGACGGATGTTGCGGCCCGTGTTGGCCCTGCCGTCCCGGCACCGGGCGCGCTGCCGCGATTTCAGGAGGGATTTGGCGCTTAAACCCATTTCCCGTCAACAGGATTTCAATCGCCGTGATCGGGCGGCGCGGCCCGCAGTTTCATCCCGCAAAAATAAATACGCCGGCGGCCAAGGGCGCGCCGGCGTACCGATAACGGGTCTTGCGACCCTGTTACTTCTTGAGGTGGCCTTCGGCTTCCGCGAGGGCGGCGCAAGCGGCGTCTTTCTTCTTCGCCTTGGCGGCCTTTTTGGCGTCGCCGATGGCCTTGCTGTAGGCCTTTACGGCTTCCGGCTTCATCGACTTCTTCATTTTTTTGAAGTTGCCTTCTGACGCCTTGATCGCCTTGTTCGGGTTCGAGGCACAATCTCCAGCGGCATAGGCCGGGGCCGAGTTGGCGACAAAGGAAAGGGCTACGGCAAAGGCCGCGCCAAGCAATGCGAAACGCATCTTTCGTTACTCCGATGAATGTTGCGGCCCGTGTTGGCCCTGCCGTCCCGGCGCCGGGCGCGCGGCCGCGATTTTCAGGCGGGATTTGGCGCTCAAACCCAATTCTGGTCAATAGGATTTCACTTGTCGCGAACGGGAATTTTGCGGGCTGTGCGAACGCCGCCGGACGGGCCGCTTTCCTCCGCCCGCCACGTCCGGATCATCACTGGCGATGGCGCCTTCAACCAGCCGTCATTCCCTGCCCGGCGGCAGCAGCCCGGTGACCGCGCCGCCGATTCGCCCACATTTTTTCCCACAAGTTATCTACGTGTGGACGAGTTTTTGAAAAGCCTTTCAGTCGGCGTCGGCACCACTGTTTTCATTATAGGCGGCCTGGCGGGGATCGGTGTTTGGATCAGTTCCGAGCCCTCCGTCCTGGAAGCGTCGACGGTCAAGCCCGACGGTAAGACCTACACCGTGCGGATGAACCCCCATCAGGTGCAACTCGGCGGCTACGGCCTGAAGTCCAGCGGCAAGGACAAGTTGCAAACGATGCTGGTGTCCGTCGAGCTGACGGTCAAGGGCGCGCACAATCAGCAGAAACTCTGCCGGTTGATGCCGCATCTGGTATCGACCCTGAACACGGCGTTCGCAAGCTTGGTCAGCGCCGGCGGCGGCGCCCACCTTGATGGCAACTTGGGCAATACGCTGCGCACCCGGTTCAACAAAGCGCTCGGCGGCGACATGGTGACGGCGGTGTCACTCCGCACCTATGCCGAAGGCGGCAAGGTGCCCCAGACCACCTGCGACGAACAGGCGTAAGCGCCCTTCTGCAAGCGCCCTTTCCCTCAATCAGCGCCCGGGTATCCGTCAGGTAGCTGGCGGAAAAATCCGTGAACGCGCGGACCCAGGGCCGCGCGTTTTCGATTTCCGCCCCCAGGTTAGCGTTTAAGGTTCAGCGATTAGGGTTCAGTGTTCGGGATGCAGCGTTTGGCTTTTCGCGCTTTCAGAAACCTTTTGTAATCGCCGCCGTCGTCGACGTCTTCCAACACCTCGAGCCGCCCTACGGAAAGCCCCTTCAGGTTAGCAAGGGTATCCTTTATGGCGTGCCGGGTGGACCAGCGCACGCCGGTGAAGGGATCGGCGATCCGCGGCCGCCGCCTTAGCCCGATCAACCAGTACCCGCCGTCCGCCGCCGGTCCGATGACCGCATCACGGCGGCCAAGCCGGGCGAAGGCGCCCCGGATGTGCGCCGAGCGGATGCCCGGCACGTCGGTGCCGACAATCACCACCGGCCCCGGCGGCAGGACCGCCATGATCCGCGCCATGCGGTCGCCCAGGTCGCCGGCACCCTGACTGATCCGCGCGACGCCCCCGGGCCAGATGCGTTCCCGAAAGATCGCACGGTCGGGGCTGACGGCAAGCCACGTGCGCCACCGGCCCGGGCCCTGGAGCCGCGCCGCGGCGGCGGCGACCTGGCGACGGTAAAACGCCCAAGCGGCGACCGACCCGATGTCGCGGGCAAGCCGTGTCTTGACCCGGCCGATGCGGGGTTCCTTGGCGAAGATGACCAAATGCGGGCGAACCATCACCGGTAAACCTGTTCGATCAGGCGCGGCGGCAGTCCCGCATAGTATAGAGCCAGGCACAAGAGATTGCGGAGCGGGCGTAGCCAGTAGCCGTCTTTTTGATAGCGCCTTGCCGACGTCACCGCCGCCGACGGCAGCTGGATCAGACGACGGCGGCCGATGCGGCGGATAAGGTCCACATCCTCCATGATCGGGATCGGGTTGAAGCCCTCGAGCCGGTCGTAAAAGGCGCGCGAAATCAAAAGCCCTTGATCGCCGTAGGGCAAGCCCAGTTTGGCGGCGCGCAGATTGGCCGCGTCCTCGACCATGCGCGCGACGGGCGCGGTGTCGTCCAGAATCAGTTGAAAATAAGCGGCGCGGTATACGTTGTCCGAATTGCTGGTAAAGCCCCGGACTATCGCCGACCACCCGCGCTGCAGGGCCGTGTCCGCATGCAGAAATAAAAACCATTCGCCCGCCGCCGCCGCCGCCCCCGCCACCAGTTGCAGACCCCGGCCCCGGGGCGTTTCGACAACCGTAAAGCCGTGCGCCTGGGCGATGCGCTGCGTGCCGTCGCCGGAGCCGCCGTCGGCGACGATAACCTCGCGGTCCATGCGCCCATCGGCGAGGCTTTCGATCAGCCGCGGCAGATCGCCGGCGGCGTTCAGGGTCGGCACAATAATGCTGAGAACCGGTTTGGCGCGCCCGTCCGGTGCGGGGTGCGGGGCCGGATTTTCCGGGACGGTCACGGTGTGTTCATCCCGTTGTCGCGGCGTTGGGGCATGATGCTCCGGCGTCAGCGCCTGGGGCGCCGGGCGCCCTGCGAGCGGACGGGAATGAGCACGGTTTCCGGCTTCGGCGCCAGGATTTCCGCGAGGCCGTCGAGGATGCGGTCGATGAAGTCCTTGATGCTCTTCATGGTCCAGCCCGTTGGCATCGCCCGAGTGGGCGATTTCCGGTTTGTGCCCTGAAAGCGTAGCAAACGCGGTCCCCGCTTGTCACCGGGACTCTTGTCCAGGATCCTCGCGCGCGCGGCGGAGCACCCGGATATAAAGGTCCCATAGTAATGTTCTTTTTATGTTCTCTTCTTCTGATACACTCGGGTCATGACCCATTTCAGCAAAGGCAGCGCCTCGGGGCGCGGGGCGCGGAGCAATCGGGACGGCCGGTTTGAGCGGTTCGCCCACGAGGCCGCAGACGACGACTGGGACCTGCCGATGGGCCAAGAGTTCGAGATGCGGGACCGGACCAGCGTAACCCCCGACACGGCCAAGACCGTGATCGCGCGTAACAGCTCGCCGGACGTCCCCTTCGACCAATCGATCAACCCCTACCGGGGGTGCGAACACGGGTGCGTATATTGCTTCGCCCGGCCGAGGCATGCCTACCTGGGCCTGTCGCCGGGGCTTGATTTCGAAACCCGGTTGTTCGCCAAGTTCGACGCGGTGGAACTTTTGACCAATGAACTGGCAAAACGCAATTACCAGTGCAGGACCCTGCAGCTGGGCGCCAACACGGACCCGTATCAGCCGGTGGAACGGCGGCTTCGGATCACGCGGGGCATCCTGGAAGTGTTGGGCCAGGCGCGGCACCCGGTTTCGATCAACACCAAATCTGATTTGGTCTGCCGCGATCTTGACCTGCTGGCGCCCATGGCGGCGGATAATGTCGCGGCAATCGCAGTATCGGTGACGACGCTGGCTCTCGCCCTTGCCCGTCGGATGGAGCCTCGCGCGCCGACCCCGCAAAAACGCTTGGACGCCGCCCGGCGGCTGACCGACGCCGGAGTGCCCGTCGCGGTGCTGGCCGCACCGATGATCCCGGCGCTGAACGATCACGAGTTACAGCCGATCCTGGAAGCTGCCCGCGACTCCGGGGCGACGGGCGCGGGGTATGTTCTGCTGCGTCTGCCGCATGAACTGGGCGGGCTGTTCGAGGAATGGCTCTAAACCCACGTGCCGGACCGCAAGGACCGGGTGTTGAACCGGATGCGCGAAAGCCGCGCGGGCGCCCTTTACCGGGCACAGTGGGGCGAACGCCAGCGCGGCACCGGCGTTCATGCCGATTTGCTTGCCCGCCGTTTTCAAATGGCAAGCCAGCGGCTGGGCCTGGGTTTCGCCGCGTCGGGCAGCCGATCGCTGCGCACCGATCTGTTCCGTACGCCAGTGCCGCCGGGCGGACAGCTTGGCCTATTTTGCGAGAATTTTTGAACTGACATCTGGCGGCGGCGTCATCCCGTGATACCTTTGCCGCTATGGATAAAACCGCACTCGCCCCAGCAACCGAGGTCGGACCGAAAACGCCCGGCCTGACCGAAACCATCGCCAAACCCGCGCCCGACGCAGCGCCGCCGGACGCGGGCGCGGTCGAGGCGGCGAAGGAACTGCCCGGCAAGATTGCGGAAATCGGCGCCAAGGCGGTGGACGCCGTCGCCGGCGTGACCGACGCGGCCATGGAAGCATCGGCATCCCACGGGGCCCACGGCAACGACTTGATGGGTATCGCCATCGTCGTCCTGGCCGCACTGTTGTGCGGCATATTCATGAACCGGGTGCGGCAGCCGGCCATCGTCGGCTATATCCTGGCCGGCGTCATTTTGGGGCCGGCGGGGCTTCGCGTCGTGCAAGGACGGGGCGCCATCGAGCTGCTGGCCGAAATGGGCGTGCTGCTGCTGCTGTTTCTGATCGGGCTTGAGCTATCGCTGCGATCTTTCCGCCACGTGTGGAAGCTGTCGGTCTTCACCACGGTGTTTCAGGTCGTCGCCTCGGTCGCGGTGACGCTTTTATGTTCGCAGGTGTTCGGGTGGTCGACGCCGCTGTCGGTGCTGCTGGGCTTTATGGTTGCGCTGTCGTCGACGGCGGTGGCGGTGAAGATGCTGGACGACGTGGGCGAACTCCGCACCCAGGCCGGGCAGGTCACGGTCGGCATTCTGATCGCCCAGGACCTTACCGTGGTGCCCATGCTGTTGTGGGTCGATTCCATGAAAGGCGGCGGCTTCGACTGGACCGGTATTCCGAAAATCGTTCTGTCCGTCGCCTTCTTGGCGGCGCTGATCTGGTATCTGAGCCGCCGTAGCAAGGTTGTTCTGCCATTCGCCAACCGGGTGGAAAACAACCACGACCTCAGGCCGCTGGCAGCGCTGGCGTTCTGTTTCGGATGTTCGGCCATCGCCGGCCTGTTTGGCCTGTCGCCGGCCTACGGCGCGTTTATCGCCGGGCTGATGGTCGGGAACTCGACGCTTCGCCACGCCATTACCGAAACGGTGATCCCGATCCAGAGCTTGTTGTTAATGGTGTTTTTCCTGTCCATCGGGCTGTTGTTGGACCTGACCTATATCTGGACCCACCTGAGCAGCGTGCTGTTGCTGTTCTTCCTGGTCTCGGTCTTCAAGACAGCGATCAACGTCGGGTTCCTGCACGCCATGGGGCAACCTTGGGACCGGGCGTTTATGGCCGGCACGATGCTGGCGCAGATCGGGGAGTTTTCGTTCCTACTTTCGGTCGCCGGGGTCTCGTCGGGCGTGTTGTCGGTGGAAGATTCGAAACTGGTGGTTTCCGTCACAGTCATGAGTTTGGCGCTGAGCCCGCTTTGGGTGATCACCGCCCGGCGCATCCAGGCGATGGCGCACGAAGGCGTCGAGTCAGGGGCCGAGTTCATGCGCCTGGTCTACGCGCCGGAGACGGAACGCCTGACCGAAACGATTGGCACCGCCAAGACCAGCACACGCCGTCAGATGCGGATTGCCGCACTTTATATCCGCCGCCACCGGCTGCGTCGCCGCCGTAAGCAGGAGGGCCAAAACGCCGCCGCGCCCGCCGCCGCCGCGGCCGCCGAACCAAAACCACAGCCCGCCAAGGTGGATGCGTACAAGAAGAAGACAGGCACGGCCGCCGACAAAAAGCCCGCGCCGCGCAAAGCCGCCCTGGAAAAGCCGACGACGGAAGAGCCACCGCCGGAAAAATCGGCAGCCAAAAAATCGAAGGCGGATAAGGCATCACCGTCGAAACCGGCGCCATCGAAACCAAATACGGCAAAACCAAGTGCGGCAAAACCCAGGACGACGAAACCGGCCCCGGCAAAACCGAATCAAATAAAACCGAGCCAAGTAAAACCGAAAAAAACCGATGCCTGATTTCAGGTTCGAAGACCGCGCCCTGGCGGCGGGCCGCCGCCGCATCGCCGGTCTCGACGAAGCCGGGCGCGGACCCTGGGCGGGGCCGGTGGTCGCCGCCGCTGTGATCATCGACCGGGACGCCCTGCCTGATGATCTTGCCCGACAATTGGACGATTCAAAAAAACTGAAAGCGACGTTGCGGGGAACCCTGTTGGACGAGCTGACCCACCATGCGGACATCGGTATCGGCGTTGCGGAGGCGGTGGAGATCGACCGGCTGAACATTCTGCAGGCGACGTTCCTGGCCATGCGCCGCGCGGTCGATAATTTGTCTTACACGCCGGACTTCGCGCTGATCGACGGTAACCGACTGCCGTCGGACCTGCCCTGCCCCTGCGACTGCATCGTCCGCGGCGACGGGCTGTCGCTGTCCATTGCCGCCGCCTCGATCGCCGCCAAGGTCCACCGCGACGGGGTCATGGCGGCATTGGCGAAGACGCATCCGGGGTACGGGTGGGAGCGCAACGCCGGGTACGGCACCAAGGAACATCAGGCAGCCTTGGCGCGGCTCGGCGTGACGCCGGCGCACCGGAAATCTTATCGTCCGATCCGCAACATCTTGGGTGAGGCGGGAACCTGACTCCCACATCTGGCAATTTCTGCCGTCGACGACGCTCCCCTAAGTTATTGAATTCAATAAGTTCTTGACGGCGAGTCCGGCGGTCTCCAGGATGCCTTCTCACTCTGGGGACCTGGGAAGCCCATCGATGACGAAGAAGCGCAAAATCCCTGAAAAGGGGCCTGGGCAGCTTGACGCCGACCGCGTGCTAACCGGCGAATGCATCAAGATCATGAACGCCCTGCCGGAAGGCTCGGTCGACATGATCTTCGCCGACCCGCCCTATAACCTGCAGTTGGACGGCGAATTGCGTCGGCCGGACAATTCTTGCGTCGACGGCGTCGACGAGGACTGGGACCGGTTCGACGGGTTCGGCGCCTATGACGCCTTCACCCGCGACTGGCTCAAGGCCGCGCACCGGTTGCTTAAGCCGCACGGGACGCTGTGGGTCATCGGCAGTTACCACAACATCTTCCGCGTCGGCACGGCGCTGCAGGATTTGGGTTATTGGATTCTGAACGACATCATCTGGCGCAAGTCCAACCCGATGCCGAACTTCCGCGGCCGGCGCTTTACCAACGCGCACGAAACCTTGATCTGGTGCGCCAAGGACCGGGATGCAAAATACCGCTTCAACTACGAAGCCATGAAGAATCTGAACGACGACCTGCAGATGCGCTCGGATTGGACATTACCCCTTTGCACCGGCGCAGAACGCCTGAGAGATGTGGACGGCAAAAAAGCCCACCCGACGCAAAAACCGAAATCCCTGTTATACCGCGCGGTGCTGTCGTCGACGGAACCGGGGGATGTGGTGCTCGACCCCTTCTTCGGCACCGGCACCACGGGCGCCGTCGCCCGCACGCTAGGCCGCCGCTACATCGGGATCGAACGGGACAAGGATTACGCCAAGCTGGCCGAGGCGCGGCTGGCCGACATCGAACCCGCCGCCGAGCCAGAAATTCTGGCGACGCCGGCCAAGCGGTCGCAGCCGCGCATCCCCTTCGGGTGGGTGGTTGAACGCGGCCTGTTGAAGCCGGGACAGACTTTGACCGACCAGGGGCGACGGCATACGGCGCGGGTCCGCGCCGACGGTACGCTGTCGGCCCACGATTTCCGCGGATCGATCCATCAGGTCGGTGCGCATGTGCAGAAAGCCCCCGCCTGCAACGGCTGGCAGTTCTGGCATGTGGAGATGGCGGGCGAACTGTTGCCCATCGATCTGTTCCGACAGAAACTTCGGGCCGAACTGCACTAATCCACCGTCAACAACGCCTCGACGTTACTGGACACGGCATAGGCCCGCCTTCGGTGTGCGTCCGCGACTCCCGCCGAAACACACCGGTAACAGGCATCGGCCAGCGCCTTGCGTCTGCCTTGGCCCATTGCCGTCAACGGCGGGTGAAACGTCACTTCGACTATTGCGCCCTTGAGCCCGAAGACCGAAATCAGATGCGGCAGTAACGTCATGTCGCCTCACCACACACAAAGGGATTGCAGCCCCCGGCGCAGGAGCCGCCCTTCGGCATACCGCGCGTAGGTGATGGAAAACGGCTGCACCAAGGGGCCCGTCCCTGCATCGTTAAGATCGGCATCGCCGTTATCGGGTACATCAGCAACACCGAACAACGCGGTTTTGAACGGCAGCACCCGCATACCGTCGGATGAGGTGCCCTCGGGGAACAGGACCAGACCGTCGCCGCCCGCCAGCAGGTCCGCCATCATGGCCCGCTGTCCCAGGGCGGCGCTGGAGGCGCGGCGGATCAACACGGTGCGATAGACCTGCGCGCAGAAATCCAGGACCGGCCAGCCCCAGACATCGTCCTTGGTGATAAACCGGGCGCCCATCAATCCGCTCAACACGGGGATATCCAGGTAGGACACATGGTTGCTCGCATAAAGCATGCCAGGCAAATCAAGCGGACGGCCGAACACGGCGACCCGCAGATTGCACAACCGGGCAACGGCGCGGAACCAAAACCGCGCCCCGGCCTGACGACCCTGCCGCCGAACGGGTATAGCGCCACGGCCACGGGCAAAAGCACGCCGGTGAGGATCAAGAAAAGAGGAGACCGGATAGCCGCCAGGAGGCTCAAAGCGGCAAACGGCCCGTTTTCCCTAAGGCGTCCCACAGGGCTTGTAGTAGCGATGGTATTTCCCGGTGATCCGGCCCGTAGGTACGATGATGCATACGTCTGTCGTGTTGAACCCGAAATCGATAACGGCGCCGTTGCCGACGAAGGCCCCGACTCTGAGGTACCCTTTAATCAATGGCGGCAGCATGGCGCGGGCGGCCGTTTGATCCAGCCGCGTCAACGGGATGCGGTCGACCGCGATGCGGCGGTGGTCAGCGGCCCGCGCGCGGAAATCCCTCGGCGCCAGTTGAAAGTAGTGCAGATAACTGAGCGCCAGCATGAGGGCGTCCGGGTCGGTGCCGTGCAGGCTGCTGCAGCCGAACATGAACGCGATGTCGTAAATCTTCAGGTATTCGGCGATGCCGCGCCACAAAAGCTGCATCACCGCGCCCGAGCGGCAATCGGAATGGACGCAGGGTCGGCCCAGTTCGGCGACTTCCCCCGGCTTGGCTAGAAGCGCGCCGCGATCGAATTCCCCCGCCGAACAAAACCCGGTGTTCGTTTCGGCGACGGAACGATGCAATAACCGGTTGGTGCCGGCGACAAAGGGCGCCTCGTCCGAACGGTCGAGATCGATCACCAGAAGATAGTCGCAATAGGTGTCGAAGGCGTCCCGGTCGCGGCGCTCTGCCGCTGCCTCGGCCGTCGGACGCGCACCCAGTTGGTCGAAGAACACGTCTTAGCGAAGGCGCTGGGCGGCGGCAATTTCGGCCTCGGTTTCCACCAGCCGGATTTCTAGCGAGCGGGTGAGGACGACGAACGGCCGCGCCGTTTCGGAAATGACGGCGGGACGCCGATCCAAAGCAAGATTGCCGATATTGGTCATGGGTTTGCAGTCCCTTTATCCTGCCGGTCCTGTGACTTGCCTGAAGGCCGACTGTTACCGATCACGCATAAAACCACCCAAGGACAAATTTCCATCCTGATGGCAGAGCGCGCCGGGGAACACAAAAGAAGGTTTTCTGACGGTCCCGCGACGGCTCGGAAGCCCGGGCCACGCGCCCGATCCCGCCTTTGCCGTGGTAACGCCGGCCTGGTTATGGCAACCTGAACGAAACAGGGAGCCGCCGAATGAGCGATAAATGGGACGTCCGATTCCTGCGCCTCGCGAAAGAGGTGTCGACCTGGTCGAAAGACCGGTCGACCCAGGTGGGCGCCGTGATCGTCGGTGACGACAAGACGCCGGGGCCCTACGGTTTTAACGGGTTTCCGCGCACCGTCGACGACAATGTCGAAGATCGGCACGCCCGCCCGTCGAAATACAAATGGACCGAACATGCGGAGCGTAACGCGATTTACAACGCTGCGCGGATCGGCATGTCGCTTAAGGGATGCACGATTTACGTCACCCACGTGCCGTGCGCCGACTGCACGCGGGCGATTGTTCAGGTCGGGATCAAACGTGTCGTGGTTGACGCCAACAGTCTGGAAAACGCGGACTTCGCGTCCCGCTGGTCGGAAGACTACAAGATCACCAAGGACATGCTGGACGAAGCCGAGGTCGGGATCGATCTGGTGTCCGCATCGGGCGGGGAAGACTAAGCCGCGTCCGTCCCGTCAGGCCGGGGCCGGAACCTCCGATATCAGCCGCTCACTAAGCCGCCACGACGCGTGACCCAAAATCGGAATGATGAAGATCACGCCTATCAACATGGGCGCAATGACGCCGAAAGTCATGACGCCGATCGCCGCCCCCAGCTCAGCATCACGACGGGGCTTTTGACTACCGACTGCACGCTGGTGATCATGGCGGTGACGAAGTCGATGTCCTTGTCCAGCAACAACGGCATGGAAATCACCGTAATGTAAAAAAGGATCATCGCCAGCACCGCACCGACGACGGGCCCGACCAGCAGAAAGCTGATTCCGTCGCTGGTGATGAACATCATGGAAAGAACCCCGTCGAACGAAAGGATCGGTTTATGCAAAAGGAAGATCGCCAGCAGAATGCGCACCTGATACGCACACATCCAGAACACGAACAGCACGTTAAAAGCCATCCATCCGAATTCACGGCGTTGCTGGCTTAACACCACCAGGAAGATGTCGGAGGCGGCAAAACCTCGCCCTGCGGATAGCGCCGCGACATTTCGTAAAGACCCGCCGTCAAAAACGGCGCGAACAGGAGAAACCCGACGCCCGCGGCGATAACGATCCAGATTTGATCGAACCACGTCAGCCCGGCGATCAGGACAGCGCCGAACAGCGCGAAGATCGCTCCGAACAAAAGGCTCAAGCCCGGGCGACGGGCGAAAACTCGCGCATCTTCGCGGAGCGCTTGCCTGACATCGTTGAAGTCGGCGGCGACGACTTGCACCCGGACGGGAGCGGCCGCTTCATAGTGATCTTGATCGGCCTGCATCATGAAAGCTTCATGAAACGCCGAGGTTGATGCCATATTTTCAAAGATCGGCCGGGCGGCGTCCATCCTCTTTTGCCCCAATGCCCGTTCGGCGCGCAAAAAAAAGCGCCGGCAAGGGGCGTTGCCGACGCGATTTTATGCGTGTGGGTTTGAGTGATAATCATTCGCCCTTTCTTGAGGGTGTCACTTCATTTTTCTGATTGCGCCGCTCGCCAGTTTGGCATGGTAGTCCGCCAATAGTGCCTTGACCTTGGGCATCAGCATGTAAATGCCGATGATGTTGGCGATGGCCATGGCGAACAGGCTGGCGTCGGAAAAATCGATGACGGGGCCGAGGCTCATGGACGAACCAATGATCACGAAGACGCAGAAGATCAGCTTGAACGCCAGCTCCTTCGACTTACCCTTGCCGAACAGGTAGGTCCAGGCCTTGAGCCCGTAATAGGACCAGGAAATCATCGTCGAAAAGGCGAACAGCACGGCAGCGATGGAGAGCACGATGCCGAAGCCGGAGAAGCTCGATTCAAACGCCTTGGACGTCAACGCGATACCGGTGACGCCACTGTTCGGCACCCACGACCCAGTGATGATGATGACTAGCGACGTCATGGTGCAGATCACGACGGTGTCGATGAACGGCTCCAAAAGTGCGACGTAGCCTTCGGTCACCGGGTGCTTGGTCTGCACCGCCGAGTGCGCGATGGAGGCCGACCCGATCCCTGCCTCGTTCGAAAACGCCGCTCGCTTGAACCCCTGGATCAGCGCGCCGACTGCACCCCCCGCCACCGCCGTGGGCGCGAACGCGCCGGTGATGATGGCACCGAACGCATCGCCCACGTGTTCGATGTTCATGACAATGATGATCAGCGCCGATCCGCAGAAAAGCGCCGCCATACAGGGTACGACCTTTTCCGTCACCCGGGCGATGGACTTGATGCCGCCGATGATAACCGCGGCGACGACCGCCGCCATGATCAGCCCGAACACCCATCCCTTGCCGACGAACACCGGCAGGATGGCCGACACCTGCGAAAACGATTGATTGGCCTGGAACATGTTGCCGCCGCCGAAGGCCGCCAGGATACAGCAGACGGAGAAAAACACGGCGAGCACGCGACCGAGCCCCGCCCGCCCGTCTTCCGCCAAGCCCTTGGACAAATAATACATCGGCCCGCCAGAAACAGAGCCGTCGGCGTATTCGTTGCGGTATCGCACGCCCAAAATACATTCGGTGAACTTGGACGCCATGCCCAACAGCCCGGCCAAGATCATCCAGAACGTCGCACCCGGCCCTCCCAGATAGACGGCGACGCCGACGCCCGCGATGTTGCCGAGCCCGACCGTACCGGAAAGCGCTGTCGCCAGCGCCTGGAACGGCGTCACCTCACCGGCGTCATTGGGGTCCAGGTAGTCGCCGCGGACCAGTTCGATAGAATGTCTGAAACCGCGAAACTGAATAAACCCGAAATACAGCGTCAACACCGTGGCGGCGATGACAAGCCAGGCGACGATCAAAGGAAAACTGGTGCCGAACAGCGGCACGGAATAAAAAATCACGTTGACGAACGGCCCGGTGATGGGGGCGATCGCGTCGCTGATTGCCTTGTCGATGCCGTCCGACTGGGCGTGGGCTAGTTGCGCAGTGAAGGGCAGAAGCGCGCTCGCATAAAGAAAGTGTTTGAGGGTCACGGGTTTGTTCCTCCGAAACAATAAAATCTTCGATATCGTTGAAATGGATGCCGATTAGGCACGACCGTCACGGGCACGGGCGATGCCTGCACCAGGGTGATCGCAAGCCCGCCGAGCAACCGGTTGACGAGCTTTGATGACCCGGCACGGCACCACATCGAACGGCGGCGCGCGGTCGATGGCGTCGCGGTTGGAATAAACGGTGAAGGCGATGCCCAGGTTGAAAAGTTCGTGGTCGCAGTCTTTGGCCCGTTTGCGGAGCTGGTTCAGCCGCTTTCGCGAGCCAGTCACGGATCGCCCAGGTGTGTTCAGTGGGTGCGTCCCCGCGGCCCAGAAGCTCACAGGTATACCCGCCGGGGTCATAGCCGCCTAATAGTCCGCCCGCCATAATCCCATCTTAGCTCCGAATTTTGACAGAGGATAAAAGAATTTCTCTACGGACGCCGGGCAGTGTGGCGCCCAAGAATTCATTGACCTTGCGCCGGGCGTACGCCACATGACTGGCATGGAAGCCGCGACACCGCTTTTTTCATACCGCAAGCACTGGGCCGCCAAATTCGGCGTGGCGCCGTTCCTGCCCATGTCTCGGGAGGAAATGGACGCGCTCGGCTGGGATTCCTGCGATGTTGTGCTGGTGACTGGCGACGCCTATGTCGACCATCCCAGCTTCGGCATGGCGGTGATCGGGCGGTTGCTGGAGAAACAGGGCTTTCGCGTCGGCATCATCGCGCAGCCCGATTGGCAGTCGGCGGAACCGTTCAAGGCGCTGGGCCGGCCCAACCTGTTTTTCGGGGTGACCGGCGGGAACATGGATTCCATGGTCAACCGGTATACTTCGGACCGGCGGCTTCGCCACAACGACAGTTATACCCCCGGCGGCGAGGGCGGCAAACGGCCCGACCGGTCGGTCGTCGTTTATGCCCAACGCTGCCGCGAGGCCTTTAAAGACACACCGATCGTGCTGGGCGGTATCGAAAGCTCGCTCCGCCGCATCGCGCATTACGATTACTGGTCAGACAAGGTGCGTCGGTCCGTCCTGGTCGACGCGAAGGCGGATATCCTACTTTACGGCAATGCGGAACGCGCCGCGGTCGAGGTCGCCCACCGGATCGCCCGAAAGGAAGACCCGTCGACCATGGACGACATCCGGGGCGTCGCCGTGATGAAAAAATCCGTGCCCGAAGGCTGGACCGTCGCCCACGCCGACGACCTGGACGCGGGCGACGAAGGGGCGCGGCATTCGGCGGGCAACACGGTCATTCGCCTGCCCTCCTATGAAACCGTGGCCGAAGACCGTGAAGCCTACGCACGGGCGTCTCGCGTGTTGCACCGGGAGAGCAACCCGGGCAACGCGCGCCCTCTGGTGCAGCGCCACGGCGACCGAGAATTGTGGGTAACGCCGCCGCCGGTACCGCTGTCGACCGAGGAAATGGACAGCGTTTACGAACTGCCGTATGCCCGGGCGCCGCACCCTTCCTACGGCGACGCAACCATCCCGGCGTGGGACATGATCCGTTTTTCCGTCACCATCATGCGGGGGTGTTTCGGCGGCTGTTCGTTCTGTTCGATCACCGAACACGAAGGACGGATCATCCAGAACCGGTCAGAAGCATCCATCCTGCGGGAAATCGAAACCATCCGCGACCGGACGGAGGGCTTCACCGGCATCATTTCCGACATCGGCGGGCCGACGGCCAACATGTATCGCATCGCCTGCAAGGACCGGGAGACGGAGGCGCTCTGCCGCAAACCGTCGTGCGTCTACCCCGATATCTGCCCGAACCTGGACACCAGCCACGAAAGCCTGATCCAGCTTTACCGCAAAGCCCGGGCGCTGCCCGGCATCAAGAAAGTCATGGTGGCGTCGGGCGTGCGATACGATCTGGCCGTCAAAAGCCCGACCTATGTGAAGGAACTGGTGACCCATCACGTCGGCGGATACTTGAAGATCGCACCGGAACACACCGAGGATGGGCCGCTATCGAAAATGATGAAGCCCGGCATCGGCGCCTACGACAAGTTCAAGCAGATGTTCGACAATGCCGCCAAGCAGGCGGGAAAGAAATACTTCCTGATCCCCTACTTCATCGCCGCCCATCCGGGCACGACGGACGAGGACATGATGCACCTCGCCATCTGGCTCAAGAAAAACGGCTTCCGCGCCGACCAAGTGCAGACGTTTCTGCCCTCGCCCATGGCCTTATCGACGGCCATGTACCATTCGGGCGTCAACCCGCTGAGAGGCATCCGCCGGGGCGCTTCGGAGCCTGTGGGTGCCGTTAAGAATTTGAAACAGCGCCGCCTGCACAAGGCGTTCCTCCGCTATCATGATCCGGACAATTGGCCTTTGCTGCGCGAAACGCTCAAACGCATGGGCCGGGCCGACCTGATCGGGCCGGGGAAGAAGCACCTGATTCCCAACTGGCAGCCCGCCAGCACCTACGGGCGCGGCGGCGAAGGCAACCGCACCGGGCGCAAGCACGGCGAACAGAAATTTCTGACCAAGGGCGTGCCGGAACCCCGGCCGCGAAAAACAGGCAAACCGCGCCGGAAGACGTGACCTCCGCAGGCGGATCAGAACGCCCGGCGCAGCATGTTGAGCCCCAGCAGCAGCAGAAAGATCAGCAGGGTTTTCGTGGACATGGTTTCACCCGTGCGGCGGCGCAACCGGTCGCCGAGCGCCGTGCCGACGACGACGGGCAGAGTGGCGAGCGCCGACGCCGTAAACGCAGACACCGTCATTTCACCCTGCACCGCCAGGGCGCCGACGAGAAATCCGCCACTGGCCAAGTAGATCAGCGCCGTCGCCGCCACCAGACGGTCCTTATCGAGCCCCAGATGAGCGACGTACGCGGCGATGGTCGGCCCGATCATAATCGTCCTGCCGCCGACCAAGCCGGCGGCGAACCCTGCGGCCGGCCCGGCGGCAGCCTCCCAGCGGGTAGGGACGCGCAAGGCCGCGCCGGTCAGGCCGATGATCATGAGCGCCGCGACCAGCGCGCCGAGGATGGCAAACAGCAGGTCACCGTCGATCCCGTAAAGCAGCGGCGCGCCGATCACGGTTCCGACGCCGAGGCAGAGGATCAGCCGCCACATGCGCCGCGAGGATGCCCGCGCGTGGCCGCCCGCAAACGCCTACCAGACATTCGACAACATAATCGGTAGTGCCAGCAGCGTGACCATTTCCGGAATGGCGATGAACAGCGTCAGCAGCGGCGCAGCGAGGAAGGTAATGCCGAGACCCAAACACCCTTTGACCGCGCCGGGAAGGAACAGAACCGCCGCGACGGCGGCCAGCACGGATGGGTCTAGTCCCGCGATCACATCCGCCTCCGACATTCATCGCCTTTCTTCGTTTTTAGCGCCTCCGTTGAGGCCCGGCGTTCATCCTTCGCCAACGGCGCTCAATGTTCCCGCCCAGACCGTCAAGGGAAATGGAGGGCCCACGGGCATTACTTTATCCCCGCAAGCAGGCGGCGTAGCGCCGCCATGACATCGGCAAATGCCGCTTTGGACTGATTCGTTCCGGATGACCGAAGTCCGCCCTCGAGGCAGGCCGCGAACATTGCGCCCGCATGGCCCGCGCCGGACCCGACGTCAAGCGCCCGCGCCCGGTGGCACGCCGGCGGCCACAACGCATCGAAATAGACATCGCCACCGAGTCCGTCCGCGGCCGCCCCACCGATCCGCAGCCCGCCGCCGGTGACGGCGAAGCCCGCCCGGCCCCGTTCCGGTGATGCGGGCGGGAGGGAGATTTTGAAATCCACCCGATCCACGCTAACCGACGTACCGCCCATACCTTGGGGTATAACCGCCGGATCGATTACCGCATCCAGATTGGTGATGTCGCCTACGAGTTCCACCGGCGTCGCCCAGGCGTCGTTAAAGGCGATCTTGGCTGATGCCTGTAATGCGCCCGAAATAGCCTTCACATACCTGGCGGCCAGCGGCGACAGGTCGCGGATCGATACACCGCCGTCACCGAACCGGACAAGCGTCAACTGGAACTTCGCCTCGCCCTCGCCTGATCCGGTGTCGCGGGTAAGCCGTAGCCGGCCGGTCAGCCCCGGCGCCGCGCCCGATACCGCCCCCGACCCTGCCGCGTCGACAACCAGTCCGTCCTTCGTCCACCCGCCGCCACCCATAATGCGGATGGGGGCGAATGCGGGCGTCGCGGCCGCATGGCGTAAAGCATCGACGCCCAGCTTTAAATCCCATGCGCCCTGCCCGGCTTTGGCGGCGCTGACCGAAACCCCGGCGAATTCCAGTTCGGGCCCGGCAGATACGGAAATTCTGACCGCCGCGTCCCGTAGAACGACATCAGGCGGCGGGCCGGCCGCGGTGGCGGGCTTGGCCCCGGTCGCCGCCATCGCCTTCATCAACGGCGACAAGCCCCGCCAGTCCACGCCCGACGACGAAATTCCCAAGTCGAGCCTGAACCCCGACAGAACGATGCGGTTGATCCGCGGATGTAACAGATCCGGCCAGGCGATATCGGCCTCAGCCCCGGCGAGCAGAACCTTCCCGGCAACGCGGAGATTTCCAATGTCGACCCGGAACGGGCCGAGCGCCCGGACGTCGATTTGCGTGAGCGCAATTCCCGCCTGGGCCAACCGGTCTTTGATCAGGGTTTCCGCGATCGGCACCCGGAATACCCAAAGCGCCGCGCCAAGCAAAGCGACGGCGGCAAGGACCCACAGCATGGCGGACAGGATCGGTGATCGGCGCTGTCTCATCCGATGGCTCCCAAGCGAAAGCGGTGATCGCGTCAGACCGAAGTTTGCCGTTACCGGAGCCGGTCCGGCAAGGCCCAGCGAAAAGATTAGCGATTAATTACCGCGTCGGGACCGGCGTGTCGGTGGAATAATCGTAGAACCCGCGGCCGGTTTTGCGGCCGAGCCAACCGGCTTCCACATACTTCACTAATAGTGGACAGGGCCGGTATTTGGTATCGGCCAGACCGTCGTGCAGCACATGCATGACCGAAAGGCACGTATCCAGCCCGATGAAGTCGGCCAGTTCCAGCGGCCCCATGGGATGGCGGGTGCCGAGCTTCATGGCCGTGTCGATGGCTTCAACAGAGCCGACGCCTTCGTAAAGCGTATAGACCGCTTCGTTGATCATCGGCAGCAGGATGCGGTTGACGATGAAGGCCGGGAAGTCTTCGGCGTTGACCGGCTGTTTGCCCAGGTCGGTCGTCAATTCGCGGATTTTGGAAAAGGTTTCTTCCGACGTGGCGATGCCACGGATCAATTCGACCAGTTCCATCAGCGGAACCGGATTCATGAAGTGCATGCCGACAAAACGGTCGGGCCGGTCGGTCTGCGCCGCGAGACGGGTGATGGAAATGGACGACGTGTTGGTCGCGATCAGCGTGTGTTCACCAATGTTTTCACACAGCTTTTTGAGAATGATTTTTTTGACGTCTTCGTCTTCGGTCGCGGCCTCAATCACCAGATCGCAGGTCTCCATCCCGGCGTAGTCCGTGCCGGTGGCGATCCGTTTCAGGCCCGCATACTGATCGCCGGCGTTGATGATGCCGCGGTCGACCTGGCGCTTCATGTTCTTTTCGATAGCAGCGCGGCCTTTCGCAAGCGCTTCGTCGCTGACGTCCAGCAGATAGACGTCGCGCCCGGCAAGCGCGCAGACGTGGGCAATGCCGCCACCCATTTGGCCGGCGCCGATGACGCCGATCTTCTTAATATTTTCAGCCATTATGTCCCATTCTCCAAAGGTCCTCCGCGCATGGCCCTCGACACGGTCTTCACGCCGTTTTCAGGACATTTCGCACTCGCACAATAGGACCACCCTCGGGTGCCGGTCAAGGCTTGGTATACCAAGGATTGGGGATTTCCACGTAACGGAAATTTTTCAGCGGTTGGCGCCGGGAACCCACAAGACGTCGGCCTTGCCGCCGTCGTTAAGACACCTGGCCAGGACGAACAGGTGGTCGGACAACCGGTTGATATATTTGACCGCGTCGTTATTGACGGGCTCGCGCCCGGCAAGGTCGGTCATAAGCCGTTCGGCCCGGCGGGCGACCGTCCGGGCATGATGCAGGTGCACGGCGGCGGGCGTGCCGCCCGGCAGGATAAAGGAAGCAAGCGGCGCCAGATCCGCGTTCATGGCGTCGATTTCGGCCTCAAGCCGGTCAACCTGCGCCGGCAAGATACGAAGCGCGCCGTCGGACCGTTTGCCGCCTTCGGGCGTGCACAGATCGGCGCCCAGATCGAACAAGTCGTTCTGAATGCGGCCCAGCATGGCGTCCGCATCGGTATCGTCTTTGGTGTGAAGGCGCGCCAGGCCGATCACCGAATTGGCTTCGTCGACCGTGCCGTAGGCAGCAACGCGAAGGTCATGTTTTGCAACCCGGTCGCCGGAGCCGAGCGACGTTTCGCCCTTGTCGCCGCCCCGCGTGTAGATTTTCGATAAAGTGACCACGGGGTGCGCCTGCGCTACATTCCGGCAAGTAGCATGACAAGCGCGAACAGGATGATCGCAAGCCCCTGCACCAGAACGCGGGCGCGCATCAGCTTGTTGCCGTACTTTTTATTGAAATCGCCGCCTGCCGCGAAGGCGCCGATGCCGACGAACAGCACCAGCAACGTCGCGCCCATGGCGATGATCATCAGGACCGTGACAAAACTTTCCATGCCCGAGATATAGTCCTTCGAGGCCGCCCCGTCATTTTATTTTCGCGCTCAATTTTTCCGGTTATTTCTCTGGCCTTCGCCGGGCTGGACCGTAAGATGGCCGGACCCAACAGGACCAAAGGGCCGATCATGGACGCTGAAACCCGCAAAAACCTTGAACGCATCTCCGTCGCCACCGTTTCCATGCAGCTGCTGAAACGCGGCTTCCGCCGGGTCGCCATGCGGGGCGTCCGGCCCATAAACACGCCGATCAAATCCATGCTGGGTCCCGCTTATACGCTGCGTTTCATCCCCGCGCGGGAGGACCTGTCGGCGCCGGAAATCCTGGGATCGGAAAACTACGTGCCCCGCTACGCCATCGAGGAAGTGCCCGAAGGCGCGGTGCTGGTCGTCGACGCCATGGGTGACGCGGATACCGCCGTGCTGGGCGATCTGATTCTCGAGCGGCTGAAGGCCAGGGGTGCTGTCGGCGTCGTTTCCGACGGCGGCGTCCGCGACGCCGAGGAAGCCATCGCCGTCGGCCTGCCCGTTTACTGTTCCGGTCCGGCTGCGCCGGCACACATCGTTGGGCTTGCGGCCGGAGACATGAATGTCAAGATCGGATGCGGCGGGGTCGCGGTCATCCCTGGCGACATCATCAAGGCAGACGGCGACGGGGTCGTCGTCATCCCCAAACATCTGGCTGCCGAGATTGCCGCCGCCGGCCCGGCGCAAGAACGGTACGAGAGGTTCGCCAAACAAAAAATCCAGCAGGGCCACCCAATCATCGGTGTTTATCCGCCAAGCCCGGCGACCCAAAAAGAGTATGAAAGCTGGACTGACCCGGAAGACACCTAGGGCAAGGCGCGCCTAGGCCGCTTTTTCTATCCGCGCCGTCAGCACGTCCCGAGCCAAGTCCCCGCACCGCCGCGCCAGGTCCTGCGCGCCGCGGGGCAGCGCCTGCCAATCGATCCGGTCCACGGCATCGGCCGCATTTTTCAAGTGCCTTAACACGGTGTCGTCCGGAGCGCCCTTAACGGTTTGCGCGGCGGCCTGCAACAAATCGTACAGGGCCGATTTGGCGCGGAACCGGTTGGGGGTTTCTCCCCTTTCCCATCCGGCGCGCATGCGCACGCGGGGTAGAAGAATGCGGGCGTCTTCGCCCAGCGATTCGATGCGAGACAACAAGTGAACTTCGGTCATTGATCGATACTCCGAGATGGATAGTTACCGTCCCGTCCCCTGGACACGAAAACTGTAGACCTGCACCATGTCATTCGTGTTGCGCGGATGTGACAAGTTGCTGGCATGTTCCCCGGATGCCGCCGGGGCGCAGGAAAACCCATGAATTTTCTCACGCAAAAGCCTCGTCGCGATCCAGTTTGGATCGCTCGGGATTTGCGTTAGTTCCTGCCCGACAGCAGGCCCTTGGCGATGACCTGGGCCTGAATTTCCGCAGCGCCCTCGAAAATGTTGAGGATGCGCGCGTCGCAGATGACCCGGGAAATCGGGTATTCCAGCGCGTAGCCGTTGCCGCCGTGGATCTGCAGCGCGTTGTCGGCATTGGACCACGCGGTGCGGGCACCCAGCAGCTTCGCCATGCCGGCTTCGATATCGCAGCGGCGGTCGGAGTCTTTTTCCCGCGCGGCGAAGTAGGTCAGCTGCCTTGCGATCATAGTTTCCACCGCCATCCACGACAGCTTGCCGTGGACCCGGGGAAACGCATGAATGGCGCGGCCGAACTGGTTGCGTTCCATGGCATAAGCCAAGCCCAGCTCCATGGCGTTCTGCGCCACGCCGACGGCGCGGGCCGCCGTTTGGATGCGGGCAATTTCAAACGTCGCCATCAATTGCTTGAAGCCCTGCCCTTCCGTTCCGCCGAGCAACTGGCCGGCCGGCACGCGAAACCCGTCGAAGCCGATTTCGTATTCCTTCATGCCGCGGTAGCCAAGCACTTCAATCTCGCCACCGGACATTCCATCCGCGGGGAACGGATCGACGTCTGTGCCCCGGGGTTTTTCCGCCAACAGCATGGACAGGCCTTTGTATCCCGGCTCGTCCGCGTTGGTGCGGACCAGAAGGGTCATTACGTCGGACCGCGCGGCGTGGGTGATCCAGGTTTTGTTGCCGTTGACAACGTAGTCGCCGCCGTCGAGCACCGCGCGGGTGCGGAGCGACGCTAGGTCGGACCCGGTGTTGGGTTCCGTGAACACCGCCGTCGGCAGGATTTCGCCCGACGCGATTTTCGGAAGATAATGGTCTTTCTGTTCCTCAGTGCCGCCGAGGCGGATCAGTTCCGCCGCGATTTCGGACCGGGTGCCGAGCGAGCCCACGCCGATGTAACCGCGCGACAGTTCTTCCGTCACCACGCACATGGCGATCTTGCCCATGCCGAGCCCGCCGTTTTCCTCCGGCACGGTCAGGCCGAAGACGCCCAGTTCAGCCATCTGGTCGACGACCTCGATGGGGATGAATTCGTCCTTCAGATGCCAATCATGGGCGTGCGGTGTGACCTGATCTTCGACGAACTTGCGGAACTGGTCCTGCACCAGGTCGAGCGTCTCATCGCCCAGGCCCAAGTTTCCGAAGTGCCCGTCGGCCATGAACGCGCCGATACCCTTGCGCACCGCTGCTGTGTTGCCGGACTGTAAAAGGGTGCGGATCGCGTCGGCCGCAAGCGGCGCCATGTCGCCGTCGGTCAATCCCAAGTCGGCGGGGCGCACGACCTCGCCCTGGCTGATCGCGATGCCGCCCTGGATCTGACTTAGGTATTCACCGAACGCCGCCTGGAGCATCAACTGTTCCATGTCGCCGAGCCGGCCTTCGCCGGAAAGACGTTCGGCCCAGCCGAGCATTTGGCGGAGACCCTCGACGTAGGTGGTGAGCCACGCGAGCCCGTGGGCGGCGTATTGGTTGTCGTCGAGCGCCTTGCCTGACACCCGCCCGTCCCTCGCACACATGTCGCTGACGCGGCGGCGGGCGGCGGCAGCCACTTGGTCGGCTGCCTCAAGCCCCCCACGGCAGAGGATCAGAAGATCAGGCAGCACTACTTGCGAACTGGCGCCGCTGGCGTCCATCGATGTCTCCTTAGTCGTCACGGATGGCCCGGGAAGGATAACCCGCGCGGGCCTAGGCGTTAATACAATCCTCGATGGTGCGGAAGCCCGGGCGTTTGGCCTGGATCAGCACCGCCATGTTGCCGGGCTTGTGCTGGTTCCGGCGCATTTTCATGTGCGCTTGGGGAATGTCGTCCCATGAAAACACTTCCGACATGCAGGGATCGATGCGCCGCTCGATGACCAGCTGGTTGGCTTGCGACGCCTGAAAAAGGTTGGCGAAGTGGCTGCCCTGGATGCGTTTCTGGCGCATCCACACAAACCGCGCGTCCATCGTCAGGTTATAGCCCGTGGTCCCGGCGCAGAACACGACCATGCCGCCGCGTTTGACTACGTTGCAGCTGACCGGGAAGGTCGCCTCGCCCGGGTGTTCGAATACGAAGTCGACGTCGTTGCCCTTGCCGGTAATGTCCCAGATGGCTTTGCCGAACTTGCGGGTTTCGCCCATGTATTCCTTGAAGCCCGGGCCGTTGACTTCGGGCAACTGGCCCCAGCAATTGAAGTCCTTGCGGTTGATAACCGCCTTGGCGCCCAAGGACATGACGAACTCGCGCTTGTCCTCTTCGGAAATCACGCCGATGGCGTTAGCGCCGGAAACGGCGCAAAGCTGCACCGCCATGGAACCCAGGCCGCCCGAAGCGCCCCAGACCAGAACGTTGTGACTCGGGCGCAGGATGTGCGGCCGGTGACCGAACAGCATGCGGTAGGCGGTCGCCAGGACGAGCGTGTAACACGCACTCTCTTCCCACGTCAGGTGCTTGGGCCGCATCATGCACTGGCGGTCCTGCACGCGGCAGAACTGGGCGAAGGAGCCGTCCGGCGT
>JAYNIR010000012.1:0-91697 GCA_038109305.1 Rhodospirillaceae bacterium
CCATTGAAATAATTGGTAGCGGAGGAGGGACTCGAACCCCCGACACGCGGATTATGATTCCGCTGCTCTAACCAGCTGAGCTACTCCGCCCCAAGGGCCGCCCGCCACGGGTGCCGCGGCCGGCGATCAGAGGGGCGGGTTTAAGGCTCGGGGTCGTGCCTGTCAAGGCGAACGTACGGCCCCGGCCAGCGGCCTGGATCAGGCTGAACGCCAGCGCCAGACGCCTTTGGTCACGATCGGGCCGGAATCGGCAATCACCGCGTCCGTAAACGCGTTCAGCCGGTCGACCAGGACCTGTGGAATGCTGAAATCCCCAAGAAACGGCCCGAGCGGTCGCTCTAGATGATAATCGATTTCCGTTTGCTGCGCCATTCAAGCCATCCCGTCGCAGGGAATATTAAACCGCCCGGCCGCCGTTCACCAGGATCAGGCGTTGACGTCGATCACCGTGCGGCCGCGCACCTGGCCTTTCAAGATCTTGGTCGCTAGGTCCGGCAAGTCGGCCAGCGCCGCCGTTTCGGTCATGGCGTCCAGTTTATCCATGGGCAGGTCCTTGGCGATCCGGTTCCAGGCGACGATGCGGCGTTCCTTCGAACAGGTCGCGCTGTCGATGCCGCATAGGTTACAACCGCGAAGCAGGAAAGGCAGCACCGTGGTCTTAAGTTCCGGACTGGCCGCCAAGCCGACCGACGCGCAGGTCGACCAGTAATATAGCGTCGCCAGAACCGTGTGCAGAGTCGTGCCGCCGACCGTATCAATGGCGCCGGACCACCTTTCGCGCCCCAAGGGGCCCTTCGGCGCTTCTTCCAGTTCCGCCCGGTCGACAATGGTCACAGCACCCAGGTCTTTCAGATAGGCGTGGGATTCCTTGCGCCCGGTGGAAGCCGCGACCCGGTACCCCAGATTCGCCAGGATGGCGACGGCGACGGAGCCGACACCGCCGGACCCACCAGTAACCAGCACTTCGCCTTCATGGTTTTTGTCGAGACCGTGTTCTTCCAGCGTCATGATCGCCAACATCGCCGTAAACCCGGCGGTGCCAAGCGCCATGGCACGCTTCAGGTCCAAACCCTTGGGCACCGGCACCAGCCAGTCGCACTTCACGCGGGCCTTTTGCGCATGGCCGCCCCACCATACTTCGCCGACGCGCCAGCCGGTCAGGATGACCTCGTCACCGGGCTTGTAATCGGGGGACGAACTTTCCTCGACCACGCCGGAAAAATCGATGCCCGGAATATGCGGATAATCTCGCACCAACCGGCCCTGGCCGTTGATGACCATGCCGTCCTTGTAATTGACGGTCGAATATTTGACGGCAACGGTGACATCGCCCTCGGGTAGTTTCGCGTCGTCGATGACCTGGATGGTGGAGGTGACCTTGCCGTCTTTTTCTTCCAACAGTAGTCCTTTAAACGTGGCCATGACTTGGGGGCTCCCTGGTCTTGAGATTGTGCGGTTGCTAACAGATGTAAAGAAGCCCGCCGGGCGGGTCAACGGCGGGACCACCGGGCGGCCTAGCAGGCTGAATACAGCCCGCCGGGCATGCGGCACCCCGTGGTTCCGTAATCGTAATCCCGGACCACCCAGTGGGCGCCGCCGTGAACGATCGACTTTTCATACCCCGACCGGTCGTCATAGTCCGTCGCCCGGTGCGGTCGATCGACTTTCTGCACGGCCAATGCCCGGTCCATCTCGTCCTGACGAAAGCGACCGAACCGATCATAACACGTCCGGATATCCAGGTAGCGCTCTATGTCGATCTTGACCATCGAAACCACGCCGTCGTTGGGGCCGGGTCGGTTCAGGAGCTGGGCTTGCTCCAAACAGGCCTGGAGCGTTTGCGGCGCGCCGTAAAACGTCTCGAAATTCACACGCCGACGTTCATTGGGGCTCAGATACTTTTCTTGCGAAATCTTCTTTTCGAGCGGCGGTGCGACAGGCGGTTCCATGCTTATTGCAGACAACAGCCCGCCGCCGTCGCTTGAACAAGCCGCAACCGCGAAGCATACCAAAGCAATAGAAACGATCTTACGAATTCTAGCTCCCCGCCCTAACGCTGAACAGACTAGGCGAACTCGGCGGATTGCACAACTTTACGCGCGCAATCTCCATCGGACCGTCTCCCCGCCCAAAAACGGCTTCACCGTATCCTTTGAGCCTGGGACGCCGATGGCGTCGGGCACGGCCCAAGCCTCGCGCGTCAGGGTCACGGTCGCATCGTTGGGCGCGAGGCCGTAAAACGCCGGGCCGTTCAGCGACGCGAAGGGTTCCAGTTGATCAAGCGCATCTTCTTCGTCAAACACCTGGGCGTAGACCTCAATTGCCGCGAGAGCGGAAAAAATACCGGCGCAGCCGCAGGCGGCCTCTTTCGCATGCACCGCGTGCGGCGCTGTGTCGGTGCCCAAAAAGAATTTGGCGTTGCCCGAAACCGCCGCCTTCCGTAACGCCAGCCGATGACGTTCGCGTTTGGCCACGGGCAGGCAGTACATATGCGGGCGGATGCCGCCTTTAAAAATGTCGTTCCGGTTGATGACTAGATGGTGCGCGGTGATCGTCGCCGCGATGGTCGGCCCCGCTCCCTGCACATAACCCGCCGCGTCCGCCGTGGTGATGTGTTCGAACACGAGTTTCAAGCCGGGCAGCCGGTCGACGAGCGGAATCAGGACCTTTTCGATGAACACGGCTTCCCGGTCGAAGATATCGACCGCAGAATCCGTGACCTCGCCGTGCACCAGAAGCGGCATGCCGATTTCGGCCATTTTCTCCAACGCAGGCATCGTCTTTTCGATGTCGGTCACACCCGAGGCCGAATTGGTCGTGGCCCCCGCCGGATAAAGCTTAACCGCTGCCAAGACGCCGTCCTTGAACCCGGCGGCCAGATCGGCCGCATTCGTGTCGTCAGTCAGGTACGCCGTCATAAGGGGCGTGAAGTCGACACCGGCGGGCACGGCGGCAAGGATACGGTCGCGATATTTAGCCGCCAGCTTCGCCGTGGTCACCGGCGGCACCAGGTTCGGCATGACGATGGCGCGGCCCATCTGCCGCGCGGTCAGCGGCACGACGGCAGCCATCATGGCGCCATCGCGGAAATGCACGTGCCAGTCGTCGGGCCGGCGAATAGTGAGGGTGTTCATCTAAACGCCTTCCCCCAACACATCCATGACACTACCTTCAGCCTTGGCGCCGACGATGTGTTGCTGGTGCCAGCAGGCATAGAACAAGAGCGTCCAGGCGGCCTGTCCGGCGCGCTTGCCGGGATCGCGGAACAAGGCGGTGACGCGATCCGGATGGCAGGCTTCGGCGACACCCGCCTGCGCCGCGACTAGCGGGCCGAGCCGGCGGCCGTCGGCGGCGATCCATTCACCCACCGGCACCGTGAACCCTCGCTTGCGGGCAAACGGGCGGCATTGCGGCAGGACCTTGTCGAGCCACGCGCGAACCAGCCACTTACCGCGCCCGCGCTTGATTTTCAAGTTATCGGCAAGGCCGAACCCGAACGCCGCCAGCCGGTCGTCCAGGAACGGCACCCGGCCTTCGACGCCGTGCGCCATAAGGCATCGGTCGAGTTTGGCCAGCAGGTCGTTGGGTAGCCAGTCGGTCATGTCTTCCGCCTGCACCCATTGCAGCGCGGACCATTTCGGGTTGGCTGTCGCCGCCCGTGCCGCCTCGATCCCTTCGCGCCATTGGGCCGATGTATCGCGCAGCAACCCGAGCCCCTGCATCATGCCTTGTTCGCGCATGGCGCGGCCACCGAACAGGCGCGGCCGGACGGCGCGGCGATAGCGACCATACCCGGCGAAGACTTCGTCCCCGCCCTCACCCGACAAGATGACCTTCAATCCATGGTCCCTGGCCGTCGCCGCCAGCTTGTAAGTTGGCAGCACGGCGTAATCCGCCGCCGGGTCGTCCATGACCGCGGCGATTTCGGGTAGCAGCCGCCAGAAATCGTCGGCGCCGAATTCGACGTCGATGTGCTCGGCGCCCACCCATCCCGCAAGATCGCGGGCTAGCGCCCGTTCGTCGTGCACGCCGGTGCCGCTGAACCCGGCTGTAAACGCCTTGACCGGCTGTTCGTTCAGCCGGGCCATCATGGCTAGCAACGCCGTGGAATCGATGCCGCCGGAAAAGAACATGCCGTAAGGCACGTCGGATCGCTGATGCACGCCGACCACGTCGTCCAATACCCCGTCGAACTGTTCCAGCGCTTCGGTTTTACCCAGGCGGTACGGCGGCCCCAGGTCGAGAACGTGGCGGCGATTGTGGCCGATCACGCGCCCGCCTTCGATCACCAACGTTTCACCGGGCAGCACGCGCTCGATCCCGGTGAACGGCGTTCGCCGGCCGGATGAAAACTGAACCTGAAACACCTCATCCCGCGCCCGCGCGTCGACCCGAGGTTCGATCAGTCCGGCGCGGATCAGCGCCTGAGGCTCGGACGCGAAGGCGAAATACTTGCCCGTCTGAATGTAATACAGCGGCTTGATGCCGATCGGATCGCGGGCCAGAACCAATCTGTTCTGCTTCATATCGTGGATGGCGATGGCGTACATGCCGCGCAGCCGTTCGGTGAACGCCAGCCCTTCGCGCAGATATAGCTGCAACGGCGCCTCGCAGTCGGATTTGGTCTGGTACGGCGCCCGGCCCATGTCGAGCCGGATTTCGACGTAGTTATAGATTTCGCCGTTGGCGACCAGCGCCGCCTTGCCGCCGCCCGGCCCTTCGGCGATAAACGGCTGATCCCCGGTCTGCAGGTCGATGATGGCTAGCCGGGTCTGCACCATGCCGACGGCGCCCGATGCGTGCCGGCCCGTGCCGTCCGGGCCGCGGTGAACCAGCGCCTGGGCAAACCGGTCGAGGACCGCGCCTTCCGGCGGCGATCCGTCCCTGGTCATGATCCCGGCAATGCCACACATGAATCTATTCTATCAGAGACTCTACGAAGATTCCGCCCGCTACATCGTCACGGACTGGAAAAAATCCAGATAGCGTTTCACGACCTGCGCCTCGGTGAAGCGTTCTTGGTACACCTCGAACCCGCGCACGGCGATGTGTTCCGCCAAATCCGGATCATTGATCACACCGCGGATGGCGCAGGCCAGTGCATCCGGGTCGTCGACCGGCACCAGAACGCCTGAGTCCATATGTTCGATCAGCGTACCCGGCCCCATGCTGTCGGCGGCGATCACCGGCCGCGCCTGGGCCCAGGCCTCGATCACCACGTTGCCGAGCGGTTCATGCCGGGACGGACAGACGAACAAGTCAGACGCGGCGAACAGCGCCGGCGTGTCCTCGCGCCAGCCGAGGAAACGAACGCGCGGCTTGATGCCGAGTTCTTCCGCCAGTTTTTCCAATTCGGCGCGGAGCGGTCCTTCGCCCGCCAACCATAAATACGTGAACGGCGCCCGGGCCATCGCGCGGAATAGCACGTCGAACCCTTTGTTTTCGTGCAGGCGGCCAAGCGCCAGGATCAGCACCGCGTTTTCCGGCGTATAGAGCGCCTTGCGGCTGACCGGCTGGGCGCGGTCCTCGGACACGAAGTTGGGCAGGTAATGCACCTTTTCCTGGGGCCAGCCGCCGCCGGTGATGTGGCGAACGATGTCTTCCGTGTTGGCGATTAGGTGGTCGCAGTTCCGGTAATATTTGAGATCGTAATACCCGCCCAGCCGGGCCACGTGGACGAAATCGCCCTTGGGGCAGAATTTGGTCGCCCGGTTCATCCAGGTCATCACCACTTGCGGGGCGAACCGCTGGACGATGCCCTTGAGAACACCGCCGGTGCGGCGGTCGAGCATCCCGCCGAAGGGCAATTGCACCGGCTCGATCCCCGCATCGCGAAGCACCTGTGCACGGCCTGCGTGTTCGCGGATCACGACCTGCTGATCCAGCCCGGCGCGGTGCAATGCCAGAACGAGACGCATGAAAAACGCCTCGGCCCCGCCGAATTCCGCTCCCGCCATGGACTGCAGAATTTTCATCAGGGGATCAGCCTTTCCCATGTCGCCGCCGCATCGGCCCAGCGCCAGGACCGCTGCGTTTCAAGCGCCGCCAAATGCATCCGCTGCCACACTGTTTCGTCCGTCAACACGCGAACCGCATTTTCCGCGAAGGCGGCATCAGTCAAGGCAACCGCGCCGGTGCACCCATCCGCAACGCGTTCGGCCATGGATCCCAGATCGGTCACCACCGCCGGCACGCCCATGGCCTGCGCTTCGCCCACGGCATGGCAGAAAGTTTCATTGATGTCGCCGCGATAAAGCATGCATCTGGCCTGTCTGAATTCGTCGATAAGCTGCTGCTTGGGCACCGGCCCGCGCAAGCGGACCCCTTTTTCCGCCAACGCCTTGGCCTTGTCCAACACTTTCGCCATTTTCTGCGCCTTCCGGTCGCCGGCGCTGCCGTAAACGGCGGCGCCGGTAAACAGGTGCAATTCGCCGCCCGGCGCGCGGGGTTGAATGTCCCGCTCCCACCGTTCTAACAACCAGTCGAGCCCGCGCAGCGGGTTGGATGTAAAGACCGCACGGGGCCCGGGCACGTTGGTCGTGGGTTCGGCCTCGCAAAATGCATCCGGCAGACCGTAAGGGATCAGCACGCGTTCGCCACCAGGCGCCCAGCCAGGCCATGTCGTCGCATGATAGTCGCCGATAAACACGATGGCCGACGCATGCCGCCACAACTTCGAGAGATAACGCCACTTCAACATGTAGCCGCAGGGATTGTGGGTCCAGAACACAGTGCGCCCGGCCTCCGGCATCAGTGGCAGCACCCGGTCGCTCCGGTTGGCGATGTAAAGATCGGCCTTATCCGGCACGCCGTCCTTCAAGGGCCGCCATTGAACCCCATTGTGATCCGTCGCCGCCCTGCAGTTGTTATGGACAGACACCGCATGACCGCGGGCGGCCAGGGTTTCCATCAACGAAACGAGCGAACTTTCCGCCCCGCCCAGCGGGCTTTCGTCCAGCGTGCGGCCGTCGAATTCAATGCCGTCGTCGGCAAGGACGATGCGCGCCATTCAATCGTCCTCCAATTTCGCCTTCAGGTGCGATATCAGCGGGTAGAGCCCGGCGCACAGCGCGATCAAAAAACCGTAGCCGCCTTCGCGGTAGCCTTTGCGCGCGACGTAGCATTTGAAAAACCGGGTGAACAGCCGCCGCAGGTTGTTGGCGAAGGACCCGGCCTGCCCGCTTTCGCGCAGATCCTTCGCCCGCGCGGTGGTGTAATTATCAAGCCGTCGTAGCATGTCCGAAATATTCCGGTCAACGTAATGGTCCAGGCGGTTCTGCAACTGCGGGCCCTTATGCCCCGACCATTGGAGCGACGGATGCACACGCTGCATGCCCCAGCGCTTGACGCCTTTTTTGAACAGCCCCGGATAGGCAGCCTTGCCGAAACTCGCCCCCCACCCCCAGCGCACTAGCCGGTCGCCGATGTAATTGTCGACCAGGATTTCGTGCCAGTCATAAGGCGTCGTTTGGATGAGTGCGCGAATTTCCTGGGCCAACGCATCCGGCACCCGTTCGTCTGCGTCAACTTCCAGTATCCAGTCGCCTGAACAGGCGTCGATCCCGGCGTTCCGCCGTTCGCCTTCGATGGCCCAGGCGCCGGAAACAACCTTGTCCGTATACTTGCGGGCGATGGCCTCGGACCCATCGGTGCATTTGTCTAACAGCACGACCAGTTCATCGCCGAAGCCGAGCGTCTTCAGGCAGGCATCCAACTGCGCCTCTTCGTTGTGGACGCTGATGACGATGAAAAGTTTGGGCTGGGTCGCGGTCATTGCGCCGCCTCCGCCACTTCGGACCAAAGCGTCTCCGCCGCTGCCAGAACCTGATCGACGGTGAGGCTTTCCAGAAGCGACTGGTCCGTCGACCAGTCATAGCCCTTGGGATAGCTTTCCATGAACCCCGTGCCGCGCACGATCCTGCAATGGCCGCCCCAGGGACCGTAGAGGCTATCCTGGGTCGGGCCGAACAGGCCCAAGGTCGGCACGCCGGCGGCGGCGGACAGATGCATCAGACCGGAATCGTTGCCGATATAAAACGTCGCGCGTTCAAGGCAGGCATAAGCCTCCAGCAGGCTGACCTTGCCGACCAGGTCGATCAGTTGATCTTGCGGAATGCCGGCCAGCAAGCGTTCGACCGACGCCCGTTCATCGCCATGGCCGAACACGGCGACGGAGGCGCCTTGAAACGGGCCGCCCGCAGCGGTCAGGCGGCGGACGAGATCGAGAAACCGGTCCTCGGGCCAAGCCTTGCCCGCCCAGTTAGCGGTCGGCCCGACGGCGAGCACCGGCCCGCCGTCTCGGATCAGCGCTTCGGCGCGGGCCCGGTGATCGGGTCCTAGCCAGATTTTCGGCGTCGGCGGCGGCCCGTTGATGCCCATGACCTGGGCGTAACGCTCAAGCCGGTGACCCGTTCCCTTGCGGCCCATGCGGAACGACCGGCGGGCCGGGATCAGATACGTCATGGGCGTATTGCGCAAATCGACCAGGACGCCCCAGATCCGAAGGACGCAGGACGCCCACAATCCCAGCCAATGCAGTGAATAGGGTTTTTTATCGAGCACGATCAGCCGTTCCAGCCCCGGCACGCATTCGAACAGGGGTGCGGCCGCCCGCCCGCAGGCGATGGTGACGTGCGCGTCCGGCCGTTCGTCCAGAAGACGCCCGAGGATTCCCATGGAAAGCACCGCGTCACCGATGCGGGTGGCCGTCACGAAGAGGATGCGGTCTGCCATCGCTGCCAACGCATTGAAATTCCTAGAATCGAACCCCGTTCTTATACGACCCGAACCCCCTGTTGCCTAGAGCGGCGGGCAATCCCATATTGAAGCTAATGAAGCCTCCACCGAAACGAGCCCGTTCAATGACCGATTTTTCCCACATTTACTTTGAAGACCGGGGCGTCCTGGCCGTTTCCGGCGATGACGCCCGGACGTTTCTGCAGGGCCTGATTTCCAACGACGTGACCAAGGTCACGCCGGAAAAAACGATCCATGCAGCGCTTCTGACGCCGCAGGGGAAATACCTGCACGACTTCTTCATTGCCGAGGGGCCGGGCGGCCGGCTGCTGATGGATTGTGACCGGGACCGGCTGCCGGATCTGATGAAGCGGTTGAAATTATACAAGCTGCGCGCCAAGGCGGACCTGGCCGATCAGTCCGATCAATGGACGGTCGCCGTGTTTCCGGGCGCAGCGGCACTTCCGAAACTCGGCCTGCCCGATACGGCGGGCGCGGCCCGCATTGACGCCGGCGGCGTCGTTTATACGGACCCGCGTCTTTCGGGCATGGGCGGCAGGGCGATCCTGCCCATCAACGCGACGGAAAAATTTCTGGCCGGTCGGGGCGCCCAGCTGGGCAGCCGCGCGGATTACGACCGGCTCCGCATCAAGCTGGGCGTACCGGACGGCATCCGAGACCTTGTGGTCGACAAATCCATCCTGTTGGAAAGCGGGTTCGACGAACTGAACGGCGTCGACTGGAACAAGGGATGCTATATGGGCCAGGAACTGACGGCGCGGACCAAATACCGGGGGCTGATTAAAAAGCGCCTGATGCCTGTCGTCATCGAAGGCGACCTGCCGGAACCGGGCGCCGCCCTGATGCTTGACGGCAAGGACGCGGGCGAAATGCGCTCCGCCGTTGCGGCGGTCGGCGGCGGCATCGGCCTCGCGCTGGTGCGGCTTGAGCATCTTGAAGCCGGAAAGCCGCTTGACGCCGATGGCGCCAAGGTGACGCCGATCAAACCCGATTGGGCAAATTTCTGACCGCCCCGGCCGCGCCAAGAAGGTAGCGGCCCCGGCGCGGGCGTCGTACCCTTGCGCCCATGACGCTTTTCTTTTTCCGCAAGATGGCGCGGCTCCTCAACCCGGCGCTCCGCAGCTACGATCGGCGCCTGGACGAACTCGGGCCCGAGGCGCGGGCCGTGTTCTGGAAAAGCGAAGAACATCAACTCGCCCGCTTTGAAAAACTTTTCGACGTGATCGACCCGGTGGACCAGCAGGCGGGCGGCATCACCATCGCCGATTTCGGCTGCGGGTACGGCGCATTGTTCGATTTTTTGCGGGACCTTCCCGCCATGCAGGGCAGCGCCTATGTGGGCATCGACATGTCGCGCAAAATGATCGACGCTGCCCGCGCCCGTATCCGCGACCCTCGCGTACGGTTTCTGCAACAGATCACGGTGACCGAGCCCGCCGACTACATCTTCGCCTGCGGCACCTTCAACATGCACGCGGGCGCCGCCGACGATGAATGGGGGGACTATATCCGGGAAAGCCTGAAGAGGCTGTGGGCAATGACCGGCAAGGCGCTGGCCTTCAACTTGCTCCGCAACGACTCGGGGGATGATTTCCCCGGGCTTTATTACGCCGATGGGCCGGAATTTCTGGAATTCTGCCGCCGGGAACTATCCCCCGATGCGGAGATGACCAACGACGCGCCGCTGCCGGATTATACATTTATCGTCCGCCGGTAAATCGGTCGGCGTGATGCGCGGGCACAATCGCCGTGCATTGTCCGCGGACCAAACTATTGGCATCATCCGGCGGTGATCCGGCCCTGCCAATGGGAGACTTTCATGCGCGCACCGATCTTCGCCGTTTTCGGTTTTGTTCTGTTTTTTTCGGCCCAATCGCTTGAGGCGCAAAGCCTGTTCGACCTGGGCAAGGACCTGATGCAGTGCCTGCCGGGGTTAAGCGGCGGCGGATCGACGTTGGGCAGCGGCGCACTCAGCGCCACGGACATCATCGGTGGGCCTCGTGATGCGCTTCGCGTCGGATCGGAACGGGTGGTCGGGACATCAGGCCAGACGGACGGGTTCAAAAAATCGGGTTATGTTCACATCCCCCTTCCCGGCTCGTTGCAGAAAGTGCAGTCGACGTTGAAGAAAGTCGGCATGAGCGGCTTGGCCGACGATCTGGAACTGCGCTTGAACCGCGCCGCGGAAGCCGCCGTGCCCAAGGCCAAGACGCTGTTTTTCGACGCCATTTCGCAAATGACCATAGAAGACGGCAAGAACATTCAGAACGGCCCCAAGGACGCGGCGACACAGTACTTCCTTGGCAAGATGTCGCAGCCGCTGGCCGCCGACATGAAACCCATCGTCGACGAACAATTGTCCCAGGTCGGCGCCGTCGCCGCCTTTAACAAGATGATGGGCCAGTACAATCGATCCCCTTCGTGCCCGACGCAAAGGCGGACCTGACCAATCATGTTCTGACGAAGGCGATCGACGGCGTGTTTTTTTATCTCGGGCGGGAGGAAGCGGCGACCCGGGAAAACTCAGCCAAGCGGACGACGGATCTGCTGAAAAAAGTTTTCTCGAACTGACGCGGCGGCGAACGCCCGTGTCAATCCGACCCCGAAACATAGCCCCGAAACATAGGCGGCCCTAAACATAGAAAGGCCCCGCCGGCAAGCCGGTGGGGCCTTTCCAGATCAGCGATCCTTCATTCCCCCCGAGGGGGGCCCCTGGGAAAACTGACCGGTTTCCGGTCCGGGGGCTGCCGTTGCCGGCGGCCTCGTCCCTGAAACCAACTATAAGGTATGCGGCGACCCCTGCGGCCTCAAAGCGAATAGAATCCACATCCCTGTGGAACGCGGGGAAAAGGACCAAAACTGAAGGTGCCTTCCTGTGGGTAACTGAGCAGGGGAATTTCAGCGCGAAATCAGCCGCCTATTCCGCCGCTTTTGTCGTCCCTGTCTTGACCGGACCGATTGGCAGCAGAAGCGACAGCGCCGCCGCCGCGACGACCAGCGCGACCGCGGCCCACAAGCATCCCTGCAAGCCCCAGACCTGGTAGACCGCGCCGGAAAGAACCGTGCCGAGCAGACGCCCGCCGGCGTTCGCCATGTAATAAAACCCGACGTTCAGCGCGACACCGTCAGCATCTGAATAATCCAGGATCAGATACGAATGCACGGCAGAGTTCAGTGCGAAAACCAACGCGAACAGGATCAGCCCAGCGACGACCAGCCACACCGGATCGGCGGTCGTTCCCAATCCATAAGCGATGACGCCCGGCACCGCCGCCAGTCCGAAGGCGAGCCACGCCGCCATCCGTCCATCAGGATGACCCGCGACCCGCGTGATCGCCGGCGCCGCCGACTGGATAACGCCGTAGCCGATGATCCAAAGCGCCAGAAAGCCGCCGACCTGGGTGAATGACCAATGCAGCCCTTCGTAGAGGAACACCGGCAATCCGACGACGAACCACACATCGCGGGACCCGAACAGGAAGAACCGCGCCGCCGACAGCCTGTTGACCGCGGGCGATTTGGAAAATATCTGCGTGAACTTGGTCTTTGCCCTGGCGCGGCCCATGTCGGCGGGCAGGCTGACGGCCGAAATCACCAGGATCACCGCCAAGCCCGCCGCCATGAGGTGCAACGAACCGGTGAAGCCCACCCCCTGCAACAACGCGCCGCCCAGGAAAAACCCGACGCCCTTGAGCGCGTTTTTCGACCCGGTCAGGATCGCGACCCATTTGTAAAGCGTCCCCTTGGCGCCATCGGGCACGACGAGTTTGATGGCGCTTTTGGCGCTCATCTTCGTCAAATCCTTGGCGATGCCGGAAAACGCCTGGGTGATCATCACGTAAAGGACGGAAAGCCACTGCACCCATTCCGGCTTCAACTGCGCCAGCATGACCAGCGCCGCCACCTGCACTGCCAAGCCCGCGAACAGCGTCGGCTTGAGCCCGAAGCGTGCGCCGATCCACCCGCCGACAAGGTTGGTAATGACGCCAAAGAATTCATAAAACAACAACAACATCGCCACGTCGAAGGGCGAATAGCCCAACGTGTGGAAATGCAGCAGCACCAGCATGCGGAGCGCGCCATCGGTTAGCGTGAAGCCCCAATAAGCGCTGGTCACCAGAGCGTAATTGCGAAGGCCGGTCATGGGATCCCTCGCGTTTTTCCTTAAAGCGATGCGGCGACGCGGGCCGTCAGCTCGGCCATGCGGTTCACGTAGCCCCATTCGTTATCATACCATGCAATGATCTTGACCTGGGTGCCGTTGACAACCGTGGTCGACATCGCATCGACGATGGACGACCGGGGGTCATTCAAGAAATCGGCGGAAACCAAAGGTCTCTCCTCATACCCCAGGATATCCTTCAAGAGCCCGGCCCCGGCCGCGGCGCGGAACAGGCCGTTTACCTCCTCGGCCGTGGTTTTTCGGGTCATTTCGAAAACGCAGTCGGTGATGGAAGCATTCAGCAGCGGCACACGCACGGCCAGGCCCGTCAGCTTCCCCACCAGTTCGGGATAAATCACGCCGATGGCCTTGGCCGACCCGGTCGATGTCGGCACCAGAGAATTCAAGGCCGATCGCGCCCGGCGCAGGTCCTTATGTGGTTTATCCACGATCACTTGCGTATTCGTCACGTCGTGGATGGTGGTGATGACGCCGTGCTTGATGCCGATGCCTTCGTGCATGACCTTGACCAGCGGCGCCAGGCAGTTGGTGGTGCAGGACGCGTTGGTCAGCAAACGGTGTTTTTCCGGATCGTACAGCCCGTCGTTGCAGCCCATGACGATATTAAGCGCACCGTCCTTCACGGGGGCGGCGACGATGACGGTTTTGACGCCGCCATCGAAATAGGGTTGGAGCGTTTCCGTCGTTTTGAACTTGCCGGTGCATTCCAGAACGATGTCGCAGCCGGCGGCGGCCCAATCGGTCTTGCCGGGCGTGTCGTTGTTGGAATAGGAAATTTCGGCGCCGTCGACGGAAAAAGCGCCCGCGCCTGCCTTAATGTCCCGCCGCCAGCGGCCGTGGACGCTATCGAATTCCAGCAGGTGCGCGGCGACGTCCGGCCCGCCGTCCTTTTCGTTCACATGGACGAAGGAAAACGCCGGATTGTCCCACCCGGCCCGCATGACCAGGCGCCCCATGCGCCCGAAGCCGTTAATGCCGACGCGAATACTCACAAGTAAGGTTCCTCTCTCGTGCATCGCGCCTTTCGGGCACGATCAGCACCGATCGCCCACATGATATTTCGATATTTTTAGAATAGTCAAATTAATTAGCTAGCGATCATACCGGACACCCGTGACAATCCGGTTACGCCGCTTCAACCGTCATTTTTTCTCAGCCGGCAGGGCTAATAGGTTGCGCGTCCGGCCATCGGCGAACGGCCCGTCGTCCGCTTCATATTGCGCCCAGTCGCATTCGGCGACGACACCGTCCAGCAGAACGCCGATCAGGTCGTACTCCGCACCTTTGAGGAGTTGAGCAATTCGTTTTCGGCCCTCCGCCCCTTCATGGCCGGATTCGAAAACGATTTTCGGCTTGAGCCGCCCAATCGTGCCGGCGGCGCCGGCCAAGACCTGCGGCTCGGCCCCCTCGACATCGATCTTCAGCAGGTCCAGGCGTTCGATGTGGCGTTCGGCGACGACGCCGTCGATGGTGACCACGTCCACCTCCACGCCGCCTGCGTCAGTCAGGCTCGACAGCGCTCCGTCTCCGCCTTTCTCCATGGTCACGTTCATCCGCGCCTTACCCGCCTGATCGGCCACCGCCGCTTCGATCACCTGGGCGCGGACCGCGCCGTTGATGCGGAGCGACCTGCGAACCGCGTCTGCGAGGACGGCAACCGGCTCAAACGAAAAAACCGCACCCCCCGCACCCGTGATCCGGGCCAGCGGCACCGCCCATTCGCCAAGATTGGCGCCGACGTCGAAGGCGACATCACCCGGTTTGCAAAGCAACGCGATCGCCGGATCGAGCTCCGCCCCGTCGATCAGAATGCGCAATGCCTGGGCGTCCAGGCCGATCGGCAGGTAGAGCCAGCCGCCGCCCGCCAGCGGCACGTACCCTCCCCGCCAATCGCGAATGGCTTCTCGGACGATACCGTCCCTCGCCGAACCAAACAAATGGCGCAGGCGCGGCCGGTCCCGCCGCCACCGGCGGCTTCGGCGATAGGCGGCGATTTCCTTCGCCAGCTTGCGAATTCGATCGAAACTCAAGGCCGGCCGCCGTTCGCAATCAAACGTCCTAGATCGATTCTTAGCATACCCTTTATCCCCGCGCCGCCGGATCAGCCTCCAAGCAGACGGTCGAGCCGCTTGGCGATGCTTCGCCGCCATCGAAATAAATGCCGGTGCTTGCGTTGGCGCTGCTGGTTCCGCATCAGATCCATCGCCTCAGGCGCGCCCTTGAACGTACGCACGGTCCGGCTAAGCGGCCCGCCGTCGCTGAGACAAAGCAGCGCCATGCCCGACGGCGTGCCGTAGAGGATTTCCGCATTCCGCCCGCTGTCGCCTTCAATACGCGCGAGCCCCGGGCCAAGTCCGCAGCTCAACACATCGTGAAACAGATAAACCCCGTCGTCGGGCATGAACGGCCGGACGCCGGCATAATCCTCGAACACCTGTTCGTTGGTGTGCAGGCCGTCGATGAAGCAGAAATCGACGCGCCCGCCGAGGTGTTCGCCGATGACGACGGCAAGGTCACGCGGCGACACCCCCTCTACGGCCCGCACGTCGATCCCCGCCTTTCCGGCCAGATCGTTGGTCAGGGCCAGCCCTGCATCAGCGTTTTCGTCAAAACAGGCGTCAAGCGCAACGACCCGCGCTTCAGGGTTCAACAACCCCACGGCGAGGGTGCTCCAGCCGAACGAGTTGCCGATGACCAGCACCTTTTCGGGGCGGTAGCGCTCGAACAGGTTTTCGAGAAAATAGATTTCCTGAAGCGCGATACCAAGTCCGTTGGAAAAACTTTTGCCGTCTTTCAACAACCAAGTAAAGGCGGCGTAGGGATGGCCGCCGCTGTGCTCGGGACTGAGACCCGAACTGACGGTAAACCCGGCGCCTTCGTAAAGTCCATAAAGCCTGTTGAGAATAGGCATGGATGCCCTTTACCTCTGAAACCCGCCCCCCGGCCCGCCGGCCGGGCGCCGCCGCCCGCGATATCGCGCCGGAAAATACATGGTAAACCGAAGCCTAGCGATATAAATACTTTAGATGCCTTCCTCTTAAATAACAACGCGCGCCAGGACCCGACAGCCTCTTGTCAGCATCTCCGCAATCACCGCTCCGCGTCCTCGTCCTCTCGGGAAACCTGGATGCATTCGTACTCAGACAGACGCCGAACAACGACGGCCGCTGGGGCAACTGCGAATTCCACATTAACAGCCCAGATGGTGCCTATGATCGGGTCGTCGTCTACGACAACTGTCCGCGGGCGGCGTCGGTCATCTGCCCACCGGACGGGACGCTGATGCTGGTCGGCGAACCGCCCGAGGTTAAACACTACCATCCGGGTTTCCTGCGCCAGTTCGCCAGGGTTGCCTCACCTGACGGCAACACGCCCCACCCCCGCCTGATCGACACTCAGTGCGGCCAGCCCTGGTTCGTCGGTATGGCGAGCAAGCCAGACGGCAGCCGATTCGTGAACATGGATTATGCGGCGCTGGCCCGGGCCCAACCGGAAAAGACCGGGTTGCTGTCCATCGTCGTCGGCCGTACCGGGCTGACCGAAGGCCACCGGATGCGCGCACGGCTGGCCGAGATCCTACAGGATCGGCTCGGAAGCGACGTCGGGGTATTCGGCCATATGGTCAACCGCGTCGACGACAAGTCGGACGCGCTGGCGCCTTTCAAATACCATGTCGCCCTGGAAAACGGCCGGTATCCCCATTACTGGACGGAAAAGCTGGCCGACGCCTATCTGGCTGACTGCTTCCCGTTTTATTGGGGCTGCATGAACACCGCCGACTATTTCGATCCGGCGGGGTTTCGGACTATCAACATTTACGATCCCGAGTCCGCCGCCGACGTCATCCAGACGACCATCGAAGCCGGCGCATATGAAGCGACTCGCGACGCGCGACAACGGGATAAACGGCGGATTATGGAGGAATACAATCTGTTCGCGCTGATGGACCGCCTGATATCGGCGCCGACGGCCGAACCGGCGTGTCCGCTCGCCATTCTTCCGGAACGCCAATTCATCGATTCGCCGCTGCGCAAGTTCCGCCACCGCCTGAAACGCGCCGTCCCGCGAAGCATCCGACCGAGACGTTGGAAGGTCTGAGGCCGGGCGGTCAGCCCCGCTTGTAGTCGTCCTCCAGACGTTGGATGTCGTCTTCCTCGAGATAATCGCCGACCTGAACCTCGATCAACTGCAGGTCCTGTTCGCCCCTGTTCTCCAGGCGGTGGACCATCCCCGGCAGGATATAGGTAGACTGATCCGGTTGCAGGGTCATGACGTCGTCGTCGCGGGTTACGGTGGCGACGCCTTCGACCACCACCCAATGCTCGGCCCGATGCTTGTGGGTCTGAAGCGACAGGCGCCCGCCGGGTTTGACCGTCAGACGCTTGACCTTGAAACGGGCACCCCGATCGATATCCGTGTAGCTGCCCCAAGGCCGGTTGACCCGCGGGTGGCTGTCGGTGACGGCCCGCCCTTGCGATCTCAACGCCTCGACCAGACCCCTGACCTCGGTCGAACGCGCCCGCGGGGCGACGAACACCGCATCGCCAGCGGCGACGACGCACATTTCCTCCAGCCCGATACCCGCCACCAGCGTCCCCGGCGCGGATCGGATGTAGGAACGCCGGCTGTCCACGACGGTTGCATCGCCGAACAGAACATTGCCGTCCGCGTCCTTGTCGCCCAATTCCCAAAGCGCTTCCCAGGCGCCGACGTCGCTCCATCCAAGGTCGGCCGGCACGATGGCGGCGCGGGCGGTTTTCTCCATGACCGCATAGTCGATGGAATCGGCGGGCGAACGCGCGAACGCCTTTTCGTCGAGGCGCAGAAAATCAAGGTCTTCGCGCCGGTCCGCGACCGCCCCCCGGCAGGCGTCGAGCATCGCCGGGTTGAGGCGCCCGAATTCGGCCAGAAAGGCGTCGGCCCGAAACAGAAACATGCCGCTGTTCCAGAAATATCCGCCTTCGGCAAGATACCCGGCGGCGGTTTGCGCGTCGGGTTTTTCGACAAACCGGTCGATCTCGAACGCCCTCGGCGCGCCGGCGATCTGGGCTCCCATTTTGATGTATCCGTATTCCGGCGACGGCCGGTCGGGCGTCATCCCGAAGGTCACGAGGCGGCCGTCCCGGGCCACGGCGGCGGCGGCGGCAACGGCGGCGTGAAAAGCCTGCTGGTCGCCGATCACATGGTCCGACGGCAGCACGATCATCAACGCTGTGGCGTCAGTTTCTGCGATCAGCAGCGCGGCGGCGGCGATCGCCGGGGCGGTGTTTCGGCCGACCGGCTCCAATAGGATACGGGCACCGTGCGCGGCAATGGCCTGCACCTGTTCGGCGACGGTAAACCGATGAGAATCGTTGGCGACCACCACGGGCGTGGCATAGCAGCCGTCGCCAGCAAACCGCAGGACCGTCTCCTGTAACAGCGTCCGATCGCCGGTCAGCGCCTGGAGCTGCTTCGGATGATGCGCGCGCGATAGCGGCCAAAGCCGCGTTCCCGTCCCGCCGGAGAGGATCACCGGATGGATGACCGGCAAGTCAGGCATCGGCCCGCCCCGCCACGTTTTCTAGATACCAGGCATAGGTGTGCGCCAAGCCGTCTTTTAGCGAACACCCCCCCTGCCAACCCAGCGCCTTAAGGCGGGAGGAATCCATAAGCTTCCGGGGCGCGCCGTCGGGCTTCGATGCGTCATACCGATACCGCCCGGCGAAGCCGACCACCTCGCCGATGGTGTCGGCAAGTTGCTTGATCGTTACTTCTTCCTGGGTGCCGACATTGACATGCTCGGCGTCGGAATACATCCGCATAAGGAACACCAATGCATCGGCCAGATCGTCCACATGCATAAATTCGCGAAGCGGTTTTCCCGTGCCCCAGATTTCAACCTCGGCCGCGCCCGTTGTTTTCGCGTCGTGCGTCTTCATCAGCAGCGCTGGCGCGACGTGGCTTGATTCCAGATCAAAACGATCACCCGGGCCGTACAGGTTAGTCGGCATGGCCGATATAAAATCCCGGCCGTGCTGGCGCCGATAGGCCTGGCACAGTTTGATCCCAGCGATCTTGGCCACCGCGTACCATTCATTCGTCGGCTCCAACGGTCCGGTCAGAAGCGCGTCTTCCGCCATCGGCTGTTCAGCAAGCCTGGGATAGATGCAGCTTGAGCCCAGAAACATCAGTTTTTCAATGCCCCGCACATGGGCCGCGTGGATAATATTCGCCGCGATCATTATGTTGTCGTACAAAAATTCCGCAGGACGGCTGTCGTTGGCGTAAATGCCGCCGACGGTCGCGGCGGCGACGAAAACCGCATCGGGCTTGTGCGCCGCCATCCAGGCTTCGATCTCCGCCTGACGCCTCAGGTCCACGGCGTCGCGGCTAGCAGTCAGAATTTCGCAATCCTCCCGCTGCAGCCGGCGGACCAGCGCCGCGCCGACCATCCCCCGGTGGCCCGCCACCCAAACGCGTTTTCCGGCAAGCTCGAACGTGTCGCCGATCAAGGCCGTTGTCCATTCAAATCTCGGACGAGGGCTTCGCGGTCGGCATCGACCATCTCCGCGACCAGGTCCCGAAACGGGGTCGAGTGGGTCCAGCCGAGCACGTCTCGGGCCTTCGACGGATCGCCCAACAGAAGATCGACCTCGGTCGGCCGGAAATAGCGCGGATCAACCTCAATCAGAACGCGGCTGTCGGCGGCAGAAACACCTTTTTCGCCCCGGCCCTCTCCCTGCCAGCGGATCGTCATGCCGGCGTGGGCGAATGCCAGTTCGACGAACTCGCGGACGCTGTGGGTTTCGCCGGTGGCGAGAACGAAATCATCGGGCGCGTCCTGCTGCAGGATCCGCCACATACCCTCGACGTAATCCCGGGCATGGCCCCAATCGCGCTTGGCGTCCAGGTTTCCCAAGTAAAGCTTGTCCTGGACCCCGGCCGCGATGGCGGCGGCGGCGCGGGTGATCTTTCGCGTCACAAAGGTTTCGCCCCGCGTCGGTCCCTCGTGATTGAAAAGAATGCCGTTCGCGGCATACATACCATAGGCCTCGCGGTAATTGCGGGTGATCCAGTAGGCGTAAAGCTTCGCCGCCGCATAGGGGCTTCGGGGCTGAAACGGCGATTCTTCGTTCTGCGGCGCGGGAGCGTTGCCGTAGAGCTCGGACGTCGATGCCTGATAAAACCGGGCGGTTTTTTCCATGCCGAGGATACGGATGGCCTCAAGCAGCCGGAGGGTGCCAAGCGCGTCCGCGTTGGCGGTGTATTCCGGCGTTTCGAAACTCACCTGCACGTGGCTTTGCGCCGCCAGATTGTAGATTTCCGTCGGCCGGACTTCCTGAATTAGGCGGATCAGGTTGGTCGCGTCGGTCATATCCCCGTAATGCATGAAAAACGAAACGCCGGTCTCGTGAGGATCTTCGTACAGATGATCGACCCGGGCGGTGTTGAACGACGAGGACCGGCGCTTGACTCCATGCACCGTATAGCCCTTGGCGAGCAGCAGTTCGGCCAGCAGCGCGCCATCCTGGCCGGTGATGCCGGTGATCAACGCAGTTTTGTCAGCCACCCCTTCGGCTCCCTCCTATGCGACCTTGCCAGTATGCGGGAACCCGCCCCGGTTTGCACGCGGGCGATCGGCCTTAGCGATTTTCCGTGACCGACACGTTATCGGCCAGCGCCGCCTGCGCCGCCGCCAGGCGCGCGATCGGCACCCGGTAGGGCGAACACGATACATAGGTCAGCCCGACCCGGTGACAGAACGCGACCGAGGCCGGATCGCCGCCGTGCTCCCCACAAATGCCGAGCTTGATGTCCGGGCGCGTCTTGCGCCCCCGTTCGACGCCGATTTCTACCAGTTCGCCGACGCCGGTCTGGTCGATCGACATGAAGGGATCGACCTCAAGCACACCCTGGCGCTGATAGACATCAAGGAAATGCCCGGCATCGTCCCTGGAAAAGCCGTAGGTCGTCTGCGTCAGGTCGTTAGTCCCGAACGAGAAAAATTCCGCCTCTTCGGCGATTTCGTCAGCGATCAGGCACGCCCGCGGCAGTTCGATCATCGTGCCGACAGCGTATTTAAGCTCGATCCCCTGTTCTTCCATCACTGCCTTGGCCATGCGGTCGATGATTTCCTTCTGCATTTCGAATTCCTTCTTGATGCAGACCAAGGGCACCATGACCTCGGGGAACGCCTGTTTGCCTTCCTTCTGGATTTCGGCCTGCGCCTCGAAGATGGCGCGGGCCTGCATTTCGCAGATTTCCGGGTAGGTGATGGCGAGCCGGCAACCGCGATGGCCCAGCATCGGGTTGGCTTCGTCCAGTTCGGCGCGGCGGACGCGCACGTCCTCCATGGTCACTCCGGCGGCCTTGGCGACATCTTCCATTTCCTCCGCAGTATGTGGCAGGAACTCGTTCAACGGGGGGTCAAGCAGGCGGATGGTGATCGGCAGGCCGTCCATGATGTGGAACAGCTCGAGAAAATCCTGGCGCTGATGCGGCAGCAGGTCGTCCAGCGCCTTGCGGCGCTCTTCTTCGCTCCGGGCGAGGATCATCCGGCGCATGTGGACGATGCGGTGCGGATCGAAAAACATGTGCTCGGTGCGCGACAGGCCGATCCCTTCGGCGCCGAACTTCTTGGCGGTCAACGCGTCAAGCGGCGTTTCCGCATTGGCGCGGACACCGATCACCTTGACCTTGTCGACCCATTCCATGAGCCTGCCGAAATCGCCGGTCAGTTCCGGCTGAACCATCGGCACCTCGCCGGCCATGATTTCGCCGGTCGAACCGTCAAGCGTGATGACCTCTCCTTCGTTCAGCATATGGCCCATGGCGTGAAGGGTCTTGGTCTTGTAATCGATCCGCAGGTCCCCCGCGCCGGAAATGCAGGGCGTGCCCATGCCGCGGGCGACCACGGCGGCGTGGCTGGTCATGCCGCCGCGCGTGGTCAGAATGCCTTCCGACACGTGCATGCCGGCGATGTCTTCGGGCGACGTTTCGGTGCGGCAGAGAATGACCTTTTCGCCCTTTTCGACCCAGACTTCCGCGTCTTCGGCAGAAAACACAATCTTGCCCGTGGCGGCGCCCGGCGAAGCCGGAAGCCCCCGGCCGATCAACGTCTTTTCCGTGTTGGCTTCGAGCGTCGGGTGAAGTAGCTGGTCCAACTGCGCCGGGTTGACGCGGCCAACGGCCTCTTCTTCCGTGATCAGTCCTTCGTCGACCATGTCGACGGCGATCTTAAGCGCCGCCTTGGCGGTGCGCTTACCCGACCGGGTCTGGAGCATCCACAGGCGCGAGCGCTCGATGGTGAACTCCATGTCCTGCATGTCCTTGTAGTGGCGTTCCAACTTGTCGCGGACCGCGACCAGTTCCTTGAACACCTTAGGCATGACCATTTCCAAGGACAGCGCGGTGCTTTCCTGGTTTTCGCGTTCGAACTCGGTGAGCGGCTGCGGCGTCCGGATGCCGGCGACCACGTCTTCGCCCTGCGCATTGATCAGGTATTCGCCGTAAAAATGACTGTCGCCGGTGGACGGGTTGCGGGTGAAGCACACGCCCGTCGCACAATCGTCGCCCATGTTACCGAACACCATGGCCTGAACGTTGACCGCCGTGCCCCATTCGGCCGGGATATCGTGCAGCCGCCGGTAGGTCACCGCCCGCGCGTTCATCCAGCTTGAAAACACCGCGCCGATTGCGCCCCAAAGCTGCGCTTCCGGGTCCTGCGGGAATTCCTCGCCCAGTTCGTCCAGCACCAGTTTCTTGAAATCCTTGACCACGGCGCGCCAATCGTCGCCGGTCATATCCGTGTCCAGCGTCTTGCCCAGCCGATCCTTGTGGTCTTCCAGGCAGTCTACGAAGTTGTGGTGCTCGACACCCAAAACGACGTCGCCGTACATCTGAATAAACCGGCGGTAACTGTCGAAAGCGAAGCGGTCGTCGCCGCTTTCCTTCGCAAGGCCTTCGACCGTTTCGTCGTTGAGCCCCAGGTTCAGGATCGTATCCATCATCCCCGGCATGGATGCCCGGGCGCCCGAGCGGACGGAAACCAGCAGCGGTGCCTTGGCCGAGCCGAACTTGCGCCCAACCTCCGCCTCGATCTGGGTCAGCGCGCCCTTGACCGCGGCCTTCAGATCCGTCGGATAGGTTTTGCCGTTGGTGTAGTAATAGGTACAGACCTCGGTCGTGATGGTGAACCCCGGCGGAACGGTCAGCCCCAACCCGGCCATTTCCGCCAGGTTCGCGCCCTTGCCGCCCAGGAGTTCCTTCATCCCGGCGTCGCCTTCGGCTTTGCCTTCTCCGAAGCTGTAGACCCATTTTGTCATGTACTCGTCATCCTTCGATTTTGGAGAAATCGGCGACGCTTTCGAGCGCCCCGCGGATCATAGATAATAGTTTCAAACGGTTTTCCCGAAGCTTGGGGTCGTCCGCGTTGACCGTTACGTTGTCGAAAAACGCGTCGACGGGCGCGCGCAGGCCGGCAAGCGCCGCCATGGCGTCGGTGAATTTTTCCTGCCCGATCAGGCCGTCGATGTTCGGCCCCGCTTTGTTAAGCACATTGAACAAGGCTTTTTCATCGGCTTCGGCCAAGAGCGCTTCATCGGGCGCAGCGGCGTAGGATGCGCTGTCTTTCTTTTCCTCGATCTTCAAGATGTTCGCGGCGCGGCGATAGGCGGTCAACAGATTGCCGCCGTCTTCGGTGCCGAGAAATTCCGTCAGCGCGTCGACCCGCGCCAGCAACCGGACCAGATCGTCTTCCCCGCCTAGCGCGAAGATGGCATCGATATGGTCGTGCTGCACACCCTTTTCGCGTAGGTGCACCTTTAACCGATCGGCGAAGAAGGCCATGAGGTCGCTAGCAACCTCAGTAATCGTCGACAGCGCTGCGATTTCTTTTATTTGGAAACTACCAGCTGAAGCTTTTTCTTCTTTTCCGATGCTGTACCGGATCGATCCTTTATCTATTGGATCTTCAAATAGCGAATACGCCTGACTGAACGCGCCCATTAGGTTCAGCCGAAGGCTGTTCTCGATAATCAGCCGAATGACGCCGAGGGCCGCACGGCGCAGTGCATAGGGATCTTTGGAACCGGTTGGTTTTTCGTCGATGGCCCAAAAGCCGACCAGGGTGTCGATTTTATCCGCTAAGGCGACCGCAACCGATACCGGCGCCTTCGGACAGGCGTCGCCCGGGCCCTGCGGTGCATAGTGTTCGGCGATGGCATCGGCGACCGCGTCGTCCTTGCCGTCGTGGCGAGCGTAATAGCCGCCCATGAGGCCCTGTAGTTCAGGGAATTCACCGACCATGCCGGTCGACAGGTCTGCCTTGGCAAGCTGCGCAGCCTCTTTGCAATTTGCCGCGTCAGCACCGCAGGCATTGGCCAATTCGGCGGCCAGCGCCTGCATCCGTTCGGCCTTTTCGAACAGCGTGCCGAGCTTCGCGTGAAACACCCGATCCTTCAGCGCGTCCACGCGGCTTTCCAGTTTTTCGTTGCGGTCCTGGTCCCAGAAAAACTTAGCGTCGGCTAAGCGCGCGCGCAGGACCCGCTCGTTCCCGGCGATGACCTGACGACCGCCGTCGGCGGTTTCCCGGTTGGCGACGACGACGAACTTAGGCGCCAGCCGGCCGACCTTGTCCGTGGTCGAAAAATATTTCTGATGCGCCCGCATGGAGGTTGTCAGCACCTCCGGCGGCAGGCCCATGAACGCCTTGTCGATGGTGCCCATCAGCACCACCGGCCATTCGACCAGGCCGGCAACATCGTCCAACAGCCCCTGGTCTTCCTTGAGCATCACGCTTTCTTTTTTACACAGCTCCGCCGCCTGTTCGGCGATCAATGCCATGCGGTCATTGCGGCTGATGACGACCTTCGCCGCCTTCAAGGATTTTTCGTAGTCGGCAAAATCGGACACGTCGATGTCGGCATCCGACATGAACGGATGGCCCCAGGTCCGGATCCCGGCCTTGACGCCGGCGAATTCGAAATTGACGCCTTCCTGGTCATAGATCGCAAGGATCGAATGCAGCGGCCGGACCCAGCGCGTCTTGCCGCGCCCCCAACGCATGGATTTCGGCCACACAAAACCGTTCAGCGCATCGCCGATGATGTCCGGCAGCAGCAGCCGCGTCTTTTCCCCGGCCTTTTCGATTTTGGCGAAAAAGAACGTGCCCTTATCGGTTTCGCGTTCTTCAACCACCGTGTCCTTGCGCAGGCCTTTGCGAAAGCCTTCCTGCGCTTTGGCCGGCGCATCCGTGGGGGGACCGCGCCGTTCTTCCGATACGTCCGGCTGCTTTTCCGGAATGCCGTCGATGGTCAGCGCCAGCCGCCTTGGCGTGACATAGGCCCGGGCCTCGGTGAACTCGAGCCCCGCCGCCTTAAGCCCGTTGGTCACGAGCCGTTTGAGATCATCCGCCGCGCGGGCCTGCATGCGGGCCGGGATTTCTTCCGACAAAAGTTCGAGGAGAAGCTCAGGCATCAGTCCGCCGCCTCCATCCCCTGGCTTTTCATCCACGCCGCCGCCGAGCCCTTGGCGAGATCGCGGACCCGCAGGATGAACGCCTGGCGTTCGGTAACGCTGATGACGCCGCGCGCGTCCAGAAGGTTAAATAGGTGCGACGCCTTCAAACACTGGTCATAGGCGGGCAGCGCCAGGCCGGCCTTAAGCAGCATGGCGCATTCCTTTCCCGCGTCTTCAAAATGCCGGCGCAGCATGTCCGTCGTCGCATATTCGAAGTTGTGGGCGGAATATTCCTTTTCCGCCTGCAGGAACACGTCGCCATAAGATTTGCCACCGTCGTCCTTGGACCGGCCGTTCCAGTCCAGGTCATAGACGTTTTCGACCCCCTGGACGTACATGGCGAGCCGTTCAAGCCCGTAGGTGATTTCCACCGGCACGGGATCGCAGTCGAACCCGCCGACCTGCTGAAAATACGTGAACTGGGTCACTTCCATGCCGTCGCACCAGACTTCCCAGCCGAGCCCCCAGGCGCCGAGCGTCGGGCTTTCCCAGTCGTCTTCGACAAACCGGATGTCGTGGCTGTCCCGGTCGATTCCGATGGCGTAAAGGCTTTCCAGGTAAAGCTCCTGAATGTTCGTCGGCGACGGCTTCATCAGCACCTGAAACTGGTAATAGTGCTGCAATCGGTTGGGGTTTTCGCCGTAGCGCCCGTCGGTCGGGCGGCGGGACGGCTGCACATAGGCGCAGTTCCACACGTCGTCGGGCTTGCCCAGCGACCGCAGGGTCGTGGCCGGATGGAAGGTGCCAGCACCCACTTCCATGTCATAGGGTTGCAAGATCACACAGCCCTGGTCCGCCCAAAACCGTTGCAGGATCAGGAACAGCGACTGAAAGCTGGGGCTATCGCCGGAGGGTTTCGCCATGTGGCGGCTTCCAAGGGATTTGAGTGTGTCGGTCGTGCTTGTTGCAGTGCAAGAAAATAGGCGGTGGTGGTGGTGCGGTCAAGAAAACCAAGGGCTTTCGGGCCAAGATTTCAGCCCAGGTGGGGGCAGTCCGGTTTGCCGCAGTTTTTCGCGCCTTGGGCGGCGACAAAACTGCCGCAGGTGGAGCATTCGACCATTTCCTCCACCTCCGGGGCGGAACCGCGGGCGACACCGGATTTCGCCTCTTCGCGCATCCGGCGCGCTTGTTCGCGGGCCAGTTCGTTCCGCCGCGCCTGAACCCGGCCGAGCCACTTGAAGCCATACCAGACTAGGGCGATGGCGGCGACGGTGAACAGCACCTTCTGGATGGAAAATCCGAACATGACGCTTTTTAGGGGGGGGTGGGCGGCGGGTCAAGCGGTCCGGCCGAGAGGTTCAGAGCCCAAACCGCCCCCAAATCAGGCGTTCTTCCGCTGCGGCGATGGTATCGCCGCCAATGCCCTCCGTTAGCCCGACGGACCGGAAACGGCTCAACAACCCCCGCCGGGCGCCGACAGGGCGCAGCTTCACGTCTTCCCCGAACTTTTACCGCAAGACCGTGCGGGCATCGCCAAGGCCGTCGACCAGCCCCATGGTCAGCGCCTTGCCGCCGGTCCAAAACGCGCCCGAGAAGATATCCTTCTCGGCGCCTTTCAGCCGCTTGCCCCGGCGATCGCGGACCATGGCCTTGAAATTTTCGTGGATATCCGCCTGCAGGTCTTTAGGGTGTTGCACATCGGCGGCCTTTTCCGGCTGAAACGGGTTGAGCATGGCTTTTTTGTCGCCAGCGGTGTAAAGGCGCCGTTCGATGCCCAGTTTCTTGATCATTTCATCAAGGCCGAAACCGCCGGACACCGCGCCGATGGAGCCGATGATCGAGGCCTGATCGGCATAAATTTCATCCCCCGCGCAGGCGAGCCAGTACCCGCCGGACGCGGCGACATCCTCGGCAAAGGCATAGACGGGAATATTCTTTTCGTCGGCCGACTGGCGGATGCGGCCCGCGATCAACGCCGACTGCACCGGCGATCCGCCCGGCGAGTTGACGGCAAGCGCCACGGCCTTGAGGTTTCGTCCTTTAAACGCCCGCTCGATAACGCGGTCCAGTTCATGCAAGGTGAGGCGCCGGCGAAATCCGCCGAGCCCGCCGATCACACCCGCAAGGCGAATGACGTTGACGGTCGGTGGCGGGTCGATAAGCGACCCGATGACGGGCAACGCGCCGAGCCCCCGTTTTTCAGGTTGGGTGTCGGACATCTCACTTGATAATGTAGTCAGGCCGGGGCCGATCAACCAGCCGCCTTTTTGCCGGGCCCTTCGGCCTTGAACACCGGCTCCATGGCCGGCGCCTGAGGGGCGGGCTGCGCTTGTTTTTTCTTCGCCGCTAAAGCCTGCTGCAGGGCCTCGATCTTGCGAACCTTTTCATTCACCAGGGACGGCTCCTTCTGCATCGCGACGCGCAGTAACTGAACTTCGGCCGACGCGTCGCCGCCGTCCTTGCCGCCAACCATGCCTTCAAGCTCGCGCATCATCCATTTCTGGTGCTGCGCCATTTCCTTTTCGACGAAGTCCTTCATCTTGCCGACTTCGTACTGCAGGTCGTCCTTCATCTGGACCTTGATGACGTAGACGTTCTTGGCCAGCGTCGAGGCATAGAACAGCACGGCCAAAATGCCCAGCGCGCCGAAAAAGGCGATTGCAATGAGAATCCCGGTACTCGCCACTTAACCTACGCTCCAGCCCCTTGAATTCACCGAATGCTGTTTTTGTGTGTGAACGCTTGCCGAGCATCGGAAAACTATTTCAGAGGCCGTCCGGTCGGGCAATATGACATCCGGCCTAGGTCGCGCCCGGCGCCGCGTGAAAATCGTCAAGCTCGCCGCCGCGCAGCAGCCGATCCGCCCGTGATGTATAGTTTCCAATGGTTTCGTGAAGCACCAAAGGCGCGATCCGCGTGACGCCGCCCGCGGCACCGGCCCGCGCCTTAACGATGCCGCGCACCGGCGCCGGATCCCCGTCCCGCGCCAATAAAGGGAGAATCGCGACCGTCCCCGCCGCCGCCAGCGACGCCGCCAGTTCCTCCAGCCGGTCGCCCCGGTGAATGAAGGTAACCGTGCCGCCCGGCCGCACCAGCGCCATTGCACTTGCGATCCAATCCACGAGCTTGGCCTGACCCTCGACCGTCGCCGCCGCCTTCACCGGGTCCGGCGACGGCCGGACGGTGCCCGCCCGTTCAAACGGGGGGTTCGCTATGACATGGTCGTATCCGCCGGTGCGGACCGGGTCCGGCAGGTCGAGCATATCGCCTTCGAAAAACGCGGCCCGGTCAGCCAATCCCGATGCCACCGCGCCCGCCGCCGCCGCGGCGATCAATATCGGTTGAAGGTCGAGACCGTCGACGATGACGCCGGGAACCCGCGCCGCCAGCGACAGCGCCGCCGCACCGGCGCCGCAGCCGAGGTCCAAAACCCGGTCACCCGGCGCCGCCTGCACCGCTGCCTGCATCAGTACCGGATCGATGGCCGAGCGGTACCCTTTACGGGGTTGATAGCAAATAACGCGCCCGTCCAGCAGTCGGGTTTCCTCAAAATCGTCGAGCGGCGTAGCCGGGGCGCAGGGGGTCATGGGCCGGTCAGTCCAAGGGGTCGCCGCGGCCTTGGCCGATGTCCTCTGCCTCGGCCAGCACCGTCGCGGCCACGTCCATGTCCGCCGGATCGATCATCAACCGGCGCTGCATCGCCACCACGTTGCCTTCCATGACGCTGGCGTGGTTATCGAATACAAGCACTGGCACGTTCAGCGCGGCCAGCCGTGCCTCCGCCCAGGACAGCAGCACCGGATCGTTCGTCCGCATCAATTCGATCATCGCCATGTCCCACATCCCTCGGGCGGCCCCTCGCCCGCCCTGCCGGATCGCGCCGCAGGTTGACCTGATGGCCCGCCGGTCCCTATGCTCGGGGCTTCTGGGACCATCGTCAAGCAACCTGCTTCGCGTTTTGTAAGGGGAAAAGCCCGTGGCCGTCGTTGTCGACCTTGAAGGCGAACGCAAGAAGAAACCGAACCTGAACCGGCTTCGGGCGCTGGTCGCCGGCGACCTGGCGATGGTCAACGACGTGATCGTCCAGAAAATGGCGAGCCCGGTCGCACTGATCCCGCAACTGGCGGGGCACATCGTGGCCTCCGGCGGCAAGCGGCTGCGGCCGATCCTGACGCTCGCCGCCGCCCGCATGTGCGGCTACCGCGGCACCCGGCACATCGGCTTGGCCGCGTGCGTCGAATTTATCCACACGGCGACACTATTGCATGACGACGTGGTCGACGAGAGCGAACTGCGCCGGGGCGAAGCATCGGCCAACGCGCTGTGGGGTAATCAGGCGAGCGTCCTGGTTGGCGATTTCTTGTTTTCCCGGTCGTTCCAGGTGATGGTCGCCGACGGATCGCTGCAGGTTTTGAAAATTCTGTCCGACGCATCGGCCATCATCGCCGAGGGCGAAGTGCTGCAGCTGATGACGACAAACGACACCACCACCGGCGAGGGCAGTTACCTGGAAGTCATCAAGGCCAAGACCGCCGAACTGTTCGCCGCCGCCTGCCAGATCGGCGCGGTCGTCGCCGAACGGCCGAAGGCCGAAGCCGATGCGCTCCGCGCCTATGGCATGAACCTGGGCATCGCGTTTCAGTTGATCGACGACGTGCTCGATTATTCCGCCGAACAGGAGGAACTGGGCAAGACCGTCGGTGACGATTTCCGCGAAGGCAAATTGTCCCTGCCGGTGATCCTCGCGTTTCATAGGAGCGACGATGCGGAGCGCACGTTTTGGCGGCGCTGCCTTGAAGACCTGGACCAGGGAGACGATGACCTCGCCCGCGCGCTGAAGCTGATGGACAAGCACGGCGCGCTTGCCGACACGGTCGAACGGGCCCGCCACTTCGGCGCCGTGGCCCGCGACGCGCTCGGTATTTTCCCCGACAACGACCAAAAGCGTGCGCTTCTGGAACTCGTCGATTTCTGTATCGAGCGCGCCTACTGATCCCACCCGCCGGGCCCGCCGGCGGCGCGAGAAACGCCTTTCGCGTGTCGCTTGCCCTGGCCCCACTTGGGGGCTATAACGCTCACCCGGCACGCTCGGGCGATCGCCTGTTACCCCCCGCGCGGCGTCATTGCCGGAGTGTAGCTCAGCCTGGTAGAGCACTGTCTTCGGGAGGCAGGGGTCGGAGGTTCGAATCCTCTCACTCCGACCAATGAGAACCCCCGGACCCCTGGTCCGGGGGTTTTTTATCGGCGCCGGGCGTGAATGGCGTTCAAGGGGCGGCCGTGTAATCGCCGCCGGCGCGTGCCGATGGTCGGCGTGATTTGCGGGAATTCCCGTATCGTCAGAAAAAATCGCAAACGTGATTTCCGTCACATAGACCACCTGCCCGATGTGTGATGGTATTAATGTCGGATGGATTTTAACGAATCTTTCCCTCCCTCGAGAGCACGAGGCTGGGCCGGGACGGCAACGTCCCGGCCCTTTTTTTTCAGCCGACGCAGCCCGTATTCCCGGATTTCTCCCGGACTTTCGCTTTTTTTATAAATTGTATAGTATTTTTCGGCATTTATTAAGGGGAAGCCGGGAACCCTTTGCCCTGGCGGATCGGAACCGCATGAAACCAGCCACGAACCGAAAATTCGCGCCGTTGATCGCCGTCGCCGTTGTTGCGGCCGGGCTGACCGGCTGCGAAACCGCCAAAAACGCAATGGACACGGTTTCCGAAGCTTCGCACAAACTGTGGGACAAGCTTTCCAGCCCGTTCGGCGGCGAATCGGACAAATCCACCGCCGGCCGCGACCCGACCCGCGAACGGCGCGAGGATGTGGAGCAGTGGGAGCAAATTCGCGGCTCCGACGACCCGACGAAATTCCAAAACTTTATCCAGCGTTACCCGGACAGCGCGTTGACCCACCTTGCCCGCCGCCGTCTAGCGACGTTGCAGCCGACGCAGGGCGCCCAGGTGCCGGCGACCCATGCCGGCGACAAACCGGCGCTTCCGGCGTTGAACCAGGGAACCCAGGCTAACCTTCCGGATCTCGCGCCGCCGGGTCAGTTTCCGGCCCCGTGGGTATTGGGCCGTTGGGCCATCGATTGTTCGCAGGCCCGCGGCGGCAACGGCGTGACCTACAGCCAGATGACCGACGGGCGCGTCCGCGTGCTGCGCGACGACGGCAGCGCTGCCATCTATGAAATCCGCCGCGAAAACGACATCCTGGTGCTCGAAGGCAACGGCCTGATCTATCAAGACCGAATCGTCAGCGTTACGGAACTCAGGTCTTACGCCGTCAAGTACAACAACCAGTGGCACAAGGTCGATCTGGTTTACCGGAAATGCAATTAGGCGGCCCATGACGGCGGCGACGTCCGCCGCCGCTTCCCAATTCAAAACGATCTGCCCCGGCCCCGGCCGGCAAAAAAATGACCCCGATCCGCACAAGCGAACCGGAGTCAGGGTATGCCAATCCGTGGGTTTAGATCGGGGGCAATGCCCTAGCGAATGGCACCCCGGCGGGAACCGCCGGGGCGTATAAAAATCAGTGGGGGTTGTCGGTCTGGCTAACGCGATACGCCACGGCCCCGGCAAACGCCAGCGCCGCCGCAACGCAACCCCGATAAAAAGAATACCGCCGGTGGTCATATCCGGAACTCCTCTGGTTGTCCGATAAGGGAATTAGACAGGGGTTCCGGCGGCCCAGCATTGATCTGTATCAATGCCCTAACATCACTGTATTCAGCGGATATCCACAGGCTGTGCACAACGTAGCGTCTTAAGGACTCCGATCCGCCGGGGGGTTCGAGTAAACTCGGCCCCGGGCTAAAGGGGAAGGCAATCCGGTTCGGATCGGTCCAGTCGAGGAGGACGTCATGCGAAACGCCGTCATCGGCATCATCGCAGGAATAGTGATCGGCGTCGTCATCGGCGTCAGCGTCATTGCACCCCGGCTAAAGGCATCCCTGCCGGTAACGGCGGCAAAAGTCGTCGCCGAACTTTCCCAGCCCGAAGTCTCACCCGCACCGCCCCTGGAAGAATCGCAAACGTCGGCTTCGGCCGGTACGCCGCTCGAACCTTCTTACCTTGAACGCCTCGTGCCGCCGCCGGACGCGCCGCCGGTCATCCGCTGGCGCATGGCCAGCGCCTTTGCCGGTGCCCTGCCCCACCTGGGCGCGCAAGGCAAACGCATCGAAACGGAAATCTGGCGCATATCCGCCGGCGGCATGGAAGTCGCGTTTCATGAACCGGACGCCCTGGTGCCCGAAAAAAACTTGTTTGAAGCCGTCAAATCGGGGGCGATTGATGCCGCCTTCGCCGGGCCGGACGCCTGGCCGCTGACGTCGCCTGCCATGCAGCTCATGGGCTCGGTCCCGTTCGGCCCACGGGCGGATGAATACCTTGCCTGGTTTTATTTCGGCGGTGGCGAAAAGCTGATGAGCGACATCACCGCGCCCATGGGCGTGCAGGTCCTGATCTGCGGCTTGGTGGCGCCCGAAGGCGCCGGATGGTACCGCCGCCCGGTCAAGACGCTGGAAGACCTGAAAGGGCTCCGCGTCCGCATGACCGGGCTGGGCGCCAAAGTTATGAGCCGCTTGGGCGTCAAGACCCTGTCGTTGTCGGAAGGTGAGACATTCCACGCGCTTGAGACCGGCGATATCGACGCGGCGGAATACTCCATGCCGGCCATCGACCAGCAACTGGGCCTTCACCGCATGGCACGGAACTATTATTTCCCCGGTTGGCATCAGCCGGCGACGCTGCTGCCGCTGATCGTCAACAAGGCGAAGTGGGAAGCGCTCCCGGCGGCGCAGCGGTCACAGCTTCGGGCGGTCTGCGGCGACAACGTGCGGCACGCGCTGGCCGAGGGCGAGGCGCTGCAATACCGGGCGCTTTTGGCGATCACCAAGGAAGGCGTGACGGTCCGCCGCTGGCCCCGGGAAATTCTGGTGTCTCTAGAAAAAGCGTGGACCGAGACCGCCGCCGCAGCCGCCAAGGCCGACCGGGACTTCAAGCGCGTGTGGGATTCGATCTCCCGGTTCCGCGCCGATTACGCCGTGTGGCGCGAACTCGGCAATCCCTGACCGGCAGCCTCTAAATTTTCAGAAAGTGCGATCGGGCCAGGCCGGACCGGGCCTATTACACCCGGTGCGTAACGCCGCCTACTCCGCCGCCGGCGCGTCCCGCGCATCGTCGTCTAATATGTCAGCGGGCAGCTCGTCCATCTTGGCCAGCAGGTATTCGAGGTCACCCGCTTCGAACTCAACACCCAGATCGTCGCATTGGGTCATGATCCGCTCAATCATGCGCCGGGCGTACCGCTCCCGGTCGTTTTCGCCGCCGTCCAAGGCGGTTTCGCGGCTGACGTCGATAGCCGCGCGGACTGCCATGTACTGGGCCTGCGGCAATTTGGCCTTACCGAAAAGCGCGCGAAGGCCAAGCGGCCTGGGATCATGCACCAGCCGCCGGGCGTTGTCCAACGTCACGCCTGCACGCCGCGCCACGGCGCATTCGAAGAACGTGATGTCACCCATGCACAATGCGTGCAGAACGATGGACGGGGTCAGGCGGCCTTGATGGTGAAGCTGTTGCACCAGCGCTTCGACATCGGCGATGCTTGTTTCGATGGACAGGTTTATGGTCGCCCGCTCGCGGGAGCGCAGGATGATGTCGGTCGTCACCCCGGCCGGCAGTTCGTGGCGTTCCATCAGCTGTTCGCGCAGGTTTTCCGACACTAGGGCCACCAATCGTTCCGCCACCGTCACCGGCAGCGCCGACCGATTGATCATCGCGTTTTGAATGCCTTCGCTTTGCCCGTAATCGTCGACGACTTTCTGGAACGCCGTTTCGGAAATTTCAGCCCCTTCGTTCTGCACCAGACGGGTCACTGCGGCTTCGTTGCCGGAACCGACCAGCGCGTCGGATACGGCCTCCGACACGGCGCCGCGGCTGGCAATGGCCTGCTGTTTCGTGCTGCTTTGGCTTGAAATGATGGCGACGAGGTCGTCGTCGGTCAGCACTTGCGAAAATTCGACGATGGGCAGAGCCACCTGCTCGACATCATTGGCCAGCGCCATCGCGAGATCGCGCAGCACGCCGCCGTCTTCCTTAAGGGTCAGGCCTAGGCCGGCGACACGTTCGGCGCCGGTCTTTTGGTCACCCATCTTGAGGATTTGACCCGCCCCATGTCCAGCCGTGTGCCCTTGAGATCCTTCAGCGAGGATACTCCGGCACCGGGATGAACGGCGATGCCCAACGCGAATTTACCCTTTTCAGGCCGATCAGATTGTCGATGGAGCCTTTTGACTCGTGGGCCTCGCACTTGAACCCGGTTGGTCTCGCGTTCATCGCCTTGCAGATGGCGGTGCCGAGCGAAATGTAATTCCCGGCCTTGCCGCCGGTCCCGATAACAATTTTTTCCTCGGCGCCGGCCGGCACCGCCGCCGCTGCAATCGTGGCACCCAACACGACGCCGCCGATAATACGCCCCAACATATTCATGCCCTCTGTCCCCTCTCCGTCTCTGCCGCTAGCCGACGCCGGCGCTTTGCAACGCCGCGTCAATCGAGACAACGATCAAACCGGCGATTTCCGAAACCTGGTCCTCGGTGATGATGAACGGCGGCGCCAACATCACATGGTCGCCGCGCACCCCGTCCGCCGTGCCGCCGCCGGGATAACAGATGACGCCTCGGGCGAGCGCTTCCTTCTTAACCCGCGCGTGGATCTTGAGCGTCGGATTAAGCGGCTCCTTGGTCGACCGGTCGGCGACCAGTTCGATACCCCTGAGCAAGCCGCGGCCCCGGATGTCGCCGACGTTCGGGTGATTGCCGATCCTGTCGTGCAGCGCCGCCACAAGGTTATCGCCTTGCTTCAGAACATTCGAAAGCAGATCGTGATCGCGGATTTTCTTCTGGACCGCCAATGACGCGGCACAGGCTGTCGGGTGGCCCATGTAGGTGTGGCCGTGCTGAAACGCGCCGGAACCACCTTCGAACGCCCGGTAGACCTTTGCGCTGACCAACGTCGCGCCGATCGGCTGATACCCGGCGCCAAGCCCCTTGGCGATACAGATGATGTCCGGCACGACACCGTCCTGTTCGCACGCGAACAGCGTCCCCGTCCGGCCCATACCGCACATGATTTCATCCAAAATCATAATCACGCCGTGCTTGTCGCAAATTTCCCGGATGCGTTTGAAATATCCCGGCACGGGCACCAGCACCCCCGCCGTGGCGCCGCCCACGGTTTCGGCGATGAAGCCCGCGACGTTGCGGGGGCCCAGGCGTTCAATCTCGGCCTCAAGTTCGTTCGCGACGCGAAGGCCGTATTCTTCCTCGCTCTCCGTGTCCAGCCGGTCGCGGTACGGATTACAGGGCGCGATGTGGCTGGTCGGCATGAGCATTTCCTTGTAGGGTTCGCGCCGACACACGTTGCCGCCGACCGACAACGCGCCTAGCGTATTGCCGTGATAGCTCTGCCGCCGGGCGATGAACCGCGTGCGCTCCGGTTGGCCTGTTTCCAGGAAATACTGGCGGGTCATCTTCAGCGCCGCCTCGACCGCCTCCGACCCGCCGGAAACGAAATACACCATGCCGATGCCGCCGTCTTTATTGTCGCTTGGCGCCGCGTCGACCAGAAACTCCGCCAGTTCCTCCGCCGGTTCCGACGTCATGAACCCGTTGTGTGCGAAGGCGACCTTATCCAGCTGATCCTTGATCGCCTGAATGACATCCGCGTCCGAATGACCGAGGCATGACACTGCCGCGCCGCCCGACGCGTCCATGTAGCGCTTTCCCGCGCTGTCGATCAGGTAAATGCCGTCGCCGCTCGCGGCGACCGGCATGTCACACTTCAAGTCCCGGTAGAACACCTTTGTCATGGCCACGCTCCCGCGGCGGGTTGCCCATCACGATGAAATGTCGACCAATTGGACGCCCGCACGACGACGATTGCAAGCCCCTCCGTCAATTCATAGGATGCGGTTCACCGACCGCCTGACCGGAGACCCGACCCATGGACCTGAAAGACCACATCCGCGGCATTCCCGATTTTCCCAAGCCGGGCATAATGTTTTACGACATTTCGACGCTTCTGGCTCATCCGGACGCCTGGCAAGTGGCGCTCGGCCGGCTGGCGAAGATCGTCGCCGGATATAAACCGGATATTCTGGCGGGGATTGAATCCCGCGGGTTTCTGACTGCGGCGCCGCTCGCGTCCAAATTGGGCTGCGGCTTCATCATGGTACGCAAGAAAGGCAAATTGCCCGGCGAATGCATTTCGTATGAATACGAACTGGAATACGGCACCGACGTCATCGAAATTCAAAAAGACGCGGTCACGCCGGGTCAGCGCGTCGTCATCATGGACGATCTGCTGGCCACCGGAGGCACCATGGGGGCGTCGATCAAACTTCTCCGCGATGCCAGGGCCGAGGTCGTCGGCGCGACCTGCCTGATCGAACTGACGTTCCTCAAGGGTCGCGACAAACTGGACGTGCCGTTCGACGCGTTGATGTCTTACGACGACTGACGCTGATGACGACCGCCGGTCTTGATCTTGACTTCCGCGTTGACGACCTGACGGGCGCGGACGTACAGGACCTTATTCTCGCGCACCTGACCCAGATGCGAAGCCAGACCCCGCCTGAAAGCGTTCATGCGCTCGACCTGTCGGGCCTGCGGGCGGCGGACGTAACGTTCTGGTCGGTGTGGGACGGCTGCGATCTGGTTGCCTGCGGCGCGTTAAAGAAAATCTACGCCGGTCACGGCGAAAACAAATCCATGCACACCCGCGCCCACCGCCGGGGGCGCGGTATTGGCCAGGCGACGCTGAACCATATCCTCGCCGAAGCCAGAACCCGGGGATATCGGAAACTCAGCCTGGAAACCGGCCGGTCCGAGCCCTTTGCCCCCGCCACCGCGATGTACACGCGGGCCGGGTTCGTGCCTTGCGGGCCCATCGGCGACTGTACCGACGATCCATTCAGCGCCTATTTCACGCTCGACCTCTTGCCTGCGGGCTGAGGCGCCACCCATCTAAGGCCGTCGCCGAGGCATTCCCCGGCGGCGATAAAATGGACATTCCGTTCTGCGCGCCGATGGCGTAATAGGTCGCTGACGCGCCCGGGCAATACCGCCCGAATTCCTTCGCGAGGTCAGGCCGTTTTTTTTACAGGAATACCGACTTGGCAAACAGGACGATGGCCGGATGGGAACCTTTCGGGACCGTGCTGGGCCACGGCCCCGGCGGCGTGCCGTCCTATTCATCCGATTACAAGACCGTCGACGAAAAGGCGATGCCCGACCGGGCCGCGTTCAAAAGCGAACTCGACGACGTCTACATGGGTCACAAATGGCAGTGCGTGGAATATTGCCGTCGCTGGATGTACGTCAACAAAGGTTATGTCTTCGACAACATCGCCATGGCCTACGAAATCTTCCGGCTGGGCCATGTCACGGTCGTCAAGGACGGCGCGCAATTGCCGCTTAAGGCGTTTCGCAACGGCTCGCAGCGGCCGCCCGAACCGGGCGCGCTGTTGATCTGGAACGAAGGCGGCTGGTTCGAACGGACGGGCCACGTCGCCGTCGTCGCCGAGGTTACCGCCACCACTGTGCGCATCGCCGAACAGAACGTCGACCACCGGCCCTGGCCCGATGGCGCCGGATGGGCCCGCGAACTGCCCATGACGGTCGACGCCGCCGGCGCGCACTGGGTCTTCTGCACCTATGACGACACGTCGATCCTCGGCTGGGTCATTCAGACCGACGACGACACCCACGCCCAGGCGCCGGGAACCATCGATCCCAAACTGTTCAACCTGCGCATGCGGGAAACAAAGCACAACCCCGCGCCTTGGCTCGACGTCACGCGGCCGGAACAGGCATCCTACGTCAAATTCATGGGCGGCCAGCGCCTGGCAACCAAGGACGAGCACCTGGGCCAGTACTTCGTGATGAGCGAAACCGCGCGGAACGAGCTCAAACGCGCGACCAACGAACTGCACGCCATGTTCATCCGCGCGACGGACTATGTGTTGGAACACCCGGACGTTCTGGAGCGCTTCAATCTGCCGACGGCGCTGTTGCCGCGCCTGTTGCAAAGCTGGCAGAACCGCCGCGCCCACAACATCACCGCCCGGTTCGACTTCGCACTCACCGAAAACGGGCTCAAGGTTTACGAATACAATACCGATTCCGCCGGCTGCCACATGGAATGCGGTATGACCCAGGGGCTTTGGGCGGCGCATCACGGCGTTACCGAAGGCCGCGATCCGGGCGCCCGGCTGTTCAAGGCCCTCACCCGGTCCTGGCAGGACAGCCGGGTAGACGACCCGCTGCACATCTTCCAGGACGAAGATGAAGAAGAAGATTACCACGCCCTATACATGAAGTCGGCGGCGGAGGCCGCGGGCGTGCGCTGCAAACTGGTGCGAGGCCTCAAGGGCCTCGATTGGGACGGCGCTGGGCGCGTCATTGACGCCGACGGCGAACAGATCGACTGGGTGTGGAAGACCTGGGCCTGGGAAACCGCGCTGGACCAGTTACGCGACGAAGCCGTGGATGAAGAAGCGTTCCTGAAAAGCCACGAATTCGGAGAAATCCGCGATCATCCGCCGCGCCTGATCGATGTACTGCTGCGGCCCGAAGTGATGGTGTTCGAACCGCTGTGGTCGCTGATTCCCAGCAACAAGGCGATCCTGCCGGTGTTGTGGCAGCTCTATCCCAATTACCCCTATCTACTAGAAACCACGTTCGGGCTGACTGACAGCCTCGCCGCCAAGGGTTATGTCCGCAAACCCATCGTCGGACGCTGCGGCGGCAACATCGCGATGGTCGACGACAAAGCCAACGTGCTGGAAGAAACCGACGGCCAGTTCCACGACCGCGACGACATCTATCAGGAACTGTTCCCGCTGCCCAAGATCGGCGGACTTTACACCCAGGTCTGCACCTTCACCGTCGACGGCATCGACGCCGGCGCCTGCGTGCGCTGTGACGAAAACATGATCATCCGCTCGCGCTCGGACCTGCCGGCGCTCCGCGTCGTACCGGACGAAGAATTGGACGGCTGACCACCGGGATGGCAGCCGCCTAAGCTTTTCTGTCCCGGTTTTCAGAGGTTTCAAGAAACGCATTGATTACGGGAACGCGCCGCCGCTCCTCCAGGCAGGCGATGTATATCTTTGCATACACGTCGCCAGCCGCGATGCGCAGCGCGCGGATATCGGGGTGCGGTATGAAGTGAATGTCGGTTATGGCGGCAATACCGAAGCCGCGCACCACGGCTTCACGCATGGTTTACCGGCTATCAATTTCCATCACCGGCCTGACCGTGACGCCAGCGGACTGAAGCGCTTGATCGAAAGTGCCGCGAGTACTAGACGGCAAGGCCCGCAGCACGAAGTCTTCGCCCTCCAGATCGCGAAGATCAATCCGCATTCGTTTGGCCAACCTGTGCGCCGCATTCACTATGACGAGGATTTCGCGCTGACTGTAAAAACGGCAGTGGATATCGGGTTCCCGTATCTCCTCATCGACAATGGCGACATCGGCGCGAACCTTCTTGATGCTCGTCAGAATGTCATCGACGTTGCAAACGGACACCTTCGCCTCAATCTCGGGATACCGTCGACGCAGCCGGTCGAGAAGTTCGATGGCTTCAAAAGCGCCGAGACTGCCAATGGAATTGGTACGAATGGATCGAGGCCGACGGTCTGTTCGATCAGAACGTCGGCGTGATCCACGGACGTATTCGTATTTCCTCGGTCGATTTTAAACATGCCCACAAAATCAATCTCGATCCCAAGGCGTTCAGCTCCGGGCATTTGTCGGCGCACGTCATCGTTCAAGATCGAATGCGTCTTATTCAAACGATTGAAGCATGAGGCGCGGAAGCGGTGCGAATACGGATTAGGTCGCGACCGCCTTCGCCACCTTCTTCATCACCGTCGGCAGTGCGATCCTGGAAAAGTCCCCCGGTGCTAGCCAATCCCCCAGGTTTTGGTTGGCCTTGGGCACCGTCGCGCGCAGCACCCGCAACACCAGATGAAAGTGCGTGAAGGTGTGGCGCACGTCGCCCGGCACGTCGGTCCAATTGGTCGACGCGATGGGCGCTTGAGCCAACTCGTCCCCGTCGGTCCACGGGCTTTCCCGCCAGTCGGTCGACGGAAATTCCATCATCCCGCCTAGAAGCCCCTTTTCCGGCCGCCTCCGGACCAAGACCCGGCCTTTTTTGTCCGTTATCCAAAACACCACGCCCAAGCGTGTCGGCTTGGCCTTTTTCGCCGCGCGCCTTGGATAGGCCTCCGCATCGCCCGCCAGATGCGCGACGCAGGCGCCCAACCAAGGACAGGCGCCGCAATTTGGGTTGCGCGGCGTGCATACGGTCGCACCCAGGTCCATCATCGCCTGGGCGAAGTCGCCGGGGCGTTTTACGGGCGTCAACGCCCGGGCTTTTTCGGCGATGGCCCTCTTGCCCTTCGGCAGCGGGTCATCGATGCGGAACAGCCGGGCTGTCACCCGTTCGATATTGCCGTCGACGGGCGTCGCCGGCTGGTCGAAGGCGATGGCGGCGATGGCGGCAGCCGTATAGGCGCCGATGCCTGGCAGCGCGCGGAGCGCCTCCTCCCTACCCGGGAACGTCCCGCCGTGGTCCGCCGCCACGGCGTGGGCGCATTTGTGAAGGTTGCGGGCCCGCGCGTAGTATCCCAAACCCTGCCAGGCGTGCAGCACGTCGTCCAATTCCGCCGCCGCCAGGTCTCCGACCGTCGGCCAGCGCGCCACGAAATGGTCAAAATACCGCCGCACCGAGGCAACCGTGGTCTGCTGCAACATGATTTCGGAAAGCCACACCTGGTAGGGATCGGGCCGGTCGCCCGGCCCGGCCCGCCACGGCAGGTCCCGCCGGTTTTGGTCGTACCAGCGAAGCAGCGATTGCGCCGTTGCTTTTCTAGGTTTAGCCACCATGAGTGCGATCGGGCCGCCTTCGTTTCAGTCCGTCGTTCCAGTCAAGGGAACTTAATGCCATGATGCCCGATCCCGCGAAAGACGAACCGGCACCGACGGCTGGGAGGCCCCAACGATGGCGGAAAATTCGGACGGCCGTAAACCGGTCCGGCGCGGCGGCCCCGCCCGCGCCGTCGGCAGCGCCCTCGGCCGGGTTACCGCCACGGCCTACGGCAACCGCGGGTTCGTTCAGGGCGAGGCCGTGCGCCATTGGCGCGAGATCGCCGGCGACCTGCTGGCCCGTCATACGCTGCCGGACCGCATTACCTACCCCCGTGGCCAGCGTTCGGGCGGGCTTTTGCACCTGCAGGTCGACAATTCCGCCGTGGCCACCGAGGTCCAGCACCTGACCCCCTTGATCGTCGAAAAGATCAACACCTACTTCGGGTACGGCGCGGTAAAGGACATCCATATTTTCCAGCGCCCTTTGCCGAAAAATGAGACCAACCGGCGGATCTCGCCCCGGCCGCTCAGCCCTGGCGAGCAGGCGGTTTTGGCCGACGAATTGGCCGAGGTGACGGACCCGGAGCTTCGCCAGGCGCTGGAAGCGCTGGGCGAGGCGGTGATCCGGCGGCGGGAAAAGCCCGTCCGGGACAGTGGATAGATTTGTGATTCGCCATCGGAATCAACCCATTAGCGAAAGGAGTCGACTCCTCAACGGGGCCGATTCTATATTTATCAATATCTTGTGTATCGGGAGGAATAATTGCGAAAACTGACACAAGGTTTAGCTTTTACTTTGATGACTGTGCTGACCGTTTTCTGGGTCGGTCAGGCCACGGCGTCAGCCATGCCGACGCTGGAAGAAATGCTTGAAGACAAGGTGCTCGGCGATCCCAAGGCGCCGGTCACGATTGTCGAATATGCGTCACTCGGCTGCCCGCACTGTAAGCAGTTTCATGAAGAAACCCTGCCACGGATCAAGAAGAAGTATGTGGCAAGCGGCAAGGTTAAGGTGATTTTCCGCGACTTTCCGTTGGGCCAGCGGGCCATGGCGGCCTCGATGGTCGCGCGGTGCGCCGGTCCGGTCCGGTATTTTGCCATGGTCGACGTCTTGTTCCGCGATCAGGCGGTCTGGGGCCGGGCCGAAGACGGCATGGCGGCGCTGATTGCATCGGCCAAGAAACTCGGCATGTCGGAAGCCCAGGTTGACAGCTGCTTGCGGAATGAAGGCCTGTTGCAGGGCCTTCGCAAGATCGCCGAGGACGCCCACAATACCCACGGGGTCGCCTCCACCCCGTCGTTCCTGGTTCAGGGGCAAAAAGTCGAAGGCGCTCAACCCTTCGATGCCTTCGAACAACTGATTCAACGTGCGCTTCGGGAAAAATCTTAAATAACGAATAGGTAAACAGCGGTGCTGCACTTCAAGAAAATCCGGGTTACGGGCTTTAAGTCCTTTGTCGATCCCACGGACCTGTGCATCGAGCCGGGCCTGACCGGGATCGTCGGCCCCAACGGCTGCGGGAAATCCAACGTGGTCGAGGCTCTTAAATGGGTCATGGGTGAAACGTCAGCCAAGCAGATGCGCGGCTCTGAAATGGAGGACGTGATCTTTTCCGGCACCGCCGACCGTCCGTCGCGGAACATTGCCGAGGTTCTGCTGACGCTCGACAACAAGGGCCGCAACGCACCCGCCCAGTTCAATGAAGAGGACGAGGTGGAAATCTCACGCCGCATCGAACGCGACAAGGGATCGAGCTACCGGATCAACGGCAAAGACGTGCGGGCCCGCGACGTGCAGTTGCTGTTCGCCGATCAGGCGACGGGTGCGCGCTCGACCGCGCTGGTCAGCCAGGGCCGCATAGGCGCCGTCATCAACGCTAAGCCGCAACAGCGGCGTCTGATGCTGGAAGAAGCCGCCGGCATCACCGGCCTGCATTCCCGCCGCCACGAGGCGGAATTACGCCTGCGCGGCGCGGAAACCAACCTGGAGCGCCTGGACGACATTCTCGTCACCCTGGACGCCCAGATGCAGAACCTGAAAAAGCAGGCCCGGCAGGCGACCCGCTACCGCAATCTGTCGGATCACATCCGCAAGGCCGAGGCGATCCTGTTCCATCGTTTGTGGACGGAAGCCGAAGACCGCCGTGCCCGCACCGGCGAGGCGCTGGCTGATGCGGACACCGCAGTCAACGATCTGACCGGCAAGGCCGCCCACGCCGCGACCCATCAGGCGGCAGCCGCCGAGGGCCTGCCCGAACTGCGCCAGGCCGAGGCCCGGACAGCCGCCGAACTGCAGCGCCTGACCATGGCCCGGGAAGCCCTCGACGCCGAGGAAGCCCGCGTCCTTCAAGCCCAGGCGGGCACCGAAGCGCGGCTTGAACAGACCGCCCGCGACCGGGAACGCGAAAAGGCCCTGATCAACGACGCCGAGGCCGCGTTGCAGCGGATTCAGGCGGAAAAGGCCGAGATCGAGGCCGCCCAGGCACAGGAAGCCCAGGACCTGACCGCCGCCACCGAGGCCCGCGCCGAAGCCGACGAGGCCGTCGCCGGCCTCGAACGCGAAGTCGAAAGCCAGACCAATGACCTGGCCGCCGCCGAAGCCCGGCGCAATGCGCTGACCCAGCGGATCGGCGAACTGACGGCGCGGCTTGAGCGGCTCGCCCAGCGCGAGGCAGACGCCATGCGCCAGAGGACGGATCTGGAAACCCAGTCCGCCGATCTGGTCGATCTGGCCGATGCCGACGTCACCGCCGATCAGGCGCGCCAGGCGCTGGAAACCGCCCTAGACACGTTGGGCGAGGCCGAAGCCGCCCGCACCGACGCCGACGCCCGCGCCCAGAACACCGCCGAGGCCGCCCGCGCCAAGGCGACGGAACTGACGGCGCTCGAAACGGAAATCCGCACCCTTGAAAATGTGCTCAGCGCTGGTCCGGAAACCGATCTGCCGCCGGTTTTGGACAGCATCGACGTTGAAATCGGGTTCGAGGAAGCCTTGGGCGCCGCCTTGGGCGAGGATTTGTCGGCTCCCGAATCACACGACGAAAGCGGCGGCGCCGCCATCGGCTGGCGGTCTTTGCTGCCGTTTATGTCCGCCCCCACCCTTCCCATGAGTGCCAGGCCGTTGTCGGAAGTCGTCAACGGCCCCCGCGCGCTGGCCCGACGCCTCTCACAAATCGGACTTGTCGACAGCGCCGAGGACGGCCGCCGCCTGCAATCTGACCTGCAACCCGGCCAGCGGCTGGTCAGCCGGTCGGGCGGACTGTGGCGGTGGGACGGCTTCACCGTTGCCGAAGGGGCTGAAACCGCCGCCGCCAAACGGCTTGCCCAGCGCAACCGTCTGGCCGAAGCGACGGCGCAGCGGACGCTGCTTGCCGATATCGCCCAGCAGTTGAAACAAGCCGCCGACGCCGCCGAACAGATGGCCCGGGCCGCCCGCGCCGGCGAACAGGAAGCCCGCCGCGTCCGAAACGAAGCCGACCGGGCGTTCAACGCCGCCCGCGACCATCTGGCCGAAGTCAAGGACCGGGCCGCGGCGGTGCAGTCGAAACTGGCGGCGCTTGCCGAAACGCTAGCCGGGATTGCCACCGACAAGGAGGAATCGACCGGCCGCAAGTCGCAGGCCGAAGCCGAACTGGCGGAACAGCCGAACCTGGAAGCCATGCGTCAGGCGATGTCCGATCAGCGCACGGCGCTGGCCGACAAACGCACCCATCAGATGGAATGCCGGTCCCGCCACGATCAACTGTCCCAGGCCGCCGAGGGCCGCCGCCAGCGGCTGCATGCGCTGGGCCAGGAATCGCAGATGTGGGTCACCCGCCGCGCCCAGTCGGAAGAACAACTGGCCGACCTGGCTGCCCGGGCAGAGGCGTTGAACGGCGAGCTTGCCGTGCTGCGCGAAAAGCCCGCCGAGATAGAGGCCAAACGCACCCAGCTGCTGAGCCAGTTGGAGGAGACCGAAGGCCGTCGCAAGGAGGCCGCCGACCGCTTGGCCGAAGCCGAGGCCAAACTGGCCGAAGCCGACCGGGCGCTGCGCCAGGCCGAACACGAACTGTCCCAGGCGCGGGAAAAACGCGTCCGCGCCGAAGGCGCCGTCGAACAAGCGGTCCAGGCGTCGGAAGGCATGATCGAGCGCATTCAGGACCGGCTCCAGGCGCGGCCCGAAGCCTTGGTCGAACTGGCCGAAATCACCGAAGGCCAGATGCTGCCGGAACTGGAAGCCGCGGAAAAACTCGTCGACCGGTTGATCCGCGAACGCGACACCATGGGCCCCGTGAACCTGCGCGCCGAACAGGAAATGAAAGAACTGTCAGAACAGATCACCGGCCTTGAAACGGAAAAGAACGATCTGGTCGCCGCCATCGAAAAGCTGCGCCAAGGAATCGCCGAACTAAACCGCGAAGGCCGGCAGCGGCTATTGGCGTCCTTCGCCGAGGTCAACGCGCACTTCAAGGAACTGTTCGTCAAACTGTTCGGCGGCGGCCGCGCGCACCTGGAACTGGTCGAAAGCGACGACCCGCTGGACGCCGGGCTTGAAATCTTCGCCAGCCCGCCGGGCAAAAGGCTGCAGATCCTGTCGCTGCTGTCGGGCGGTGAACAGGCGCTGACGGCGCTGTCCCTGCTGTTCGCGGTGTTCCAGACCAACCCGGCGCCGATCTGCGTGCTGGACGAAGTGGACGCCCCCTTGGACGACGCCAACGTCGACCGGTTCTGCACCATGCTGGAACACATGTCGGCGACCGGCTCCACGCGCTTCATAATCATAACCCACCACCGGATGACGATGGCCCGCATGCACCGGCTGTTCGGCGTCACCATGCAGGAACGCGGTGTTTCGCAACTGGTCTCCGTCGACCTGCAAAAGGCCGAGGACCTTCGGGAATCCGCTTAAAAATACCCGGGTGCCCGGGCTTGTCCGATCCTGATATCCGGCGGGCGGTTGGGGCCCCCTGGGCGGATTCCCTGGCACCCCCCGGCAAAACCGGATAAACCCCCCCCGCAAATGGGGCGTCGGATGGCTGATCAAGACCCGAATTCGGACCTGGAAAGCCTGCAAAAAAGGATCGATTCCGCTAAGGAATCCGGGGGGCTTTCGCATGCGCGAAAAAATTCCGCCGAACAGCCCCAAAAAAGCGCCCTGGCGCTTGCATTTCGTGTCGGCATTGAGTTAGTTTCCGCCGTCGCCGTTGGGCTGGCGATCGGTTACGGGCTTGACGCCTGGCTCGACACCAAGCCCTGGCTGATGCTGGTGTTCACCATCCTGGGGGGGTGCGCCGGCATTCTGAACGTCTATCGCATGGCCCGTGGTTTCGGGTACGCCGCAGGGTATCAAACGGATAACGAGACCGACGACAAAACCTGACATGTCTTACGCTTAACGCACGTGCAATAAACGGGGATTTCCACTTTGGCCGCCAATCACAGCCCGCTCGCCCAGTTCGAGATCAAAACCCTTGTGCCGATCAAGCTCGGCGGTCTCGACGTGTCGTTTACCAACTCGTCGTTGCTCATGGTCGCGACGGTGATCGTCGTTTCTTCGTTTCTGATCCTCAGCATGCGCCGCGGCGCCCTGGTGCCGGGCCGCTGGCAGTCGATGGCCGAACTCAGTTACATCTTCATCGCCAATCTGATCAAGGATACGGTCGGCTCTGAAGGCCGTGCCTATTTCCCCTTCATCTTTTCGGTGTTCATGTTCGTTTTGTTCGGCAACCTGCTCGGCATGGTGCCCTACAGCTTCACCTTCACCAGCCACATCATCGTCACCTTCACCATGGCCGCGGTCATCTTCGTGGGCGTGACGATCATTGCGGTCGCCAAGCACGGCATGCACTTCTTCTCGTTCTTCATGCCGCCGGGTGTGCCCATGTTGATGGCACCGCTCTTGATCCCGATCGAAGTGATTTCGTATCTGTCCCGGCCGATTTCCTTGAGCGTCCGACTGTTCGCCAACATGCTGGCAGGCCACACGCTGCTGAAGGTGTTCGCGGGCTTCATCATTTCCTTGGGCTTGTTCGGCGTGGCGCCGTGGCTGTTCGTCGTCGCCCTCACGGGCCTGGAAATCGTCATCGCCTTCCTGCAGGCGTTCGTCTTTACCATTCTGACGTGTCTTTATCTGAACGACGCGTTGCATCTTCACTGATTACTGTTCAACCGAAACATCGATTTACGACTATTCAAGAAAGGAAAATCCCATGGAAGTTCAAGCTGCGAAGCTGCTCGGCGCCGGCCTGGCCGTTATAGGCGTGATCGGTTCCGGCATCGGCATCGGCACCATCTTTGCCTCGTTCATTCAGGCCGTCGGCCGCAACCCGGGCGCCCAGGGCGCCGTGTTCCCGATGACCATGCTGGGCTTCGCCCTCGTAGAAGCCATCGCGCTGTTCGCGCTGGTTATCGCGCTGGTCATTCTGTTCGGCTAAGGCCACAAGGCCTGGTTTCCAGGGCGACGGGCCCGTACCGCCGCCGCACAAATCCAGCCCTGTCGCCTTTTAACGAGGACGTTCCATGCCTCAACTAGACTTCACCACCTTTGTGCCCCAGGTCGTCTGGCTGGTTCTTACGTTCATCGCGCTCTTCCTTATCATGTGGAAGTTGGCGGTGCCCCGCATCGCCGAGACGCTCGAATTGCGCCAGAAAAAGCTGGAACAAAACCTCGAAAAAGCGGCAACCCTGAAAGCCGAGGCCGAGGCAGCCGAGGAATCCTATGAAAAGGCCCTGGCCGCCGCCCGCGCCGAAGCGCACGAGGCGATTGCCAAGGTCCAGGCCGACATGAAGGCCAAGCAGGAAGCCGAGGGCGCCAATCTCGGCGAAAAGCTGCGCCAGCGCATCGAAGAAGGCGAAGCCGCCATTAACGACGCGGTGCAGTCGGCGCTGGCCGACGTCGGCGGGATCGCTCAGGAAGTCGCCAAGGCGGCCTGCGAACGACTGACCGGCGAGACGCCGGACGACGCGGCGGTCGCCAAGGCCGTCGCCGCCGCCCAAAAAGCTCGGGGGGCCTGATCCATGGACGCCATGTTCCACGATCCCACATTCTGGGTTGCCACGGCGTTCGCCGCCTTCATTGTGCTGCTGGTCTATCTGAAGGTTCCCGGCAAGGTAACGGCGCAATTGGACGCGCGAGCGGCCAAAATCTCCGCCGACCTGGATGAAGCCGAACAGCTTCGCGAGGAAGCGCAGAAGCTTCTCGCCGACTATCAGAAAAAACAGCGGGACGCCCAGCGCGAAGCGGGCAAGATCGCCGAAGCCGCTAAGGAAGAAGCTGAACGCCTCGCCAAACACGGCGAGGAACGGTTGAAGGACTCCCTCGCCCGTCGCGAAAAGCAGGCCATGGACCGTCTGGCCCAGGCCGAAGCCGCCGCCTTGGACCTGATCAAAGCGCGGACGGCGGAAATCGCCGTCGCGGCGACGGAAACGGTACTCGCCGAAACGCTTGAGGGTGGCAAGGCCGATCAACTGATCGATGCCGCCATCGCCGACATTCCTGGGAAATTGTACTAGTCGCAAAACCCGAGGCCCCCGGTCAATAGGCGGCTAAAGGTGGCTTTGCGCAAATTAAACACCTCCAAGGCTTAGGCGACCGAGTTAAAAAAAGGCGGCTTTCGGACCGCCTTTTGTTTTGTAGACTTGGGTTCCATGTCGTCCTCAGATTTTCACGTTCGCTGGATCACGCCGGAAACGGCCCAGGCCGACGCGCCCGACCTGCTGGCCTTGATGCGGGGCTTGGCCCGCTTCGAAGGGTGGGAGACAAACCTGCTCGTGACCGAGCCCGAACTGGCCCGCCGGCTGGCGCTCCCCACCCCGCCCTTCCGGGCCGTGGTGGCCGAGGCCGCCGGGGGCATGTTGATCGGCTTCGCGACCATGTTCGACATCACCTACAGCTACGCGGCCCGGCCGTCGCTGGAATTGGAAATGCTTTATGTTGAGAAAGCCTGGCGCAGCCGGGGCGCCGGCGCAGCGATCATGAACGCCGTTTTCGATCGCGGGCGGGCGGGCGGCTACGAACGGCTTGAATGGAACGTGCTCCGCACCAACAAAAAGGCGAAACGCTTTTACGCCCGACTCGACGGCGAAGAACAGATCCAGTGGACCCGGTGGAAGAAGTGGTTTTAGGCGGCGGACTTAGCCGACCAGCGCCGCCCATTCTTCTTCCGTCAGCACCGTGACCCCCAGCTCTTCTGCGTTTTTCAGCTTAGATCCCGCGCCGGGACCAGCGACCACGTAGTCGGTCTTTTTCGAAACGCTGCCCGCCACCCTGGCGCCCAAGCTTTCCGCCCTGGCCTTGGCTTCGGACCGGCCCATGGTTTCGAGCGTCCCGGTAAACACCACGGTCTTCCCGGCCACGGGGGACGACGATGTATCGGGCGCCGCCATGTCTTGGATGTCGAGCGCTTCGGCCAGGTTCGCGAGCACCGTCTGGTTGTGGTCTTCGGCGAAAAAGCCGATCAGGTCATCGGCGACGGCCGGGCCGATTTGATCGATGTCGATCAGTTCCGCGTAAGCCTCCCCCTCTCGGTCGGCTGCCGCCTCCATGGCTTTCTTGAATGCGTCGAACGAGCCGTAGGTACGAGCCAAAAGCCGTGCCGTCGCCTGCCCGACCTGACGAATGCCGAGGGCATAGATGAACCTGTCGAGGCCGATTTCCCGCTTCGCCTCAACGGCCGCCAGAAGGTTATCGACGGACTTTTCGCCCCAGCCCTCGCGCTCGCGCAACGCCGACTCGTGATGAGAGATAGCGAAGATATCGGCGGGTGATTTCAACAAGCCTTCGGACCAGAACGCCTCGATGTGCTTGGCGCCCAGCCCTTCGATGTCGAAGGCGTCCCGCGACACGAAATGCTTCAACCGCTCCACCGCCTGCGCCGGGCAGATCAGCCCGCCGGTGCAGCGCTTGGCGGCTTCGCCCTCTTCCCGTATCGCGAGGCTGCCGCATTCGGGGCAGGTGTCGGGCATCTTGAAGGCCTTGGCGCCGCGGGGACGCTTATCCAACACGACCTCGACCACCTGCGGGATCACGTCGCCAGCCCGTTGGATCACCACCGTGTCGCCTTCGCGCACGTCCTTGCGGGCGATTTCGTCCTCGTTGTGGAGTGTCGCGCGGGAAACCACCACTCCGCCCACCGTCACCGGCGTCAGGTTGGCGACCGGCGTCAGCGTGCCCGTGCGACCGACCTGCACGGTGATCTTTTCCAGCACCGTCGTCGCCTTTTCGGCGGCGAACTTGTGCGCCGTCGCCCACCGGGGGGCGCGGGAAACCTGACCCAGCCGCTCCTGCCAGTCGATGCGATTGACCTTGTAGACCATGCCGTCGATGTCATAAGGCAGGTTCGCGCGCTCACCCTCGGTCTCCCGGTACAACACCATGACCTCGGCGACGGACGCACAGAGGCGGGCCTTCGGATTGGTTGCAAACCCCCAGGCGCCGAGCGCCTTGATGAATTCTTCCTGCGTCTTCCAGGACAAGTCGGAGACCTCCCCCCAGCTGTAGAAAAACACGCGGAGCGGCCGGGCAGCGGTAATGGTGGGATCTTTCTGGCGGAGCGACCCGGCGGCGGCGTTCCGGGGATTGGCGAAGACCTTGGCCCCCGCCTCCGCCTGCCGGTCATTCAGGGCCCGGAAGTCGTCCTTGGTCATGTACACTTCGCCCCGCACCTCCAGGACCTTGGGAAGACCGCCGGCCAGCAGGTCCCCGCCGGCAAGCCTGTCCGGCAGATCGCTGATAGTCCGCATGTTTTCGGTGATGTCCTCGCCCTCGCGCCCATCGCCCCGGGTCGCCGCCTGAACGAAACGCCCATCTTCGAACCGGGCGGAAACGGAAAGCCCGTCGATCTTGGGTTCCGCCATGACGCCGACCGGCGCGTCATCGGAGAGGTTTAAAAATCGCCGGACCCGATCAAAAAAATCCTGAACTTCTTCCTCGGTAAACGCGTTGGCGAGCGACAGCATGTGAACGCTGTGCGTGACCTTTTTAAAAGCCCCCGACGGCGCCGCGCCGACGCGGCTGGACGGGCTATCGGCCCGGATAAGGTTGGAAAACCGCGCCTCAAGCGCCGCGTTACGCCGCCGGAGCGTGTCGTAATCCGCGTCCGATACATCGGGCGCGTCGTTTTGGTAGTATGCCTTGTCGTGTTCCGCGATTTCCCGGGCGAGGGCTTCCAGTTCCACGGCCGCGTCTTCAGGCCGCAGGCTGTCGACGGGACGGGAACGGAGGCCGTCTTTATCGCCGTTTGCCGGCACGGGATCAGGACGCTTTCAGAAGCGACGACGCCGCCGCCCGCGCTTCGTCGGTGACTTCCGATCCGGCGAGCATGCGGGCGATTTCGTCCCGCCGGGCATCGGACTTGAGCGGTTCGACCGTGGTCGCCGCCCGATCACCGCCCGCCTGTTTCAAAACCTTCAAATGCCCATGACCGCGTGCCGCCACCTGCGGCGAATGGGTGACGACCAGTACCTGAACAGCCTCCCCCAGTTTGCAAAGGCGTTCGCCGACCGCCGCTGCCGCCGCCCCACCGATGCCCTGGTCGACCTCGTCGAAAATCAGCGTCGACACCGTGTCCGCGTCAGCCAAAACCACCTTAAGCGCCAGCATGAACCGCGCCAGTTCGCCGCCCGAGGCGATCTTGTTCAGGGGCCCAGGGTCTGTCCCCGGGTTTGTCGAAACCAGAAAGCGCACCCGTTCCGCCCCGCCGGGACCCCAGGCGTCTTCGTCCAGCGGTTCCAGCGCCGTCATGAACCGCGCGCCGCTCAGGTGCAGAGGCTCGAATTCCTTGGTGATGGCCTTGTCCAGTTTCGCCGCCGCCTTGCGCCGGGCGTCGCCCAGTTTCTGCGACGCCTTGATATAGGTCTGCCGGGCTTCCGCCTCGGCGGCTTCCAATTTCTGCAAATCGCCGCTGCCGGTTTCGAGCGCATCCAGTTTCGCGGTCAGTCTCGCGAGAACATCGGCCAACCGGTCGGCCTCGACCCCGTGCTTCCGCGCCTGGGCGCGGAGCGCGAAAAGCCGTTCTTCCGCCGCTTCCAGTTTCGCCGGATCCAGGTCGAGCGCGTCTGACGCGCGATCCAACTGCTGTGCGCCTTCGGCCAGTTCCACCGCCGCGCGGGCCAATGCCTCGATCGCCGGGGTGAGTGCGCCCGCCGCCTTGTCGGCGACTCCTTCGAGCGCGCGCAGCGCCGATTGCAGGCTGTCTTCCGCCCCCGGCCCTTGTTCGAGCGCGGCCTTTGCCGCCGCTATGGCCTCCAAGACCTTTTCGCCGTGCATCATTAGGGCGCGTTCCTGGGCCAGCGACGCTTCTTCGCCGGGCGCGGGACTCAGCGCCGCCAGGTCGGCCTGCGATTGACGCAGGTATTCTTCGTCCCGGTGGGCCTGTTCCAACTCGTCCGCCGCTTGTTGGCGGGCCGCCGCCGCGTCCTGCCAGACGTTCCAGGCCGCACGGCAGGCTTCCGCCGGGCTGCTCAGCCCGCCGTAGGCGTCCAGCTGCCCCCGGTGCTCCGATGCGTTCAACAAGCGCTGGTTATCGAACTGGCCGTGGATTTCGACCAGTTCCTCGCTGATGCGGCGCAACAGGCCGACGCTGACCGGCTCGTCATTGATAAAAGCGCGGGAACGGCCGTCGGCACCCAGGCTCCGGCGCAGGATAATCTGGCCGGGCGCGTCGCCTTCGGGCAGGCCGTGTTCCGCCAGTTCAGCCATGATCGGCGCGCCGGGTGCGACCTCGAACGTCGCCGAAACCGTCGCCGGGCCGGCGCCGGCGCGGACCAATCGCGCTTCGGCCCGCACGCCCAACGCAAGCCCCAGCGCGTCCAATAGGATTGATTTACCGGCCCCCGTCTCGCCGGTCATGACGCAAAGCCCCTTGGGAAATTCCAAGGTCAGGCGGTCAATCAATACGACATCGCGGACCGAAAGGTTTGTCAGCATGGAACGGATCGGGCCTTACCAGATCTTGAGTTTGTCGTACCAGGCGTTCTTGGGTTCATCCGGCCGGACTTGTTTGCCGGTCAACATCTCGTAGGAATCGAGATACCACTCACTGCCCGGAAAATTGTGGCCGAGGACGGAGGCCGTCTTTCGCGCCTCGTCAGTCAGGCCGAGCGCCAGATAAGCCTCGGTCAAGCGATGCAGCGCCTCCGGCACGTGCGTCGTCGTCTGGTACTGGTCAATGACAGAACGGAACCGGTTGATAGCCGCGAGATATTGTTTCTGATTGTGGTAATAGCGCCCGATTTCCATTTCCTTGCCGGCCAGGTGGTCGTAGGTCAGTTCCAGCTTAAACTTGGCGTCGCGGGCGAACTTGCTTTCGGGGAACCGGGTTACCACTTCGTTCAGGCTCTGCAGCGCCAGACGGGTCATCTGCTGGTCCCGACTGATGTCGGAAATCTGTTCGTAATAGGTCAGGCCGCGCAGGTAATACGCATATCCCACGTCCTTGTTGGTGGGATGAAACTGGATAAACCGGTCGAGCGCCGCCGTCGCCTGATCGTAGTTGTTGGTTTTGTAATAACCGTAGGCGGCCATCAATTGCGCCTTGGTCGCCCAGACGGAATAAGGATGCTGGCGTTCGACCTCTTCAAACGACCGGGCCGCATCTACGAACTTACCTTCCTCCATCTGGTCAACTCCATTGTTGTAGAGCTGATCAATCGGCTTTTCCAAGTACTTGGCGGCGTCACCGTCACCAAAAAGCGAACACCCGCCGAGCGCCAGCACGGTCAAAAAGGCAGCGAACGGGCACTTCAGGCTTGGACGTTTTTGGAGGAAGGCTTTCATGGGGTCTCTCATGGGCGGAACGGGCCGGCCGGGCCCGGATTATACGGCCCCGGGGCCGCCGATATGGCCCCCGCAATATACCACGGGGACCCCGGGAATTAAAAAATCAATATGGCCGAATTACGCCCCGGATTACCCTATCAGGGACCGGGTTCCGGTCCGGTTCGGGGGCCCGAAAAAGCAAATCGCGCGCCGGACAGCAACGGAGCGCGATTTTCGGAAGCCGATGGACCGGCCAAACGGTCAGCTCGCGTGAATACCGCCGTCGAGCGCGAGGCAGATTTCGTCGCCGGACAGTACGTCCAGGCACCAGGCATCCGGATCCTCGAACAACGCCCGCAACAGCGCGTTGTTCACCGCATGGCCTGCCCGTTCGCCCCGGTAGGCACCGATGATCTGGCCCCCCGCGAGATACAGATCGCCGACCGCGTCCAGCGCCTTGTGGCGGACGAATTCGTCTTCGTGGCGCAGGCCGTCTTCGTTCATCACCTTATCGCCGTCGATGACGATGGCGTTGTCGAGCGAGCCGCCCCGCGCCAGGCCGGCCTGACGCATGGCTTCGACCTCGTGCAGGAAGCCGAAGGTCCGGGCGTTCGCCAGCTCCTTGCAGAACGCGCCGTTGACGACGCCGAGCCGAAGGTGCTGGCGGCGGATCGCGTCGGACGCGAAATCGATTTCGAAATCGACAGAAAACACCGAGGCCGGCAATAGTTCGGCCCGGCCCTGACCGGTTTCGACAGAAATCGGCTTAAGAACCCGGATGATCCGGCGGCAGGCATCTTGATCGATGACACCGGCTTTCTTGATCAGATCGACGAAGGGTTGCGAACTGCCATCCATCACCGGCACTTCCGGACCGTCGAGCTCGACCAGTGCGTTATCGATGCCGCAGCCGGCCAATGCCGCCATCAGGTGTTCGACCGTGCCGACGGTGACGCCGTCTTCATTGGCGATGGTGGAACACAGCCGCGTGTCGGCGACGCGGTCCCACAGTGCAGGAATGTAGGCCCCACCCGAACCGTCAACGTCGATGTCCGTGCGGCGGAAGACGATGCCGTGATTGGCCTCGGCGGGAAGAATGGTCATGGTCACGAGCGCGCCCGAATGCAGACCGACGCAAGTCGCCGTTACCGGCGCCTTCAACGTCCGCTGCCGAACCGTCGGAAGCTGGTCGATGGTCTGGGTGTCGCCCGTGGTCACGCTCATGAAATTTTTCTCTTTCGGGCCCGTCGGGGCCGCTTTTTGTGGTCGTCGGCCGCGTCCCGTGCCGCGGCTCTTATGAAACCCCTCGTAAACCATTGAGGGGCTTGGGATAGAAGAACTCCCAGGTTCTTGATAACCAGAACCTGGGAATCCCTCAAATCAACATTTGTTACCGATTGTTACGGAGTTTCACCGTCCTTTCAGTTCGCCTGGCGGCGCAAAAAAGCGGGGATATTCAACAGGTCATCCTCGGACGCCGCCGTTTGCGGGCGCTCGGCCGAATCTATCCCACCCAGCTTGGGCTTTGCCAGGGATTCCGCCGATTCGGCCCGAACCGGGTGGGCGACCGGCTGGGCCGGTTTCAGCGTCTGAACCGGTGACGGCTTGGCCTGCGGGGCCGGTTGAGCCATTTCGGGCGCCGGTTTAGCGGTACGCGAGCGGATCAGGGCGTCGATGGTGCCGCCCTGTTCGGTCCGGGCGGCAGGCGCCGGCTGGGGCGCCGGGGCCGGAGTCGGTGCCGGGGTCAGGGCCTGAACGGGCGCCGGCGCAGCCTTCTCGGGCGATTTCACCCGGCCGGTGCCGGTCACCCGCTCGAACAAGGACAACCCCTTGTCCTCGCGGAACCGCTGCAGCAGGCCGGGACCTTTGGCCGGCAGATCGGCGTCGGCGTCGGTCGAACCGTTGACCATGGCCGCGACTTCGAACGGGTTGGCGCCGGGCGCCGGGCCGTACATCACATCATCGTCTTCGACTTCAACCGCCTGCGGCGGGATGAAGCGTCCGACGTTGTTGGCGCCGGGAAGCGCCGCCGGGCGCGCCGGCAGAGGCGCCGGTTCCGGTTCCGCCGCCAGCGGGTCGTCTTCCATGGCGGAGCCGGCGATCATATCGCCGTCATCTTCGGCTTCCATCGCGGCGGCGTCGGACATATCCGGCATTTCCGCAGCGGCGGACCCCGTGATGTCGATTTCTTCCGGTTCCGCTTCGGCCACTTCCGGCATGGCGATTTCAGCTACCGGTTCTTCGGCCGGGCGCGGGACACGCACCGGTTCGATCCGCCGGGCCGTCGACAGGATATCCAGGTGCAAGGGCAGCTGACCTTCGGCGGCCTCCAACCCGGTCGCGACGACGGAAACCCGCATGGTGCCCTCCATTGACGTATCGAAAGCCGAGCCGATGATGATGTAGGCGTCTTCGTCCACTTCGGCGCGGACCCGGTTGGCGGCTTCGTCGACTTCGAACAGTGTGATGTCATCGCCGCCGGTGATGTTGATCAGCACGCCCCTGGCACCGCGCATGGAGGCATCGTCCAGAAGCGGATTAGAAATCGCCGCCTCCGCCGCGTCCAGCGCCCGGCGCTCGCCTGCCGCTTCGCCGGTGCCCATCATCGCCCGGCCCATCCCGGCCATCACCGACTGCACGTCGGCGAAGTCCAGGTTAATCAGGCCCGGCATGACCATCAGGTCGGTGATCGACCGCACGCCCGAATATAGAACGTCGTCCGCCATCTTGAAGGCGTCGGCGAAGGTGGTTTTTTCGTTGGCGACCCTGAACAGGTTCTGGTTCGGGATGATGATCAGGGTATCGACGTATTGCGACAATTCCTCAAGGCCGGCTTCGGCCAGGCGCATCCGGTGGCTGCCTTCGAACTGGAAGGGCTTGGTCACCACGCCGACGGTCAGGATGCCGTTTTCACGGGCCGCCTGGGCGATGATCGGCGCTGCCCCGGTGCCCGTACCGCCGCCCATGCCGGCGGCGATGAACACCATGTTGGCGTCACCCAATTCGTTGATAATGGCCTCGATGGATTCTTCGGCCGCCGCGCGCCCGACTTCGGGCTTGGAGCCCGCACCCAGGCCCTTAGTCACGTGATTGCCCAGCTGGATCCGGCGTTCCGCCTTGGACAGCTTAAGTGACTGCGCGTCCGTGTTGGCGACGATGAAATCGCAGCCTTCGAGGTTCGCGGCGATCATGTTCGAAACGGCGTTGCCGCCCGCACCGCCCACACCGATGACACAGATCCGAGGCTTCAGTTCGGGGGTCTCGGTGTTCTCGGGTACTGTAATGTTAATGCTCATCTTTCTGCCTCCGATGATTACTTGCCTCTCGGCCGAATGCAACCGGGACCAGCATGGTCAGGGTCGATCTTTGAGAGGAGGGTTAAAACCAAGTCATTGCTCCAGTTGTTAAAAGTTTTCCCGCAGCCATTGCCCGAACCTGCCGAGTGCCCCGCTGCGTTCCTTGACCGGCTGGAAACCCGCGCCGGCAATCTCCAAGGGGTTTTCCACGGCGTAGCGGATCAGCCCGGCCGAGGTTGCAAACCCCGGTCCCGCCACCACATCGGAAAGCCCCGCGACACCGCGCGGCTTCGCAAGCCGCACCTGCCGCCCCAAAATGTCGCCCGCCAGCTGGGCCAGGCCCGAAAGCTGGCTGGCGCCGCCGGTCAGAACGACGCGCTGGCCGATGGCCCGGTCGAAGCCGCTTTTGACCAGACGGTCGCGGACCAGTTCGATAATTTCTTCCGCCCGCGGACGAACGATCCCGACCAGGACCGACCGCGGCACCTGGGTGCTGGCGTTTTCCCGGTCCTCGCCGATCAGCGGCACGGGGATCATTTCCGCGTCGTCGGACGGTGTCGGAATTACATTGCCGAACAGCGTCTTCATGCGTTCGGCGCTGTCGAGGGGCGTAGACAGCCCGCGCGCGATGTCGCTGGTCATGTGGCCGCCGCCAAGCGGGATCACGTCCGTGTGCACGGGCTGGCCATCGCAGAAGATGGCGAGCGAGGTCACCCCGCCGCCGATGTCGATGCAGGTGGTGCCGAGTTCCCGTTCGTCGTCGACCAGACAGGCCAGCGCGGAGGCAAGCGGCGTCGACACAAGCGTGTCGATTTCAAGGTGACACCGGTCGACGGCGCTGCGCAGGTTTTTCACCGGGCTCGCTTGCGCCGTCACCATGTGAACGTTGACGCCCAGCCGTTCGCCAAACATGCCGCGCGGATCGCGGACTCCGCGGTTGTCATCGACGCTGTATCCGACCGGAATCGAATGGATCAGTTCATGATCAGCGGGTTTGTTGGCTTCCAGCAGGTCCGGCGACAACACTCGGTGCAGGTGCACGTCATCGATTTCCTGGCCGCCGATCTGCGTCTGCGTCGCGATCAGTTGCGACGCCGGGCGGCCGCATGACAGGTTGACGTAAACCTTGTGAATGTTTTCTCCGACCATGGCCTCGGCGGCTTCGACCGTGGCGCGGATCGTCGCCTCGGCAGCGTCCAGATCGATGACCGATCCACTTTTCACGCCATGCGATTTCTGATGCCCGATGCCGACGACGCGGGCCGTCACCTGGTCGCCGGCGACCCCAGTCGCGAGCCTGGCGATCAGGCACGACACTTTGGTCGAGCCCACGTCCAACGCGGCGACAAGGCCGGTCTTGGGTCTCATACTGCCGATGGGTTTTTTCATTCGATGCCTCTCTTTTCTTATCCTCGGCGGATCAAGTTTCCTGGCCACGGGGCCGTTTTTCGGGTTTCGGCTTGGTCGCTTTGCGGACGATCAGGCGGTCCGGCAGACGCAAGTCCAAGGCCTCGACATCGCGGTCGAGCACCTTGTGCTGGCGTTCGTATTCGGCGAGCCTGAGCCACGCCGCGGCCGGATTGTCTTCGGGCAATTGCACGTCGATGCCGTTTTCCAGAACCAGGTTCCAACGCCGGCCCGACACGCGGACGGCAGCCCGCACCTGGGCCATCAGGTCCGGTTCCTTCCGCAGTGTTTCCAATAGCGCCTTGGCGTGTTCCGGCGCATCGAGGCCAACCACCACGGGCAGGTCGGAAAACCGCTCAAGCCCGGACTTCAGAATCACTTTCCCGTCTTCATCGATCAGCTGGAACGCACCCTGGTTTTGCCAAAGCGCCATGGGTACGCGTTCAGTGATGTGCAGCTGCACGGTGCCCGGCAGCATCCGTTCGACCACCGCCGATTTGACCCACGGTAGTTTTTCGACCCGCTTGCGCGCGTCGTCTGGATCGAAGCCGAACATGGGTTGGCCGCGGTTGAGCTTCAGCGCCACCAGGAGTTTCTCCCGCGTCGTCTGCGACCGGCCGGTGACGAAAATTTCTTCGATGCGGAGCCCGGCCTTCGCCGTGCTGTCGACGACCCAGGATTTTGCCTGATCAGGCATCTGTGGCAGCACATCGCTGCGCCACACCCACCAGCCGCCGGCGGCCATGCCGGTTCCGACAATGACCAGAGCGCCCGCCATGAGCACGCGGCTTAACCGGCCCCGCAACACCACCTTGCGCGGCTGACCGATCTTGCGCGCCTTCAGGCTTTCGTCCTGTTTCTCGGTTGCGCTTATGTCTTCCCGTTTCTTCCGCGTCATCAGTCGCACTCCGCCTTCTCGACCATCCAGACAACCAAGTCTCTGAAATCCATGCCCTTGTAGGCCGCCTGTTCCGGCACCAAAGACGTGGGCGTCATGCCCGGTTGGGTGTTGATTTCCAGCATGAATAAATTTTCGCCGTCGAAGCGCAGGTCTGCCCGCGCGATGCCGCGGCACCCGACGACGCCATAGGCCAGTTCCGACAGCCGAAGGCATTCATCGTAGACGGCCTTGTCGATCTCCGCCGGGACGACGTGGATGGACCCGCCGTCGGCGTACTTGGCGTCGTAGTCGTAAAACCCGCGCGACGTGGTGATTTCGGTGACCGCCATCGCTTCGCCACCCATGACGGAAACGGTCAGCTCCCGGCCCGGCACGAACCGTTCGACCATGACTTCTTCACCGAAGGCCCAGCCGTCGCCCTGGAACGGCGGTGAGTTGTCGCCGTCGCGGACGATATGGATACCGACGCTGGATCCTTCGTTCACCGGCTTGACCACATAAGGCCGCCCCATGGGTTCGCTCGCCCGCGCCGCTTCGGCCGTTGTCAACACATGCTCCGGCACCGGAATACCGACGGACTGGAACAGCCGCTTGGCCATGGGTTTGTCCATGGCAACGGCGGACGCCAGCAGGCCCGAATGGGTGTAGGGAATGCCCAGGATGTCCAGGAGCCCCTGGACGCAGCCGTCTTCTCCGAACCGCCCGTGGAGCGCGTTGAAAACCGTATCCGGGCGCGGATAAAGCCGGGTCAAGAGCGCCCCCATGTCGCGCTGCACGTCGATGGTGGTGACGCTGTATCCCGCTTCCGTCAGTGCCTTGGCGCACGCAGCGCCGGACACCAGCGAGACTTCGCGTTCAGCCGACCAGCCGCCCATCAGAACCGCAACCTGCTGTGTCATGGCGTCACCTCCTTCGGCGCGCCAGGGGCCGGCACGCCGATGCGGCGGATTTCCCAGTGCAGATCAACGCCGGTTTTGGCCAGCACCCGGCGACGCACTTCCTCGCCCAGCCCTTCCAGGTCGGACGCCAGCGCGTTGCCGGTGTTGATCAGGAAATTGCAATGCTGCGACGACACTTGCGCGCCGCCCCAGGTCAGCCCGCGGCACCCGGCCTCCTCGATCAGTTCCCAGGCCTTGTGCCCTTCGGGGTTGGCGAAGGTCGATCCGCCGGTTCGCAGTTTCACCGGCTGGGTTTCCCCGCGCATGTCCTGGATTTGTTTCATGCGGGCGGCGATCGCATCTTTGTCGCCGGGCGTGCCTTCGAGAACCGCGTCGACGAAGATCACGCTTTCCAGCTGCCCCGACCGGCGATAGGCGAAGGCCATGTCGGCCGGGGTGAGGGCCGCAACCTCTCCCCGGCCTGACCCAAGGTCGATCACTGCCCGGGCGGAAACGAATACATCTTTGATTTCGGACCCGTAGGCGCCCGCGTTCATGCGAAGCGCGCCGCCGACCGTGCCCGGAATGCCGATCATGAATTCAAGCCCCGCGATGCCGGCGTCCCGCGCCGCGCGAGCGACGTTCACGTCCATGGCACCGGCGCCGGCGGCGATGCGATTGCCGTCGACGGAAATCCCGGCAAAGGCCTTGCCGAGGCGGATGACCACGCCCGGCACTCCGCCGTCGCGGATCAAAAGGTTCGAGGAGACGCCGATCACCGTTACCGGCACATCTTTCTGGAGCGCACCGACGAAGGCCGCGAGGTCTTCCACATCCGCCGGCTCGAACAGTACTTCCGCCGGGCCGCCGGCGCGGAACCACGACAGCGGCGCCAACGGGGCATGAGCGGTCAGCCGCCCGCGCACCGGCGGCAGGCTGTCCAAAAGGGTCGTATCGCGCTTCGCCACCATCATCCGCCCACTCCTTCGCGGCTGCCGCCTTCGATTTCGCGAAGGGCGCCGCCCTGGGCCTGCATCTGTTCCGGCAGCGCGTTGGCCCACTGGGTGATGGTCCCCGCACCCAAGCAGACCACAAGGTCTCCCTTTTCCGTCAGGTCGAGGGCGATACCCGCCAGGTCTTCCGGTTTTTCCAGCGCGATCACCCGGCGATGGCCGTGGGATTTCAGGCCTTCGACCAGCGCGTCGCGATCGACGCCTTCGATCGGCGCTTCGCCCGCCGCATAGACATCGGCGACGACGACTGCGTCGGCGTCGTTGAAGCACGTGCAGAACCCTTCGAACAAATCGCGGAGCCGCGTATAGCGGTGCGGCTGCACCACCGCGATGACCTTGCCGTTAGTCGCGTCGCGGGCGGCGGACAACACCGCGCCGATTTCCACCGGGTGATGGCCGTAATCGTCGATCACTGTGACTCCGCCGACCGATCCGGTCTTGGTGAACCGCCGCTTGACGCCACCGAACTTGGCCAGCGCCGCCGCAATCGCGCCGTCATCGAGCGTCATTTCGTTGGCGATGGCGACGGCGGCGAGCGCGTTTTGCACGTTGTGCTGACCGTACATGGGCAAGTGCAGGTCGGCGATTTCGCGGGTTTCGCCGGTCTTGCGGTCGCGGATCACGGCGTCGAAGGCGACGCCGTCCAATCCGGGTGTCACGTTGACGCCGCGCACGTCGGCCTGCGGGCTGAAGCCGTAGGTGACGATGCGCCGGTCGGACAGGCGCGGAATCATGTTCTGGACTTCCGGGTGATCGATACACAGCACCGCGAAGCCGTAGAACGGAATGTTTTCGACAAAGGCGATGAAGGCTTTTTTCAGCGCTTCGTAGTCGCCGTAATGATCCAGGTGTTCCGGGTCCATGTTGGTCACGACGGCTATGGTCGCCGGCAGTTTCAGGAAGGTGCCGTCGCTTTCATCCGCTTCGGCGACCAGCCAGTCGCCCTCGCCGAGCCGCGCGTTGGTGCCCCAGGCATTGATGATGCCGCCGTTGATCACCGTCGGGTCGAGCCCGGCGCCGTCCAACACGGCCGAAACTAGCGACGTGGTCGTCGTCTTGCCGTGGGTGCCGCCGACCGCGATGGACCATTTCAGACGCATCAGTTCGCCCAGCATTTCGGCGCGGCGGACGACCGGGATCAGCCGTTCGCGGGCGGCGACGACTTCCGGGTTACTGGCTTTGACGGCAGAAGACACGACGATCACCTGCGCCTCGCCCAGGTTTTCCGCCGCGTGGCCGACATGGACGGCGATGCCCATATCGCGCAGGCGCTTCACATTCGCGCTGTCGGCGATGTCCGATCCCTGCACGCCGTAGCCCAGGTTGTGCAGGACTTCGGCGATACCGCTCATGCCGATGCCGCCGATGCCGACGAAATGGATGATGCCGAGATCCAAGGGAAGCGCTCTCATGCCGCGACCCTCCCTTCGCCTGATCCGCCGTTCGACATGACGGCGACGACCGTATCTGCAAGCCGCTTGGCGGCATCGGGCCGGCCCATGCGTTTTGCCGCCTTGGCCGCCTGTTTCAGATACATGCCGCCGCCCAGAAGCGACGACAGCTGGTTTGCCAACTGATCCGGCGTGAAAATGTCTTCCGCCATCAGCCACCCGGCGCCAGCTTCGTCGACCGCCTGGGCATTGGCCATCTGGTGGCCGTCGATGGCGTGCGGATAAGGCACGAGGATCGCCGGGCGGCCAGCAGCCGTGCATTCCGCCACTGTGGAGGCGCCCGCCCGGGCGATCACCAGGTGCGCGCCTGCAAGGCGCTTAGGAACATCGTCGAAGAAATGCGACAGCTCGGCCTGAATGACGGCATCGGCGTAAACGCGGCGCACGTCGTCCAGGTCTTCGGACCGGCATTGCTGCGTCACGCGAAGCCGCCATTTTATTTTGGCGTCGAGCCGCGCCAGCGCCGCCGGCACGACCTTGGACAGTACCGTCGCACCCTGCGACCCGCCGGTGATAAGGATTGATATCGGCGATGCTTCGTCATAGGCCGGATACGGCGTTTCACCCGCCTGGATGACTTGTGGGCGGACCGGCATGCCGGTCAGCACGACCTTGCTCTGCGCTTGTTCGGGGATTGCCTGGGTTGCATCCAACGAAGTCGCGATGACGCGGACCCGGGGCACCAGCAGCCGGTTGGCCCGGCCCAGCACGGCATTCTGTTCATGGATCACGGTGGCGCGGCCGGACCAGGTCGCTGCCATCATCGTTGGCACCGACGCGTAGCCGCCGAAGCCGACCACGGCGCCCGGCTTCAACCGGGCCAGCAACCCCCGCGCCTGCAAGGTGCCGAGGCCCAGTTCGAACACGCTTTCAACCCGCTGTGTCAGGCCTTTGCCGGCGATGCCCCCGGCGCGAATGCGATGGGTTTCCAATTCGCCGAGCGTGCCGCCGTAACCGCCGCCGCGCCGGTCGGTAACCAGCGCCAGCCGATAGCCACGGGACATCATCTCCACCGCCAGGGCTTCTGCCGGGAACACGTGTCCGCCGGTGCCGCCGGCGGCCAGAACGATCAGGGGAAAGTCGATGCGCTGAGTCATACCCGGTTTCCTTCCCCTGGTCGGTCGCGGGTCAGCGCCAGCATCATGCCGAAGCCGAGCGCCACCGCGATGGTCGACGACCCGCCATAGGAAACGAACGGCAATGTCATACCCTTGGGCGGGATCAGGTGCAGTGTCGACGCCAGATTGATCATCGTTTGCACGGCGAACTGCACCAGCAGTCCGGCGGCCGCCAGCATGATGAACAAATTGTCAGCCTTGTATATGCGGGCCATGCCGCGGATCACCACGAAGGCAAAGACGCAGACAATGGCGACGCAGACCAGCATGCCGAATTCCTCGCCAGCGACGGCGAAGATGAAGTCCGTGTGCGCGTCGGGCAGCACTTCCTTGACCCGACCCTCGCCCGGCCCGGCGCCGGTCAGACCGCCGTTCTTGAACGCGTCGAGCGACCGCATGATCTGATAACCTTCGCCGGCGCCCGGATCGAAGAACCGGTCGATCCGCGCCCGCACGTGGCCGAAGGTGAAATACACGCCGATCGCGGCGACCAGGAAACCGACACCGATCCCCATGACCAGCAGCAACGGCAACCCGGCCAGGAAAAACTGCGTACCCCAGACGCAAGCGACCACCATGGTCATGCCGACGTCGGGCTGCATCAGCAACAATGCCGCCACCGTCAGGAACAGGCCCGTGGCGATAAAGTTGCCCGGATAGCCTTCGTTCAACCGCGCTTGCGCGAAAAACCAGGCGGTGGTCACGGCGAACCCGGGTTTGACAAACTCCGACGGCTGCAACGAAAATCCGCCCATGGGCAGCCAGCGCGTGGCGCCCTTGATTTCCGGCCCGATGGCCAGCACTAGAACCATCAGCAGGACCGAGCCCGCGGTCAACACCATGGCGAGGCGGCGAATACCTCTCGGCGACAACAGGCTTACGGTGACGGCGATAAACAGGCCGAGCCCCAGATAGGCCGCCTGCCGGGCGGCAAAATGATAAGTGCCGAGGCCAAGCCGTTCGGCCACCGGCGGCGACGCGGCGAGCGCCATCATTGCGCCAGTCCCGGCCAAAACGACCAGCGCCGCCAGCTGCCAGCGGTCTACGGCCCACCACCACCGGGTCAAAACGGAATTGTCGGTGCGGGCAAGGGTCGTCATGCTGCGCCCTCCGCACCGGCCGCGGCGACGGAGCGGAACGCATCGGGCGCTTCCATCGGGTCTAGGTGGTCGCCTTTAAGCCCTTCGACCGCGTCCTTGAAGACGTCGCCCCGGTCTTCGAAGTTAGCGAACTGGTCAAACGACGCGCACGCCGGCGACAACAATACGATGGGCTTGTCGGCCTTTTCCTTTTTCGCGAGCTTGAAGGCGTCTTCGACGGCTTTTGCAATTTCGCCGGAAACGGTAAACGGCACCTTTCCATCCAGCTCCTGGCCGAACTGCAGGGCTGCTTCGCCGACCAGAAAAGAATGGCGGATGCGGGGGAAGTACTCGCTCAGCGTCGATATGCCGCCGTCCTTGGGCCGGCCGCCGGCGATCCAGTAGACGTTATCGTAACAGGCCAGCGCTTTGGCCGCGGCATCAGCGTTGGTCGCCTTGGAATCATTGATGAAGGCGACGCCGTCGACAACCTCGACCGGTTCCTGCCGGTGGACCAGACCGGGATAGCTTTGCAGGCAGGCCATGATGACCCGCGGCTCGACGCCCGCGCGCTTGCATGCCGCATAGGCCGCCGCCGCGTTCTGCCAATTGTGCGGCCCTTGCAGCGACGGGATTTCCTTCAGGTCGGTGACCGGCACTTCCTGGCCATCCGTGTCGTCGACCAGCACGCCGTTCACCACATAGACGCCGCCGTGAATGCGCCGCTTGCCGGAAATAGGGACGACGATCTGATCGCCGACATCGGCCAGGTCTTCGTAGATCGCTTCGCAGTATTTGTCGTCAACGCCGATGATCGCGGATTTCGGTTCGGTCTGACGGTTGAAAATCTGCCGCTTGGCGGCGACGTAACCGTCCATACCGCCGTGGCGGTCCAGATGATCGGCGCTGATGTTCAACAGCACGGCGATGTCGAAGGTGATGGAGACGGTCAGGTCCAACTGATAAGACGACATCTCAAGGATGTAGGACCCTTCTTCGCCCAACCCGTCCAAGGAAAGCGCCGGCGTGCCCAGATTACCGCCGACTTCGACCTCGCGGCCCGCCAGCTGCATGATGTGACCGATCAACGCCGTCGTCGTCGACTTGCCGTTGGTGCCGGTGATACCGATGTAGGACGCGTCGCGCTGTGACCGCGCAAGAAGCTCAATGTCGCTGATGATCTCGCAGCCCGCCGCCTTCGCCAGATTGACGACCGGATGCGGTTCCGGGTGATGCAGCGGGATGCCCGGGCTGAGGACCAGCGACGTCAGCTCTTTCCAGTTACAGATGTACAGGTCGGTCAGGGGGATGTCCTGTTCCCGCGCACGCTGGCGGGCGTCTTCGTTGTCGTCCCAAGCCCAAACCTCCGCCTCGCTTTCGGCCAGCGCTTTGGCGGACGCGATACCGGTCCGGCCGAGGCCGAAGACCGCGATGGGCATCTTGAACATGAAGAAAACGTCGATCATCCCGGCCCTACCTGAGTTTCAGCGTTGCCAGGCCGGCCAGCGCCAGGATGGAGGCGATGATCCAGAACCGGATGACAATGGTGGCTTCGGCCCATCCCTTCTGTTCGAAGTGATGGTGCAGCGGCGCCATGCGGAAGACGCGCTTACCGGTCAGCTTGAAGGAAATGACCTGAACGATGACCGAAACGGTTTCCAGCACGAACAGCCCGCCAACGATGGCGAGCACCAGTTCGTGTTTGGTAACGACGGCGACGGCGCCCAGCGCACCGCCCAGCGACAGCGAACCGGTATCGCCCATGAATACCTTGGCCGGCGGCGCGTTGAACCAGAGGAAGCCCAGCGCCGCGCCAACCAGCGATCCCATGAACACCGCCAGTTCGCCGGAGCCCGGCACGTAATGCAGTTGCAGGTAATTGGCGAAAACCGTGTTGCCGACCAGATAGGCGATCAGCGCGAACACGCCCGCCGCGATCATCACTGGCACGATGGCGAGCCCATCGAGTCCGTCGGTCAGGTTCACCGAATTGCTGGCGCCGACCATGACGAAGCAGGCGAAAACGATGAACACCCAGCCCAGGTTGATCAGCAAGTTTTTGAAAAACGGCAGGGCTAGCGTAGTCGCGAGGGGTGCGGGCAGGTGGCTGGAAATCCAAAAGGCCGCAACGGCGGCAATGGATACCTGAAGAACCAATTTCAGTTTGCCGGGAAGCCCCTTGGAATTGCGTTTGGAAACCTTCAGGTAGTCGTCGAGGAACCCGATGGTGCCGTAACCCAGCGTCACGCCAAGCGCCGCCCAGACAAATCCGTTGCTCAAATCCATCCAAAGCAGCGTCGCAACGACGGAGGCGATCAGGATGAGCAGCCCGCCCATGGTCGGCGTGCCGGCCTTGGTAATCAGATGGCTTTCCGGCCCGTCGTCGCGGATCGGCTGGCCGCCCTTCTGTTTCGATTTCAGAAGCTCGATCAGCACCGGGCCGACGATGAAGCTGATGATCAGCGCGGTAATAACGGCGCCGCCGGTGCGGAACGTCAGATAGCGGAAGACGTTCAATACCGCGAACTGATTGGCCATCGGGAACAGGATTTCAAAAAGCATAGTGCCTCCCTATTCTCCGTTGCCGTTGGATTGGCCAAGCGCCTTCAAGGCATCGACGACGCGGGTCATGCGCGACCCGTAAGACCCTTTGACCAGAACCACGTCGCCCGGCCGCACGACCTTGGCGACGATGGGCGTTAGCATGTCCGAAGCATCGGCATGCGCGCCCTGCAGATCGTCCGGCAATGCCTCGAACAGGCACGCCATCGCCGGCCCGGCGGCGTACACCTTCTGCACGCCGGATTTTTCAAGTGGCACGGCAAGCTGCCGGTGAAGCGAATGAGCCGTATCGCCCAGTTCCAGCATGTCGCCGAGCACCGCAATGCGCCGACCGCCGTCCGCCGGTTCGGCCATGGCCAGCACGCCGAAGGCCGCATTCATGGCGGCGGGGCTGGCGTTATAACTTTCATCGATGAGGGTGAAGGTGCCGTCTGGCAATTTGATTTCCGTCCGGTCGCCGCGTCCCCGGGGCGGGTTCAACCGAGCCATCATGGCGCTTGAGACGCCAAGGTCGAGCCCCATGGCTGCGGCGACGGCCAGCACGCCCAACGTGTTCATCACCCAGTGCCGCCCCGGCACACCGATGCGGTAGCGAATTTCCTCGCCCAACACGTCGGCCGTGACGCAACTTCCGCCGGCGTCCAGGCAGGCATCCAGCAATCGCACGTCGGCGCCGTCGGTTTTGCCGAACGAGACGATCCGTTCGACCCCGCAATCGCGGGCACGGCCTGCCAACCGCCCGTACATCGCGTTGTCCAGGTTCAGCACCGCAGCGCCACCCGCCTCCAACCCTTCAAAAATTTCCGCCTTGGCGTCGGCGATGTCCTCGATCGATGAAAAATATTCGCTGTGCACCTGTTCGATGGTGGTGATCAGCGCCACGTGCGGGCGGGCCATCTTGGTCAGCGGGCGGATCTCGCCCGGATGGTTCATACCCATTTCCAGAATGGCGAGCGACGCCTCGACCGGCATCCGCGCGAGCGTCAGCGGCAGACCCCAGTGATTGTTCAAATTGCCTTCGCTGGCATGGACGATTCCCTGGCGGCAAAACGCCACGGCGAGCGCGTCCTTGGAACCGGTCTTGCCGACGCTGCCGGTGACGGCGGCGATCTTGGCCCGTGAGCGTTTGCGCGCGGCGCGGCCCAAATCCTCGAGCGCCCGGGTCGTATCGATAACGCGAACCGTCGGCGCATCGGCGGCGACGGCGTCGGACCCTTCAACCACCACGACGGCGGCGGCGCCGCGGTCCAACGCGGTCTGGGCATAGGCATGACCGTCCGATTGCAAACCTTGAATGGCGACGAACAGATCACCCGACTTGATCGTGCGGGTATCGATGGAAACGCCGGTCGCATGCCAGTCGCCGACAGGGCGGCCTTGCGTCGCGTCCGCCGCGGCGGCGGCGTTCCACACGATGAATGGCAGGGTTTTGTCGGACATCCTGGTCATTCTTCCGCCGTCCACCCGTGCCGCCGGAGCGCTTCGCGGGCCTGTTCCCGGTCGTCGAAGGGCTCGGTCCGGCCGCTGATGATCTGACCGCGTTCGTGGCCCTTGCCGGCGATTACCAAAACGTCGCCGGGGCCGAGTTCGCCGACCGCGGTCTCGATGGCTTCGGCCCGGTCGCCGATTTCGCGGGCGCCCTTTGCGGCGGCGAGTATTTCCGCCCGGATCGCCGCTGGGTCTTCGGAGCGCGGGTTGTCGTCGGTTACGATGACGCGGCCGGCCAAGTTCGCGGCGATGCGGCCCATTTCTGGGCGCTTGCCGCGGTCGCGGTCGCCGCCGCAGCCGAACACGACGGCAAGCGATTTCTCCGCGTGCGGGCGAAGGGCGGTTAGAATGTTTTCAAGCGCGTCCGGCGTATGCGCGTAATCCACATAGACGGTGCCCGCCGTGCCCTTTTTCGCGGGCTTCGCGCCGATCAATTCCATTCGGCCGGGCACGCCTTTAATCCGGCCGATGGCGGCCAGCGCCTCTTCTCCGTCGACGCCGGTCGCCCGGGCCAGCAGCAGCGCGCATAAAACGTTCAGTGCCTGAAACGCACCCGCAAGCGGCAGAAAAATTTCATGACTCCAGCCATCCAGGTCGAGCATCAACCGTTGCCCCGCACCTTCCGGCGAAAGGGCCTTGATGTGGGCGACCTCGCCCTCGCGGCCGAAGGTCAGGATGCTGAGCCCGCGTTCCCAGCAGGCGTCGATAACGGCGGCGGCGTGCGGGTCGTCGGCGCAGACGACGGCCGTTCCGTTTTCGTTAATCAATTTCTGAAACAATCTGAGCTTAGCTGCCAGATATGCGCCCTCCGTCCCGTGATAGTCGAGATGATCCCGCGTCAGGTTGGTGAAGGCGGCAGCGGCGATTTCCAATCCATCCAACCGGAATTGGTCGAGCCCGTGGCTCGACGCTTCGATCGCCAAATGATCGACACCCAATTCAGCCAGGTGTTTCAAATCCGCGTGCAGGTCCGCCGGATCCGGCGTGGTCAGGCCTTCGTTCTTTTGCCAAACGGGAGATTGAATGCCCAGCGTGCCGGCGCTGGCGGCGCGGCGGCCCGAGCGGGTCCAGATCTGACGCAGGAAATGCACCACCGACGTCTTGCCGTTGGTGCCGGTGACAGCGGCGATGGTTTTCGGCTGCGCACGATAGAAGCGCGCCGCCGAGAGAGCGTAGCGGCGGCGCGGGTTGTCCGTTTCAAGAAGCGGGATGTCCTGATAGGCGTCGGGCAATCGCGTGCCGGGCGGCGCCAGAACGGCGACCGCGCCGCGGTCAAGCGCGTCCGGGATGAAATCCCGCCCGTCATGGGTCAGGCCGGGTATCGCGGCGAACAGGAACCCCTGCGCCACTTTGCGGGAATCGCAGGTCACGCCGCGCACCGGTGCCTCGCTGCGCCAGGCCGGCAGGTCCTTTATTTCCGCGCCGTCCCACATGTCACTCAGCCGCACGTCCTTTCTACCGTCCCGGCGATGCATCGATCGCCCCTGCAATTTCCCGGTGCGCCGCCGGTTTCAGCGGCCCGGTCACCGATCCCGGATCGCGGTAGGCCGCCAAATCTTCTTCCGCCGCCAGGCGCGGCATGCCCGGTTCGGGTCCGATGCCCATCACACCGGCAAGCCGCTGAACGATTCGCCCGACTGAGGGCGCCGCAACCCAGCCACCGGTGGCGTAACCGAAGGACTTTTTGTTGCCCTTGGGTTCGTCGACCATCACCGCGATCACGTACTTGGGCGCGTGAATGGGGAACGCGCCAATGAACGACGCGATGTTCGCTTTTTCGCTATAACCGCCGGCTTTGACTTTCTCCGCCGTGCCCGTCTTGCCGCCGATCAGGTATCCGTCTGCCTGTTTTTCCGCGTTCTTGCCGGTGCCGCGGCTGACGACCAATCGCATCAGACCGCGCATCTTGGCGGACGTATCGCCGGAAAAGACTTTTTCACCGCGAATGCCTTGCGCCGCATCCTGGCGCAGCACCGTCGTCGGGCGGTAAATGCCGCCATTGACCACGGCGGCGATCGCGTTGGTCAGCTGCAGCGGCGTGACCGAAATGCCGTAACCGTATGAAATCGTCACGGTGTTGATCTCGCGCCAGCGCGCTGGATAAAGAGGGCGACCCACCTCAGGCAACTCAACGGGGGACGGACGCAGGAGGCCGAGCCGCCCGAGGTAGGTCTGTTGGGCTTTACTGCCCAAGTCTAGGGCCATTTTGGCGGCCCCAATGTTCGATGAATGGATGAGAATTTCCGGCACGCTGAGCCACCGGTTTTTGGCGTGGTAATCGGTGATGGTTTCCCGCGCGACCTTCAACGGCTTGGACGCGTCGTAGCCGCCAGATATCGGGACGACGCCCGCGTCCAGCGCCATGGCGGCAGTCAAAACCTTGAACGTCGAGCCCATTTCATAGACGCCCTTGGTCGCCCGGTTGAACCCGGCGTCACCCAAAAGTTCGACGGGCCGGTTGGGATCGAAATCCGGCAACGACACCATCGCCACCAATTCAGACGTATTGGCATCGAGCACGACGGCCGTGCCGCCGATGCCCTGGAATTCGGCAACCGCCTTGGCGAGTTCCTCGCGCGCGATGCCCTGGAGCCGCACATCGATGGAGAGCGCCAGCGGTTCGGCAGACCCGGTCAGCCGCTGGTCGAACCGGCGCTCGACCCCGGCGGTGCCGTGGCCATCAATGTTGGTGACGCCCAACACGTGGGCCAGCAAGCGGCCTTGCGGATAAACCCGGCGCTCGCCGCGTTCGAACTGAATGCCCGGCAAGCCCAGCCGATGCACCGCGAAATGCTGTTCCGGCAGCAGGTTGCGCTTCAAGTAAACGAACCGCCCGTTGGAGCGAAGCTGGCGCATCAGTTTCGCGCGGTCCAGGTCGGGCAGAACGTGAACCAGCTTGTCCGCCGTTTCGTTAACGTCGAGGATGTTTTTCGGATCCGCGTAAAGCGATACGGACGGCAGCGACGTGGCGACGATGATGCCGTTGCGGTCAACGACGTCGGCCCGCGTATAAATCGGGGCCGCGGTACCGCCGGCGCGCGCCAAGTTGGGTTCCGCACGGTCGGTGAACAGCGTCAGATCGACAACTCGCCAGCCCAGCGCCGCAAACACCACCATGATCACGAGCCCGGTAACCAGAAGCCGCGACCGCCCGGTTTCGAGCGCCCGGCGGGCGCGTTGGGCGCCGGCGCCGTCGCGGGCGAAATCGAACAGGTCACCCTGGTCGTCGTGCTTGGGGATGACGGCGGTCATTGCCGCGTCTCCCCTGCGGGAATGATGTTGGCGTCGGCACGGACACGTCGGCCTGGCTCCGCCATGCCGAGGGCTCGGCGGATCGCCGCTAGCGTCTCGTCATCGGGTTTGGTTTTCGGCTGCACCGCAGGGGGCGCCACCAAGGTCGTTTGGGCAGGTTGGGTCCGCATCGACGGCGTGACCACGGTTTCGCCCGTGGGTGCGGATGCTTCGCGAACGTCGCGCCAGGGAATGTTTTCGAGCGTGCCTAGCTGGCTGGTCGTGACCGGCGACAGGCCCAGGTATTTTTGCGCAAGTTCGCGTAGGCGCTGCGGATCGTTCAGGTGCGCCCATTCGGCCTGCAGCACGCGCACGGTGCGGCTGTCGCGGTCGATGTCGCGGTTGATCGCCTCCAACTGGCCCTCAAGGTCCTGGACCTGATAGCTGATCATGAACAGGGCCAGCGACATGAAGGACGCCAGGATCACCGCCATGATGGTTGTCTGTCTGCTCATCCCCGCCCCCTCATGCCGCTCTGGCCGGCGCAACGGTGCGCTCGGCCCAGCGTAGGCGCGCCGAGCGGGCGCGCGGGTTGGCGCGGGTTTCCGCGTCACCGGGCTTTTCGGCGCCGCGCGAAATAAGGCGGAAGACGGGATTGCCCACCGCCGCCGGCAGATCCGGCATGTGGCGGGACGGGCGCGGACCGGTGCCCGAGGCATCGCGGAGAAAATCTTTTACGTAGCGGTCTTCCAGTGAATGGAACGAGACGACGGCGAGCCTACCGCCCGGCGCCAGAAGGTCCTCAGCCGCGCGAAGACCGCGGGCCAGTTCGCCTAGTTCGTCATTCACATAAATGCGCAGCGCCTGAAACGTGCGGGTGGATGGATCAATCCCGTCCTTGGATTTTTTGACGACGCGGCGAAGCAGGCTGGCCAGCTCTTCCGTCCGGGTGATCGGCGATTTTTCGCGTAGCTCGACGATGGCGGCGGCGATCTCTCGGGACGCGCGCTCTTCGCCGTACTTGTATACAAGGTCGGCTAGTTCCTTTTCGGCCATGCTGTTGACCACGTCGGCGGCGGAAACCGCATCGGCGGCGTCGCTGCCCTGGCCCATGCGCATGTCCAAGGGCCCGTCGGCGCGGAAGGAAAAACCTCGCGCCGGGTCGTCCAACTGCATGGAAGACACGCCCAAATCCAGCGCGACGCCGTCGATCTGCGTAACGCCGACTGATGCCAGCAGTTCGGCCATATTGCCGAAGCGCCCGGCCAGCACGGTCAGCCGGCCATGAAACTCTCGGCCCATTTCCTTGCCGATGGACTGTGCCAGGGGATCGCGATCAATGCCCCAGACGGTGCAGTCGGCGGCCTCCAGCAACGCGCGGGAATAGCCGCCGGCGCCGAAGGTCGCATCTACGTAGACGCCGCCGTCCCTGGGCGCGAGCGCCGCCAGGACCTCAGCCAGCATCACAGGCTTGTGCACCGCCGGGTAGGTTCGGGGGCTATTCATCCCCGCCCTCCCCGGCCGATGCGCCTGGCCGTTTCGGTAATTTCAAGGTCATGCCCCGGGCCTTGGCGCGTTCGAACGCCTGGCCGCGCTGGGCGTCGTAGGCCTTGGGCTCCCACAGCATCATGCGGGCACCGCGGCCAACAAACAGAACGTCGGATTTGATGTGGGCGTAATCGCGAAGGTCGTTGGTTAGGACGATCCGGCCTTCCGGATCCATGGGCAGTTCGCGAGCATTTTCCAGGATTACGGCGGCCAGGTCGTCCTGGTCGTCGGAAAACACATCTAGGTCTTCCAAGCCCTGGGCCAGGCGCGTCATAAAGGCCTCTTCGCAGGCCTCGAGCGCTGGATACTTGAAGGACGGGAAAGCATAAAGACCGTTGAAGGCGTCGGCGTCCTGATCTTGGCGGGAGCGCGCCAGGGCCGCGCGGAAAGGCTTGGGCACCGAGACCCGGCCTTTCTTGTCGATCCTGTTGACGTGCCTTCCGACCAGCAACGCCACGTTGACCCCCTTGGACGTCTGCCCAATAATTCATTTACGGAAACGATCGCGTCCGATCTTTGACGTCGTCCCCACACCCGCTCCGTACCGTTCCCGAGGCCGAAGGGCCCTGCCCGACCTTCAATCCCCTGCCCCGGCGCGTTTCGCTTCGACCCAGCCTGTCACCCTCGAATCCCGACTGGAAAGCAGCCTCTGAAAGGGTCCCAAAGGCCCGGCACCCGGAAAGTCTGCGCCAGTGATACGTTATAGACATTTTTGGGATATCATGGGAAGACATGGGCGTCAATGGATAATCCTTGGATTTCCGTGGGTTGGCAAGGGCCGGAACCCGGCCGTTAACCCTTCGGAAACCACGAATTTGGGCCGGGCATGGGCCTGCGGGGCCGTGGACGGCCGAATAGGCGGCCGAGACGCGCGGCGAAAAAAGTTTTTAGGAGATCAGGAAACCGGCGGACCGGGGCGTAAATTGGCCCCTCCGGAGGTCATTTCGGGGCGATTCCTGGGCGCGGCGTGCGGCGCCACGCCGATTGCGAGGGAAATTTAGGACCAGACGGCCTGTAAGCCGGGTTCTGTCCTCACTTGCGTGATGGACGGCCATTCATCTGGGACGGACGTTGCCGCCCGCCTCGCGCGACCTACCCGAAGGACGATGCGGGAACGCATTCGCGGCCCGAAGCCGCCGGTCCTTCCTATTCGGTCTTGCACCCGGTGGGGTTTACCCTGCCGGCCTTGTCGCCAAGGACGCGGTGCGCTCTTACCGCACCCTTTCACCCTTACCCTGCTTCGCCGAGGCTTCGCAGGGCGGTTTGCTCTCTGTGGCACTTTCCCTAGGCTTGCGCCCGCCGGACGTTATCCGGCACCGTGTTCCCGTGGAGCCCGGACTTTCCTCCCTCGCCAGGTTTCCCATGCGGCGAGAGCGGCCGTCCGGCCGTCTGGTCCAGGGCGGTTATAGCCGATTTTGGCCTAAGAGGAAGCTTTGGCGTCTGTGGCCCGGATCAGGTCGACCAGCCCGAAGATGCGCCGTGCCGTGCCTTCGTCAACGCGTCCCGTGACCCTCTCGGGTCGCCAGTGGCGCTGAAACGCCTTCAAGGCCGCCGGGAAATCCTGGGTGTCGTAGCCGATGTCGCGTAGTTCCGTCGCGAGCGCGATGGGTTCCATGTTCAGGATGTCGGCTTCGTCAGGCCAGAGGCCGATGCCCTTCCCCGCCAGCCGCGCCCAGGGGAACAGCTCCCCCGGATCGGTCTTGCGAGTGGGGGCGACGTCGGAATGGCCGACGACGTTCCGGGCCGGAATGGGGTGGCGGGTCAGCACGCCGAAGCAGACGGCTTCGAGCTCCCTTATCTGCGCCTCGGGAAAATCGCGATATCCGAATTCATGGCCCGGGTTCACGAGCTCGATCCCGACGGACCGCGCGTTGATGTCCGTATTGCCGCGCCAGGCGGACACGCCCGCGTGCCAGGCCCGGTGCTTTTCATCGACCAGCCGGTGGACGTTGCCATTTTCTTCGATCAGGTAGTGGGCCGAGACTTCGGCCTTGGGATCGCGGAGCCGGTCCAGCGCCGCGCCCGCCGTTTCCATGCCGGTGTAATGAATCACCAGCATGTCGACGGTGAAGCCGGGCCCCCGGTCGTCGAAGTTGGGCGACGGCGATGTGATGATGTCGGGCATGGTGCGGGGCCTCCCCTCGGTGTGAGACTGGCGCCGATTCGTCCGATTATACCCCGAATGCTCTTTTGATTTTACGCAAATGCATCGTCGCGCCCCATTTCGGAGCGCTTGGGATTTGCGTTAAAACCCCCGCTCTTTCTCGATCTGATCGTAAGCGGCGTTAATCAGCGCCATTTTTTCGTTGGCGAGGTCGATGAATTCCTGCGGCATGCCGTCGGCCATCAGCTTGTCCGGGTGATTTTCCCGGATCAGCTTGCGGTAGGCCTTTTTTATCTCATCGTTGGAGGCGGACTTGGCGACGCCCAAAACCTTATAGAGATCCTGATCGTCTTCCTTTTCAAGGTAAGTTTCCTTCAACCGCTCGAACCCGGCCGGGGTAAAGCCGAAGATGATGGCGGTCCGCCGCAGGAAATCCAGTTCCGCCGGGTGAACATTTCCATCCGCTTTCGCAATGTGAAACAAGGCCGCAAGCAATTCTTCCAGCACCGCCTGTTCGCGGGCAAACATCATGGCGATCTGTTCCGCATAGGGTTCGTACCCCGTCGCGTCCTTGCGGGCTTCGTTGAACAGCTTGCCGACGACGGCCTCGTCCTCCGGCGGGACATGAAACACTTCTCGGAAGGCCAGGATTTCGTCCTTCGACACGACGCCGTCGGACTTCGCCATCTTGGCGGCCAGCACGATGACGGCTTGGGTGAAGGCGACCTGTCGGGCTTCCGTGTCCGGGCCGTGTCCGGCGCCCGCGCCGCCGTCGCCCATTAGCGCTTCATCCTGGTCCTTCTGCTTATCGTACAGGTGATGCCCGGCGACCCCGCCCAAAAGCGCGCCCAGCGGACCACCCATGGCGAACCCGGCGACCCCGCCGATGACCTTGCCCCAAATGCTCATGGCTGGTGGTTTACCCTGCCCCGCCGATTTTTACCATGGCCGGCTGGCTGCACTAGGACGGGCTTTTCACGTCCGACGGGCCGTTGACGGGCGCGCGGCCCATCGACGGACCGATGCGCCCGGCCAGCGGTAGCTTGATCGCCAAGTCCTTGGGATCGACGCCGAAGGTCAGGCCCAGGATGTTGATTTCAACGCCTTCCTCGACCGCGGCCATGACGCCCAAAAGCCCGAACAGGGAAATTTGAAATCCGGTGCCGCTGGGCGCCTTGGCGGCGATTCTGCCGCCGGGGATGAAGTCCTTGCCGATGGCGGTCGGCGGCAGGTCGAGCGCCAGTTCCGGCACGGCGCGGGCGACGTAGGCAGTGAAGGTGTTGGAATTGGGCCCGGGCCAGATGGTGTAATTTTCCTGGTACGGATAGGCGCGGGCGGCCTGATCGATGCGGCGGATCATATCGTCGACGCCGTCGCCCCGGACGTCGGCCAGGACCTCCGGCGCGGCGCCGAACCAACGCTGGTCCGGTTCCCGTTCGCTGATCGCAAGCGCGTTGCCGCCGCGGTAGGCCCGCCAGCCGATGATTTCATAAACCGTGAAGCTGTCCGCGCCCGTCGGCTTGGCGGCGATCCACGTGTGCACGCCGAAATAACCGCGCCAGTTGAAGGCGCGGGCGGCATAAACCTGGACAATTGCCTCTTTATGCCGGGCCGGGTCTGGCGCGATACCCATGGGTTCGCGGCTTGCGGTGCGCCAGTCTGATCCCACGGAATACCTCCCTAGCCCGACGGCGACGCCGATCACCAGCAGAGCCAAAAGCACCTTGGCGGCGGTCCGTTTTTTCAAAAATCGTTTCATCGTGTTTTAATCCACCAAACTATCTAGGCGGGAAGAAGGCGTTTTACCAGCCATCGCCACACACTCGGCATCAAATAAATCGGAAACTGCCCGACCATGAAGTAAAGCATGGTGTCCGGGTCGATGGCCGGTAACAAAACCGCGATCAGCACCGCCAGATTGCGGTTGCCGGAAACGAAGGCGGCGCTCAGCACCTGGGTCCGTGTCCAGCCGCGGCCAAGCACCCACCCCCAGCCCCAGAACGCCCCGGCACCCAGGGCCTGCAGACCGGCGAAGGCGGCGAAGCTCAACCCCGTGACGAACAGCACATGGTCCGGGTCCTTGGCATAAGCGTCGGGCACGCCGGACATCAAGCTCGCAGCGAACAGAACTAACAGCAGCACCGACGACCCATACAGGATCTCACGTGCGCCGTCGATCCGGGCCGAGCCGAATATCTTTTGCGCGACGGCGGCGGCCGCCGCTGTCGAAAACACCAACAGCGCCAGCCGCTGCATCAGGCCAAAGGTTTCAACCGGCGTCGACACTAGCGTCGCCGACACGACGGGCAGCGACAGCGGCACCAAAAATGTTTCGGCGATCAGCGCCAGCAACAGCAGCGTCGCATCCAGCCCCAAGATCATGCCGACCGCTGGCGTCGACATCAGCGGGCAGGTCGCCGCCGTCAGGACCAGCGCCACGACCAGTCCGGGGGACAATCCGATGTCCTCGACCAGAAGCCACATCAGGACCGGCGTCACCGCCAGCATCCAGACGATGATGGAGATCAGCAGCACCGGACGCCTGACCTGTCCGGCCGCGTCGGCCCATTTGATCTGGACCATGGAAATCACCATCAGCAGCCAGACCATGTACGAAAGGTAGGGCTGCAAATGCACCATGATGTGCGGCAGCAACAGACCCACGAACACGCCCAGCGCCATCATCGTGGTGGCGTGGCGGCCCAGAAAAGCCAGGGGCGCTGTGATAACTTTCATGGCCTGGACGGCCCTCAATCGAAAACTTGCGCGGGGCCTGATTATGGGGCAAACCAATCCGCAGACAATTCATTCCTTAACCCTTTCACGGGACCTTTCCAGAATTCAGGAGTGGACATGGCCGAACAGGTGGATGCGGTGGTGATCGGCGCGGGCGTCGTCGGGCTGGCCTGCGCAAGGGCGCTGGCGCTTCGGGGCCGCGACGTGATCGTCCTCGAAGCCGCCGAAGACATCGGCACCGGAACCAGTTCGCGCAATTCGGAAGTTATTCACGCCGGCATCTATTACCCGAAAGATAGCCTGAAGGCGACGTGCTGCGTCCGCGGCAAATGGATGCTTTATGACTACTGTAAAAGCCACGGGATCGAGCACAAAAACATCGGCAAAGTGATCGTCGCCATTTCACCCGATGAAATTGCTAAGCTTGAGGAAATGAAGGGCCGCGCCGAGGTCAACGGCGTCGACGATCTGACCTGGCTTGACGAAAAGGAGATGAAAAAACTCGAACCCAATGTGACCGCGGCGGCAGGCCTGATGTCGCCATCGACCGGCATCGTCGACAGCCACGGATACATGCTGTCTTTGCAGGGCGAAATGGAAGACCGGGGCGGCATGATCGCCTTCAACACGCCGGTTCGGGGGGGTGAGGTTCTGGCGGACGGCAGAACCCGAATTCGCGCCGGTGGCGACGCGCCCATGGACCTTGAATGCAATCTTGTCGTCAACGCAGGCGGGCTTTACGCGCAGCACATCGCGCATGCCATCGACGGCATCCCGAAGGACAGCATTCTACCGATCTATTACGCCAAGGGGCACTACTTCTCCATCGCCGGCAAAAGCCCCTTCAATCACCTGATTTATCCCGCACCCGTGCCGGGCGGGCTTGGCACCCATTCGACGCTTGATCTCGGCGGCGGTACCAAATTCGGCCCCGACGTTGAATGGCTTGATGACGTCACCCATCCGGACCAGATCGATTACCGGATCGATGAACGCCGTGCTGAAAGTTTCTACGGCGCCATCCGACGCTATTGGCCGGGTTTGCCCGATGGCGCGTTGCAGCCGGGGTATACGGGCGTCCGGCCGAAACTAACAACCAGTCAGGACAAGTACGCCGCCGACTTCGTCATTCAAGGCCCTGACGTTCACGGGCTACCCGGGTACGTCGCACTTTACGGGATCGAAAGTCCGGGGCTGACCTCATCCCTCGCCATCGCCGAAGACGTGGTCGGCAAGGTCGCCGCCTGATTTCGTTTATTGCGCGGGATTATTCCGCCGCCGCCCGGCCCATGATGCTTTCGTACCGTCCGCAGTATTTATCCCATGCTTCGGGATTGATCAGGCGGGGCGGTATTTCCCCCCGGAAAATCGCCAGCCACTGTTCCGCCGCCATGCGCGCCATGTTGTTGCGGCTTTCGAACGTCACGCCGGCATTGTGTGGGGTGATCAGCACGTTTTCAAAGTCGACCAGCGGGTTGCCGCGCCCGGTCGGCTCGACAGCGTGCACGTCGAGCCCGGCGCCCTGAACACGCTTTTCGCGAAGCGCCGCCAACAAAGCACCCTCGTCATGGATGCCGCCCCGGGCCGTTGTGATGAAGTACGCTTTGGATTTCATCAATGAAAACGCCCGCGCGTCGACCATGCCGATGGTTTCAGAATTTTTCGGGCAGTTGACGGAAACAAAATCGGCCTCGCGGAACAAGGTTTCGAAATCCACTTTCTCTGCACCCCGTTCGGCGAAGTCCGCGTCCGCGATATACGGATCGCATGCGATCACCCGCATACCGAAAACTTTCGCGTATCCGGCGACCAGCCGCCCGATATTGCCGAGCCCGATGATGCCCATCACCTTGTCCGTTAGTTCGCTGCCGACGAAGGGACCGCGCTCGATCGCGTCATCCCGCCGGTGCGCCTTGTCCGACTGCGCCATCTGTTTGGACAGCGCCAACGCGAAGCCGATCACGTGCTGCGCGACGGAAACCGCGTTGCCGCCGGTGTTGTTGACGACAAGGATTCCTTTTTCCGTGCAGGCAGCGACGTCGATAATGTCGTATCCGGCGCCGGTCGACCCCATGGCCAGAACGTTGGGGCAGCGTTCGATAAAATCCCGTCCCGGAAACCATTGTGCCGGTGTTTCCATAGCCGGCTGGGCGTGATAGCCGTGCGCACCCTCAAGCGCCCGCCAGATTTCCCGCTCGTCCTGATCGAAGGAAAGCGACGTCAAATCCACGTCGGCGGCGGCATCAAACACTTCATAGGCGCTTGGCGCCATCAGGCGCTCGAAAAATACCAGGGATTTCCTCATCTTAAGTGTCCTTTTTTGGCGCGGGCCCTTGTCTTTTGGCGGATGACGTTGTTCTATCGCACGGGCAGGCGTTTTCAATAAGAATCATCATGGCGGACGCGACAAATACCACCGGGGCTCCGGCTTCGGGATGGCAGATCTGGATCGACCGGGGCGGCACATTCACCGACCTGGTGGCCCGGGCGCCCGACGGTCGCATTGTGACCCATAAGCTTCTGTCGCAGAACCCGGAACAGTACGAAGACGCGGCCCTTCGCGGCATCCGCGACATCGTCGGCGTGGGACCGGACGAGCCGATCCCGCCCGGGCTCGTCGGCGTCGTCAAAATGGGCACGACCGTCGCCACCAACGCGTTGCTAGAACGCAAGGGCGACCGCACTGCGCTGGTCATCACCCGCGGTTTCGGCGATGCACTCCGCATCGGCTATCAGGCCCGGCCCGACATCTTCGCCCGGCATATCGTGCTGCCGGAAATGCTCTATGAACAAGTCATCGAAGCCGATGAGCGCGTTGGGTCGTGGGGCGAAACACTGACCCCCCTGAATGAAGAAAAAGTCCGCGCCGATTTGCAGACCGCCTTTGACGACGGCATCCGCGCCGTCGCCATCGTGTTCATGCACGGATACCGGTATCCTGATCACGAACGGCGCGTCGCGAAAATCGCCTGCGGCATCGGCTTCACGCAAATTTCAGCAAGCCACGACGTCAGCCCGCTGATGAAACTGGTGGCGCGCGGCGACACTACGGTGGTCGATGCTTATCTATCGCCGATCCTCCGCCGTTATGTCGGCCGCATCGCCGGCGATCTGATGGCCGACGGCAGCGACACGCGCCTGCAGTTCATGCAGTCCAACGGCGGGCTGACCGATGCCCGGCTGTTCCAGGGCAAGGATTCGATTTTGTCCGGTCCGGCGGGCGGCGTCGTCGGGATGGTCGAAACGGCGCGCATGGCGGGCTTCGGCAAGGTTATCGGATTCGACATGGGCGGCACGTCGACCGATGTCTCGCACTATGACGGGGAATACGAACGCGCATTCGAAACCCAGATTGCGGGCGTGCGTATGTGCGCACCGATGATGAGCATCCACACGGTTGCCGCAGGCGGTGGATCAGTCCTCAGATTCGACGGAGCGCGCTACCGCGTCGGCCCGGAAAGCGCCGGCGCCGATCCGGGCCCGGCGTGTTATCGCCGGGGCGGACCGCTTTGCGTCACCGATTGCAACGTCATGCTGGGCAAAATTCAGCCCAGATTCTTCCCCAACGTATTTGGCCGATACGCCAATGAACCGCTCGATCCAAAAGCGGTCAAAGATGGCTTCCGCGCCATGGCCGAGGAAATCCGCCAGGCCACGGGCGACACCCGCACGCCGCAAGAAGTCGCTGAGGGGTTCCTGACCATCGCCGTCGAAAACATGGCCAATGCGATCAAGAAAATTTCCGTGCAGCGCGGCCATGACGTAACCAAGTACGTGCTCAACTGTTTCGGGGGCGCCGCCGGGCAGCACGCGTGCCTTGTCGCCGACGCGCTCGGCATGGAAACGGCGTTCATCCATCCACTGGCGGGTGTGCTGTCGGCCTACGGCATGGGTTTGGCAGATGTGCGGGCAATCCGCGAAAAGGCGGTCGGGGCGCCGCTCGCCGCGGGATTAACCGCGCCACTTCTGGATATGATCGAGGATTTGGAAAAGCAGGCGACGAACGAAGTCCTGGCACAGGGCATTCACAAGGACAACGTTGAAACGTTCCGCCGCGTCCATCTTCGTTACAAAGGGACCGACACGGCGCTGATCGTGCCGTTCGGCGACCGACACAAAATGCTGGTGGAATTCGAAAGCCAGCACCGACAGCGCTACGGTTTTACCGCGCCCGGCCGGGGCCACGTGGTCGAAGCCGTATCGGTCGAGGCCGTCGGCCGCACCAGCACCGCCGACGACCCGGACATCGACGACATTCCAGGCGTCGCGGCGCTGCGCCCCATGCAGGTCGTGCCGATGGTGTCCGGCGGTAAGACATACTACACGCCGGTTTATAAATGCGAGGCGCTGTTGCCCGATGACCGCATCGAAGGCCCCGCCATCCTGGTCGAACACACATCGACCATCGTGGTCGAACCTGGCTGGACCGCCGATTTCACCCGCAAGGGCCATCTGATCCTAACCCGGACGACGCCCCGTCCGGCGGCCTACGCCGTTGGCACCGACGCCGACCCGGTTATGCTTGAGGTCTTCAACAACCTCTTCATGTCCATCGCCGAACAGATGGGCACGACGCTAGCCAACACGAGCTATTCCGTGAACATCAAGGAACGTCTGGATTTTTCCTGCGCCGTGTTCGACCGCCAGGGCGACCTGATCGCCAACGCGCCGCACATTCCGGTGCATCTGGGCTCCATGGGCGAAAGCATCCGCGCCGTGATCGACGGCAACCAAGGCACGATGATGCCCGGCAACGTTTATGCCCTGAACGCACCCTATAACGGCGGTACGCATTTGCCGGACGTCACCGTTATCACGCCGGTATTCGACGATGCAGGCGCGGAAATTCTGTTCTACGTCGGGTCTCGCGGTCATCATGCCGACATCGGCGGTATCACGCCCGGATCTATGCCGCCCGATTCCACGACCGTCGAGGAAGAAGGCGTGCTGATCGACAACTTCCTACTGGTCGATCAAGGCGACCTGCGCGAACAGGCGCTTCGCACGCTGTTGACCGAAGGCCCCTACCCGGTTCGCAATTTCGATCAGAACCTGGCCGATCTGGCGGCGCAGATCGCCGCCAATGAAAAGGGCGCCCAGGAACTTCGCAAAATGGTCGACCAGTTCGGGCTGGAATCGGTCTGGGCCTATATGGACCATGTCCAAGACAACGCGGAAGAAACCGTCCGCCGAGTGCTGGACGTTCTGACCGACGGCGACTTCCGCGCGGAAATGGACAACGGCGCCGTGATCGACGCGAAAATCCGCGTCGATAAGAAAGCCCGCCGGGCGACGTTGGATTTTTCCGGCTCGTCCGATCAGCTTTCCAGCAACTTCAACGCACCGTCGGCCGTCTGCCGCGCGGCGGTGCTTTACGTCTTCCGAACCCTCATCGACGACGACATCCCACTGAACGCCGGGTGCCTAAAACCGCTGGAACTGGTCATTCCCAGGGGCTCTATGCTGTCGCCAGAATACCCCGCCGCCGTGGTCGCCGGGAATGTCGAAACCTCGATGATCATGGCCGATGCGCTATACGGCGCCATGGGTGTGCTCGCGTCCGGCCAGGGCACGTGCAACAATTTCACCTTCGGCAACGACAAGCATCAGTACTACGAAACCATCTGCGGTGGGTCGGGCGCGGGACCGGATTTCGATGGCACCGACGCCGTCCACACACACATGACCAACACGCGGCTGACCGACCCAGAAGTTTTGGAATGGCGGTTTCCGGTATTGCTTGAGAAATTTTCCATCCGCCGGGGATCGGGCGGCGATGGCGCGCACCGCGGCGGCGACGGCGTCATCCGGAGGTTCAAGTTTCTTGAGGACATGACGGCGGCAATCCTGTCCGGCCACCGTAAAGTGCCTCCCCACGGCATCGGTGGCGGCGGCGCTGGCCAGACGGGCCGCAATTACATCATCCGTGCGCACAGCGGCGTGGAGGAACAGCTGACCGGCACGGACCGCCGCGATTTGAAGGCCGGAGACATCTTCGTGATCGAAACGCCGGGCGGCGGCGGTTTCGGCGCCGCTCAGGGCGGCTTGCGCGGTATTTAACCGGCGGTTAACCAAACTTTCTTATATGATTGCTTAGGATTCGCGAATTTGACCGAACCTGTCAGCGGGCTTAGACTCCGGGCTCTCGATCTTGACGGTCCCGGCAACGTTTCATGGATGGAGGCGATTATCGGCGTAAAACGGCTGACGGCAGGTTTGGTGTCCTGCGGGATGATTGCCCCGGCGGCGGTTTCGGCCGCGCCGCTTGAGGTCGAACTGGGCCGCCTGCTGACCAACCATCCGAACATCCGCGCCGCCTACAACGCCCTGGACAGCTCAGTCAAAGGCATCAATTTGGCCAAGGCAGCCCGCCTGCCCACGTTGAGCGTGTCCGGCGACGCGTCGCGCGAAATCATCGACAGCCCCAGTTCTTGCGCTGACCAGGGGCAGTTGGTCGACAACAAAAAGACCGCGACCTTTACCCTGACCCAGAAATTGTTCGACGGGCATGCGACGCAAAGTGCCATCCGTATCGCCGGACTGACCCGCGACCTTTCGGCAATCAGCCTTTAAGGGACGCGGCAGAGTACCCTATTCCAGGGCATTCAGACTTACACCACCGTGCTTCGACAAATGCGCCTTCTCGGCATCACCATTGAAAGCAAAGCCCATATTCAGCGCCAGTTGAACCTGGAAGACGAGCGCGTGCGCCGCGGCTCGGGCATCGCGGTCGACGTTCTGCAGGCGAAATCGCGCCAGCAGGTCGTGAAAGAACGCCCTGTCGGATTTGAAGGCCAGTTGGCCGACGCTCGCTCTTGCTATCAGCAAGTTTACGGATTCCCGCCCAATTCGGATGATATGTACGACCCCCGCCCGCCGATCAACTCAGTCCCGAGCGAGCTCGACCGCGCGATCGCCATTGCCTTGGTCGAAAACCCCGCGGTCCGCGAAGCCGGCACCAATATCGACGTCGGCAAGTCCCGCGAGGTCGAAGCCAAGGCGGGCCTTTACCCGACGCTAGACCTGGAAGGCGAATTCGGATTCGAACAAGATAATACCGGCGTCAAAGGCACGCGCCGTGATTACACATTGGGCCTTGTCGCCAACTGGGACCTCTTTAATGGATTTGAAACGCGGGCCCGCTCGCTCCGCGCCGCCTATGACACGGCGGCCGGCCGCAACCGGCTGCAGGTTGCGGCCCGGCAGGTGGAAGAACAGGTTCGGCTTGCCTGGCAGGCGCTGCAGACCGCCCGCGAACGGGTGATCCTGCTGGAAAACGCTGTGAACATCGCTTTCGAAGTCGCGCAAAGCCGCCGTAAGCTGCGCGCCGCCGGTAAGGAAACCGTGATCAACGTGCAGGATGTGGAGAACGAGGTGAACAACGCCCAGATCAACTTCACCACCGCGCCATATGACGAAAAGATCGCATTCTACCAACTTCTGCTGGCGCTGGGCCGCATTGACGCGCTAAGCCTCAATCTGGTCATTCAATAAACCAGACTGAGAAAGGGCACCCATGGACGGCCTAGAATTTTCCCCGGACAAACTGGTTACCCTCGCCCAGATCGAGGACGCCCGCCGCCACTTACCCCGCGCCATCCGCCATACGCCGGTCGTGCCGCTGGCCCGCGACAGCGCCGAAGTCGGCCACGAAAAACTGTTTCTGAAATGCGAAAACCTGCAGGTCACCGGCGCCTTTAAAATCCGCGCCGTGTTCAATCTGATGCGCCATCTGACGCCGGAAGATCGGGCCAAGGGCGTGGTGCTGGCGTCTTCCGGCAACTTCGCACAGGGCTTTGCCTACGCCGGGCGGGTCATGGGCGCGCCGATCACCGTCGTCATGCTGGACGCGACTAGCCCCTATAAAATCCGCGGCACGGAAGGCTACGGCGCCGAGGTCTGCCTGTGCGGCGACGACGCGCTGGCCCGCCAGCCGACGGTCGAGCAGCTTGCGCGTGAGCGCGGCATGACCGCCGTCGACACTTGGGAAGACCCGCCCATCATCGCCGGTCACGGCACCATCGGCTGGGAAATCATGCAGGACTGCCCCGATGCGGAACAGGTCCTGGTGCCGATATCATCGGGCGGCGTTGCCGGCGGCATCGCGGCGGCGGCAAAGCTTCTGAACCCGAAGGTCCGGGTTGTCGGTGTGCAGCCCGAGGGCGCCAATGCCGCCTATGTCTCCTGCCAAAAGGGCCAACCGACCGCCATCGATCATTGGGACAGCATTGCTGACGGGCTGAGTGCGCGGCGGCCCGGCGAATATCCGTTCATGCATCTGCAGGAATTTTTAGACGATATCGTCTTGGTCAGCGAAACCGACATCGCCAACTCGTTCAAAACGATTCTTTATCGCACCAAGATGTTGGGCGAACCGGCGGGCGTCACTGCCGCCGCCGGGTTCCTATCGGGCAAGGTGGATACAAATCTCAAGACCGTCGCGGCCTTGACCGGCGGCAACCTGACGGAAGCGACCGTCGCAAAGCTCATGGAAATGGCTGACGACTGACCCCGTCCCGGCGAGACGGTGCATTCGGGCCTCGGGAACGCCGGCGCTTTAAGTCTTCGTCTTGTTTTCGCCGTCGGCAGGCTTATCGTGCGGCTTACCGTCATCGCCGCGGGGCGGCTTATGGCGGATGATGATATCGCCGTTCGGCATCACCTCAGGCATTTCGTATTGCGGGATCGTCTGGATAAAAAGCTCGAATGCGCGAAGAATGGTTCTCGTACCTTCTTCTAAAAGCTGTTCCGGATCTTTCTTGTCCGACTGCGCCTGAGCCGCTGGTGCGGCCAAGATCGCCACCGCAACCATGGCGGCGGTAAACGGCAATTTCACTGGTTTTACCATGTCGGCTCCGTCGAATTCGTCCACTCGGATAAATGTGGGCAGGCGGCGCACCGGGCGCAAGGTGCCGATGGTCACATTTCGCCGCCGGCGACGTCTTCCAAACGGTCACTGTTTGGTACGGTGACGTCGGCGTTTCCGCCGGATTCGATGACGCCCGCCTTGCGCAGCTTGGTAAAACTGCGGCTGACCGTTTCGACCGTCACCCCCAGATAGTCCGCGATATCGGCGCGCTTCATCTGCAAGGTGAAGGGGCCGTCGCCGTCGGCGCACTCGGGCGTCTTATACATAAGCATCAGCAGGAATCCAGCGACCCATTCTTTTGCCGTCAGGCGGCCGAGCGCCAGCATCTGCGACTGCCCCCGGTCATGCTCACCCTGGAATTTAACGATCACCCGCGCCGCCAGTTCGGGATACTTGGTGATCATTTCCATCATCCGCGTGCGCGTAAACGAACAAACGGTAACATCGCCCAGCACTTCGGCGGTCACCAGATAGCTGGCGCCCTCGGGTATGCCGATCAAATCGACGGGTAAAATAAAATCCGGTGACCTAGCAACGCCCGTCGGCCAGCAGTTTGTATTCTTTGAGGGTCCCGGACGGTAGCGTAAAGACGTCATCCGCGTCGTCGCCTTGGTTGAACAACGCCTGGCTGGCTTTGACCGTGCGCCGCGTCAGATGGGTCGTGAAATCGTTGAGGTGTTTGGTGTCCAACCCGGCGCACACTGACATATGCCGCGCCATGCAATCAACGCAGCTGTCCGGCAACACTTCCGTGTCGCGCTGTTTTCCGCAGGATCCGACGATCTTAGACGCGCCTTGCAGCATGGTACGGCCAACCCCTTATACGGCAACACCATTGTTGCTCCTTAATTTATGCCGGGAAGATGCGGCGGGCAATCTACGCAATTGGGAATGTAGAATTCGCCGGCGCCCGCCGCGGCCTGGCCCCGGCACGGCGTGCGGCGGGATCGGCGCTGGATCGAAACGCACGGCTACTCGGCGGCCTGGACGATGACGCCCGCCCGCTGCGTGACCATGACCTTGTTCAACAGCTTCACGCAAGAGTAGACGGCGAAGGTATGCGGGCAGTCGGTGCCGGTGATTTTGGCCAGCTCCAGCACCGCGCCGATCAGCGCCTCGGTCTCCAACGATCGGCCGGCTTCCACATCCTGCAGCATGGAGGTCTTGTGCGCGCCGACGCTTTCGGCACCCGCAATCCGCTTTTCGATGGTGTGACGAAAGGTAATGCCCAGCTTTTCGGCGACGGTCTGCGCTTCTTCCATCATCTTTTCCGCCAATTTCCGCGTGTCGGGGAACTGGCAGATGTCGACCAGCGTCGCATGGGTCAGCGCGCTGATCGGGTTGAATGACAGGTTGCCCCACGCCTTGAGCCAGATTTCCGAACGGATATCGTCAAGGATGCGCGAGCGGAACCCGGCCCCCTCCAACAGTTCTTTCAGCTTGATCACCCGTTCGCTTTCCGATCCGTCCAGTTCACCGATGGGGTAGCGGTCGCCCTCGACATGCTTGATGACACCCGGTTCCGTCACGCCGGCGGCGGGGTAAACCACGCAGCCGATGATACGGTCGGCGTCGATGTGCTTGGTCAGCACGCCGTCCGGATCCAGGCTTTCAAGCTGCTTGCCGTCATGCGGGCCGCCGTGGTTGAGAAAATACCACCACGGGATGCCATTCTGCACCGTCAGGATCATAGTGTCCGGGCCCATCATGGGTCCAAGCTGCTTCGCGACCATTTCCAGGTAGTGCGCCTTGAGCCCAAGGATCACTAGGTCCTGCTCACCGGCCTCGGCGCAGGTTTCCACGGCCTTGACCTTGGCGATGTGCTCCGAGCCGTCCTCCCAGATCAGCTTCAGCCCGTTCTTTCGGATGGCCTCCAGGTGCGGACCCATATCGACCACGGTCACGTCATTACCAGCAAGCGCCAGTTTGGCTCCCATCAATCCGCCGATCGCGCCGGCGCCAACAATACAAACTCGCATGTTCTTCTCCCTACTTGCCGCCGGCGCCCCGTTGGGGGCTGCCGGTGATCTTCTTAATTGTCAAAGGTGTTCGAGAGCGTTCCGATGCCTTCGATGGAGATTTCGATGGCGTTCGAAGGGTCCTTCATGCTGCCGACACCGACGTTAGTGCCGCAGGCGATCATGTCGCCCGGCATGAGTGTCACGTCGTGGGAAATTTCCGAGATCAGTTTCGCCGGCGTCCGAAGCATGTCAGAAACCGGATAGTTCTGCCGCTCCGCCCCGTTCAGCACCGTGCGGACAGACAATGTCATGGGGTCGAGGTCCGTCGCGATCACCGGCCCGATGGGCCCGAAAGTGTCAAAGCTTTTGCACCGGGTCCACTGATCGAAGGTCGTGTCTTTTTTCAAGATCGCCATCGCCGTCACGTCATTGACGCAGGTATAGCCAAACACATGTTCGAGCGCCTTGTCCTCCGGTACTTCCTTGCACCGTTTGCCGATCACGATGCCCAGTTCGCCTTCGAACACCACCGGGCCGTCATAGCTCATCGGGCGGACGATCTTTTCGCTGGTGCCGATGATGGAATTGTTGGTTTTGATGAACCAGAGCGGTTCTTCCGGCCGGACACCGCCCGACTTTTCCCGCATCATGTTGTAGTTGTTCCAGAGCGCCACCATCTTGCCCGGCATGATCGGTGCCAGCACCTTCACGTCGGCCAGCTTCACCGTCTCGCCCGTCGGCTGGGCGCCGGAAATCATATTGCCGGAGTGGACGGCGATGGCGTCACCCGAGAGCGTTCCAAAGCCTTCCCCGCCCTCTTTTTCATAGCGGATCCACAGCGTCATTGGCTCCTCCCCATCTGCGCCAGACGCCGATATAAGCTGCCTATGTGTTTATTTGTCTGATCAATGACGAGAAGATCTTACCCGGATGCGGGCCCTGCATCAACACCGAATAATGGCGCCATGCAACAGCGGAAGCGTCGTTGCCGGCGGCCCGATCAATGGTGGAAAAGCACCGGAATTTCAGCGTGTTCGACCACGTACTGCGTCACCCCGCCGATCTTGAAATCGTGGCGGCGCACCTGTGCGTAGCCGCCCATGACCAGCAGGTCGATTTTATGGTCGGCACAGGCCTGCAACAGGGTCTGCCCCACCGCGTGGGCGTCACAGGTCACGGTGATGCTTTCGCTTTCCTGGCCATGCCAGCGCAGGTACGTCGCCAGATCTTCCGCCGGCAACTGATCGCCGTGGGTTTCCGGGGCCGACAGAATGATGATTTTTTCCGCCGTTTCGACGATGGGGCGGGAGGTGGTGACGGCGCCGGCAACCTCGGCCGAGCCGTTCCAGGCGATGGCGATCCGGTTGCCGATGGCGGAAACCGCCTTGGATGGCACCGAAACCACCGGTTTACCGGTGTTCATCAGGGCGGCTTCGAAGGTCCTGACGCCCAGCATTCCGTCGGGCTGAGCGACGAAAATAACGTCGGCCAGCCGCCCCCGGCGGCCGACAACGTCCGCCTGCCGCCCCTTGGCTTCGGTGAACGATACGGTCACCCCATCCGCCGTCGCCCGGGGCACGTCGGCAACGGTCAGCCCGTGTTTGCGGCAATACTCTTCGAACAGCGTCTTGACCCGCTTTTCCTCGTCCGCCGCGTGGGCTTCGGCGATTTCATTGACGGCATCACGCATCCCGCCCAGGGCCGCCCCGAAGGTCAGCATGTCCCGCGCACTCATACGGGCGTGCACGGCCTCCACATGGGCATTGAATTTCTTCGCCAGCAACGTGGCGGGATTCAGAACCTGTTCGCCTTTTCCGTCGCCGCGGACCGGAACCAGGATGTTGCGGATGCTCATGGGGTGACCTCCTGTTAAAACAAGTGCGGGCCCGGACGACCACAGTTACGCGTATTGGCCCGGCCCTGCCCCATTGTGGTCAGTCTACCTCTTAAAACAGGCCTTCGATTTGACCTTCGTCATTGAGGTAGATGTTATTCGCGGCC
>JAYNIR010000013.1:0-83892 GCA_038109305.1 Rhodospirillaceae bacterium
ACTGACGCCCGGTGCGGACGGACAATTGCTGCGGGTTGAATTCGCCGAGGGCCAATCGAAACTGCCCGATCAGGCGAAACCGAATCTTCTGAAGCTTGCCGAACAGGTCAAGGACAAGCGCGATGTGCGGCTGCAGCTGCTTGCCTATGCCGGTGGCGGCGATCTGAAATCGAACCGCGCCCGGCGCCTGTCGCTATCGCGGGCTCTGTCGGTCCGCTCGTTCCTGATCGAAAGCGGCATCCGCTCAACCCGCGTCGACGTCCGGGCGCTCGGTGACAAGACAACGGATGACCCGAAGAACCGGGTCGACGTCACACTGGCGAAACAGTGACGCGGCGCGTTGCCATTCACGGCATTCGAAGCTCCGCCACGACGCTGCCGTATTTCTGACTGAAGGTACGTCATGACCCGCCCGACCCGTTATCTGATCCGCATGGCGCTGTTCCTGGTTGCGGTAGCAGCGCTCTGCGCGCCGCTTTATAACCCGCTCGCAGACGCGTTCATGGCCAACGCGGCACTCAACGGCGGCATCCTGGCGGTGCTGATCCTGGGCATTCTTTATAATCTCGTCCTGGTCGTCCGCCTGGGCCCCGAAGTCGACTGGATCGAAAGTTATCGTCGCCAAGGCCCGCAACTGTCCGAACTGCTGCAACCCCGATTGCTCGGCCCCATGGCGACAATGCTGGGCGAGCGGCGTACGCGGCTGACGCTGTCGACAACGTCCATGCGGACGCTGCTCGACGGTTTGCTGTCGCGGCTTGACGAATCCCGCGACATTTCGCGCTACACCATCGGCCTGCTGATCTTCCTGGGATTGCTGGGCACTTTCTGGGGCCTGTTGGAAACCGTCGGATCGGCAAAGGACGTGATCGTCGGCCTGCAGGTCGGCGACGGCGATTCTAACGCCATGTTCGCGGCACTCAAAAAAGGCCTTGAAGGCCCCCTGTCCGGCATGGGCACGGCGTTTTCGTCGTCGCTGTTTGGGCTTGCCGGATCGCTGGTGCTGGGCTTTCTGGACCTGCAGGCGGGCCAGGCGCAAAACCGGTTTTACAACGATCTGGAAGAATGGCTGTCGAGCCTGACGCGACTGTCGTCCGGCGCGCTGTCCGGCGACGGCGATCAATCGGTCCCGGCCTATGTTCAGGCGTTGCTCGAACAGTCGGCGGAAAGCCTCGACAATCTGCAGCGCATCATGTCGCGTAGCGAGGAAAGCCGCATCGAAGCCAATCACCAGACTATCCAACTGACCGGCAAGCTCGATACCCTCGCCGATCTGATCCGCGAACAGGGGCGACTGATGCAGACGATGACGGGCGGCGAAGACCGCGGCATCGATCCGGAAACCCGGGCCTGCATCCGCAACCTGGACCGGTCCCTCACCCGCATCGCCGATGACATTTCCAACGGGCGCGACCAGTTGATCCGCGAGATGCGGTCGGAGATCAAACTCCTGGCCCGCACCATCGCCAACGTCAAAGACGGCGATTATGAGCGGTGACCCGTCACCGGCGGACGGACGCGAGATAGATGGCTAGCTACGCACGACGGCAGGAACGAGCGACCCACATCTGGCCGGGTTTCGTCGACGCGCTGGCGACGCTTCTAATGATCATCATCTTTCTGCTGCTGATCTTCGTGATGGCGCAGTTCTTTTTGTCGCAGGCGCTGACCGGGCGCGATCAGGCGCTGGCCAAACTGCGGGTCGAAATTTCCGAACTGGCGGATCTGTTGTCGCTCGAGAAAAAGCGCGGGCAGGAACTGGATGCGCGGATCACGACGCTGTCGGCCGAACTTCGCGCATCGATGAGCGAACGCGACAAATTCTCCGCCGACCTTTCGGGACTTCGGCTTCGCGCGGAATCGGCGGAACAGCAGCTTGTCGACGCCATGGTCACGATGCAGGCGAACCTCGCGACCATCGACCGGCTCGAAGGATCATTGTCGTCCACCAAGGACGACCTTGCGGCACGGCGGGCGGCGCTGTCGAAGGCCGAACTGGCACTCGCGGAAAACGACAAGGAGCTAGCCGCCCGCGCCCAACGACTGGTGGCGCTGACCCGCGAGGTCGAGGCGCTGAGGGCGCTCCGCGACGAACTTGCGACCAAGGTCATGGACCTGGGCAAACAGGTCGACGAAAAAGGTGAAGCGCTGATCGCCGAGCACCAGCTTTCGGAAGGTGCCCGCGCCCAGGTCGCGCTGTTGAATCAGCAATTGGCGGCGCTTCGTCAGCAGCTCGCAGGCTTGCAGGCGGCGCTCGACGCCAGCGAGGAACAGGCCCGCGCGCAGAAGGTTCAGATCGAAACGCTGGGCAGCCGGCTGAACGCGGCGCTCGCCTCCAAGGTGCACGAGCTCAGCCGTTACCGGTCGGAGTTTTTCGGGCGGCTTCGCGAAGTTTTGGGCCGCCGCCCCGGCATCCGCATCGTCGGCGACCGCTTCGTGTTCCAGTCCGAAGTGCTGTTCGAAGTGGGCTCCGCCGATCTGGGCATCGACGGCAAGGAACAGATGATTCAACTGGCCAAAACCCTGCTGGAACTGTCGGAGCGCATTCCCAAGGACATCGATTGGGTGCTGCGGATCGACGGGCACACGGACAAGACACCGATCGCGACCTCGCGCTTCCCATCCAACTGGGAACTGTCCGCCGCACGGGCCATTTCCGTCGTCAAGTTCCTGATCGACCTGGGCCTGCCGCCGGTGCGCCTGGTCGCCGCCGGGTTCGCCGCGAACCGACCGATCGACGACGGCACCGATGAAATCGCGCTTCGCCGCAACCGGCGGATTGAACTGAAATTTACGCAGCGCTGATCGCCGGCCCGCCGTCATGCTCGCGCTGTTCCTGATCATCGTTGTCGACCTCATCGGTTTTGGGATCATCATTCCGCTGCTGCCGTTTTATGGCGAACATTTCAAGGCGACGCCAGAAACGGTCGGACTGTTGATGGCGACCTATTCCTTCGCGCAGTTTTTCGCGGCCCCCCTTTGGGGCCGGCTGAGCGACCGTATCGGCCGCCGTCCGGTGCTGTTGACAGGTCTGGCCGGCGCGGCGCTGGCGTACTGCTGGCTCGCCTTCTCCGACAGCCTGTGGATGCTGTTCGCCGCCCGGGCCGTGGGCGGGTTGATGGCCGGCAACATCGGCGCCGCCTTCGCCTACGCCGCCGACGTCACCACGCCCGAAAACCGCGCCAAGGGCATGGGCGTCGTCGGCGCCGCGTTCGGCATCGGCTTCGTCATCGGGCCCGCCATCGGCGGCATCCTCGCCGGGCCTGATCCGCTGGCCGCCGATTACCGTAGCCCGGCGCTGGCGGCGGCTGGGCTTTCGGTGGTGGCGCTGCTGCTGAGCCTGGTGCGATTGCCGGAATCGCTGGCGCCCGAAACCCGCGCGGCGCTGGCGGCCGCGCCCCGGCAAAGCCGCCTTGCCCAATTCGCCCAGGCGCTGAACCGGCCGGGCGTCGGGCGGCTGATGCTGATCGGCTTTCTCGCGACCTTCGTCTTCGCCGGGCTTGAGACCACGTTCGCCATGTGGTCGCGCCGCGCCTTCGGCTGGGGCCCGGAACAAAACGGCTGGCTGTTCGCCTACATCGGCATCGTTTCGGCGGCGATCCAGGGCGGGTTGATGGGCCGTCTCAGCCGGTGGTTCGGCGAACAAGGCCTGATCCGCCAGGGAGCGGTGACATTGGCCATCGGCATCGGGGCAATCCCCTTTTGTAACGAAATCTGGCAGCTGATGGCGGCGATGACCGTCGCCGGATACGGCTTCAGCGTCATCAACCCCGCCTTCAACAGTCTAATATCGAACGCCGTCGCCGCGACCGATCAAGGCGGCGCCATGGGCGTCACGCGCTCCGTCACCACGGCGGCGCGGGTATTGGGCCCGGCGTGGGCCGGTGTGCTGTTCGCCTCCATGGGCCGTGACTGGCCGTACTTCAACGGTGCAGTGGTGATGGTGGTGGTGCTTCTCCTGGCGCTGACCGGACTGAACGGGACGCAGGGGGCCGCCCCGCCCAAGGGCGACCAACGCGGCGATTAGCCGTTCAGGTCGAACGCCCGGCCCGACGCCGACGCCAGTTCGCCGGCCAGGACCTCGGTTAACGACGCGCCCGTGCGGGTGCAGGCCCAAACGCCCGCCGCACCGTCAAAATCGTAGTGCGTCGCGCCGCTTTTCGGCGACGACATCCAGACCTGCCGGTTCGGGCCGTGCTTGTTGATGACGTACTGGCCGCCCGTGTCCAACTCGATGGTCAGAATGCCGCCTTCCAGGTCGACGTCCATTTGGTCGCCCAAGGCGTCGTCGATGCGGTCCATCAGGTCTTCCAAAAGGCTGTCCGCAGCCTGTTCGAATTGGCTCTGGTCCATGCGATTTCCTCTGCTGGTTAGCCTCTGCCGGTTGGCCAATAATGGTTGGGCTTACGCCGGGGCCCGGTTGCCCCATTTTAGCGGACCCGCCGGCCTTTTAGCGCAATTTCCTTAGGCCTTGCACCTGCCGGATGAGGTCTGTATATAGGTAGCCGCATTGCCGGAGCCAGACCGATGAAAAAAGATATCCACCCGGAATACCACGAAATCAACGTCCTCATGACGGACGGCAGCACCTTCTCGACCCGCAGCACCTGGGGTGCGCCGGGCGACACGCTGCGCCTCGACGTCGACCCGAAAAGCCACCCGGCCTGGACCGGCGGCGGACACCGGCTGATCGACACCGGCGGACGGCTTGCCAAGTTCAACAAGCGGTTTGAAAATTCCGGCTTGAAGATGTCGTAAAGACAGGTCCGAAACGGTCCTGTTCGAGGCCTAATCAGAGGCGTTGCTGCAGGCAGCGCCCTTTTTGTTTGCCGCTGAATTATCATCTGGTTGTCGATTTCGGCGCCACCCGCGAACCTGCCGGGATTCGGCACATGAAGGGTTTATAACGCGCGGAAATTTATGATAATTTGTTGATAAAGGCAGTAAGGGTTTTATTGACCCGCAACGCCTAACATCCCTTTTGAGTTTACGCGATTGTCGCGGAGGGTTTCGCGCGGGATGTTTGTTGACCGCGCGGGAGTTGGGTTGACGGTGAAAACTGGTTCGGCTGCGGCGCTTCCATGGTCAGGCATATTCATTTCGAAGTTCACGTTCAGCAGAACGGGCGGCGGAGCATCCACGCACAGTTCAACGCGCGACGGCGCGCGGGGCTCAGAAGTTTCCCCGTGCGGCCTCAGATAAAATCAACTTCTCCAGGGTCAAATCGGAAACAGCGCGGCGCAAACGCTCATTCTCTTTCTGAAGGCGCTTCAGCTCCTTCACCTGGTCCGTTCCCATACCGCCATACTGCTTACGCCAGCGGTAAAAAGTTTGCTCAACGATCCCAATCTCACCGATCGCGTCAATCTGCTTCATGCCTTGGCCAACAAGAACCTCAACTTGGCGCAACTTACTGACAATCTCCTCCGGCTTCGGATGCTTTCTCGACATTTCTGGTCCTCCGTTTTCCTAACTATAACGGTGGACCACTTTTTCTAGGGAGGACCAGAGGCGTCTATCGAAATTCAAAAAGAAACGCTGCAGCTTCGCGCCACGAATCCGCAACTGCCGTTGAAGCTGAAAATTGGCATCAACGCGAGCGAACTGATCGCCTAAGAGAGCGACCTATTCGGTACCACGGTGCAGTTGGCGGCGCGCATCGTCGACAAGGCCCAGGCCAACCAGATCTTCGTTTCCAAAACGGTCAAAGGCATCTGCACGGGCAAGGGCATTTCCTTCAAATCCGCCGGCGGTTACGCCATGAAAGGCTTTGACGGCGACGTGAGCCTTTGCGAAGTGGGCTATCAGTCAGGTGCCGAGAAAAAGGCCTCCTGACCCCCTACCCCGCTAAATTTAAATCGTAATTTTCCTGGAAATTTTTCTGGCCGCGGGCTTGCGCGGGTTTTTTCCCCTACCTACCTTTGGTTTGGTGGTGGATGCCGTTTGTCGGGTCCGCCAGCCATTGAATCGCCCAGTCAAGCGCGGTTCGCGGGCCGGCCACATTGGCGGCCACATGCGAATACCGACGCGCCCACCGGGCACCATATCGCTTCTGCAAGGAGGACTTGGTTATGCGTACCATCGATTTCACCCCCCTGTTCCGTCACTCCGTCGGTTTCGACCGTCTTGAACGCATGCTCGACAGCGCCATGCGCCTGGACGACGGCAACGCCTATCCGCCCTACAACATCGAACAGTTGGGCGAAGACAATTATCGGATCACCATGGCTGTTGCCGGTTTCGGCGAAGGCGACCTTAGCGTATCGGTCGAGGACGGTACGCTGACGTTTTCCGGCAAACAGGAACCGAAGGAAGGCGCCGCTGAAGCCGTTTATGTCCATCGCGGCATCGCGGCGCGCGCGTTTGAGCGCCGCTTCCAGCTCGCCGATCACATCGAGGTCCGCGGCGGTTGGCTCGAAAACGGGCTGCTGCATATCGAACTTGAGCGCGTCGTGCCGGAAGAAAAGAAACCCCGGAAGATCGACATCGCCGGCGGCCAGAAACAGCTTGAAGGCCGCAAGGCGGCTTAACCGGCAAACGTCAGACATTTGCTCCCATAGCGTACAAAGGGCGCGTTCGGGGAACCGGCGCGCCCTGTCGTTTGCCGTGGATGGGGCCGCCACCTTGCGCTTACATGAACTTTTCGTAAATCGCGCGCTTGGCCGCCGGCATGGGGACGGACTTTTCCGCCTGGCGGTCGGACCAGACATGAATGAAGTGGCCCGGTCGCGGCGGGAACCTGATCATCATCTTCAACAAAAAACCCGATGATAGAGGTCACCCTGGACTTGCCGAGCTTGGAGACGCGGAGCCCCGCCCGCACCGTTTCCGGAAAGCTGAGCGAACGGTGAAACCGGCAGAGCGTTTCCACGGCCACCGGCGAGACCGTGTCGACGGCCCAGTCGACGCCCGCTTCCTCCATCTGGAATTTCATCACCACGGTTTTGATGAACCGGTTGTAAGCGACGTTGTTGGCGTGGCCCAGCATGTCGTTGTCGCCGAACCGGGTCGGGATATCCATGCGGTAGGAATAGGCCGAGAGCGCCACCGTCCGCGAATCGGTAAGCGCGTCCGACACCGGACTTACGCCGCCGCTTCCGACGACGGCACGAGGAGCTTTTCAAGCGCCGCGCGGATCGGCGACGGCACCGGCGTAGGCCGATTGGTTTCGCGGTCGACAAACACATGCACGAAATGTCCCGCCGCCGCTGCGTCGTCCTCGCCTTCCTTGAAGATTGCGATCTCGTAGCGCACCGATGAATTGCCCAGCTTGCCGACGCGCAGCCCGGCGCTCAGCTTTTCCGGATAAGCGACCGGCTTGAAGAATTTGCAATTGGTTTCGACGGCAAAGCCGACGATGCGCCCGTCATGAATATCGAGCCCGCCGCGCTCAATCAAATAGCAGTTCACCACCGTGTCGAAATAACTGTAATAGGTCACGTTGTTGACGTGGCCGTAGATGTCGTTGTCCATCCACCGGGTTTGGATCGGCAGGATGTACGGATAGTCGTTTCGGGTGTGGGAAGTTATTTCGGTCATCGCGGCGGGGCGCTCCGTAAGGCCTTGTTCATGTCGCGGATGCGTCGCTACCCGGGCGGCCTGTCCAGCGCATTTTGTTCGCGGGCCCGGCGTGGTTAAGGGCCGCGGGTGTTCCCGTCGGCCCTTTATTTTTAAAGCCTTAACCCTGTCAAACTCGCCTTTAACACCGGGAAAAGTTAGCGGCCCCGGGGCCGGTGGTCAACTTGAATCTGGAGATGCCGGGGACGCGGGCCCACCCGTCCCGCCACCCTTAAGGCGCCCGCAAGCCAACCACACCATATGGGCGCCGCCTCGCCAACCGAACCATCCCAGGGCGGCGCGCACTGTCACAAACAAAAAAAAGAAAAGCCGCCCTCAAGAAGAGAGCGGCCGAGTTTGCAGGGAGGCGTCGAATTCGGGCGAAACAGGTCGCCCGATTCGTTTGCAGAATAGGCGTTGCATGGTTAAATTTCCCTTAAGCCCCTGATGGCCATGATTTTTCGACTCGAGGCTTCCCGCTCATGTCCGCCACCGCCGCCTGGATCTTCATCATCGTCGGCTTCGTCCTGCCGCTGATCCACGTCATGATCACGCCGGGGCTGACGCCGCCGCCGGCGGCCCATGGTGCCGACAGCGAAGCCAAGGGAACCTGCCCGTTCAGCCCGCGCACGGGCTGGATCGTTATCATTCTGGTGCTGGGACCCATCGGCTGGTTGATGTTTATCGCGTCGAGACGGAAGCGCAAAACCTGAGCCTCTGTCTTCGCGCCCGCCGTCGTCGCCCTGCGGGCTCGGGACGGGCGACAATGGCTTTGCGAGGATTCTATGTCTTAAACACGCTGTGGGCGCTGGCCCGGGCCGACTGTTTCAGCTTGATGGCGTCTTCGACGCGGGCTATTTCGGCCTTCAGGTCGTCGATGTATTCGCCCAGGGCCTCGATGGACAGTTCCTCGAGGTTTTTCTGCCCCGGCTTTTTCTTTTTCGGCTCCAGATCGTCCGCATCCATCACCCGATCCTCCCTATGGTCCTGGCCTCATCGCAATGGCCCTTGCCAAACCCGGCCCCATTTAATAGGTCAAAGGCCGGTTTTAAAAGCCCCCACCTTCGGAAATGGACCCACCCATGCGCCTGCCTGAAACCATGACCTGCATCGAAATCGCCGAGCCCGGCGGTCCGGACCAGCTGAAGCCCACGACACGGCCACGGCCCGCCCCGGGGAAGGGCGAAGTCCTGATCCGCGTACAGGCCGCGGGCGTCAACCGGCCGGACGTTGTCCAGCGCCAGGGCCATTACGCGCCGCCGGAGGGCGTCACCGCCATTCCTGGGCTCGAGGTCGCGGGCGAGGTCGCGGCGGTGGGCGCCGGCGTCAAGGGATGGACCGTCGGCGACACGCTTTGCGCGCTGGTCGCGGGCGGCGGCTACGGCGAGTATGTGACCGCCCCTCAGGAACAGTGCCTGCCGGTCCCCAAAGGCCTCACGATGGTCGAGGCGGCGGCGCTCCCGGAAACCTTTTTCACCGTCTGGACCAATCTGTACGAACGGGCTGCCCTGCAACCGGGGGAGACGCTTTTGGTCCACGGCGGCACGTCGGGCATCGGCACGACCGCGATCCAGGTCGCGAGCAAGCTGGGCGCCCGGGTCATGGCGACCGCCGGCAGCGCCGAAAAATGCCAGGTGTGCCTGGATCTGGGCGCTAAAAAGTCGGTCAACTACCGGGAGGAGGACTTCGTCCCCGCGGCCCGCGACTTCGGCGGCGGGCGCGGCGTCAACGTGATCCTCGACATGGTGGGCGGCGACTATATCGAACGCAACATCAAATCTCTGGCGTCGGGCGGGCGGCTCGTGAACATCGCCTTCATGGGCGGACCCAAGGCTACCGTCAATTTCATGCCAGTGATGCTGAAACGGCTGACACTCACGGGCTCGACCCTCCGTTCGCAGCCGGTTTCCAGCAAAGCCCGGATCGCCCGGGCGGTCCGCGAAACTGTCTGGCCACTCATCGAAAAAGGCGAGATCAAACCCGTGATCTACAAGACTTTCCCGCTCGATCAGGCCGCCGAGGCTCACGAACTGATGGAATCCAACCGGCACATCGGAAAAATCGTTTTTGACCTGAAATCCGCCGAGAAACGCCGAAATAGCCAAAAACCTAACAGATTCCTTTGATCCGGCGGCCATTCTGACTATATTACGCTTCAACATCACGGGGCCGTTTCGGCCCCGCTTTAATTCCGAAACAGGAAGGTTTTCATGACGCGTCCCCTGATGCCGAAGGCCACCGCCGTCTGGCTGGTGGAAAACACGGCCCTTACATTCAGCCAAATCGCGAATTTCTGCGGGCTGCACGAACTCGAAGTACAGGCCATCGCCGACGACGAAGTCGCCGTGGGCATGCAGGGGCTCGATCCCGTTCAGGCCGGCGAACTGTCCGCCGAGGAACTGGCCCGGTGCGAGGCCGATCCCAACGCCGTCCTGAAAATGTCCAAACCGTGCCTGCCGATGCCCAAGGTCAAGACCAAAGGCGCGCGTTATACGCCGGTCGCCAAGCGCCAGGACCGGCCCGACGCCATCGCCTGGCTGATCAAGAACTATCCCGAGCTGTCGGATGGGCAGATTTCCCGGCTGATCGGCACGACCAAGCCGACCATCAATTCGGTCCGCGACCGCTCGCACTGGAACACCACGAACATCAAACCGCAGAACCCGGTGGGCCTGGGCCTCTGCAATGCCGCCGACATGGAAAAGATGATCGCCGTCTCCCGCGCCCGCTCGCGGACGGTGCATGCGCTGAAGTCCGAGCCGGAAGCCCCACAGCCGTCCGGCGACGGACCGCAGGGCATGGCCCCCGCCGCCCCGCCGGCGCCCGAGCCGATGTCGGCGTCCGCCGGCGCGCCTCAAGAAGTGAAGGAAGAATCACCGGGCACTTGATGAGGCGCCCAGCGGTTATTTATTCCATTTCCGGCCGTTCCACCAAATGCAGTAGTACGCCGCCCATGGCGGCGGGGTGGACGAAGCCGATGAGCGCCCGGCGAGACCCCGGGCGCCCAACCATATCGATCATCCGCCGTCCTTCGCCTGCCAAGTGCGCCAACGTTCCATTGATATCGGTCGCTTTCAACGCGATGTGATGCAGGCCGGGTCCGCGCTTTTCGATGTATCTTCCGATGGCGCTCTGATCCTGCTTTGTCGTACCGGCAGCATTGTGGTCAATAGTGCGGTCCCGGTTAGGATCGAACTCTTCAAGAAATTCGAAGTCCGTATCGCCGACCGTGACGAACAGGACGCGCAGCCCGCCCTGCGGCTCCGGCGGACGGTTGTGGTAGACGACGCCGTATTTATCCGACGTAAAACTTTCCACCGTGGTCCGGATCTCCATATCGGTCTGGCGGCTTTCCACGGCAAAGCCCAGATTGGCGCAGAACACTGCCTCGTCTCCGCGCACGCCGCCGCTTGCCACGCCCAGGTGGTCGATGCGTTCAATCATTCCTTCCGCAGCGGGTATCAGATCGAAGCCGGGGATGAACCGGGTACGGACGCCGCGTGTATGATCGGGGTCGAGCCGCGCCTGCACCCCACCGCCAAGAGCTTCCTCGTCCGGCTCGGCGATGACCGCAAGGCCATGATCCTTCGCCGCCGCGTGCGGATTGCCTGCGACAAGCGCGATATGGTCGAGCCCGTTCTGCCCCGGCCGGTCCAAAAGCGGATGATCGTTGCCGAAGACGGAAATGCCGGAACGGCCGGCGGTAAACACACGGACGTCGCCGCCAGGATGCGCGATCTCTCGGAACGCCATGCCGAGGTCGCCAGCCAAAACCGTCGCCACGCCCTTCGGATCCGACGTGGAAAGCGCTACATAAGCCAAATCATAGCCGCTCATTCGCCTGCTCCTGCAATTTCGACCGCACCATCTGCGATCATGGCATCGATTTCCGCCGCACCATAGCCCGCTTCGATCAAAATTTCCCGGCTATGCTGGCCGAGCGCCGGCGGCGGGATGCGGACGGTCTTTGGCCCGATTGTGCTGAGCCGAAGCGGATTTGAGAGTAAATCCAGGGCGCCGATCATCGGATGATCAATGGTTTCAACCAGTCCCGCATGCTTGACCTGAGGGTCGTTGAACATCTGTTCCAAGTCGTAGATCGGCCCAGCGGGTACGCCCGCTTCCATCAACGTCCGGGACCAGTCAATGGCGGGTCGAGCTTTGAGTTTATCGTTGATCAGCGCGCGAAGCCCCACTCGGTTCTTATTACGCTTTGAATTGTCGGAAAACCGCGGATCACCGATCAGGTCTTCAAGCCCGATCATCTTGCACAAGACCTTCCACTGCGCCTCGTTGGCGACGGCGATGTTGACGGGTGCGTCCGAAGCCTCGAACGCCCCGTAAGGGTAGATCACCGGATGCTCGTTGCCGACGCGCCCTGGCACGTCACCAAGGCTCAAGTACCGCTGGCCCTGGACGCAGAGCATGCCCACGACGGCGGCGATCAGCGAGGTGTCGACCTTCTGCCCACGGCCTGTCGCCGTCCGCTGGTGGATCGCCGCCGTGATGCCCGTCGACAGCCACATGCCGGAAACCAGGTCCGCCAACGGTACGCCCAGACGCGTCGGCGGTCCGTCGGCTGAACCCGAGATGCTCATCATTCCGGACATACCCTGGGCGATCTGGTCATAGCCAGGCCACTGACCGTATGGGCCATCCGAACCGAAACCGGTGATCGTCGCGTGGATCAAACGTGGATTGTCTTTTCCAAGCGTGTAGTAGTCGAGGCCGAGCGCCTCGATGGTGCCGGTCTTGAAATTTTCCACCAGGACGTCGGCCTTGAGCGCCAATTTTCGGAGCGCCGCCTTGCCCGCGTCCGAGCGGAAGTCGAGCGCGAGCGAGCGCTTGTTGCGGTTTACCGACAAAAAGAAACAGCCGATGCCGTGGTCAAACGGCCCCCAAGCACGGCACATGTCGCCGCCGCCCGGCGGCTCGACCTTCCAGACTTCGGCGCCCAGATCGCCTAGGATCATGGTGCAGAACGGGCCCGAAAGCGCCCGGGTGAGATCGAGAACACGAACTCCGGCGAGCGGCAGATCCCTCTGCTCAGCCATTGTCGTCCGTATTATATCGGGCCACCGCCAACAGGACACAGGCGCAGACAACCTCCATCGCCTGCTTGACCTCGTCCAACGGCGGCAGCGTTGGTGCCAAGCGGATGTTACGGTCGTTCGGGTCCTTGCCGTAGGGAAAGCACGATCCCGCGGGCGTCAGCTTGACCCCCGCCTCCGCCGCGAGCCGGATGACTTCAATGGCGCAGCCGTCCATCACGTCAAGCGAAACGAAATATCCGCCACGCGGCTTGGTCCAGGTCGCGATGCCCTTGCCTCCCAGGTGTTTTTCCAGCGCATCGTCGACGGCCTTGAACTTGGGCGCGACCAGGTTGGCATGGTCGCCCATGTGCTTTTTGATGCCATCCAAGTCTTGAAAAAATTTCACCTGACGAATCTGGCTGATCTTGTCCGGCCTGATGGTTTCGAAAAACAGATGGTCGAGCGCATCCTTCACGTTCACCGGTGACGCCGCCATCATGGCAATGCCCGCGCCGGAATAGGTGATCTTCGACGTCGATCCGAAAATCAACGGCCGTTCCGGGTTCCCCGCCTTGGTACAGAGATCGAGTATGTCGGCGACATCGTCCAGCCCCTGCCCCAGATGATGCACGGCGTAGGCGGTGTCCCACAGGATGCGGAAGTCGGGCGCCGCCGTCGGCATCTTGGCGAGCCGTTCCGACGTTTCCGTCGAATAGGTTTCGCCCGTGGGGTTGCAATACTTCGGCACGCACCAGATCGCCTTGACCGACGGATCGTCACGGACTAGCGCTTCGACCGCGTCCATGTCCGGGCCCTCTCCGGTCATGCCAACGGTGACCATCTTGTAGCCCAGTTCGTCGCATACGGCGAAGTGCCGGTCGTAACCCGGCACCGGGCAGATGACAGTCGGACCCTGGTCTTTCCAGGGCCCCGCGCCGCCGGGCACGCCGAAGGTCATGGCGCGGGCCAAGGCGCCGTGCATCATTTGCAACGATGAATTGCCGCCGATGATGACTTGATCCGCCGGTACGCCCAGGTAGTCGCCGAAAAGCGCCCTAGCCTTGGGAGTCCCCGAAAGCCCGCCGTAGTTGCGCAGGTCCGTGCCGTCGTCGTCGCGGGCGTCTTCCGGCCATACGTTGGTGAGGATGTCGTCCGATAAATCCAACTGCGCGGAAGACGGTTTGCCCCGCGTCATGTCCAGCGCCAGGTTCCGCCCACGGATGTCGTTGTATCGCGCTTGCGCCGCTGCAAGGTCAGTCATGGGCGTTCTCTCTTTGCTCGCCTAATCTTCCGTCAAATTATACATCAGCCTGGGTAACGAACTTGGGGTTCAAATACGCCTCGATGGCTTCCGTCCCGCCTTCGGACCCGTACCCGGAATCCTTGACGCCGCCGAACGGCGTTTCCGGCAATGCGATGCCGTGGTGGTTGATGGAAATCATCCCGGTTTCGATCATCGCCGCCAGATCCTGCGCGGTCTTGCCCGACCCGGTGTAGGCGTAAGTCGCAAGGCCGTAGGGCAGACGGTTGGCCTCCGCCACTACGTCGTCGAGCCCCCGGAAGGGCGCGATCACCGCGACGGGGCCGAACGGTTCCTCGTTCATGATCCGCGCTTCCAGCGGCACGTCGGTCAGCACCGTCGGTTCGAAGAAGTTGCCCTTGTTGCCGATGCGCTTGCCGCCGGTCCGCAGCTTGCCGCCGCGCTGAACCGCATCGCCGATGAATTCCTCCATCGCCGTGATGCGCCGCGCATTGGCCGTAGGGCCCATTTGGCTGGACGAATCGAAACCGTCGCCAACCTTGATCGCCTTCATGCCGTCGGTAAACTTGCCGACGAACTGGTCGTACACTTTTTCCTGGACCAGAAACCGCGTCGGCGAAACGCACACCTGCCCGGCGTTGCGCTGCTTGTTGGCTTTCAGGATTGACACGGCCATGTCGACGTCGGCGTCGTCGAACACGATGGACGGCGCGTGCCCGCCCAGTTCCATGGTCGCGCGTTTCATGTGCTGTCCCGCCATGGCCGCCAGATGCTTACCAACGGCAGTCGACCCGGTGAACGAAATCTTCCGGATCACCGGATGCGGAATCAGGTATTCGGAAATTTCCGCCGGCACGCCGTAAACCAAATTGACCGCGCCCGCGGGCACGCCCGCATCGGCGAAACAGCGGATCATTTCCGCCGGCGACGCGGGTGTTTCCTCCGCCGCCTTGACGATGATCGAACACCCGGCGGCCAACGCACAGGCGACCTTGCGCACCGCCTGGTTGATTGGGAAGTTCCAGGGCGTGAAGGCGGCGACGGGGCCGACCGGCTCCTTCACCACCATGGACACCACGTTGCCCGCGCGCGGCGGGATCACCCGGCCGTAGGTCCGGCGGGCCTCTTCGGCGTTCCATTCAATAACGTCGGCGGCGACCAGAGTTTCGCCCTTGGCCTCGGCCAATAACTTGCCCTGTTCGATGGTCATCAGCGGCGCGATCATGTCGACCCGTTCACGCAGCAGGTCCGCCGCCTTCTTCAAAATCTTGGCGCGGTCGAGAGCCGATACCTTGCGCCATTCGCGGAACCCCTTTTCGGCAGCTTCCAGCGCCCGGTCCAGATCGCCCTGACTGGCGTGCGCGACGGTGCCGACGACCTCGCCCGTCGCCGGATTTTCCACCGGCAGGGTGCGGCCGCCCTCGGCATCCATCCATTGGCCGTCGATAAACAATGGGACGTTGGGGTACATGGAAGTCTCCTTAAGGGTCATGTATGCCACGGCGAAGCCCGCGCGCCCGAAACGGCGCGGCGGCCCGGGCCGCGAATGAATGTAGGACGCACTTTGCAACAGGTTGCCCGACGTCTCAATGCCCGAGACGCCCGACCAGCCCATTTACCGTCCGCCTGCCGTATCCAGGTGGGCCCAAACACCGGGAATTCAACGCCTGAAATCAGCGCGCTCGGTTCAACCGGGCGGCCGCCCGCCGGTCAGCCCTTCCGGCTCGAGGCGTAGCCGATGCCTTCGAGCGCTTCGGTTATTTCTTCCAGAATCGCCGGGTCGTCGATGGTCGCCGGCATCTTCCATTCCCGATTGTCGGCGATTTTCTGCATGGTGCCGCGCAGGATCTTGCCCGACCTAGTCTTGGGTAAGCGTTTGACCACCGTCGCGGTCTTGAACGCCGCCACCGGGCCGATGCGCTCACGGACCAACTTGACGATTTCGCCGGTGACCTGATCGCTGTCCTTGGTAACCCCGGCCTTCAGGACCAAAAAGCCGACCGGCAACTGTCCCTTCAACTGATCCTCGACCCCAATGACCGCGCATTCGGCGACATCTGGATGCGACGCCAGAACTTCCTCCATCCCGCCGGTACTAAGCCGATGGCCCGCCACGTTGATGATGTCGTCCGTACGGCCCATGATCGAGATATAACCGTCTTCGTCGATCATCCCGGCGTCCGACGTCGAATAGTACCCGGGAAATTCCTTCATGTAGGACGTGAGGAAGCGGTCCGGCGCGTTCCACAGCGTTGGCAGCGCCGACGGCGGCATCGGCAGCTTGATGCAGATCGATCCGATAACCCCCGCCGGTTTCGGCTGATGGCTCTCGTCGTCCAGAACCTGCACGTTCCAGCCGGGCGTCGCCTTGGTCGGCGACCCCGCCTTCACCGGGAATTGGTGCAGCCCCATGCAGTTGGACGCGATGGCCCAACCAGTTTCCGTCTGCCACCAGTGGTCGATCACCGGCACGCCCAAAATTTTCTGCGCCCAATGTAGCGTGTCCGGGTCCGTCCGCTCGCCCGCCAGGAACAGGTATTTGAACTTGCTCAGGTCGTATTTTTTCAACAGGTCGGCGTTGGGGTCTTCCTTCTTGATGGCGCGGAACGCGGTCGGCGCCGTGAACAGCACCTTGACCCCGTATTCGGCGATCACCCGCCAGAACGCGCCGGCATCGGGCGTGCCGACCGGCTTGCCTTCATACATCAGCGTCGTCGCGCCATGCAGCAACGGCGCATAAACGATGTAGGAATGACCGACTACCCAACCCACGTCGGACGCCGCCCAGTAAACGTCGCTCGGGTCGGTGTCGTAGATGTTCTTCATCGACCATTCGAGCGCGACCGCATGGCCGCCGTTGTCGCGCACCACGCCCTTGGGCTGCCCGGTGGTGCCGGATGTGTAGAGAATATAAAGCGGGTCGGTTGCTTCCACCGGCACGCAGTCGTGCGGCTTGGCCTTGGCAACTTCCGTTTCCCAATCGAGGAAGCCGAGCGCGCCCAGGTCGGCCTCGCCTTCCGGGCGGGACAGCACGATCACGCATTCCGGCTTCGACTTGGCGATGTCGATGGCGCCTTTCAGCAACGGCATGTAATCGATGACGCGGTTGACCTCGATCCCACAAGTCGCCGAAACAATCGCCTTGGGTTTGGCGTCGTCGATGCGGACGGCCAACTCGTTCGCGGCGAACCCGCCGAATACGACGGAATGGATCGCGCCCAATCGCGCACAGGCCAGCATGGCGATGGCGGCTTCGGGCACCATGGGCATGTAGACGATAACCCGGTCGCCCTTGGTGACGCCCTGCGCCGCCAGCGCGCCGGCGAACGTCGCGACTTCGTCACGCAGTTGCGCATAAGTATAGGTTTTTTTCGTGCCGCCGGTGACCGGGCTGTCATAAATCAGGGCGGCCTGATTACCCAGACCGCGCTCCACATGCCGGTCGAGGCAGTTGTAGCACGTGTTCAGCACCCCGCCCCGGAACCAGCGGTAAACCGGCGCCTCGGACCCGTCCAGGACCTGGTCCCATTTCTTGATCCAGTCGATACCGGCCGCGGCATTGCCCCAAAAACCCTCCGGATCGTCGATGGACCGGCGATAAGCCTCGTCATAGGCGTTGGACATGATAAGCCTCCCAGCTTCATTGCCGCCCGCCCCCATCCACCGGCTTATGGCAGGCAGCCGTATCCTTATTGAATTTTTCCCTCACGTCAGTTTGGTGAAAAGACCGTTTTTTGCCAAGGGGCTTTGTGGCAAATTGGCCGAAATAACCGGAGTATACAACGAATTTCAGGGGAGGCTGACTTGAGCCAGATCAACATTTACGAGCAGGACCTGGACGCCCGAAAAGCCAATTTCACGGCGCTGTCGCCCAATGCGTTCCTACGCCGCACGGCGCACACCTACCCCGATCATTGCTCGATCATCCACGGCGCTAAACGCTTCACCTGGGCGGAGACCTATGCCCGCTGCCGCAGGCTCGCGTCGGCCTTGTCAAAACGCGGCGTGGGGCACCTGGATACCGTCTCTATCATGGGCTCCAACACGCCGGAAATGTATGAAGCCACCTTCGCCGTGCCCATGCTGGGCGCGGTCGTTAATACGCTCAATGTGCGGCTCGACGAAGACGCCATCGCCTTCTGCCTCAACCACGGCGAAGCCAAGATTCTGCTGACCGACACGGAATTCGCGCCGACGGTTCGCGGCGCGCTCGCCAAAATCGGCCGCGACGACATTCTGGTCATCGACATCGTCGATAGCGAGGCCGGGCACGAACACGTAACGCTCGGCGAAACGGATTTTGAAACTCTGTTGGCCGAAGGCGACGCGGATTTCCAATGGGACCTGCCCGAGGACGAATGGCAGGCGATCAGTCTCAACTACACATCCGGCACCACGGGCGACCCCAAGGGCGTCGTCTATCACCACCGGGGGGCGTATCTGAACGCGCTCTCCAATGCCGTCGGCTGGGGCATGGCGCATCATCCGATATATCTGTGGACGCTGCCCATGTTCCACTGCAACGGCTGGTGCTTTCCGTGGACCATCGCGGCCTTGGCCGGCACCAACGTGTGCCTCAGGCGCGTTGCCGGCAAGACCATCTATGACGCCATCGCCGATCACAAGGTGACGCACATGTGCGGGGCGCCCATCGTCATGAGCTTCGTCGTCAACGCGACGGACGCGGAAAAACGCCCGTTCGATCATCAGGTGAAATTCATGACCGCCGCCGCCCCGCCCCCGGCCTCGACGCTCGAAGCCATGGCCCGCCAGGGGATCAAGGTGACGCATGTTTACGGCCTGACGGAAACCTACGGCCCCGCCGTCATGTGCGCGTGGCATCCGGAATGGGACGACCTGCCGATTGAGGAACAGGCGCGGCTCAAATCCCGCCAGGGCGTGCCCTATCACGTGCTGAACGATTTACAAGTCATCGACCCGGAATCCATGCAGCCCGTCCCCGCGGACGGTGAAACTATGGGCGAGGTCATGTTCCAGGGCAACATCGTCATGAAGGGATACCTGAAAAACAAAAAGACCACGGAAAAAGAACTGGCGGGCGGCTGGTTCCACTCGGGCGATCTTGGCGTCATGCAGCCGGACGGCTACATCCAGTTGAAGGACCGGTCCAAGGACATCATCATTTCCGGCGGCGAAAACATTTCCTCCATCGAGGTCGAGGGCGTTTTGTACAAACACCCCGCCGTCGCCGCCGCCGCTGTCGTCGCCAAGCCCGACGACAAATGGGGCGAAACACCCTGCGCGTTTGTCGAACTCAAACTGGGCGTCAAGGAACCGACGAAGGAAGAGATCATCCAGTTCTGCCGCGACAACCTGGCGCACTATAAATGCCCGCGCTACGTGGTGTTCGGCGAGCTGCCGAAGACGAGCACGGGGAAAATTCAGAAATTCAAACTGAGAGAAGTTGCAGCGGAGGTTTGATCAATCTGCCAAGCGGGCCTGCGCCAAACCATTTCCACTAAAAAACGGACGCCCCTTCCGGGACGTCCGCGTCTTCACCCCTGAATTATGAACCGCTCCGCTGCAGCACTCCCAAGGGCGAATGCCCTCGCCGCGCACGAGCGTCCCCGGCCCGTTAGCGGTCGGAGAGTCCAGCCATCTGGTCTTTGATTTTCAATTTTTCCTTCTTGAGGGCGTGAATTTCAATTTCGTCGGGGTGAGGCCTTTGAAGTTCCTGGTGGATCATATCATCCAGGGTGGTGTGGCGGGCTTTCAGCGCTTCCAGCCGATCTTCAAGACTCATGGCGACGATCTCCTTCCTCTTTGGCGAGACCGACGACAATGCCGATCTCTACAGCACAATGTCACAATACCGCCATGGTACCGCGGGCGATAAGAAAAAGAAAGCAATCCAGACCAAAACGAATGAATCTTGCGCGTAAAATCGGCCGTTAACCAGCCTTCCCCCACCGTTCAGGGCCTTGGCGCGGCGCGCGTTTGCGCCCTGGCGGCCCCGATCCGTACCTCCGTCGCCCCCTATTCCCCCAAGCAGATACCGAGCCCCCGCGCGGTCCGCATGTAGCCGCCGTTGAGGTCGACCAGCCGGGGCTCCATCGGCAGGTCATCCAAGGCCACATCCGTCACTTCGCCCGAACGTCAGGCGACCATGCGCCCGCTTTTTCCCGCCGCCGCCAAATCGACCGCGTGGACCCCGAAGCTCGACGCCAGCAGCCGGTCGAGGCTGGTCGGCGTGCCGCCCCGCTGCACATGGCCCAGCTCGGTGACGCGGACTTCGGCGTCCGTCCGTTCCTCGATCAGATGGCGGACCCAGCGCCCGGCCAAGCCATCGGCGCGGCCGACGTCGGCGCCTTCGGCTGCAGCCGGTCTAGCGTTTCCACCGCTGTCGCGACGGCCGTGTGATAACCGATGCACAGGTCCGTCCCCGGCACGTCGTTGTCGATGGTATTGGGGATGGCGATCAGCGGCGGCCCGCCCAGATCGGAGAGGCGTTTAAGGATTCGCAGGCTGCCGTCGCCGCCGATGGCGATGAGCGCGTCGAGGCGCAGGTCCGCCAATCCGTCCAGGACATCGGCGGAACGGTCGCGGGTGGTGCCGTCCGGCTCCGGATAGGCGAAGGGGTCACCCGAATTGACGGCGCCCACGACGGTGCCACACTGGCGCAGCAGCTCGCCGGTGAACAGCGTACGTTCGATGGCTCGGGCCGCGACGGGCCGGTCCATGAGCCCACGGGTACCGCGCTCGATCCCGATCACCTCGGCCCCGAAATCCACGATGGCGTGCTTGAAAACGGCGCGGATCGCCGCGTTCAACCCGGCGCAGTCGCCGCCCGAGGTCAGAATGCCCAATCTTTTCAGGGCCCGCCGCTCCTTCCCGAAAATTCGCCAAAGTCACCCCTGCCGGGGCAATTTCCCACTGGCATCGCCGGGCGATTATAGGGGATCATGGGCCATGGACGAACAAGAAGCTCTCCGCCAAAAACTTAAGGAAATGAAGGTCGAACACCGCGACCTGGACGACGCCATCGGCCACTTGGCGGACGCCACGCCGTTCGATCAGATCAAGCTGCAGCGCATGAAAAAACGCAAACTCATCCTGAAGGACGAGATCGCCAAGCTGGAAAGCAAACTGCTGCCGGATATTATTGCTTAGCCGCGCGGCCGACCCGCGAGGTATGAACCGCGCGGCGGGCGGCATCAGCCGGTCAATTCACAGAAAATCCCGGTCGGCGGCGGCAATAGCGGCTTCGGCGGTCATGCCCGGCTCCAACAGCGCCGTGCCCGTCCTGGCCTGCAGGAACTGCTCGCTCGCTGTGTAGGTGGCGCGAAGCTGGCCGACGACGGCCTCGGCCTTGCGGCGGGCGCCCTCCAACCCGTCTTCCAGCACCACCATGGCGAAGTCGTTGCCGCCGATGACGCTGGTCAGAAGCGCCTGCTGGCTGTCCGCCGAAACGATCTGGTGCGCCAGACGCAGCGCGTCATTGTGAGCGCCCAGTCCCTGCTTGCGGCGGATTTCGTCGCCGTTGACCAGATGCACCAGGATCAGCGCCGGCCGCGCTTCGGTCGTGCCCAGCCGGTGGATCAGCTTTTCAAGCTCGTGAACGAAGCCGTGGCGGTTCAACCCCGGCACCACGCCGTGGCGATAGGCTTCCACGCGGGCTTCTTCCAGCGCCACACGCGCCTGCTCCACCTGACGGCGCAGCGGATCGATCTCGGCCGCCATGCGCTGCAACGCGTGCTGCGCCTCCGGCGTCAGCCCGTCAATCGACAACAGCCCGGAGACGTTGATCGCCGGGTCCGTGTGGCCGTGCCTCTGTTCCTGGTCGGGATTTTCTTGTTGTTTTTTACCGGTGGCGCCGCCACCACCGCCTTGTCCGCCGCCGTGTCCCAGCGGCTGGACGGGTAGGGTCTGGTTCACATCCATGACCGCGTACTCCCTTCCGAGCCACCCTTTCGGGCGGGTAAACGGACTTGTTTGAACTTACCGTGCCACCCTGCGGTTAATAAAGCCCTAAAATAAAACAATATTTTGACCTCTTGCCCTCCCCGCCGCGGCCCATATAATCGCTCACTTTCCCACCATAGCACGGTTGGCGCTCGAGACCGGCCTGCGGAAAGCGAGGGTCATAATGACCGCCCCTTCGAAGAACAGCAGCCCCCCGCTTGTCGGCGTGATCATGGGCAGCCAGTCCGACTGGGACACCATGCGCCACGCGGTCGACCTGCTGGCCGAATTGGGCATCGCCCATGAAACCCGCATCGTATCCGCCCACCGCACGCCCGACCGGCTTTACAAATACGCCAAAACCGCGCGTGACCGGGGCCTCAAGGCCATCATCGCCGGCGCCGGGGGTGCCGCGCACCTGCCCGGCATGGCGGCGGCGATGACGCCGCTGCCGGTGTTCGGCGTACCAGTGGAAAGCAAGGCCTTAAGCGGCATGGACTCGCTGCTGTCCATCGCCCAGATGCCGGGCGGCGTGCCCGTCGGCACGCTGGCCATCGGCAAGGCCGGCGCCAAGAATGCGGGCCTGCTGGCCGCCGCCGTGGTTGCGCTGATGGACGAAAAGGTCGCCAAGGCGCTCGACAAGTTCCGCGCAGATCAGACCGCGTCCGTCGCCGACATCCCTCAAGACAAGTAATAAGGACGATCCCTTATGGCCGCTCGCCGCGTCCATCCGCTGCCGCCCGGCAGCACTATCGGTATCATGGGCGGTGGCCAACTCGGCCAGATGACCAGCCAGGCGGCCTCGCGCCTCGGCTACAAATGCCACATCTTCACTCCGGAAACGGATGCGCCGGGATCGCAAGTGTCCGCCGCCACCACCGTCGCCGATTATGAGGACCGCAAGGCGCTTAAGTCCTTTGCCGAAGCCTGCGACGTCATCACCTTCGAATTTGAAAACGTGCCGGCGGAAAGCGCCGAATATCTGGCCGGACACGCGCTGGTGCGCCCGGGTGCCCACTGCCTTGCCATCGCCCAGGACCGGTTGAAGGAAAAGGACTTCGTCAACAAGACCGCGCCGACGACCGCCTACCGGCGGGTCGCCTCAGCCGCGGACCTGGCGAAAGCCGCCGACGAAATCGGCCGCCCGGCGGTCCTGAAAACGTCCCGCATGGGATACGACGGCAAGGGCCAAGTGTTGATCGCGCCCGATTGCGATTATGATGCCGCGTGGGCAGAAATGGGTGCGGCGGAGGGAATCCTGGAAGCCTTCGTCGACCTGAAATTGGAAATATCGGTGATTACCGCGCGCGCGCCCCATGGTGGCTGGGTGACTTATCCGGCGGTGGAAAACCGCCACGTAAATCACATTCTGGATACCACCATCGCACCGGCCCGCATTGCCCCTGCCCTGGCCGAAGAAGCCGTCGCCATCGCGCACGACATTGCCAACGCGCTGGATCTGGTCGGCCTGCTGGCGGTGGAAATGTTCGTGACGCGGGACCGCCGCGTGCTGGTCAACGAGCTTGCCCCCCGCCCTCACAATTCCGGCCACTGGACCATGGACGCCTGCGCCACCAGCCAGTTCGAGCAGTTCGTCCGAGCCGTCTGCGGCCTGCCGCTGGGATCGGTCGAGTGCCATCACGATGCGATCATGAAAAACCTGATCGGCGACGACGTGCATGCCTGGCCGGACCTTATGGCCGATCCGGGCGCGCGGCTGCATCTATACGGCAAGGCCGAAGCCCGACCCGGCCGCAAGATGGGCCACGTCAACCGGCTATACGCCAAGGGCGACCTGCCGAACGGGTAACGGCGCCGCCGCCTTTCATGACCGCATTGCCGACGCGCTGGTCGACCCAGTCTTCGTAGCGCGGCATCAGCCATGTTTCGGCTTCGCGCCCGGCTTCCAGAACGGCTTTCTGGTCGGCGGCGCCCAGCTTGTCGAATTTCTTCTTGTTCATCATGTACTGAATGTTGCCGTAGAACAGGCTGGCGTTGACCATGTAGGGCATGACCGTCCACAGCTTCCAAGAGCTGTAGGTCGCAACGCCCATGTTGATGCCGTCGACGACGCCACGTTCGGCGGACTGGAACACTTCCTTGGGCGCCACGAAGACCGGCTTGCCGCCCCAGGATTCGATCATCATGCTGACCAGCGGGCCGATGGAGCGGACAAGCTTGCCGTCGAGTTTCTGGATGTCGGAAATCGGTCCCTTGAACCACTATTCCTGGTCATAGGAATAATTGGAATTAAACACGTTGATCAGGCCGACCTTGGCCGCTTCGTCCTTAAACATTTCGGTGAAGGCGGCGTCCAGTTCGATTTGCTTCTCCAGGCTGACGACGACCGAGTAAAGCGACGTCACCCGATAGCACTTAAGCCGCTTGTCGGCGGGGATCCAGCTGATGTCGGACACGCCGCCGCGCACGGCGTCGACGCCTTCGCTACACCTATACAGGGTCGACGACGGAAAGATCTGCACCTTCATCTGGCTTCGGTTTTTTCGCGACCAGGTCGGCGAAATGTTTGAACCCGTCGTGCCGGATATCGCCTTCGTTGACGTAGGTCGAAAGCCGGATAACCGTCTCCGCTTTCGATCGCGCCGGCGCGATTGCGCTTCCGGTGGCGATCGCGGCGGCAACGGCCGTCGCGGTCCCGATGGAGGTTTTCGTATATTTCATTGATTGCCTCCTGTTAAAAAATATTGCGATGTGTTCGACCCGAGGTCATGCCGCGTCAGGCTGCTTCAGCGACGGAAACTCCCGCCGATAGGCAAACAGCGCCACCGACCCGCCCGTGTGCAGGAAGACGACGTTTTCTCCCTTTTTGAAAAACCCCTTACGGCAGAGGTCGATCAGGCCCGCGGCGCCTTTGCCGGAATAGACAGGGTCCAACAGAATGCCTTCCTGTCTTGCGAAAATGGTGATCGCTTCGACCATCCCTTCCGTCGGGACGGCATAACCACCGCCAACATAGTCGCTGTTGGCGAGGACTTTTTCGGCGGGCAACGGCGATCCCGCCTTGATCAATTCGGCTGTTTCAACGGCCAGCTTGTGAACGGCCGCCTCTTGCCTGTATTTCGGGTTTCGCACGCTCACACCGTAAACCTTGAAGGGGCTGTTCAACGCGTGCAGCCCGGCCAAAAGCCCGGCCTGCGTTCCCGTACTTCCCGTCGCCTGGACGATCCAGTCGATTTTCAGATTCATGTCCTTGGCCTGGTGGTGAATTTCGTCGGCGACGTTGACATACCCCAGTGCGCCGGCGGGGTTGGAACCGCCGCCGGGGATCACGTAAGGCACTTCGCCGTTTTCACGCAGCATGTCGCCGACCCGGTTGGCTTCGGCGTTCATATCCAGCCCGCCGGGATAGAACCGGTGCGTCGCGCCGAACAGGTCGTCAAGCATTACGTTTCCGGTTTCTTCGTAATCCGCTCCCATGTCGGAAACCCGGCGTTCCAACAGGATTTCGCAGCGCATGTCCAACTTGCAGGCGGCGGCGGCGGTCTGCCGCGCGTGGTTGGACTGCGTAGCGCCCTGGGTCACGACGACGGTTGCCTTTTTGTCCTGCGCCTCGGCCATCAGGAATTCGAGCTTGCGGGTTTTGTTGCCGCCGGATGCGAGGCCCGTACAGTCATCCCGCTTGATCCATAGGTTCGGCCCGCCGAGGTGTACGGTCAGCCTTTTCATGGGCTCCAGGGGCGTCGGTTGATGGCACAGGTTGACGCGGGGAAATTTGCTTAGGTCAATCATTGTTCCTCCTGAACGGCGTCGCTGCGGGAGATTCCGATGGTTAAAAGCTGACGGGGGAACGTCCGGTAGGCCAATGCTATGTTTCGTATACATTATGTGTTTTTTGCATGATTAAATGCGCGATGGCATGATGGGCGCGAGACAAGCGGGGTCACCGGGCGGGCGTCCGCTGGACATCGACCGAGCATCGGCCGGGCATCGGACAGGCAAGGCAGCATGGATTTACAGTGGTTCAAGGATTTGGCGAGCCTGGCGCGGACCGGGAACTTTTCCCGCGCGGCGGGGTTGAACAACATCAGCCAGTCCGCCTTCAGCCGCCGAATCCAGGCGCTGGAGGATTGGGTCGGAACCCCGCTGGTTGACCGCACCCGCCATCCGATCGCCCTCACCCAGGCCGGCGAACAGATGCTGGAAGCGAGCGAGCAGGCCATCGCCCGGGTCGAAACGGAACGGGCGCAAATTCAGGGATCGCTTAGCCAGCCGGATAAATACGTCGTGACCTTCGCCGCCCAGCACTCCATCGGCTGGTGGTATTATCTGGCCTGGCTGCAGGCGTTCGAAAAATCATTCGGACCTCTCATTTCGCGGCTTCTCGCCGATAACCTGCCCAACTGCATTTCCGCCCTGGAACGCGGCGAGGCGGATTTCGTGATGTCTTACGGAAGCCGATATGCAAGCGGCGTCGAGGACCGTCCCCATTTCGAACACCTGATCATCGGCCGCGACCGGCTGATCCCCGTTGCAAAGGCCGGCGCGGACGGCGATCCGCTGTTCCGCATTGAAGAAGACGCAACGCACGCAGTCCCCTATTTGCGGTTCGGGCCCACCGCGCCCATCGGCTGGCACATCGAACCAGTGATCAAGGAGCGCAACCTGGCCCCGCGCCTCAATACCGTCTATGAAAATTCAATGGGCGGCGCGCTGCGTATCCGTGCGCGCGAAGGGCTGGGGATGGCATGGCTGCCGCAAAGCCTGGTCGAGCCGGATTTGCAAACCGGGCTTCTGGCGTGGGCGGGCGGCGAGGACTGGACGATCGATCTGGAAATCCGCCTGCACCGGGCGCAAAACAACCCGAACACGCTGATCCGCGATATCTGGGATTATTTGAAAGGCCGCGAAGGCGATCCGCTTTTGCCGTGACGGCGGCGAAAGCCGTTGATCAGGCTTCCCCCGCCAGATCGGCGAGGGATACGCGCTTCAGCTTATAGGCTTCGAGCAGTTCCAGTTCGACCGTGGCCGACCGCCCCAGTTCGGTCAGCACCGTGGTGCGGACGAAGCGCTTCAACTCGTTGGATTGGCCGGGGAAGACCAGGATGTTGGTCAACAGTTCGCGCCGCACCAGGGGCGGGAACGCCATCAATTCGCCGACTAGAAGCTGTTTGACCGCGACCGGAATGCGGATTGAGCCGAACAGCCGGTCGAGGCAGAAACTGTAAATGCCGAAATCGAGCCGCCCCACCACTTCGGCGGTGAACGACTTGAATTCCTCGACGAACGTCGGCGCGGCGACGGTGCCATCCAACATCCGCCGGACGATTTCCAGAAACTGGCGGTAGCGGCGGCGGGCCGGCGACATGCGGTCGTTGAGGTCCGCATCAAGCGCCCGGATTTCCGCCTCGTGGAAGCCGCGTTCCAAAAGCGTGCGGGCGGAATCCCGCACCCGCGGGTCCAGCGCCTGTTCCTCGATCAGCTGAAACAGCCGTTCATAGGCGGCGCGGTCTTTCTTTTTGCGGACGGATTTCGCGACCTGACCAAGCGGCAGGATCGCCGCCTGGGCAACCAGCTTGTCCCGCGAATAGATCGCCGCCATGGCGGCGGCGTCGGCGGGCAGCTTCTGGGTGCGGTCGAAATCCTCGGTAATCACGAAACGGTGGCCGTCGGCGACCGTCAAATACCGGTTCAACTTGCAGCATTCCAGGAAGTGATCGGCTAGGTTGACGGGTGCAATGTCGCTCACGTGGCCGCTCTTCCGCCCATTCTCGCCTTTCTTGCCGGCAGCCGGATGTAAACCAGTCAACAAAACCAGATAAACCTCATCGCGTCCGATCCTACGGACGTTTCCCTTAACGAAATGATAACTCACCGACCCGGCCACGGACAGCAATGCTTTTACTAAACATAAACGTGTATATGGCCCATCACTTGTTGAAATCGTGTAGTGATTTTTCCGGCATTCATGGATCTGGTGATTATCATGGAAGGCATCGGCGACGCCCCCGCTGTCGCCGGTTGGAAGCCTCTCGCGGCGAGCTTTGTGGATTGCCTCCGCGGTTCCAGGACGACGGCCCCTTCTCTAAGCGAGGGGCCATCGTCAACCCCCAAATTTAAGCGCGGCCTCCGGACCGCGCTCTTTTTTTACGGGATGGAATGGCGACGGGAAATGCCGTTGACGGCGCGTCAGGCTGCCGGGTGTCAGACCATTCTGGGCCCTTGGCGGAGCCGCTTGAGAATACCCAAAGGCGACGGCAGCCGTCCCAATGCCTGCTGCGCCTTCGCCTTGACCATCGGGATCTTCAGAACATCAGTGAGCCGCCGGTCCAGATAGCCCCACGTGTCGACGAAATCGTCCGACGTGTCGGTCAGCCAGTACAGCACGGTCGAGGTATAGACCGGCGCCAGCAACCCCCGCTTGGTATAGTGATTAAAGTCGGCGGCGCGGTCACCCGCCGCATGCCAGATATGATCGCAGGTCCGCCACGTCATCCGCGCGGCCAGCGGCGCGTGCACCGGCAGCGTCAGGAACGACAGCAGGCGGCGGATCGCCTCCCGGTAAGGCGCGTTCAGTTCAAGCCGCACCTGAACCCCGGTCATCACCCGGTCACGAATGCGCATGTTATCAAGCCCGCGTTTGGACAATTCCAACAGCATCCGCTGGTCAGACCAAACGGCGAAATGGTCGGCGGCGTCGGTCATGCCGCCGGGAAACGCCCTTAGGACCGCCTCCGGCCCCTGCCCCAGGTCCTTGGCCCCGGCCTCGAACGCCTTGCGGGTCCAGCCGTCGAACGGCACGTGGGCAAGACCGGCTTCTAGAACCTGATCGCGTACCGCTTGATGCCGGCGGGCGGCCTCGTCGGCGGTCATGCGGTTGGAGGTTGCCGTCATGCGCCTTCTCCGTCTTCTACGTCGTCGTCGGTTTCCGTGCGCGGCGCGCGGGACATTTCCTCAACGTATCCGAACGTGGACAAGTCCGTCATCCGCATGGGGTAGAGAATCCCGTCCAGATGGTCGCATTCGTGCTGCACCACGCGGGCATGGTATCCCGTGGCCTCGCGCCCGACCAATTTACCGTCGGGCCCGGTAAAGTGGTATTTGATTTGGGTATGGCGCGGCACCTGGCCGGTCATTTTCGGCAGCGATAGGCAGGCCTCCCAACCAAGCGCCGTTTCCTCGCCCACCGGCTCGATTTCCGGGTTGATAAGGGCGGTCAGGGGCACTTCCTTGCCGTCGTCCGTGCGGTTGCCGGGAACCCGCAGCACAACGATCCGGAGCGGCACGTGCACCTGGGGTGCGGCCAGCCCCACGCCCGGCGCATGGGCCATGGTTTCCATCATGTCGGCGATCAGCCGTTGGATGCGGGGATCGGTCGGATCTGACACCGGATGGGCCTTGGCGGCCAGGACCGGATGCCCCATGCGGGCGATTTTCAGAATGGCCATCGAAAAATACCTCTCCCGGCGCCCCGGAATTCCCAAAAAACAGTCGATTTTTCACCCACATGCGGACTTCACAAGCGGTTTTCAATATGATAGAAGCCCGGCTTCCAGACCAGTGATAGCACAGGCCTGAAGGATTTTGGCGCCCAAAAGGGGGCGCGGGGTAATCCCCCGCATGGACTAAGTACTAGATTAGGAGCGTGAGAACACCGTGCAAGTCGTCGTTCGAGACAACAATGTGGACCAGGCCCTGAAGGCCCTGAAGAAAAAGATGCAGCGTGAAGGTATCTTCCGCGAAATGAAGCTCCGCCGCTCCTACGAAAAGCCGTCCGAACGCCGGGCCCGTGAAAAGGCCGAGGCCGTGCGCCGCGCCCGCAAGCTGGAGCGCAAGCGCCTGGAGCGCGAAGGCTTCTAGCCCTCCCCGGTCCGATGCGGCATTGACCGCCGCCCATGGCCTCATGGGCGGCGTTTTCATGTCCGCCTTGACAGGCCGCGGCCAAGCACCTACCCGAAGGGAAGGAATGGCCCGATGAAAAGCAGCGGGGGTTGAAAAGGCGACCGGCCGACGTCCATGGATCAGCGAAGCGCAAACCTTAAGATCCTCGAACAGTCCGCACCCGACCTGTTCAGGGCCGTAAGCGACTTAGGCCCCGGCGCGGCCGCCCTGGGCTTCGTCCTTTCCGATACGGTCGACCTGCCGGCCCGGCTGATGATTTCCGGTCCAAACCCCGACAAACGGACACCGCACCTGTCGAAATTCGCGGCCTTGCTGGTGGCCGAGGCCATTGACCGGAACATCCCCTTTTTCGACGACCCCGCCTATTCGCTGTCCTGCTGCCTGCTGACCATCGGCACGCCGTCGACGGCGGCGGTGATGGACGCCATCCAGCGCACCGGCTGCATCTATCTGTTCATGGCCGTCCCAGATACGACGCATCTGAACGCCTGGATCGACCATGTCCGGCTTGATGAAATTACCGACCGCGTGCGCCGCTACGGCGGCGAGGTCTTTTTTTTACAATCCAGCGACCCCGTCCGCATCGTCGGCGATGTCTTCACCGGCCTGTCGTCGACGGCGCCCAGCGCCCTGGATGGTTTAAGCATCGCTGCCTACAGCGATCAAGCGCTGGCACGGTCCGTCGCCGATCAAATGGGTCAACTGGGCTTCCATGCCCTCTCCACAGTCGGCACCTTCTACGACCAATGCCTGATGCTCAAAAATTCCGACCACAACCTGCGGCGCGGCAACGCGTTCCTTTATTCCAACCGGACCCGTCTCGCCCCGGACATGGCCGCGCTGATCGTCGGCAGCGGCCCGTCCTTGGACAACGACCTGCCGTTCATTGCCCGACACCAGGACAAGGCGGTGATCATCAGTTGCGGGTCCGCGCTGGCGCCGTTGCTGGCCGCCGGGATCAAACCGGATTTTCATGTCGAGCTGGAAAACGTCAATGTCTCGCCGACCTTGCTGCCGGCGGTCGAAAATCATGATGTCAGCGGCATCACGCTGGTCGCGCCGGCGACCGTGGACCCCATCGCGACGAAGCATTTCGACCGGGTGATTTTTTCGTTCCGCCCGAACCTGAGCAACCTGCCGTTGCTCGGCCTGTCCAACGACACGGTCCCCGTTTTGGCCGAACCCACCGTGGTCAATCTAGGGCTCGCGTTCGCGCGGGAACGCGACTTCCCTGAAATCGTGTTTTTCGGCACCGACATGGGCGTCCGGTCATTGGACAGCCCCAACGATCACGCGCAGGGCACCTGGCACACCGAAGAAGACAGCGGCTATGAATACGCCGAACACGAAATCCAGGTTCCGGCGAATTTCGGCGGCACGAGCTACACCACGCGCGGTCTTTTCCAGGCGCTTCACGTGGTATCGCTCGCCGTCGCCAACGACCCGAGCGGACGCCACTACATCAACTGCAGCGACGGCGCCGAAATCGCCGGCGCGATGCCCAAACACTCGCGGGAGATGTCGCCGCAGATACCGAAAACGGCCAAGCCCGATCTGGTCGCGCAAATCATCGGCGAATTCGAACCGTGGGATCCTGAAAAAATACCGAATGCTTGGCCGGGCCCTGACCTGGTCGCGCTGATCAAGGATAAGCTCGGCGAAACCCAGCGCGATCTGCGCGGCATCCGGAACTTCGCCGACAAATCCTACATCCCGCAGGTTTGCATGCCCTACGATTTCGCCAAGGGGCACCTGTATCCGGCGCCGCCGGGGATCGGCAGCGTTGCCAACATGCTGGTGCGGGGGACGGTCGGCGCGCTCATCCTGTTCATGGAGTACTACCTGAACCGCGTCGCCCGGAAGGAAGATATCTACACCGTCGGCGACATCTGCGTCCGCGTGATCTGTGAGATCCTCGACGACCTGATGGCCGAGGCGGACGACCGCCTGTCCGGCAGCCGGCCTGAAAACATCCCGGCATACGAAGACCTGCCGGAACCACCGGAAAAGTCGTTCCCCCCCCTGCCGACGATGCCGCGCAACGCCGAATGCCCGTGCGGATCGGGCAAACGGTTCAAGAACTGCCACGGCGCGGCGGCCTGAAGCAGCAGCCTGAAGCGGCGGCCTTAAAAGTAAACGCCCGGCGGGTCGGACCAGCCGGGCGTTTCAAAACAAAATCTATTCCGACGTTACTCCAAGGCTTGGACGATCTCTTCCGTCATCTTCTTGGCGTCGCCGAACAGCATCATGGTGCCGTCGTTGTAAAACAGCGGATTGTCGACCCCGGCGTAGCCCGACGCCATGGAGCGCTTAACGAACAGAACCGTGCCCGCCTTTTCAACGTCCAGGATCGGCATCCCGGCGATGGGGCTCGACGGGTCGGTCTTGGCGCTCGGGTTCGTCACGTCGTTGGCACCGATGACGTAGGCGACCTCGGCGGTCGAGAACTCGTGGTTGATTTCCTCAAGTTCGAACACTTCGTCATAGGGCACGTTGGCTTCGGCCAGCAGCACGTTCATGTGCCCGGGCATGCGGCCCGCCACCGGATGGATGGCGTATTTGACCTCGACGCCTTCCTTCTTCAGCTGATCAGCCATTTCGCGGACCGCGTGCTGCGCCTGGGCGACGGCCATGCCGTATCCGGGAACGATGATGACCTTGGACGCGTTCTTCATAATGAAGGCCGCGTCGTCCGCCGCACCGGATTTAACCGTTTTTCCCTCGTTCGAGGCGCCCGCGCCGCTGGCGACCGCTTCGCCGCCGAAGCCGCCCAGTAGCACGTTGACGATCGAGCGGTTCATGCCCTTGCACATGATGTAGGACAGGATCGCGCCCGATGACCCCACCAGCGCGCCTGTGATGATCAACGCCGGGTTCGACAGCGTGAAGCCGATGCCCGCCGCCGCCCAGCCGGAATAAGAGTTGAGCATGGAAACGACCACCGGCATGTCCGCGCCGCCGATCGGGATGATGATCAAGAAACCGATGGCGAAGGACAGCGCCGCGATGGCCCAATAGACTTCGCGCGATTCCGATCCGACGAAGGTGATGATCAGCCCCAGAATGGCGAGGCCGACGATCAGGTTCAGCTTGTGCTGCCCCGGGAAGGTGATGGGCGCGCCCGACATGATGCCCTGCAACTTGGCGAAGGCGATGACCGAGCCCGAAAACGTGATCGCGCCGATGGCGGTGCCGAGCGACATTTCAATCAGGCTCGCGCCGGCGATTTCACCCGCTTTGCCCAGGCCATAGGCGCTCGGGTTATAGAGCGCCGCCGTGGCGACGAACACCGCCGCCATGCCGACCAGCGAGTGGAAGGCGGCGACAAGCTGCGGCAGCGCGGTCATCTGAATGCGCAGCGCGACGATGGTGCCAACGGCGCCGCCGATCAGGATCGCCAGAACGATCATGCCGAACGACATCACCCCCGGCGACATCAGCGTCGTCGCCACCGCGATGAACATACCGACGATACCAATCAGGTTGCCGCGGCGCGCGGTCACAGGCGAGCTCAGCCCGCGCAGAGCCAGGATGAACAGGACGGATGAAATAAGGTAGGCGTAGCCAGTCCAGGATGCGGTCATTGGTCAGCCCCCTATTTTTTTTCTTTTTTCTTGAACATGGCCAGCATCCGATTGGTCACGATGAACCCGCCGAAGATGTTGACCGACGCCAGCATGATGGCGAAGAAACCCATCCAGCTTGAAAAATCCATGCCTTTGGGCCCGGCCGCCAGGATGCCGCCGACGATGATCACCGACGAAATCGCGTTGGTCACGCCCATCAGCGGCGAATGCAGCGCCGGGGTCACCGACCAGACGACGTAGTAGCCGACGAAGCACGCCAGCACGAAAATCGTGAACAGCGACAGAAACGGATCGCCGTCGGTCAGGCTCGCCGCCTGGCTCGCCATCAGGCCCGACGTGTCCAGCGCCAGTTTCTGGGTCTGCTCAAGCAGCTTGGCCGCGCTCGCGGCCAGCTCCTGGGATTGTTTCGCAATCTCTGCGGAATTCATCAGCTTTTCCCTGCATCCTTGGCGTCGCCACCGGCGTCTTCCACGCCATCCGGCTTTTTCGGGGCGGCCTTCTTTTTAGCTGGCGGGTCCTTTATCCCGATGGCGTCGCGGACGCGTTCGTTCACCACGTCGCCGTCGCGGGTGACGCAGGCGCCCTTGATGACTTCGTCATCCCAGTTGATTTCCAGCTTGCCGCCGTCTTTATTCACGTGCGGCTGCAGGAAGTTCAACAGGTTCTTGCCGTAAAGTTCCGATGCGGTTTCGGCCAAGCGTCCCGGCAGATTGTAGGTGCCGACGACGATGACACCGTTATCGGTGGTAATGACCTCACCGCTTTTGGTGGCTTCGCAGTTGCCGCCCGCTTCCGCTGCCAGGTCGACAATGACCGCCCCCGGCTTCATGGTTTTGACCATGTCCTTAGTGATCAGCTTGGGCGCCGGACGGCCGGGAATCAGCGCCGTAGTGATGACGATGTCCTGCTTCTGGATGTGTCCGGCGACGACCTTTTTCTGCTTTTCGAAATATTCCGACGGCATTTCCTTGGCGTAGCCGCCTTCGGTCTGCGCGTCCTTTTCCATTTCCGGGTCGACTTCTAGAAACTTGCCGCCCAACGACTGCACCTGTTCCTTAGTCGCGGGCCGCACGTCCGTCGCGGTCACCACCGCGCCCAGCCGCTTGGCCGTTGCGATGGCCTGCAGTCCGGCAACGCCGACGCCCATGATGAACGCCTTGGCCGGCGGCACCGTGCCCGCGGCCGTCATCATCATCGGGATGCCGCGGCCGCAATACTGCCCGGCTTCGAGCACCGCGCGATACCCGGCCAGGTTCGCCTGGCTCGACAGCACGTCCATGCTCTGCGCGCGGGAGATCCGGGGCACCAGCTCCATGGCGAAGGTGGTGATCCCGGCCTTGGCGTAGGCCTTGACGTCGTCGCCGGAATTCAGCGCCGACAGCTGCGCCAACAGCGTCGCGCCCTTTTTCATGTGCGACAGGTCACCGGCCGACGGCGGATTGACCATGAGAACGATATCCGCGGATTTCAACGCAGCATCGCCATTGGCGGCGATGGAGGCACCTGCGACCTTGAAGGCGTCGTCGGAAAAACTGGCCTTCTGCCCCGCCCCTTTCTCGACCGCGACGTCGAACCCCAGGCCCGTGAGTTTCTGGACAATCGCCGGGGACGCCGCAACGCGGGTCTCTCCGGCCCGGCTCTCCTTGGGAATGGCAATTTTCATGAAGGGCGCCCCCCATTAACACTTTCAAAAATCGTATATGCCCGGGTTATGCCCGGTTTCGGCCAATTTCACAAGTCGCGGCCACTACATCAAGTGAAATTGGGGCAAATCCGGGTGACACCGCCCCATCATCGAAAATTTGACGCAAACCCGCTAGGGATTGGGATGGCGCGGGACGGACAAATGATTATGATCGGCGCCGAAATCGACGGGTTCAGAAAGACGGGCCTAGGAAGTCGGGCACAGGAAAGCGACCCATATCATGCTCCATACCACCACAGCGCGGCGCGGCATGGTCACCGCCCCCCATCATCTGGCGACGCAGGCGGGCCTGCGCGTTTTGCAGGACGACGGCAACGCCGTCGAGGCGATGATCGCGACGGCAGCCACCATCGCCGTCGTCTATCCGCACATGAACGGCCTCGGCGGCGATAACTTCTGGCTAATCCACGAACCGGGCAAGCGGGTCCGCGGCATCGACGCCTGCGGCGCCGCGGCGGCCAAGGCGGACATAGATTTCTACGCGGGCCAGGGCCACACAAAACTGATCCCGTCACGGGGGCCCCTGGCGGCGCTGACCGTCGCCGGCGCGGTATCGGGCTGGTACGCGGCGCATCGCATTTCCGCCGAATGGGGCGGCAAGTTGTCGCTCGAACGGCTATTGGAAGACGCGACCTATTACGCCGAACACGGCCATTCGGTGACGCCCAGCCAGGCCGTCAACACCGCCGCCAAGATGGGCGAAATGGGCGGATCGCCAGGCTTCAGCGATTTGTATCTGCAATCGGGCGGCGCGCCTTCGGTCGGCGACGTGTTCAAGTTGACGGCATTAGCGCAGACGCTTCGCCGCCTCGCCCGTGACGGGTTAGACGGTTTCTACCGGGGCGAGCTCGCCCGCGCCATCGCGGCGGATTTGGCAAAAGTCGGCAGCCCCCTCGCGGCGGGCGACCTCGAACGCCACCATGCGCTCAACCTCGATCCTTTGTCGGTGAAAGTCGGCGATCACACGGTCTTCAACATGCCGCCGCCGACCCAGGGCCTGGCGTCGCAGATCATCCTCGCGGTCTATCAGCGGTTGGGCGTTGCCGAGGCCGAGGGCTTCGATTTCGTCCACGGGCTGGTCGAAAGCACCAAGCAGGCGTTCCGCGTAAGGGATAAATACGTTACCGATCCGGCTTACATGACCGTCAATCCGAATTCGTTTCTGGAAAACGCCGCCCTCGACAAAATGGCGGCGGGCGTCAACCGGGCGAGGGCAGCACCCTGGCCCGATGCCTCGGGCGATAGTGACACCGTGTGGTTCGGCTGCATCGACGGAGAGGGCCGCGCGGTCTCATTGATTCAGTCGCTTTATTGGGAATTTGGCTCGGGCGTCGTGTTGCCGGAAACCGGCATCACATGGCAGAACCGGGGCACGTCGTTCCAACTGAACGACGCCGCCGTCAACGCGCTGAAACCCGGCCGCCGTCCCTTCCACACCATTCAGCCCGCCATGGCACAACTGGCCGACGGGCGGACCATGGTCTATGGCACCATGGGAGGCGAAGGCCAGCCGCAGACCCAGGCCATGGTATTTTCCCGCCACGTGCTGCACGAGATGGACCTGCAGCAGTCCGTCACCGCGCCCAGGTGGCTGCTCGGTCGCACCTGGGGCGCGGAGAAGACGAATCTACGCATCGAAAACCGCTTCGATCCCGTCGTTCTGGATGCCCTCAAGGCCGCCGGGCACGATGTAGAGATTGTCGGCCCGTTCGAGGAATTCATGGGCCACGCGGGCGCCATCGTCCGCCATTCGTCCGGCCTACTAGAGGGCGCGGGCGATCCGCGCTCCGACGGCGGCGTGGCGGGGTTTTAGGGGGTTTGGATTGTCCGTTTCTTTGCGCGAAGCGGAACCAGTCAGTTTAAAATGTTTATGTCCGAAAATAGCCAGACGCGGACACTCACCCGCTTAGAACAGATAATTGTTTCGGGGAAACTTCCAGACAGACTGAGCTGCCCGCCAAAAATGGCTCCGAACCACGATGGTGGATTTCATCGACCATCACCACTGACCCTTTGACATCAACGGCATAGCGGATAATGCTACCTTGGAATTCCATATGACTGACAGTTCCGGTCAGGGTAGTGGCCTTTGGTCCCGAAGGCACATCAAGGTTTCGAATCATTACGTTTTGTGGTCGAAAGACGAGCGCCTTCCCGTTTTTCATAACTTGGCCCTGGTAGCCGGTGAGTGGGATTTCGATACCGTCGCGTGTGCGGAACGTGGGAGCTCCCGCAGTAGCAGATACTGTCCCTTCCAGCACGTTTGCGGTGCCGAGGAAGCGGGCGACGAATAAACTCGAGGGACTGTCGTAGAGTTCCATAGGCGACCCGACTTGTTGGATCACGCCTTGGTCCAGAACCGCCATTCGATCGGAGGTGGTATTGGCTTCCTCCTGATCATGGGTGACAAATATCGTCGTAAGGCCCAATTCCTGCTGAAGCTTACGAATATCGCGGCGCATCTGAACGCGCAGATTGGCGTCCAAATTTGACAGGGGCTCGTCCAATAACAATACTTTAGGTTCGACGACGATGGTCCGGGCAAACGCGACCCGTTGTTGTTGGCCACCGGAGAGTTGGGATGGCCGCCGGTCTGCAAGGTCTAAAAGCCCGACCATATCGAGGGCCGCCTCGACCCTTGATTTAATTTCCTGAACGGCTACACGGCGCTCTTCCAAACCAAAGGCGACGTTCTTACGCACGCTGAGGTGCGGCCATAGTGCGTAACTCTGAAACACCATGCCGACGTCCCGTTTATAAGGCGGATGCCGCGCGATGTCTTCGCCGTCGATAAGAATGCGCCCTTTCGGTTCCGGGCCGAAGCCGGCGATCGCCCGAAGCAGTGTCGACTTGCCGGACCCGGACGGACCCAGAAAGGCGAAAAATTCGCCCGGTTTGATTTCCAAATTTACGCCCTTGAGAACGTGCGTAGTTCCAAAAGACAGGTTCAGGTCTTCGATGATGACAGCTGCGGATTTCCTCTGATTGCTTGTCATGTGTTCTCTCCTTACCCCACAACAACTGTCCGTTCGCAGGATTTATTGCTGCGTTCGATGATCAGATGGGAGACGTAAGTGCCGACCCCGACGAACAGTACGGCGATAACGCCAAGAGCCGCGCCCGGCCCGCGCCCCGCAGCTGACTGCATGAATTCATAGATCCCGAACGCCAGAGGCGCGTCCGCATCCTTCGCCACCAGCATGATGGTTGCCGACAACTCGACCGACGCCGTTGCGAAACTCGTGACGAACCCCGCCAGGATGCCGCCGGACATCAACGGCACGACAATCCGCCAAACTGTCCGGCCCTTTGTCGCGCCAAGGTTTTCAGCGGCTTCTTCCAACATTACGCTGACCTGCTGGATTGCCGCAACGCAGGCGCGGAGCGCATAGGGGAGCCGTCGAATGGTCATAGCAATGACGATAATCAACCACCAGGAAGCGAGCGGCTCGTCGATAATTGGTACGTCGAAACTATGATAGGTACGCAAATAGCCGATCCCAATAACTACCCCTGGCACCGCCAGTGCCGCAGTCGCGCCGTAGTCCAGCCATTTACGCCAAGCAATGTTGGTGCGCCAAACAATGTAGGCGATCCCAGTCGCCAAGATAACATCCAGAAGGGCGGCTATCCCCGCGTATAAAAGCGTATTGTTGATATAGCGCATCGCCTCACCAAAAACGGTCATATAGTGGTCGAGCGTGTAGCCATCAGGCAAAACGGCAAACGACCAGACCGTACCGAACGACAACAGCGTCAAACCCAAGTGCGGAGACAGCACCAGCAGCAGAATCAAAATAACAACGAAATAACAGCCTGCTTTCTCCCACGACCGGAGATCGCGGCGCATTAGCCCGCCACCGCCCCTCTGTACCGTCGCGTAGTCCTTGTCCTTGAGCGCCAACAACGAAACCCAAAGCGACAACAACGAGAAGGCAACAAGGATGACTGAAATCACGTATCCCATAGGGTCACCGATCCCGATCGACGTAATGCGGAGAAACGCCTGCGGCGCCAACATGTTGTTGATATTTAAAAGCAGCGGGGTCCCAAGGTCGTCAAACACCTTGATGAAAACGAGTGCCGCTCCGGCGACATAGCCCGGCATCGCCAAGGGAAAAACAATGCGCCGGAACAATTGGAGCCCACTGGCGCCAAGGTTCTGCGCGGATTCTTCCATCGCACGGTCAATGTTGTTCAGGGCAGCCGACAGGTTGATCAGAATGAACGGGAAATAGTGGATACTTTCCACCAGGATCACGCCATTCAATCCCTGCATGAACGAAATAGTGAAACCAAAATGTTTGTCCAGCAACAGATTGACCGAACCGTTCTGTCCAAATAGTAGCTGCATGGCAACTGCGCCAACGAAAGGCGGCATAATCAGCGGAATAACGCCGAGCGTCTGAATTAATACGGAGCCGCCGAAATTAAACCGGGTCGTGAAATAAGCGAGCGGCAGGGCGATGGCGCTGGCCAGAACCACCGACATGGCCGACACATAAAAAGAATTGAAGAATGATTCCTGGAACAGGGAATTGCGGAAAAAATCGACAAAATTGATCAGCGTGAAAGCGCCCGTGTTCGGGTCCTGGAAAGCGACGAACACGACCTTGGCAACGGGCACGATCAGGAACAACAGCAAGAACAAGGTGATCAAAACGCCGACCGTCATGGGGCCTCGTTGGCCTGTTGAAATACGACCGAACATATCTGCTGCTGGTGTCCCGTATTCAGTATCGCGCGCGAATAAAGAAACCCCCGCTCAATGCGGGGGTTTCAAACTCAGGCCTGACCTAGAGCATGGAAGCGGCTTTCTCCGCCAGTTCCTTGGCCTTGGTATAATTCGCCTTGGTGGCCTCATCCCACTCGCGTTCGATCTCTGCCTGACGGCCAGAAACCTTAGTCGTCGCCTTTTTCCGCTTCTTCTTGAATATCTTGTTGAAGTCTTTCTGGCTGGCCGTGGCGGCGTCGACCGGCACCGAGTTTACCAGGGCATGGGCTTCTGCAATCAGTTTCGCTGCCTCGGCATTGGACTTGCCTGCCATCTTCGCTTCCGCTACCTGGATCGCCTGGCTCGCGGCACGCAGATCGTCGAGCCGATAGGTGATCATGACGTCGAACAGGGAATTAATGACGTTGTACCGTCCTTTTGAAAGGTCCAGGTCAAACTTGACGGCGGCTCCGATGGTTTTGTCCTTGAACGGATTCGGGAAGTCAGCGGGCGCCTTGGCATAGGTCGCCGGATTCACGGGCAGGCGACGGATTTTCGGATCCAACAACAACTCCTGACCTTCCGTTGACAGTAGGTACTCGATAAATGCGGCCGCAGCTTTTGCGTTGGGGGCGTTTTTGACGATGGCGATATTGGCCGGGACCAATGTCGTCACCTTTGGATAGGCAAACTCAACCGGGAATCCCGATGCCTGCGAAGACAGTCCGAAGAAGTCGATGACGATGCCAACACCAAATGCGCCGGAGTTGACGCCGTCAGGCACACCAAAACTGCGCTCGGTAACCGTCTTGAAGTTACCCGCGATCTGCTTCCATTCGGCCCAGCCCTTTTCCCAGCCGAGACCCTGCAGCACGGTTTCGACGGTCAGGTGCGTTGTTCCCGAACGTGAGGGTGCACTCATTCCCGTGTGACCGTAGTAGATTGCCTTTTTCAAATCGGACCACTCGCGAGGAGCCGGCAATTTTTTCGCCGACAGGTAGCGCTTGTTCCACATGATGCCGTAACCGGATGCAGCAAAACCTTTGTAGTAGCCATCCGGATCGTTGATCGGGAAGGCGCCGACCTTTTCCGGAATGCCACCGACCTCGACATCGTATTTCGCAAGTAGGTTGTCGCCTTTGAGTACTTCAAAGGCATCCGGAGCTGACGCCCAAAACATATCCGCCTTATTGTTGTTGGCAGTTTCCTGAAGGTACTTAATGCCGGCAGTTGTCTTTTTCTTCAGCATGTCGACCTTGACGCCAGGATATTTCTTTTCGAACGCCTTTTTAAAGGTCGCCGTCGTGTCCTTCGGATAAGACGTTACGATCGTCAGCGTACCGTCCAGGGCAAATGCCGGAGTGACAGTAAGCGTCAAAGCGAGCGCAATCGCGCCAAATACCATTTTACGCATGATGGTTATTCCTCCATGTTGTCGCCCAGCCTTGTTGCTAACGGTTGCTGGTTCGATTGTCCGCGAAGAGCAATGAAACGTTACTTTCGCAAGGCCAGCCTAAGCCAGAGGGCCGGAGAAATACAACCCGCGTATTAACATTGTTGAAGGTGGGAAACGCGGGGTTTGGAACCGCAGCTAAACGGCCCAAAACGAATTATTCTGGCCTTCGAACATCCAATGTTCCTTGTCCGCTTCGCGTCATTAACTGACGTGGCAGTAGACCTCGTCGCAAGTCCGCTCTCGGCAACGGACCTGACTACTTAGGGCGCGCGGCGACCATATCAATTTCGACCAGCGCGCCGACGGCGAGCGCCGTGACGCCGACCGTCGTCCGGGCCGGCAGCTTGTCCGCCGGGAAGTAGGATTTGTAGACCGCGTTCATGGCGTCGAAGTCACGTTCGAACTGCGTCAGGTAAACTCGGCACGACACCACATCGCCGATGCCCAGGCCCATTTCTTCCAGGATGATGATCAGATTATCCATGACCCGGCGCGTCTGCACCTCGACCCCTTCAGGCAGCGGCGCCGTGTCGTCGTCCGGGTCCGTCGGCATTTGCCCAGTCAGATGGATCCAGCCCCCCGCCTCGACCGCGTGGCTGAACGGGCCGACCGGCGTCGGGCCGCGTTGGAACTTGTGAAAAATCGGTCCGGCCATGGGAGGCGGCTCCTTCGTCGGGCCCGTCAGACGTATTCTTCCGAGACGAATTTGAATTGCTGCAGGTTGCCCGACTGGAAGCGCAGGTAAATCGGCGTCCCGCCGGAACGGTAGATGTTGACCTTGGCGTTACAGACCTGGCGGGTGCGTTTGTGTTTGTCGCGGAGCACATAGCGCTTCACGCCGAAGCCGCCGCTGTCGAGCCGCTCGCCGGTCAGATAGCATTGGATCGTTTCAACGTTTTCGCCGGACAGCACGATGCCTTCCAGGTTGCTCAAGCTCTGGCGCGTGTGTTCGATGAATTCCGTCGTGCGGATGCGCCTGATCTCGCCGGTATCGCGTTCGCGCATGTCGACGCCGAAATCGCCGACCAGTATCTGACCCGGCAGGTCGTGATCGATCATGCAGGCAAACTCGATGGTCACGTCGCCGACGATGTAGCTGTAAACGGTCGGGCTCAGCCCCTCGGAATGGAAAAATTCATAATGCGGGATGCCCAGCCCGCGGATGCCCTGCCCGTCGCCGGTCCAGGCCAGGATGATTTTCCGCCCCGACCCCCGCAGCAGGTGCAGTTCTTGGTCCAGTTTATCGACGAAAGCGCGGTGGTTGGCCGTCAAGGAATCAAGCCGCCGTTGGTCCAGAACCGTCGGGATGACGACATCTGATTTCAAGTCGATCATCGCCGCACCCCGTCACGCAGGGGGTGCGCCCGGCGGCGCCCGTCAGATTGATATTCTCGCGCGATTCCCAGAATCCGGCCCTCCGGTCATCCCCGGCTTACCCGGGCATACCATTTTACTGACCCCGTCCCCCCGGGCACAAGTCATTGATTCTATTCACCCCAACTTGACAGCAGTGCCGTTGGCGCTGGCCATCAACATGCTGGTCTTATCGGATGAAATGGCTTCGTAGTCCAGATCGACCGCGATGATGGCGTCGGCGCCCAGTTTCTGAGCGCGGGCCTACATGTCTTCGAGCGCGAAGGCCCTGGCTTTCTGCAGTTCTCTCTCGTAGGCGCCGGAACGGCCGCCGACGAGGTCGCGAATGCTCGCGAAAACGTCCGTGAAGATGTTGGTGCCCATGACCGCATCGCTGGATAACCCGCCCAGATAGGCGGTTACCGGCCGGCCTTCGACGGGATCGGTGGCGGTGATCAGCATGACGAACCCCTTTTGTTTGTTCGTATCGCTTTCGTTTTACTGGGTTTTAGTAAGCCAGCAGCACCCCCGCCCGATCAAGGGCCTCCTTCTGCCGTTTCTCCAACTTTTTCACGTCGAAGTCATCAATCAGCTCGTGAAACAGCCGGTGCCAATTGATTTCCGCGTTCAGGTGGGTGAACACGCTGCCGAGCCCGATGGCCGCCCTGTCCACCAAAACGAATTCGCGCGGCGGCGTCACCCCGCCCAATCGCTTGAGTTCCATATGCACATTGGCGGCGACGCCGGCGCCGTACATGACGCCGCCGTTTTCCTGAATGGTCTGCACTTTGTCTTTCAGTAACGGCCCGTAGAGGAACCGCGCCCATTGGTTCAACACGCTGATCATTTCCTTGCTCAGATCGGTGAACCCCCATGTCTCATAGGCCGCGACGGCAAGGTCGTCGTCCTCGTCGCGAAGCGCCATGTACAGGTCGATCACCGCGCGGACAAAATCAGGCGAAAAAATCCGGATGCACCCGAAATCCAGCAGGTTGATCGACCCGTCCGGCCGCACCGAATAATTGCCCAGGTGCGGGTCGCCGTGGATGACGCCGTAATAATAAAACGGCACGTACCACGCGCGGAACATGTTGAACGCGATCTTGTTGCGGAATTCCAGGTCGCCGCCGACCTGGTCCATCAACGGCGCACCGTCGAGCCACGACATGGTCAACAGCCGGTCGGTCGACAGATCGTCCCACACATCCGGCATATGGACGCCTGCTTCGTCCACCAGCATCCCCCGATAGAGCGCCATGTTGGCGGCCTCGCGCTCGTAATCCAGCTCCTCGCGGAGGCGTTCGGAGAGTTCCAGATGGATTTGCGACGGATCGATCGCCCGATCGTATTGCCGGTAGAGCGAAAAGATCAGCTTCAATTGTTTCAAATCGGCCTCGACCGCCGACGCCATGTCCGGATACTGCACCTTGCAGGCAAGCCGTTCGCCCTCAAGCCCCTCTGCCCGGTGGACTTGGCCGAGCGATGCCGCTGACGCCGCGTCCCGTTCGAACGATTTAAAATTGTTCTGCCAGTCGGGGCCCAGTTCGGCGGCCATGCGGCGGCGGACGAAGGCCCAGCCCATGGGCGGTGCGTTGGCCTGCAGTTGCCGCAATTCCTCGATATATTCCTTGGGCAGAACGTCGGGCACCGTCGCCAGGATTTGCGCGACCTTCATCAACGGGCCCTTAAGCCCGCCCAAGGCCGCCTTCAATTCCGACGCGTGCGCGCCGCGGTCCAATTCAATCCCGAACAGCCGGTTGCCGGCGACGCGGGCCGCCAACCCGCCGAACGTGCCGCCGACCTTGGCATAGCGCCGCACGCGGCCGCCCATGGTGTTTTTGTCGGCCTTGTCCGCCGCGCGGCCTGAACTTTTACCCGCGCTTTTGCCTTTGCCCGTTTCCTTGCCCTTAGCCATAGACTTCGCCGAGCCAGTCGCTCACCGTTTCGGCGGCTTTCCGCCAATCGGCCTCAAGCATCACCGCGTGGCCCATGCCGTCGAAGATATAGGCGTTGGTGCCGAGGAACGCCGCCGTGCCGTGAACGAACGCGGGCGGGATCAGGTTGTCCCGCTCCGCCCCCAAAACCAGCACCGGTTTGCCCATGAAACCCGAAAGCGGCGGCACCATGACGGCGTGCATGTCCATCACCGCGCGGCGGCTTTCCATCTGAAACCGGGGCATCAGCCGCGCCGTCACCTCTTCGGGCACGTGATCGTTGAAGATCGACTGGTGCAGGGTGTTCAGCGTCGCCACACTTTCGCCCATGGTCTGGATGCAGGCGATTTCCCAGGTCAGCATGGGTTTCGCCATGGCCAGCGCGACCGACGGCCCGACCAGCCCGGTCGGCGGCACCGACGACATCAGCACCGTACCGGCGGCGGCGCGTTCTAGCGCCGCCCGCTGCGCGATGAAGCCGCCCATGGAATGGCCGATCAAAACGGGCGCCGCGGGTAGATCATCGATGACGTCGATCACCGCGCGAGCAAAATCCTTAATGCCGTAATCATGTAGCCGCCCGTGATCCGGCCCGCCCTTGCGGCCCGGCAGGTTCACCGCGTGGCAGGAAAATCCCAGGTCTGCGAAATGGCCCAGGAAATGTTCGGCCCACGTCCAGGCACCGGCGAAGGCGCCGTGGATAAAAATCAACGGCGGATATTTGGAGCGCGCCGGCGACGGTCCGGCGCGGAGCACGTCCCGATAGGCCGTATCGGTCACGACAGCCATCTAGAGGTCCCGTTCCAGTTCGTCGATGAAGCCTTCGATGACGCCGAGCCCCCGGTGCCAAAACTTGGGATCGGACGCGTCCAACCCGAACGGCGCCAGAAGTTCCTTGTGCCGGAGCGTCCCACCGGCCCGCAGCATGTCCAGGTATTTGGCCTGAAAACCCTCGTGCCCGCCCTGGAACACGTCGTAGAGCGAGTTCACCAGGCAATCCCCGAAGGCATAGGCGTAAACATAGAAAGGCACATGTATGAAGTGGGAAATGTAAGCCCAATAGTACTTGTATTCGTCGCCGAACCGGAACGCCGGGCCCAGACTCTCGCTCTGCACCTGCATCCAGATTTCGCAAATCCGTTCCGGCGCCAGTTCACCCGACCCGCGTTCGGCATGCACCTTGGTTTCAAAAATATGGAAGGCGATCTGGCGGACGACCGTGTTCATCATGTCTTCGACCTTGCCGGCCAGCAGCACCCGCCGCCGTTTCGGATCGGTTTCCGCCGCCAGCATGGCGCGGAAGGTCAGCATTTCGCCGAACACCGACGCCGTCTCGGCCAGCGTCAGCGGCGTGTTGGCCAGCAGGTTGCCCTGGGGTGCCGCCAGCACCTGATGCACGCCGTGGCCCAGTTCGTGGGCCAGTGTCATGACATCGCGGGACTTGCCGTGGAAGTTCAGCAGGATATAGGGGTGCGCCGACGGCACGGTCGGGTGGGCGAAGGCACCCGAATCCTTGCCCGGCATGGGCGGCGCGTCGATCCAGCGTTTGTCGAAAAACGTTTTCGCGATGTCCGCCATATCCGGCAGGAACGCGCCGTAGGCATCCAGCACCGTCGCCCGCGCTTCGTCCCAGGTGAAGGTCTTGGCTGCGTCATCGGGCAGCGGCGCGTTGCGGTCCCAGTAATCCATTTTGTCAACGCCGAACCACCTGGCCTTCTGCGCGTAGTAGCGGTGCGACAGCCGGGGGAAACTTTCGTGCACGGCGGTGGTGAGCGCGTCGATCACGTCGTCCTCCACCTGATTGGCCAGGTTCCGGAACGACACCGGGCGCGGATACTTGCGCGACTTGTCGTCGATGGCCTTGTCCTTCACCAGCGTGTTGAACACGAGGGAAAACAGTTTGATGTTGTCGCCCAATCCCTCGCCCACCGCCTTGGCGGCGGTGCGGCGGACGGCCTGGTCCGTGTCGTTCAACCGGTTAAGCGCGCCTGACAGGGTCAAATCCTCGCCATCGACCGGGAACCGCATCCCCGCCAGCGTTTCGTCGAACAGGCGCGTCCACGCGATGGAGCCCGTGACGTGGCGTTCGTGTAGCGCGTGTTCCAGTTCGTCCGACAACTGGTGCGGGCGGAAGGCGCGCAGGTCGCGCAGCCACGGGCGGTAGCGGGAAAGCGCCTCGCTTTCCGCGAACTGGGCGTCCAGGCGCGCGTCGTCAATCAGGTTAAGCTCCAGAGTGAAAAACAGGGTCTGGGTCGAAATGTCGGTGATACGTTCCTGCATGGTCTGCTGAAACCGGGCGCTCTCGCCGTTTTCCCGGTTTTCCGAGGTCAGCAGCGACGCGAAGCTCATGACCCGGCCGAGCCGTTCGTCGAATTCTTCGTATTCGCGGATCGCGTGGCCCAGGGCATCGCCGGAAAGCCCCGCGAGCTTGCCCTGATAAGCGGCTTGCAAGGCCTTGGCCTTTTCGTCCGCCCAGGCAAGGTCTGTGTTGATTTTCGGGTCATCCGTGCCGGTATAAAGGTCCGCAAGGTTCCAGCGCGGCAGATCCTGCGTTTTGGCGGCGGTTTGGGCGGCGTCGGTCATAATAGGGTTCCTTGGGCTTGGCATTCCAACGGTTTCTGGTCATATAGAGGCGATTGGCGGCGTTCACAACAGGGGGACAGTTTTGACCGACACCGGCGCGCATAAATACGGCTGGCCCAACCTGCCGGCGATGTTTTTCAGCCAGGCCGAAAAGCTCGGCGACCGCCCGTTTTTGTGGGAAAAATCCGGCGGCGCTTTCCGCCCGATGACCTGGACCGAGGCCGCCCGACGCGTCACCCAACTGGCCCGGGTGCTGCAAGGCCTCGGCGTCAAACCGGGCGACCGGGTTGCGTTGATTTCCGAAAACCGCGCCAGTTGGCTGATCGCCGACGTGGCGATCATGGCCGCGGGCGCCATCACCGTCCCCGCCTATACCACCAATACCGAGGGCGACCACCTGCACATTCTGGACGATTCCGGGGCCGTCGGCGCCATCGTTTCGACCGCGCGGCTGGCGGCCCGCGTGCTGCCGGCGGCGGAAAAGGTGACCGCCTGCCGCTTCGCCATCGCCATGGAGCCCGTGGACGGCGGCCGCGCGCCCTCTGTCGACCTGAAAATCTGGGACGATGCACTGGCGGGCCGGCAATCCGGCGCCGACATCGCAGGCGCCGCGCAAGGCTGGTCGCCGGACGCGACGGCCTGCATCATCTATACCTCCGGCACCAGCGGCCTGCCCAAAGGCGTGATGCTCTCGCACAAATCGATCCTACATAACGTCGCTGGCGCGACGGATGCGCTGTGCGATCTCGGGCTCGGCAAAGAAGTATTTCTGTCGTTCCTGCCGCTGTCGCATTCGTATGAACACACGGCGGGGCAGTTCTTCCCCATCGCCGTGGGCGCGGAGATTTATTACGCCGAGGGCGTTGAATACCTGGTCAACAACATGGCGGAAGCGCGGCCGACGATCATGACGGCGGTGCCGAGGCTTTATGAATCGATGCGGACGCGGATCGAACGCGGCGTCGAACAAGCCGGCGGCGCCAAGGCGAAATTGTTCCGGAAGGCGCTGGCCCTGGGCGCCAAGCGATATCAAAACCCGGGGTCTCTGGGATTGGTTGAACGCGTCCAGGATTGCGCCCTCGACAAGCTGGTCCGCGCCAAGGTCAAGGCTCGGTTCGGCGGGCGGCTGAAGGCGCTGGTTTCCGGCGGCGCGCCTTTGAACCCGGACGTCGGGCTTTATTTCACGGCGTTGGGCCTTCGCATTTTGCAGGGGTACGGCCAGACAGAGAGCGCCCCCGTCATCAGCGTCAACCGGGCGGCGCACGTGAAGCTGCATGCCGTCGGCCCGCCGGTGAAGGACACGGAAGTGATGATCGCCGGCGACGGCGAAATCCTGGTCCGGGGCGACCTGGTCATGCAGGGCTATTGGCGGAACGAAAAAGCGACCGAAGGCGCCATCCAGGACGGCTGGCTGCACACCGGCGATATTGGCCACCTGGACGAAGACGGGCATCTGGTCATCACCGACCGCAAGAAGGACATCATCGTCAATTCCGGCGGCGACAACATCGCGCCGCAACGGGTCGAAGGCATCATCAATTTGGAACCGGAAATCGCGCAGTCCATGGTGAGCGGCGACAAGCGCCCGCATCTGGTGGCGCTGTTGGTGCCGGATCAGGACTGGCTCGGCCATTTCATGCGCGAACACAGTAAGTCCGGCGAGCTCAAGGACCTGGCCGACGATCCGGATCTGCGGAAGCTTCTTAGCCTCGCCATGGAGCGGGTTAACGGGAAACTGTCCAACATCGAAAAAGTCCGCCGCTTCATCGTCGCGCCGGAACCCTTCACCGTCGACAACGAACAAATGACCCCGACTCTCAAGGTCCGACGCCACGTGCTGAAGGACGTCTACGGCGAACGGCTGAACGCGCTCTACGTTTAAAGGCTTATTCCTTCGCTTCGACGCCAAGCCACGGCAGCGCCCCGCCCTTGGTGACCATCGCCGGATCGAACACCGCGTTCCAAAACGCGTGCCCGTCATGGGACGCTTCTTCCATCAGCGACAGATAGCTCGGCCACGCCGACCAGATACGGCCTTCGACCTCGCCCAGCTGATGGATCAGATTGGCTTCGAACTTGCGGGAGATCGACTGCATATTTTTGTTTTCCGCCAGGCACACCATGCACACCCGGTCGATGTAGCGGTTGTACGCACCGTTCAGCACCCGGCGCATGAGTTCCGTCCCGATGCCTTCGTTCTGCCACGGGCCTTCGACGCTAAGCGCGACCTCAGCCAGCAGGTTCGGGATGGTGCGGACCCGCAGCAGTTTCCCGACGCCGCGCAGATCGCCGTCGCCGAAAGCGCCGATAAGCAGCGCCGCGTGCCAATCCAGCCGATCGAAATAGTCGCTGATCACGGAACCCCGGACAGCGGCCCAAAAGCGGAGCCGCCGGTCCTCGGGATCGAGGCGCGGCAGATGCCTTTCGAACGCGTCACGGTCGTCGCGGGTGAGTTTACGGAATGCCGCCCGGGAGGAACCGTGCTCCCTGTCTTTGCCCAGATTTTCTGGCGGCCGCGTTACCGGTTTTCGTCTCGCCGGCATGGAAGACCAACCTCTTTAGGCCCGCGATAAAAAGGGGGCCGTCAGACTTGCCTTGCCCCCTTCGGCACCAGGATATGGTGAGAAAATGTTGCGCCGCAACATAATCTTGATGAAATTTTTATATAGTGTCGTATTACAGATGGTTGATGGATCACATTTTTTCCGAAACCCGCCGCCCGGAGGCTATTCCAGGTCGAATCCGTGGGCCCGGATGAATGTGCCGAAATCCATCCGCTCGCGCTTGGAAAGCCGCCTTGCGGTGCTTTCTGTCCACCCGTAATCGTCGGACAGGCCGTAATCCGCCTTGTGTAGCTGGTCGTCCTTGGGCATTGGTTTGAGGGCGTTCCGCCTGGCGTCGTAGGCGCGAAGCTCCGCTTCCAGATTGCCGTCGTCGTATGTCCCGTGATGCACGACGACGGGCGGCGGCAGACGGGGCGTAAACCGGCCGTCGTCCGTCGGATAGCCGACCGTCAGCCCCGCGACCGGGTAGACACCGTCGGGCAGGCCCAGAATTTCCGACACCTCGGCGATCACCTGGCGCACGGCGGAAACCGGGCACGTGCCGAGCCCCTTGAACCCGGCGGCGGTGATGAACGCCATCAACGCCAGTCCGGCATCGACCGCCGCGTTCATGAAAGTGTCGAGCGTGTTGTTGACGTGGCTATAGCCGCGGATTTCGGCAACCCGCTGACCTCGCCGCATGTCGGCGCAGAACACGAGAAAGCGCGACGCGTCGGCGATCCACGGCATGGATTTAATGTGATCGGTAATTTTCTGCTGCTGCGCCTTGTCGCAGACGACGATGGAATACTGCTGCAGATCCGATTTCGCCGGCGCCGATTGCGCCGCCGCCAACAATGTTTCCAGCAGACCGTCGGAAATTTTCTCGCGCCCGTACTTGCGGCAGACGCGGCGGCCGATCATTGCCGCCACCGGGTCGCCAAGCCCCAGGTCCATATCCGGATGGCGTGGTTTCAAGCCGAAGCGACTCATGAAAAGATCGTCGCGGAAGGTCATTGCCCCCTTCTCCTTCTATTCAAGTCGATCGCTTATTCGCCCTTGAGGAACGGCAGCAGCTGCGCCAAAACCGCATCCGGTGCTTCCTCGGCCAGGAAATGCCCGCATTCGAGCGGCCCGCCCCGAAGGTCATCGGCCCATTCCGCCCAGACGGTCAGCGCCGAGGTCTTGCCGTCGGTCTTGGGCCCGCCGCGTTTGCGTTTTTCGCCCCACAGTGCCAACAGCGGGCACGCCATTTTGTTGCCCGCGTCCAGGTCCGCCTTGTCGTGCGCCGCGTCGACCGTGGCGCCGGCACGGTAATCTTCGCACGTCGCGTGGATCACCTTGGGCTTGCGGAAACAGCGCTTGTATTCGTCCATGGCGCCGTCGCCAAAGGCCGCCATGTCGTCGGCCCAGCCTTCGATCAGCCATTCAAGGAAGAAATCTGGGTCGAGGCCGATCAGAGTTTCCGGGCGGGGTGCGGGCTGCGCAAGGAACAGCCAGTGGAACGACCCCATGGCCCAGGCCTTGTTGGCACGCTGCCAGACGCTGCCTGTGGGCACGATGTCGAGCGTGCAAAGCCGCAAAACCCGATTCGGCATGTCCATCGCCATGCGGTAGCCGACCCTAGCCCCCCGGTCGTGACTGACGATTGCAAAGGTATCGTGGCCCAGCGCCGACATGACGGCGGCCATGTCGCGGCCCATGGCGCGTTTGGAATAGGTTTCGTGGGTGTCGTCGGCGGGGGGGCATTCGCTGTCGCCGTAACCGCGTAGGTCCGGGCAGACGACGGTGAAATCTTTTGCCAACACCGGCGCCAGGTGCCGCCAGATGACGTGGGTTTGCGGGTATCCGTGGAGCATCAGCACAGCGGGGCCGCTGCCTGTGACCCGCAGGTTGATATCCGCGCCGTCGCCGTTGATGCGTTTTTGTTCAAATCCTTCGAACATGCCCCCCCCTGGCCTGCCGACGGCGTCACACGCCGTGATAGTCTTTGTACCAGCCTACGAAACGGGGGATGCCTTCGTCGATGGGGGTTTTTGGCACAAACCCGAAATCCCGCGTCGACGCCGCGATATCGGCGAAGGTTTCCTGCACGTCGCCGGTCTGCATGGGCTGAAAATCGATTTCCGCCTTGCGCTGCAGAGCGGTTTCCAGAATACCGATAAACCGCATCAGTTGTTCGGAATTGTTGTTGCCCAGATTATAGAGCCGATGCGGCGTGCCGTCGGCGGCCTCCGGCGTGGTTTCCAAAACGCCCAGCACGCCCGCGACGATGTCGTCGATGTAGGTAAAGTCGCGGCGCATGTCGCCGCCGTTGAACACGGGGATCGACTCGCCGGCGACAATCTTGCGCGTGAAGATATAGGCCGCCATGTCCGGCCGGCCCCACGGGCCGTAGACCGTGAAAAACCGCAGCCCCGTCAGCGGCAGCTTGTACATGCGGGCATAGCTTTCCGACAAAAGCTCCATCGCCCGCTTGGTCGCCGCGTACATGGAAACCGGGTGATCCACCGGATCGTCGATCGAAAACGGCAGCTTCGTGTTGGCGCCGTAGACCGACGACGACGAGGCATAGACGAAATGCTTGAAGTTTTTCAGCGTCCGCGCCGCTTCCATCAGCATCAGATGACCTTCGACGTTGGAATGGGTATAGGCATGCGGGTTGATCAGCGAATACCGTACCCCGGCCTGCGCCGCCAGGTGAATGATCCGCTCGATATCGCCGTGGCGCTTAAATGCGCCGAACACGGCGTCCTTATCGGCGATATCGGCGCGAACCAGGGAAAAACCCTCGTGCGCTAGCAATCGCGCCGCCCTGTTCTCCTTCAACGTCGGGTCGTAATAATCGTTGACGTTGTCGATGCCGATCACCCGCTCCCCCCGGGCCAGCAAGGCCTGGGAGACATGAAATCCGATGAAGCCGGCGGCGCCCGTGACGAAAATGCTCATGAAAAAATCCTTGGTCGTTCGTGGCAGCCGGTATAGCGGGTCGCCCAGCAAAAATCACGGGGCAATTATCGGTCTTTTTTCAGGGCCGCCGAACCGCTGGTGTTTCGCGGGCCCGCCCCGGCTCCGGCTGAAAGTTGCGAATTGGCGCGGCCCGGATTGTAAGGCCCCCCGCCATCCCTTAACGTAGTCGCCGGAGGATACATACCGGTGAAACTCAGACCCGTCAGCCTGGACGACAAATACGCCCTTGATGAAGGCCGCGTGTTCCTGACCGGGACCCAGGCCATCGTGCGGCTGAATTTGATGCAGCGCCGCCGCGACCTGGCCCAGGGCCTTAACACGGCGGGATACGTCACCGGCTACCGGGGCTCGCCACTGGGCGGGATCGACCGGGAATTCGGCCGCGCCAAGCGCTTCCTCGACGACCATCACGTGAAATTCCACCCCGCCGTCAACGAAGACCTGGCCGCCACCGCCCTCTGGGGCAGCCAGCAGATCGGTCTTTACCCCGGCGCCAAATACGACGGCGTGTTCGGCATGTGGTACGGCAAGGGCCCGGGGGTCGACCGCTCGGGCGATGTGTTCCGCCATGCCAACATGGCCGGCACGTCGCCGAACGGCGGCGTTCTGGTGATGGCGGGCGATGACCCGGCGTGCAAATCATCCACCGTGCCGTCGCAGTCCGAACACGCGCTGATGGACGCCAACATCCCGATCCTCAACCCCATCGACGTGCAGGACCTGTTGGACATGGGCCTTTACGGCTGGGCCATGTCCCGATTCGCGGGGGTGTGGGTCGGCATCAAGTGCATCACCGACAACGTCGATACATCCGGCACGGTCAATATCTCGTCGGAGCGGGTGGACATCGTCCTGCCAGAATTCGAGATGCCGCCCGGCGGCCTCCACATCCGCTGGCCCGATCCGCCGACCGATCAGGAAGAACGCCTGCATCGTTATAAGCTTTACGCCGCCCTCGCCTTCGCCCGCACCAACGGGTTGGATCGCATCACCATGGATTCGAGCAAGCCGCGCATCGGCATTGTCTCCACCGGCAAAAGCTATCTGGATACGCTCCAGGCGCTGGAAGACCTCGGCATCGGGGAGAAAGAGGCCGAGGCCATCGGTCTCCGCCTTTACCGCGTCGGCATGCCGTGGCCGCTGGAACGCTACGGCGTCCGCAACTTCGCCGAAGGGCTCGAAGAAATTCTGGTGATCGAGGAAAAACGCGCGGTCATCGAAAACCAGTTGAAGGAACAGCTCTACAACTGGCGGGCCGATGTGCGGCCCCGCGTCGTCGGCAAGTTTGACGAAAACCACGATTGGATTTTGCCGTCGGCGGGGGAACTGACGCCCGCCCGTATCGCGCGGGTCATCGCCGACCGCATCCGCGCCTTCCACAATTCAGAAGGCATCGAAAAGCGACTCAAATTCCTTCAGGAAAAAGAACAGATCTTCGAGCGCGCGGTGCCCAAGATCAACCGCATCCCATACTTCTGCGCTGGCTGCCCGCACAACACGTCGACCACCGTGCCCGAAGGGATGGAGGCTGCCGCCGGCATCGGCTGCCACTACATGGCCATCTGGATGAATCGCAACACCCAGACCTTCACCCACATGGGGGCGGAGGGCGCCAACTGGATCGGCCAGTCGCCGTTCACCGAACGCGACCACATCTTCGTCAACATCGGCGACGGCACGTATTTTCATTCGGGCGTGCTGGCCGTCCGCGCCGCCGTCGCCGCAAAAGTCAACGTCACCTACAAGATACTTTATAACGACGCCGTCGCCATGACCGGCGGGCAGACCATGGACGGGCCCTTGGACCCCGCCCGCATTTCCCGCCAGATGCGGGCCGAGGGCGTGGAAAAAATCGCCGTCGTCACAGACGATCCGGACAAATACCCCATCGGCACCGATTGGGCGGCGGGCGTGCGCGTGCATCACCGGGACGCGATCGAACAGGTGCAGCGCGACCTGACCCTCTGGCCCGGCGTTTCGGTCCTGATCTATGACCAGACCTGCGCCGCCGAAAAACGCAGGCGACGTAAACGCGGCACCTTCCCCAACCCGCCCAAGCGCGTGTTCATCAATGAAGATGTGTGCGAAGGCTGCGGCGATTGTGGGGGGCAATCCAACTGCGTCGCCATCATGCCCCGCGAAACCGAACTGGGCCGCAAGCGCGCCATTGACCAAAGCGTCTGTAACAAGGATTACACCTGCCAAAAGGGTTTTTGCCCCAGCTTCGTCACCGTTCTCGGGGGCGAACCCAGAAAAGAGGAAGGGCTCGGCAACGTCCCCTTCCCGGTTCTGCCGGAACCGGAGATCCCGTCTTCCGAAAAGGCCTATAACATCTGTATTACCGGCATCGGCGGCACGGGCGTGGTGACCGTCTCGGCGCTCCTCGGCATGGCGGCGCATCTGGACCAAAAGGCCGTGACAGTGCTGGACGTTGCCGGCCTCGCACAGAAAAATGGCGCCGTCTTCGCCCACGTGCGCATCGCCGACGACGTCAACGACATCAACGCCGTCCGCATCGCCGCCGGCGGCTCGGATTTATTGCTCGGCAACGACCTCGTCACCTCCGGCGGGCTTGAAACGCTCGGCAAGCTCGACGCCGTTCGGTCCAAGGCCGTCGTCAACGCGGGGCAGACCATGACCGCCGACTTCACCGCCAGGCCGGACATGAAATTCCCCGATCACGAACTGCGCGCTGCCATCACCGACGCTACCAACGGCAACGCCGACTTCGTCGACGTGACGCACTTGGCCCGACGCCTCATGGGCGACAGTATCGCCGCCAACATCATGCTGATCGGCTTCGCGTGGCAGCGGGGCCTGCTACCGCTCTCGTGGGATGCCTTGGACCGCGCCATTGAACTGAACGGCGTTTCGTTGGCGTTCAACAAGCAGGCGTTCGAATGGGGCCGTCGCGCGGCGTATGACCTCGCCGCCGTGGAACGGTTGGCCGGCGTGCGCGTTCAGGCGCCTGAAGATTTCGATCTGGGCCGGTTCATCGACCGGCGGATCAGCGACCTGACTCGGTATCAGAACGCGCCCTACGCGGCGCGGTACCGGGCGATGGTGGACAAAGTCTCTACTGCCGAAAATAAATTGGGGCTGGGCTCAGCCCAGTTGGCGGAGGCCGCGGCCCGCGGGCTCTTCAAGCTGATGGCCTACAAAGACGAATACGAAGTCGCGCGGCTTTACGGCACGGGCAAATTCCGTAGGGCGCTCCGGGAGGCCTTTTCGGGGACGCAGCGCGTCACCGTCCACCTCGCCCCGCCGCTACTCTCCGCCCGTGACCCGAAATCGGGGCACCTGATCAAACGCGAATTCGGACCGTGGATTTTTTGGGCCTTCAACCTGCTTGCAGGTTTGAAAGGGCTTCGGGGCACCTCGCTGGACCCGTTCGGTTATACGGCGGAACGGAAACAGGAGCGGCAACTGATCGGCGACTACGAAGGCGTGCTAGAAGACCTCATGCGCGGCCTCACCGCCGACAACCACGCCGTCGCCGTCGAGATCGCCCGCCTGCCCCAGGACATGCGCGGCTTCGGCCACATCAAGATGAAGAATGTCCAAACGGCGAAGGCCCGCGAAGCCGATCTGCTGGCCCAATTCCGCAACCCGGCAAAGGCCAAAGCGGCGGCGGAGTGAGTTCATGTCGAGATGTGCTTTATGTCGGCATGACGACTTAAAAATAACAGAGCGGGATTATGGAGAACGATTATTTTTTGAATGATATAAATGTGGTCAATATGAAATCAGCCGAACTGCTACCAGAGTAATCGAACTTCGCCCCGTCAAATTAAATTACGAAGAAGCAGCGAAATTGTCACATGCCGCTCATTTGAGGAGGGCGCGCGGCGATGAAATTCCGATGTTTAATTTAAACGCCTTAGATCGGATATTTGCCTCCACTTTGCCAACCCCCCTCGAACGCGCCGATAATTTCAATCTATATCTTGGGCGAATAGCAGGAGCGAGCATTGGGACCAAATTTGATCTTGAGCATGAAAAAGTAGCGTCATTGATCGGAGACCTAAATGGCAGTGATTCCATTTTCTGTGCCGATCAGTGGTTTAATCGCGGCTTTCTAAGCCGATCAGGCGATGGGAGAGTGGGGTTAACGCTTGATGGATGGAGCCGAATTGACAAGTTAACAAAAAAAAGCATCGATAGTCGACGTGCTTTCATCGCAATGCTTTTCGATATTGATTTGTTGGACCGCCTTTATGAAGAATTTTTCAAACCTGCTGTGCAACAAACTGGATTTACACTTTATCGTATTGATGAAAATTCCCCGGCTGGTTCAATTGACGACAGGCTACGTGTCGAAATACGAAGGTTAGGTTTCTTGATCGCGGAACTAACTGATGATAACAGCGGCGCATACTGGGAGGTTGGTTTTTCTGAGGAACTGGAACGTCCGTTTATTTATACTTTTTCAAAACCTTACTTTAAAAAAAACGGCACTCATTTTTACGCCAATCACAGCCACACCATCATTTGGGACCCTGACGATCTAAAAGACGCTGCCGAAAAATTAAAGGCTAAAATTCGCGCTACGCTTCCTTCGGAAGCCATATTGGAAGATCTGTAGTCGTCGCCTCACATCACAAACGCCAGCAAAAACGGCAGGGTTGCGAAGCTGATGATCGTTGAGATGACGACCGATCCCGCGACGCGTTCGGGCTGTTGGTTGTAGCGCTGGGCGAAGAGGAAGTTGAACACGGCGACGGGCATGGCGCATTGCAGGATCAGCACGCCGCGTTCGGCCCCTTCTAAGCCCAGCAGTTCCGCAAGTCCGATCCCGGCGGCGAAGCCGACGCCCAGGCGCATGAGGGAGATCGCCGTCGCCACGCGGAAGCCGGTGACGTTCAGCCCCGCCAGCGATACGCCCAGTGTGATGAGCATCAGCGGCACCGTCAGCCCGCCCAGGATTTTCGTCGTGTTGGTGAGCCAGGCTGGCGCCTCGATCCCGCCGAAGATGAACAGCATGGCGAGCGTGACGGCGTAGAGGATCGGCAGTTTCAAGAGCTGCCCGGGCGATCCCGCCCCGGCCGACACAGCGACGCCGCAGGTGAAGAGAAACAGCACGTTCACGGTGAAGTACGCGATGGCGAGGGCAAGCCCGTGTTCGCCGAACGCCAGGAGGCACAAGGGCAGGCCCATGTTGCCGACGTTGCCGTAGGTAAGTGCGCCGAGGAATGCGCGCTGCGACCAGCCGATGGCGCGGAGGTACAGGGAATAGACCGGATAGAAGATAGCCATGGACAGCACGGAAGCGAGCCCCATGGTCAGGAACGCATCTGGTTCGATCCGGGTTCGGATCAGCGTGTCGAACACCAGGCATGGCGTGCCGACGGAGGTGACCAGCGTGGTCACGAAGTTGGTGTCGTAGGCGCGGCCCTGGCGGCGCCAAACGTAGCCGACGACGGCGCAGATGAAAACCGGCGCGATGACGTTGAATATCTGGCCGAGCAAGGGGTGCGTTTCCTGGATTGAGTGTGGGCGCCTGAGAGGAAAGGTGCGGCTCAGCCGCTATTCGACACAGGCGATGCGGAGGATGTTGGTCGCGCCCGGCGAGCCGAAGGGCACGCCAGCGGTGACGACGACCGTGTCGCCCTTTTTGGCAAAGCCGTCGACCTTGGCCATGGCGCAGGCCTTGGTGACCATTTCGCGGAAGGAGTGAATGTCTTCCGTCATCATGGAATGCACGCCCCAGCATAGCGAGAGGCGCCGCGCCGTCGACCGGTTGGGGGTGAGCGCCAAAATAGGCTGTTCCGGGCGGAGCCGCGCGCAGCGTAGCGTCGTCGAGCCCGTGGTCGTGAAGGTGACGATCACCTTAGCCGAAATGGTATCGGCGACTTGGCACGCCGCGACGGTGATGGCGTCGGACGGCGTCGCATCGTGGCCGCCGCGGCGGCGGTCCTTCATGGCGAGGTAGTGTTCGTCGGTTTCGACGCGCTTGATGATGCGGTCCATCATGGCGACGGCCTCGACCGGATAGTCGCCGACGGCGCTTTCCGCCGACAGCATCACCGCGTCGGCGCCGTCATAAATGGCGGTCGCCACGTCCGATGCCTCGGCGCGGGTCGGCGTCGGCGCCTTGACCATGGAATCCAGCATCTGCGTCGCGACGATCACCGGTTTGCCCGCCTGTTTGCAGACCCGCATGATGCGCCGCTGCTGCACGGGGACTTCCTCGGTCGGGCATTCGACGCCGAGATCGCCGCGCGCCACCATGATGGCGTCGGACAGGTGAATGATTTCTTCCAGGTGCTGCAGCGCCGCCGGTTTTTCCAGTTTCGAGAGGATTGCCGCGCGCCCGGCGATGAGCTTTTTCGCTTCGGCCAGGTCCTCCGGCCGCTGCACGAACGAGAGGCCCACCCACTCGAGGCCCAAGTCGAGGCCGAAGCGCATGTCGTCCCGGTCTTTCTTGGTCAGCGGCGAGACGTCGAGGATAACGCTCGGCACGTTGACGCCCTTGTGGTTCGACAATACGCCGCCGATCACCACTTCAGTCACCGCGTGTTCGGGCGAGCATTCGGTCACCTTGAGCCTAATTTTTCCGTCGTCCAGCAGCAGGTCCGAGCCGGGTTCGAGCGCACGGAAAATTTCCGGGTGCGGCAGCGGCGCGCGAGCCTGGGTGCCCAAAGCCTTGTCGATGTCGAGGCGGAATGGGTCGCCGGCCTTGAGCGTGACCTTGCCGCCTTCCATGTCGCCGACGCGGAGCTTGGGCCCCTGCAGGTCCATCAGGATGCCGACGGGGCGGTGGTATTTGTTTTCCAGCCGGCGCACGGCGGCGTGGGTTCTGGCGTGGTCGTCGTGGCTGCCGTGGGAGAAGTTCATGCGGAACACGTCGACCCCGGCCTCAAACAGCTTTTCGATCATCTCCGGCGATGACGACGCCGGGCCCAGTGTGGCGACGATGTTGGCGCGCCTGTCTCGTTTCATCTTGTGCTATCCGGTTCTGGCAACTTATTGCCCGTTATGCCGCAAGATTGTGACAGGTGGAACAGGCGATTGCGATTTTCCCCGGTTGTCTCAGTATTTTCCGGGGCTCCGCTGGGGTTTGACTGGGCGTTCGGCCGGCCCGTTCTCTGGGGGTTTCGCTGGTGTTTCCTAGGCCGCCACCCCGGCCGTAAGCATTTCTGCAAATACATCCGCAAGCGCGCGATGTTGTGGTACACGCCGCACTGCAAGCTGTCGCCGACGCCCTTCCCCATGTTGACCCGCTTAGCCGACAACCTGGAAACCGCGATCAAGGCTTCGGCTTTTTCCTGCATCGATATTTCACCAACCGGCGAGTGATGGTGCTGGATAATGACACCAAGGCTCGGAACTACGAAGAAGCGGCGTTTTGCGAGTAGTTCGACAAGCCCCAGAAGGCCAACATCATCCGCGGCATTTGGGAAGACGGGTTCGAGGAAATCAAGAACCGGCTGACCGGCGACGTGCCCGATGTGCCGACGGCGGTCAAGACCAAGACCAAAAACAAGGAGACCGGCGGCATTTTCGGGTTTTTTTCTAGAGAGAGGAAAAGTTCGTCGAGCGGGAAACCGTAGGCGACACCTCCAAGGCCGATCATGCCAAGGCGTTCTGGGACCTGATCGCCGGGCCAGCGGTCGAATACATGTCGCCGGAGGAAATGGATTTAATCTTCCTCAAGTCACTGTTCGAATAGCACCCCAACGAGGTCGAGGAACAGCAGGAAGCCGTCAAGCAGATGCTGTAGCAGGAATATGGGTCCAACCAGTCCCGCGAGGGCGCGGCCCGCGACCACCTGAACCAGCTGATCAAGGATTCCTCCCCCTGCCCCGGCGAACTGACGGCGCTCTGGGCCTATCAGTCCTTAAAGGACGCCTTCAGCTAAAGTGTGTTCAAGTCCTTCACCTCGAGCCACGGCACAACGCCGGAACAACGGCGCCGCGCGTTGCCCTTTTTCCAGCGGTTCGTTGCCGATTTTACCGCCATGGAAGGCCCGAAGCGGTTCTTAGCCCGATTTTCATCCCGCGTTAACCCTTTGCTAGCCAAGCGGCCGTTAGAGTAGTGTAACGCAGGAAACGCAAGGCCGAGACACCGCCCGGATATGCTGAAAAAAGTCCTTTTCAAAGCCATGTTGTCCATCGTTATGGATAAAAAAGCCCGCGGCACGCTTGAACAGGCGCAGGCCCGCGCCGAACAGGCCGGCCCGGCCCAGGAGCCGCGCGAAGGCAGCCCCGAAGAACTGCGGATCGCCGCCCGCCGCGCGCTCGGCATGGCGCAAAAGGAATTGGCGCAAAAACTGAAACTGACCGGCGAACGCAAGGCCCTGATCATGGAAGCCTTGGCCGTCCGCAAGCGCCAGACCCGTGTGCTCGACGAATTGGGCCTCGACCAGAAGATCAAGCTCCAGGCCATGGCGCTGGAAGTCTTCGGGCTCGACCCGACCAAAGGCGGCCGCTGATCAGCGGCCGGTTCGGGACAGTGCCTGCCGCCAACAACCGCACCGACAAGGATTTCATCGCGCTCGCCGAGCGGGTGACGGCGGGCGACCGGAGGGCACTGGCGCAGGCGATCACGATGATCGAATCGTCCCGCGCCGATCATCGGGGCGACGCCGCAAGCCTGATCCGCGCCCTTCTGCCCCACGCCAACAAGTCGATCCGCATCGGCATCACCGGCATCCCCGGCGTCGGTAAATCGACCTTCATCGAATCCCTCGGCATGTCGCTGATTGCCCGCGGCCACCGGGTTGCCGTGCTGGCCGTCGACCCGACAAGCCCCCGCTCCGGCGGATCGATCCTGGGCGACAAGACGCGCATGGAACGCCTGGCCCGCGAAAAGGACGCCTACATCCGCCCGACGCCCTCGGGCGGCACGCTGGGCGGCGTCGCGCGGCGCACCCGCGAAGCCATCATCGCCGTCGAGGCCCAGGGCTTCGACGTGGTGTTCGTCGAAACCGTCGGCGTCGGCCAGTCGGAAACCGCCGTCCGCGATCTGGTCGACATGTTTTTGCTGCTGTTGGCGCCGGGCGGCGGCGATGACCTGCAGGGCATCAAGAAAGGCATTGTCGAAATGGCCGATCTGATCGTCGTCAACAAGGCCGACGGCGATTTGCTCGCGGCGGCGGAACGGGCGGCCCGCGACTATGCCGCGGCGCTTCACCTTCTGCGCCGGGTGCACGGCGATTGGACACCCCGGGTGCTGAAATGCTCCGCCCAGCAGGACAACGGCATTGACGATATCTGGCGGGCAGTAGAGGCGTTTCGCAGCGCGCTCGCCGCGTCGGGCCGCCTGGCGGATGAACGCGCCCGTCAGGCCAAGGCCTGGATGTGGTCGGAAATACGCGACTCGCTGATCCAGCAACTGACTCACGATCCGCGGGTCGCGCTTCAGATCACGGAACTGGAAGCCGCCGTCGCCGCCGGCGCCATCGAACCGAGCGAAGCCGCCGGGCGGATACTCCGGGCGTTTTCCGGCGCCACCAATATGCCGCCGAAAAAGTCGTAATCGGCTGTTAAAATTATGGATTTTCTTGATCCAGCAGTTACCATGCGCGGAACGGACTGCATTCACCTGTCGCCACCACCCGGAACCGAAGGCCAAAGATGACCGAAGGTATGGAAACCAAAGAAGAGCTGGAACTCCTGCAATCGGAGATTATCAATCTTTTCAATTATACACAGCGCGTCCGCAAAGAGTGCGTTGCAATCACTCGGGCCGAGGAAGGCGACCGGTTCGACAACATGTCCAATCAGCTGGACGCCATCGTGGCGGCGACCGAAGACGCCACCAATTCGATCATGGAAGTCGTCAAACAAAACAGCGAGACAATCGCCACGATTCGCGAGAAGACCGACAACGCCGAAATCCTGGCCTTGCTGGACGAACCTCAAAACAAATCAAACAACATCTTCGAGGCCTGCGTCTTTCAGGACATCACCGGTCAACGCGTGACCAAAATCGCCCGGTCGACGACCTATGTGGAAAGCCGAGTCAATTCCTTGATCGAAATTTTCGGCCGCGAGCATATCGATAGTGTCGAAATTGAAGACGCCCGCACCGAAGATGAAAAACTTCTGCCGGCCCGCAACTGGGCGACCAGGGCGTCACCCAGGACGAAATCGACAAGCTGTTCGATTGACGTCCGCCGAACCACCCCCTTCAAACAACGGAGCGACCTCGAAAATGCGTCGATTGTATAAACTGTTCGCCGCGCTTCTGCTTGTCGCCGGGATGACTTTGACGATGACCGATGCCGACGCGCGCGACCCTGAAAATACAATCTATCTCGATATCGAACACGGCCGCGTGGTGATTGAACTGCGCCCCGACCTGGCGCCCAAGCACGTGGCGCGGATCAAGGAACTGACCCGCAAGGGGTTTTACAACGGCCTGACCTTTCACCGGGTGATCGGCGGTTTCATGGCCCAGGGCGGCGACCCCAAGGGTGACGGCACCGGCGGCAGCGGCCAGAACCTGCCGGCAGAATTTTCCAAGGAACCGTTCAAACGCGGGACCCTCGGCATGGCCCGGTCGGCCAACCCGAACAGCGGTGACAGCCAGTTCTTCATCTGCTTTGCCCGGGCAAGCCACCTGGATGGGCAATACACCGTCTGGGGTCAGGTCGTCGAAGGCATGAAGTTTGTCGGCAAGCTGAAACGCGGCGAGCCGCCCTCCGACCCCGACAAGATCGTAAAAATGCAGGTCGCGGCGGACGTGAAATAGCCGCAAAACCTGAGCTGGCTGCAGATCCGCGAACGTGGCTTTGCGCGAATGAATGAATGCGGTTTAACGGGTTAGGTCCCGGGTCGCCCGGTCGAGCCCGTCGAGCGTCAGCGGGTACATACGCCCCGACATCAGTTGGCGGATCATATCCACCGACTGGGTATGGCGCCACCAGGCCTCTTTCACCGGGTTGAGCCACACCGCCTTCGGGTAGGTGCGAAGCAGCCGCTGCATCCACAGCGCGCCAGCTTCTTCGTTCCAGTGCTCAACGCTACCGCCCGCATGGGCGATTTCATAAGGACTCATGGACGCGTCGCCGACGAAGAGCACCTTGTAGTCCGACGGATAGGTGTGCAGCACTTGCCAGGTGTCCGTCACTTCCGACCGGCGGCGGATGTTGTTCTTCCACACCCGCTCATACAGGCAGTTGTGGAAATAGAAATATTCCAGATGCTTGAATTCGGACCGGGCGGCGGAGAACAGCTCCTCGACTATCCGCACGTGCGGGTTCATGGACCCGCCAACGTCCAAAAACAACAACACCTTCACCGCGTTGTGCCGCTCCGGCACCATGCGGACGTCCAAAAACCCCTTTTTCGCGGTTGAGCGGATGGTGTCGTCCAGGTCAAGTTCCGTCGGCGCCCCTTCCCGCGCGAACCGGCGCAGCCGACGAAGCGCGACCTTGATGTTTCGCGTGCCCAACTCAATCGTGTCGTCCAGGTTTTTAAAATTGCGCCGATCCCAGACCTTGACCGCCCGGTTGTTGCGGTTTTCATCCTGGCCGATGCGCACACCTTCGGGGTTGTAGCCGTAGGCGCCGAAGGGTGATGTGCCGGCGGTGCCGATCCATTTTGATCCGCCCTGGTGGCGCTTCCGCTGTTCCTCAAGCCGCTGCTTGAGGGTTTCCATCAGCTTTTCAAAACCGCCCAGTGCCTCGATCTGCGCCTTTTCCTCATCGGTCAGGATTTTTTCGGCAAGCTTGCGGAGCCATTCCTCCGGCAGGGAGCGGATGTCGATCCCGTCCGGCGACGGTTCCAAGCCCTTGAACACCTCGCCGAACACGCGGTCGAACTTGTCCAGGTTCTTTTCGTCCTTCACCAGGGTCGTACGGGACAGGTAATAAAAATGATCGACGCTGTAGTCCGCCAGGCCCGCGTCCATGCCCTCGAGCAGGGTCAGGTATTCGCGAAGGCTTACCGGGATCGCGGCTCTCTTGAGGTGGAGAAAAAAATCGATGAACATGACGCCACCTTACCGCCCCCGTCCCGTTCTGCCAATCGCCCGTGATCGTCGCTATGCATCGGAGCGCCGCTGCCCTGAAGTCCTTACAACGCGAAAACCGATTAAAGGAGCATCCGTCCATGATCACCTTCATTGTCAATTTCGACCTGCCGGAGAGCGTCACGCTTGACGAGGCCCGGGAACGCTCTCAGGACACGGCGCCCAAGTACCGCTCTGTCCCCGGACTGATCCGCAAACATTATTTGTTCAGCCAGGCACCTCACAAAAGCGGCGGCGCTTATAGGTTTGAAACCCGCGAACAGGCCAAGGCGCTGTTCAACAGCGAATGGCTGGAACGCATCCGCCAGACCTATGGCTCTGAGCTGACGCTGACCTATTTCGAAAGCCCGGTGGTTGTCGGCAACGTGGCCGGGAAGATTATTTCCTAGGCGCGGGCTTGCCTTTTGCGGCCGCCTTTTTCGCGGCCGGCTTTTTCCTGTCGCCGTCCAATTCGACCCGGAGCGGCACCGCGGACTTCAAGTGCAGATCGCGTTGCGGGAACGGGAACACGACACCGTGTTTGTGATACAGGTCCCACACGTTCAACTGCACTTGTGACCGCACGTTGGCGACGCCGTTCTGCGGATCGTTAATCCAGGTCCGCAGTTCCAGATTGACCGAATTGTCGCCGAACGCGATGAGGTGGCAGACCGGCTTGGGTTCCTTCAGCACCCGGTCGACGCCTTCGCATGCCTTGACCGCCAGTTCCCGGGCCAAGTGCACGTCGGCTTCGTAATCGATGCCGATGGGAATTTTTTGGCGGACAAGCTGGTTTGAATGAGACCAGTTTTCGACCCGCTGGGAAATCAGTTCTTCGTTGGGGATCAGGTGTTCGGTGCCGTCGCGCGTAACGACAGAGACATAGCGTGCGCCCAGCTTGTTGATCCAGCCGAAGGTTTCGCCGATGGCGATGACGTCGCCGGGTTTGACCGACCGGTCCATCAGCAGGATTACGCCGCTCATTAAATTCGACACGACTTTCTGCAGGCCGAACCCGATGCCGAGGCCGACCGCGCCGCCGAACACGGCGAAGGCCGTCAAATCGATGCCGACGCTTTCCAGCGCCATGACGATGGCGATGACGTAAAGCACCACCCGCGCGAATTTTGAAAACAAAACCCGCATGGACGGCGTCAGCGACCGTGACCCGGCGATCCGCGATTCGGCGATGGTCGAGAGCGCCCCCGCCGCCCATAGGAACAACGCCAAGACGATCACGCCCTTGATGACGCCCAAGGCCGAAATCCGGAAATCGCCCGGGTTGAGCGCCATTTGATCCAGCGTCACCATGACCGGGCCGAGCAATCCAAGCAGGTTCAGGGCGGCAATGGACCAGGCGACGGCCGCGACCAGCCGCGACCAGAGCGGGTGTCGGACGAACCCGGCGGCCAGGCGGATCGCCACCCACGCGGTCAGAAGGCTGACCAGGCCTTCCAGGATGTGATGGCGCCACCCGGCGCCCTGCGCCGCAAACACGGCGAACCACAACACCGCGAGCCAGATGAACGGTCGGGCGATGCCCTTGAGCGCGTCGGCCACCGGCTCGCCGAACCGGCGATACCAGGAAACGTCAGGTTTTTTGTCGAGAAGCGCCTCAAGCTTCGGCGCCAACACGTGACCTGCGGCGAACACCGCCAGGATCACCACAAGCTGCACAAAATTACCGATGGCGAGGACGTTGACGCTGAGCCAGTCAACCGCGGTCTGAAGCCATTGTTCGATCTTGTCCGGATTCAGCAGCTTTTCAGGTTCCATGAACCCAGCCTACCCCATCCCGCTCGTAAACGGCAATTCAGCGGCTGTCGTTCTTTTGCGGGGCGCCGTCGGGCAACGGCGCGAGCTGGATGGTCCGCTCGTCGATCAGCATGGCCAAGAGGATCAACCCGGCCAGCAGCACCACCGTGCCGACGGCGGAAAACGCGTAAACGCCGATCAGCTGCTGAAACAGGATCAGCATGGCGATGGCGATGATCGCGGGTTTCCACTTGCCGACGCGGCGGAGCTTGGCACCACAATCCGGGCACGCGACAGGCCAACCCGCCGCAAGCGGCCAGCTCGACAGTTGTTTGAACTTGTGATCGCACGTTGGACAACGCATGACGAGCGCCCATACCCAGCCGGGGCCATGACCGATGCTATGACCCGCGGGTTATTTGTTTTCCCGACGGTGGAGGAACGCAAGACGCTCCAAAAGGTGGACGTCCTGCTCGTTCTTCAACAGCGCGCCGTACAAAGGCGGGATCAGGTCCTTGGTTTCGCTCGAACGGAGCATTTCCACCGGGATGTCTTCGACCATCAGCAGTTTCAGCCAATCGAGCAGTTCCGACGTCGACGGTTTTTTCTTCAGCCCCGGCACGTCCCGGATTTCGTAGAACAGGTTGAGTGCCTCCGACACCAGGCGTTTTTGAATGCCCGGGTGATGCACGTCGATGATCCGGCGCATGGTTTCTTCATCGGGGAAGCGGATGTAGTGAAAGAAACAGCGGCGCAGGAAGGCGTCCGGCAGTTCCTTTTCGTTGTTGGACGTGATGATGACGATGGGCCGTTTCGCCGCCTTCACGGTTTCCTTCGTCTCGTAGACATGGAATTCCATGCGGTCGAGTTCCAGCAGCAGGTCGTTAGGGAATTCGATGTCCGCCTTGTCGATTTCGTCGATAAGCAGCACCGGGCGCTGATCCGACAAAAACGCCTCCCACAACTTGCCTTTGATTATGTAATTGGAAATGTCGTGGACACGCGCGTCGCCCAACTGTGAATCGCGAAGCCGCGCCACCGCATCGTATTCGTAAAGGCCCTGCTGCGCGCGGGTGGTCGACTTCACATGCCACTGGATCAACGGCGCGCCGATGGCGTCGGCAACCTCGGCCGCCAGCACGGTCTTGCCCGTGCCGGGCTCGCCCTTGACCAGCAACGGCCGCTCCAGATTAATCGCGGCGTTGACGGCAACCTGCAAATCCTCGGTCGCGACGAACGTCGCCGTGCCTTCAAATCGTTCGGTCATCAAATCGGTCCCTCGGTCAGCCGGCAATCGCCGCTTCGATGGCGGCGACGGCGTCATTCGCCTTGGCCCCGTCGGGGCCGCCGGCCTGCGCCATGTCGGGCCGCCCGCCCCCGCCCTTGCCGCCGACGGCGGCGGACCCGGCGCGGACCAGGTCGACGGCGCTGATCCTGTCGGTCAGGTCGTCGGTGACGCCGACCACCACGTTGACCTTGCCGTCGGTGACGCTGATCAACGCGACCACGCCGGAGCCGATGGATTTTTTGATCTCGTCCGCCATGCCCTTCAGGTCCTTGGCGGGAATGTCCTGCAGGACACGCGGCGCGAACTTGACGCCGCCCACATCCTTCACGTCGCCGCCGCCGGACGGGGCCTGCCCGCCGCCGCCGCCGCCAAGCGCCAGTTTCTTGCGGGCGTCGGAAAGCTCGCGCTCAAGCTTTTTGCGTTCTTCGAGCAAACTTTCGACGCGGCCCGCTACGTCTTCGGGCTTCACCTTCAACGCCGCCGCGACACCTTGAAGTGCCCGTTCCTGGATATTGAAATAGTCGACCGCGCCGTCGGCGGTGACCGCTTCGATCCGGCGCACACCTGCGGCGACCGCCCCTTCGGACAAAATCTTGAACACGCCGATGTCGCCCGTGCGCCGCACGTGGGTGCCGCCGCACAGTTCCGTCGAGAAAAACTTCTTGCCGTCCGCCGCGCCCATGGAAACGACCCGCACCTCGTCGCCGTATTTTTCGCCGAACAGGGCCAGCGCTCCGGCCTCGACCGCGCTTTCCGGATCCATCAGGCGGGTCAGCACCCCTTCATTGGCGCGGACCTGGGCATTGACGTCGGCTTCGACGACGGACAACTCCTCGGCCGTCACGGCCTTCGGGTGGCTGATGTCGAACCGCAACCGGTCGGGCGCCACCAGCGAGCCCTTTTGCGTCACGTGGTTGCCCAGATGACGGCGCAGCGCTTCGTGCAGCAGGTGGGTCGCCGAATGGTTTGCGCGAAGCCGGCGGCGCCGTTCGCCGTCGACGGACAGCACCAGTTCGTCGCCGACGGTGATGTCGCCTTCGTCGACCCGGCCGACATGGATGAGCATATCGCCCAGCATTTTTTGCGTGTCGGTCACCGTGACGGTAGCGCCCTCGGCGGTCTTGATGACGCCCTGGTCGCCCATCTGGCCGCCGGACTCGCCGTAAAACGGCGTCTGATTGGCGACCAGGCGGATGGTGTCGCCCACCTTCGCCGCGTCGACCGGCTTGCCGTCGACGACCAGCGCGGTGATCTTGCCCTCCGCTTCCTCGGTGTCGTAGCCGAAGAATTCCGTCGCGCCGACCTTGTCTCTGATGTCGAACCACACCTTGTCCGTCGCCGCGTCGCCGGACCCGGCCCAGGCTTTGCGGGCTTCCGCCCGCTGGCGCGCCATGGCGGCGTTAAAGCCAGCCGTGTCGACGGCGATTTCCTTGGCTTTCAGCGCATCCTGCGTCAAATCGAGCGGAAAGCCGAAGGTGTCGTAAAGCTTGAACGCTGTTTCGCCGTCCAGTTCGCCGCCGGCGGCCATGCCCTGGGTCGCCTCGTCGAGGATTTTCAGCCCCCGATCCAGCGTCGTCTTGAACCGGGTTTCCTCAAGCTTCAGCGTTTCGGTGATCAGCGGCTGGGCGCGGACCAGTTCGGGGAAGGCGCGGCCCATGTTGTCGACCAGCGACTGCACCAGTTTAAACATCAGCGGATCGGTGCAGCCCATCAGGTTGGCGTGGCGCATGGCGCGGCGCATGATCCGGCGCAGCACATAGCCCCGCCCTTCGTTGGACGGCAGCACGCCGTCGGCGATGAGGAAGCTGGATGCCCGCAGGTGGTCGGCGATGACCCGGTGCGACACGACATGCTCACCGTTGGCGGCAACGCCCGAGGCTTCGGCCGAGGCGCGGATCAGGTCCTGCATCAGATCAATATCGTAGTTGTCGTGGGTGCCCTGCATGACCGCGGCGATACGCTCAAGCCCCATGCCCGTGTCGATGGAGGGCTTCGGCAGGTCGACGCGTTCGTCCGGCGTCAGCTGTTCGAACTGCATGAACACCAGGTTCCAGATTTCGATGAACCGGTCGCCGTCCTGATCAGGCGACCCCGGCGGGCCGCCTGGGATGTGCGGGCCGTGGTCATAGAAGATTTCCGAACACGGGCCGCAGGGGCCGGTGTCGCCCATGGCCCAGAAGTTGTCGGACGTGGGAATGCGGATGATCTTGCTGTCCGGTAGGCCGGCGATCTTGCACCACAGACCCGCCGCGTCCTCGTCCGACGTGTGGACGGTGACCAGCAGTTTGTCCTCGGGCAGGCCGAATTCCTTTGTGACCACGTTCCACGCAAGTTCGATGGCCAGTTCCTTGAAATAATCGCCGAAGGAAAAGTTGCCGAGCATTTCGAAAAACGTGTGGTGGCGGGCCGTAAGGCCGACGTTTTCCAGGTCGTTGTGCTTGCCGCCGGCGCGGACGCATTTCTGGGACGTCACGGCGCGAGAATAATCCCGGTGTTCGTTACCGGTGAAGACGTTTTTGAACTGCACCATCCCGGCGTTGGTGAACATCAGCGTCGGGTCGTTCAGCGGCACCAGGGGCGACGAGGCGACGACTTCGTGGCCGTTGGCGGCAAAGTAATCCAAGAATGCCTGGCGGATATCGTTGACGGTCTGCATGACGGTTAATTTAGGTTCTGCCCTCAAACGTTTAAAGCCCGGGAAATCCGGGCGACCGTGCGTTTTACAGGCCCCGGCGGAGCCTGTCCAGCAGCCAGCCCTCCCCGCAAGCCGGTGAACCGACAAAGTCGCTGCCGGTCCCGCCTAATGGCGGGCCAAATATTGATTTTTGTGGCACGCCGACCTCGCTTAGCGGCGAGGCTTAAAAGATATTACGGCCAGCGGGGGCGCACTGACCGCGATGGGGGGATGCAGCCTGGGAAGAGGGCTTTGGGGGTCGAAGGCAGAAAGCCCCCCCTGGGAGGGTTTTATGGCTTAGCTTGCCCTCAGAAGTCGTCGGCGGGGGCGACGTCGCCGTCCATGTCGCCCGGGCCGGTCATCATTTCTTCCGACAGCAGGCCGGCGTTGCGGCGGATCTGATCCTCGATCGCCTTGGCGGTTTCCGGGTTTTCGCGCAGGTACGTCTTGGCGTTTTCCCGGCCCTGGCCGATGCGTTCGGAATTGAACGAGAACCAGGATCCGGATTTCTCGACGATATTGGCCTTGACACCGAGGTCGAGCAATTCACCCATCTTGGAGATGCCTTCGCCGTACATGATGTCGAATTCGATCATCTTGAACGGCGGGGCCACCTTGTTCTTCACGACCTTGACGCGGGTCTGGTTGCCGACCACTTCGTCCCGGTCCTTAATGGCGCCGATGCGGCGGATTTCCATGCGGACGGACGCATAGAATTTGAGCGCGTTGCCGCCCGAGGTGGTTTCCGGATTGCCGAACATGACGCCGATCTTCATGCGGATCTGGTTGATAAAAATGACCATGGTGTTGGATTTGGAGACAGAGGCGGTCAGCTTGCGGAGCGCCTGGCTCATCAGCCGGGCTTGCAGGCCGACGTGGGTGTCGCCCATTTCGCCTTCAAGCTCGGCCCGGGGGACGAGCGCGGCGACGGAATCGACCACCAGCACATCAATGGCGCCGGAGCGGACGAGCGTGTCGGCGATTTCAAGGGCCTGCTCGCCGGCATCCGGCTGGGAAATCAGAAGTTCCTCGACATCAACGCCAAGTTTTTTGGCGTAGGACGGGTCGAGCGCGTGTTCCGCGTCGACGAAGGCGCAGGTGCCGCCCATTTTCTGAGCTTCGGCGATCACGTGCAGCGCCAAAGTCGTCTTGCCGGAGCTTTCCGGGCCGAAGACTTCGATAATCCGGCCGCGCGGCAGGCCGCCGATACCGAGGCCGATGTCCAGGCCGATGGAGCCCGTGGAAATGGTCGGGATGTCGATGACCTCGCGCTGCCCGAGCCGCATGATGGAGCCCTTGCCGAAGGCCCGTTCAATCTGCCCCAGGGCCGCGTCGAGCGCCTTCGACTTGTCCACGTTGTCTTTCTCCACCAATCGCAATGCCGCATCGGCCATGTCTGTTCTCCCTTATTCCATACACCGTTCAATGGAAGCAATAAAGGCAAGTGTACATGTTTTGTTCTCATTCGCAAACACTTTTTTCATCTTATTGATTTAACAATATAAAAACAGATATGTTCACATTATGTTTCGGGAAAAATCCGTCTCAGGAACCATGATTAAGGAACATGGTTAACGGGGCCGCCGCGACGGACTCGTGGCCGCCGCCCGGCATCGGATGAAGCCTCAGCCCGCCCCCGGCCCGTCGCTGATAATGATCTCCTTCACCTTACCGACCAGGGTCTTCAAGGTGAACGGCTTGGGCAGGAAATGCAGGGTCTTGTCGGCGTCGATCTGGTCCTGGAACGCGTCCTCGGCATAGCCTGACATGAGGATAACTCTCACGTGCGGGAGCTGTTGCCGCACCTTCTTGACCAGGTTGTAGCCGTCCATCCCCGGCATGACGACGTCGGAAACCACCAGGTCGATGTGCTTTTCCGTGCCGTTGATGACGTCTAGCGCAACCTCGGCATTCTGCGCCTCCAGCACCTTGTAGCCTTTGTTGCGGAGCGCCCGGGCGCCGAACATGCGGACGGCGTCCTCATCCTCGACCAGAAGGATGGTTTCCGAGCCCGTGGTGTCGGCCTCGAACAGCGGCAATTCCGGCTCCTGATCCTTCTTTTTGCCCCTCCCTTTGCCGGGCTTGGCCTTGACCGCGTCGGGCACGTCGCGGTCCATCGCGTCGTCGTCTTCCAGATCCGCGTCGGGCCGATCCTCCGCTGCGTGTTCTTCCGCCTTGGGGAACAGCAGCCGGAAGATGGTCCCACGGCCCGGCGTGCTGTCAACGGTCACGTAGCCGCCCGACTGGTGAATGATGCCGTAGACGGTGGAAAGCCCGAGCCCCGTGCCCTGCCCGACTTCTTTCGTCGAGAAAAACGGCTCGAAGATGCGGTCCATGGTCTCCTTGTCCATGCCGATGCCCTGGTCCTCGACCTCGACGACGATGTAGGCGCCGACGGGGATCATTTCGCCCCCCTGGCTGAGCGGTTTGTCCAGGTCCTGGCGAAGCGTGCGGATCACCAGGGGCCCGCCGTCGGGCATGGCGTCCCGCGCATTGACCGCCATGTTGATAATGACCTGATCGAACTGCCCCCGGTCGGCGAGGATTTTCCCGGCTCCCCGTTCGTGTTCGAGCTTCAACCGCACGTTTTCGCCCAACAGCCGCCTGAGTAGGTTGGAAATGTCGTTCAAGGCGTCTTCCGGGTCCAACAGGTCCGGTTCCAGGTTCTGTTTCCGGGAAAACGCCAGCAACTGGCGGACAAGGTTCGTCGCCCGGTGGGCGTTCTGCTTGATCTGCTGCAAATCGTTAAAGGACGGGTCGCCGGGGCCGTGGCGCTCCAACAAAAGATCGGTAAAGCCGATCATCGCCGTCAGCAGGTTGTTGAAGTCGTGCGCGACGCCGCCCGCGAGCTGCCCCACGGCCTGCATTTTCTGCGACTGGGCGAACTGCAGTTCCAAATTCTTCTGTTCCGTCGTGTCGACAAAGTGCAGCACCAGACCCAGAAGTTGCCCCTGGTCGCCTTCCATGCGGCTGGCGAAGACGGTCGCCGCCGGTTGCCGCCCACCGCCGCCGGCAAGGCGGATTTCCGTCTGCGACGCGCGGACCCGGCCCATGACCACGTCGGTCAGCGCCGACGCCACGCCGTCCCGGTCCTCGGGCAGCAATCTCTCCGCAAACGACCGGCCAACCGCGGCCTCGCGGTGTAGGCCGGTCAAGCCCGTAAAGGCGCGGTTGCAGTCGGTCACCCGGCCGGCCGCATCCAACAGCACGATGGCGACCGGCGCGTCGTCGAACAAAAAGCGCAACCGCCGGGCCGGACCCAGGGGATCGCTCGGCGCGCCGCCAGACGACACGGTGGATACCGCCGACACCACAGTCTGCACCGCCGCCTGCACGGTGCCGCGCAGGTCTTCGGCATCGCGCAGCAGGATCGAGCGGGTATAGACCAGATTGCGGTCTTCGGTTTCCCGTTGGCTCTGCAACAGGCGCGCGGAAAATTCCGTGCCGTCACCGGCCCGGAGCGTCACCGTACCGTGGCGGTCATCGCCGTCCTCGCCGTTGCCGCCCGGATCGGCGGAGACGACGAAATCCGCGAACGGCCGACCGTTCAGGCTCATCCGGTCGACGCGGAGCCAGTCGGCCAGATAAAAGTTCGCGTATATAATTCGACCGTGCTCGTCGACGGAAAACACCGCCGCCGGCAGCCGGTCCAACAGGTCGGCGCGCCGGGCGTCCGCCGACTGGCGCGACGCGCCCTGGCGTTTTTCCTCCGTCACATCGCGGGCCCGCCACTGGACGTAGCGGGGAATGCCGTCGGCGTCCCGGTCGCCGAACCCTTCGACGTTCAGGCTTCGCCATTCCGGTTTGCCCTCGGGGGAGCGGCAAATGACTTCGCCGCCGTCGGCCTCGCCCGCCCGGGCACTGTCGCGGAGCCGCCGGAACAAATCCGGCGACCGGCCCTGGCCGTCGAGCGCGCCGGCGACCCAATCGAGAAGCTGTTCCGCCGGCGGCTGGTCGGCCTCGGGGTCGATGAAGAACAATTGACGGAATCGGTCGTTGGCGTGCAGCACGGCGCCGTCCCAGGTGGCGATTAACAGCCCCTCACCCGACTGGTCGGCGGCCATGCGGACCAGTTCGGTGACCGCCCCGCCGTCGGCGGCCTGGGCTGAGAAGCCGCCTTGGCATCGGGCCAGCACAAACAGGCCCGCCGCCGCCGCCGCGGGCAGCGCCGCCCACGCCAGGCCGTCGACGCCCAGATGGCCGTAGAGGCCGCCCGCGACCAGCGCCAATCCGATGGTACCGCCGTGCAAAATAGAGGGACTTGGTTTACGCATGGGATTGCATCATGCCGGTTGGAACGCGGTTTCCTCTCCTAGCACGGCAGGGCCGATGTAGCGAGCCGTCAGCGCAGTACGGGCGGATCGCGTTCCGGCGGTGCACTCGGCAGCGTGCCCTTGAGCCGCATGACATAGCCGATGACCTCGGCCACCGCCTTGAAGTGTTCGGGCGGGATTTCCTGGTCCAGCTCGACCGATGCGAACAGCGCGCGGGCGAGCGGCGGGTTTTCGACGATGGGCACCTCGTTGGCCTCGGCGATTTCGCGTATTTTCAATGCCACAAAATCCTGCCCCTTGGCGACGACTTTGGGCGCCGGCATGGTGTCCATCTTGTATTCCAGGGCAACGGCGAAGTGGGTCGGGTTGGTGACCACGACGTCGGCCATCGGCACCGCCGCCATCATCCGCTGGCGGGCGCGCTGGGCGCGGATCTGGCGGATGCGCGCCTTGACCTGCGGGTCGCCTTCGGCCTGCTTGTTTTCGTCCTTGACCTCGGTCTTGGACATCCGCATCTGCTTCATGAAATTAGTGCGCTGATAAATGTAGTCCAACGCCGCGATCACGGCCATCACGGCGACGGTGGCAAACGCCATCATGATCATCAGGTCATGCATGCGCGCCAGCGCCGCGCCCGTCGAAAGCGCCGGCATGATTTCCAGGTCCGACAGCATGGGAATGGCGAGCCCGAACGACACCAGCGAGACGGCGCAGATTTTCAGGATGCCCTTGAAGAATTCAGCCAGCCCTTGGCTCGAAAAAATCCGTTTGAAGCCGGTCAGCGGATTGATCTTATTGGGCTTCGGTTGAATTTTCTTGATCGACGCCAACAACCCAAACTGACCCACGTTGGCGGCCAGCGCAAGCACCACGAACAGCCCGAATACCGGCGCCAAAAGTATTCCTAAATTCTTGATAACATTCATAAAAAGATGATGAAAACTGCCGAAGTCCGCGTGGATTTCGGATGACGAAACGATCAGCTGCTGGCCGATGACGGTGATGTCCTTGGCCATCGTGGGCGCCCAGAAAACCAGCAGACCGGCGCCGCCCAGCAGGATCATCCAGCTTTTAATTTCCTGGGACTGCGGGACCTGCCCTTCCTCGCGGGCTTTCGCAAGTTTTCGCGGGGTTGCGTCTTCTGTTTTTTGTGATTCGTCTTCTTCGGACATTCAAGCCTCCGTCGCTTCCCGCCCTATCCGACCAGCTCGGCGAAGCTGTCAAGGAAGTGGGTCATGAACACCAGCAAGATGGAAGAAAACACGATCATCAGCCCCGCAATCTGCACGCTCAACTGGATCGGCAGGCCGAAAAAGAACACCGGCAGCTGCGGCATCAGACGCCCGAGAATGCCGAGCCCCACATAGTAGGTCACGGCGATGACGAGGAACGGGATCGACAGTTTGAACCCAAGTTCGAAACTGTCCGCGACCCGGCGGGCGAACATGTCCGCCATGTCGCCGATCGCGACGGTTTCGCCGGTAATGAACAGGTTGTAGCTGTCGGCCATGACGGCGAAATAAATGTGATGGCTGTCGGTCACGAAGATCATGACCAGCGCGCCGGCGGTCAGGAAGCTGGCGATGATGGAACTCTGCTGTTCAGCGATGGGATCCTGAACCAGCGCGTTGGCCATGGCGGCGAACAGCGCGATCATCGTCCCCGCCGTCTGCAGCGCCGACAGCATGACGACGGCGAGCCCGCCCAAAAACAGGCCGACCAGCAATTCGCCGGCGAGCAACAGGAACAACACCCACACGCTGTCCGGCGGGCCGGGTAGACGGTCGGCCAGCACCGGCGTCAGCACAAAGGAAACGCAGAGCGCGAGCGCGACCCTGATCTGCGGCGACACGTAGGCCGCGGCGAACCCGGGCAGGATGGCGAAAACCGCGCCCACCCGGGCAAGAATCAACAGAAATGCGAATAGGTTTAGCTTGACTAGTTCTTCGAACATGCTGGCCCGCCTCGCCGGGGGTCGAAATGGGGCCCGAGGACCATGCCGCCGAGTACCCTCTAGCCCATCGCCGTGATGCGGTCGAACAAGCCTTCGGTAAAGGTGGTGATCGACGAAATCATGAACGGCAGCAGCACGACGATGCCGACGAAGATCACGAAGATCTTCGGCACGAAGGTCAGGGTCATTTCCTGGATCGTCGTCAGCGCCTGGAAGAGCGCGATGATCAAACCCGAAATCAGGCCCATGAGCATGATCGGCCCGGCGACCTGCAGGACCACCCACATGGCGTCCCGTCCGACGGTGATCACATCTTGTTCGTTCATGGTAGCGCCCGCGAACCCCCTAATCCTGGCCAGTCAGATCGGCATGCGGATGATCTGGTTATAGGCTTCCAGGACCTTGTCCCGGACGTTGACCACCGTCTGCAGAGTCATTTCCGCTTCGGCGACGGCGGTCACCACCTGGGTGATGTCAGCCTTGTCGTTGATCGCCGAAATGGACATTTTTTCGCTGCGTTCGCCGATCTTGCGCGCTTCCATGATGGCGCTGCGGACGAGATCGCCGAATTCTTCCTGCTGCGACTGCACGGGGGTCTTGTCCCGCGTCCCGGTGATCTGCTGCTTGGCGGCGCGGTTATAGGCGTTGACCGCCTGTGTGATGTTGATATCGGGCGTGGTTGCCATGAGGTTCTCCCGTTCTAGATCCGCTTAAGCGGTTGATATTCCGTTTAATTCGCCCGAAGGACGTCGATCACGCCGTTTAGCATGGTTTTCGACGACCGGATAAGGTTGAGGTTTGCTTCGTAGGACCGCTGAGCTTCGCGCATGTCCATCATTTCAAGCATCGTGTTGACGTTGGGCGTCGCCACATAGCCGTCCTTGTCCGCCGCCGGATGGGACGGATCGTATCGCTTGCCGAAATCCGACAGGTCCTTGTGGAGGCGGTGGACGCGCACGGTTTCAAGCCCGATCGACTTGTCCAGTTCGTTGCGGAAGGTCACCAGCTTGCGGCGGTAGGGGTTTTCACCCGGTTTCTGCGGCAGCGATTCCGAGTTCGCGATGTTCTGCGCGATGACCCGAAGCCGCGTGCCTTGCACGCGCATGCCGGCCGAGGAAATGCGGATGGTCTTAAGAATGTCGTCCATGGCGGTCGTCCGTTCTGTCGCCCCGCCCCGGCGGCTTCTTGTCCGGAGGTTCGGGCGGCGTATGGTCAGGACGACATTCTGTCGATCGGTCGGTCGGTCGGTCTGATCCGCCGTTTTCGGCGGTTTTTGGGGTTGGCTTTCCCGTTCCAGGCCCCTCAAATCGGTCGTCGCGTCGCGGGTGTCCGCGCCGGCGTAAATTCGAGGTTACTTCGAGGTCGTGGCCAGTTTCAGCATGGCCATGTGTTTCTTATAAAGTTCCGTGGTCAGGCGGTGCTGGGTCTGCGTTTCGCCGACCTTACCCATCTGTTCCTCAAGCACCACCGAGTTGCCGTTGGGCGAAGTTTCATAAGGATGGCGCGGTTCTTCCGACATAAAGTCGCGGATGCGCTTGCGCTTGCCGCCAAGGTGCCCGGCGCCCGACGCGTCCATGTTCAGCTGTGCCGACTCGCGGCGCAGAACCTCGCGGAATTCGTAGGGTTTCAAGTCCTTGGACTTGTATTTCGGCGTGTTGGCGTTGGAAATGTTCTGGGCCAGGATTTCCTGGCGCTGGGCCAGCCAGTTAAGGCGCTTCTTCACCGCCGCGAACAGGGTCAGATCCATTTGGCACGCGCCTTTCGAAAGGGCTGTTTTCCCGCGGATTTCCGGCTTCGCACCCCCGGGTCTTCCCGCGCGCGCGAGCTGTTCATCCGTCCTGCTAGGTATTATCTGCCGGTTTTCTTAACAACAGGTAAACACGCTTCTCGGCGGCCCTTCTTCCGGCCTGCATCCCGTAAATCCCTGATATGCCGTCCGAATCTCCGTTAACCGTAATCATTTATTAAGCGCCCCGCCGTTAAGATCAGTGCGAATCGGGCAAATATTGCCGGGTGACGATGAACTCTGTGGGTGGGCCATAAAACCGTGAGCGAAGAAGACAAAAACACGGGCAATATCCGCCGGGTGCCGGAGACCAAGGACGCCGTCGCGGTGGCGCTTGCCGACGGCGGCGGGCCGGGCCGCCCGCCCAAGGTCGTCGCCGGCGGCCGCGGCCGGGTCGCCGAACAGATTTTGCAGATCGCCTTCGCCCAGGGCATCAAGGTCCGCGAGGACGCCGACCTGGCGCAATTGCTGAGCGCCGTTGACGTCGAAGAGGACATCCCGACCGAGGCCCTCACCGCCGTCGCGGAAATCCTGATCTACCTTTACCGCGCCAACGGCGCCGAAGACATGTCGGAAAAGACCCGTCAGGAAATCGTCCGCGAATGGATGGGTGACGGCCCCGTAGGCAAGGGCGAGGCCCGGTCATGAACAAGAATCAGACGCCGAAAATGAAATCAATCGACCAGGACATGCGCGAGGTCGAAAGCTTGATCGCCAACGCCAAGCGCGCGCTGCTGGGCGGCGACGCCTTGGACCTGAGCCCGCTGGGTAACCGCATCTCTACCCTTTGCGACGGCGTGCGCGGGGTTTCGAAGACGGTCAGCGACCCGGAAGCCTTGCAACGGCGGCTTGCCGTCATGGTCCGCGACCTGAACCAGCTTGAAGAAATCATCCGCGCCGGCGCCGAACAGGCCGGCCTGACGCATCCGGCAGACGCGCCGGACGGCAAGGAGGACTGAGACCGTGGACGTCGATCTCGGCAGTTACCTGCGCTTCGCCGTCGCGCTGGTCTTCGTCCTGGGCCTGATCGCCTTGTTCGCGGCGTTGGCGCGCCGCGCCGGTTGGGGATTTCCCGCCGCCGCCATCAAACGCGCCGACGGCCGCCGCCTGAGCGTGGTCGAGGTGACGCCGCTGGACGGCCGCCGCCGCATGATCTTGGTCCGCCGGGACGATACGGAACATCTGTTGCTGGTCGGGCCGACGTCCGAACTGGTTGTTGAAACGGGGATCAGGGACGGCGCGAAGTTCAGCCGGGCCCTGGAACATGAACTGTCTGGTGAAGGAGAGCCGCCGGCGAACGGAGGATCGGCTTCATGAGACGCATCTTCTCTCCAAAACTACACCCCCTCACCCACCCCTTCGTCATGGTGCTGGGCGTGCTTATCATCGCCTGCGCGATCTATATCGGACTGTTGCTGCTGACCGGCCCGGCGTTTGCCCAAACGATCAGCCTGAACTTGGGCGAAGACGGCGGCGACACCACCGGCCGCATCATTCAACTTCTGTTGCTGATTACGGTCCTCAGCGTCGCACCGTCGATCCTGATCATGCTGACGTCGTTCATCCGGATCATCGTCGTGTTGTCGTTTCTACGCACCGCCATGGGCACGCAACAGACCCCGCCCAACCAGGTGCTGGTCGGGCTGGCATTGTTCCTGACGCTGTTCGTGATGATGCCGACTTTCGAAAAGGCCTGGGACGCCGGCGTCCGCCCGGTCGTCCAGGGCCAGATCGAGGAACTCGAAGGCTTCAACCGCGCCATCGTGCCGTTCCGCGAATTCATGATGAACCACGTCCGGGAACGCGATCTTTTGTTGTTCGCCAGCATTTCGAAAATCCCGGACGAGGAACTGCGCAAGGAAATGCCCATGCGGATTCTGGTTCCCGCCTATATGATTTCCGAACTGAAACGCGCGTTCGAAATCGGCTTTCTGATATTCATCCCCTTCCTGATTATCGACATGGTCATCGCATCGGTGCTCATGTCGATGGGGATGATGATGCTGCCGCCTATTATCATCGCGCTTCCCTTCAAGATCATCTTTTTTGTGCTGGTCGACGGCTGGTACATGACCGTCGGATCGCTGGTCAAAAGCTTTGGCGGATAACCGCGGCGGCGCGGGCGAACGCCCTTTTTCGACCATCCCGATAAATAATTCAATAAAATCAATTTATTAACCGGAACAGCTGCGAATTTTCCGCGCACCCGCCTATTCGAACACCTCACGAAAAATCGACCAAATGTGTGCCGCCGGCGCTTGCCAGCGGGGCGCAAGTAAACATACTGGTGCCTGTGGATTGAGGGTGGCTAGTTGAACTTTCATCAGTCCGGACGAATGTTCGGCCAAGAAGAATAGGACGGTTCATGGCCAATAAATCTTTCTTTTCGACGCTCACTGATTAGGCCCTGGAACGGGACGAAGAAGAAGAGTAGATCGAAGACATCGATCGCTGTATCCAGGCGAAAGTCGACGCGATCAAGAGCCAGAAGGTCGAACAGCTCGACGGCTCGAAGATGCTGATCGACGACTTGGATGGCGACCTTGTCTACATCATGGATCTGGCGCCGATGTACGCCATCACCGGCGGCCGCACCGGGATGCTCGGTAAACGCCTGCCCGATGTCTGCGCGACCCTTTTCGACCGCCTGGTTTCCGGCAAGGAAGGCCGCGCGCGCATGAAGGGCGACTACTTCATGATGTCGTTCGTGACGCTATCCCGCGATGCCGCGCTCCGCCGGTCCGCCGAATCGGCCTTGCGACCATCGGTGAACGGTTCAAGACCATCGAAATCCCCGGCCTGCTTGTCGCCGCCGATCCGCCGGACCTGTCCGGTGCCGATGGCGCGCTCGACCCGGAAAAGGTAAAGGCCCAAGTCGCCGCAGGCGGCACGGGCATTTTGGGTCAACCCGGTCCGGACGAACCCGTGTGGCTGAGACTGTCCTTCAAAAAGGCCAACCACGCCGCCAAGTTCGTCGCGGCGGAAAAGGCGGCGTCGGGCGAACCCCTCATGCGCTGCCGCGGCGACCCCGATTGGGTCGAGGAATGGTCGGACCGCCGCAAGCACAACTCCAACGATCCGCTGCAGATGGAACGCCGCCGCGGCCGTGATCGGCGCGCCTCGCGCCGGTAATCCGTTCCGGTTTGCGCTGTCCCTAATCAACCTAGACGCGGGCGCGGTAAGGCTGTCGACGTCCTCGGGTTTCGCGATTAACAGGATTCTGATGATCGCGCGAAGCGACCATCGGACGCCATCGGCGTCCTAGGGTTTCGCGACTAGTTAATCGCGCTGAGCGGATTCTTTTCCAGCCGCTCGCGATACGCGGTCAGGAAGCTCTTGAAGTTTTCCGCGACCTTGACCCGGTCGGCAACGCTCGACGGCGCAATCAAACCAAGCGCCGGACGGGCGGCGATCAAGGTGAAAGCTTTCGCGTATTCCGTCGTCGCCATGGCCGGCGCGAAGTTCGCGCGAATGCTGGCCAATCCCCGCTCATTCCCCGAAAGCGTCATCGCCGTTGCAAGGTTCAGCATATAGCGCGCCTGTTGGCGGTTGAGCTTGTCGCCGCGTCGCGCGCCCGATAGGTTGAGCACCGTCTGCAGCGACTGGGCCGCGTCGACCCAATTGGCCATGAACCAGAAAATTTCGGCGCGCAGCAGCTCCGCATCCATTGATTTGTCGCGAGCGATCGGCGCCAGCGCGTCGTTGTATCGCTGCTGCCCCATCAGCGCCTGCGCCAGAAGATGATTACGCTTTTGCGTCAGTTGCGGCGTCAGGTTCGTCGCCGGCGTTGCTTTCAAGACGCGCTCCGCATCGGCAAACTTGCGGTCCAGCATATGGATCAGCGCAAGGCGGGCGCCGACCCGGGCCCGTTCGACGTCGCGCAGGCGGAACTTGATCTGGCTTTCCAACAGCGCCGCCGCTTCTTTCAGCAGATCGACGCCGACCAGCCGATCGGCCAGTTTCTGGATCATCTTGTCGCCCGCGGCGCCGGCCGGGGTCAGTTCCCTGAATTCCTCGTAAATCGCGATCGCGGTGACCGGCGGCAGGACGTCGGCCTTGCCCTCGAGATACAGGCCGCTGAACGTATCGGACATTAGCTTGGTTACTGCCGTCGCCTGCGGATGATCGCGGAAGTACGTCGCCGCCTGCTTCAAAGTCTGCAACGCCTCGCGGAACCGGTTTTCCTCCAGATACAGGTCGCCCAGGCGGCGCAGATAGGCGAACTCCCGGTTGTCGCCGCGCCATGCGAACCGCTGTTTTTCAATTTCCTCGATGCCCTGTGCGCGGGTGATGCGGTCAAGCCGCATCAGTAGTTCGGCCCGTGCCAGCGCCGACCGGTAGCGCGCCAGCCGGTCCGGCGACAACATGACGTCTTCCCACTGCGCGACGGCGCCGTCGAAATTGCCTTCTAGTTCCGCAAGGCGGCCCTGGACGTATTTGACATGCGCGGCCTGATACCTGTTCGGGCCGTCGGCCTGAAGCGTCTGCACCTGGGTTTTCGCGTTGCGCGTGTCGCCGATGGTGACCATGGCTTCGGCGACGATGATCGACAGCGGAAAGCGCAGCGCCAGCGGATACGGCCGGGCCATGGAACCCGAGCGCCGAAGCTCGATGGAAGCACCGTTCAAGTCGCCGTTTTTCGCCTGCACGATGGCGCGCCAGAATTCGGCTTCGTCGTTGCCGTTCAGAATATCCGCATAAAGATCCTGGCGCGCTTCCTCCAGCCGCCCGAGCAACGCCTTTGAAGCACCCCGAAGCAGCATGAATTCACGGTCGCGGACGATCTGCTTGTCGACGTCCTGAACGCGGGCAAGGACACCGAGCGCCTCCGCCGAAAACGCGTTCGCGAAGTAAAACCGGGCCAGATTCATGCGGGCCGCCTGTTTGGCGGTGTCGTCGGCCTTGGCGATGGCGGTTTCCAGCACCCCGCGGGTCTGCTGTATCGCCGCCGGATTGCGGGTTTCCCATTTTTCCAGGTCGAGCAGCCGGACCAGCGGCCGCATGGCGGCGGCGCGGGCGCTGGCCGCCATTTCCTTGGATACCGGCGTGAATTTCAACGAGTGGGTCGGCGCGGCGCTGGCGATTTCGACGCCCTGGCGCAACGCCCGAACCCGGATATCGTCGATCTTGGGCGTGATCACGATGCCCTGGCCCGATTGCTGGATGTCAAACTGCGGGTAGCGGTAATCGCCGGCGACGCCATGGCCCAGCGGCACGGCCGGAATGACCAGGATGCTGTCGCCAACCAAGGGATCGGTCAGCGGAATGACCTTGCCCGGTTCGGCCAACGGCATGAACAGCCGGGCGCCGATGGCGGTATCCGGCTGCACCTGCAGTTCAATCGGCACGCGGGGGATCATGTCCTGTTTGCGGAAATCGATCAGCCATGCATTGCCCTGGCGGCGCACCGATGGGTTCATGCCCTTCAGCGTCTTCATGCGCAGCACCGTCGCCTGCGGAATGTACAGCTGCTGGATCGTCCGAATGACCCCGCCGCCGGCCTGCTGCAGGGCCTGGACGTTGACGTTGGCGCGTTTGTCGAACACCAGCCAGAGGAAACCCGAGCGCCGGAACGTGGCGGCGGCGACCGGTTCGTCCCAATCGAAGCGCACGGTCAGCGATCCGTCGTCGCCCTGCGCCACGGACAGTTTCGCGCCTGGAGCGGCGGTTGCGGCGGCGGCGGGCGCCCGGGGGGCCGGTTGTGCGGGGGTCGCCGTGACCGGC
>JAYNIR010000014.1:0-41006 GCA_038109305.1 Rhodospirillaceae bacterium
CAGATGGATACCTTTGGGTTCCTGACATCCCAACGCAAGACTGACTTAATATTCGACGAAGTCTCTGATTGCCCATACCACCCATCAAAAATTTGATTGGGGAATTTCCATCCTAATGCCTTTGGGGATACCTATGCCTGATACCAACACCTGATACCTTCTGAATACCTGCAAGGTGAGGAAACATCATTCTTTAGGATAAGATTAATTTTTAGAACTTTTGTACCAACTGAAATTCCATACCTAATACCATACCTGCGGGATAGAATTTCTTTTAGAAGTGTTTTGGAAGTAAACGAGGTATTCTAACTTATTGATTTTATTGTATAATTTTTTTTGAAATCATTCCCACTCAATTGTCCCGGGCGGCTTCGACGTCACGTCGTAGACGACCCGGTTGATGCCCTTCACCTCGTTGATGATGCGGTTGGCGGTGCGGCCCAGAAACTCGTGATCGAAGGGGTAGTAATCCGCCGTCATGCCGTCGGTGGACGTAACGGCGCGGAGCGCGCAGACGTAATCGTACGTCCGGGCATCGCCCATGACGCCCACGGTCTGCACCGGCAGCAGCACGGCGAAGGCCTGCCAGATGATGTCGTAAAGCTCTGCGTTGCGGATTTCCTCAAGATAGATCACATCCGCCTTGCGCAGGATGTCGAGTTTTTCCGGAGTGATTTCGCCGGGCACACGGATCGCCAGCCCTGGCCCGGGGAACGGATGGCGGCCGACGAAGGCGTCGGGCAGGCCGAGCTCGCGACCAAGCGCGCGGACTTCGTCCTTAAACAGCTCACGGAGCGGTTCGACCAAGGCCATGTTCATGCGTTCGGGCAGGCCGCCGACATTGTGGTGCGATTTTATGGTAACGCTGGGTCCGCCGGTGAACGACACCGACTCGATCACATCCGGATAGAGCGTTCCCTGCGCCAGAAACTTGGCGCCGCCGACGGATTTGGCTTCTTGTTCGAACACGTCGATGAACAGCCGCCCGATAGTCTTGCGTTTGACCTCCGGGTCGGTGACGCCGCGCAGTTCGCCCAAAAACAGATCGGCCGCATTCCGGTGGATCAGCGGAATGTTGTAGGTATCGCGGAACAGGGTCACCACCTCGTCCGCTTCGTTGGCCCGCATCAGGCCGTGGTCGACGAAGACGCAGGTCAGTTGATCGCCGATGGCTTCGTGCAGCAGCACCGCGACGACGGAGGAGTCGACCCCTCCCGACAGCCCGCAGATGACGTTCCCGTCGCCGACCTGATTGCGAACCTGTTTGATGGCTTCGTCCTTGAAGGCGGCCATGGTCCAGTCGTCGGTGCAGCCGCAAACCTTGTGCGTGAAGTTGGACAGCAGCTTCGCGCCGTCGGGGGTATGGACGACTTCAGGGTGGAATTGCACGCCGAACATGCGCCCGCCTTCGTGCGCGATGGCGGCAAAGGGCGACCCGTCGGATACGGCGACCGGCTTGAAGCCCTTGGGCACGGAGATGATTTTGTCGCCGTGGCTCATCCACACCTGGTGTTTCTGGCCCTCGGCCCAGACGCCGTCGAACAGCGGGCAGTCGCCCACGACTTCGACAAAGGCGCGGCCGAATTCCCGGTGATTGGACGGTTCGACCTCACCGCCCATCTGGGCGACCATGGTCTGTTCTCCGTAACAAATGCCGAACACCGGCAGGTCGAAATCGTCGGCGAACAGACCGCCGGGGGCGCGGGGGGTCGTTGCCTCGTGCACAGACGCCGGCCCGCCCGAAAGGATCACGCCACGCGGGCCGAAGGCGCGGATTGAGGCCTCGTCGACGGCATTGAACGGATGAATTTCGCAGTAAACGCCCGATTCCCGGACCCGCCGGGCGATCAGCTGGGTCACCTGGGAGCCGAAATCGACTATCAGGATTTTGTCGGCATGAAGCGTATCGGCCGGAGGGGATTTTTCGGGCGTCGGCATGTCCCGCTTCTAGCCCGAATGGCGGCGGGAGTCACGCGGAGAGAGCAGCTTTTCCGGCGGGAAATTTAACCCCCAGCGGGACCACGGAAACCCCCTTGAATCCGGGGGGAGGTAGCGGGTCCTGGCGAGCCGTGAACAGGTCATGGATTGCTTCGGCGCCCTGGTCGCCGGCGGCCATGAGCACCCGTTCCGTCGTGCCGCCGCCGATCGATCCGTTGACCCGATCCGCCAGTTTTTTGTCCAGGCCCGATGTCGCCACCGACGTCCATTTAAACTTGCTGCCGACGTTGCGGCGCATGAAGGCGTTGACTTCGCGTTCGACCTTGGCGATGTCCTTGCAGAAGGCCTCGGCATTTTTCCGGCCGTTGATGCGGAAGGCGATGGAAATCGGCACCAGCGCCGAGACCCGCCGTCGTATTCAACCCGCGCCATATAGGGCGCGACCCGAATGTCCATGATGTTGGGGGACTGCGCCTGGCCGCCGCCGCCGGCAATTTCAGATGATTTACGTGGGATGGGCAGCCGGGCCGAACGGAACAGCCCGGGGCGTCAATAGCACTGCTTGCGGGCGGTGCGGCAATTTTCGAAGCAATCCTTGTTGCCGGCGCAGGCCTTGCGACAGTTTTTGAATTCGGTGCCGCAATCGCGCTGTTGGCCGCCCATGCCAGGGCCCTTGGCGACGTCGCACTGCAGGGCGCAGGACTGTTTCGCGGTCGTGCCGTTCTGTTCGATGCAGTTGTGGAAGCACATCTGTGCCTTGTACTGCGACAGCTCATCGCCATGGAAGTGCAGCGCGCCCGTGTCGTGGCTCAGCTGATTGCCGTGAAAATGCAGTTGGCCGGTGTCATGCGCGTCGGCGGGGCCCGCGAGGACCAGGGCAAAAACCGCAAGGGCGGCGAACAAACGGATCATCATTGAAACTCCTCGGTCAAACCCTCGTCGGGGCCCCACGTGAGAACCCTTTTTAAAAGGTAACGGCGGCCAGGTCCAGGGCCCGATCGGCGCTTTTATCCCTCGGAGAATTGTATACAATGCGCATGTCTTAGGGAGGCCCCATAATGTCAGAGCATCCGCACAACGAATGGTCCACCGCGCTGTTCCGCCAGTTCAAGGACGCGGGGATCGACCTGTTCACCTATATCCCCGACGCCGGCAACGCCCGCATGGCCGAACTGGCGGAGGAAGATAACGAAACGAAGCTGGTCCTCCTGACGACCGAGGAAGAGGGCGTGGCGATGGCGGCCGGCGCCGATCTGGTCGGCAAGAAATCGATTTTGATGATGCAGTCCTCGGGGCTCGGCAACTGCCCCAACTATCTGTCATTTTCCCACGCCGGGTTTCCCTGCCTGATGATGATTTCCATGCGCGGCGACCATGGCGAGCAGAACCCCTGGCAGTACCCCATGGGCAAGGCGGTAAAGGGTATCCTCGAAGCCATGGGGGTGATGATGTTCACGGTCGAGCGGCGAGACGAGCTCGAACGCGCCGCCGATGCGGCGATCCAGGCGGCGTTCCGCAACAATCAGGCGGCGGCGCTGGTGCTGTCGCAGAAATTCTTGGGCGCGAAGGCTTTCTAGTCGTGAGGGCGATCTTGAAAAACTGGGCCAATGAGGCCCCGGGCCGGTTAGGCCCGAGAGCCAAGGCCACGGATGTGGCCGCCCGACGACTGAGGGAAAACTAATTGGACCGTTGAGTCCCCGCGGAGCGTAAGCGCAGCGAAAGCCAAGTGAGCGGAGCGAGCGCCCGGCAATTGAGGGACATATAAAAAGGAATTTAATATGACCAAAATCACTTTGGACCGCCGCGAACTCCTCGCGCCGCTGCTGCCGGATCATGCGGATTGTTTGATCGTCTCGGGCCTTGCGGGCTCGTCCAAGGACGCGGCGGGGCTGACCCGTGATGGCGACAATCTGTTCACCATGGCAGGGTGCATGGGCTCGGCCGTGGCGACTGGCCTCGCAGTTGCGCTGGGCGCGCCCGACCACAAAGTCCTGGTGATCACCGGTGATGGTGAGTTGCAGATGGGATTGGGGAGCCTCAACACCGTCGCGACGCAGGCAACGAATAACCTATCGATCATCTGCATCGACAACGGCACGCACGGCGAAACCGGCGGCCAGGAAGGCCACACCATCCACAAGACCAACCTCGCGATGATCGCCCAAGGATCAGGCATCCCGAGCGTTCATACGATCACCAGTGCCGGGGAGATCGAGGGGGCCAGGAAGTTCCTGAACGACACGCCGGGCCCGCGCTTCCTCTGGTGCCGAGTGCTACCGGGCGACCCGACCAAGTTCAAGCGGAACATGAACCCGACGGAGTGCCGATTGAGATTTCGTAATGCCTACCTCGGCGCGTAACCGCCGACCCGGGCGACCGGTAGTTTGATGCTCGACAATTTCGAACAGAGGCGCATCGCTGCGAACGGGACGGAAATCAACCTGCGCTGGGCGGGCTCGGGCCCGCCGTTGCTGCTGATCCACGGCTATCCACAGACGAATGTCATGTGGCACAAAATCGCACCCCGGTTGGCCGAGGATTTCACCGTCGTGTGTCCTGATGTGCGCGGCTATGGCGACAGCGGCAAGCCGCCCACGGACGCGGCCCACCGCGCTTATTGCAAAAGCGAGCAGGCCAAGGACCTGGTTGAGGTCATGGCGGCGCTCGGCCACGAAAGATTCTTTGTCGGCGGGCATGACCGGGGCGGGCGGGTCGCCTACCGCCTCACGCTTGACCATCAGGACCGGGTCGGCAAGCTCGCGGTCCTCGACATCGTGCCGACGGTCGAACAGTACGAACGCATGAAGGTCGGTGGCGCGCAGGCGTCCTTCCATTGGTATTTCCTGGCCCAGCCCGCCCCCTTGCCGGAACGCCTGATCGGCAACGACCCTGAATTTTTCTTTCGCCATGTGACGGCAAGCTGGACCAAAATCCCGGGCGCCTTCGACGGTGCGGCCATGGCCGAATACCTTCGGTGTTTTTCCGATCCGAAAACCATCCGCGCGACCTGCGAAGATTACCGCGCGGGCTACGCCATCGACCGCAAACTGGACGCCCAGGACCGCGCGGCGGGGCGGAAGATTACTTGCCCCGTGCTGGCGCTTTGGGGCGACCGGGGCGAGCCGGAGAAGCCGGTAAACGTTTTGGAAATCTGGAAAACATGGGCGGATAACGTGACGGGACAAGCTGTCCCCGGCGGTCATTTCCTGCCTGAGGAATCGCCGGAAGAAACGCTCGCGGCGATGCGGGCATTTTTCATGGCGTCTTAAGGAGAATAGCCTCACATGAAAAAGCCGGGCATTAGCCCGGCCTTTTGGTGTTCTGAACGGCGGAGCCGACGGCCCTAGTCATCGTCTCCGACCTCAGCTTTCTGGTCCACGTACTCTTCCTTATAAAGCTCGCCGCCTTCGGCCTGGAAGCGTTCGGACATCTGTTTCATGCCGTCGTTGGTGTAGTTGCGCACCAGGTTGGTGATTTCCATGGCGCAGAACTTGGGCCCGCACATGGAGCAGAAGTGCGCGGTCTTGTGCGCTTCCTTCGGAAGGGTCTGGTCGTGGAAATCGCGGGCACGTTCCGGGTCTAGCCCTAAGTTGAATTGGTCTTCCCAGCGGAATTCGAAACGCGCACGCGAGAGCGCGTCGTCCCGCGCGCAGGCGCCCGGGTGGCCCTTGGCCACGTCGGCCGCGTGGGCCGCGATCTTGTAGGTGATCACGCCTTCCTTCACGTCGTTGCGGTCGGGCAGGCCCAGATGTTCCTTTGGCGTCACGTAGCAAAGCATCGCCGTGCCGTACCAGCCGATCATGGCAGCGCCAATGCCCGATGTGATGTGGTCATAGCCCGGCGCAATGTCGGTGATCAGCGGGCCAAGCGTATAGAAGGGCGCTTCGCCGCAGGTCGCCAACTGCTTTTCCATGTTGATCTTGATCTTGTGCATGGGCACGTGGCCGGGGCCTTCGATGATGACCTGGCATTCCTTTTCCCAGGCGACCTTGGTCAGTTCGCCCAAGGTCTCGAGCTCCGCGAACTGGGCGCGGTCGTTGGCGTCGGCGGAGGAGCCGGGGCGGAACCCGTCGCCCAAGCTGAACGACACGTCGTAGGCCCGCATGATGTCGCAAATGTCCTCGAAGTGTTCGTAGAGGAACGATTCCTTGTGATGAGCGAGACACCACTGGGCGATGATCGAGCCGCCGCGCGAGACGATGCCCGTGACCCGGTCGGCGGTCAGGTGGATGTGTTTCAAGCGGATGCCGGCGTGGATGGTGAAATAGTCGACGCCCTGTTCGCACTGTTCAATGAGCGTATCGCGATAGATTTCCCAGGTCAGGTCTTCCGCCCGATCGACTTTTTCCAACGCCTGATAGATCGGCACCGTGCCGATGGGCACGGGCGAATTGCGGATGATCCATTCGCGGATGTTGTGGATGTTGCGGCCGGTCGACAGGTCCATGACCGTGTCGGCGCCCCACCGGGTTGCCCAGACCATTTTATCGACTTCTTCGGCGACCGAACTTGTCACCGCCGAGTTGCCAATGTTGGCGTTGATTTTGACCAGGAAGTTCCGGCCGATGACCATCGGTTCTGATTCCGGGTGGTTGATGTTGGAAGGGATGACGGCGCGGCCGCGGGCCACTTCGGAGCGGACGAATTCCGGCGTCATGACCTCCGGAATTTCCGCGCCGAAGCTTTCGGCGTCTGCGGCGATCTTCTGATACTGCTCGGGCAGGCGTTCGCGCAGCATGTTTTCGCGGATCGCGATGAATTCCATTTCCGGTGTGATGATGCCTTGGCGCGCATAGGCGATCTGCGTCACCGCCTTGCCTTTGACGGCGCGGCGTGGCGCGTTGGCGACGGGGAATTCCGGCACCATGTGGGCGTCGTCCACGTTGCCGTTGTCTTCCGGCTTGATGTCGCGGCCTTTGTATATTTCCGTATCGCCCCGCGCCTCGATCCAGGCTTCGCGGAAGCGCGGCAGGCCGGCCTCGATATCGATCACCGCGTTCGGGTCCGTATAGGGGCCGGAGGTGTCATAGACCACCGTCGGCGCCTCCATGGCGCTTTCGTGGACAGAGATTTCCCGCATGGGCACGGCGACGCCGGGCTGGGTGCCTTCGACAAAGATTTTTTTGGAGGCGGGCAGTGGACCTGTGGTGACATCGCCGGTGGTCGGCTTGCGGATGACGTTCATGAAAATTCTCCCGGCAAACTTCGTTTGTTGGGTCTTTAGCGACGGAGGGGGGATGAAAAAAGAGTGCCACCTCAGGCGTTTCCAAATCCCTTCGCCGGCATGACCCGGAGCAGGTTCGGCGGGTTTAGGCGCCCAATTGCGCTAATCTCAGCCCCAATCTGTCAATAAAGGCGGGAGGGACACCCCGTCGGAACCCTTGGAATCTGGAGACTCATCCAGGCCGCGTCAAGGCATTCCTCGGGCTTTAAATGCCCATGAGTGCCAGAACCACGGCCTGAACCCAGATGACGACCAGCCAGCTGCCGCCGTCGACCGCCGTCAACGCCCAGGGACGCCCTTGAAACCGGTGATTGACGGCCATGGGCGCCACGACCAGCCCGAGCCACAAAAACCCGCCGGTGATCAGCGCCGAGCGGAGCGTCAGCTTGTCCGCCCCGAAATGGTAATAGACCCCGGCGAGCACCCCCGCGATCAGCAATTGGGAAATCCCGGCGGTCACGAAACAGGCCGGGCCGATGATTTCGCGCATGTGGGCTTCATTAATGCCCGTCGCCGTCTGCCACTGTTTGCCGACGATGTTGTAATAGAGCGCCGCCGCGATGAACCCCGCCACCGCCGCCGCACCCATGGACAAAATGTTGATGCCCCCCATGGTAATCGCTGTGTCGCTTCCTGGTTGAACCTGTATGATCATAGCGGATTTCAGAGGTGAGTCTGCTAGAATAGAGACCATGAAAAGGTTGTCGCCGATTACGGCGGTTGCCGGTTTGATTTGGGTGATGGGGGCCATGGCCGTTTCCGCCGAAAAGGAAATGAAGGGCCCCGTCTGCGTTGTCGACGGCGACACCATCATGTTCGGTGGCAAGCGCAAATACACCCTTTGCGAGGGCGGCAAGTTATTGGACTAATGGGGCGTCGCCGCCTTCAAGCTCAATAAGCAGTGCAAACACCCGAACGGCCGCATCGTGCATTGCGGCCGGTTTTCGGCATCCATGCTGACCGAAAAGATCAAGAAGAACACCGAAAAGATCAAGAAGAACTAAGTCCGCTGCGAGATGAAAAAGCCCCGGCCCGACGGTACGCCGGTTGCCGAATGCTTCGTCGGCACGGTTAACCTCAACCGCCACGTGGTGGAAAACGGCTACGCGCTCGCCTTCCAGCCTGATACCGAGTGCTACAAGGCCTACGAAGCGATCGCGAAGGAAGGCAAGAGGGGCATGTGGATCACCACCTTCGTCAAGCCCTGGAAGATCAAGACGAAAGCCAAGTAGCCAGGGGTCGCTCCTGCGCCTAATATTCGGCCCATGCTGACGATCAGGAACCTAAAGGCGCATATGGTTGAGGTCCGGGACCTGGACCTGGAAGACGGCCAATGTGTCACCGTCATGGGCCCGTCCGGGTCGGGCAAAAGCCTGTTTCTCCGCGCCATGGCCGACTTGGACCCGTCGGAGGGCGAGGTCACGCTAAACGGCGAGGCCCGCGACGCCATGACCGGCCCCGATTGGCGCCGGCGGGTGATTTACGTCGGCCCGGAGTCGGGCTGGTGGGAAGACCGGGTTGGCGATCATTTCAGCGATCCGGCGGCGTTGACCGGCCGCCTGCATCAATTGGGGTTTCGCGGCGACGTGATGAGCTGGCCGGTGTCCCGCCTTTCGACCGGTGAGCGCCAGCGCCTCGCCATCGCGCGGGCCATGGACCGGGGGCCGCGCGTCCTGCTGCTGGATGAACCGACGGGGGCCTTGGATCAGGAAGCGACTGCCCGGGTCGAAGGATTGCTCCACGACTTTTTGCAGGACGGCGGCATCGTCGTCATGGCGACGCACGAAAAGGATCAGGCGTCCCGCATCGCGTCCGAAACCTACCGGATCAACAACGGGAGGCTTTCCCAATGACGGCCGCCGAAACAACGGCACAGGTCGTGTCGCTGGCGCCGGCGGACTTGGCCATCGCGGCGCTGTTGCTGGCCGTCAACGGCGCGCTGTCCTTGAAGCTCAAATTGGGGGTGACCCGCTCCCTCGCTATTGCGGCGACGCGGATGATCGTGCAGCTGACCATCCTGGGCATGGTGTTGCGCTACCTGTTCGCCATTAAATCGCTGTGGCTGACCTTGGGCGTCGTCGCCATCATGATCGGCTTCGCCGGTTATGAAGTCATGAGCCGCCAGGACCGCAAGCTGAAAGGCCTCTGGTCTTATGGCATCGGCGTATCGACCATGACCTTCGCCGCCGTCACGGTGACCCTTCTGGCGCTCGCGACGCAGATCAAACCGGATCCGTGGTACGATCCGCGCTATGCCGTGCCGATCCTGGGCATGATGCTGGGCAACGCCATGACCGGCATTTCGCTCGGCCTCAACAACCTGTTCAACGCGGTGACCCGCGAACGCTGGGCGGTCGAGGCGCAAATCGCTTTGGGCGAAACCCGCGACGTGGCGTTGAAGCCCTTCATCCGCCGGGCGCTTAAGACGGCGCTCATGCCGACGATCAATTCCATGGCGGCGACGGGCATCGTCTCGCTGCCCGGCATGATGACCGGGCAGATTTTGGCCGGCGCCGATCCGGCGGAGGCCGTGAAGTATCAGTTATTGGTGATGTTCCTGATTTGCGGGGCCACGTGCATCGGCGCGGTGACGGCGATTTACGGCGCCGTGTTCCGCTTGACCGACCCGCGCCACCGGCTCAGGCTCGACCGGATTGCGGAGGCGGAAAAATCATGATCGACATCGTCAAGGCCCTAACGGCGCGCCCGGCAAGGTCGATGGCCTGCCCCTTTACCGCATGCTGGGCGCGGAGGCGCTGGATATCCCGGCCTACAATTCCAAGGGGCTCGGCATGATCGGGCCGGACCGGGCGGCGGAAGAAGCGCTTGAACTGGTCGAAGAAGGCTTTCACGCGATCAATGTGCGCCTTGGGTATCCGACGCCGGAAGAAGACCTGGCCGTGGTCCGCGCGGTCTGGGCCGCCGTGCCCAAAGGTACCGTGCTGATAAGCGACTATAACCAGAGCCAATCCGTCGAAGACGTCATCGAACGGGTGAAGATGCTCGACCCGGAAGGACTGGCCTGGGTCGAGGAACCGGTGCGGTTCGACGATTTCAGCGGCCACGCGCATGTCCGCGCCCAGGTCGATACGCCGATCCAGACCGTCGAAAACTGCTGGTTCCCCGGCGACATGGAAAAATGCCTGTCGGCGCGGGCCTGTGATTTCTTCATGCCCGATGCTGGCAAGATCGGCGGCGTCACCGGGTGGCGGCGGGCGGCCGACCTGGGCCGGGAATACGACGTTTCGTTATCCAGCCACCTTTATCCGGAAGTCAGCGTGCATCTGCTGTGTGCGACGCCGACCCGCCATTGGCTTGAATACGTAGATTGGGCTCAGCAGATCCTGACCGAACCGTTGGTCGTTACCCACGGCCACTGCCGCCCGCCTGAAAAATCCGGCATCGGGATCGAGTGGGACGAGACGGCGGTCAACCGCTATTCCGTTTGATCGGCGCGCCAAGGAAAGACCGGCATGACAGTGAAAATCGTTTTCCTCGACCGCGACTCGCTCGCCCCCGGAACGACACTCCGCGAACCCTCGTTCGACCACGACTGGGTGGATTATCCCGAAACCGCTGCGGCGGACGTACCGGCGCGGATCAAGGACGCCGACATCGTCGTGACCAACAAGGTCCCGATCACCGGCGCCGACATGGCCGCCGCGTCGGACTTGAAACTGATCGCCGTATGTGCCACCGGCACGGACATGCTAGACTTGGCCGCCGCGAAAGAAAAAGGCATCTCTGTTTCGAACGTGCGGGGGTACGCCGTCCGCTCCGTGCCGGAGCACGTGTTCGGCATGATCCTGACGCTCCGCCGCCAGATCATCGCCTACATGGACGACCTGAAGGACGGGCGCTGGCAGCGGGAAGGCACCTTCACCTTTTTCGGGCCGCCGCTGTCCGACCTTTACGGCACGCGGTTGGGCCTGACCGGGCGGGGGTCGCTCGGCCAAGGTGTCGCCAAAATCGCCGAGGGCTTCGGGATGGAGGTCGTTTACGCCGGGCGCAAGGGAGAGGCGCGGCCGCCCGAGCCCTACATGCCGTTCGACGAAGTCATCGAGACGGCGGATGTGATCTCCCTCCACCTACCGCTGAAACCGGAAACCCACGGGCTGATCGCCATGCCCGAATTCAAGCGCATGAAAAAGACCGCCATCGTCATCAACACAGCGCGCGGCGGGCTGATCGACGAGGACGACCTGGCGGCGGCGCTCACCCAGGGGTTGATCGCGGGGGCGGGGATCGATGTGGTGTCAAGTGAGCCGCCGTCCGCCGATCATCCCTTCATGAAACTGCTGGGCCGCCCGGATTTCATCCTGACGCCGCACGCCGCCTGGGCCGGGCATACGGCCCGAAAAGGCATGGTCGACCAGCTGGTCGACAACATCGAGAATTTCCATCGCGGCGCGCCCACGAATTTGGTCTGACAACGGTCTGACAGCCGCGCATATACGGGTGTTTCGCGGTTGCCAATGAAGGTCCGTTGGGGCAAATAAACGGGGCCTTTCAAATAAATCCAGATAACTAGAGGCCGAGGGTCTCCGACCATCAGACTCGAGGCGACACTCATACGTCTATCCATCGTCCAGAAAGTCGCCATCGGCAACGTCGGCCAGGCGATCGGCATCATCGCCCTCGTCGCCGCGTTTTTGGGCACGTACCACAGTTTCCAGGACATTCGCCCCCGGTTGACCGGTCGCAGGCCCGAAACATGGAGCACATCGCCCACCTGAACGACGAGCTTGCGGCCATTCTGCGCCAGGCCGGCGTCACCGCCGCCTGCATGGCCGCCGCCCAGGCCAAGGTCAAGGCGATCACCGACAACACGGTCGCCTCGGAAAAAGCCAGCGCGTTGTCAATCTGCTGCGTCATCGACGCCGCCTTCGAAATCGGCATCTGGACGGTCATCCTCCGCGCCGCGTGGCAGGTTCTGTTGCCGGGCTATTACATGTTCCTGGCCCGGTTCACCCTTAAACGGCCGCTGGACAACATCATCGCCGCCGCCGACATCACCGCCTCGAGAAACGGGCGGTTGCGGTGGCGTTCGATCTGATCGCGCTAAAGCGACGTCAGCGTCGAAAAAATGTCGGCCACTTTCCTTCCCCTTGGATCGGTGCTGGCCACTGGGCCAACGGGGGATTATCGGCCAAACCGCGCCCTTTGGGCAATCCCGGAGGGGTAAAGGTAATGTCTCAGTTTGAATTTTCTAGGAAAGCGGTACCCGCCGGGAATGGTAGGGGGCCTTTTGGCACAGGCCCTATAAGGCTGCGCATCGGCGGGTACCAAGAAGACTGTACAGCAGTTTACCGTTTTACTTCAGGTCCATGCGGCGCCGTATTCAGAGGCGGGCCGGTCAGTAGGGCGGGAGCGACTTCAACACGTCGATCAGCGCGGCGGTGAAGGGTTCCGCCCCTTCGTACATTACCCAGTGCCCGGCGTCGGGGATGATGTGAAACGGAGCATTTGGTTGGTGATTGCTGAAAATTTCCGCCCGCATTTCCAGCGCCCCCGGGCGGCTGGCCGTGGCGTCGAATTCGCCCCAGATGCCGGCGATCGGCGCCTTGATATCCGGCAGCGCCCTCAACAGCGCATCGGTCAGCGAAATGGGGCGGGAGCGGACGCGCCCGCGCGCCAAATTCTGCCGGTGCATGTGGATCGCCAGATCGTCGATCTTGGCCGGGTCCTTGAACATCAGGATTTCAAGATTGCGGCGTTGCAGGTCGTCGACCTCGTCATCCGTCATGTCCGGCGTCGCCAGCGCCGTGCCGCGCGGTGGATCGTGCAGGTGGCCGAAGCCAGACGCGCCGACGGCGGTGAAGCTTTGGCACCGGCCTGCCATGTTGCGGGCGACGACGCTGCCCAACAGTCCGCCGAAGGAAAAGCCCGCCAGATGAAATCCTTCATCGGGGCCCAGCAGATGCGTGATGCCGTCGCCCATGATGGCGGCGATGCCGTCGGCCGTGTGCGGTTCCGACGGCACGGCGGAATCGCCCAATCCGGGCGTGTCCGCGGCATAAACGGTAAACTGTTCGGCCAGCGTCGGGATCGCCTTGAACCAGTGGGTCCACGACCCCCAGCCGCCGTGAAACAGCATCAGCGGCCGCCCGGCGCGGCTGCCGAACCGGTGCCACACCATGGGGCCTTCAGGGCCCGGCGTTTCTATGCGTTCGCCTTGCGCCGCGAGCGCGGCAACCTGGTCGGCAAGGGTCGTGTGATCAATACTCATGGAAATGGATGCGCGCTTATTTGTCGGAAAGCTGGAAGTAGCCGCGTTCAAGCGCGTGATTCAGTTCCTCGAACGCTTTCCGAGCTTCTTCGAAAATGTCGCGGTACTTGCGCAGGTTCTGGACCTCGTTATCCGACGGCGCTTCGCCTTCGGAGACGTTGGAAATCTTGAACGCCGCCTGCAGATAGCGGCCCCGCAGGTGCGCTACCGCGCGGGCGAAATTGACCACGGTCTGTTCCGTGATATCCGGGATCATCGGACCTATAATTTCCCGGTTGGCTTCGGAAATCAGCATTTCGGCGCGCCGGAGGAATTGCTGCTGACGCCGCAGGTTGTCTTCGTAGGAACTCATACAACGCTCCGCTTGTGCAGTTGGACGACTTGCCGTTGTTATACCTGTTTCGGCGGGGGCTTGTCTGCATCGGTAAGCCGTTTCGGGCGAATTTTACGGCGGCGGCGCGGGCCGGTGGATGACCTATGTCATCTGTCCAGCAGTTGCGCGCGCAAATAGGCGACGTTGACCGAAAGCCACGGCAGCAGCCATTGGAACAGGCGGCAAACCTGTATGACCTCGTGTGCCGGCGCATCCATGGCGGCGGCGTGAAGCCACTCCGCCGACAACCCGCCCGGATTGGGCAGGCCGTTCCGTACCTGATCCAGGATACGGCCGTGCAGTTCTTGGCACAGATCTTCATAGTCCGATGTGCGGACGGCCTTGCGCAGCCCCGACCACGCCGCCTCCCAATAGGTCGGCCATCGGGCCAACGCCCGGTAATCCGTGTTGATGAGGGGCAGGCCCAGCACCTCTCGGATGTCTTCGTAGATGTCGCGGGTCGGCTGATCGGCGTGGTGCGCCTTCATCAACAGATACGAAACCGTAAAATCGGGCGCGTGGCAGCCGTCGAACGGCTTTGCGTTGCCGTGGTCGCCCATGTCGGTCCCTTCCATGAGCAGCCGCACGATCAGCGCCGTCACCACATACGGTTGATTGCCGTGGGAAAAATTTCGACCACCTGGCGGATGCCGTCGACCTCCCGCGGGCCGTATCCCAGGTTCTGGGGCGTGTTGGAGATGGGCGCCGGCTGCAACCGTGCGACCTCGGCCTCGACAAACGCCCGATTATCCTGAAAGGACGCGACGAAGGGTTTGGATTCACAAAGCGGCTTCAGCCCCCACCACAGTTCGGCGAAGAACGTCGGATAATGGGCATAGGCCATGGTGACACGCCCATCCAGGGAACCTCAAATGCTGCCTTCATTTCTCCGTACCACTGGGCGCTCTGGCCCTCGACCGCGTATTACGGCACCGGATGGATGGCCGGGATGGGGTCGGGCTTGCGCCGGGGCAGGAGCGTCGCAGGGGTCGTCTCAGCGGGCATTTTCAACCTCGATTGTGTGCGTGGACGTTACGGCCCGGCAATCGGCCCGGGGCTGGGCCCGGCTTGCAACGTCACGTGGCGCGGTTGGTGGTTTCGAACAAATATCCGAATTCCCGCGTTTCCCGGTAGGCCGGGGGCAGGGCGACGCCGCCGTCGACGCCGAGCCAAAGACGCAGCATGTGGCGGCGTTCGCGGCTCAGGTCCTGGCCTTCCTTGGGGTCGTCGAAGGCGGTCCGCGCGTGTAGCAACGTGTGATTGCTGCCCAATACCAGATCGCCCGGCTGCATTTCGAACGTCATGTTGAAAGCCGGATCGTGGCAAATTGCGTCCATCAGGTCGAGCGCTTCCGTCTGCGCCGCGGTCAGGCGGGGGATTTCGTCGTTCCGCTGCGCCAGATCGATGTAGTGGCGTTTGTGCATGACGAACCAGTTGCCCTGGTGCTGCAGGTAAATCGGCAGCGTCTGATACCACGGCCGGCCGGGAAGCTGCTGGCCGCGCGCGTCGAAATAAAACGGTTCGGTCAGGACCCGCGCCAAATCCGGCCGGCGGTCGAGAATTTCGTTGAACACCGTGTGCGCGCTGACGATCATCGAGCGGCCGCCGAACGACGCTTGACGGCGGCAATAAAGACAGAACAGATCGGCGCCGTCGTTGTGGAACGGCTGTTCGCTTTTGGTCTGATAGACGCGGATGTCGTGCTGCTTGGTGTAATCGGCGCCGGTATCGCGGACGTCGTGCAGCAACGTCCCGCGGCCGTCCTGTTTTTGCGGGATACCCATGTGCTGGCCGATGCCCCAGATCAGGCGGCGGGCTTCTTCCTCGGTCAAACCGGCCAGCCCGGTCCGCAGCAGTGCGACGCCGCGCCCGTCGACGGCCTGATGGCGGAATTCCGCAATCTTGGCGGCGGCGGCGGCAAGCGGGAAGTCATCCGCCGACAGGTCCAGCGCGTCGCGCCCGTCGGTGCGGCTGACCGCATCGCAAAGCGTCTGCGCCTCGGCCTCTGTAATTTCGATGATCCATTCGCCGGATTTCGCCAAATCGGCGCCTTTCCAGCAGGTCGGCCCGGTCGCTCGGCTTAAGGGAAGATCATCGCTGTGTTCGGCTGTGGTTATGGCGTTCAACTCCGTTCCAATACCGCGCAAAAAAATCCGTCCGTGTCGGTCGCCGCCGGCGACAGGCGCAGCCATGTTCCCGCTTCCACGGGCGGCGTCCCGCCGATGGTGTCCCGCCAGACGCCCTGAATGGAGAGCGGAGTGTACCCTGGCACATTTTGAAGAAACCAGTCCAGTTGGTCTTCGTTTTCTTCGGTCAGGATCGAACAGGTCGCATAAACCAGCCGCCCGCCGGGCGCGACCAGGCCGGCGGCCTGTTCCAGCACCCCGCGCTGGGTTTCGATTAGTTCCGCCATGTCGTCGGCGCGTAACCGCCATTTCGCCTCAAGATCGCGGCGCCACGCGCCGGTGCCGGTGCAGGGCGCATCGGCCAGCACCCGGTCGGCCATCCCCGCGTTGGCCTTGACCCAACTGTCGTCACGGGCGGCAACGGTCTGGCGGCGGATGTTGCTTGCACCGGCGCGGGTCAGGCGCGGGGTCATCCGGTCCATGCGGTAGCCCGATACGTCGCAGGCGATCAGCTGGCCGCGAATCCGGTGCGCCTGCCCCGCCTCGCCCGGCGGCGGGTCGTCCGCCATCTGCGCCGCCAGCGCCAATGTCTTGCCGCCGGCGCCGGCGCAGTAATCGACCACGGTCATGCCTGGCTGCGCCCCGGTCAGAAGGGCGATGATCTGCGATCCTTCGTCCTGTACCTCGAACAGGCCGTTCTTATACCCCTGCGTCCCGCCGAGCCGCGCCCGGCCCTGTAGCCGGAGCCCGATGGGCGACAGCGGCGTCGGGTCGGTTTCCACCCGGTCCCCGGCAAGCGACGCCTGGACCTGTTCCCGCGTCGCCTTCAGCGTGTTGACGCGGATGTCGACGGGTGCCGTCTGGCCGAAGGCCTGCAGTTCGCGTTCAAGCTGGTCACCCCAAAGCACCGTCAGCGATGCGTCCATCCAGGCCGGGTATTCAAGGCGGACGGATTTCGGCATGTCGGCGTGGCGGGGTGGGCGGCGGTATAGCGCGTCGGCCAATTGCCGTTCGGCGGGGCTAAGCGCCTCCGGGCAATGGCGGGTGTCGGAAAACAGGGTGTCCATTTCGGCCGGTGAGGTCCGGTCGTAAACCGCAAGCTGGGCGATGACCCGGGACCTGGGATCCGGTTCCACGGCCAAGCCGGCCCGCCCGATCCACCAGTCAAGCCGCGCGCGATGGCGCAGGTTGTCATACACGCGGGTGGTGATCGCCCGGCGGTCGCCGGCGCCGGCGAACCGGCGGCTTCGGAAATATCGCTCGATAAGCGAGGCGGAATCCTGATCTTCCCGGTCGATCTGCCCGAGAATGTCGATGGCCGCCTGGATGCGGGCGCCGGGGGTCATGGGCGCACTCCGGATGAGCGATTGCTGTTTTTCTTTGCGGACAGACTACCAGCCCCGGGGCGTTAGGGCCAGCCGCCGGGGCGCCTTTCGGCGGCCGGGCCGCGATCACATAAATGTTGATGCCGGGGCGGCGGCGAACAATATAGACTTTGGCCCGCCAGACCCGGGAGCGGCCACCGGTCGAGGCGGGACGCCCAAACGCTTCAATAAAGCCGCGATAAAAGGAAACACAGGTCCGATGCTGTACCGCTACGTTCTGTTTGCTCATTTCCTTCTCGTCAACGTTATCGCCCTGGGCTTTGCGGCGGCGGCCTATCTGCAGGGCTGGCTTGACCCCATCGTCAACGCGCCGCTGATAGAACTTTCGGGCGTGATCGCGCTTGTCTTTCTTTATGGGGTGCTTCTTGCCGCCTATCGCGTCTGGCAGACCAGCCGCGAGGCGACGGACGTCCAGGATGGCCAGGTCCGGCGCGGCACGCCGTCGGGCGATTATGTGGCGGCGCTGACCGGCGATGACGTTCGTGCGCGGGAAAAGGCCGAACAAGTTCTTCGCCTGCGTCTATCAAACCGCATCGTCGCGGTCCGGCATTTCGCCAACGCGCTGGTGTTTCTGGGTCTGATCGGCACGGTCATCGGCTTCATCATCGCGCTGTCCGGCGTCGACCCCAACGCCGCGTCCGACGCCGCCAAGGTCGGCGCCATGGTGGCGACGCTGATCAGCGGCATGTCCGTGGCGCTGAACACGACGCTGGTCGGATCGATCCTGTATGTCTGGCTGATCGTCAACCACCGCATCCTCTCCACCGGTACGGTGAACCTCCTGACCCAGAGCATGCAGATGGACGCAGGCGCTGCCACCTTGGCCGGCGACTTGGGTTATGCGCCGCCCCGCGCCGCGCAGTAAGCCACGGACGCGCGCCGATGGAAGACCTTGACTACTTCGACGAAGAAGACTCATCGGGAACCATTTTCCGGGATGTCATAATGCTGGCGCTGATCGGCTTCGTCGCCATGGTGGTGATGCTGCTGCCGCACCTGCAGCCGCCGCAGGAAGAAAGGGACGACGCTAAGGCGCCCGGCAACGTCATCATCGAAATGCACTGGCCCACGGATATGACCTATGACGTGGACCTTTGGGTCAAAGCGCCGAACGAGGTGCCGGTCGGGTTCTGGAATCAGAACGGGCCGACCTTCAACCTGCTCCGCGACGACCTGGGCATCGAGGGCGACGCCACCAATGAAAATTATGAAATGAGCTATTCGCGCGGGATTCCCCAAGGCGAATATATCGTCAACGTGCACATGTACGGCCTGTTGCCGACCGGCAAGACCGTGCCGGTCAAGGTCGTCGCCAGCGTCAAGCGGCCGTTGGAAGACGCGCAGCAAATCGCGGCGACGACGGTGCTGCTGACCCGCCGCAACCAGGAGGAAACGGCGTTTCGGTTCCGGCTCGACCGGGAAGGCCATCTGGTGAAGGACAGCGTGTCGTCGCTGCGCCGACCGCTGATCACCGAATTGCGTTAATCTACCGGCAGAGGATACGGACCGTGGACCTGATCTATTTCATCTTCTCCGCCGTGTTGCTGATCGCGGGTGCGTTGGGCGCCATCGCCATCTGGGCGCCCCGGCGGACTTGGGTCCGCTTCGCTGCCGTCGGCGCGGTCATGCTGTTCATCCCGGTCGCCTACGTTCACGCGGTGGAACTTTTGTCGAAACCCAAGCCCATAGAATACGCGTGGTTCGAACGCACACGCGACAAGGCCATCGTGCTGGGCATCGATTTCGACGAGGGCAATTCGATCTATCTGTGGCTGCGCCTTGCCGGCTCCAACGAACCCCGGTATTTCGCGATCCCCTGGAGCCTGCCGCTGGCCCAGCGCCTGCAGGACGGGCTGGAAGACGCGGTCAAGCGCAATTCGGTATTGGTCATCACCAACCCGTTCATCAAGCCGGGGCCCGACGACTGGGGCGATCTGAACGTGCAGATCAAACCGCCGCCGGCGCCGCCCATGAAGAAACCGCAGATTCCGCCCCGGATCATCGATCCCCGCGAATTTAAGATTTAACGCGAAGGCCGTCCCTCCGGCTGGGCGTTGCCTGTCACGATGGGTTGTTCCAACAAATCGTCGATAAACAGACACACGAATTGCGTTCGGTTCGCGACCCCGGATTTCGCATAAAGGCGCGCCAATTGCGCGCGGAGTAAGCATCCGCTCATGCCCCGGAGGCAGGGAAATCGGGGCGGGCTGCCGTCGATGTCCATCGCGGCTAGCCACCTGGACTTACCGCCAGATCCAAGCGGTCACCAAGGATTTTAGCCCGACCTTTCAGAAAATTCAGAATCTGAAGTCACGGGCTGAATGCGACTTCCATCGCTATACGCTCTTGTAATTCATGATCATCGTGGTTATTACGGAAGCGTCCGTCGCGTATCTCGGCCTGACACAGATTGCACGCCTTTCAACCTTAGGAGGCTTCATCGGCCCCGAACCGAAATTTGCACTTGCCGTCAGTCATTTTCAGGACGGCGACCTGCCCGAGGCGGAACGCCTGCTGCTGGAAGTTGCCGCGGAAACAGGTGGGAATGCGGACGTGTACGGGCGATTAGCGGTCATCGGGCTGAACACGGGGCGAAAGGATCAGGCGCTTCAGTGGCTCGCGCAATCCGTTTCTCTTGCCGGTGCCGACATCGACCCGTTGCTGTTGAAATCCGAAATCATGGCGGCGCTGGAAGACCCGGCGACGGCGATCGCGGCATGTGAAGATGCGGCCGCGATCCAGCCGCGCGACCCCAGGCCCTGGATGCGTATCGCGGCGATCCACCGCCATAATGACCGGCGCTACGACGCCATGGTCGCGTGGCGGAAGGCGCTGGAGATCGATCCCAATCATCCGTCGGCCCACGCCAACATGGGCGTGATGCTGAAACACCGCGGCGATGTCGTCGGGGCGGAAGACCATTTTGTCCGGGCCTTGGCCTTACGCCCGAATGACGCGGGCGTGCGCCTCAGGCTCGCCGACCTGATGGCCGAAGGCGGCCGGTATGCGGACGCCGCCGGTGAATACCGCCGGGTGCTGGAGATCAAGCCCGACAACATCCAGGCGCTGGTCAATCTGGGCTATGCGCTCCTGGAAACCCGCGACTACGAAGACGCACTTGCCGCCGGCAAGCGGGCGGGGGCCCTCGACCCGGCCCTCGACCACGCGCATCACCTGATCGGCCGGGCGCGGTATTATTTGGACGACGGCGAAAAAGCCGTCGTCTCCCTCAAGCGGTCGATCGACATCAATCCCGGGTTCGTCATGGCGCACGCGAGCCTAGCGAAACAGTTTCTCGCCATGGGCCGGGCCGAGGACTGCCTTGCTGCCGCCGAACAATGCCTGGATCTTGACCCGGCAAACACCACGGCGCTAGCCTACAAGGCCGTCGCCTTGACCGAGGCCGGACGGCGCGCTGAGGCCGAGGCGATTTTGGATTTCGACACCTTCGTCCGCACGACGGTGTTTACCGACGCTCCCGGCTTCGGCGATATGGATGCATTTAACCAAGCGCTCGCCGAACACGTCGCCGGGCACGAAACCATGGTCGCGAACCCGTCCAACAAATCGACCATCGGTGGGGGGCAGACATTGGAATTGCTCGACGGCGATCCGGGGCCCGTGGCGGTGCTGGCGGACATGATAACGGGTTCGGTGGAGCAGTACATGGCCGAGGTCGCCCAGGCGGCGCCGGACCACCCCCACGTTAAGGCCTTGCCTGAGGAGTGGGGCCTGATTTCCTGGGGCGTGGTGCTGGGCGACGAAGGCTTTCACCACATGCACATTCACGATTCAGGCTGGCTTTCCAGCGTCTATTACATTCGGGTACCGCCGTCGATCGCGCGACAGCCCAACAGCGACGCGGGCTGGCTCGAATTTGGGCCGCCGCCGCCGACCTTCCCGACGAAGGCCCAACACCCGTCCCTCAGATTGCAGCCGGAAGAAGGAAAACTGGTCCTGTTCCCGTCGAGCTTCTATCACGGGACCCTTCCGTTTCGGGACGCAGCACCCCGGATAACCGTGTCATTCGACATCGTGCCGAAATAAGGCCGAAGACTTAGTAAAGCTGGTCCTTGTAGCGCTTCATCATGTCTTCCTGAGATTCCTCGGGCCCGTCGAGGCCGGCCTGCTCGTTGATGATGCGGCTGATGGTCGGCAGGTTCGCGCGGTCGATCTGGCTCGCCGGGTCCCACAGTTTCGATCTGACCAGCGCCTTGGCGCAGTGCATAAACACTTCCCGGATGCGGACGACCATGACCGTTCTGGGAAGCTTCTTGTTCACCTCGAACCGTTTGAGAAGGTCATCTTCATCGCGGATTTCGGCGTCCCCGTTGACGCGAAGCGTTTCGTTCACGCCGGGGATCAGAAAGATCAGGCCGACATGCGGATTTTCGATGATGTTCTTCATCCCGTCGATGCGGTTGTTGCCGGGCCGGTCGGGGATGGCGATGGTGTTGTCGTCGATCACCTGAACGAAGCCGGGCATGTCCCCCTTGGGCGACACGTCGGCGCTGCCCGATTTACCCTGGGTCGCGATCAGCACGAACGGGGACAGGCTGATGATCCGCCTGGAATGTGTTTCCAGTTTCGGCAGCACCTTAATCGCTGCCCGGCCGGTCGGCTCCGGGTAGATATCGCGAAGCTGGTCCTCGGTTTCGATCCGCGCCATGGCGCCGCCCTCGGTTTTTTTAAGGATTGGTCCGGTAGTTGGGCGCTTCGCGCGAGATGGTGATGTCGTGTACGTGGCTTTCGCGAAGACCCGCATTGGTGATGCGGCGCATTTCCGTCTTGGTGCGAAGGTCCTGAATGTTCGCGCAGCCGGTATAGCCCATGGCGGCTTTCAGGCCGCCGACCAATTGGTGCAGGATCGTGCCCAAGGGCCCGCGGTAAGGCACCCGGCCTTCGACGCCTTCCGGCACCAGTTTCAGGTTGTCCGACACTTCCGCCTGGAAATACCGGTCGGCGGACCCGCGCGACATGGCGCCTAAGGACCCCATGCCCCGGTAGGACTTGTACGACCGGCCTTGGTATAGGAACACCTCGCCGGGGCTTTCGTCCGTGCCGGCGAACAGCGACCCGATCATCACCGATTCCGCACCCGCCGCGATGGCCTTGGCGATGTCACCGGAATATTTGATGCCGCCGTCGGCAATGCACGGCACGCACGCCTTTTCGCAGGCAGACGCGGCTTCCATCACCGCCGTCAATTGCGGCATGCCGACGCCCGCGACCATCCGCGTGGTGCAGATGGTGCCAGGACCGATACCGACCTTGACCGCGTCCGCGCCCGCATCGATCAGCGCCTGGGCGCCGTCGGCCGTGGCGACGTTGCCGGCGATGATCTGCGTCTGGTTGGACATTTTCTTGATCCGGTTGACGGCGTCCAGCACGCCGCGCGAATGGCCGTGCGCCGTATCAACGACGATCACGTCCACTTCGGCGTCGATCAAGGCTTCGGCCCGAGCCCGGCCGTCGTCGCCGACGCCGGTTGCGGCGGCGGCGCGAAGTCGGCCCTGCAGGTCTTTGCTGGCGTGCGGGTGGGCCTGTTCCTTTTCGATGTCCTTCACCGTGATCAGGCCGGCGCAGCGATAGGCGTCGTCGACCACGATCAGCCGTTCGATCCGGTACTTGTGGAGTAGGCGTTTCGCTTCGTCGCGGGTGGTGTTTTCCTTCACCGTGATAAGGGGCAGGTCGTCGCGGGCCTGCGTCATCAGTTCCGAAACCGGTTGTTTCAGATTTTCCGCGAAGCGGATATCCCGGTTGGTCAGAATGCCGACCAGTTTGCCAGTGTCCCGTTCAACCACGGGCAGGCCGGAAAACCCGGTCGTATTTTTGATGTGCAGCGCGTCGGCGAGGGTTTGGTCCGGATACATGGTGATCGGGTTGATCACCATCCCGGATTCGAATTTTTTCACCTTGCGGACTTCCGCCGCCTGTTCCTCGGGCGTCAGGTTCTTGTGGATGACGCCGATGCCGCCCGACTGCGCCATGGCGATGGCGAGGGCGCTTTCCGTCACCGTATCCATGGCGGCGGAAACGAGCGGCACCCTGAGCCCGATTTCGCGGGTCAGGCGGGTCGATGTATCGGCGTCTGCGGGAAGAACACTGGACGCGGCCGGGACCAGGAGAACGTCGTCGAAGGTGAGAGCTTCCTTAATGTCGGCCATGCCAAAACGATCCTTATCCGATCTGAGTTGGCGGCCCATCATACACAAGGATCAGGCCTTGCCAAGAAACTTCGCGGTGGATAGTTCGGGCCCCGGCGGGTCCCGGAAATCAGCCGTTTTCCGGGCCGTCCACACCGCGAAATCCGGTCGCAACGACGTACGATTCGGCGGAATCGGAGCGGCTCGCGGGCGGTTTGGCGTGCTTGACCTGGCGGAAATCGCGTTTCATGCGGGCCAGCAATTCGTTTTCCGTGCCGCCTTTCAGGACCTTGGCGACGAAGGCGCCGCCGGGCGCCAAAACGTCCAGCGCAAAATCGTATGCCGCTTCGCACAGGTTCATGATGCGCAGGTGATCGGTCTGCCGGTGGCCGGTGGCGGGGGCGGCCATGTCGCTCATGACCAGATCGGCAAGGCCGTCCATGGCGCATTTCAGGGTGTCCGGCGCGTTCGGATCCATGAAATCCTGGGTGATGACGGCGGCGCCGGCGACCGGTTCCATTTCCTGAATGTCGAGGGCGACGACCTGACCGCCACGCGCGCCCGAACCGCCGACGGCTTCGACGGCGACCTGGGTCCAGCCGCCGGGTGCAGCGCCCAGATCAATGATGCGCGCCCCTTTTTTCAGTAGCCCGAACATGCCGTCCAGTTCCTTCAGTTTGAAGGCGGCGCGCGACCGGTATCCGCGCGCCTTGGCCTCGGCCACATAGGGGTCGTTCAACTGCCGCTCGAGCCAGCGTTTGGAGGAGAGCTTTCTTCCCCTGGCGGTTTTGACCCGTTCGGTGGCCGTGCGGCCGGTGAAGCGGGTTGTGCCCTTGCCGGGTTTTTTGGGCATCGCGCGCCTCAGACGGCGGGATGTTCCTGCATCATCTGAACCAGCAGCCCTTCGCGGACGCCCCGGTCGGCGATGCGGATGCGGTCGGACCGCCAGCGTTCGGTGATCGCCGTCAGAATGGCGCAGCCCATGACCATCAGGTCGGCGCGTTCGGGCCCCACGCAGGGCAGGTCGCGGCGCTGTTCCCACGACATGGACGATACTTCCGCCGCCATGTCTTCGATGACGCTGAAATCCAATACCAGCCCGTCGACCTGGGACCGGTCGTAGCGCGGCAGGTTCAGGTGCAATGCGCCTAGAGTCGTCACCGTGCCCGACGTACCGAGCAGTAACGCGCCCTCTTGGTTGAAATGATTCGAAATCCCGTTTGCATCGTCGAACGGCTGAAGCATGTAGTCGATCTCGCCGACCAGGCAGCGGAACCCTTCCTTGGTGCAGTCGGGGCAGCCGTTCTTTTCCATCAGGTTGACGACGCCGACGGGCAGCGACGTCATGGCGATGGTGCGGGGCAGGGCGCCAGTCAGGTCGACCCAGTTGAGTTCCGTCGACCCGCCGCCGATGTCGAACAACAGCGCCCGCGACGGTCCGTCCTTCAACAGCGGCAGGCAGCCGGTGAGCGTCAGGTCGGCTTCTTCCTCGGGCGGGATGGCTTCCAGCCGGATGCCGGTTTCGTCATGCACCCGGTCGAAAAAGTCCGAACGATTGCGGGCGAGGCGGCAGGCCTCCGTCGCCACGTGCCGCGCCTTCACCACGTTATGTTTGCTGATTTTCTTGGCGCACACCTTCAGTGCGCCGATGGTCCGGTAGATCGCGTTTTCGCAAAGTTTCTCCGATTTGGTCAGGCCTTCGCCCAGCCGCACCATGCGGGAAAACCCGTCGATCACCGCCGGGCCCTCGTTCGACGGCTGGGCGATCAGCATGCGGCAGTTGTGGGTGCCCAGATCGATGGCGGCAAAGCACGGCAGGTCCGGGTGTTTCGCCCGCCTGTGCCCGCCACACTTTCTCTCGCCCCAAAGACGGCTCGACATTGTTAATCCAGCCTATTCTTTTTATACTCCTCTAACCGCTATCTTAAGCGTGCGGCCCCGCCGATCCAAGCCCCTTCCGTCGGTTGCGTACGGGAACGCCAATGGGTATATATCCGCCGGGCCTCGGGCCCCGACCAATGGGGTATGGTGTAACTGGTAACACGACGGACTCTGACTCCGTTATTCTAGGTTCAAATCCTAGTACCCCAGCCAACAAAAAAGGCCCCGCGCTTGCGGGGCTTTTTCGTTATCCGGGCGCCGTTGTCAGGTAGGCCGGATTACTTCAGCACGCAGCTTTTGGCGAAGGAGCCGGCGTCGTTCGCTGACCACTCGCCCTTGGGCTTGTTCTTCATCTTTTCGCACTATTCCTTAGAGCCCGGCTCAGGGCTGCAGGTGGTTGCGAAGGAAAGCGACAGGATCGCCACGGTGGTGACCATGCATAAGCGTGTAATCCAGTGTATTGATGTACCTCTCGAAACCAAAATTAGCTGATGAACGCGCTTATACTAGGGCGAATTCCGGCCCGTCCTTGGCCAAAAGAATGTGCCCGGCGCCCATCTGCAACAGGGCACGCCGCGTCTGATGCAGGAAAAAATCCTACCCGTCGGCGACGAGGACGGAAAGTTCGGATAGTTTTTTGGGTTGGCGGCACCCGCTCTTGGCATGCGTGGCGGGGGGCGCATGGGGGCGGTGATATGAATGGACCGTTTCTCTTGTCCGATTTCATGCCCGTTTCTCAGGCATTGCTAGGATGGGGGGGCAGTCGTTTAGAACTGGTTAAGATCGGTTAAGATTTCGGCAAACGGCATGGCGGAAGACGAAAACACGAGCCCCGGCGGAATAGGGGGAGCTGATCTGGACTGGAGCGAACAGGCGCTGACCTCCCGCCGGTTCGGCGACGTCTATTTCTCGGCCGCTGACGGGCTTGGCGAAACGCGCCATGTGTTCCTCGACGGCATCGGCGGGGCGGATGCCTGGGCGGGCCGAGGCCGGTTCACGGTCGGGGAGCTCGGGTTCGGTACGGGGCTGAATTTTCTGGCACTATGGGATCTGTGGGCGCGGACGGCGGGGTCGGACGGCAGGCTCGATTTTATCTCGGTCGAGGGATATCCCCTGACCGCCGAAGACATGGCCCGCGCGCATGGGGCCTTCCCGGAATTTGACGTCATCTCTCGGCAATTGCGGGCGGCGTGGCCGGATCGGACGCCCGAGTTTCATCATCTGGTTTTGGATGGCGGGCGGGTGCGGCTGACGCTTTTGTTCGGGCCGGCCCTACCCATGCTCCGCGACCTGCGCGCCCAGGTGGACGCGTGGTTTCTGGACGGGTTCGCGCCGTCGAAAAACCCCGGCATGTGGACGGACGGCGTGTTTGCCCAGGTCGCCCGGCTTTCAAAACCTGGCACGGCGCTCGCAACCTTTTCTTCCGCTGGTGCGGTCCGGCGCGGCTTGGCGGCGGTGGGATTCCAAGTCGAAAAACGTCCGGGCTTCGGCGGCAAGCGGGAATGTCTCCGCGCTCGGTACAACGGAACTGCCGAGCCCGCATCCGCGCCAGTGCTAGCACCGGGTGCCTCCGTCGCCGTCATCGGCGCGGGCATTGCGGGCCGGGTGGCGGCGCGGTCTTTGACCGGCGCGGGGATGGCCGTCACGCTGTTTGCCGGCGGCGGTGCGGGCGACGCGCCGCCCCGGGTGCTGGTGTCGCCCCGGTTGGCGCACCCGGCCGATCCTTACGGCGCCTTCATGGCGCAGGCTTTTACCCATGCGGCGCGATTGCTGCCCGCGGGCGAAAATATGGGTGCGCTGCATCTGCCCCCAGAGGAAGACACCCGCGTCCGCGACCGCCGACGGCTTGATCAGCTCGGCTGGCCTGAGGCCCTGGCGCGGCCGGTCGACGCCGATGCGGCATCGGACCTTGCGGGCGTCCAAGTCGCCAACGGCGGCCTGTATTTCCCCGAGGCGCGGTTTCTTGACCCCGCCGCGTGCGTGCCGGTGGACGGCGTCGAGGTCATCGCCGGGCGTGTTACCGCCGTCGACGGCGGACGCGTCGGTTGGCCGTCCGGCGAACGCCGGTTCGACGCGGTCGTGCTGGCCGCCGGTCCGTGGTGCGGCGAGTTGGTCCCGGCGGCGGGGGCGGGCCTTTCCACCAACCGGGGGCAGTTGACGTATCTTCCGCCGACCGAGGCATCAAAACACCTGCGCCTGCCCATCAGCTTTGGCGGGCACGTCACCCCGCAGACGGATTTGGGCACGGGCTTGGCGCACATCGCGGGATCGTCCTACGCACCGGTGGAAATTTCGGATGACTGGCAGGCCGTCAAACCCAATTACCACCTGCGGCCCCTGGAAAAACTGGCGCAGGTCGCGCTGGCGCTTTCCGACGGATGGCGGGCCGCACCTATGGGCGGCTGGGCGGGCCTGCGCGCCGTGACGCCGGATCACCTGCCTGTGGCCGGGCAGGTCTGCGGGGCGGACGGCGTTTATGTCTTATCGGGGTTCGGGTCGCGCGGTTATCAGACGGCGTTTTTGGCGGCGGACATGGTGACGGCGGCGATGGCCGGCGGGCCGATGCCGGTTCCGGGACGCGTCGCAGAGGCGCTAAGCCCCGGCCGGTTTCAAGAACGGCAAAACAGAAATGGCGGTTAGCCGCACACCCGGTCGGCCAGCCGGGTCATGAACGCTTCGCCCAGCGCGACCTGTTCCAGGGTGATGTATTCGTTGGGCGCGTGCGCCTGGTTGATGGACCCCGGGCCGATGATGACGCTGGGCACGCCGGCTTTCTGCTGGAACAATCCGGCCTCGGTCCCGAACGCGACGGCGGCGTGATCGTTGCGCCCGGCCAATTGCTTGGCGATGGTGACGACTTCTTCCGACGGGTCCGTGTCCAGCGCCGGGATGCCCGACAGTTCCAAAATTTCGATCCCGCATTCCGGCGACGCCGCCGCCATTTCGGCACGAAGCTGATCGACGAAAGTCATGATCTCTTTTTCCAGCGCCACCGGGTTGTGCTTCGGCAGATGGCGGAATTCGAAATCCATGTCCGCCCGGCCGGGCACGATGTTCAACTGTTCGCCGCCGCGCAGCACACCCGTGTGCAAGGTGGTGAAGGCGACGTCGTACAAATCATCGAACGGGCCGTCGCCACGGATCCTGTCCGCCATGGATTTCAGGAAGATGACCAGCCGCGCCGCGTATTCGACGGCGTTGACGCCAAGCGGCGTCAGGGACGAATGCGCTTCTTTGCCACGGAAGGTCGCCCGGTAGCTGCGCTTGCCCTTGTGGCCGACGCAGACCTGCATGCTGGTGGGTTCGCCGATGATGCCCATCACCGGTTTGATCGGCAGGCCGTTCATCATTTCGATCAAGCGGCGGACGCCGATGCAGCCGATTTCCTCGTCATGGGAAAACGCCAGATGCACCGGCGTCTTGAGCCCGCGTTCCAGAAATTTCGGCACGAAGGCCAGCGCGATGGCGATGAAGGATTTCATGTCCGATGTGCCGCGGCCGAAAAGCTTGCCGTCCTTTTCGACGACCTTGAACGGGTTCGTCGCCCAATCCTGACCTTCGGCGGGGACGACGTCCGTATGCCCCGACAGCATCACCCCGCCCCGGTCGGTCGGGCCCAGCGTCGCGTACAGGTTGGCTTTCTTGCCCGACGCGTCATGAACAAGCTGGCTTTCGACGCCGTGGCCTTTCAGATAGTCCTGGACGAAAGCCATTAGGCCCAGGTTCGACAGGTGGCTGGTGGTGTCGAACGACACCAGTTTGTCGATGAGGGCGCGGCTTTTGATATCAGTCATGATGTTTCCGGTCAGTGGGATAGTGCTAAAATCACTGCTTCGGCGAATAAGGTCAAGCGCCCCGGTTTAACGCGCGGGATCATCGCCCAACATCCCGGGCGAGCCTGGGATAGGCCCAGGACATGGTCAGCCCGCGCATGGCCATGAACACGGTGAACGCCGCCCACAGCCCATGATTGCCCCAATCGGCCGGCTGAAAATACACGGCCACCGCAAAGGCCAGAAGCGACAGGGCCATGGAATTACGCATTTCGGCGGTCCAGGTCGCGCCGATGTAAATGCCGTCGAATTCGTAACTCATGATGGAAATAAGCGGCAGCGCCACCATCCACGGCAGGTATTCATAGGCCGTCTGACGGACGGCCTCGACCGTCGTCACCAGATCGACGAGCGCCGGGCCGGCAAGCCAATAGGCCCCGCCGAACAGCGCAGCAAACAGGATGCTCCAGATCGTCGTGACCTTCACGGCGCGGCGGAACAGTTCGCGGTCCTTGGCGCCTACGGCTTCGCCGGCCAAGGCCTCCGCCGCGTTTGCGAAGCCGTCCAGCGCATAGGCGGAAAAGTGCGTGAACTGCAACAGCACCGCGTTGGCCGCCAATACCTGATCACCCATTCCGGCGCCGATGGCGGTGAAGAGGACGAAGGCAATCTGCAGAAAGACCGAACGAAGAAAGATGTCGCGGTTGACCTGAAACATGACGCGCAGCCGCAACATGTCGCGGATGCGGTCCCACCGCCAGTGCCCGCCGAGCTTTTTCAACTGTCCCGAGGCAATTATAAGCCCCAGCCCGACGGAGGCGTATTCGGAAATGATCGTGGCGTAGGCGACTCCGTCGACGCCCCAGCCGAGCCCGAGCACGAACCAGATGTCCAAACCCATGTTCAGCCCGTTCATAGACACCTGGGTGATCAGCGCGGCCCGCATGTTCTGCAGCCCGAAGAACCAGCCCAATAGCGCGAAGTTGAACAGCGCCGCCGGCGCGCCCCAGATTCGGATGCGGAAATAATCCTGGGTCAGCTGCCACACCGCGCCCGACGGTTCCATCGCCCAATAGGAAACCGCTAGGATCGGTATCTGCAACGCGACCAGCGCCAGGCCGAGCGCCACCGAAAGTATGCAGACCCGGGCCAGCCATGAGCGGATCTGATCGGCGTCGCGCGCGCCGTAGGATTGCGCGGTCAGGCCCGTCGTTCCCATGCGTAGGAAGTTCAGCGACGAATAGATGACGTTGACGATCACCGCGCCGACGGCGACGGCGCCCATGAATTCCGCCCCCGGCAGACGGCCGATGACGGCGGTGTCGACCAGCCCCAACAGCGGCACCGTGACGTTGGTCGCCATGATCGGCAGCGCCAGCATCCAGATGCGTTTGTTGAACCCGGCGGGGTCGAGTCCGCGGTCGCGTTCGGGCGTGGAAGGCTGGGTCACGTTGTGCCGGAAGAAGGGAAAAAGATGCTAGATGCTTCCCGGGCCCGGATCGGCGCGCAGGTTGGTCGCGCGAAGCCGATGGGCCAGGTGAAGCAGCAGGTCTTTATAAGGCTGGCTGGCGAACGAGGAATCTTTCGCCATCAGGGCGTCGATGGCATTCCAGGGATTTGACAAAACTTCCGTGTCGCCATCGGCGATCAGGGTCGCGCTCACCGGTTTGCCGTCGACGAACGACATTTCACCGACCACGTCGCCGGGGCCGAGCGGGCCGACGAACTCGCTCAGCCGTCCATCAAACACATGGGCGACCCGCAGCATGTCGCTCGCGAGGACCATCAGATTGTCGACCAGGTCGCCCTGATTGAACAGCGCCTCGCCACCCTTGTAACGGCGGGCCACGACGGCCTGCATCAGAGCCGGCCGTTCGGCGTCGGTCAGATTTCGAAAGTAATGGTTCAGCACGTCTTCGGTCCTGCGTCGGATCTTGGGCTGTTGCTCCGGCGAAAGACTACCAGAATATGCACCGAAAATGTATGCCGGGGATGTCCGACGTGCGGATTTTCGGTTTTCTTCGCCTCTGAAACCGGCTACGCAACGCCCATGATCCAGTGGGACGACGAATTCGATGTGGTGTGCGTGGGCTACGGCTTTGCCGGCGCGGCGGCGGCCGTCGCCGCCCACGACGCGGGCGTCCGCGTGCTTTTGCTGGAGAAAGCGGCCCATCCAGGCGGCATTTCCATCTGTTCGGCGGGGGGAATCCGGATTTCCCGCGACGCCGACGCCAGCTTCACCTACCTGAAGGAAACCAACGCCGGGACGACGCCCGACGCGCTGCTTGAGGTTCTGGCCCAGGACATGACCCGGATCGAAGGCTGGGTCCGGGGTCTGGCCGAGGTCAACGGCGCCGATGTGCAGACCACGTGGGCCAGCGCCAATTATTCGTTCGAAGGCGGCGACAGTTTCGGCTTCATCGTCGTCAAAAGCATTCCGGGGTACGACCCGGTCCGGGATTTTACCTGGGGCCGGGGAATGCGGGGCGGCACGCGGCTATTCAAGGTGATGATGGACAGCATCGAAAAACGCGGAATCGACGTGCGCATGGAAACCCCGGCCGAACGGCTAATCACCGACGGCGGCGAAGTAGAGGGTATTCTGGCCGGCGGGCGGCACATCCGGGCGCGCGGCGGCGTCGTGTTGGCGACCGGCGGGTTTGAGGCCGCCCGCGACATGCAGGCCCAGTTCTGGCAGGAAAAACCGGTCTATCCGGGCGCTTACCTGGGCAATACGGGCGACGGCATCCGCATGGCGCAGGCCGTCGGCGCCGATCTGTGGCACATGTGGCACTACCACGGCACCTACGGGATGCTGCACCCGGATCAGTCGGCTTATCCTTACGCCATTCGGCTGCACCGGCTGCCTGATTGGATTCCCGGCCGCGATGGGCGCGAGGCAGAAATTCAGGGCTTTTTCGCGGGCTATGATGATGCCTTGATGCCGTGGATCATCGTCGACAAGTTCGGCCGCCGTTATATGAACGAATACCCGCCCTATCTGCAGGACACGGGCCACCGGTCGATGACGACGTATGAACCCGGCAAGATGACCTATTCGCGCATTCCGTCGTGGATGATCGTCGACGACACGGGATGCCGGCGCGGGCCCATCGGCTTCCCGGCCTATAACGACCCGCGCCAGAAATTCACTTGGTCAGACGACAACCGGGCGGAAATCGACCTGGGCATTCTGAAACAGGCGGACAGCATCGAAGACATGGCGGCGGCGATGGGGTGCGAGGCGGATATCCTGAGTGAGACCATCGAGCGCTGGAACGCCGGATGCCGCAACGGCCGCGACCGCGACTTCGACCGGCTGGCCGCGACCATGATGCCTATCGAAAAACCGCCCTTCACCTTCGCCCAGTTGTGGCCGCTTTGTGCCAACACCCAGGGCGGGCCCGTGCACGATGCGGCGCAGCGCGTGCTCGACCCCTTCGGTAATCCGATTTCGGGGCTTTACGCGGCCGGCGAATGCGGCAGCGTCTTCGGGCATTTATATATGTCCGGCGGCAACCTGGCCGAATGCTTTATCGGCGGCAAGCGGGCCGGGGAAGAGGCCGCCGCCGACCTGGGCTAGGGTTCCGACCGCCGCGCCCAATCAGACCGTTTCCAGATACGCCTTCAGCATCATGCCCGGCGCCGCGCCCAATCCCGATGCGCGCTCATTGGCGTGGGAAATCACGCCGCCGTCCCACATGGACCGGGCGTCGCCGATTCGGGCCGACGTGTGGGCGACGGTCAGGCCCGCGATGCCGCGCGCGTCCAGCGCGGGCAGGCGGGCGACGCCGGCGTTGTCCTTGCCGCCGCCGGCGTCGTTGTAGACGGCGATCAACACGTCGGCCTTGATGGCACGGGCTGGGTCGCCGCCAATCAATCCGCCATGGGACCCGGTGACGACGATTTGTCCGGCGTCGTCCGGTTTCACCAGCGATGCGCTGTCGACCAGAATGACCCAGGGCCTGCCGGGCCGGTCGATCACCCGGCGGGCTTCCTCGACGGCGGGGAGATGTCCAGTCGGCGCGGCGGCATTTTCCAGTAACGCCGCGGCGTTGACGCAGGCCATTCCTTCCGTAACGCCGAGAGCTAGGGCCGGGCCGTTCGCCGCCGAAATCAAACCGCCGGCCATCATGTCTGCTGCGTCGCCGATGCGGGCGGTCAGGCAATCGACTGCCGCGGCCGCCATGCCGCCGCTCTGACCATCCACGTCACCGAGCGCCATCATCCCGGCAATACCCGCATCGTCCAGACCCCGGCCCGCGTCGTTGAAGACACAAGCGCGGATGCCTGCCTTCGACGCCAGATAGGCGGCGTACAGGCCCCCGTGCGATCCGGTGACGACGACGCACTCCCGATCCGTGTCCGACGCGTCGGTGATGGAGTTGAGCAAATTGGGCGCAGCCATAAATCAGCCCTACAAATCCATTCGCCGCCGACCGAAGGCGCGGCGCATTTGGCGCTGGGCGATCCAGTCGGCGAAGCGCTGCCACGCGGACTTGTTGTCGCCCAAATAAATTTCCACATCGCCGATGCCCGGAAGCATATCGTCCTTGAGCCAGTCGCGCTGCATGGGCTTGCCGGATTTACTCGGCGCGGCGGCGGTCAGGAGCCACCACTTCAGTGCGCCGTCGGCGTAGGATGCGGCTGCTGCATCCTCCGCGTCGTCGGTTCCGGCGAAGCGGAAGCCGACCCGGGCGCACAGCACATCCACGGTGCGATCCTCGACCGCGACTATCAGGTGCCGTGCGTCGGGATGCCCCAACGCGCGGGCCCAGGACGACTGCTTGACCTCGAAGGCGCCCGGCGCGGCGAGCCCTCGGGCCGCGAAGGGATGGTCCTGCATGCCGCCGGGGAGCATCTCGGCAAACTGCGCCGGAACGCCCAGGAATTTGATGACGGCGGTTTCAGTCACGCCGTCCCGTACCGTCGCATAGGCCACGCACACGGCGTCGACGCCCGCCAAGATGTGTGACGGGCATCCGCCGCCGGCGCGGGCAGGGCGGGGAGCCGGTAAAGCCTGTCGTCGCCATCTGTGGGATAAAGGGCAGGCGTCATGGGATTCCTCTGTCAATCCGAAAGAGCATAACGCGGGACGGCCTGTGGTCCCAAGCAGCGTTGTGGGATACGGATTGCGAGGGAGAATTAAATTCTCGCGGGCTTCGCGGTGGGGCGGAAGGCACCCTAATAGCGCGACGGTGCTGGGCGCGCGGCGGAGTCTGGCTTTTTCAACGCCGAGAGGGCTGCGACGATCTCGCCGGGTTTCAAGGACCGCCAAATGAACATGTCAGTCGGCCCCCTCAAGCATTGTGCCGCCGAACAGGGGTGAGGGCCCGGCGGTGGTTTCGGCCTCGACCTCCATCACCAGGTGGGTAATGTCGCACTGGCATTTGCCGCAGCGAGGTTCGCAGCCGTAAGCCTCGTCCACGTCGTCCCAGAACCGGATTCCGGGCTGGATGACGGCCTTGGCCTGCTTTTCGGTGATGCCGTTACAATTGCAAACGAACATGTCGGCGTGTTTTCTCTTGCCTTTATTGAGAATGAATATCATTATTTTTTTGCGAATGATTGTCAATATCGAAAATTACACGGCGGGTATGCAGCGTTCGCAATGACGGAGCCGGACCACCAATTGCCCGTCGAGGACCAGCAGAGAATCAGAACAAATCGCGATAAAATCGTTTTTTGACAATGAGTTGACACTCGGCTTCCGGTTTGTAACGGTAGCCGGGCAATGCCGACTTGAGCAGACATGAATTAAGGGGAGACGCCCGATGAAGGGCGACGCAAAAGTCCTGAAGCAGTTGAATCTGATTTTGAAGAACGAGCTGACGGCGATTAACCAGTATTTCCTTCACGCCCGGGTCCTGCAGGACTGGGGATTCCACGGCCTCGGCAAGAAGATTTACGAGGAATCCATCGGCGAAATGAAACACGCGGACATTCTATTCAAGCGGATTCTAATGCCCGACGGCCATCCCAACCTTCAGGATCTGGGTAAGCTGGCGATCGGCGAGGACGTGCCCTAAATCCTTAAATGCGATATGGGATCGGAAGTCGCCAACCAGGGCTGCCTGAAAACGGCGATCGCCGTTTGTGAAGCAGCCAAGGATTTCGTGTCCCGCGAAATTCTCGAAGACATTCCGGAAGACACCTAAGAAAACATCTATCGGATCGAGGAACAGTTTGGCCGCATCAAGCAGGCGGGCCTGCAGAACTATCTGCAGGAACACATGTACGAAGTGGAAAGTTCTTAAGCGCGCAGGGCTGTCGGGCGCGCCGTCACAAGCCTGCCCGAACCCGCGTTTCCCGGTGCCAGATGTAAAGCCCGGTCATGATGACGATGCCGGCGCCGATTGCCGTGTGCAGATCGGGCAGCACGCCCCAGATGGTCAGGTCAAACACGACGCCCCAGCAGATCGTCGTGTATTCGAACGGCGTCACCACGTTGGCCGGCGCCAGCTTCACTGAATACGTCGCGAGCACCTGACCGATGGCGCCGGCGATCCCGGCGGCAAAGAAGTAGAGCGCGTGTTTCATCGTCGGCGTGACCCAGATGAAGGGCACGATGACGCCGGAAACCACAACCGCCGTCATCATGTAATAGAAGACGATCAGGAACGGGCTTTCCGTTTCCGTCAGCTTTTTGATCATGATGATGGAAAACACCCAGCACAGCGTGCCCGAAAGGGCGAACAGGCTGCCCAGTTGGAAATCGCCGGCGGGGTTGAGCGCCACCATCACACCCGCGAAGCCCACCAGGATGGCGGTCCACCGGCGGACGCCGACCTTTTCTCCCAAAAACAAAATGGCCGATAGCGCCACAAAGATCGGCACCGACATGACGATGGCCATGCCTTCGGTCAGCGCAATTATGGAGTACGCATAAAAAAAGCTGGCGTTGCCCAAAACGCCCGACAGCGAACGGAAGAAATGCCCGCACGGGCAATCAGTCTTGAACGACGCGGTCCCGCCGGATTTCAACATCCACGGCACGATGATGACGGCGGCGATGACGCTCCGGATGAACACGGCTTGAAACGGCGGGTATTCGGGCCCCGCTAGTTTCACGAACATCTGCATGGTTGCGAAACCGCCGATGGCGATCAGCATGCACAGAATGCCGAGCGCCAGGTTGCGGCTGGTTGGCGCGTCTTGCTGGTCGACGGGTGGCCGGAGCGACGGGTTCGCCATCTTCGCCCTTCAGTCCGCGGGCCCGGTCCCGGATCAGCCCTTGAGCGCCGCCTTCAGTTCCGGCACGGCGGTGAACAGGTCGGCGACCAGGCCGTAGTCGGCGACGGAAAAGATCGGTGCTTCCTCGTCCTTGTTGATGGCGACGATGACCTTCGAATCTTTCATGCCCGCCAGGTGCTGGATCGCGCCGGAGATACCAACTGCGATGTACAGTTCCGGCGCGACGACTTTGCCGGTCTGCCCGACCTGATAGTCGTTGGGCACGAACCCGGCGTCGACTGCGGCGCGGGATGCCCCCACGGCCGCGCCCAGGATGTCGGCGACTTCTTCCAGCAACGTGAAGTTATCGCCCGACTGCATGCCGCGACCGCCGGAAATGATCACGCGCGCGCTGGTCAACTCCGGGCGTTCGGACTTGGTCAGTTCCTGACCGACGAAGGATGCCAAGTCGGATGCGCCGTCGCCGGAAACGTCTTCGACGGCGGCCGATTCGCCTTCCGCGGCCGCCGCGTCAAACGCGGTGGTGCGGACGGTCAGAACCTTTTTGGCGTCGGACGTTTTGACCGTCGCTATGGCGTTGCCGGCATAGATCGGGCGGACGAAGGTGTCCGGCCCTTCGACAGCGGAAATCTCGGAAATCTGCTGCACATCTAAAAGCGCCGCGATGCGCGGCATGACGTTCTTGCCGCTGGTGGTGGCCGCCGCCATGAAGACGTCGTAGTCGCCCGCGAGCTTGAGCATCAGCGCCGCCACGTTTTCGGCGATTTCGTGCTCGTAGGCCGCATCGTCGGCCAACAATACCTTTGCGACGCCGTCAATCTTAGCGGCGGCGTCGGCGACCGCGCGGCAGCCTGACCCGACGACCAGGATCGTGACGTCGCCCAACTGCTTGGCGGCGGTGACGGCAGAGAGCGTCGCCGGCTTTAGTTCGGAATTATCGTGTTCTGCGTAAACGAGGACAGCCATAATCAGATCACCTTCGCTTCGTTTTTCAGTTTGGCGACAAGCTCGGCCGCGCTTTCGACCTTCACGCCGGCCTTGCGGGCGGCGGGTTCGGTCACTTTCAGCACCTGAATGCGCGGTGCCGCGTCGACCCCCAGGCCTTCCGGCGTCAGCTTGGCTATTTCTTTTTTCTTGGCCTTCATGATGTTGGGGAGCGACGCATACCGCGGTTCGTTCAACCGCAGGTCCGTGGTCACCACGGCCGGCAGTTTGATGTCCAGCGTTTCAAGCCCGCCGTCGACTTCGCGGGTGACCTTGGCCGAGCCGCTGCCGAGTTCGATCTTCGACGTGAACGTGCCTTGGGACCAGCCCAAAAGCGCCGCCAGCATCTGGCCGACCTGGTTGTTGTCGCCGTCGATCGCCTGTTTGCCCAGGATCACCAGATCCGGATTTTCGCGGGCGACGATTTCCTTGTACATCTTGGCGATGGCGAGCGGCTCAAGCGCCGCGTCCGACACCACATGAATGCCCCGGTCGGCGCCCATCGCCAAGGCGGTGCGGATCGTTTCCTGCGCTTGATCGGGGCCCATGGAGATGGCTACCAGTTCCGTCGCCGTGCCGGCTTCGCGAAGCCGTACACCCTCTTCGACAGCGATTTCGTCGAACGGGTTCATCGACATTTTCACGTTCTGGGTTTCAACCCCGGTCTGATCAGATTTGACCCGGACCTTTACATAGGCGTCGATCACGCGTTTGACGCCGACCAAAACTTTCATGGCGGACCCCTTGCGGCGGCCCCGGCGGAAAGCGGGGCGGAACCGTCTTTTGTTCAGAAATTGTGCAGTGCAAGAAAATTCCAGACGGTTTACCGGAATGGGCCGATGGCGTCAAGAAACCCGGGCGATTTTCAGCCCGGCCGGGCGGGCCCGTTACCGGCATGGCAGGGGCGTGCGCGAGTTTTGTTTTCCGGCTTAATTAACAGTCTTTCAGGCGGCGGGATGAGTTTCTCTAACCAACTGAAATATTGAAATAATCTAGCGTTCGATAAAATTTTATCCAAATTCTATCAAAAATAACGCAAATAAAATATATTGCAATTTTTTATTCTATACACACTTTTTATTTAAAAATAAATATTATCTTCACTTTTTATCTAATTACAGAAGGAAATCTGAAAGAGCGCTCGCGGAAACTTTACGGAGATATCATCGCCATGCCGAGAACGGTTGACGAGCTTGGCGGACTTCCCTGAGGCGCCAGCGGCAACGGCCGCCCCGCGCCCAAGTTCGTGGGGTAAGGTGCTGATCTTGCCCATCTTGCCGATTCTTTGGGTGTTACGGGCCGTGAAGCGCCGCCGCAATCGGCGCTATGACAAGCTCAATTCGGAAATCCTGGCGCTTAGGAGCGAGGTCAAAGGCCTTCGCCGGATCAACGGCGAATTGCTCAAGCTCAAGGAAAACGCGGAAATCAACGATCATCGCAAGACCCAGTTCTTGGCCCGCATTACCCACGAACTGCGCACGCCGCTGACCGCCGTGGTCGGCCTCGCCGATATGGTGCAGCAGGAACCCTACGGCGAACTCGGCAATCCCAAGTACGCCGAATACATCGCCGAAATCCGGCGCACGTCATCGCACATGCTGGACGTGTTCAACGATCTGTTAGACCTCGCTAAAATCGAATCCGGCCAACTGGAAATGAACGAAGCGTGGATGACGCTGCCCATGCTGCTGGACGATTGCCGTTGTTGGGTCTAGACCGAAGCCGATAACGCCGGCCTCGCGCTGAAGGTGCGGTCGTCGGACCATCTGCCGGCGCTTTATTGCGACGCCGGCCGGGTCCGTCAGCTTTTGACGAATCCCCTCGGTAACGCGATCAAGTTCACGCCCAAGCGCGGCACCAGCACGCTGGAGGCCGAAGGCGGCGGCATGGGCGGCATCGTCATCAGCTTCAGCGACAAGGGCCTGGGCATCCCCAAGGAAGAACTGGACGGTCTGTTCGAGCCCTATTCCCGGATCAAGGTGCATGGCGTCGCCCGCACCCGCCAGGGCTCCGGCCTGGGCCTGTCGCTGGTCCGCATCCTGGCCGATCAGCATCAGGCGTCGCTTGAGGTTGAAAGCGTTGAAAACCATGGCACCAAGGTGTCCGTGCGGTTACCGCCGACCTGGGTAAAACGCATCGTCTGACACTCATCCGTCAGGCCGCGCCCGCCCCCGATGCGGTGGGGCTTGGCGCATTCCGCCCATTCGTGGCATTTAAGAAGCCCGAATTCGGAAGGCGTTGCCACCCGTGAGCACCCTGCAGGAAGCATTTCAGGTCCATCAGTCGGGCGACCTTAAGGAAGCTGTCGCACGATACCGCGCGTTTCTGGGCGCCAACCCGGATCATGCGGAGGCCCGCCACCTTTTAGGCATCGCCCTGATGCAGAGCGAAACCCCCGCCGAGGCCATCCCGGAGCTTGAGGCCGCCGTGCGGCTCCGCCCCGACAATCCGGATTGCCGCAACAACCTCGGGCTTGCCCAGTTCTATTCGGACTTGTTCCAGGATGCGCGGGCGAGCTTCGAGCGCGCGTTGGCACTCAACTCCGGGTCCGCCGACGCGCTGTCCAACCTGGGGATGACGCTGCACAAGCTGGATGACCTGCCGGGTGCGCTGGCGCGGTTCGCCGCGTCGCTCGCCATCGATCCGGACAATTGGGAAACCCACCATAACCACGCAGGCGCGCTGCAGGCGGCCGGGCAGTTAGATGCCGCAGCGGCGGCTTTTCAGTGGGCGATCGAACTCAGCGGCGGCAATGCCGAAAGCTGTGCGTCCCTGGGCGCTGTCAGGATTGAGCTGGGTGACGCCGATGGTGCCTTCGATGCGTTCTGGCAGGCAGTCAAGATCGATCCGCTGATGTGGCGCGCGCACGAAGGGTTCCGAAATTTCAAATGGGCCGCCGACCAAAAGGATGAAATGTACGACACGCTTGCCTGGGCGGCAGATACCTACCCCGATCATCCGCAAACCCATATTCAATATGCAACGGCGCTGGTTGAGGACCGGGCGTTCCGGCGGGCCGAACCGGTCGCCCGGCGGGCGGTTGAAACGGGGCCTGATCTGCCCGATGGCCACGCGGTGCTGGGCCGGGCGCTCGCTGGGCTGGATAAGTTTGATGACGCGATCCGGGCGTTTGAGGCCGCGGTCGGCCCCGACGCCGGGTGGGAAGTTTTTGAGGCCTTCGGCGAATGCCTGATCCGCGCCGGACAGAGCGCCCGTGCGGCGGAGGTGTTGGGCCGTGCTCACGACATCAACCCAAGGCGCAGCGAAGCGCTCGGCTTTTTGACCATCGCCATGACCGAAGCGGGCGATGACCGGGTTGACGATTTCGTCGACTACGACAACGACGTGACCGCCCGCGTGATCGCCGTGCCCGAGGGCTATGCGGACATCGACGATTTCAATGACCAACTGCATGCCGAACTGGCGGCCCGCCACACGGCCCGGCCGGAACCCATCGGCCAGACCATGCGGGGCGGCACGCAAATCCCCGGAAACCAGTTTGCCAACCCGACGGGCGCTGTGCTGGCGCTAAAAAACACGGTCGTCGACGAAATCGCGAAATACGCGCGGTCGCTCACGCCCGATCCGGCGCATCCGTTCCGCCGGTTCATCAATCCGGATGTGCGGTTTACCGGCGCCTGGTCGACGATCCTTTACGGCGCCGGATACGACGCCAGCCACATCCATAACGAAGGATGGATATCCGGCGTCTATTACATCAAGGTCCCGGACCTGCCCGAAGACGTTTGGGAA
>JAYNIR010000014.1:41106-81518 GCA_038109305.1 Rhodospirillaceae bacterium
GATATCCGGCGTCTATTACATCAAGGTCCCGGACCTGCCCGAAGACGTTTGGGAATCGGGCGAGGGCTGCATCCAGTTCGGCCGCCCGCCGGACGCCTACGTCAGCGCCCGCAACCGGAGCCACCGCCTGATCCGGCCCGTGCCGGGGACGTTGGTGCTGTTCCCGTCCTATGTCTGGCACGGGGTGCAGCCTTTCACGCAGGAAGGGCTCCGCCACGCCATCGCCTTCGACGCAATCTAGGTTTCAGGCGATGGCGATCCCGATCTCCAAATATTTGTACGGCACGGCCTGGAAAGAGGAGCGGACGGAAAGTCTGACCACGCTGGCCATCGAACAGGGTTTTCGCGGCGTCGATACGGCCAATCAGCGCACAAATTATTATGAGGCCGCCGACCCCGCCATACCCCTGCGCCTTGAGAGTTTCCGAACTTTAAAAATAAAATCCGGGGCCGCCGCCCGGACCGTAGGGGGAGTAAACGGTCTGTTTGGCTGGCCCCGGATGGAGTGTGCCCATGGGAAGGGCGGGGGGTCGGAGGAAACGAAACTCTAGTCAGTGCCGGCCGAGCCGGCGAAAGTCGGTGTGCGCTTTAGCCTTTGAACAGGCGGCTGACGGTCTTGCGGAAGGTCTTCACTTCGCGGTCCCAGGCCTGATGACGCAGCACCGCCATTTCATCATGGGTCGGCAGGGCGCCCGAGGGCAGGGGGGCGGAATATCCTATGTCGCGGTTGTAGGCCATTTTAATTCTCCTTGATTCTTGAAGGGCGTCCCGGCGAATTCCTGGAGACTTATCGGGGTGGGCACCTTCGTCAAATTGTGGCGTTGAAACTCTAAAACCAGTTGTTTTTTGGGTTTTCCGTTCCGTTGTTGGGAGGAAATTAAAAAAATTTCCAGTTTGCCGCAAACGACGATTTCTCATGGTTGTTTTTAGAAAAAGTATAACCTAACAATACCGCCATGAGACCCCTGCCGCCGCTTAACGCGCTTCGTGCGTTCGAGGCCGCCGCCCGCCATCTGTCGATGTCCCGGGCCGCGGACGAACTGCATGTGACACCTGCCGCCGTCAGCCACCAGGTCAAAGGGCTGGAGGAATATTTGGGCGTGCAGCTTTTCCGGCGGTGTCAGCGCGGCCTGGCGCTGACCGACGCCGGGGAAACGTATCTGCCCGGCCTGCGCGAAGGGTTCGAAAAACTACAGGCAGCGACGGACGCCCTGTTCCAGTCGGAAACTGGCGGGCCGCTGACCGTATCAGTCACGCCGACTTTCGCCGCGAAGTGGCTGGTCCACCGGCTGGAAAATTTCACCCGCCTGCATCCTGAAATTCAGGTCATGTTGGCGGCGGCGGTGCTTCGCGTCCGGTTTGACCCGGAGGAAGGTGACATCGCCGTGCGTTATGGTCCAGGCAACTATCCCGGATGCCGGGTCGAAAAACTGTTTCAGGAAGAAGTTTATGCTGTCTGCGCGCCGTCGCTGATGCAAAGTAAAAATCCGATCCGTAAACCCAAGGATTTGTTGAAACACACGTTGTTGCATCCGGTGCAGCATGAAATTGACGAAAGCTTCCCGACTTGGGAGGTATGGCTCCGCGCCCACGGCGTTGAATGCGACAAGGCGCTCGGCGGGCCGGTGATTTCGCCGCACTGGATGCTGGTCGAAGCCGCCGCCCAGGGCCAGGGCGTGGCGCTGGTCAAATCCACCGTCGCCGAACGGGATCTGGAGAGCGGCCGGCTGATCCGGCCGTTTGCGGAAATCTACCCGGTCGCCCATGCCTATTGGCTGGTCATGCCCGAAGACAGCGCCGAGAAACCGAAGGTCCGAGCATTCCGCGACTGGATCATTTACGAGGCCAAGGCGCACGCCAAACACCATGCGCAATTGGAAGCCCGGCAGATCGCCGAATGGGCCGCGCAGCAGAAAAAAAGCGGCCGTAAAAAGAACCAAAAGAGAGCGGTAACCGCATGAGCAACAGGGTCAGCCGCATCGACCGCGTGGTTATTAGATCGGCGAACGTGCCGGCGATGATCGCCTTTTATTGCGATGTGCTGGGCTGTGCGAAGGAACGCGAGGTCGAAGGCCTCGGTCTGGTGCAGCTCCGCACCGGCGCATCGCTGATCGACATCGTCGACGCGGTGGGCGAGCTGGGCTGCATGGGCGGTCCGCCGCCCGGAGAGGACGCCCGCAACATGGATCATTTCTGCATGCGGGTGGATTCGTGGGACGAAGGCGCCATCCGCGCGCATCTGCTGGTCAATGACGTCGATGCCGGGCCGACAAAAAAACGCTACGGCGCCGAAGGGGCCGGACCATCGATCTACCTTAGCGATCCCGACGGTAATGCGGTCGGTCTCAAGGGCCCGTCGGACAAAGAATGAGTTTTCATCGAAAGGGGGATTTCCGAACAGGGAGGACAAACACCCCATGAAGATCACGATCCTGGATGATTATTTCGATACCATTCGCACGCTCGACTGTTTCAAAAAGCTCGACGGCCACGACGTCACGGTCTGGAACGATCACGTGCAGGACACGGATGAACTAGCGAAACGGCTGAAGGATACGGAAGCCCTGGTGCTGATCCGCGAACGCACGAAAATCCGCACGCCGCTTCTGCAAAAGCTCAATAAGCTGGAACTCATCAGCCAGCGGAGCGTCTACCCCCACATCAATGTGGAAACCTGCACCGAACGCGGCGTGCTGCTATGTTCAAGCCAGCACCCCGGCATGCCCAGCTACGCCACGGCGGAACTGACCTGGGGCCTGATCCTCGCGGCCATGCGCCAAATCCCCGAACAGATGCAAAGCCTCAAAGCCGGCAACTGGCAGATGGGCCTGGGCCGCACGCTGCGCGGCAAGACGCTGGGTATTTACGGATACGGCCGCATTTCCCGCGCCGTCGCCGACACGGCCAAGACCTTTGGCATGCGCATCCTCGTTTGGGCGCGGGAGGAAAGCCGCAAGGCCGCCGCCGCCGAGGGGTACGACGTCGCCGCAAGCAAGGAGGCGTTTTTCCGGGATGCCGACGTGCTGACCCTTCATGTGCGGCTTAAGGACGCGACGAAAAACATCGTGACGGCGGAAGACCTGGCGCTCATGAAGCCGACGGCGTTACTCGTCAACACGTCCCGCTCGGGCCTGATCGTCAAGGGTGCGTTGGCGGCGGCGCTCAAGGCCGGGCGGCCCGGCATGGCGGCGGTCGACGTTTACGATGACGAGCCGGTGAAAAAAGGGACGGAGCCGTTACTAGACCTGCCCAATGCCTACTGCACGCCGCACATCGGCTATGTTACGACGGACGAATATGAGGTTCACTTCCGCGACATCTTCGATCAAATTCTCGCTTATATCGACGGCAACCCCGTCAGCATGATCAACCCAGAAGCCCTCAAGAACAGATAAGCAGAACCGCGGATCCCATGAAAAACATCGTCTTGTTCAAACACCCGGCGCCGGCCTTCCGGGCGGAGCTGCAATCCGGCTTCGACCTGGTGGATTTCGACCTCAAGCTTGGTGATAAAAACGACCCCCGGTGCGCCGAGGGCCGCGTCTTGATGACATCAGGCTCCTACGGCGCCTTTGCCGATGAAATCGCGGCGCTTCCATCGCTCGGCCTCATCTGCTGCGTCGGCACGGGGTACGACCGGGTCGATCTGGACGCCGCCAAGGCCCGGTGGATCAAGGTCTGCCATGCCGCCGGGACCAACGCGGAATCGGTCGCCGATCACGCCTTCGCCCTGTTGCTGGCGGCGGTCCGCGACATCGTCAACTTCGACGCGGTGGCGCGGTCGGGCGCATGGCGGGGGCCCGAGGAAACGCGCCCGACGATCACCGGCCGGCCCATCGGCATTATCGGCATGGGCGGCATCGGAAAGGGCATCGCACGGCGCGCGGCGGCGTCGGAAATGCCGGTCTACTACACCGCCCGTTCGGCCAAGTCCGACCTGCCCTATACCTTCGTCGCCGATGTGAAGGACCTTGCGGAACATGTGGATTTCCTGGTGGTCTCCGCCCCCGGTGGTGCTGAAACGCAGCACATGATCAACGCCAATGTTCTGGCCGCGCTGGGCAAGGACGGATACCTGGTCAACATCGGCCGGGGCTCCATCGTCGATACCGCCGCGTTGGTCCATGCGCTTAAGTCTGGGGTTATCCGGGGTGCCGGGATTGACGTGTATGAGGACGAGCCCGACATCCCCGACGACCTGATCGCGCTCAAGAACGTCGTGCTGACGCCGCATGTGGGCGGCATGGTCGACGGCATCCACGCCAAAAGCGCGGTCCTGATCCGGAAAAACATCGAGGCGTTCTTTGCCGGCGAACCGCTGGTCACGCCGATCCCGGAGATGGCGGAGTGATGGCCGTTCGATTGCTCTTGCCCGCTTCCAGGAACTCTCTCGACCAACTGTAATACACGCTCTCAGCGATGCCTTCCCGGCGGCATAGGGCAGAGATACTTTCCTCGCCCCGCAGCCCTTCAAGGACAATGCGGATCTTCTCTTCCGACGAATACTACTTGCGCGTCTTACGCCGGATATCACGGACAGCCTGATCGGCTGGGGCTTTCTTGCTCATGGATTTCTGTCTCATCTTTGTTCCCTTCGGTCACTACGATGAGCCAGAAATCCTCCGATATGCAAATACCTCAATATGTCCCAAAGGTGCTAAGGTTAGACACCCATCGACGGCAAATCATGGTTCAATACGGCGCTGCTGAGGTCATGCGTCAAGTAACTGGACGAGCCGACGGGCGTGCGGGTGTAGCCCGGCGGCAACCTCCCGGCCGCCCCCCAAAACCATCAACAGTCGGACCTTCAAATCCCATTGATAATCCTTAGGTCCTCAACTAACATTCCGTCGATTCCCATGGCGACGCCCGCCGACGCTTACAATCGAAAACTCATGACGGTTCATGCTAGCCGACACCGCCCCCGGGGCTCGCGAACGAGACGCGGGTTGGCTCCTTTGCCGTGCGCGGGCGCCTGGACCATCTTAAACGACGACATCGCTTCCGGCAGGCGCCGGTCGCCCGCCGCCCGTCTTGCGGATCAAGCCAGGAACGCGGCGCGATCGCATTCGCCCAGTCCCTGCCGTCTCTCCGCCTGACGCATGACGATGTCCCGGAGCCGACTCATCATGGTTGAAGCCGTTATCGAACGCTTCGGGACTACAGCCAAAGAATTTTATTTCGCACTGTCTACCTGCCGGGCGCCGATGCGCGCGCCTGCCGCCGGGTGTACGGCCGCTTTCGCCGTATCCTCCGACTTGCCGCCCGGAGACCGACCCTGACTTCCTGGCGATTTTCCCCCTCAATCAACAAGGTGTTCAGATGAAGACGACATATGCGATCGAGCTGGAACCGGAGCCAGACCCAATGATCGACATCCCGATGGGCGGGTTGACGCCGGCGCTCCCGGGCGACCTGGACGGCGGCCAAGCCGCCTGGTTCTGCGAGCATGAGTTCGAGAAAGACAATCCATCCGACTGGCAGCCGCGTTATCAGATCAGCCGCATCATCCACGAAGCGCAAACGGCCTATCACCGGTTTCTGTTCTTTGAAAACCCGACATTCGGCCGGATTTTCGTTCTGGACGGCGTGGTTCAGAATACCGAGCGGGACGGTTTCGCCTATCAGGAAATGCTGGCGCATCCGCCGCTGTTCGCCCATCCCGACCCCAAACGGGTGCTGATCATCGGTTGCGGGGCGGGGGGCACGCTCCGCGAAGTTCTGCGCCATCCGGTCGAACAGGCGACGATTATCGATATCGACGGCGAAGTCGTCGAGGTGTGCCGCACCCACATGTCGATGATATCCGCCGGCGCGTTTGAAGATCCGCGGACGCGGCTAGTCATCGGCGATGGTTTCCGCTTCGTCAAGAAGGCCACCGAAACCTATGACGTGATCATCGTCGACTCGCCCGACCCGGTCGGCGCCGGCGCCATTCTGTTCACCGAGGAATTTTTCAGTAACTGCCGCCGCTGCCTGGCGCCCGGCGGGATTTTGGTGACGCAAAGCGGCGTGCCGTTCCTGCAGCCGGAAGTGACCGCCGATGTGGCGCAAAAGCTAAAGGGCCTGTTCCCGCACGTGTCGTTTTACGGCGTGGTGGTTCCTACCTACGGCGGGCTGATGGCGCTGAGCTGGAGCCGCGCCGAAGGAGGGCTCGGGCATCCGACGCTCAAGGCGCTTCGCAGGCGATACAAAGCGGGCGGTATCGATACGCGCTATTACACACCCGAACTGCATCAGGCCGCCTTTGGTCTGCCGGCCTATGTCCGGTGGCTGACCGACGGCAAGGCGCTCAACGCCCGGAAGGCTATGCGGATTTCACCCAGCGCGGCGGGTCGATAATCACTTTCCCACCTTCCAGGTGGCCGTAGTGACAGGTCAATTCCTCGCCGGCGGCGATGTCGCGCACTGCGAAACCGAAATAGATGCCCGAACAATCGGTGTTCGGGTCGTCCGAATGATTCATGTACCGGCCTTCGTCGAATTCCAGCATCATCTTTTCGGGATTAGCCGGGTCGGTGAAAGTGTAGCGGGCGAGGAACTCCCGCGCCGAAGGCGGGGCGTCATCAATGGCGCCCGTATCGAGGACGGTGTCGAACGGCGGCGTGAAGCGATAAATCTCGGTTCCCTTGGAAATCGGATCGCGGGTGAAGGTTCCGAGCCCCTCGATCGCCGAGGGCGCCACGAAGCAGCGTACCAACATCATCCGGTGGGTTCTCCATCAAGCTGAAATGTCCGGTGGAATTGACGGGTGCGTCCGGACCGTAGACACACGTCCGGCCGGAATTGATCCCGGCCGACGGGCGTCATTTAACTCAATTCCCGGGGGCCGCGCAATCGGGCGAACGGCATATCAAGGACGCGACGCAGGAACTGCAGGATGTCAACGAAGGCCTATCGGAGGTTGCGGAGAAAGTCCGCGCCGCCCGAGATATCCTGGCGCGGGCGCAGGTGACCGCGCCGACCGACGGCGTTGTCGTGCAGCTTCGCGTGCATACGCCGGGCGGCGTCGTGCAGGCGGGGGAACCGCTTTTGGACCTGGTGCCGCAGAACGACCTGCGCGTGGTCGAGCTGAAGATCGACCCCCGAGATATCGACGTGGTCTATCCCGGCATGCCCGCCCGCGTGCGGCTGACCGCCTTTGATGCGCGGACCGCGCCAATGATCGAAAGCGCGGTGACGCAGGTCTCCGCCGACCGCATCGTCGACCCGGTGACGGGCGTGGCCTATTTCTCTGGCCGGGTGCTGCCCATGGAACTGCCGGATCGGGAAGACCCGGAAAAACCGGCCCACCCGGCGCTGACGTCCAGAATGCTGGCAGAGGTCTCTCTGGTGACCGGCGCCCGCACGGTGCTGAATTACGTGCTCGACCCCCTGGTCCGCACCATGGAACGGGCGGGGCGGGAGCTTTGATCTCGCCCGTGGCCTAGGTCGCAAAAGCGCCGCCGTCGACGACGATTTCCGACCCGGTAACGAAACTTGAATCGTCGCTTGCCAGGAAAAACACCGCGCCTGCGACTTCTTCGGGCCGCGCCAACCGGCCGAGGGGGATGGTTTTCATGCGGGCTTCGAACTTGTCTTGCGGCACGGCGCGCCGCCCCATGGCCGTATCGACCGGTCCCGGATGGACGGAATTGCAGCGGATGTTGTCTTTCGCGCATTGCAGTGCGACGGACTTGGTCATCAGCCGGACCGCGCCCTTCGACGCACCGTAGTGGACGAACCACGACGCCCGCAGCCCCGCCGTTGACGACAGGTTGATGATCGATCCGCCGCCCGATTGCCGCATCGCCGGGATGGCCGCCTGAGTGCCCAGAAAGACGCCCTTGGCGTTCACTTCCATCATCCGGTCCCACTGTTCTTCGGTCATGTCGTCGATCGACGTCTTGTCGTAGATGCCGGCGTTGTTGACCAAGACATCCAGCCCGCCGTGGTCATTGACGGCGCGGTCAATGATCGCCTGCCATTGATCTTTCTTCGTCACGTCCAGCGCCACGAAGGTCACGGACCCGGCGGCGCCGGTCAGGTCGTTGGCGAGCGCCGCACCCCCCTTGGCGTCCATATCGCCGAACACCACGTTCGCGCCCTCGGCGGCCAGACGGCGAACCACGGCTTCGCCGATGCCGGCGGACCCGCCCGATACGACGGTGGTCTTTCCTTCTAATCTGAATGCTTCCTGGCTCATGCAGCGGCGCCTTTCCCCGATTGTTCCATAACCTCGCGGATCGCCTTCGCGATCTTGTGCCGATCGGGGAAGACATGATCTTCCAGATTGGGGGTGTAGGGGATCGGCACGTTCAGGGCGCAGACCCGGCGGACGGGGCCCTTAAGAGCTTTGAAGGTCTCCAAGTCTTCGGTGACGAGGGTTGCGATCTCGGATGCCGCACTGGCCGTCGGCGTCGCTTCGTCGGCGATCAGCAGACGCCCGGTTTTCTGCACGGATTTACGGATCGTCGCGGCGTCCATGGGGACCAGGGTGCGCGGATCAACAACCTCGACCGACACGCCTTCCTTAGAGAGCTTTTCCGCCGCCGCCAGGGCCTCCGTCACCATCCAGGCGAGCGCGATCACGGTGATGTCCGTGCCTTCGCGTTTCACGTCGGCGACGCCGAAGGGGATGGTGTAGTCGTCTTCGGGCACCGGGCCTTTAATTTTGTCGAGCCTGCCGCATTCGAACGAGATCACCGGGTTGTCGTCTCTGATCGCGGTTTTCAGCAACCCCTTCAGGTCATAGGGCGTCGACGGGATGATCATCTTCAACCCGGCCAGGTTCATGAACATGGAATAGGGGCTTTGCGAATGCTGCGCCGCGCGGCGGGTGCCGCCGCCGACGGTGGAGCGGAATAGGATTGGGAATTTCGCCTGGCCGCCGAACATGTAATGGATTTTCGCGGCCTGATTGACGATCTGATCCATGGCGACGAAGCAGAAGGTGATGGACCGCCAGTCGACGATGGGCCGGTATCCCGACCCAGCGGCGCCGATGGCCATGCCGGTCAGGGCGCTTTCGGTGATCGGCGTGGCGCGGATGCGGTCGGCGCCGAATTCGCTCAGCAGCATACCCGGCGGGTCCGTCGACAGGTGAAAGATTTTTTTTTCCCGCCGCATTTCCTCGGCAAGGGCTTCCCATCCGGCCTGAGCGTATGTGAGTTCGCGCATGATCGTATCGTCCTGCTTAGGCTGCGAAGACGTCGCCCACGGCGTCGTCCGGGTCGGGGAAGGGGCTGGCCTTGGCGAAAGCCACGGCGGCTTCGATCTCGGTCAGCACCGCTTTGTCCAGGTCTTGAAATTCCGCGTCGGTGACGGGTGCCTCCGGCAGGGCCTTCATGTGGTTGAGCAGCCTACCGATGGGGTCTTTTGCCTTCCACGCGGCGACTTCGTCTTCCGGGCGGATGTCTCTCTGATCCGGGCGTTCCGTGTGCGCCCGGTGGCGGTAGGTCTTGCATTCGATGATGCTTGGGCCCTCGCCGCGCCGGGCCTCGTCGATGGCCTTAAATGCCGCACGGTAGACAGCGAACACGTCGTTGCCGTCGACGACTTCGCCCGGAATACCGTAAGCCTTGGCGCGTTCGGCGATATCGGGCAATGCTGTGCTTTGGTCCGTTGCCACGTTGACCGCCCACAGGTTGTTTTCACACACGTAAATCACCGGCAGCTTCCAGCTTGCCGCCAGATTGATCGATTCATGAAACGGCCCGGCGTTGGATGCGCCATCGCCGAAAAAACAGATGGCGACGTCGCCCAGACCGTCCATCTGGCATGCCAGCCCGGCGCCGGTGATGATCGGCATGCCACCCGCAACGATGCCGTTGGCGCCCAGCATGCCGATGTCGAAATCGGCGATGTGCATGGATCCGCCCTTGCCTTTGCAGTACCCGTCCCGGCGGCCGTAAAGCTCCGCCATCATGCGATTCAAATCCGCGCCCTTGGCGATGCAGTGACCGTGGCCGCGGTGGGTCGAGATGATCTTGTCGGACTTGCGGAGCGCCTGACAAACGCCGACGGCGACGGCTTCTTCCCCGATATAGCTGTGCACGACCCCGTAGACGTCGCCGGCGCGAAAGTCGTCGGAGGCCCGTTCCTCGAACCGGCGGATGGTTTGCATGGTGCGGAGCATGGCGCGCAGGTCATCCGGGCCCAGGTTGCTCATACCGAGGGTGTCGTTGGATTGAGTCATGACAGTTTCCTTTAAACGGGCCGGTCGCCCTTGTTGACCTCAAGCGCCCGGTTGTCGGCGGCGGGCAGCATTTTGGCGGGGTCGCGGGTGACGACAGCGTCGACGACGGTGGGCGTGTCGGTATTTTCCAGCCCCTCGTTCAAGGCGTCGCTTAGCGCCTCCGGGTCTTCGACGCGGATGCCGTGACAGCCGAAGCCCCGGGCGATGGCAGAATAGTCCATCTCCACCAGGTCCGACGATTGATAATTGCCTTCGCCGAACACCGCGTGCTGCAGCGCCTTCACATACCCCGACGCCGCGTTGTTGAAGACCACGGCGACGAAGTTGGCGCCAACCCGGCGCGCGGTTTCCAGATCGCCCAGGGACATGTTGAAACCGCCGTCGCCGGTGAGGCTCACCACCCGGCGTTTCGGCCCGGCGGCAAGCGAGGCACCGATGCCGCCTGGCACGCCGTATCCGATGGAGGCAAACCCGCGATCCGGCAGAAAATGGCGGCCGGCTCTCTTGGTGTCGAACATCAGCCCGCCCCAATGCCCGGCGAAGCCGCCGTCGGCGACGACGATGCCGTCATCGGGCATGACCTTGTTCAATTCCCCCATCAGCCGCCCGACGTTGATGGGCGTCTCGGTGCTTTCCAGGCGGTCGGCCGCTCCCTTCTGCCAGTCGGTCATCAGGCCCGGGATCGCGCCGGTGTAATCGGCCCGGCGCTTTTTGTTTTTGCTGCTGTCTTCCAATGCCGCCGCAAGGTCTTCCAGCGTTAGCCGCGCATCCCCCGGCAGCGCCACGTCGGGCTGCGCCGTGCGGCCGATTTCGTGGGGGTCGATTTCGACATGGATCAAGTTCTTACCCGGCGGGATCAGGGCGAAGCGCTTGGTGGCGATCTCTCCCAGTTTGCAGCCGACGACCAACAGGCAGTCGGACTTGGCGATTAGATCGTTGGCAATGCGGTCGTACCGCCCGAACAGACCTGCCGAAAGCGGATGCGTGCATGCAATGGCGCCCTTGCCGCTCATGGTGTGGGCGACGGGGATACCCTGGTCTTCGGCGAGTTTCAGGACCGCGTCATAGGCCTCGGAAATATGAATGCCGCCGCCGACCAGCATCAAGGGACGGTCGGCCTTGGCGAGGAGTGCTGCGGCGCGTTCGACCTCCGCCGCCGCCGGGCGGGTCCGCCGCGCCTGCGCCTTCAGGGTTTCCGGATCGACCCAGAAATCGGCGGCGTCGAAATCGTGTTCGCCGTGGCAGACGTCTTCCGGCACATCGAGCAGCACCGGGCCGGGCCGGCCGCTGGTTGCCACGGCGAAGGCGCGGCGCACGTGCTCGGGGATGCGCTTCACGACCTCGACCCGGATGACTTCCTTCATGATCGGGCGGAGGATGTCGAGCTGCCGGGTCTCCTGGGTCATGTTTTTCCATGCGTGTTCCCGGTTGGCGTCGCCGGTGATGGCGATCATCGGCAGGCCGGCGTTCAGGCTTTCTACCACGCCGGTAACGATGTTGGTCGCCCCCGGGCCAAGTGTGGCGTCGATCACGCCGGGCTTGTTGGTGACCTTGGCGTAAGCATCGGCTGCGAAGGCGCCCGACCGTTCGTCGTTGATCAGGTAGTGCTGCAGGCCCAACGCCCGGCAAGCCTCGTAAAACGGCAGCAATTGAAAGCCACCCATGCCGAACATGGGGCCGATTTCGTGAAGTTTGAGGATTTCCGCCAGCGCCCGGCCGCCGGTCATGGCGCGTGTTGCGTTGGATGCCGCTGTCATGTCCCTGGTGTTTCCGTTTTTTACGGTCGCGGCGGACGCCGCCCCTGGATGGCAAGAGGATAGGCCCCGCGCCGTAAGTTGGGCAAGGGCGATTGGTCCGGGCCGCGCGGTCTGCTACAACCGGGGGCGGGATGTGCAGGTAAGCGGGAGGCTGACCTTGGCCATTTTGAAAATCGCTTTGATGGGCAACGACTGCCTGAAACAGGTGGCGGAGCCCGTCGATGATCCCACCGCGCCCGAAATCGTCCGACTGATCGACGACATGCGGGACACGCTGATCGACATCGGCGGCAATGGGCTGGCGGCACCCCAGGTCTACATCAATAAGCGGCTGGTGCTATACCGGGTCATGGAACGGCAAATCCCTAAGGGCGCCGACATGAAGCCGGTGCCGTGGTCGCCCCTGATCAATCCCGTCATAACGCCGCTGACGGAAGAAAAGAAACCGATTTGGGAACGCTGCCTCAGTTTGCCGGGGCTGCACGGCATGGTGCCGCGCTACACCCGCATCCGATTGAATCATCAGACGCTTGCAGGCGAACAGCGGTCGATCGAGGCGCGGGGCTATCACGCCATGCTGCTGCAGCACGAATGCGACCATCTGGACGGATTTCTCTACCCCATGCGGATGGAAGACATGTCGACCCTTTCCTTCAATTCGGAATTGGGGCAAACAAGCTTCCTGGTCGATCGCGACCTGTCCGAATTCGCCGAATAGGAACCCTCCATGCAACTGACGCTGACACCGGAAGAGCTGGCCTTTCAGGCCGAGGTTCGGGAGTTCCTAAACGCCAACATTCCGGCAGAAACCAAGCGCAAGGTCGATTTGGGCCTGAAACTGTCGAAGGACGATTACGTCACCTGGCAAAAGATCTTGTATGAACGCGGCTGGATCGCGCCGGCTTGGCCCAAAGAATACGGTGGTCCCGGCTGGTCGCCCATTCAGCGATACTTATACGAAGAAGAACTGGCGGCGTGCTCGAGCCCGCGCCTGATTACCTTCGGGCTTAAGATGCTCGGGCCGGTGTTGATCGAATTCGGCACGGACGAACAGAAAAAACGATTCCTGCCGCGCATCCTGTCATCGGAGGACTGGTGGTGCCAGGGCTATTCGGAGCCGGGGGCGGGATCGGACCTGGCGTCCCTGACTACGCGGGCTATCCGCGACGGCGACCACTACATGGTCAACGGGCAAAAGACCTGGACCACCCTGGCGCAGCACGCCAATTGGATTTTCTGTCTCGTGCGCACCAACACGGACGTGAAAAAGCAGGAAGGCATTTCCTTCCTGCTGATCGACATGAAAACGCCGGGGGTCGAGGTTCGGCCGATCCAAACGCTCGACGGCGGGGTTGAAATCAATGACGTGTTTTTGACCCACGTGCGGGTGCCCGCGGAAAACTTGGTCGGGCAGGAAAACCAGGGTTGGACCGTCGCCAAATTTCTGCTGGGCCACGAACGGGTTGGCATCGCCGGCGTCGCCCGGTCGAAAAAACAGATGGCGCGCGTGCGCGCTATCGCCCGGGCTGAAATGAAGGGCGGCCGCCCGCTGATCGAAGACGTGCGGTTCAACGAACGCATGGCCGAAGTCGAAATCGAACTGACGGCCTTGGAAATGATCGAGCTGCGGTTGTTGTCCGAAGAAGCCGCGGGTCGCAAGCCGGGGCCGGAGGCGTCGATCTTGAAACTCAAGGGCACGCAAGTGCAGCAGGCGATCACCGAACTGCTGCTGGAAGCCGTCGGGACAAACGTCCACGCGCTCGACCCCGGCATTTTGGAAGATCACTGGCCGCCGGAAGGCATGAACGAAGACCTGTTCTCGCCGGAGTATGCGGCGACCGTGGCGAGCCACTACTTCAATTGGCGCAAGGCGTCGATTTACGGTGGCTCCAACGAAATTCAACGTAACATTATCGCTAAGGCGATCCTGAAGTTTTAGGGCTGCCGCCGATGAATTTCACCTTCACCGAAGAACAACTACTGATCCGCGAAACCGCCGAGCGGTTTTTCCGCGACGATTACGGAATTGATACGCGGCGGCACAATGTGGCGATGCCGGACGGTTTCTGCCGGGAAACCTGGGCGCGGTACGCGGACCTCGGCTGGCTGGCGCTTGGGATCGACGAAGATTTCGGCGGCGTCGGCGGCGGCGCGGTCGAAATGGCGGTGATGATGGAAGCGTTCGGCCGCGGCCTCGCCGTCGAGCCCTATCTATCCACCTGCGTTTTGGGCGGCGCGCTGCTGCGCCTCGGCGCGGCGGACGGCGTCAAACCCGCATTGCTGGGGCAACTGGCCGAAGGAAAGTTGCTTCTGTCTTTTGCGTATTCGGAGGCGCGATCACGCTACGACCTGAACCATGTTGAATGCCGGGCGGTGAAGGACGGCGGCGAATACAAGGTCACCGGCGAAAAGACGGTGGCGCTCCATGCCGGGCAGGCGGATAAGATTGCCGTCACCGCGCGGACGGGCGGGGACGCCAGGGATGCAGGCGGCATTACGGTTTTTCTGATCGACCGGGACGCGCCGGGAGTGACCGTGCGCGACTATCCGACCGTCGACGGCTTCCGCGCGGGCAGTGTGCGCCTCGATGATGTCGCCGTCGATGCCGCGCGCGTTTTGGGCGATGTGGACGGCGGGCTTGCCCTAATCGAACAGGTCGTCGATTTCGGGGCGGCCATGCTTGCGGCGGAGGCCGCGGGTGTCATGGCGGCGCTGACCGATCAGACTGTCACCTATTTGAAGGAACGCAAACAGTTCGGCCGGCCCTTGGGCGACAATCAGGCGCTACAGCACCGGGCGACGGAAATGTACATAGAAACGGAGCTGACCCGCTCGCTCGCCTACATGGCGGCGGTCCGCGCCGATGACGCCGACCGCACGGCCGCAGCCCGTGCCGCGTCGAAGGCCAAGGTCAAAACCGGGCGGGCCGGGCGGCTGATCGGGCAGGAAGCGGTACAACTGCACGGCGGCATGGGCGTGACAGAAGAAATGCCGGTCGGCCATTACTTCAAGCGGCTGACCATGATCGATCACACTTTCGGCGACGCGGCGCATCATCTGGCGCGGCTTGCGGAAAATCCTGCATGATTGGACAAGGCGCGGCCATTCAGCGGCAGGAGCAAACGTTCCTCGCCGCGCTATGGGTCCTGACGCTCCTTGCCTTCGGCGTCGCGCCCGCCGACAGGCTGACGTGGTTATTGGAGGTCGCGCCGGTGATGATCGCGCTGGTCTTGATGACCCTGACCCGCGCGTCGTTTCCGTTAACGCCTATGTTGTACCGGCTGGCCTTCCTTCACGGACTGGTGCTGATCCTGGGCGGGCATTACACCTATGGCGAAGTGTCCTTGGGGTTCTGGCTGCAAGACATATTTGACCTTACCCGAAATCCCTATGACCGCATCGGGCATTTCTTTCAGGGGTTCGTTCTGGCGATCCTCGCCTGGGAAATCCTCATCCGCAAAACGGCGTTGCGCCCCGGTAAAATGTTGTTTTTCCTGGTCGCCTCCGTGTGCCTGGCGTTCAGCGCGTTTTATGAACTGGTTGAATGGTGGGCGGCGCTGGCACTGGGCCAAGGGGTGGACGATTTCTTGGGCATCCAGGGCGATCCGTGGGACACCCAGTCTGACATGTTCATGGCGCTTTTGGGCGCGGTTTCGGCACAATTCCTGCTCTCCCGCCTGCACGACCGGCAGATTGAATCCAGTATCAGGAAGGCATGAATCGTGCGATAACTCGCGCGAATTCTTTGTCTATGGGAGGAGCCTGACAAATGTTCAAATACCTTCTGCCCGCAGCCGCCGCTCTGTTTCTCATCTCGTCCCCGTCCTTCGCTGGGCATTGCCCGAAAGACGTCAAGCACATCGACGCGGTACTCGCCAAGTCGACCGTGCCGGCCGACGTCAAAGCCACGGCCAAGGCCAAGGCGCTCCGCGATCAGGGTAAAGCGCTCCACAAAGCCAAGAAGCACGGCGAAAGCCTGCAGGCGCTGCATGAAGCCCTGCATCTGTTGGGCGAAAAGCACAAATAAATTTGCGTAATGAAGTTCTAGGCCGGCCCCCGACGGGGCCGGGGTTCGTTTGCGCCAAATGCATCGCAGGTATACTCCTAATTTCATGACAAAGATCACTAAAATTGACGTTATCCGAACCGCCGTGCCGTTTGAAACCGGCGGCCCGCGCCAGGGCATGCGCCCGGGTCTCAACAACAATCCCTGGCTCGCCAAGGAAAGCCTGATGATCCGCATGGAAACGGCGGACGGCATCGAAGGCTGGGGCGAATGCTTCGGCCACTTCGCTGCCATGGCGGTGGAGGCCGTGTTGATTGAACTGATCGCGCCCTGGTTCATTGGCCGGGATACGGACGACTTCGAAACCGTCATGGATCAGGCGCACAAATCGTTTTTCGGGTTCGGCCGCAACGGGCCGATCATGTTCGCGCTGTCGGGTCTCGACATCGCGCTGTGGGACATCCGGGCCAAACGGGCAAACAAGCCGCTCTATCAAGTGCTCGGCGGGCCCGTCGGCGACGTGACGCTGACGCGCTATGCCAGCCTCATGCGTTACGGCGGCGATACGGACGCCGTCGCCCGTAACACGACCAAGGCCGCGGACCTGGGTTTCCCCATGGTCAAGCTACACGAACGCGACATGCCGTCGTTCCTTGCCGCCCGTGACGCGGCGCCGGAAGGCGTCGATATCACGCTGGATGTGAACTGCCCGTGGACGGTCGAGGAAGCCTGCCAAGTCGCCCGCGACCTGAAGGCGTATGAAAACCGTCGGGGCGGTTTCTTGTGGCTGGAAGAACCCGTATGGCCGCCCGAGGACTTCGACGGCTCGGCCCGCGTGCGACAGGAAGGCACCGCCATTTCGGGCGGCGAGAACATCGCTAGCACCGTCGAGTTCAAGCGCGCCATCGAAGCCGGTGCCTTCGACATCGTGCAGCCGTCGGTCTCGAAAATGGGTGGCGTCAGCTGCATGAAGGACGTATTCCCGCTGTGCCGGGAGGCGAACCTCCGCTGCATGCCGCATTCGTTTTATTGGGGTCCCGGATACGTGGCGTCAGCGCACATTCTGGCGGCGCAAGAGGGGCAGGGCGCGGACGCGCCCGACTGGGTCGAAACCGGGTTTATTACGTTCGAGGAAAACCCCCACGATCTGATGGACCCCATGAACCCGAAACTGGTTTTGAAGGCCGATCGGCCAGGCCTGGGGTTCGAGCCCCGGCCCGTACTGTTCGACAAATTTTTGGTGCGGCGGTCCGCCATCGCCGATTGATGGAGGAAGTCATGAAACGCCTTTTCGCCGCCTTTGCCGTCTGTACAGTCGTCGCGATCCAGGCCCAGCCAACATCCGCGCTCGACGCTTAGTCGGCCGATCAAACCAAGCACCTCACGGACTGGTGCATGCAGTCGGGTCAGCAGGAATCGACTTGCTCGTGCACGTTGAAGCGCCTGGCGACGACGGTGCCGCCGACGGCGCTGACGTCGTTACTTGCCGACAAGCAAAGCGGCGGTTCGGGCTTTTCCATGAACATGAACACGGCGCCCATCGCCTAAGCGGCGCTGGGCACCGACGCACTGACGGCTTGCGCGAAGTAATCGCTGCCCGCAGCTGGGGGATGGTTGGGTTGGGCAAGCTACGGGTTTAGCTGAACACCAGCAGGGTCGGCCAAGCCGCGGATTGGGTAAAATTCGGGACTAGTGAATTTCCTTGGCCCCCGACATCGCCGCTTTCAGCTTTTCGATGTCGAAGCCGGGCGCCTTGGCGGCGTCCAGGATGACCTTTTCCCGGCGCGAGATAAGCGCCACCGCGTCGGGGATTTTCTTCACCGCCGCATCGGGGACCATCACCGCGCCATGGTGGTCCGCATGGACGATGTTATCCGTGACGACGGTCATGCCGTGGATGGTCACCTGACAGCTGATATCGACCACATGTACCCAGGCGTGGCTGGGGCCGACTTCGCCGCCCAACAGGTTGAACCCGCGGGCGGAATCCTTCAAATCCCGGAACGAACCGTTGGTCACCGCGCCGACGCAGCCCAGGCCCTTGTGGACGTTGGTCTGCACCTCGCCCCAAAAGGCGCCGAAGCCGGGGCGGGGGTCGATGTCCTGAATGACGACGATGGTCGGTTTGAGACCCCGCGCCACGTACTCGTAGTAGGCCGTGCGCTTGGCGGTCGATGCCGCCGCCGTTTCGGCCGGCGGTTCGGCGGCGCGGATGGTGGCCGTCCGGGCATAACCGCAAATCGGCGGCAAAGCCGGGTCGAGTGGCACCAAAGGTTCGGTGGTGAAGCCCATGGCGCGCCGTTCCGGCACGATGATTTCAAGGGCGTTACAAATGGTCGGCGTATCCCATTGGGTCAGGACCGCCAAGTCTTCGGGCGTGAAATCGGCCACGGTATTCCTCACTGGTGTTTTTGATTAGCTTTCGGCCAATTAGCTCTCGGCTTGACCGTCCCAGGACGCTTCATCGAACGAACGTTCGTTGTCCCAGACGTTTTTCGGCATCGGCAGGCCTTCGAAATGGCTGTCGTCGAGCGGGCCGTTCGGTTCGATCCCGAGCTTTTCCCGCATCATTAGAATAACCTGGCGGGTGTGTTGCCCGGTGTGCCAGCCGGTGCGTTCCAGAACTTCGTGGAGCGTCACTTCGCCGTAATAGACCTTGCCCGGCTGTTTGAAGTCGATGGTGTCGCCGTCGCGTTCGAACCAGGCCTGGAAACGGTCGTGGATCGACTGGCCGAAATCCAACAGATCCTGCTTGGTCTTGAGCTCCGACGGCAAAACCGATTTCAGCGCGCCATAGGTGAACGGCGCATCGTTCTCCACCCGGTCGAGGAAGACCTCGGGGATGTTGAACACGTGATAGCAGAGCTGCCGGTAGGACCGCGGCCGGCCCGGCAGCAGCGTATCCAGCGATTCTTCGGGGATTTGCGTCAGATAGCGGTGCACGGCGGAAATGTTCTGCAGCACCTTGTCCTTCATCTGGGCGGGCGTGAGCATCTTGTGGCCGTCGTAATCGAAGCCGGCAACCTTGGCAACGTCGCGGAAGACCGCGCCGTTGGCCCATTTGTCTCCACGCGCGACGATGGGAATATGTCTGATGCCGAGCGCCGCCAGTTCCGCGAAGCCTTTTTTGTCTTCCAGCACGTTGACGGAGACGAACGGAATGCCGTGTTCCAGCAGAAATTCTTTGGTTTTCAGGCAGCTTGAGCAGCCGGGCTGCCAATAGACCTTGATTGGGGCGTCATTGCTTTCGGGTCGGGCTTGGACGGCTTGGCTCATGGATCGGTCCTCCTCGGTCGCCGGCACTTGCGTTGGGATTTTATACACAATACATGCGTTGCCGCGCAGACGGGAGTCAAGATTGTGCCCGCAACGCGGAATGGTGCAAAAATCGGTGAAATCGGGGGGATATCATCCAGGTCCTGATGCGATCAATGCTGGACGATCGCGCGGGCGGGAAACACGGTCCGGACGGTCGTGCCTTTTCCGACGTTGCTGACCATTTCCATTTTCGCGCCCTGAATTTCGGCCAGCGATTTTGCGACCGGCAACCCAAGCCCCGTGCCCGGTTGCGCTAAATGGGGTCGTTCTTCAACTGCGCGAAAGGCTCCAGAACCGTATGGATTTTGTCGCGGGGGATGCCGGGGCCGGTATCTTTGACCTGGATCGCCAGCGTATCCGGCCCGACGATGGCCTGCAAAGCGATCAAGCCGCCTTTCGGCGTGAACTTGATGGCGTTGTACAGCAGGTTAAGAATGATCTGGCGGGTTGACCGGCGGTCGGCCAGAGGCTTCGGTGTGCCGTCGGGGACGTTGACGTCGAAATAAAGGTGCGTGCTGCCTTTGGCGCCGGTCACGATTTTCATGCATTCATCGAACATTTCCTTGAGGTCGATCGCCGTGAGTTCCAGACGGTTTTCGCCGGCCTCGATTTTCGACAGACCAAGAAGATTATCGACAAGGCTCAGAAGGTGCGTGCTGCTTGAGTGAATGTCCTTTACGTATTCCTTGTACCGGTCGGACCCCGGCGGCCCGAAGTGCTGACGGCTCATCATTTGCGAAAACCCGAGGATCGCATTCAAAGGCGTCCGCAACTCGTGGCTGATGGACGCAAGGAAGTTGGACTGCGCCCAGTTTACTTTTTCCGGTTCTTCCCTGGCTTCGTATAGGCGCTCGATCGCCCGGTTGTATTGGGCCGCTACGTCGCCCAGTTCCGAATTTGAATTGACGCGGATCGGCTTGGAAAAATCCCCGGTCCTGCGGTGGTATTCCATGGACATCAAAATATCGACCAGTTCCGTCGATTCGTCGTGTTCGCTGATATTGAGGCCTTTTTCCTCCGCTTCAGGGGAAACCCGGAGCGGCGCGATCCGGTTGACGATACTGAGCAGGACAAAGCCCATGCCGAAGCCCCACAGCGCGCCGGTAAAAATGCCCGTTGCCTGAACCGATATCTGTTTCGCCCGGCTGAGACCGGTTCCGAGAGCGTCCAGGTTGCCGAACAGCTCGACGCTGAGCGTCCCCCACATGCCCGCGACCGTAAGGACCGGAAAGGCGTACACCACGTCGTCGATCCGAAGGCGATCCATTATCAATGACGCAAAAGTGCATAGCCCGCCGCCGACAATCCCGATAACGACCGCCAAGTCCGGGGTTACGGCATGGGCGGTCGGCGTAATGGCGACAAGTCCGGCGAGCGATCCGTTCAACATTGTCGGCACATCGGCCCAGAGCCGGGTCATTGGGCCGAGCACCATCGCGGCGGCGCCGCCGAAGGCGCCCGATATGATCGTGTTGAATACGATCAGCGGGACTTTTCATTGAACGCCAGGGTGCTGCCGCCGTTGAAGCCGATCCACCCGATCCAGATGACTATCACGCCCAAGGCCGTCAGCGGCAGGCTGTAACTGCAGAAGGCCTCGTCCGGGTTTTCGTAACGGCCGCGGCGGGGGCCGATGATCAGCACGGCCGCAAGGCTGACCCAGCCTGCGATGTAGTGCACGACCGAGCCGCCAGCGAAATCGACGAAGCCGATCTCGCCGAGCCAGCCGTGGGGGCCGTCCGGGCCGGACGCCCAGCTCCAATGCCCGAAGACGGGATAGATTATGAGCGCGACCAGCGCCGTGATCACCAGGTAGTCGGGGTACTTTGCGCGTTCGGCGATGGCGCCCGAAACCATCGTCGTCACCGTGCCGCAGAACATCAATTGAAAGACGAAAAATGCCAGCCGGCTGGGATCGTCGGGGTCGGCGAAAAAACCCGTGTGGCCCAAGATGCCGTCCCTGCTTTCGCCGAACATCAGCCCGAACCCAAGCAGCCCTAACCCAAGCAGCAAGAACACGGTCGCCGCGACGCAAAATCCGCCGAAGTTCTTGGCGGCAACGTTGATGCTGTTTTTCGAGCGGACGGATCCGCTTTCGAGACAGCAGAATCCCGCCTGCATGAAAAACACAAGCGCGGCGCTCAGCAAAACTCAAATAACTTCGATGTGAACAAATTTCATGTGCCACCATCGGTGAGGGCCGTCCGTCATCGGCGGCACAGACGATAGGGGAGTCAATCCCCGATTACCCTCGGTGGCGTTGGCGACTGATCCATTTCTACCGCCATGTTGCATTGCAGCATACAATTTCATTCTCAGCCAACTGCTTTGTCGCCCCGGCGGGGGACATTCTGGGCTTGTCCGCCCGGTCGCAATGGGTACTCTGCACGCCGTAATCGCGATCAATTCATTCAAGAGGCCAACGACCATGCGCCCGCTTGCCGGCATCCGCGTTCTTGATCTGACCAATGTGCTGGCGGGACCATTCTGCGGGCATCAGCTGGCGCATATGGGCGCCGACGTGATCAAGGTCGAAGTGCCGGGGTCGGGGGATCTGGCCCGGCAGTTGGGTGCAGACCCGGACCTCAACAAAAAGCACATGGGCATTTCGTTCCTGGCGCAGAATTCGGGTAAGCGCTCGATCACCGTCAATATGAAATTGGCCAAGGGCAAGGACGTATTCAAGCGCCTGGTCGCCACCGCCGACGTGGTGCTTGAAAACTTCCGCCCCGGGGTCATGGACCGGCTCGGCGTCGGCTACGGTGTGCTGAAGGAATTCCGCCCCAACTTGATCTACTGCGCGATCTCGGGCTTCGGGCAGGACGGGCCTTATCGCGACCTGCCGGCGTATGATCAGATCGTCCAGGGCATGTCGGGCGTGATGTCGATTACCGGGGATCGGGACAGCGCGCCGCTTCGCGTCGGGTATCCCATGGCCGATACCATCGGCGGCATGACGGCGGCGTTTGCCGTAGCTTCCGCACTCGGCAATCCGGATGCGGAACATCGTGGCTGTTTCATCGACGTTTCGATGCTGGAATCGGTGCTGTCGACAATGGGATGGGTTGTTTCCAATTATCTGCAACTAGGAAAAGTGCCGGAGCCCATGGGCAACGACAATTTCACGGCGAGCCCGTCCGGCACCTTCATGACCGGCGACGCCCCCATCAACATCGCCGCCAACAAGCAGGAACAATTCGAAGCCGTCTGCGACGTCGTCGGCAGGCCGGCGCTTAAGACCAATCCGCGTTTCGCCGACCGTCAGGCACGATTGGATAACCGTCTGGCGCTGACGGAAATCCTCGAGGCGGCCATGGCGTCCAATACCGCAGCATATTGGCGGGCGGCATTGAACGACGCCGGCGTGCCGGCGGGCGAGGTGTTCAGCGTGCCGGAAGCCTTGGCGCACCCGCAGATTGCCGAACGCGGCCTGATCGGTGAATTCAAGAACGTGCCGGGTGTCGGCCGCGACGTGAAAATCGCCCGCGCGGCGGTCAAGCTCGACGGCGCCCCCGTGCGAACCGACGTGCCGCCGCCGCAACTGGGCCAGGATACGGACGATCTGCTGGCCGAAATCGGCTATTCGGCGGACGAAATCGCGGCCTTGAAGAACGAGAAGGCCGTCTGACCATGTCTTCCGGTTCCGCGGCCAACGAACATGTCCTTGATCTCGCCTCGCTAGGCGATTACCTGGCGGCCCGCGTCGATAGGCTGACGCCGCCCTTGGTCGCCGACCAATGCGTCGGCGGGATGTCGAACCCGACGTTTATATTGGCGGACGCGGCAGGCAACAGATACGTGCTTCGGAAAAAGCCGCCGGGCGACCTGCTGCCGTCCGCGCATGCGGTCGACCGGGAATTCCGCATCATGTCGGTGCTTCAGAAAACCGACGTGCCGGTGCCCCGGCCGCTCGTGCTGTGCGATGACGACGCGGTCATCGGACAGATGTTTTATGTCATGGAATTCAAGGAAGGCCGCGTTTTCCGTGAGCTCGAACTGCCGGGCGTGCCGCCTGCCGAACGGTCGGCGATTTATGATGCCATGAACGCGACGCTGGCGAAACTGCACCGAGTCGACTTCACCGCCGTGGGCTTAAGCGATTACGGTCGCGTCGGCGGTTATGCCGCGCGGCAGGTCAAGCGATGGACCGGGCAGTACAAAGCGTCCAAGACCGACGACCTGCCGGCCATGGACAACCTTATCCGGTGGCTGCCAGAAAACGTCCCGGCGGTGGCCGAAACCACCATCGCCCACGGCGATTTCCGCATCGAAAACATGATTTTTCATCCGACCGAGCCGGAGGTCGTCGCCGTCGTCGACTGGGAATTGTCGACGCTGGGCAATCCGCTTGCCGATCTGGCGTACAACACGCTGCCCTATCACATGCCGGACCCGAGGCGCGGCGACCTGCGCGCCAACAACCCGGTGGCCAGCGGCATTCCAGCGGAAAAGGATTATCTGGCGGCGTACGCCGGGCGCACAGGCCGGTCGGACTTGGGCGACTGGACGTTCTATCAGGCGCTGTCGCTGTTTCGCCTGGCTGCCATCGGGCAGGGGGTCTACAAGCGCGGGCTCGACGGCAACGCCACCAGCGAGGCGGCGCTTTTGCGGAAGGACGTGTGCCGCAATTTGTCGCAGATCGCCTGGGGCTTGGTCGAGGCCGCGAAGCGGGGTTAGTCACAAAACCTGAGGGCGCGGCGCGCCTGTGATATTTTGTACGCGCCCGCCGTCGTTGCCTTTTAGGCTCGGGGCGGGCGACACTGGCTTTGCGCGTAAAAAGTTACGACACCTCTTTCCGGACGATGGCGGCGCCGTCGACCATGGCTTTCAGCTTTCCGAACGCCACGTCGCGAGGGAGGTACTTCATGCCGCAATCGGGCGCGGCGACAATGCGCTCGGCCCCAACGGCCTTGACCGCGCCGCGCAGCCGATCGGCGATCATTTCCGGCGTTTCCACATCGTGGGTCCCCAGATCGATCACGCCGAACAGAAACTTTTTCGAGGGAAGCTCTTTCAAGATCGACGGGTCCAGGTTCGGCTGGGCCGCTTCGACAGAGATGTATTCGGCGCGGCAGGCGTCCAACTGCGGCAGGAAGGAATAGCCCGACGGCTTGTCCTTCACGACATAGGCATACCCGAAGCACAGGTGCACGACGGTCAGCCCGTCAACGCCATCCAACGCCTGATTGATGGCATCGACGCCGTATTTATCGGCCTCTTCCGGGTTTGCTTGCATGTAGGGCTCGTCGATCTGGATCACGTCGGCGCCGGCGGCCTTCATGTCGCGGATTTCTTCGTTCACGGCCTTGGCGTAGGCGGCGATCAGCGCCGGTACGTCGTTGTAATATTCGTCCTTCGCCAGCTTTGCCATGGTGAAGGCGCCGGGGATGGTGATTTTGATCGGCCGGTCGGTATGGGCGCGCAGGTGTTCCACGTCATGCACCTGTACGGCGCGGGTGCGTTTGATGGCGCCGGTCACGCGAGGCACCGGGATGGCGACGCCGCGCCGGTTCGGCACCATGGCGGGATTGTCTAGGTCGATACCGTCAATGGCGTTGGCGAAGCGGTTGAAATAACTTTCGCGGCGGATCTCGCCGTCCGACAAAATGTCGATCCCGGCGCGTTCCTGATCGTCGATCGCGGTCAGTGTCGCGTCGTCCTGGGCTTCGTCCAGTTCGTCAGGCTGGACCTTCCACACCTCGCGCATCTGTACGCGGGGCGGCCCGCTGCCCAGGAGCTTTTCCTTGTTCACCAGCCAAGCGGGCTGAGGATAGCTTCCGACCAGGGTCGTCGGGATCAACTTGTCGAACATTGGGAGCCTTCCATATGTAATATAGTTTGTTGGCTGCGGCACAGGTGACCATTCGAAGCGCCAGCCCGCAACCGAAAATTTGAACGAAGGAGCCCGCATGCGCCGTTTATTCAGCCTTTTCCCCGTTCTGGCCCTGGCCGTCGCGACGCTGTCCGCACCGGTTTCGGCCGACGAGGCGTCGTTGTTCAAAGCGCTCAAGGGCGGCGGCCACGTGGCGCTGATCCGTCATGCGCTGGCGCCCGGCACCGGCGACCCGGACAACTTCGAACTCGGCAAGTGCGAGACCCAGCGCAATTTGTCCGACGAAGGGCGCGCTCAGGCGCAGCGCATGGGCGAAAAATTACGTGTCAATGGACTGGCGCAGGCTTTTGTCTATTCAAGCCAGTGGTGCCGGTGTTTGGATACCGCGCGGTTGATGGCGTTGGGCCCGGTGACGGAAATCCCACAGTTGAATTCGCTCTACCGCCATCCGGAACGGCGCGAAAGCCAAACCCGGGACCTTCGCGACTGGATCGCCGCGCAGCGCGAGGACGCGCCCCTGGTGCTCGTGACCCATCAGTTCACCATCAATGGCATCGTGGGCGAATACACCAAGTCCGGCGAAATCGTCGTCGCCCGGCGGGATCGTGACGGCAGCTTGACGGTTGTCGGCACCATCGAAACCAACTGACACAGGCGGGAGGAAACGCCGTGACCCTTTCCGGCTAGATCGCGAACCTGAACCTGACCCTTGATGCCGGGCCGGTCAAGCTGCGGATCCGGCTTGATCCCGCGTTGTTCAGCCATGGGATCATTTTAAAGCAGCTTCAGATCGGCAAGCTTTATGAAGAAGAACTGAGCAGTTTGCTCCTCCGCTTGCTCGGCTCGGGTGACGCGTTGATCGACATCGGCGCGCATGTGGGGGTTTTCTCGATCCTGGCGGCGAAGCTTGTCGGCGATAAGGGTAGGGTCATCAGCATCGAGCCCGATATGCACAATCTGACGCTCCTTACCGAACACTGGGATATGAACGCGCCCAGCAACATGGACGTCATCAACGCGCTTGCCTGCGACGAAGCGGGGAAGTGGCAGTTTTGCATCAACGCCGATAACGACGGCGGCCACGCGCTCTGGGATCCGGGCGCGCATGAATTCAACAAGAAAAACGCGGCAAAACCGGAAATCGTCACCAAGACCACCGTCACCATCGATCGTGTCATGGCCGACAACGGGCTGGATCAAATTAAGCTGCTCAAGATCGACACCGAAGGGGCGGAGCCTTGGTGCTCGACGGCGGCCGTAAGGCGCTCACCGAAGGCCGGCTCAAGTTCGTCGTCTGCGAACTCAACGGTTTCGGGCTTGGGCAGATGGGATTTTCGCAGGCCGTGCTGCGCGAAAAGATGGCGGGCTTCGGCTATCCCTGTTTTCTCATCAACGATGACGGCTCATTGCCGCGCCTGGTGCCGGACGGCGTCGACATTGTCGGGCAATTCATCCCCAACGTGCTTTTCGCCAAGATGGACGCCATCGTCGCCACCTGGCCGACGGTGAATACGGATTAATTTTTATCATCGACCCTCAGTCGCCGGGCGCTCGCGTTCGCTCGCCTAGCTTGCACTCCGCTTACGCTACGCGGGGCCTCATCCCACAAAGTCCGACATCTTTAATTTCGCTGGTTTTGTGAAGACCCTGTCTTTCGATAGGCATGGCCCAGTTGATTGCAAAACCTGAGCCCGTGATGCCGCCGTCGTCGCGACGCTCGGGGAGGGCGTCAGTGGTCTTGCGCGAAGTGGGCACTAAGTTTTCAGTGGCCAATCCAGCTGACTACGCAGTTCCATGCGCGCGATCTGGCGGCGGTGGACTTCGTCGGGTCCGTCGGCGTAGCGCATGGCCCGCATCCGTGACCAGTAATAGGCCAAGGGTGTGTCCTGGCTGATCCCGGCGGCGCCGAACAGCTGCATGGCGCGGTCGAGGACCGTCAAGGCCATGTTGGGGGCGGCCACCTTGATCATGGCGATGTCCTTGCGGGCTTTCTTGTTGCCGACCGTGTCCATCTTCCACGCCGCTTTCAGCACCAGCAAACGGCACATGTCGATCTCGATGCGGCTTTGCGCGATGCGTTCCTGGGTGATGTCGCGTTCAGCGAGCGCTTTTTTCCAGGTGACGCGTTCGGTCGCCCGTTTGCACATCAGTTCCAGCGACCGTTCGGCGATGCCGATGATCCGCATGCAATGGTGGATGCGTCCGGGGCCCAGGCGCCCCTGGGCAATTTCAAACCCCCGGCCTTCGCCCAAAAGCATGTTGGACGCCGGTACGCGCACGTTGTCGAACGTCACTTCACCGTGGCCGTGGGGCGCATCGTCGAACCCCATGACGGTCAGCATTCGTTCGACCTTGACGCCTTTTGCGTTGACCGGCACCAGGATCATGGACTGCTGTTTATAAGATTCCGCGTCCGGGTCGTTCTTGCCCATGACGATCAGGATTTTGCAGTGGGGCGAGCCGATGCCCGACGTCCACCATTTGCGCCCGTTGATGACGTAATGGTTGCCGTCCAACTTGATCGAACATTGGATGTTCATGGCGTCGGATGACGCGACGTCCGGCTCGGTCATGGCGAACGCCGAACGGATTTCGCCCGCCAAAAGCGGTTTCAGCCATTCTTCCTTTTGTTCGTCCGAGCCATACCGTACCAGCGTTTCCATATTCCCCGTGTCGGGGGCGGAGCAGTTGAAGACCTCGGGCGCCCACGGCACCCGGCCCATGATTTCGCACAAAGGCGCGTATTCCAGGTTGGTTAGTCCGGCGCCCAGTTCGCTCTCCGGCAGGAACAGGTTCCAAAGCCCCTCGGCCTTGGCCTTTTCCTTGAACTCCTCGATCAGCGGCAGGACCTTCCAGCGAGTTTCGCCGCCATCCAATTCCTCCTGAAACCGTTGTTCGTTGGGATAGATATGGGCGTCCATGAAGGCTGTCAGCTTGGCCGCCAGGTCCTGGGTCCGAGGGGAGGGGGAGAAATCCATGGGCGTGATCTTTCAGGTCTTGAATGGTTCATGAGCGTGTGCGGGCCAGTGTCCCGCCTGGGACCGGCAAAAACAAGAGGGCTTGCCCATCCGGCCCGCCGCTGGGGCTTGTGACGCCCGGCCCCTCGTGTCAAATTGCCGGTCTGTTCAAATCAATAAATGCGGCCTGAAACGCCCCGACGAGACAAAGGAGTTCTCCCGAATGAACCGCGCCGCCGACGCGCTTGCCGATACGCTTGTTCTGCACGGGGTCGACCGGGCCTTCTGCGTGCCGGGTGAAAGCTACCTGGCGCTCCTGGACGCGCTGCACGACCGGGACGAGGTCCAGGTCGTCGCCTGCCGCCACGAAGGCGGCGCGGGCTTGATGGCCGTCGCCGATGCGAAAATTACCGGCCGCCCCGGCATTGCTATGGTTAGCCGCGGGCCCGGTGCCTGCAACGCGGCGATCGCCGTCCACACGGCGGAACAGGATGCGGTGCCGCTGGTTCTGATCGTCGGCCAGGTGCCCCGCGCGGACCTTGGCCGGGGCGCGTTTCAAGAAGTCGATTACAAAGTTACCTTCGGCGACATGGCCAAGTTGATTGAGGAAGTGCACGACCCCAAGCGATTGACCGAGGTCGTCTCCGAAGCCTTCCGCGTCGCCCAGGAAGGCACGCCGGGGCCCGTCGTCATCGTGCTGCCGGAAGACATGCTGTTCGACAAGGTAGACGGCGCGGGCGCGAAGCCTAAGCCGCTGGAAAAGCCCAAGGCCACCGACAGCCAGGTGAAGGACGTCGCCACGGCGATTTCCAAAGCCGAACGGCCGCTGCTAATCGCCGGCACGGCGCTGCGCCATCCGGAGGGGCGGGCGGCGCTGCTTGCTGCCGCCGAAGCCTGGAACCTGCCCGTCGCGACCAGCTTCAAGGGCCAGGACATGTTCCCCAACGACCACGACAATTTCGCGGCGCACTTGGGATATGGCGTGCCGGCGATGATCCGCGAGACGCTGGAACAGGCGGACCTGATCGTCGCCGTCGGCACGCGGCTGGGCGATGTGACGACGCAGGGCTACCTTCTGCCGCTGGCGCCGCAACCGCGGCAGCCCTTAATCCACGTCTATCCTGACGATCAGCGCCTGGATAACGTGTTCGACACCGCCCTGCCGGTGTGCGCCGAGCCCGAGGATTTTCTCGTCCGCCTGACTGCGTCCAACCCGCCGCCCCCACCAAAGGGGCGCGGCGAATGGCTGAAAACCTGCCGCGACGTGCAGCGGAACCTTTCCGAATGGAAAGCCTGGACCGCGCCCGACGGCGTTGATTTCGGCCACGTCATCGCGGCGTTTAGCCAGCGGCTTAAGAAAGACGCCGTCATCACCATGGATTCCGGCAACTTCAATTCCTGGGTTCACCGCTATTTCTCGTTCAAGCCGACGCAGATGCTGCTGGCGTCCATCGCTGGCGCCATGGGTTTGGGTGTGCCGGCGGCGGTGGCGGCGGCGCTACGCTATCCCGACCGGCAGGTCGTCACCGTCTGCGGCGACGGCGGCATGCTGATGACCGGCAACGAACTGGCGACCGCCGTGCAGTGCGGCGCCCGTGTCCGCATCTTCGTCGCCAACAACAAAAGCTACGCGACCATCCGCCTGCATCAGGAAAAGGCGTTTCCTGGCCGCGTGCAGTCGACGGAATTGCAAAATCCGGACTTCGCCAAATGGGGCGAAAGCTTCGGCGCTCTGGGGCTCCGAATCGATGCGCCGGAAGACGCGCTGCCGGCGCTGGACAAAGCGCTCGCCCACGATGGCCCGGTGGTGATCGATGTGACCACGTCGCTCGAACACATCAGCGCCTTCACCAACATGTCCAACCTAAAAGCCAAATAAGCTCAATTGTCAGCCCTTGGGGGCGCAGCCGAAGCCGAAGGACCCGACCATGTCTAACCCCGTCACGATGGAAACCAAGGGCAACGTCGCCGTCATCACGATGGACAGCCCGCCGGTCAACGCGCTGGGTCATGCCGTGCGCACGGGCATCGCCGATTGCCTCGCCCAGGCCAAGGGCGACGATGCGGTCAAAGCGGTCGTCATCCGGGGTGGCGGGCGGTGTTTTTCCGGCGGCGCCGACATAAAGGAATTCGGCCAACCGCCGGCGGAACCGACGCTCCGCCAGGTCTGCGAAATGGTTGAGGACTCTCCCAAGCCCGTGGTAGCCGCCATTCATTCGACCGGGTTCGGCGGCGGGCTTGAACTGCCGCTTTCATGCCATTACCGGGTCGGTGACAAGACCGCGACGGTGGGCTTGCCGGAAGTCAAACTCGGCATCGTGCCGGGATCGGGCGGGACGCAGCGTCTGCCCCGGATCATCGGTGCCAAGCGGGCTTTGAAGGTCATTGTTTCCGGCGATCCGTTCAAGGCCACGGATGCGAAGGACCTGGGCATTCTGGATTACATCATCGACTGCGACCTGACTGCGGGCGCGGTGGCGTTCGCGGAAAAGCTGATTGCCGAAAGCGCGCCCTTGAAGAAAGTCCGCGACCTACCGGTCGCCGATGCCGACCCGTCGGTGTTCGAGGAAGCGCGCGCGACCTGGGGCAAGCGCTCGCGCGGACTGCTGGCGCCGCTCGGCTGCATTGACTGTGTCGAGATCGCAACCAAGGAAGACTTCGACACCGGCATGAAACGCGAACGGGAAATTTTCGTGAAGTGCCGGGACTCGGATCAGTCCAAGGCGCAACGACACCTGTTTTTCGCCGAACGCGAGGCCGCCAAGGTCAAGGACGTACCGCGCGACACCGCCGAACGCCCGATCAACAACGCCGCCGTGGTCGGCTGCGGCACCATGGGCGGCGGCATCGCCATGTGTTTCGCCAACGTCGGTATTCCTGTGACGGTTTTGGAAACGTCGGAAGACGCGCTCAAGGCCGGGATGGCGAAGGTTGAAGGCAACTATGCGGCCACGGTCTCCAAGGGACGGCTGTCACAGGACGACATGGACAATCGCATGAGCCTGATCAGCGGTACGACGCGTTATGACGCCATCGGCAAGGCCGACATCGTCATCGAAGCCGTGTTCGAGGAAATGGACCTGAAGAAAAAGATTTTCGGCGAGCTGGACCGGGTGATGAAGCCGGGCGCGATTTTAGCGTCCAACACGTCGACGCTCGACATCGACGAAATCGCCAATTCGACCAAGCGTCCCGAAGACGTGATCGGTACACACTTTTTCAGTCCCGCCAACGTCATGAAGCTGTTAGAAAACGTGCGCGGCAAAAAAAGCGCCAAGGATGTGATTGCCACGGTCATGGCGCTCGGCAAGCGGATCAAAAAAATCCCGGTGCTGGTCGGCAACTGCGACGGCTTCGTCGGCAACCGCATGTATCACAAGTACACAAAGCAATCCTATTTCCTGATCGAGGAAGGCGCCCTGCCGCAGCAGATCGATAAGGTATTCACCGATTTCGGCTTCGCCATGGGGCCTTTGGCCGTGGGCGATCTGGCCGGGCTCGACGTCAGCTACTTGGTGCGCCAGCGACAGGTGCTGACAAAGCCCAAGGGTGAACGCTGGCCCCTGGTCGCCGACCGGGTGTGCGAAGCAGGCCGCCACGGGCAAAAAACGAATGCCGGCTGGTACAAATACGAAGCCGGTTCGCGCAAACCGATCAACGATCCCGAGGTCGAAAAGATCATCGTCGAAACGTCGGAGGAATTGGGGTTTGAACGGAGTGACATCAGCGACCAGGAAATTCACGAACGGTGCTTTTACGCGCTGATCAACGAGGGCGCCAAAATCCTCGACGAAGGCATGGCGCAACGGTCATCCGATATCGACACCATCTGGACCAACGGCTACGGCTTCCCCGTCGCCCGGGGCGGACCGATGTTCTACGCCGACCTGGTCGGCCCGGCGCACGTATGCGAACGGCTGGCGCACTGGGCCAAGGTTGCATCGCCGCTGCTGACGCCGGCGCCATTGCTTGAGAAACTCGCCCGCGAGGGCGGAAAATTCGGCGATCTATAAGGAGTCTTGATTATGGACCGCGCTGTCATCGTTTCCACCGCCCGCACCCCCATCGGAAAGGCGTTTCGGGGCGCCTTCAACAACACCCACGGCGCGACGCTGGCGGGTCACGTCATCAAGTACGCGGTCGAACGCGCAGGCGTCGACCCGGCGGAGGTCGAGGACGTGGTCATGGGGTGCGGCATGCCCGAAGGCGCCACCGGCAAGAACATCGCGCGGCTGGCGCTGGTCCGCGCAGGCCTACCCGTCACGGCCAGCGGCACGACCATCAACCGCCTTTGTTCTTCGGGGATGCAGGCCATCGCCGTTGCTGCCAACCGGGTGGTGCTGGACGGCGTGCCCGTCGCCGTTGCGGGCGGGCTTGAAAGTATCTCACTGGTCCGCAACCGCGCCATGGAAGGCGAGATGAAGGAGCCGTGGTTGGAAGAACACAAACCGGAAATGTGGATCGCCATGATCGACACCGCCGACATCGTTGCAGAACGGTATTGCATATCACGCGAAGCCCAGGACGAATTCTCCATGGAAAGCCAGTTGCGCACGGCGGCGGCGCAGCAGGCAGGCCGCTTTGATGACGAAATCGTGCCGCTGACGTCCAAGATGTTGGTGAAGGACCGCGAAACCGGCGAAGTGTCGGAAAAGGAAGTGACGCTTGCGAAGGACGAAGGCAACCGGCCGGACACCAACGCCGAAGGCCTGGCGAAGCTTGAACCGGTCATGGGCCCCGGCAAGTTCATCACGGCGGGCAACGCTTCGCAATTATCTGATGGCGCGTCGGCCTGCGTGGTGATGTCGGAAAAAGAAGTTGAAAAGCGCGGCATCGAACCGCTCGGCATCTTCAAAGGCTTGGCGACGGCGGGGTGCGAGCCCGACGAAATGGGCATCGGCCCGGTGTTCGCCGTGCCCCGCCTACTCGAACGCCAGGGACTTAAGATGGACGATATCGACCTTTGGGAACTGAACGAGGCGTTCGCCTCTCAGGTGCTTTACTGCCGCGATAAATTGGGCATCCCACAGGAGAAACTGAACGTCGACGGCGGCTCCATCGCTGTCGGCCACCCGTTTGGCATGACCGGCGCGCGCCTGACCGGTCACGCGCTGATCGAAGGCAAGCGTCGGGGCGCCAAAAACGTCGTCGTCACCATGTGTATCGGCGGCGGCATGGGCGCGGCGGGCCTGTTCGAGGTCTGCTGATCCCAGCGTCGGCAATACGGCCGGGGCGCACGGCGGAGGTTATTCCCCGACCTTGACGACCGTCACGTAAAAATCATGCAGCATGGCGGCGGCTTCGTTGACCGCCTTGTTCAACGTCGTGCCGACGCTCGCGACGATTTCCGGGTCGTTCGGTCTGTCGGGGTTGAAGCGGCGGTCGATCTCAAGCGATTTCATCACCGGTGGAACGCCGGCGTATGTGAACGCCCCCGTGTCCCACACCGCGTCATAGGCGCTTTTCGGTTCCAACGGCGCGGCCTTGATGAATTTTTCGAATACGCCGCCGCCGGAATAGGACAGCGTCATGCCGCCGACCCACAGTTCAAAATCCGTATGATGCTTTTCACCGAAGATCGTGTGGCCGTATTGCGCCAGATCGCCGATGTAATGGATGGCGGCACCCAGGAAATAGGCGGCATGGCGGTATTTGCCGTCGCGGAAAGCGTCGGCGGCAAGGGCGACTTCGTCCTGCGCGCGCTGCGCGGGATGGTCGCTCGGCTTGACCTTTGGGTTCTTGCCGTCAAAGCGGATGTCGTGGCGGCCTTTGCCGTTATCGTCGTATCCCTGGTTGGGCACGCCGCAATCCAGCGGGATTTTGTTGTAATCGGGGGCTTCGGTGCCGATCAATAGCAGCCGTTTGTGAGGCTCGAGCCAGGCCCGTTCGTTCGCCGGCAACAGGTTCAGCGCGTGCTCGGCGATCCAGTCGTGGGTCGAATAGGGCGGGTTGGCGCAGTCTTCGGCCGTATTGGTGACCTTGTTGTTGGGCGGCCCATTTTCCCACGCAGCCGCCGGTTGGGATAGGGCCGTCACGGCGAACGCAAACAGAAGAGCAGAGGCCCAAGCAGGAAGGTTATGCATCGTTTTTTGCCTATATGGTTAGTTTGCTGACGGATGCACCGCCGTCGCCTGCCAGCACAAGATGGTCCGGTTCCACCAGGGTCCATTGCGACGTGTCGTCATCCACAGGTTCGGACAGCACGATCGCCGCCGCGCCGGTCTTGATGTTTTCGTGCTTCAGCGCGTCATGCGGGTGCGTGCCGACGCCGCGATAGAGCGTCGGCGGCCGCCCATGCGTCGCGTGGCGCATGGCCCAGATTGTTTCCCCTTCGGTGATGGCGACGGTCATGGTGAAGGGGATTTCGATACTGGCCTCCGCCTGCGTCCGTTCAACGAAGCGGATGCTTTTGGCGATGGCTTTTTCGGGATTTTCCTCGAACCCGTGGGTCAGCAGCAGGAAAAAGAAAACGTCACTGTCCGTGATGCCCTCGACCAGGTGATAGAGCTCCGGCGCAATGCCGAAGGAAAGCGTGCGGCGGATTTTCTCAAAGCCGCCGATCTCGCCGTTGTGCATGAATAGAAACTTGCCGTTGCGGAACGGATGGCAGTTGGTCCGGTTGACGGCTGATCCCGTGGTTGCCCGCACGTGGCCGAAAAACAGCCTCGATTTGATCTGTTCGGCGATGTTCCTAAGGTTCGCATCGTTCCACGCCGGCGACACATCCTTGAAGATGCCGGGATGCGGCTGATCGGCGTACCAGCCGACGCCAAGCCCGTCGGCATTGACGACGGAAATGCTCTCGTGGGCTTCCAGGCTCTGGCGGGTGAGTGAATTTTCCGAGCGCAGCAGCAGCGTATCCAGATGAATGGCCGGGCCTGCGTAGGCGATCCAGCGGCACATGGCGAATGTTTCTCCTATCCGCGCCTAACTATACTGATTACCGGCGGCGACCCCGCCGCCGTCGACGGTAAAGACCTGGCCGGAAATAAAACTGCCCTCGTCGGATGCCAGCAACACCGCCGTACCGGCAATGTCCTCGGGCTCGCCCAGCCGGCGCAGCGGATAGGCGGCTTCGGCCTTGGCGCGGGCTTCCGGGTTTTCCCAAAGGGCGCGGGCGAAATCCGTTTTGACCAGTCCCGGCGCGATGGCATTGGCGCGGATGTTTTGGGGGCCCCATTCGATGGCGAGGTTGCGGGCAAGCTGCATGTCGGCGGCCTTGGAAACGGCATAGGCGCCCAGGTTCTTTGATCCCTTGAAACCGCCGACCGATGAAATCAGGATCACCGATCCGCCGCCACGCTCGGTCATCCCAGGGGCCGTCAGATTACAGAGCTTCAGCACATTGGTGATGTTGACCTGCATGACCTTTTCCCAGGCGCCATCGTCGATTTCGGCCATCGGGCCGTAATGCGGGTTGACGGCGGCGTTGCAGACCAGGATGTCGATCCCGCCCCAGGCGGCGACGGTCTTGGCGACCAGGTCTTTTAACTGCACCACGTCCGACACGTTGCAGGGCAGGGCCTTGGCCTCGCCGGCGCTATCCTTGTGTTTGGCGTTCAGTTCTTGGGCGACGGCGTCGCAGGCGTCGGCCTTACGCGACGATATCACGACTTTTGCGCCCTGGCGCAGGTAGGCGTCGGCAATCGCCTTGCCGATGCCGCGGGTCGACCCGGTCACCAGCGCGACCTTGCCGGTCAAATCGAACATCGGTTTCATCAAGAAAATCTCCGGCCCCGGATACCCGCCCCAGGCGCGCGTATCTCCTATGGATCGCACTTTGCCGCAAGGCGCCCTCCCGAGGCTAGGTTTTTTTCTTGGTAAACAAAGGCTTGACCAGAAGAAGCCAATGGATTTCACTATGGTCACGAGCGGTGGGCCGTAGGTTAAAACTCTATACAACCGCGAAAATGCGGGTGACCCAGTGTAAGTATCCGAGGCAGGGTCAACATGAACGCCATCAATTTCGTGGTTTTTCCGCGTTGCTCGTCGATCACTAAGATGCGCACTGCTGGATGGTCATTAACGTCTTCGCGGCCCTTGGCGTCGGCGAAGTCATGACCGCCAACACCAACGAGGAAGCCCTGAACACGCTTAAACGCATGGCCAAGCGCGAGATTGCCGAGCGCCTGGAAATGATCGATCTGGTGATTTGCGAACATAAAGGGATGCGCGGCCTATCAGTGCCTCACCTGTGTAGTGGGCAAACTTTCCTTTGATGATCATGTCTGCAGCGGAGACAGTGGTGGTGAAACTACAACACGGTCAGGCCGCACAGTGCGCTTGGATACAGACCGCCGGCACCAGAGCGCATCCTCCCTATGGAGGACAACCGACGGATGGTGCCGAAAGTCGATTCAATGGGGTTGCTGGTTCGAATGCTCTGCCAGTGCTGTGCCGGAAAGTCGTAGAACGCCAACATTTCGTCTCGGTCCTTGTGCAGACAGATGGACGCCTTCGGATATTTAGGTTCATACATTTTGACGAACAGATCAAAGGCTTTTTCAGCATCGGCTTTTGTCTATGGCGACGCCGACATCTGGGGCGACGGCGACGGTGACGGTCAGGTGACCTTGAACGAACCGAAGGATTTTCTTGAAAAGGAAATGACCTTGGCCGCCCGGCGCGATCATGGCCGGACGCAGAAGGTCTATGTTTCCGGCGTGTCCGATTTCGTATTGGCGCGGTTCGACCCGCACGATCCGCCGCTGCGGCCGCTGGTCGGCGCGACGGACATTGACGATGCGGTGGCCAAGTAAGTACCGTTGCCGAAAGATAAAGCGGCCGTCGACTCCGCGCCGCCGCAACTGCCTGCCGGTGCCGGACAGCCCCAAGCTCGCGTCCCGCGACTCGGCCCCGTTGCCGGCAGGCGATGACGACGATCTTATCGCCCGCTCGACCACCAACCTTGGTGAACCGATGACGCCGGAATTGGCGCTCTGGCGCGAGGTCGAAGGCAGCCGCGACCCCGAGGCGATGAAGGTTTACCTACTGAAACAACCGAACGGCGCCTACGCGGATGTCGCCCGGGTGTGGTTTCGCAACCTGCTTGAGGATCTGAGCGCCCGGCGCGCCCAGGAAGAAGACAACCTGCGCGACACCCCCCGTCTGCGGCGGTTGGAAATCCAGAACGCGCGGCTTAAGTAACGGCTGCGCCAGGAACGGCGGGAAAACCGAGCCTATTGGCGTCCGGCCCCGCCGCCGCCGCGCTGGAGCACGCGCCGTGACGACCGTTGGGAAGCCGCGCCGCGGCCGCGGTGCTTCGCACCCGACCGCAGCTTCGCGGCGAACGGCCCGTTCCGCTGGTAATCCGCGTTATTCAACAGCGATGATTTCGACCCGCCGGTCGCCGGCGAACCACAACCAGTCCGGCATGCCGTCACCGTAAAATTCCGCGCGAGACGACAGGCTCAGGTTTCGCGGGTCAACTCCTGCCGCGATCAACCGGGCGGCGACGGCGCGGGCGCGGTTCATGGCGAGTGTGTCGTTCATGGCATAGGCGCCGCGCTTATCGGCCTGGCCGACGACACAAATCTTTCCGGCATGTTTGAACGTATCCGCGGCGCGGGCGATGCCCTGCTCGTGCGTTTCCGGCACGTCGGACTTGCCGGTCTTAAATCCGGTGATGATCACGGCGTTGGGCTGGCCACGTCCGGTTTCGGGCATGCAGCCGGCGTCGAACCGTTCACCGGCGCGGGCCGGGTCGACGGCCATCGCGAGCAGCGCTGCGCCCGTCATCGCGGCGAGAGCGGCAGCCCGGCGGTGGGCGGGATCGGCGAAAGGCGTTTTGAGTGCGGGCATATTGAAAGCTCCTGTTCCAGTGAGGATCAGGCGCATTGGTAGCCCGCTAAAAAGTCATCGGTTTGCAGGAAAAAGGGCGGTTTCGTGACACATTCGGCGAAAAACGCCCTTATTCCTTAACCGCCAAAGTGAGCCCGTCGGCGATCGACAGCATGGAAATCGACACCCGTTTGTCTGTCGTGAGCCGCTGATTAAAGGCGCGGATCGCCTCGGTGTCCTCGGTTTCGTCGGTGGGGTCGAGCACCCGGCCGCTCCACAACACGTTGTCGACGGCGATCACCCCGCCGTGCCGGAGCAGCGCCAGGCAGTGGTCGAAATAAGTCTGGTAGTTTTCCTTGTCGGCGTCGATGAAGGCCAGGTCGAATTTTCCTTCTTCACCGTCGGCGCGCAATCCGGCGAGCGTTTCCGCCGCCGGGCCGAGCCGCAGGTCGATCAGGTGATCGACCCCCGCGTCCTTCCAATACCGCCGGGCGACCTGGGTGAACTCATCCGATACGTCGCAGGCAATGATCCCGCCGCCCTCAGGCAATCCCATTGCCATGGATGTCGAACTGTACCCGGTAAACGTCCCGACCTCGATGATCCGTTTGGCGCCGGTCATCCGCACCAGAAGGCTCAGGAACTGCCCCTGATCGGGTGAGACCTGCATGTTGGCGCGCGGGTGCTTGGCGGTTTCATCGCGAAGGCGGGCCAGGACGTCCGGCTCCCGGAGCGACGATTTCAGAAGGTAGTCGTAAATTTTCGGGTCAAGGCCCGTTGTGGTTTTCGGCATGGGATGGCCTGTCGGTTTCGGGTGGGCAGCGTCAGTCGCTGGCTTCGACGGTGATCGGCGCGCCGGCGCGGACGGCGGCGAGCGTTTTCACATCATCAATGGCGTCGGCGAAGATGTTGCAAGGCGATGCAAGACGGCATTCATCGCCCTGGCTGATCGGCGTGCGGCCGAAACCGATGGCGATGCTGTCGCCGTCGGTCCAGAAGGCGATTTCGCCGGGTTCGACGACGGCGCGGGCGTCGGCTTCGCGGCCCGGCGACACCGGCGTCGAAAAGTAAACTTCCTCCCCCCAGGTGCTGGCCCGGGACGTAAAGGGAAGGGCGGCCTGCACGGCCTTTGCGGTCGGGGTGTCCCGAAGTTCGGCGCGGATGGTCTCGCCGCCGATGGTCATTTTGATGGTGGACATGTCGTCTTCCGGAAATTTGCTTCGGATCGTTGGCTGCAGGATAAAACGAACCGCCCGCCCGTGTCACTGGACCCGCGGCGCGGGCGGAACGGGCGCGTCCAGGCGCCGCGCCGATGACGGCCCGGCCTGATGATGGACCATGCGCCAGATGCTGCCGTCCTTGACGAAAACGTTGGTCGCCGCCAGGTATCCGCCGCCCAGGCTTTCATAACAAAGCACGTACCCGGCATCGCCCAGGACGTATGCCTCCGCATTCAGGTGCCGGATGTCCCTCGTTTCACCGCTTTCCAGAATACCGCGCCAGCTTTCCATCACCGCGTCCCGGCCGGCGATCATCGACCATCCGGGATGGGTGCAGGTGATGTCGTCGCGGTCGGACCAGACGCCGTCCATGGCGTCGAAGTCGTTTCCGACGAATGCCGCGTAAAAGGCGTCATTGGCGAACAACAAGGCGTCCCTCTGGCTCATGGTGCGGCGGTCCTTGGGGCGGTTGGGCGATTCCGGTGTATTATCCAAACATGGGGACGACGGCGGCTCCGATCAACGTCCGTGCCGCCAGGGCGGACCATCATTTTTCTGGCCCTGCCAGTGTCCGGGCGGCTAGATTCTAATTCAACGCAAATAAAGGTGTCTTATGGCCGAAGAAAACGGAAATCCCGGCGGCGTCACCCACGGCAAGCCCGTCGATCTGCCGCTGAACCCGATGAAAGCCTTCCCGGGCCTTGATCCAGCGGACGTTTCGGTGCTGATCGTCGGCGGCCTCGGCCACAGGTTGACGCTTTCCGCCGGCGTCGACAACGGCGACGGCACGGCGACGTTGCTGGACCAGGACATAAAGGCTGGCGGCGGTGTGCGCATGCGCTTTCCGAGCGGCGCTAGCGGCCCGCACAGCTTCGCCATCACCGCCATTTCCAACGACGGCCACGTGAAAACCGGCAGCTTGACGCTGGAACCGGGCCTCGCCACGGTTGAACGGGGTCTGCTGTTTGAAATCGATCAGCCGATCGTCATGGACCGGGGCAACCGGCTCGGCTTTCCCATCTGCATCGGGTTTTCGTCGAGCTTGAGCCGCATGGTCGGCGATCTGGAAATGACAATTTCCGGCATTCCCGAAGGCGTGCATCTGACCGGCGGTGTGTCCCGGGGCGGGGGCCGATGGTCGCTGACCGACCGCGATCTTGCGGGGCTGAACTTCGTGGTGCCGGATAACCAGGGACCGTTTCAGGCGATTTTGTCGGTCGAAGCCCGGGGCCAGTCCGGCGGCTATCTAGAAGTCGTGCGGACGGCGCTGGTCGGCCTCGCCGGCCACAGCGTCTTGGCGTCCGAACTGGCGAAACCCGCACCAAGCCCGCCCGCCGGCGCGCCGGCCCCGCCATCCGAAAAGC
>JAYNIR010000015.1:0-71983 GCA_038109305.1 Rhodospirillaceae bacterium
CGATCCTCCGCTGACTAAAATACACGGTGGACCAATTCACTGGGGGAGGATCAGTTGTGGGAGAGCGTGACAAGCTGGTGGACACCATTCGCACAGTGATTGAAGCCGTCAGAGCGGGGGAGCTGGATGCCGCGATCGAGGCGGCAGCTGGCACACAGATTGGGTTGAGGCGCGACGAATCCCGCGCACAGCCGCTGCTCAGTTGCGCTCATACAGCTGGAATAAGGGTCATACAGCACTCGCACGCAGGTGCGACAGTTCTCGGTGTGGCAGTGATTTCTGGAACGACCTAGACATAACTGTGACGGTGGTAAAATAAGTTATTTAGAACAATTGGTTATAAATCCAAAACTATTGAGTGGGAATAGCAGCGACGCGCAACGAGGGGTTGACATGGTTGGCCTCGTTGCGCGATCAAGGTCTCTAACGGGCAAACGACCAGGGATGGCATGGGCGGCTTTTGCCCGCCTGAAGCGTAACTAGTAAGTAACATCCCCCTGGGCGGGTTCGGGCCGGAGTGGCATAATCGCAGCGGTCCAAAGGAACAGCCCATGACCCTTCTCACCATCACCCCCATCCACTCCGACTTCGGTGCCCGCATCACCGGCGTTGATCTCATCAACACGCCCGATTCCGAAACCGTCGCCGCCGTCCGCGACGCCGTCGACGAATATTCGTTCCTGCATTTCCCGGATCAGCCGTTTTCCGATGAAAAGCACTTGGCGTTCACCCGGTTGCTGGGCGAGCCCGAACCCAATCACATCAAGCAGGGCGAAGAAGGCGTCATCGAATACTTCGCCACCATCGGCAACGTCCAGCCGGACGGCACCGTCCAGGGCAACGATCACAAGCGAACCAAGTTCCTAACCGGCAACAACATGTGGCATTCGGATAGTTCGTTCCGCCCGGTGCCGACCTTTGTTTCCATCATGTGCGCCTACGAAGTGCCGGACGAAGACGGCCTGACTCAGTTCGTAAGCCTGCGCGCCGCCTACGGCCGCCTGCCCGATGAAACCCGGGAAACCATCGACCCCCTGATCGCCATTCATGATTACGTCTTTTCCCGGTCCAAGGTCGCGCCTGACGCGGTGACGCCGTCGCACGCGGCGTCGCTGCCGCCGGTCCGCCAGAAACTGGTGCGGCGGAACCCCAATACGGGCGACAAGAACTATTATGTCGGTTCCCACGCACGCGAGATCGAGGGTTGGGGCTTCCACAAAAGCCGTCCGTTGTTGGACGATCTGGTCGCCCGCGCGACCGAACCGGCGCATGTTTATTCCCATGCCTGGGCGCCCGGCGATCTGGTGATCTGGGACAACCGCTGCCTGCTTCACCGCGGCACCGGGTACGACGCCGACAAATACCGCCGCCGGATGCGGCAGACCCGCGTCAAAGGCGCGGGGCCGACCACCGACGAATAAATCCCGGCACCCCCGGGAAAACCCGATGGGCCCCCGCCCGGGCGGGTATAAAATTGTCCGCATTCGGGTCACAGAGGATACGGATATGAAGAGGGCTCTGGCGTTGCTTGCGGCAACGGGGTTGAGCGCCGCGGTAACCACATCAGGCACGGCGCGGGCAAACGCCGGTTACGCCTGTAAATCAGTGCACACGGTCAGTGTCGACACGAAAGGGGTCAAATCCTACGCCAAGAAAAATTATTACACGGCATGCGATTCCTGGGGCGACATTCAGTTCAATGAAAAGACCAATATCCTTGTGATCTTCGTCGCGCTGCTGGACAAGCGCTACATGTATATTGGGCCCGGTGCGCCCGGAAATAGGCGGGCCGATGCGGACGTTTCGGGCGATGACGGCGCAGGAAAAGGTTTTGCTTCTGGGCATCGCCGTGCTGATCGGCGTCCGGCTTGCGTCCCTTCCGCACACCGATGCGCCGCATGACGACGGACCGTCGGGCCACAGAAACGTCATCGGCTGCGTCGCCGACGCGCCCTGTCCGGCAGTGCTGGACGCCAAGTACGGATGGGACCCGGCCGGGTTCTCGCGCCCGCACGTGGTGGACGTTTCCGCCGGCAGCGATCTCATCGCGCTCGACAATTTCGGCCTGTCGGACACGCAACTCGCCTTCGTATACGCCGATCATCTGATCCGCCGCTACCGTGCCGAGGTTAAACCGGCGCAGCGCAACTGCAACACCCGCGTCCGGGAACGCACGCGCCGCTGGGAACAGGAACACACCTGGCTGATCAAAAGCCCCGAGAGGGTGTTGGCGAAGCTCGGCCAATTAGCGCCGCCGGCCAAGGCCGGACCCATTCCCTATACCGAATGGGAAAGCCTGTGCGACCGGCTATCCCGCGATCTGGCGCGCACTCCCGACCTGTTGCCGCCCGAGGGCATCAAGCGGGTCGCCCTCGCCGGCCGTCAGGCAAAGCCCGACATGCTGACGCCGGCGCTGCGCCCGAAAGATGCGGCGGCCGGCCCGGCGATGCACTAGGCCGGGAAATCATAGATGGCGCTGGCTAAGACACGGCCATTTTTGTATTCTGACAAGGAGTTAGGAGGGAGCGATGCCAAAGCATCGTGACCGACGACACGACGCAGATCCGCAACAAAAAGAGCCCCGCCCCGCGAAAGGGGTCGATATTCGGTCGGTTTCGCCGCGTCAAGCGGCCTCACCCGGGCATGAAGCCCGCTTTTGGCCCCTTTTCGTGCGAAACCGCCCGGATATCGATCACAGTCCATCGTCATTTATTAAATCATGGCCTAGACTAATTTTATGTCGCGTCTCGAGAGATTTCTGCTTTTCGGCATCATCTTTCTGATCGGGGTCAAGGTGATGATGGCCCAGCAGGAAAAGTTCAATGCCACCCCGCCCCCCGCTGCCGCCTACGACTGGGATCCCTCGGGATTTTCGAAAGACGGCATTCCGAAAAAACTGGCGCTGGAAGCCCGCGGCCGGATTCCCGACCGCTTCGGGTTGAGCGACACGCAACGCGCCTTCGTCTACGCCTACATCGTCGAATACCACTACGCCCGGCTGCTCGCCCGCGCCAAGGCGAGCTGCGGCGCCAACGCGCAGGGCGAAATCACCAATTGGGAAACCCGGAACGCGCAGACCCTCGCCGACGCCAAGGCCGTGCTGGCCGCCATCAACCACAACCCACCGAAATCCGCTGCCGACATGCCCGACGGGATGAAGCGGCTGCTCTGCGCCGAGATTGCCAAACGCATCGTCTCGGGCGGGTACGAGCCGCACCCGGACGCCATCGCCCGCTTGGCCCAAGCCGCCGGCCGCGCCCGCTGACCGGCCACCGCCGCGCCGCCTGTTCCCTCAGCGCCACCGCACCCTATGTTGCTCGGCGCTGTCCTGCGCCCGAGCTTGCCACCGACCGCAACCAACCCCACATCTCGTTGTGACTTTCGGACTAAGCCGCAAGATATATTTACTTTTTCGGCTACCGGCACGACGCTTGCATCGTCGATTCCAGTAGTCTTGACATGAGAACAAAAAAAGAACATATTACTGGGTAAGGACGCAGGGTCCATCATGCGACCTAGGAGAAGTGACATGTACATACGGCAAAATCCCATGGCCTTTGATGACGGCGGCCTGTCGGACCCAGCCGACACGGCGGCCCCGAGCGCCGACCGCGAAGCGGTTTCCGTGACCTATTATCCGGTTTTGAAAAACCACGCCCTCGGCCGGCGAATGACCAAGACCGTGCCCGCGCGGCGCGGCGAAAACCCGTTTCTGGCGGCGGAACGCGCGCTCCGGCGGGCCTACAAGGTCAAGGACTATGTGATTTTGGACGCGCGGTTGAGTGAATTTTCCGGCCTGCGGCAAACCGCCGATCTCGCCTAGAAACCGGCCCCCCAGCAGCAGCCGGACCAGCAGCCGCCGGAATTAAGGCCCGGCCCGCGCGGGCCCGGTGCGATACGGCCGCGAATGGGCCGCCCCACGCAAACTAGGATTACGCCTCGAGCTTTTGCTGGAACAGGCCCAGGAGCTCGTGCGTCATGTCATAGAGTTCCTGCAGGCGTTTGGGGTCGGCGCGGCCGTTTTTCCAGGTTTCGACAAACGACTGCCACAGCTTTTCAAGATCGTCCACGGCCCAGCCCTGGTAGTGCCCCATCAGATCATCCGCCGCATTGACGGCGAGCAGAATCGCCGCCTGCATGGACTGGCCGCCGGGCCGGACTTTCTGGCTCGGGTGCTTTTTCGGCTTGAGGAATTGCGCGTCGGCCATGGTTACTCAGTCTCCTCCCGGCATCTTATCACGTCCGCCGTTCCTTGCCGCGGTAATCGGTGTGCCGGGGCGACCGGCGGTCGGGCCCGAAATACCCGGCGCCGGATTGGGCATACTGGCGATTGTTGTGGACGGCCGTCACCAGGCGCTTATACAGCGCGCCGGCGCTGATCGATTTGGCCGGGAACGAATTGATCCCGGCGTCACGGACCTGTTCCACCCGTTTCATTTCCGTATAGCCGGTCAGCATGATGATCGGCACGAACCGGTTGGGGATATCGCCGCCGCCGGTCCGGATCTGTTGCACGAAATCCAACCCGGAAACGGGCGACATGTTCCTATCGGTGATGACCAGATCGCGATCGTTGCCTTTGATCTGTTCCAGGCCTTCAACGGCGTCGGAACTGGTGCTGACATCCTTGATTCCAAAGCCTTCAGGGAACGTGCGCACGAGTTCCCGCATGAGGAAGCTGTCGTCACCACAAGCACCTTCAGGGCTGAAAAATCGTATCCATTGTCCGCCATTAATTTTTTGCGCACCGCCCAGGGGACGGCGCCCTTGTTATTTCTCTACTTCCCAGCGGCCACCAAACAAAATCTTTGGTCGCCGCGCAATCCTGGCGCGCAAAATAGGTCGATATTCATACCTTTCCGGGCGGCGGCCCTTGAATAACCGCCATCCCACGCCCGAACGGCGGCATCCGGCCCCAGGGCGGTTTTGCACCTTGCGAACGGCCCGCAAAGCCCCAACTATGACAACGGTAACGCCATCCTTCGAATAACCCACGGACCCCACCCATGAACCCGGACGACGCGGACCGGACCCCCGGCCGCCCCCGCAACGACTGGCAGACGATCAAGACTCTGGCGCCGTTTCTGTGGCCACGGGAAGAACCGGGGCTGCGTGCGCGTGTCGTCGTCGCCATGATCTTCCTGGCCGCCGCCAAGGGCGCCAGCGTCACCGTGCCGGTGTTCTACAAGCACGCGGTCGACGCGCTCGACTCATCGGTCAACGCCGCCGTCGCCATCCCGGTGATGGTTTTGCTGGCATACGGCGTCGCGCGCGTGCTGTCGCAGGCGTTCGGCGAACTACGCGACGCGTTGTTCGCCAAGGTCTCGCAGCGGGCGATCCGGCTGGCGGGTTTGCGCACCTTCCGCCACCTGCATCAACTGAGCCCCCGGTTTCACCTGAACCGAAAAACCGGCGGCGTCAGCCGCGCGGTGGAACGCGGCACCAAGGGCATCGAATTTTTACTGCGCTTCATGCTGTTCAACGTGGTGCCGACGCTGTTCGAGGTCGCACTTACCTGCGGCATCCTCTGGTATCTGTTCGGGTCGGCCATGGCGCTGATCACCTTCGGGACCATTGGGCTATATATTTTTTGGACGCTTTGGGTCACCGAATGGCGCATCCAATTCCGCCGCACCATGAACCATACGGACAACGAAGCCAACACCAAGGCCATCGACAGCCTGCTGAACTTCGAAACGGTTAAATATTTCGGCAACGAAGACCACGAAAGCCGCCGCTTCGACGAAGCGCTGCGCCGGTACGAAGACGCCGCCGTCAAAAGCAACACCTCGCTGGCATTGCTGAACATCGGCCAGGGCGGGATCATCGCCGTCGGCCTGACGGCGCTGATGTGGATGGCGGCGGCCGGGGTCGTCAACCGAACCATGACCATCGGCGACTTCGCCATGGTCAACGCCTACCTAATCCAGCTTTATATGCCGCTTAACTTCCTCGGCTTCGTCTACCGGGAAATCAAACAATCGCTTACCGATATGGAACAGATGTTCGGCCTGCTGGACGAAACGCCCGAAGTCGCCGACGCCGCCGGCGCAAAGACGCTGGACGTGCGGGGCGGGGAGGTCGCGTTCGAAAATGTCTCCTTCGCCTACGACGCCCGGCGCCAGGTGCTGTTCGATGTTTCCTTCACCGTGCCGGCGGGCAACACGGTCGCCATCGTCGGCGCGTCCGGCTCCGGCAAGTCGACGATTTCGCGGCTGTTGTTCCGCTTCTACGACGTGTCTGCGGGCCGCATCACCGTCGACGGGCAGGACATCCGCGAAGTTAGCCAGAAAAGCCTGCGCGGCGCCATCGGCATGGTGCCGCAGGACACGGTGCTGTTTAACGACACGATCTATTACAACATCGCCTATGGCCGCCCGGGCGCCGGCCCAGCCGAAATCGAAGACGCCGCCCGCACGGCGCAAATCCACGATTTCATCACGGGGCTGCCCGACGGATACCAATCGACGGTCGGCGAACGGGGATTGAAGCTGTCGGGTGGCGAAAAACAGCGCGTCGCCATCGCCCGCACCGTGTTGAAGCGGCCCGACATCCTGATTTTCGACGAAGCCACGTCGGCGCTCGATTCACGGACCGAACAGGACATCCTGGGCGCGTTGAAGGCGGTATCGAAGGACCGCACGACGCTGACCGTGGCGCACCGGCTGTCGACGGTCATCGACGCCGACGAAATTGTGGTTCTCGACGAAGGCCGCATCGTCGAACGCGGCCGGCATGACGATCTGCTGGCCGCCAACGGGCGCTACGCCGACATGTGGGCGCGTCAGCAAAAACAGGAACGCGCCCTCGAAACCCTGGCTGAAACCGGCGACATCCCGGCCATCGCCGGCGGGCCCGAACCGTCGGCGGCGGATTAGCCGCCGGCAAACAGGCCTACGGGCCGCCCAAGACCGGTCAGGCGACCTTGTTGTTTCGGCCACCGAGCAAGCTGGCTTCTTGCGCCGCCCGTTTCATGCTGTCCGACATTTCGGTCGCGATGGACGTCTGCTGATTGACGGCGGCGGCGGTGGAACCGACATATTCGCGGACATTTTCAATGCGCTCCCGAATGGTGCCCAAGGCGCCGATGACCGCCGCCGAAACGTTCAGCATATTGGCGATTTCGCCCTCGATTTCCTCCGTCGCCCATTCCGCCGCCCTGCATCCCATCGCCCTGCATGCCGCCGCCCTAAAACTGTGCCTCGGCCGTTAGCGTCAGCATCATGCCAGCGACCGCGGCAACGGATACCAATTTCAAACGATGATGCGCCATGTCGGTCCCTCCTTCGTGCCCGGGGGAAGCTAGGGCTCCCGTGAAATCCACCCGCCGCCCAAAACCCGGTCCCCGTCGTAAAACACACACGCCTGGCCGGGCGCGACGCCGTCCTGCGGGTGTTCGAACTTGACCTGGGCACGGCCGTCGCCGGTGCCGAACAACACCGCCGGCACGGGCTTGAACATCGACCGGATCTTGACCTGGGCCCGATAAACCTTGGCGCGCAGATCCCCGTCACCGAGCCAGTTGACGTCGGTCACCGTCAGGCTTTTGCGGCCGAGCGCATCCCGGGGCCCGACGACAACGCGGCGGGTTTCCGGTTCGAGGCGCAAAACATAAAGTGGCTCCGGCGTGCCGCCGATGCCGATGCCTTTGCGCTGGCCGACCGTGAAATGAATGATGCCGTCGTGCTGTCCCAGAACATTGCCGTCCCGGTCGACGATGTCGCCGGGATCGTGGGCTTCGGGACGGAGCCGTTGGACCACCCGCGCATAGTCGCCGTCGGGCACGAAGCAGATGTCCATGCTTTCCGGCTTGTCGGCGACGGCGAGGCCCAGCCGAGTCGCGTGCGCCCGAGTTTCGGCCTTGTCCATGCCGCCCAAAGGAAAGCGGAGGAAGTCCAGCTGTTCGCCCGTCGTCGTGAACAGGAAATAGCTCTGGTCCTTGGCCGGGTCCGTCGCCCGGTACAATTCGGCGCCCTGGGCCCCTGCGACGCGGCGCACGTAGTGGCCGGTGACCAGCGCGTCGGCGCCCAGGTCGCGGGCCTGGCCCAGCATGTCCTGAAACTTCACCGTCTGATTACACCGCACGCACGGAATCGGCGTTTCGCCGCGCAGGTAAGTATCCGCGAAATCGTCCATCACCTGATCGCGAAATCGGCTTTCGTAATTCAGGACATAGTGAGGAATGCCCAATTGGTCGGCGACGCGGCGCGCATCCATGATGTCGACCCCAGCGCAGCAGGTTTTCTGCCCCGGTTGCGGGGCCCCCATGTCGTAAAGCTGCATGGTCATGCCGATGGTTTCGTACCCGGCCTCGGCCACCAGAGCCGCCGCGGTCGAACTATCGACGCCGCCCGACATAGCGACGACGACGCGGGCCTTTTCGGCCGGTTTGGAAAGTCCAAGGTCAATCATGGCTGAAATATAAGGGGTCCGGTTGGGCGGGCAAAGGGGGCCGCTCGGGTCACCCTCTGCTGGCTTCGCCCAGGTCGGCCAGCGTTCTTATGGTGACGGACCGGAAATCCCGTCGGGACAGCACGACAATCACCCAGGCGGTGGTGAAGAAAAGCGTCGCCAGGTGGATGAACCAAGGCAGCAGCGCCAAAGAGAAATAGGACGAGCGAAGCCCCCGGTTGAAGTTGTTGGTGGCGCTGCCTAGGATCGCCGCGGCGCGGGGCGGGAAGGCCTTTTTTATGGCGTCGTTGCATTTGTCGGCTTTCGGCGCGGCGCCGATCATGATCGGCGTGTAGTTGAATTGCCGCAAACACTAGGCGAACTTGAAAAACGCGTAAACGAAGATGATCAGAAGGACGAAAATCTTCAGCTCCATGACCCAGCGCGCCGCCGGGTGCTGAAGGATATTTCGTAAACCAGCGAACGCAGATTTTCGAACTGGCCTAACATGGCGACGACCTCGGCCAGAACCAGCAGGGCCGTTGAAATGAACAACCCGCCGGACCGCATGTAAGCCTGGACGATCTGCACGTCGGGCATGCGGTTGTCGCGCTCGAGAATGCGTTCCATCCATCGGTGGCGGTAATCGCCCATGACCTTTGCCATCGGCCGTTTACCCCAGGCGATCTTGTCGGCGATCATGGCGTAACCGAACATGCCGGCGGCAAGCGAGCAGAGCGCCAGCGCGTCCAGCCCGGGGATAAGATTGAAAATCATGCCGTCCCGGCCCATCATGGCTCCGGACATTCCTTTTCGTCAGTCGCGCTCTTCAAGCCAAGCCATCTGAATGGCCTCGAGAATTTTTTCGTTGGATTTTTGCGGGTCGTCATCGAAATTGGGCAGTTCCTGCACCCATTTCCACAGGTCGGTGAACCGCAGGTTTACTACATCCGCGTCCGGGTGCGCGTCTTCCAGCTCAATGGCGATGTCATGTACATTGGTCCAGCGAAGTCCCATATCGGTTTCCCTTTTGCCCGGTCAGACCTTGCGATCCACCATCATGTTGCGGGTCGCCTTCGGCAGGGTCACGCGAAGGCTGTTCAGGTCCTTGCACATGACGATCTGACAGCCGAGCCTCGAGGTGTGCGTCAGCCCAAAGGCTAGGTCGAGCATGTCTTCTTCGTCTTCCGTCGGTTCGTCCAGCATGTCGAAAAACTTGTCCTCGACGATCACGTGGCAGGTCGAACACGCGAGCGATCCTTCGCACGCCCCTTCCAGCTCGATGCCGTTGCGGTGCGCAACCTCGAGCACCGAAAGCCCTTCCGGCGCGTCGACTTCCTTGGCCGTCCCGTCGGGCAGAACGAAGGTCATTTTGTACATGTCGGTCATTCGTCGAATATTCCCTATAAGTCGTTGCCCGATCAGTCACCGGTTCTGGCGGCGCGTTCAAGCGAATTTACGTCGGCGCCGCGGAGCGCCGCGCGTATGCCCCTGTCCATGCGCTTTTCGGCGAACGCGCGGGTGCCTTCCTCAAGCGCGTCTGCGGAGGCGGAAATAGCGTCGCGGTCTTCGCCGGCGACGGCCTTGTCCAGCGCGTCCAGCAGACCGTCGATATCCTTGCGTTCGCCGTCGTCGATCAAGTCGCCGTCGACGGCCAGCGCGGCGCGAACCGCATTGGCCAACCGTCCGGCCTCGACCCTGGCTTCGGCCAGAAGCCGCGCCGTCATGTCATCCTTGGCGTGCTTCATGGAGTCGTAAAGCATGGTTGACATTTCTTCTTCGGAAAGCCCGTAGGACGGCTTGACCTCGATGGACTGTTCCGTACCAGTGGTTTCCTCGCGCGCACTGACGGTCAAGAGACCATCCGCATCAACCGCATAGCTCACCCGGATACGCGCGGCACCCGCCGTCATCGGCGGGATGCCCCGGAGCGTAAACCGCGCAAGCGAACGGTTCTGCGTAACCATTTCCCGTTCGCCCTGGACAACGTGCACCGCCATGGCCGACTGGCCGTCCTGATAGGTGGTGAATTCCTGGGCTTTCGCAACGGGGATCGGCGTGTTGCGGGGTATGATCTTTTCCGTCAGGCCGCCCATCGTTTCAATGCCGAGGCTGAGCGGCGTAACGTCGAGCAACAACGTGTTCGAGCCCACCGTGAGCGCTTCGGCCTGCAGCGCCGCGCCGACGGCGACGACTTCGTCCGGGTCGATATCGGCCAAGGGTTCGCATTCAAAAATTTTGCCGATGCTTCGGCGCACCAGCGGCACACGGGTCGACCCGCCGACCAGGACGACGCCCTGAATGTCTTTTGGGCCGACGTCCGCGTCTTCCATGACCGACTGGCAGATATCGAGCGTCCGGCGGACGAGCGACTCAATCAGCCCTTCGAAGGTCGCGCGGTCGATGTGATAGGCCTTCTTCACATCGCCCATTTGGAAGCCCCAGGTGCCTTCAAGGTCCGTCGAGAGCGCTTCCTTCACCTGGCGGGCCGCGGCGACGGCCTGTTTGACGTGGCCGGAGCCGAGGGCCGCGCCGTCCCAGTCCCTCAAAAAATGTTCGGCGATGGCATGGTCGAAATCGTCGCCGCCCAAGGCCGCGTCGCCGCCCGTAGCCAGCACCTGAAACACGCCCTTTTCGAGCCGCAGAACGGAAATGTCGAAAGTGCCGCCGCCCAGGTCGTAAACCGCATAAACACCCTCGGCCTGTTTATCCAATCCGTAGGCCAGCGCCGCCGCCGTCGGCTCGTTGACCAGGCGCAGAACTTCCAGCCCCGCGAGCCGGGCGGCGTCCTTGGTAGCCGTGCGTGCGGCGTCGTCGAAATAGGCCGGCACGGTGATAACCGCGCGGGTGACGCCGCGGTCGAGGGTTTCTTCCGCCCGTTTTTTCAACGCGGTCAGAATATGGCTTGAAATTTCCACGGGTGTCAGCGTCCGCCCGGCAACGCGGATGCGAACCATGCCGCCGGCATCGAAGGCGGGTTCGACATCAAAGGGCAACTGCCCGGCGACTTGTTTGACGTCTTCAATCCCGCGGCCCATCAGCCGCTTGATGGAACTGACGACGCTGTCGGGTTTCATCGCAATCAGCCGCTTGGCGAGGCCGCCGACGACGGGCGAGCCGTCCGGCGCATAGGCGACGACGGACGGCACCAGCGCCTCGCCCTCTTCATCGCGCAACACTTTGGGTTTGCCGTCGGTTGATACGGCGACGACGGAATTGGTCGTGCCCAGATCGATGCCCACGGCGAGGTTCCGGTCACCCTCGTGAGGCGCCGGCGTTTCGCCGGGCTCGTGTATCTGCAACAACGCCATAGACCTAAGACCCCGACTGCAGTTCCGCCCGGCGGTACCGGGTTTCATCGGCAAGCTTCCGCAAGTATTTGAGCCGCGTGATTAGCGTGCCGACGGCATCCATGTCGCGGTTTTCGAAGGCCGTCGCCAGTTCGGCCTCGCAATCGCCGATTTCGTCGTGCGCGCGTTTGGTAATGACGATGACGTCGTCGGGCGTTTCGGCCTCGGCCAGGGCTTCGCGCATTTCCATGGCTTCCATCAGGATCACCGGATCGGTCAGTGCATTGCAACCTTCCTTCAACACGTTGATACCCGAAAGGCCCGCCAGATAGACCGCGCGTTTCAGCGGATCCTTCAATGTTTCATAGGCGTCATTGAGGCTTGTCGCCTGTTGCTGGCTGAGCGCCTTTTCTTTTGATGTCTTGGTTGCGAAGCGGTCCGGATGCAGCGACCGCTGCGCCTTGAAGTACGCTGCCTCCAGCACCTTCAGTTCAACGCCGAAGCCGCGGGCGAGGCCGAGCCGTTCATAATGATCCGCCTGGCCCAGCGGCTGCACGGCATGACAGCTCGGGCAGAGGGCATCCGCGGCCCCCAACGGCCCGTGGCAGGACCAACACGGCCGGATCGACGCGTCTTTGCCGATCCTGCCTTCGGTTTTGGCGGATGCGTGGTCCAAGAATCTGCCCTTTCCAAGATGAAGCACCGGGCCTGGGACTTTCCCGGTGCGAGGAACAGCCGGGCGTGTAAGCCGGATTACCAACGATGTGCCGCGCGCGGCCGTTAAACGTGAAACGACTCGCCGCAGCCGCAGCGCCCCTTTTCGTTCGGGTTCTGGAACACAAAGCCGCTTTCAAGCTTGTCGACGACGTAATCCATTTCCGTCCCGATGATGAACATGGTCGCCTTCGGATCGATGAAGATGGTCACGCCCTTATCTTCGATGACCTCATCGAACTCGTTCTTTTCATCGGCGAACTCCAGCGTATAGGACATGCCGGAGCATCCTTTGGTGCGGATGCCCACGCGAACCCCCGCCGACGGCTTACCGCGGCTCGCCAAAATCGATTTGACGTGCTCGGCGGCGGCATAGGTGATGCTCATTATCTGTGGCCGTTCCATCATGCTTCTCCGGTCATGGTCGCCTGCCCGTGTTCGTCGTCGGGTGCTGTGGTCAGCTGCCCTTCTTCTGTTTGTAGTCGGCGATCGCCGCCTTGATAGCGTCTTCGGCCAGCACCGAACAGTGAATTTTCACGGGCGGGAGGGCCAGTTCTTCGGCGATCTGAGTGTTCTTGATGGACCCCGCTTCGTCGACGGTCTTGCCCTTGACCCATTCGGTCACCAACGAGGACGACGCGATGGCCGACCCGCAGCCGAAGGTCTTGAACTTGGCGTCTTCGATGATGCCGTCATCGGAAACCTTGATCTGTAGTTTCATGACGTCGCCGCACGCGGGCGCGCCGACCAGTCCGGTGCCGACGTTACCGTCGTTTTTATCGAGTGCGCCGACATTTCGGGGCTTTTCATAATGATCGATTAGTTTGTCGCTATAAGCCATTTTCTTCTCCTGTTCCCAAAGTGTGGTTGTTTTCGTTCGGTTTCAATCAGTGTTCCGCCCATTCGATGGATGAAATGTCGATGCCTTCCTGGTGCATTTCCCAAAGCGGGCTCATTTCGCGCAGCCGCTCGACCTCGCGGACGATTGCGTCGACCGCGTGGTACACGTCTTCCTCCGTCGTGAACCGGCCGAACCCGATGCGAAGCGACGTGTGCGCCAGTTCTACGTCGAGACCCAGCGCGCGAAGCACATAGCTGGGCTCCAGCGACGCCGAGGTACAAGCCGAACCGGACGACACCGCCAAGTCCTTGATTCCCATCATCAGGCCCTCGCCTTCGACGAAAGCGAACGAGATGTTAAGGTTGCCCGGGATGCGCTGGTCCATGTCGCCGTTCAGATACACTTCCGGCAGACGGCCGACGATGCCCTGATACATACGGTCACGCAGTTGCCGCAGGCGTTCGTTTTCAGCACCCATTTCCCTCTCGGCAATGGCACAAGCTTCGCCCAGGCCGACGCAGAGCGGCGTCGGCAAGGTGCCGGAGCGCATGCCCCGTTCCTGCCCGCCGCCGTTGATCATCGGCACCAGCCGCACGCGCGGGCGGCGGCGGACATACAGCGCGCCGATGCCCATGGGGCCGTAAATCTTGTGGCCGGAAATACTCATCAGATCGATGTTCATGTCTTCCACGTCCAGCGGGATCTTGCCCACCGCCTGGGCGCAGTCGGTGTGGAAGAACGTCTTGTTCTCCCGGCACATGGCGCCGATTTCCTTCAACGGCTGAATGACGCCGATTTCGTTGTTCACGCCCATGACGGAAACCAGCACCGTCTTGTCGGTCATGGTCTTGCGCAGCAGCTCCAGGTCAATCAACCCGTTCTTCTGCACCGGCAGGTAGGTGACTTCGAAGCCTTCCTGTTCCAGATGGCGGCAGGTATCGAGCACGCATTTATGTTCCGTCACCACGGTGATGATGTGGTCGCGCTTGTCTTTAAAAAATTGCGCGACGCCCTTGATCGCCAGGTTGTTGGATTCCGTGGCGCCCGAGGTATAGATGATTTCCTTGGCGTTGGCGCCGATCAGGTGGGCGATCTGTTCGCGCGCAATCTCGACTGCGTCTTCCGCTTCCCAGCCGAAGAAATGGTTGCGCGAATGCGGGTTGCCGAACTGTTCGGAAAAATACGGCAGCATCTTTTCCGTCACGCGCGGGTCGGTCGGCGTCGTCGCCTGATAATCCAGATAGATCGGCGTCTTCCGGTTCTTGATGGTCGCCGGCAGGGCGTCTTTCTTTTCAATCGCGGTGCTCATGGCTTTAAGAAACTTTCCTTCCAGGTGCAACTTAATGCGTTAATGAGTTCAAATTTCGTCAGGCCGCCATGCTGCCCGCGCCCAACCGGGCGTAAAGGGCCGTCCAGGCGGCGGTGAATTGGTCAATCTCGTTGGCGGTCGTGGTCCATCCCAGGCTGATCCGAAGCGCCGAATTCAATTGATCGGTGTCGGCGCCCATGGCCTTCAACACATGGCTCGACTCGACCTTGCCGGACGAACACGCCGACCCGGCGGAAACCGCGAAGCCTTCGAGATCGAAGGACATCACCTGCGTTTTGGCGCTGATGCCCGGCATGGTGATGCAGGACGTGTTGGCAAGACGCGCCACGTCCCGGGCGAACACCCGCGCCTCCGGGGCGCTTTTAAGATTGTGTGCTTCCATGCGGTCGCGGAGCAACGCCAGTTCCTGAAACACCTCGATCCCCGCGAGCGCCCTTTCGGCGGCAACGCCGAAGCCCGCAATGCCCGGCACATTTTCCGTGCCGGCGCGGCGCGACCGTTCCTGGCCGCCGCCCCAGTGGGTGGCGGAAATTTTAAATCCCGGCCGGATTACCAGCGCGCCGATACCCTGCGGACCGCCGATCTTATGGGCGGACAGGCTCAGCATGTCGACGCCCAAGGCCTTCATATCGACCGCCATCTTGCCCGCCGCCTGCACGGCATCGCAGTGGACGGCAGCACCATGGCGCTTGGCAACCTCGGCAATTTCAGCAACCGGCTGGATGGCGCCGGTTTCATTATTGGCGAGCATGACGGACACCAGCGCCCGACCATCGTTCAAATCCTTCAAGGCGGCGTCGACGGCCGCCGGATCGACGACGCCGTCCGCCTGAACCGCGATACGCGACGCATCCGGTCGTGCGTCCAGCACCGAGGCGTGCTCTATGTCGGAAACAAAAACCGCGGCGTCAACCGTTGCATTGGCAAGCGCCAGATTGTTGGCTTCGGTCCCGCCGGAGGTGAAAATTACGTCGTCCGCCCGCGCACCCGCCAGCGCCGCGACCTGTTCCCGCGCGTCTTCGACGATCTTCCGCGCCCGGCGCCCAGCGCCGTGGACCGACGACGGATTGCCGGCATGCGCTAGCGCATCTCGGACGGCATCCGCCGCTTCGGGTCTGACCGGTGTGGTCGCGTTATGGTCCAGATAGATCGTCATTTAAGTCGTCGCGGTCCTTACCTTGAAATCATTATTCCGCCGGAACCTGAATGCCGCGGTCCTGAATATCCCGGTCTTGCCGGTAAAGCCGCCCGGCGGTGCCGAGAACGCGCTTTTCGACCACGTCCTTCAGCGAGACGGAGCTCAGGTACATGTAAATCTGATTGCCCAGTTCCTCCCAAAGGTCATGGGTCAGACAGCGCGCCTTATCGGCCTGGCAGCCCTGGGGCGACCCCGGGGTGCAGCGGGTCGTTTGGATCGGTTCGTCCACCGCCATGATGATGTCGGCGACCCGCGTGTCGCCGGGGCCGTAAGCCAGGCGATATCCGCCGCCCGGTCCGCGCACGCTGTTGACCAGCCCGGCCTTGCGCAGTTTGCCGAACAACTGCTCCAGATAGGACAGGGAAATGTCCTGACGGTCGGCGACGTCGGCCAGCGCCACGGGTTTTTCATTCGCGTTGGCCGCCAAGTCGACCATGGCCATCACGGCATATCGGCCTTTGGTGCTCAGTTTCACTTTCTCATCTCCTTTCGGCACTGCTCAGCGATATGAACCGGGCCGCTTCTCCCACAACTTTAAAGTCGGCTCACGTTTCCCCGCCGGACGCCGCCTTGCGCGGCTTGGGCAGTTTGCCGGCGGGCTTGCCGGCTTCGGATTCGGTTTTTTCCAGGTCGGCGACCTTGTCCATCAGGATGGCAACCTGACTGCGCAGGTTTTCGATGGTCTGCATGACCGGGTCCTGGCCGTCGGTCGGCGTACCGTAGGCTTGGAACTCCTTGGCGCGCTTCTTGTTCTTGGGCAGGACGATCTGCGCCGGGTTGCCGACGGCGGTGACGCCCGGCGGCACATCCTTGGTGACGACGGCGTTGGCGCCGACGCGGGCCCCCGTGCCAACGGTGATCGGGCCCAGGACGGCCGCGCCGCAGCCGACGATGACGTCGTTTTCAAGGGTCGGGTGGCGCTTCTGGCCGCGCTGGCTTTCCGAATCGACGGACGGCGCGACGCCGCCCAGCGTTACCTGGTGATAAATCGTTACGTCGTCGCCGACGACGGTGGTTTCTCCGATCACCACGCCGCCGCCGTGGTCGATGACCATGCGCTTGCCGATTTGCGCGCCCGGGTGGATTTCGATCAGCGTGACCCAGCGAGACAGGTTCGACAAAAACCGCGCGATGAAGAGGAATTTCCGCTCCCAGAACCAATGCGCGATGCGGTGCCAGACCAGGGCGTGAAAGCCCGGATAGGTAAAGAAGATCGACAGCGCGCCCTTGGCCGCTGGGTCGCGTTCCTGAAAAGCGCGGATGTCTTCCTGAATGTTCTTGAAAAACATGGACTTCTCACTATTTTAGCGAATCCCTTGACCGCGCGGCGAACTGCCGCCGCTGCTGCTTCCCGGCTTCGCGCCTCGTTGACCAGAATATAAGATGCCCGACTAGCCCTATCAAGTATTTAGAGGCTTTTTGAGGCAGGAAAGCCGACCCGCAATTAATAATCCATAGCAACAAAGTCGGATATTAGCCCAAACCTCCCTAAAAACCGACGTTCCGAGGACCCTGAGACACATGCCTGAAGTCATTTTCAACGGACCCGAAGGCCGCATTGAAGGCCGTTATCACCACGCCAAAGACCCGAATTCGCCGATCGCCTTGCTGCTCCACCCGCATCCGGAGCACGGCGGTACCATGAACAACCGGGTCGTTTACGCCATGTATCAGGCGTTCGTGCGGCGCGGATTTTCGACGCTTCGGTTCAATTTCCGGGGGGTCGGCCGGTCCCAGGGCGCGTTCGACAACGGGCAGGGCGAACTGAGCGACGCAGCGACGGCGCTGGATTGGATGCAGGGCCACAACCCTAACGCCGACACCTGCTGGGTCGCGGGTTTCTCGTTCGGCGCCTGGGTCGCCATGCAACTAATGATGCGCCGGCCGGAAATCACCGGTTTTATCTCCGCCGCCGCGCCGGCCAGCCACTACGACTTTTCTTTCCTGGCGCCTTGCCCGGCGTCCGGCATGCTGGTCCACGGCAAGGCCGACGACGTGGTGCCCGTGGCATCCGTCGACAAACTGGTCGACAAGCTGTCGCAGCAGAAAAACATCGAGATCGATTACCGCGTGATCGACAAGTGCGATCATTTCTTCTCGGCGCACCTGGACAAGATGATTAAGCATGTCGAGGACTACCTCGACAAGCGGCTGGTCGAAGAAGCGGCTTAGTTCCGACGATTTTTATCCTTTCCCGCTCCGCCGCGCCCTGACGGGTGCGTGCTCACATGGGAACCGCTCAGGGCTGCTTTACCCGCCCTCATCCAAGTCATAAATCCGGCGCCAACGGTAGCCGTGATCCACGGGGAACACCGCGCTTTCGATCGGCGATGTGTGGCCGGGAGGCTCTCTTGAAGACATGGCCTCGGCATGCTGTTTCATGTCGGTAAAGCTGGCCGGCGGTTCGCCGTCGCCCGTGAAATCAAAATGATCGACTTGAATCCAAAGCGTGCCGGTATCAGACGCATCGCCGTCTTCGTCCTTTTCATAGCACTCCCAATTTCCATCCTTGTCTTCTTGCGGCCAAACGCCCCAGCGCCGTCGGATCCGCAATGTCACCTCGCCTCCGGCGACGGATATGGTCTTAAGGTCATGGAAATCGTCTGCCATCGCCTGTGCCTGCTATGAAATAGATTTTAATCGGAATTATAATCTCGTTTTACGATCATAGGTAACAACGTGCACAGTCTTTTCGAGTGCCACGTCAAATCCCCGTGAGGATCGATCAGGTCCCGGCCCGCAACAGCCGCCCGCCGGTTGCGGGCCGGCGGACGCCGGTGGTCCCCGGATAGCTGAGCGGCAATCCCAAAATCGAGCGCACGGCGAGGAAGGCGAACGCCTGGGCTTCAAGCGCGTCACCGTCCCAGCCCACAGCCTCCACCGGGTCGACGGGTGCGCCCAGAATTTTCTGAAGTCCTGCCATGATCACCGGGTTTTTGCGCCCGCCGCCGGTGACCAGCCAGCGCTTGGCGGATGCGGGGAAAAACCTGGCGCCCATGGCGACGCTGTGCACCGTGAAGGCCGCGAGCGTCGCCGCGCCCGCCGCCGGCGCCATGCCGACCAGGGGGGCGGTTTTGAAATCGTTCCGGTCGAGCGACTTGGGCGGCGCCAGATTGAAATAAGGATAGGACAACAGAACCTTCAGGATGCGGTCGTCGACCACGCCTTCGGCGGCGAGCTTGCCGTCCCGGTCATAGGGCTCTCCGATTTTCGCCGCCGTCCAGTCATTCAGCAGCGCGTTACCGGGCCCGGTGTCGAAGGCGAGCAACGCACCCTCCGTCCCGCCGTCGTTCCCGCCTCCATCACGGTCATTATCCGGGCCGATCCAGGTGACGTTGCCGACGCCGCCCAAATTCAGAACCGCCACGGGCTTTTCCAGCCCAGCCGCCAGCGCCCAGTGATAGGCCGGGGCCAAGGGCGCGCCCTCCCCGCCCTGGGCCATGTCGTTCAGCCGCATGTCGCAGACAACGTCAATCCCCGTGGCGTCTGCGAGCATGGCCGCATCGCCGATCTGCCGGGTGACGCCCAGGTCCGGTCGGTGCATCACCGTCTGCCCGTGATAGCCGATGGCACGAACGTCGGAAGGGGCTTTTCCGGCGTCGGCCAGCACCCGGCGGACGGCATCGGCATGATAAGCGTTGAAGCGTTCGATCACGTATCGCGGCGGCGGGCGGATCAGCGGATCGTGGCCCAATAAGTTTCGCATACTTTCCCGGAAAGCGTCGTCATAGGGCTCGGTCAGCGCCGGCCCGCGCCAGGTGACGGCCGCGCCGTCGGTTTCGATGATCGCCGCGTCGACGCCGTCCAGCGACGTGCCGCTCATCAATCCGACCGCGAGGACCTTTTCACCCTCCATGTCCCCTTCTAGACCAACCGCGCTTAAAAGCGAAAGACCTCATAGAGCCCGGCCAGCACCAGCACGCCAAGCGCAACGCGCCGGTAGGCCGCCTTGCCCGAGCGGCGGAATAGCCGCGCGCCCAGCCACGCGGCCGCCATGAACGGCAAAATCAACGCCGCCGCCTTCGTCAGGGCGGCCCACTGGATCACCCCTCGGAACAACATCCACGCGAACAGCGCCACCAACGTCACCGCGAAATACCCGGTGAAGTTCGCCCGGTAGGTTTACGCGTTGTCGCGGCCGGACAGCAGGTAAACCATGGCCGGCGGGTTACCCAGGCTGGTGAGCGCCATCAGCGCACTGGAAAACCCGCCGACCGCGACGGTCGCCGGCAGCGGCTTGGCCCCGTCGTAGCGCCAACCCCTGAGCAACACCGCCGCAAACACCAACACCACGCCGCCGATCACCCGGGCCGACACGTCCGGGTCGAGCGACAACAGCGCCCACGTGCCGATCGGCATGGCAAGCGCCGCTGCGCCCGCCATGGGGCCGATAACCCGCCAGTCAATATGCCGGCGGGTCGCGGGCAGAAGCTGCGCGGTGACGACGATTTCCATGGACATAATCACCGTTACCGTCGCCACCGGACCGAACAGGACCGCAAAAAACGGCGCCATTAGAATGCCCGACCCGACGCCCGCGAACCCCCGCATAAGCCCCGCCGCCATGGTGACGGCAAAGGCGGCGGCGATGGCCGGGACGGACATGTCGACGAACGGATCCATGACGGAGTGTGTTCCGATATCCATTACCGGATAACCGGGATCTGGCCCGGAAAGCCCAGGCCATTGCGGCGGCGGGGGCTAAGCGGTAAAAGCAGCCGCGATGAGCGATTTCAAATCCAGTTTCCTGTCGGGCGCCCAGGCGCGGGGCTTCATCCACCAGTGCACGGATGGCGAAGCCCTCGACGCCGCGTTGAACGCGGGCCCGGTCACGGCCTATATCGGCTTCGACTGCACGGCGCCGTCGCTGCACGCGGGTTCGCTGGTTTCGATCATGCTGCTGCGCCTGTTTCAGAAATCCGGGCACAAGCCGATTGTCCTCATGGGCGGCGGCACGACCAAGGTCGGCGACCCGTCCGGCAAGGACGAAATGCGCAAGGCGCTCACCGATGACGATATAGCCCGGAACATGCAGGGCATCAAACAGGTGTTCGCCAAGTTCCTGACATTCGGGGACGGCCCGACGGACGCCGTCATGGTCAACAACGCCGACTGGCTGGACCAGCTGAATTACATTTCATTCCTCCGCGATATCGGGCGGCATTTTTCCGTCAATCGGATGCTGACGTTCGACTCTGTCAAGCTGCGGCTTGAACGGGAACAGCCGCTGACCTTCCTCGAATTCAATTACATGATTCTTCAGGCCTACGATTTCCTCGAGCTCGCCCGGCGCAACGCCTGCCGCCTGCAAATGGGCGGGTCGGACCAGTGGGGCAACATCGTCAACGGCGTCGAACTGGGCCGCCGCATCGACAACACGCCCTTGTTCGGCCTGACCACACCGCTGTTGACCACGTCGTCGGGCGCCAAGATGGGCAAGACCGCCGACGGCGCCGTGTGGCTCAACGAAGACATGCTGAGCGCCTATGATTACTGGCAGTATTGGCGCAACACCGAAGACGCCGACGTCGGCAAGTTCCTGCGGCTGTTTACCGACATACCGCTGGACGAAATCACGCGGCTGGAAAAACTTAAAGGAAGCGAACTGAACGACGCCAAAAAGATCCTTGCGACCGAGATCACGCGGCTCTGCCACGGCGACGAAGCGGCGGAAAGTGCCGCAGAAACCGCCCGCAAAACTTTCGAACAGGGCGCATTGGGCGGCGACCTGCCGACCATCGAGGTCGACGCCGCGCGCTTGAGCGCCGGCATCCCGGCGTTCGAACTGTTACGAGAAGCGGGTTTGGCGTCATCCAACGGCGAAGCGCGCAAACTGATCAAGGGCGGCGGCGCGCGGGTCAACGACGCCAAGGTCGAAAACGAAACCGCCGCCGTCGGTTCGGGTGACCTTAAGGACGGCGTGATCAAACTGTCGGCCGGCAAGAAGCGCCACGCGCTGGTTAAATCGCGTTGATCAACAGGCGTTGACCGGGCGGCGTTAACAGCCCGCGTTTTCGACTATCATGTAAGTCCAGGCAATCTTGCGGTTCTTCGCCCTCGGGGTGGGTAGCGATACCCGGTGGATCACCGTCGCCGCCGGAACGGAAATACCCGGCCGCTTGAGCGCCTCGTCCCGAACCTCACCGCCCGCCTTGGCGTCGCCCCGCCAGATCAACAGGCACTTGCCACCCGTCTGGCCGCCCGCCTTGTCGCGCCCGGGCGGCGTGTAGTCGCGCCACCGGGTGCTGATCGCGCGGCTATCCGGAAAATACCGGCGCAGGTTTCCCGCAAGCTGATTTGGCCAGTCCTGGGCTATGATGGTGCCGCCCATGAACCCGGCCTTTCTGACCTTCGCCGCGATGGCCGCATATGGAATGAAGAAGTTGCATTTGCGGCAGGCATCCGGCGCGGTGGCGGCGCGTAACGCCATGCCGAGCGGAATGGCCAGCGCGATCAGCAGCAGAACCCCGGAAAACAGGCGGAACCGCCGGGCCACATCCGCGCCCTCTCGGCTTTCCACATAAATCTTGATCCTGAGCAGCACGTAAAACACCGCCGGGAACCAGACCACCAGCCAGTTGTTCCGCACATCGGCAGCGCCGGTGGCGACGATTACGATTACGCAAACCGCGGTAAGCGTGATCAGATAAATTTCCAACAGCAATAGAACCGCCCCAAGCCCGTCATCCCACGCCGGCAACCGCCCGAACGCTCGGGGAAACAACGCCACGGATATCACGATGAACGGCGTCAGCAATCCCAGACTTGATAGCGCGAACTGCCACAACCCTCTCGCAACAGCGGCGGCGCGCCATCCGTCCGCCCCGACCACCCGGGCCAGGTCCGGCGCGCTTGACTGGATTGTCTGGCCCAGATTAAGCGGCAGGGCCGCCACGGCGGCTGCGCCCGCGAGCATCAGCCAAAACGGCGCGGACATCACCCGCCCCCGGAGCGGTCCGTGCATCGCCGCCGCTAGGACGAACGGCACAAGGAACAAAAGGAAATTGAATTTAGCCAGCAGCCCAACGGCGATGGCCGCGCCCAACATCAGGTAGTTCAGCGGCCGGGCATGATCTTCCAGCCGCAAAGTCAGCCACGTCGTCGCGGCCATCGCCGCCATCAAAAGGATCGTGTGGCTGTAGTTGACCGCCGCTTCCCAGCCGATGAAAAAACACGCCATCAGCCCCAGCGGCGCCAGCGCCGCAAACAGTCCTGACTTAAGAAGCCGACCGGCCGCCTTATAGGCGAACCAGTAGAACAGGCCGAGCGCCGCATATTTGACGATCGCGACGGCCGCCATCGTCGGGCCGAGGATGCTCTCCGCCGCCATGACGATCCACGCATATAACGGCGGTTGGCCCGATTTGTAGGCGAAGGCCCAGGACTGCGTGTAATAGAGGATTTCCGCGTCGTCGTCGGAGCCGCCCGGGAACAGCGCGAGGCGCAGCGCCATCAGCGCCGCCACGTAAACCGCCAACACGGCGGCAAAGCGCGCGGGTGTCGCCCCGATCAGCAAAACCATGCGAACGAAATCCGCGGCGGCCGGCCGGGGCGGTGCATCCGGCATTCTAGATCGCGCTTTTCAAATTGCGGGCCATTCCAGGCGCCCTACTTCCCGGGGTTACCGGGGCTCTTTGGCGCGGCCTCGGGCGATTTATCATCGCTTTTGCCGTCGAACAGGCCGAACAACCGCCTGAGGAACCCGGGCGTCAACGCGGAAAGCGGGTTGATCGAGACTTTGGGGTCTTCCTGCGGGCCGGTCATCTTGAAATTGGCGGCAAACAGGCCGCTGCCTTTTTCACCGCCGGTAAAAATGCCGCCTAAAAGAGGAATGCGCCCCAAGGCGCTGTTCAGCGCATAGGCCGGGACCACCGTCCCCTCAAGATCGACCAAATCGGCGTGGGTGTAAACCGCGCCGGACGCGGTAAAGCCCAGCGACGGGCCGGCGGCGCGGGCATCTCTGATTTCGACCACTCCTTTTTGAATCGTGAAGGGAATATCCAGGACGGAAAAACCGAGCCCGTCGCCCTGCAGCGCATCCAGGATGCCGGTCAACGCCATGATACTGACGATATGCGCCAACGCGGGCGCCTTAACCACCCGGTAGTCGCGGATCAGCAACCGCCCGTTCAGCGGCCGGTCCGGTTTGGCGTCCTGGAACGTCCCTGTCAGGCTGAGCGCGCCACCGACCATGTTATCGTAAACCTTGACGGCGCGCAGAACCTTGCCGGCGTCGCCGGTTTTCACCGTCAAGCGGCGGTTGCCGTCGGCACCCGGTTTGATCGACGCTTGAATAAGCACGGCGTCGTTAAGCACGCTGCGGAAAAGCACCGTTTTCCAGATGTCATTTTCGTTGACCATGGTAACGGACACGTCGCGCAGCGTCGTGCGGTCATCCAGCCAGATATTCTCGATCTCGGCGGCAAGCACGAAATCCAAGACCTTGCCCTGTTCGGGCCGGTCGATGATGTCGTCGTAAAATTTGCTCAGGTCCAATCCGGCGCCGTGAAAACCCAGATCCCAGGCCCCGTCGGCGCGGCGGATCAAGGCGCCCTTCATATCCGTCCGGCCGTGGGCGATCTGCGAAAAATCGATGCGCCGAATCGACTGGCCGTCGGTTTCAAAATCCGCCTTGCCGGTGATCGCAAGGTCTTCGGCATATAGGGCGAAATGTTCGACCTTCCTGATCTTCTCTGCCTGCACGACGAGATTCATTTCGGCCCGCCCGGCTTCGCCTGCCGGTTTAAACCATTTGATTTGCGTCAGATCGACCGCCGCCTGCCCGAGATCGGCCCGAACCTCGACCCGCGTGTTGCGGTCACGCAGCACGGTCACCCGCAGGTCCGCGCCGACCGGGCCTTTTACATATCCGTCGTCCAACGGCCCCAGTTCGATCCCGAGCTTGCTGACGGTCTGGATGTCGGGAATACGCCCGGACAAATCCAAAATGGTCGTGACGGGCGCGGTCATGCTGAAATTTTCGCGCCAGGACAATTTCGCCGGCACACCGGCGACGTAACCGGAGCCGCGAACGTCCAAACCGCCTTTGTCCACCGTCAGGTTCAAGTCCGCGTCGGTGACGTCGAAGCCACGCAGAACTCTCGGCACTTTCGCATCACGAAGCCGCGCTTCGGCGGAAATTTTAACGTGATCGAGGGCCAGTTTGCGCATCAGAGGCAGATCGATCTTCAACCGAACCCGCGCATCGCCCTTTACGGATTTGGGATTGATGCCCATCAGTTTGGCGTAACCGAGCGGCTTGCGGTCGATCAGCTGCATCGCCTTATCAAGGCCGCCGGTCAGATTGACGTTGATTTCCGCGAATTGATCAATGTGGTCGATGTCGGTAATAAAGACCTCGCCGCCTTGAATGATCATACCGCCCGACCGGGCCGAGGTGACAAACGCATCGAACCGCTTGTGGGTGAAATTGGCGCGCCCGTCGATTTCGGTCACCGGCGGCAGGCCGTCCAGATAGGAAATCTTGGCGCCCCGGACATCCATGTCGCCCGCGACCGAAACCACCCGCCAATCACCGCCGCTTTGGGCGGCGCTGACCTTAACGGCGATCCGGGGAACATGGCCGTCGGTGACGTTCGGGACCCACCAGTTGTAGACGTCGGCCGCCCATTCCGGCGCCCAATAGGCGGGGACGTCCTTCAACGGCACATCCTTCACGCCGATGTTGAAATTCGCCTGGGACGCACCGCTGACATCTTCGATAACACCGGTCAAGGTCGCGACCGGCCCGCCGGTATCGACTTCCAGACGCGAAATTTCAAACCGGTCGCGGTCAATCAGATATTTTCCCGTGAACCGGGCCCCAGCAATCGGTATCCGGTGGGAAGCCGACCGCGGCGACAGGATGGTGGTATTGGGTTTCGCCTTGAATTCAAAGTCATACACCTCGGCGACCCTGGCCCGGCCATCGAAATATCCGTTCACGACCAAATGTTCGACGGGGATGATTTCGCTGCCGGCAACGGGCAGGGTGACTGTCCCTTCGCCGCCGGTCAGCCGGAAACCCACCTCGTCCGGCAGGCCATCGACCGACATGCCCAACGTCACCGTCCCTTTCAGGGGCACGCGGATGCCGGCAAACCGGTAAAACTCGGGACGCACGTCCGCTAACGTGTCGGGATCGATCGCGTCGAAATTGATGCTCAGGTTTAGACGCCGGTCTTCGGTCAGGTAAGAACCCTTGGCGGTGACTTCGGAAACTTTCCCGTCGCGCGCCACCTGCAAGCCAACTTCGCCTTTGATCCCCGTCGCATCGCGCGTCAGTCGGATGTCGGCGGTCGGCGCATTCCATGTCCTGCCCAGGATACGATCTTCGATTACGGCCTCGGCGCCGATGACGTTCAATCGCACCAGAGACGCGACGGCCGAACCCGGCTTCGGTTTATTGAACAGCAGGCCGAACAGGCCGCTGCCGAAATTCTGGCCAGACGCGTCGTGGCCCAGATCCAACTGAAACCCGCCATCGAGCCGGCGGACGAGCGTCAGGCTTGGACCGAAAAGTTCGACCGCCTTCGGCACGATTTCGCCGTCGCGGATCAAGGCGGTGGCGGAAAGGGAAAACGAAATTTCCGGGATCGCGGCAACCATGACGCCGTTTTTATCCATCGCCAGAACGTCGATGACGCGAATGTCCAACGCGCGCTCCCACCCGGCCCAGGTCAGGATCGTGTCCGACATGGTGACATTCAGGTCGGGCGTGCGTTCGTTCAGCGCCGACTGGATATAAGAGGTCAGAAAACTGAGGGAAATCGGTCCCCGCGACAGGTGCCAGGCCAGAACCATGCCGACGATGGTTACCCCGGCGATCACGCCAGCGGACAGATGCAACAGCCCGCGGCAGAAACGCGCGACCCGGCCACGTTCCGCCCCGGCATTGGATGCGGGTTTTGCCGCCGATTCAGCCGGCGGAATATGAGGTTCCGTGTCAGTCACCCTGACGGCATCTTCCTTTCTTGTAAGGCGATCCGCAATGTGGCTGGTAACATTCGCCACCGGATTTGACCATGACATAAAGACCTTTATGGAAAGTATGCCTGATTTTTTCGCCGTCGGCAGTAATTCCGGGGCGCCCGCCCCGAAGGCCGTGGAAACCCTCGAATTGGCCCGGGAACGTTGGGATTCCGCGATTCAGCGGGCCGAAGATCCGTCCCTCGAATCGGCCGCGCGGGCGGTGTTCGAGCGCCCCGCCAACAAAGCGCTGGCGGACGCGGTTTTCGCCTATAGCCCGTTTCTGACCCACTGCATGGCCTCGGATATCCGGTTCGCCGTTGATTTATTCCACCGGGGACCGGATGCAAGCCTGGACGCCGTCTTATCGGACATCGCGGCCCTGCGGGCGGAAACCCCCGAAGCCGACCTTAAAAAAGCGCTTCGCATCGCCAAGCGGCGGGCGGCCCTTACGGTGGCGCTGGCCGACATTGCCGGCGTCTGGCCGCTGGAACGCGTGACCGAGGCACTTTCCGACGTCGCCGATGGGTGTCTGCGGGCGGCGGCGGCCTTCGCGATTCGTGAGGCCCAGCGCCGGGGCGGGTTGACGCTCCGCCATCCGGAGGACCCGGAAATCGGATCGGGGTTGGTAGTTTTGGGCATGGGCAAGCTGGGCGCGCGGGAGCTCAACTATTCCAGCGACATCGACATCATCGTTTTCTACGACCCCAACCTGATCCGGACCGATCAGCCCGACGCCCTTCAAAACACAATGACCCGGATCGCCCGCATGATCCTTCGCGTGATGGACGAACGCACGGTCGACGGCTACGTCTTTCGTACGGACCTGCGCCTTCGCCCCGACCCGGGCGCGACGCCGCTCGCCATTTCGGTGCTGGCGGCGGAATCCTATTACGAAAGCCTGGGCCAGAATTGGGAGCGCGCGGCGATGATCAAGGCCCGCCCCGTCGCCGGCGACATCGACGCCGGACACGCGTTCCTTGAATGGCTGACGCCGTTCGTGTGGCGCAAGTCGCTCGACTTCGCGGCCATCCAGGACATTCATTCCATCAAACGCCAGATCGACATCCATCGGGGCGGCGGGCGGCAGATGGCGCCTGACCTCGCGGGCCATAACGTGAAGCTCGGCACAGGCGGCATCCGGGAGATCGAATTTTTTGCGCAGACCCAGCAATTGATCTGGGGCGGGCGGCTGCCGGCGCTGCGGCTCGCGCGGACCAAGGACGCCATCGATGCGCTGGTGTCGTTCGAACAGTGCGCACCGGAAACCGCCACTGACTTGAAAGCGTCTTACGACTCTCTGCGCCGGATCGAACACCGCCTGCAGATGGTCAACGACGAACAGACCCACCGCCTGCCCGAAGATCCGGCGGCGATGGACACGTTCGCCCGGTTTATGGGGTTTGACGGCGCCGCCCCGTTCATCGCCGACCTGACCGGGCACCTGACCCGCGTGCAGGATCATTGCGGCAAACTGTTCGAAGACGCGCCGGCGCTGACGGCGGGCGGCGACATGGGCGGCAATCTGGTTTTTACCGGCGCCGATCAGGACCCGGACACGCTGGAAACACTCGCCAAGCTGGGCTTCAAGGAACCGGCGCGGGCGGACGCGCAAATCCGCGCCTGGCATCACGGGCGCTACCGGGCCATGCGCTCGACCCGGGCGCGCGAGATTTTGACCGAACTGGTGCCGGTGTTGCTCCGCGCCATGTCGACGACGCCGGACCCGGATGAAACCTTCCTCCGGTTCGACGGATTTTTAAAGGCGCTGCCGTCGGGGGTGCAGTTGTTTTCCATGTTCCAGGCTAATCCGCAATTATCGGAACTGGTGGTTCGGATCATCGGCAAGGCGCCACGGCTGGCCCGTCACATGGGCAGCAACGCCTCGGTCCTGGACGCGGTGCTGACTCGCGACTTTTTCGACGGCCCGCCGGACCGGGATTTCCTCCGCGCCGAACTGGCCGACTCATTCCGCTGGTGCGGGCATATGGAGGCGTATCTGGAGGCCGTCCGCCGCTGGGCCAACGACCGGCGGTTCCAGGTCGGTGTGCTGCACTTGGAAGGCAAGATCGATCCGGCGACGGCCTCAAAGGCGTTATCGGAAATCGCCGAAACGGCCCTGCGCGGACTGATCCCCGTGGTCGCCGCCGAATTTGCCGACGCCCACGGCGCCATCTCCGGCGGGCGGCTTGCCATCGTGGCGCTGGGCCGCCTCGGCTCGCGCGAAATGACCGCGTCGTCGGACCTAGACCTGATCTTCGTTTATGACGCGCCGGAATTGGACAGCGGCGGCGGGGTACCGTCGGACGGGCCTAAACCGCTGGCGGCCAGCCAGTATTATGCCCGGCTGACGCAGCGCTGCCTGAACGCCATTACCGCGCTGACCGCCGAGGGATCACTCTACGAGGTCGACATGCGGCTGCGCCCGTCGGGCACCAAGGGGCCGATCGCCACGTCGTTCGCCGCCTTCCGGCAGTATTACGAACAATCAGCCTGGACGTGGGAGCGACTGGCGCTCGTCCGCGCCCGCGTGGTCGCCTACATGGGCGGGCTGGAAGACGAAGTCGAGGCGATGATCAGAGGCATCCTCGCCGACCCGTTGCCGGCGGACGCGCTGTTGCGCGACACGGCGCATATGCGCGCGCGCCTGGCCGAAGGCAAAAAACCGGCGGGCCCCTGGGACGTGAAGAACATCCGGGGCGGGCTGGTCGACATCGCGTTCCTGACCCAGTACCTGGTGCTCGCAGGCGCGGACCGCGACCCGGATTTAGCCGACCCCAACACCCACCAAGCCCTGATGAACCTGAAGCAAAGCGGCGTGCTTGACGCCGCCGACGCCGAAACTCTGATCACGGCGGAAACGCTCTGGATGGGATTACTCGGCATTCTGGCGCTGACCATCGAAGGCGACGTGACCCCGGAAAAGGAAGAGCAGATTTCCGGCGCGCTGGCCGAAGACTTGGTGCGCATCGGCGGCGCCCTTGACTTCGACGACCTGAAACGCAAAGTGAGCGACACGGCCGGCGCGGTTTACGCGCTGTTCCAAAAAATCATCGAAGACCCCGCCGCCCGGCTGCCCAAATAGGCCGCGGCGGACGGCGCAGATCAACCAAAGGAGTTTCCCCTATGAGCTTGAACGTCGGCGACAAAGCCCCCGATTTCAACCTGCCCGCGGACGGCGGCAGCAAACTTAGCCTCAAGTCGCTGAAGGGCAAGACGGTGATTTTGTATTTCTATCCCAAGGACGACACCCCCGGCTGCACCACCGAGGCGCAGGCGTTCCGTGACGAAATCAAAAAGTTCGACAAGGCCGGCGCGGTGATCGTCGGCGCGTCGAAGGACAGCGTCGCCCGCCATAACAAATTTAAGGCCAAGCACGCGCTACCGTTCCACTTGGTGTCGGATGAAGACGGCACCTTGTGCGAGGCTTATGGCACCTGGATCAAAAAGAAACTTTACGGGCGCGAATACTTGGGCATCGCGCGGGCGACCTTCCTGATCGACGGGCGTGGCGTAATCCGCGAAATTTGGCCCAAGGTGAAGGTCAAGGGCCACGCCGACGAAGTGCTGGCCGCCGTCAAGGCGCTGAAGGCGCCCCACCCCGCGCGCGACCGATGACCGCCCTGCCCTCAACCCTGCCCCCGACCTTGGCTGACGCCGCCCGCACCGTGTTGACCACGGCGGACGCGGCCAGGAAAGTCCGCCTCACCCGCCGATATACCGATGCCTGGGCCGAGGGCGAAATAACGAACGTCGGCGAGACGCCGCCGCCGGACAGACCCGCCCGCCCGGCAGAGCCCGACCTGAGTGCGCCCCGGGACGTGCCGCGCCGCCGGCTGGGGTCCGTCCAGGGCCGCGCCGCCTTCGTCCACGCCATCGCGCACATTGAACTGAACGCCATCGATCTGGCGTGGGACATCGCCGCCCGGTTCACGGGCGAAGGCCTGCCGACAGCGTTTTTCGACGACTGGTGCGCCGTCGCGCGGGACGAGGCCGAGCATTTCGACATGTTGTGCCGGCGGCTCGGGCAGCTCGGCGCGGCCTACGGCGATATGCCCGCCCACGACGGTCTGTGGCAAGCGGCGGCGGACACGGCCGATGACCTGCTGGCGAGGCTCGCGGTCGTGCCCATGGTGCTGGAGGCCCGCGGGCTCGACACCACGCCCGACGCGGTCCGCCGGCTGATTGACGCCGGCGATCCGGAAACAGCCGCCATTTTGGAAAAAATCGGGACAGAGGAAATCCCTCATGTCGCTGCCGGGGTCCGATGGTTCAATTTCATCTGCGCCCGGCGAGGGCTCGACCCGGCAGCAACATTTCAGGCAACCGTGCGCCGCCGGTTTCAGGGGCAGATCAAGCCGCCCTTTAACGACGACGCCCGCCGGCAGGCGGATTTTCCGCCGGAATATTACCGGCCGCTTGCCGCATAACCCGAAAGTACCCCCGGCTATGGCCTAATGGCCGGGCTTGGGTCGGGCAGTTTTTGCGCTAGTCTCCACAACCGTCGGGCGCGGGGACTGCGCGGACGCCCGAAATTGAACAGTGGCCGAAGCCACGCCGACCGACCCTCTGAGACCGAAGAATGGCTGAAAAAGACAAAAAAGAACCCGACGACGAAGAGTGGGAAGAAGAAGTCGACGAGGATGACGAAGACGACGAGGCCGACGCGGACGACCCGAAGGCCAAGCGCAACCGGCTCCTGATCAAAATCGTCGCGGTCCTGTGCGTCCTGGTGGTTGTCGGCGGCGCCTATCTGGTGCTCAAGATGCTTGGCGTAACGGAGGCCGTGCTCGGCAAACCGAACATCACCGAAGTGACGCTAAACCTGGGAAAACCGGTCACGCATACGCTACCCGAGGTCCGCACGGACCTGAAACGCACGGGCCGCAAGGCGCAGTTCATTAAAATGGTGATCATCGCTCAGTTGAACGAAAAAGACCTGCCGGGGCTGACCAACGCGACCAAACAGGCCGAAATCGTGGACGGCATCAAAACGCACTTGCGGTCTCTGGAATTCCGCGATCTGCAGGGCAAGGCGGGATCGGAACGGCTGCGCTTCGAATTGCTGCAGGTCATCAACAACAAGCTTGCGCCGGCGTCCGCACACACCATCCTGTTCAAGGACTTGCTGATTCAGTAAATCGCCGCGCGAAGACCCGCGCGCCGGACTGGCGTCACGGCCGAGTTATTTTTCGGCTTCGTGTGCGCCCTGGACGCGCTGCGCCAGCGCGGCGGCCATGAACTGGTCCAGGTCGCCGTCAAGTACCGCCTGAGTGTTCGAGGTTTCAACCTCGGTCCGCAGGTCCTTCACCAACTGATAGGGCTGCAGCACGTAGGACCGGATCTGGTGGCCCCAGCCGATGTCGGTCTTGGTGTCTTCCAACGCCTGGGCGGCTTCTTCCCGCTTGCGCAGTTCAAATTCATAAAGCCGGGCCTTCAACATGGCATAAGCCTGGGCACGGTTCTTGTGCTGGGACCGGTCGCTCTGGCACTGCACGACGATGTTGGTCGGCAGGTGGGTGATGCGGATGGCGCTGTCGGTCTTGTTGACGTGCTGGCCGCCGGCGCCCGACGCCCGGTAGGTATCGATGCGTAGGTCCTTGTCCTCGATCACCACTTCGATGGTGTCGTCGATCACCGGATAGACCCAGGCGGAGGCAAAACTGGTGTGCCGCCGGGCGCTTGAATCGTAGGGCGAAATCCGCACAAGCCGATGGACGCCCGATTCCGTCTTGAGCCAGCCGTAGGCGTTATGCCCGGTCACTTTCAGCGTCGCCGACTTGATACCGGCTTCTTCACCCGGGCTTTCTTCAAGCCATTCGACCTTGTACTCGTGTTGTTCAGACCACCGCGCATACATGCGAAGTAACATTTCGGCCCAATCCTGGGCCTCGGTGCCGCCGGCGCCAGCGTGGACTTCCAGATAACAGTCGTTGGTGTCGGCCTCGCCGGACAACAGCGTTTCCAGTTCGGCCTGTCCCGCGCGTTCGTGCAGCGAAGCGATCACCGCCTCGGCCTCGGCGACCACGTCCTGATCGTCCTCGTCCTCGCCCATGGCGATAAGGTCGATGCTGTCGGTCAGCTCGCGGGTGATACCGTCGATCTCCTTGATGCCGTGTTCAAGCCGGTTGCGCTCGCGCATCAGCGCCTGGGCTTTGTCGGGCTTGTTCCACAGGTCCGGGTTTTCCGCCTGGGCGTTCAGTTCCTGAAGTTTTAGAACCGCCGCATCGTAGTCAAAGATGCCTCCTCAGCAGTTCCAGCGACTGCTTGATGTCTTGAACGAGGCTGTCGATTTCGGCGCGCATGGATCCGCTGTGTCCCAAGATTTGAATTTTCGGATTGCCGCTTTTACTGGAGGGCGCCCGGAGTTGCAATCGGCGCGCGTCGGCAAGCCTCCGTCCCGCGCATATTAGTAAAGCCCGCCCGTCCCGCCCAGGGGCTGGCTGGTGGTGTCGCCGGAAACGATGCCCGCCATGCCCTGGCCGGCGGAAATGACTTCCGTGTCGGTGCTGGGCAGGGTGCCGGGCTTGAAGCTCTCCCAGATCACGCCTTCGTTCTGGCCGACCAGCGCCGGCAGGCCGGTCTTGGCGTCGACCCGGACCAATCTGATCCCCGGCGGAATTCGGAACGGAATGGCCGGTTTGCCCTCGAGCGCTTCTTTCATGAAGTCGGAGAAGATGGGCGCCGCCACGGACGAGCCGGTTTCCCGGCGGCCTAGCGTTTCTGGGTTGTCGTAGCCGACGAACACGCCGACGGCCAGGTCCGGCGAAAATCCGATGAACCAGGTATCGCGGCTTTTGTTGGTGGTGCCGGTCTTGCCGGCCAGCGGCTTGTTGATGATCTGGCCGATGCGCGCGCCGGTGCCGCGTTTGACCACGCCTTCGAGCATGGACACGACCTGATAGGCGGACCCCGGATCGGCAACCTGTTTACGCGTATCGGGCACGGCGGGCACCGCTTCCCCGCCTGTCCGCGCGGCGGCGCGGCAGCCGGGGCACGGCCGGTCGTCATGGCGAAACACAGTGCGGCCCTTGCGTTCCTGAATACGGTCAATCAGCGTCGGTTGAATGCGCTTGCCGCCGTTGACCAGCATGGCATAGGCGGTGGTCAGCTTAAGCAGCGTCGTTTCGCCCGCGCCCAAGGCCATGGAAAGCGAACGCGGCATGTGATCGACAATGCCGAATTCCTCAATTTCCTTGGCGACCTTTTCCATGCCGATGGTCTGGGCCAGGCGCACAGTCATCAGGTTGCGCGACTTTTCGATTCCGAGCCGCATGGTCGACGGACCATAGAACTGGTTGGTGTAGTTGCCGGGCCGCCATTTTGGCAGGCCGGGCCCCTGGTCGACCACGAACGGCGCGTCAAGAATGCGGGTCGACGGCGTGAAGCCTTCGTCCAGCGCTGCCAGATAGACGAACGGCTTGATCGCCGAACCGGGCTGCCGCAACGCCTGGGTGACGCGGTTGAACTGGTTGATGTGGAACGAATAGCCGCCGACCATGGCGAGCACCCGGCCGGTGTGGGGGTCGAGCGCGACGATGCCGCCCTGCACTTCCGGCAACTGGCGGAGCGCATAGGTGCCTTCCGGCAGCGGCTTGCCCTGATCGTCGCGGTCTTCTAGCGACACCGCGATGATGTCGCCGGGCACGACCACGTCGGCCGGTTTTTTCGGTTTCGGTGCCCAGGTGTCGTCGTCGATCTTGCGCCGGGCCCATTGCATCAGCGTCATGGGAAGCTTGCCCGCCGAGCCGTCGGCAAGACCGATGTGGGCGACCCGGCCGTCAACCGCCGTGACCAGCGCGATTTTGTGATGCTCAAGCCCCTTGGGCGGCGTGAAGCCCTTTAGCACCGCCATCCATTCGCCGGGCGACGTGACGGCGGGCCCGCCCTTGACCGTCGCCAGCGGCCCGCGCCACGCGCGGACCCGGCGGTCGAAACTTTCCAGCCCTTCGCGGAGCGCCTTTTCGGCGATCTGCTGCAATTTCGGATCAAGGGTCGTGCGCACCGACAGGCCGCCGGAGTAAAGCTGATCCTCGCCGTAATGGTCGAACAGTTCGCGGCGGACTTCCTCGGCAAAATATTCGGCCGCGACATGGTCGGCCTCGACCCGGGGCGAAACGCGGAGCGGTTCGGTCCACGCGGTTTTGGCTTCGAAATCCGTGACGTGGCCGTCTTCCAGCATGCGGTTGACGACCCAGTCGCGCCGTGCCTGCGCCGCCTGCAGTTTTTTGATCGGGTGGTAGTTGTTGGGCGCCTTGGGCAGGGCCGCCAGGTAGGCAACCTCGGCGACCGACAATTCATCCATCGACTTGTTGAAATAGTTCAACGCCGCCGCGGCGACGCCGTAAGACCCTTGGCCCAGGTAAATCTCGTTCAGATACAGCTCGAGGATGCGGTCCTTGGTGAAGGCGCGTTCGATACGGAACGCCAGGATGGCCTCCTTGATTTTCCGTTCGATCGACACTTCGTTGGTTAAAAGGAAGTTCTTGGCGACCTGCTGCGTGATAGTCGACGCACCGACCGGGCGTTTCGACGACCCGATGTTCTTGACGTTGCGGAGCATCGCCGCGACGACGCCCGGAATGTCGATCCCCGGATGCTGGTAGAAAGTCTTATCCTCGGCCGACAGGAAGGCGTTGATGACGCGCCGGGGATATGCCTCGATCGGCACGAACACACGTTTCTGTTTGGCATATTCGGCCAACAGGCGCCCGTCGCCCGCATGCACCCGGGTCATCACCGGCGGTTCGTAATTGGCCAACTGCCGGTAATCCGGCAGGTCCTGGCCATAGATGTACAGCACGTAAAGCAGCCCCGCGCCGCCGGTAATACCGGCGATGACCATCAGACTGAGAATCATCGAAATCAGGCGGAACATGGTTTGCCGTTCGCTTGTGATGGTTTGTTACCTTGCATTTGCCGCTGGACGCCCGGCCGCCGGCCGTTTCGGCGCTGCCCGGCTTATTTCGCCGCCTGGGTATAGCGGCAGATCCTTAATTTCAAACTCTTTTATGAACAAATTAAGGCAGCCGTCTGTGACCGCCGTCGCTTTTCATCGGATTTTCGCCTGTTCGATGGAGCCGAAATAGGTGTCGATGGCATCGACGATCGCCGCCGCCAAATCGCTCCGGTAGGCCTTGCTGGTCAGGCGTTGCTGATCCTCACGGTTGGACAGGAACCCAGTTTCGACCAGCACCGACGGCAGGTCTGGCGCCTTCAACACGGCGAAACCCGCAAACCGGTGCGGCCGCGGCAGAACCTTGGTGCTTTTGCTGAGCGAGCGGACCAGCATCGACGCGAACTGCGCCGACTGGTTCATGGACTCGCGCTGCGCCAGATCGATCAGTATGTTGGTGACGTCGGCGCTTTCATGGCTCAGGTCAATCCCGGCGATCAGGTCGGCCTTGTTTTCCCGTTCCGCCAGTTCCGCCGCTTCTTTGTCCGACGCTTTTTCCGACAGTGTGTAGACCGACGGGCCGGAAATTTTCTTGTCGCGGGTGGTGTCCGCATGAATCGAAATGAACAAATGCGCCTTTTTCTCCCGCGCAATGGCGACGCGGTCGCGCAGCCGGATGAACACATCCCGCTCGCGCGTCAGGTCGGCGCGGTAACGCCGGGTTTTCAGCAACTGGCGCTGCAGTTCGCGGGACAGCGCCAGGACCACGTGCTTTTCGTAGACGCCCCGCTGGCCGAGCGCGCCCGGGTCGACGCCGCCATGGCCGGGATCGATGACGATCAACGGCCGGCGGTACGCCGGGATGCTTCCAGGGCGCCGGGGAGGCATCGGCAGATATTGGCTGCTGATCAGGTTAAGCTCGGCCGAGCTGGGCGGCGCCGCCGGTGGAGCGACCAGGTTTTGCCTGCGCTGGGCCACGACCTCCAACCGGTCGGCCTTGGTCGCGGCCGGCGGGGTCAGTTTGACGGCGGCGGGCGGCGGCGCGCCGCGTGACAGGGGGCGGACGTCGGTCACATGGCGCGGCGGATCGGAGAGTGATGCCAGGAACCCCGCCCGCGCCGTTCGGTCGGCGACGAGGATGATTTCATAGCCGCCGACCCGTTCGCGGGCGAACGCCTCCGTAATCTTGACCGGCGCCTTGAAATCCAGCACCACGCGGGAATGGCCCGGCTGAAACTGGCCGTAGCGAACCTGCTTGAAGATCGCCTGTTCGCCGGGAAGCGGCCTTTGTGGCAGACGCCAGCCGACTTCCGGCAGGTCGATGACCACGCGGTAGGGCTCGGCCAGAGTGAAAAAGCTAAATTTCAGCGGCTGGTCCATTTCAAGGGCGAATCGGACGCGCCCGTACTGTTCCCCGGCCTCGATCCGGCTGATCACCGCGTCGGCGGCAGCGGCCGGGCGCGAGGCCGGGGCAAGCAACAAAACCGCCAGTAAAATCAGATAAATAGAGGATTTGAGCCGTAATCCGTTCATCACTCGGCGACCGTTTAATCCGCATTCGCGCCCGTCCGGCCGCGGCCCCGAAGGCTGACTTGAGCTTGGTTCGGACATTCTATGCTAATCCTTTGATTTCGTCCGCTTTTTTCTGAAAATGCCCGGCCTTGCGGCGGTTCGGGATCAGACTGCCCACCGCCGTTCGGTCATCCGTTCCGGCGGCGCATTAAGATGGATTGTCGTCCGCCCAGCGGGCCGCTATTCTAGTTATCGAAGAATTCCACCTGCCGCCAGAGGGCTCAGGGGCGCCTGACGTCCTACCCGATTGCGGCAAGGAATGAGCCCAGGCAGCTTCCCGCCGTCTGCGTTCGGCCCAGAACAATGTGTTCCGGCCAGATTTACAGGCGGCGCCGAGGCGTCTCCCGTGGGCTCCGTAACGTCTAATACCGGTTTGCCGCAAGTGCGGTGAGCCCACCTTGAAGGATCAATTCATGCCGGTTTCGGCGACACGCGCAACCACCTTCGGCTCCTGGCCATCCGCCCGATGCGGAAGCCCGGCCTTGGCGCTTGTCTCCGCGGCCGGCGGCACACCCCAAACATGCACCCCGACTACCGGGCCGCGGCGGCAAGTCCGCGCGGGCCGGGGGTTCCATGGGTGCCGGAGCAAGATTTTAAATGTCCACCAAAAGAATGCTTATCGATTCGTCGCATCCGGAAGAGACCCGGGTCGTGATCGCGGACGGCAACCGCCTGGAAGAACTCGACTTCGAATCGGAACAACGCCGGCAGCTTAAGGGAAATATCTATCTCGCCAAGGTAACGCGGGTCGAACCGTCGTTGCAGGCCTGTTTCGTCGACTACGGCGGCAACCGCCACGGCTTCCTGGCGTTCAGCGAAATTCATCCCGACTATTACCAGATTCCGGTCGCCGACCGGGAAAAGCTGGTCGCCGAACAGCAGGCGCTTGAAGCCAAGCACGACGACGACCATGAAGAGGACGGCGGCGAGGAAAAAGGCGTCGAGGTTGTCGGCGGCGATGAGGACGAGGAAATCCCCGTCCGCCGGCCGGACAACGTGCGCCGCCAGTACAAAATTCAGGAAGTCATCAAACGCCGGCAGATTCTGCTGATTCAGGTAGTCAAGGAAGAACGCGGCAACAAGGGCGCCGCGCTGACGACCTATCTGTCGCTGGCCGGCCGGTACTGCGTGCTGATGCCCAACACGGCCCGCGGCGGCGGAATTTCGCGCAAGATCGCGAACAGCGCCGACCGCAAAAAACTGAAGGAAATCCTCGCTGACCTGGACATACCCAAGGGCATGGCGGTGATTGTCCGGACCGCCGGATCGAAACGCACCAAGGCGGAAATCCGCCGCGATTACGACTACCTGTTCCGGGTCTGGAGCGAGGTGCGGGGAAAAACCCTCAAGTCCATCGCCCCCTGCCTGGTTCATGCCGAGGGCGACGTGGTCAAGCGCGCGATCCGCGACCTGTATACCAAGGATATCGATGAAATCATCGTCGAAGGCGTCGAGGCCTACCGCTCGGCCAAGGATTTCATGAAGCTTCTGATCCCGAGCCACGCCAAGAAGGTGCAGCCGCAAAAGGAAGGCTCCATCCCGCTGTTCCAGCAGTTCCGCATCGAGGATCAGTTGAACGCCATGCACGAGCCGGAGGTTCAACTCAAATCCGGCGGCTACATCGTCATCAACCCGACAGAAGCGCTGGTTTCCATCGACGTCAACTCGGGCCGCGCCACCAAGGAGCGTAATATCGAGGAAACGGCCTTGAAGACCAACGTCGAAGCGGCCGAGGAAATCGCCCGTCAGTTGCGGCTCCGCGACCTGGCCGGGCTGATCGTCATCGATTTCATCGATATGGAGGTCAGTCGCAATCAGGCGAAGGTCGAGCGCGCACTGAAAGACTCCATGCGGTCCGACCGGGCGCGCATCCAGATTGGCCGCATCAGCCCCTTCGGGCTGTTGGAAATGTCGCGCCAGCGGCTGCGCCCGTCGCTGCATGAAAGCAGCTTCGAACAGTGCCCGCATTGCGCCGGCACCGGCGTGCGCCGGGCGACGGAATCGACGGCGCTGCAGATGCTGCGCGTGCTGGGCGAGGAAAGCCAGAAAGGCCAAGGCAAGGACCTGATCCTGCACACGCCGACGGCGGTGGCGCTCTACCTGTTCAACAACAAGCGACATGCCATCGCCGAACTGGAAAAGCGCTACAACATCGACATCCGGATCGAAAACGACGACGCCCTGATCCCGCCGGACTTCCGGCTTGAGCGGATCAATGCCGAAGGCAGCGTTGAAACCGCCGTCGAAGCCCAGGGCCTCCGCGATGACGACCACGAAGAAGAAAGCGGCAAACGGCGGCGGCGGCGGTCCCGGCGGCGGCGGCGCGGCCGCGACGGCGAAGCGGGCGATCACCTGCACGCGGCCGACGAGCATCACGAGCCCGATTATGACCATGGGTACGACCGTGGGCACGAAGACGACGACGACCACGCCGAGGAACATCACGCCGATGCCCGCCCGGGCGACGAAGAGGGCGAAGAACGCAAGCACCGTAAACGCCGACGCGGCCGGCGCGGTGGACGCCGCCGGCGGCGGGCCGAGGCCGGCCACGAGCGCGGCGACGGACACGCCGAAGATTATGGTGATGGGCACGGTGACGGCAACGGCGACGCGGCCGATGATGCCGATGCGGCGATAGACGCGGCGGATGCAGACGACCAAGCCGACGGCGACGGCCCCGATGCCGCGGCGGCAGTCGCCGGTGACGGTCCGAAAAAATCCCGCACCCGCCGCGGCCGCCGCAAGAAGGCGGTGAGCTCCGACGCGGATGCCGCGCTGGACGACGCCGACGGTGACGATGCGGGCGCCGATGCCAATGCCGCAGACGGCGGTGACGACGCGGAAGCGAAAAAACCGCGCCGCAGCCGGGCCAGGAAGGCCGCCAAAAAAGACGCCGCGCCCAAAGACGCATCCAAGGACGCCGCAACGGTACCGGAAAAGGCGGATGCCAGGCCCGAGCCCGCAGCGAAAGCCGAAGCGCCGGAGACCAAACCCGGCAACGGCTCTGCCGACGGCAGCGACGCAACGGCCGAAAAACCGGTCCAGAAAGCGCCGTCCAATTCGGCGGAGTCGGCAAAAACGCTGGTCATCGAAGTGGGCAAAGAGCCCGCGGCCGACAGTAACGCCCGCAAGGGTTGGTGGCGGCGCCCAGCCGAATAGGCCGGGCCCGCGCCCGATCAGGTCATTTCGGTTTGCACGCCGGTTTTCTGGCTGGTTTTTAGGCCGGTTTCCAGGTGATGAGGCGGTTCGCTGCCTCGTCGATCACGGCTTCGTCGCCGGCGAAGGAAAACCGAACATACTTCGATCCGCGCGCCGGATCGAAGTCGACCCCCGGTGTCGCCGCGACTCCCGTTTCCGCCAACATGCGGCGGCAGAAATCGGCGGCATCGTTGGTCAGTTCCGACACATCGGCATAGATGTAAAACGCGCCCTCCGTCGGGGCCAGCCGGGTAAATCCGGCCTGCGGCAGCTTTTTCAGCAACACCGCCCGGTTGCGGGCATAGCGGGCGACGTTGGCATAGAGCTCTTCACGGCATCCGAACGCCTGGATCGCGGCAAGCTGCGAAATCGCCGGCGGCGAGATGAACAAATTCTGCGCCAGGCATTCGACCGGGCGGTGCAGGTCGTCCGGCACGACCATCCAACCGAGCCGCCAGCCGGTCATCGAATAATATTTCGAGAAGCTGTTGATGATCACCGCGTCGCGGGTGAACGTCAGCGCCGTCGCCGCCGCCGCGCCGTAGGTAATGCCGTGATAGATCTCGTCGGAAATAAGCCGGACGCCGTTCACCCGGCAATGGTCGACCAAGTCGCGAAGGGTGTCTTCGTGGATCATGGTGCCCGCCGGGTTGGACGGACTGGCGATGATCAACCCGTCGATGGCGCGGTCCAGCGTTTCCAAAACCCGCCGGGTCGGCTGAAAATTGTCTTCCAGCCGCGTCGGCAGGTCCACGACCTCGACCCCCAATCCTTTCAGAATGTTCCGGTAGGCCGGATATCCCGGGGACGCCAGCGCGACCCGGTCGCCGGCGTCGAATGCCGCCATGAACGACAACACGAACCCGCCGGACGACCCGGTGGTGATGACGACGCTGTCGGGCGTGACCTGAACGCCATAACAATCCTGATAATGCACCGCCACCGCTTCGCGCAGCGACCACAGGCCCAGCGCGTTAGTGTATCCGATACGGTCGTCGGACAGCGCCTTGGCCGCCGCGTCGATCACCGCCTTGGGCGCCCCGGTGCCGGGCTGTCCGACTTCTAGATGCAGAACCTCGCCGCCAGCGCGCTCGCGTTCCTCGGCGGCGCGCATCACGTCCATCACGATGAACGGCGGCACCTGGCCCCGGTTCGACTGCTTCAAAGCCATCGGACGGTTAGTCCCCTTCCGCCGAAAGGCCGAACCCGCGGCTGTCGGCCCGGGCGGCGCAGGACTGCGTCTTGCCGGGGACGCCGGTTTCGCAATAAATGGCATTGATGATCACGCCGGATGGTCCGGTTTCGATCCGGTGCCCCTTGGCTTTCAGCGCGTCCGCTACGGCGGTATCGAGCCCCGGTTCCGCGACCAGCGCGTCTTGCTTGCGGTCAAGGACGATGCGCGGCCCCTTGATCACGGCTTCCAGGGACTCTCCAATTGCCGAAACCCGAAACACCATGTCGGCAAGCGCTTCGATGACGCTCGGCCCGCCGGTCGCCGTCGCCGCCATGTAGACTTGGTCGGTCTTGTCGATCTTCAACGACCGTCGGACGATCATCACGGGCGTGGCGCTGTTCGGCGGCGGCGACCCGCGCCCCACCGCCTGCGCCAGCAGGATTCCCAGACTCGGCAGCACCCTGCCCGACCCGAAGGCGCGGTTCATGGTCACGGTGCAGGCCACGGCCGAACCCGCCAGGTCGATAGCAACCATGCCGGTCGCCTGCCGGCCATCAGCGGGATCCATGATGCCGCCTTCCAATTGCGCCCTCGGCGTGTGGCGTTGCTTGTTGATGCGTTTGGCAAGCGCTTGGAGACTGTCTTCATCGGTCAGGACATAGGCCGGTGCGGTCACCCGTCCGCTCGGCAACAGCCACGCGCGGCGGACCGATGCGCTCAGTTGCGCCGCCTCAGCCAAGGCATGGGCGCGGTCCACTGTCGCTTTTTCCGCCGTCAGGCCCATCTCCATCAACAAGGCCGACAAATGCGCCGACATGGCACCGCCGGGATTGGGCGGCGACGGAAAATGCAGATCGGTGCCAGGCAAATACGGCACGACAATCGTCGGGCGAACTTCCGGCAGATAAGCGCGCATGTCTTCCACCGTCAGCCTGCCGCCCAACTGATTGGCTTCGGCGACGAAATCGCGGGCGATCTGCCCGGCATAAAAATCGCCGACGCCGCGCGCCCGGAGGCGCGCTAGAACCCCGGCCAGGCGCGACCGGTCCATGCGTTCGCCCTCGCCGGCCAGATAATCAGTCCCGGCTTTGCGGAACAGGTGCACCACCGCTGGCAGGCGGGCCAGCCGGTCGCGGTTGTCGTGCAGATCGCGGGCAAACGCACGCGACACCTGATTGCCGAACCGGGCCAGGTTTTCGGCGGGCCGGAGGATATTGCCCCAGGGCAGTTTGCCCAGTTTCGCATGCAGCGTCGCGAACCCGCGCGGATTGCCCGGCACCGGCACGCCCCCGCGCAACCGCCCTTCCGCATCGACCGGAACTTGGGCCAGAAATTCCAAGGTATCGTTGCGTTTGTGAATATTGTCACGGACGACGCAAACCCCGCCGCCTGACAAGCCCGCGTGGGTCGGGTTGGTCACCGCCATGGTGAAATACATGGCCGTGACCGCGTCGGCGGCCGTGCCGCCGGCGGACAGGATTTCGCGGCCGACAACGGCGGCCTGCGGGTCATCCGCAACGACCACGCCCAGGAAACCGGACACATAACCTGATTCCCCGAGCAACTTTTTGCCCTTATCGCTGGCAAATGGATTGAGCGATGACCCTGAACAGGCGGCCGTCAGCAAAACCACGGCCAGTAAGATGCCGCGGATGACCAATTGACGTCCCCGTCGGGCGTGACTACGTTCATGGTTATCGGAACTGGAGAGGGCCGCGCCATCGTTCGCGCCAACCGTTTTGAAAAGCCGCATTTTGAAACCGTTATTGATTGTTGTGGTCGTTCTCATGCTGAACGGAGGCCCCGCCCTTGCGCAAAACAAGGGATTGGCTTTGATCCGGGATGCTGAGATTGAAAATATCATCCGACGCTACAGTGCGCCAGTGTTTGAGGCGGCCGGAATCCAGCCTGACCTGATAAAAATCTACCTTGTTAACGATAACACGCTTAACGCCTTCGTCGCGGGCGGGCGGAAAATCTTTATTAACACCGGCCTGCTGATCGCCGCAGACCACCCGGGCCAGGTCATCGGCGTGATCGCCCACGAAACTGGCCACATCGTCGGCCGCCATCTAGCGCGCCAGCACGAAGCGCTGGCCAAGTCCACGGCAGCGACGATTTTGGGCATCATCCTGGGCGGCGCGGCGGCGGCGGCGGGCGGCGGCGAAGCCGCAGCCGTGGTCATTGCCGGCTCCCAGGGCGTCGCCCAGGGGTCGTTCCTGGCCTACAGCCGCAGCCACGAAGCATCCGCCGACCACGCGGCGATCAATTATCTGGAACGCACCGGGCAGTCGGCCAAAGGCCTTTATGAATTTTTGATAAAGCTCGAAAACCAGGAGCTTTTGATCACCGCCAGCCGCGATCCCTATCTCAGGACGCACCCGCTGACCCGCGACCGGCTGGAAACCATGGAACACCACATTGAAAAATCCAAGTTTTCGAATGTTCCCGTCGATCCTGAACTTGTCTCCCTCCACGCCCGCATGAAGGCCAAGCTGATCGGTTTCATGACGCCCGGCAAGGCGCTCGTGGTTTACAAACGGACAGACAAGGGCCAACCCGCCCGCTACGCCCGCGCCATCGCCTATTTCCGCACCGGCAAGATCGAACAGTTCCGCGAATTGATCGACGGGCTGCTCGCGGAGTTCCCCAACGACCCGTATTTTCACGAAATCAAGGGCCAGGGACTTCACGAAAACGGCGATGCAGCGGGCGCCTTGAAATCCTATGCCCGCGCGGTTGAACTGCTGCCGTCGTCGGACCTTTTGCGCCTTGAATTGGCCCGCATCCAAATTAATATGAACGATCGGAAAATGATCGATGCCGCGATTGAGAACCTGCAATTCGCCATCAAGGCGGAGCCGTTCGACCCCAGCACGCTGGAGCAGCTCGGCAATGCCTACTACAAAAAGCAGGACGAGGCCCGCGCTCGGCTGTACCACGCCGACGCCGCGTTCCTGCGCGGCAATATGGACAAAGCCATCTTCAACGGTGAGGTCGCGTCCCGGTCCTTCCGCAACGGCACCGCCGAATGGCTCCGCGCCGAGGACATCATCAACGCCGCCCGCATCCAAAAAGACCGGGCGGCCAAACAATGATCGACCGGCCCGCGTCCGCCGGTCATCACGGTCGCAAATTCCGGGCTTGCCTTGCCGCCCTTTCCGTCGTGACGACGGCCACCGCGTGCGCGCCCACCGGACGGATCGACGATTTCGACCGCATCATGGCCGCGCTTGGTCCATCGCCGCTGTTTGCGGGACTGGAGGACCGGCGCGATTGGATGACCGTCGGCCGCCCGGCCTCGGGCCAGGTGGCGATGGCCGTCGACGAAGGCATGCCCGTGGTCAAGATCGATGCCGGGCCGGATGACCTGATCCTGGGCCGCCGCATTGATCAGCATCTTTTGGCCACGCCGTACCTGACCTGGGCCTGGAAAATGTCCCCCCACGGTGGACTGTACCATCCGATCCGCGTCATCGTGGGTTTCCGGGACGGTCCGACGCCCGCCGGCCGGCGCGACGCCGCGTTAACCGAAATCCCCCGGGGCGTCCGGGTTCTGGAAATGGTGTGGAATGAAAAGGCGCTCCGCCGCGGCGTGCTCGAACCGCCGGGCGCCGAAGGCCGCACGCCCGCGCGCTACACCATTCGGGGTGGGGAAGAAGCCCTCGGCAAACGCTGGACCGAGGGCGTCGACCTGATTTCGCTGCACGACAGCGCGTGGCCGGGCGTATCGACAAGCGACACCCGCATCCTGTTTGTTTCAGTCCGCGCGGCACCTTATGCGCCCGTAGGACCCCGCCCGGTGGCGTTGATTTCGGATATCCGGTTGATCCGCTGATCCCTGCCGATTCCGAACGGTCCGATGACATTTTCGCGACTTCGTCTTGCCCCCGCCCGTGCTCTGGACCATGATGCGGCCCGCGGTTAGGTCCGCTCAGGCAATTTATCGAAGGAAGACGATGGTACATTCATTTATCCGCATCGCCGCCCTGCTGGCGCTTCTCCTGCCGTTTATTGCGGCCGCCGACGCAACCGCCCAGAACAAGGCCGTGGCGCCGGCTTCGCCGTTGCAGGTGTCCGCCGATCAGAAAGCGGCGTTCGAACAAGTCATCCGCGATTACCTGCTGGCCCATCCGGAAGTCGTCGTCGAAGCGATCCAAGTGTACCGCCAGCGCACCGAACAGGCCGAACAGGAACGGGCGAAAAAGGCGCTTGCGGCGCACGCAGGCGCGCTCAGTAATGACCCGGACAGCCCCGTCGCCGGAAACCCGAAAGGCGACGTGACCATCGTCGAATTTTTCGATTACCGGTGCGGCTACTGCAAACGCGTGCTGCCGACGATCCAGGAAGTTCTGAACACCGACAAGAACGTCAATCTGGTGTTCAAGGAATTTCCGATCCTCGGCGAGGATTCATTGTTCGCCTCCAAGGCGGCGATTGCGGCGCACATGATCGATCCGAAAAAATATGTGGGGCTGCACAACGCCCTGATGCAGACGACCGGCGCGCTTTCCGAAAAACGGGTGATGCAGGTTCTCCAATCGCAGGGTTACGACGCAAAGGCCGTCCGCAAAAAAATGGATTCAGAAGAAGTCCAGGCCCACATTCAGAAAAATTATGCGCTCGCCGAAAGCCTGGACATCCGCGGCACGCCGGCGTTCGTCATAGGCAAGGAATTGGTGCCAGGCGCGGTCGACACCGACCAGATGCGGCAACTGATCAAAAAAGCCCGCAAGGGATAGTCGGCGCAAGCGCCAGGCGGCCCGCTCAGCATTTCGGTGGCGGCAGCGCCTCGACTTCCTTCAACGACTGGATAATCGTGAAATCGGCCAAGTCCAGAACCATGTTCCGGGGAACGCCGTTCGCCAGAAGTTCCATGTCGATTTGAAAAGTCGGCGCTGCATCGGTCGCGCCGATTTCAAAAAAAGCGGCGTTGATCCGCCACCCGGGCCCTTGGGCCAAGGGACCCAAATCCTTGCCTGATGACGCGCCGGCAAGCGGCTTTTCGGGATCAAGATCTAGGATGAAACTCGACATGATGTCGGGGCCTTTTTCCTCGGACCCATCGAACACGTAAAACCGGACCTGCTTAGTCCCTTTCGCCGCTTCAGCCGTCAGCTTCCGCACATGGCTGATCGGCAGGTGGGTGCCTTCCGGCACCTTGACCGTGCGGCCTTGGGGCTGGGTATAGGTGACGACGCCGGCCGCGCCCTCGCGGGGGACCTTCAATGTCCCTTGAAAGCGGGTGTCTTCGTTACCCGCCTTGCTCGTCGTGTGCACGGCGAACCGGTAGGACGTGGCGTCGTTCGATTCCCAACTGGTGAAGCGCACTTCCCGGTCGATCACGCCGCCGACGCGGGTCGCGATGCGCATGATCAGATGTTCGGCGACGATCCACCCGTCACAGGTTTTTTCCACCGACCGAGTCACCGCGCCGGTGACGCCGGTGAACCGCGACATGCCTTTTTCGGCGCCGAGCTTCAATTCATAAATCGCTCGGTGCGGCACCGGGTCGCCGGCATGGGCCGTGGTCGCAGCAATGGCGGTCGACAGCAAGGCAGCGAAGGCGGCCGGGACGGCCAGGCGGTTGATTGTTTGCATGGCTTGACAGTAGGCCGAACGGCGGCCTGGGACAACAGGGCGCGCCGATGCCTATCCCTGCGGCTGCGCGGGCATGCTTTGCAGCTCACGGCGGGCGGCATCATCGGCCATGGACGGCAAAACATCCGAGACGCTGGCGAAACGGCCGGCGGCATAGGCCTCCATCGGCACCGACAAAAGACCCAGCGGCAGGCCGCCCTAGGACCGCTCTGCCACATGACGGCCCCACCAGAGCGCCTCGCCGTCCCGCACCCGGCGAAGCTGCGGCGCCAGATCCAGCCGGGCCTCGGCCCAGACGACGGCGAAATCCCGGATCAGGCCCGGCGTCGCGATCTCCATGACCGCATCGCAGGGGACGGACCGGCCGAGCCGCGTCAGATCGGTCAACGGAACCGCCGCCTTCCAGGCCTTGCGCAAAATGTCCCGGGCCGCCACCACGCGCACGAACCAGTATGACAAATGCCGCGCCACCGCGTCTTCAATGGCGTCCGCCGCTGGGCCCGTGCGACCGCGGTCGGCGATCGGTAGCACCATGACGCAGCGGGGCGCTGTCCTGAACAGATCCTTGCTGAGCCCGTAAGACACCTTCCGGCCCAGGCCCGACGCCTGTGCCGAACCGGGATCCGATGCCGGGGCCGTCGCGTCGCTCGATGCATTGGGGGTTCGATGCGCCGACGGCGCGGCCGAGGTCTGCAATCGGGCGTCGTCGCGGTGATAGGTCGTCTGATTGCAGGCGGTGAGCGCCACAAGTCCAGCGATGATGAAGTGCCGCCCCCACATGGCCTTATCACCGGTTGCCGTTGCCCGGGCGGTGTTCCGCCGACTGCGTCAGATCGGGGCAGAACGGCGTCAACCAATCGGCCAGCCGAAGCCTCGGCGCATAGGGACCGTAGGTTTCGGCGGAACGAAGGTGGAGCGCGTTCAAAAACCCGAGTGGATGCAGGCCGACGCCGTGCGCGCTGTTGAGCGCTTCCAGCACAGTGCGGTCGGCGGCGGCGACCAGGTGGACCAGTTCCAACAGCGGCTTGGCGTATGTCCGGCAGACAATCATTCGCGCTAGCGCCCGCAGGCGCCGCCGCCGTATCGAGGCGCGCCGTCCGGCGCCTGGGCATCGGCGACAAGCGCGAGTGCGTCGGCCAGTTCGTCCGACTTGCCGGCTTCGAGCATCAGATTTTACGCGGGACGCAGGTCCATGATTTACAGAATTCCCCGGTAAAGGGCCTTTCGGTAATGGTGTTCCTTCTGCCGCACGCGGGTGACATAACCTTGTGTCCAGGGGATGACCCGGGCGTTGGGCCACGGGCCGACGGCAGACCCGCCATTATAATAGGAAAGCGCCAGATCGATGCGGCCCCAGTAGCGGTCGATCAGCGAGCCCAGAAAATGCAGGCCCATGCGCACGTTCAGGCGCGGGTCCCACAGCCGGTCGGGGTGCATGCCGTATTTTCCCCGGGCCGTCGCCGGCATGATCTGCATGACGCCACGGGCGCCTTTGTGTGAGAGCGCATCCGGATCAAAAGCCGATTCCACATGGGTGACGGCGAGCGCCAGCGCCGGAGACACACCCTGTCGGCGGGCTTTGCGGACGACCAGGCGCTGCACCCGGCGGCGGACGCGATCATCCATGGATCGATTAGCGCGGGCGGGCAGGCCCAAGGCGGGCAACAGCAGCGCCGCGCCCAATATGGCGGCGGCGGCGCGGCGGGTGACGGATTTGGCAGTCATTTCGGTCCTCCGGTTTTTGCCAGGGCGTCGCGCCAACGGGCGTCCAGCGGCGCGACGATCAGGTTGGCCGACGGCAGCTTGGCGCGGGCTTCCATCGCGGCTTTAAGCGGCAGCGACGGATCGAGTACCAGCACGACGCGGCGGGCGGGGTCGAGTGCGGCGGGATCGATCGGTTTGAGATCGGGGCCGAGGAAGCGGCCGTCGTGATGAATGACCAGTTGGTCCTGCCGGGTGACCGGTTCGGCGGCGGCTTCGGGCGCGTCGGCGGGGGCCGACGCCAAGGCAGCCGTCTAAGGCGGCGGCAGGTCGGCCCGAACCGGCGATTTTTGCGGGCTGCCGGCGCCCATGGAAACTAGGGTCAGGACCATCAGCGAAAAAAAGGCCATGGCGAGCACCAAGGCGATTTCGGTCATGGCGTTGCCATAATGGGAGCCGTCCAAGGTCGGGGTCCTCCGTGATCTGTTCTTCGGGTGCGCTGACTATGCAAGGTCCGGGCGGTTTTTCCCTGTCGAGGGGCGGCGGCGAGGCGTATAGTTTGCGTAACGATTGTATACAAAATTGGGAAACGCCATGGACGTGCAACCTCTGCACCCGCTGTTTGCGGGCGAGGTCCGGGGTTTCGACATTTCGAAGCCGCTGACGCCCGCCGAAATCGACGCCGTGCGCAAGGCGATGGACGAATACGCGGTGTTGGTGTTTAGAAACCAATCCGTCGACGACGAACAGCACCGCCGGTTTTCGGAATATTTCGGGCCGCTGGAAATCAGCCGCAAGCTGCACCGGGCGGGCTACGTTCCCCGACTGCACACGCACATGAGCGACGTTTCCAATCTGGATCAGAACGGCAAGCAGTACGCCCGCGACGACCAGCGGATGATGAGCCTTTACGCCAACCGGCTCTGGCATTCGGACAGTTCGTTCAAACGGGTGCCGGCGCGCTATTCGATCCTGGTCGCGCATGTGCTGCCGAAACACGGCGGCGGCCAAACGGAATTCGCCGACATGCGCGCCGCCTATGACGACCTGGACGACGCAACCAAGCAACGCATCGACGGCTGGATCTGCATGCATTCGATCATGGAAAGCCGGGCCAAGCTCGGCTTCACGGACTTCGACGAGGGCGAGCGCACGAACCTGCCGCCGGTGCCGCAGGTGTTGGTACGCACGCACCCCGGATCGGGCCGGAAAAGCGTTTACCTGGCGTCCCACGCCAGCCACATCGAAGGCCTGCCGGTGCCCGAGGGGCGGATGATCCTGATGGATCTGATCGAACACGCGACGCAGCGGAAATACGTCTACCGGCACGAGTGGCAGCCCGACGACGTGGTCATGTGGGACAACCGGTGCACCATGCACCGGGGCCGCTGGCACGATCCGGCCGACGTCCGCGACATGCGGCGGACGACCGTTTCCGACGAAGTGCCGACGGTCACCGCCTAGACTTCCGTCCAGGTATCCGGCCCGGCCCCAACCGCCGATACTTGCGGCTGATGTCCGCGCCCGGGGGGACGAGGCCGGAGCCAGAAGAAATGTACGGCAATCCACCGCATGACAAACCCGGCGCCCGGCGCGACGGCCATACCCCGCGCGCCGCAATATGCATACAAAGGCGCGGTCACGGGCAGGACCGCCGCCGATCAGGCGTTCGACGCCTACATCGACAACATTTCTGAAACCGGCGCAGCGATCCAGCTCACCAATGCATCGGTGATCACGGACAACGCGCTGTTCGTGTCTATGCATATCGAAGGGCTGGGACAGTTCAAAGGCGACGTGGCGGGTATATACGACGGCAGGTTCGCCGTCGAATTTTCGGGAAGCGAGGTCGACCTGGACCGAGTTCGGGACCGCCTGCGGTCGCTCGACCGGAAGGCCTAGAAGTTCGACTTGTCGATGATCGTCCAGGCATAGGCGAGAAATGGGCTGAATAGCCCGATCCCGAATACCGTTAAGTTCACGATAAACCCAGCAACCTTGTCGACGGTGCGCCAGAACCCACGGCGAACAGGCTCGGCCACCGGTTCGGGCATTGCGTGTGCGACTACCATTATAGGAACCCCCGAAAAAGCGCCAGACCGCCAATGCGCCCGGCGCCCACAGGGGCGCGAAAGGTCGCATCCAACCTCAAGACATTGAGGCCGGACCGGCCATTTCCGCTATGATATTTTCGCGGGGCGTCCATGCAAAAAATGCAGAACAGCCGGGGCACGAAACGGCCTTCGGGCTTGCCTGATCCGCGCCCTCCCCCTAACGTCGGCGGCAATCAACCGACACACCACCCATGGGAGGAAGTACATGAGCGAGCGGAAACTTGCGGCCCTGATCACCGGATCCGGCCGCAACATCGGACGGGCCTGCGCCCTGGCCCTGGCCGACCAGGGTTTCAACATCGTCATCAACGGGTCGAGCGACCAAAAATCCTGCGACGCGGTCGCCGGCGAAGTCCGCGCCAAGGGCCAGGACGCCATGGTCATCATGGCCGACGTCGGCGACAAGGACGCCTGCGACGCCATGGCAGATCAGGCGATCAAAAAATTCGGCGGCGTCGACGTCTTGATCAACAACGCCGCGACGCGGCCGTCCCACGGATTTCTGGAAATGGCCGACGCGGACTGGCACCGAGTCTTGAAGGTCAACTTCCAGGCTGCCTTCTGGCTCGCGCGGAAATGCCTGCCGGGCATGGTCGATCGTGGCTGGGGCCGGATCATCAACATGGCCGGGATGAACGCGATCCACGGTTATAACGGGCGTTCGCACGTCAGCGCGTCGAAGCACGCAACCTGGGGCATGACCAAGGCGCTGGGCAAGGAATTCGGGCCCAACGGCATCACCACGAACATCATATCGCCGGGCCCCATCGGCGGCGATCACACGGACCCGAAAATGGCCGCCCATATCGCCGAAACGGCGGCGCGGGTGCCGGTCGGGCGCCGCGGCACGCCCGATGAAATCGCCGGCATGGTCGCCTACCTGGTTTCGGATGCGGGTGCTTTCATGAATGGTCAGCTGATCCAGGTCAACGGCGGCACGGAAACCTGAACCCGGACAGCCCTTAACCCTAATCCCGAAGCGCGCGTCCAGAAACCGGGCAAGTTCGTAGAACCGGTACCCTTGCCGGACGACCGAATAGTGGCGGAAATCGAAAATCGTCGACGACAGGCCGTCGGCGTTGGCATCGCGGCATCCGCCGTGGTCGATTACGATGTCCGCCGCCGCCACGAGATCGGGTTCGATGTCCGCGATCGAATACTTGGACCCGCTGAGCGATTTGTTCGCCGACGACCCAAACAACGGCCTACCGTGCGCGAAACTGAGGTCAGCCAGCGCATTGTGCAACGGCCCCGCGTTCAAAAGCATGTCCATGGTACCCTCGGTTTTTGAACTGGTTCGTACGACGAGCGGGTCCGTCGACGCAAGCATGGGATGGTCCGGGCGAAACGGCGCGACAACGGCGGCGCCGCGGGCGTCCAAAACGTGGAAGGCGTCCGATAGGCCGGCGCACCCGAAACAGCCGGACGGCTTGTCGTAGCTGCGTTTCTTAATGTCGAAAATCCGGCGGATCACCGCTTCGGTCCGGCCGAGAACGGCGTAAGCGACATTCAGAGGGATGATTACGATTCCGCCGCCCAAGAGGCAGTCCAACACGGCCTGGGCCTCGGCCATTATGTCGTGCCCAAGAGGGTTATTCGTGGCCGGTATCGCCATGGCCCGACGCTAACCGCCGCAGATGGCCTTGTCAGCCGAAATTTGCTAAGAGAATCGATCACTTGGCGATAGCGAGAGGCCGATGACGAAACTTCGACCGGCGATCCGGATCGGACTGACGGCGACCGTGGCGCTGATGGGCCTGGGGCCTGGGGCCGCACGCGCGTCGATTGAGGATTGCGCGAACCAGGGCCTGCCGCCGGCCATCCGGGTTTTTACCTGTACCGACGAGATCAACCAGGGTGTCGCCGATCCCATTCTGCTGTCGGACCTGACGGTCCACCGTGCCGAAGCCTATGCCGCCCAGGGGTTTTTGGAAAAGGCGCTGAGCGACCTGAATCGCGCGGTTCGCCTGACCCCCCGGAGCAGAAAAGTGTTTATGGCGCGGGCGCGGGTCAACCACATCATGCGCCGCAACCAAGCCGCGCTTGTCGACACGGATGAAACGATCAGGCTGGCGCCCCGGTTTACCGAGGCGGTGGCATTTCGCGCGCGGCTGCTGTTGAGCCTGGGTCGCGCCGAAGAAGCGCTGACCGCCGCCAAAAACGCCCTTCTGATCAATCCGGATCTGGCGGAAGCATGGATATACAAAGGTTCGGCCGAAACTGAAATCGGCGAACACGATATTGCCCGCCACACGCTGGACCGGGCCGTCAATCTGGCGCCGGAAAACGGCGAAGCGTATCGCGCCAGGGGCGTCCTACTGCGCCGGTTGAATTTGTACAAACTGGCGATTGCCGACCTGGATCAGGCCGTGCGCCGCCTGACCCATCCCATGTTCAGCCTTCGCGAACGCGGGCTCGCGCATTTTCGGTCGGAGCAATATGACCTGGCCATTGCCGACTTCGGCGACTCGCTGGAACTGGCGCCGCACGATGCGGAGCTTTATGCGTTTCGCGGCCGCGCCTTCATGGCCGAAGGCCGCCTTGACCAGGCCTTCGCCGATCTGTCCCGGTCACTGGAATTGCACACCGCCAGTCCCGAGCCCTGGCACGGCCGCGCCGAGGTGCTGATGAAGCAGGGGCAACTGGCATTGGCGGTTGAAGACGTGAATCAGGCGATCGCCTTGGAGCCGCAGAGCGCGCGGCACTACCTTCTGCGCGCCAAAATTCAGTCGGCGCAACGCCGGCTGGGCTTGGCGATGGACGACTTGAACAAAGCCGTGCAGGCCGATCCCGACAATATCGACGCACGTTATATGCGGGCGCAAAAGCATTTTGATCTGGAAAATTACGATGCGGCGATCGACGACATGGACGCCGTTCTCAAGATCGAGCCCAACAACATCGGCGCCCTGGTCAAACGCGCCCGGGTGTATCTTTTGATGTCACGCCTACAACACGCGATCCAAAGCGCATCGGCGGCATTACGCATTGACGCGGACATCGCCGAAGCCCGGCTGATCCGCGGCCTGGCCTACGGCCGGGTGAACGAAAAAGTCGCGGCGCTTGCCGACTTGGATCATCTATTGTTGCTTGACCCCAACAACGCGGAAGGATTGGCGCGGCGCGCGGACATCCACATCGAAGCCAGCCGGTGGGCGATCGCCCACCGGGACCTGACGGCGCTGCTGGCGATCCAGCCGGAAAACCGGTCTGCGCGGCTTAATCGCGCCGTCGCGGCCCGCAATATAAACGACCTCTCCGGCGCCATCACCGATTTCACCCGTTTGCTCCAAGGGCAGCCCAACGACGCCCAGGTCTTGGCCGCCAGAGCGGAGGCCTTTCTTGCCAACGACCAAGCCAACGATGCGGCGTCGGACGCCACCGCCGCCCTGGCGCACGGCGCCGACCAGACGGAAACATTGATCCTTCGCGGACGGGCGTTGGCAAACGTTGGCAGAACGGAAGCCGCGCTCGCGGACTTCGATCGGGCGCTGGGGCTCGATCCCTACCGCGTCGACGCCGTACGCGAACGGGCCCGCGCGCTTTTGGCCTCGGGCCGCTTGGGCGAAGCGCTCAGCGGGTATCAGAGATGGTCGGCGATGCAGCCTGGTCAGGCGGAGCCTTATCGTGTGCTCACGATGCTGCTTTTGAATGCCGGCGGCCTGGACGGCGCGGCCAAGATTTTGGCGCTTGGGCAGAAATCGGCGCCGGGCGACAATGGACTGAAAACCCTTGCGGCGGCGCTAGCGGTTGCCCAAGGCAAAACCGGTGACGCCAATAAAATGGCGTCCGAGGCACTCGCCAACAATCCGAGGTCCGCGTTCGGCTACCGGGTGCGGGCCTTTGCGTTTCTGGAACAGAGCCGGACGGTAAACGCCCGCACCGATTTCACGAAAGCGACGGAATTGTCGCCCGACGACTCCGTCGCCTGGATCGGCCTGGCCTATGCACAGTATTTATCGGGTGACAGCGAGGCGGCCCAAAAACATGTGGATCGGGCCATCGCGTTAGACTCGACCAACGGCGAGGCCTATCTGGTCCGGGCCCGCATTCTCGAAGCCATGAGCCAGTGGGACGCGGCGAAAGCCTCGCGGCGGACCGCCTTCCGCATTGACCCGGACCTCAAGTCAGTCGTAGACAGGCCCGGCGGTTGGCGGCTTCGCAACCGCATCCGGCCGAAAGACCTCGGCTGATCTTCGCTTCACCTTCTCCGTTACCGATCCCGGGCAGAAATGGACCCCGAACTGGAATTTCAGAAAGCGAACGACCTTTACCGCGCCGGCGATCTGCCAGGCACGGTAAAGACGCTGGCGTCGCTTGCAGAGGCGGTGCCGGATCACCCTGAAATCCTGCATTTCCTGTCGGTCGCGCAGTTGCAGTCCGGCGATTCGCAGGAGGCTTCCGTCAATCTGAAACGCATCACGGAACTGAAACCGAACTGGGCTGGCGGCTTTGACCTGTACGGCGTCGCGCTCCGCCAGTCCGGCCGGCTTGAGGCTGCGGAACGGCAATTGCGAAAAGCCGTCCGGCTGGACCCGGACTTCGCACAGGCCCATTACAATCTGGGGAACGTTTACCGCGACCAGCGGCGGTATTCCGAAGCCGCCAAATCCTTCAACAAGGCGGTTTTGATAAACCCTGATTATGCGGATGCATATTTCAATCAGGGTGAAGCGCTTTGTAACCTGGGCAGGCTTGCGGAAGCATCGGCAGCCTACCAAAGCATCGTCCAACGCAATCCCGGCGATGTTGAAGCGGTGCTGAAACTTGCCGAAACCCTGATCCTGCGAAACATGCACCATGCGGCGCAGTCGACTCTTGAAATCGCCTCGGAGTCCAACCCCACGCATCCGGCCGTGCTGGACATGCTGGCCCAGGTCTACCAGCGGACCGGCAACCACGCCGCCGCTATCGGTCACCTGGACCGGTTGATCGGTATCGTCGGTGAACAGCCGGCGTTGCTCCGCGACAAGGCCGCCGCACTGCGCGCCCAGGGCGATGTCGCAGGCGCCGTCGCCATCGCAGAACATGCCGTCGGCCTGAACCCGGATGACGCCGACAGCCTGTTTCATCTGGCATATTTGTTGGAACGACTGAACCGGGTGGACGAAGCCCGCGAAACCGTGGACCGGGGCATCGCAATCGACGGCGGGCATTCGGGACTGGCGCTGGTGGGCGCCAGGCTCGACCGGCGCGCGGGCAACCCGCAGGCCGGGATCGACCGGCTTAAGGCGCTTTCCGCCGATGTTATGGAAACGTCCCCCGCCACGTCGGAAATTTATTTCGAACTGGGGATGCTGTACGAACAGCTTGACCGGCCGGGCGACGCCATCGAAAACCTGACGCTCGGCAATCGTGCGATGATTGAAGACGAGGAATTCCTGAACCGGCTCAAGGGACGGTCGTCAGACTATCTTGAAAAAATTGACCGGGCGTTTTCGGCGCTCAACGGGCAGGCGCCCGCCCCTGCCCGGCAGGAGGGGAAACAGCCGATTTTCGTCATCGGATTTCCGCGCTCGGGCACGACGCTGTTGGATCAGGTGCTGGACGCCCATCCGGGGATGCAGGTTCTGGAAGAACAGCCGACGCTTTCCACCGTGCGCGACCGGTTGATTGCCGACAGCGGCTTTCCTGAAAACCTGTTCGATCTGAGCAATCAACAACTGGCGGACATGCGCGGCGTATATTTCGCGGCCGTCGATCAATGCATCGAACGGGAACCCGGCACCCGCATCGTCGACAAGATGCCGCTGAACATCATGGATGCGGGGCTGATCAACCGTCTGTTCCCCGGCGCGCAGTTTATTCTGGCGCTGCGCCATCCGTGTGACGTCTGCCTGAGTTGCTTCATGCAGCCGTTCGAACTTAACGATGCGATGGCGCATTTCACCACACTGCCGGACACGGTCGCCTTTTACGGCCGGGTCATGGACCTGTGGCGCCGGCAGCGGGACGTCCTGCCGCTCGACGTCTTCGAGGTGCGGTACGAAGACCTGACCCGGGACCTGGCGCCCGTCGCGCGGGGGCTCTTGGAATTTCTCGGCCTGCCGTGGGACGACGCGGTGCTTGACCCTACCGGTCACGCCCGGTCCAAGGGATACATCGGCACTTCCAGCTATCATCAGGTGGTGGAACAGATCAACACCCGCGCAGTCAACCGGTGGCGCAAGTTCGAGCTGCATATGACCCCGTTCCTGCCGAAGCTCCGGGCGCATATCCACGGATTCGGATACGACACCGGCGCCTGAGCACCCGGAAAGGCCCCGATCGGCGCGGTTCCCGGCCGGGGGCTTCATCAGGCGCGGAAAGACTGGTATTTTCACCCTTTCGGCACCACATTAACCGTCAAACCCATCATGCATCGCGCGCCCGGCGCCCCGCTGGAAGGGCGCACTTTGGACCCGAGAGACCATGCGGAAATATTTCAATATCGACCTCAAGACCAAATCCATCGAAACCGAAGAACTGATCGGTGAGGACATCGCCCGGGCCGGCCGGTACCGGATCGCCAAGACCCTGGTCGACCGGGGGCTGGCCGCCATCGACCCGCTCAGCCCGGAAAATCCCTTTGTCATTTCGGCCGGGCCGTTCGCGGGATCGAACTTTTCCAACGGCAACCGCATTTCCGTCGGATGCAAAAGCCCGCTGACCGGCGGCATCAAGGAATCCAACGGCGGCGGCACGATGGCGTTTGCGATGGGGCAGTTGGGCATTGCCGGGATGACGTTGAACAATGCGTCCGACGATTGGGTCGTGATTCGCATTTCGCTCGACGGGTCGATCACCTTCGAGGACGCGACGCCTTACATGGGAAAGGGCGTGTTCGAGGCCGCCAAGCTGCTGCATGAAAAATACGGCGACAAGGTCTCGCTCGGCATCACCAGCCCGGTCGCGGAATACGGCGGGCTGCTCGGCGGCGTCGTGTTTACCGACCCGGAAGGGCGGCCGACTCGCATCTGCGCGCGGGGCGGCGTCGGCGCTGTGTTGGCGTCGAAAAAGGTCAAGGCCATTGTCTGCGACAAGAACAAGATGCCCGACTTCCACGACCGCAAAAAATTCATGCAGTCGCTTAAGGTTTACGGCAACAAGATCAAGGATGACCCGGCGACGCAGAACTTAGGGGCCCGCGGCACCGCCATGGTCGCCGACGTGATCAATCACTTGGGCGGTCTGCCGGTTGCGAACTTCCGCCAGGGCGCGCAGGTCGATACGTCCAAGGGCGAGGTTTTGAAAATCGGCGGCGATTTCATTCGCGAACAGAACATCGCCCGCGGCGGCGAACCGACGCACGCCTGCATGCCGGGTTGCCTGATCCGGTGTTCCAACGTCTATCACGACGAAGACGGCAAGGAACTGGTCGCCCCCATCGAATATGAGACCATCGGCCTGATGGGATCGAACTGCGGGCTGACCCATCCGGACCAGATCGCGCGGGTCAATGCGGTCGCCAACGACCTGGCCATCGACACCATCGAAACCGGCGCGCTTTTGGGCGCCATGATGGATGCGGGGCTGGGCCCGTACGGCGACGAAAACTTCATGCTTGAGGCGCTGGCCGACATACGCGACGGCAACGAACGCGGCAAAATCCTGGCCCAGGGCACGGCCCGGGTCGGCGAGCATTACGGCATCACGCGCCTGCCGATCATCAAGAAACAGGCGATCAGCGCCTATGACCCCCGGGTCATCGAAGTGACCGGCATTTCCATGATGCTGACGGCCCAGGGCGCCGACCACACGACGGGCAACCTGCCGGCCTTTGAATGCACCGGCAAGTCGACGGAAGAACTGGCGCTTGAAAGCCTGAACATTCAGGCCAAGTGCGCGGCGGTCGACTCACTCGGCATCTGCGTGTTCGGCCGTTCCGTCCACAACGCAGAGCCGGAACTGATCATCGACGCCATCAACGACGCCCACGGCACGGACCTGAAGCCGGAATTTTTCGACCGGCTGGGTAAGGAGACCCTGGCGCTTGAAGAACAGTTCAACAAGGCCGCCGGGTTCGGTGTCGAAGACGACGAACTGCCGGACTTTTTCTATCAGGAGCCCCTGGCCCCGACCATGAAGATGGCCCGCCACCACGCGCACGAGGTCAACCAGATCCGCAACCGGTGGTTCGGCAACTGATGCCGGGCCGCCGCATCCTGCCGTGATCGACCTGATCATCCGGCCGAGGGAACATGACATCGGTGGGCTTATCGTCCGCCGCGTCCTGCCTTTTCGTGAGCGTCGCTCGGTCGGCCCCTTCGTGTTTTTCGACCATTTCGGCCCGGCCGTGTTCCCGGCGGGCGAAGGGCTCGACGTGCGGCCGCATCCGCACATCGGGCTTGCGACCATCACCTATTTGTACGACGGCGTGATTCAGCACCGGGACAGCCTGGGCAATGACCAGCCGATCCGCCCGGGCGAGGTCAACTGGATGACCGCCGGGCGCGGCATCGTCCACTCGGAACGCACGCCCGAGGACGAGCGCGCGCGGGACAGCGGGATTTTCGGCCTGCAGGCCTGGGCCGCCCTGCCGGTGGCGGAGGCGGAAGCGGAGCCCAGCTTCGTCCACTTCCCGGCGTCGGACCTGCCGGAATGGGCGGCAGACGGTTTCCGCATCCGGCTGATCGCGGGTAAATTGCTGGGCCACGAAAGCCCGGTCAAAACTTTTTCCGAACTGTTTTACGCGGACCTGCGGCTTGCCCCCGGCGGGTCGTTCGTGCTGCCGCCGGACCACGCGGAGCGCGCCGTCCACAACGCCGAAGGCCGGGTGACGGTCGGCGGCGAAACGCTTACCCAAGGCGAGATGGCGGTGCTTCGGCCGGGTTCGGACACGCCCCTTGAGGCCGACCCCGGCGGCGAGGCCAAGGTGATCCTTTTGGGGGGTGCCGCGCTCGACGGGGCCCGGACGATCTGGTGGAACTTCGTCAGCCATTCGGCGGAGCGGATCCAGCAAGCCAAGGACGATTGGAAAAACGGCCGATTTGCGCCCGTGCCCGGCGACGCGGAGTTCATTCCCCTCCCCGATTAGGCGGCCCGGGCGTATACTCAGGCTCGCCGGGCCGGAGCCCGGCCAGCCACCGTCGAGGGAGCGCTAAGATGACCCGTTTCCTGATTCCCGCCTTCCTGTTTCTGCTGTGCGCCGCGTCGGCCCGGGCCGACGTGGTCGACGTCAAAACCCGCGACACGCAAATCCGCATTCTGATCGAAGGGCCGGACAAGCCGAGCCACGTGGTCACCATCTTCGCCGGCGGCCACGGCGCCGTCGGCATCGACAATGCCGGCGAAATCGGCAAGATGCGCGGCAACTTCGCCGTCCGCACCCGGGCGATGCTGCAGGCCCACGGCATGGCGACGGTGGTGCTCGCGGCGCCGGACGACATGTCCAGCCTGAAGGACCGGCGCAATACGGACGAGTACGCAACCGATGTCGAAAGCGTCATGGCCTATCTGCGCGGCCGTTTCCCCGGCACGCCGATCTGGATGCACGGCACCAGCCGTAGCACGATATCGATCACCATGACCGTGCCGAAATTCAAATCCGCCGCCAACCGCCCCGACGGGATCGTTTTGTCTGCGTCGGTGACCGAACCGACCAACAGCGGCGGCGAGCACGTGATGAAGGCGAAGCTCGGCGCGATCACCGGCGCCGTGTTGGTCGCCCACCACAAGGACGATCCCTGTTACGTGACCCCGCCCGCGGGCGCCGAACGGCTGTTGAACGCCCTGACGGCGGCGAAACCGAAGAAACTAATGATGCTCGAAGGCGGCGGTCAGAACGCGCGGGGCGGCGACTGCGGTGCAAAAGCCCAACACGGCTTTGTCGACATGGAACAAGAAGCCATCGACGCCATGGCCGGATGGATTAAGTCGGTCAAATGACGGACGCTGAGCCCATGACGTTCAAGGACCGGATCGGCATTGACGTCGGCCGCCGCCTGGCGCTCGAAGACGCGATCGAGTGGGCGGACACAAATGCTGTCCGGTTCATCGACACGCAGATCGACATCGCCCCCAACGCGCTTGAAACCTTCGGCGATGCCCGGTGCGGGCCGATCCGGGATCGTCTGTCGGAAACCGGCGTGACCTTGGGCCTGCATACCCTTTCTGCCGTCAACATCGCAGAAGTGTCACCGTTTCTGCGCGACGCGGCGGATCAGTACCTGCGGGCCTACATCGACGCCGCCCGGCGGCTCGGCGCCGAGTGGGTCGAAGTCCATGCCGGATACCACTTCACATCGGACCGGGACCTGCGCATGGCGGCGGGGCGGGAGCGCCTGAAGCACGCCGTCGGCTATGCCGAGGAACAAGGCGTCCTGTTGTCGCTTGAAAACATGAACTGGGAGCCCGACCTGGCGGAGGTCCATTACCTGGGCCATACGGTCGAAGAGTGCCTTTATTACTTCGACGCCATCCAATCGGACCATCTGCGATGGTCGTTCACCATCAACCACGCGACCCTGGTGCCCGAAGGTATCACGGGATTTCTGGACGCCATGCCGATGACGCGGCTTCACGAAGTGCGGTTGGCCGACAGCAATGGCGAATACGAGCTGCACATGCAGCCGGGCGACGGGATCATCGATTTTCGGGATACCTTTCGGCGCATCGAAGGAGCCGGATTCCGGGGCCATTACATGAGCGCCTACGGATCGCTGGACGCGATGCTGAAAGGCCGCGACTATCTGGTCTCAACCTGCGCGCCGTAACGAAAACCCGGCGGCCCCGGCCGGCCGGGGTCAAACCGTCAAAGCCCCGATCGTTCGGACCAGTTACCTTCCGGCAGTTGTTCCGCCCGCTGCTTGACCCGCGCCGCATCGGCGCCCCGGCCGAGCGCATCCAGGATTGTGCTTTTCAGCATCAGTGACGCCCGGTTCGCCGCCTGCAGTTTTAAGGCCCGGTCGACGGACGACAGCGCCTTTTCATGATCGTGGCGCATGTAGTGCACCATCGCCAAATTGTGATGGACCTTCTGATATCCGGGGTCGATGGCTCGCGCCCGTTGGAAATGGCTGACCGCCGCATCCAGGTCGCCGTTCTTCGCCAGCACCACGCCCAGGTCGTCGTGGGCTTCGGCGTTGTTTTCGTCAAGGTCCACGGCTTTTTCCAAATCCTCGCGGGCATTGGCGAAATCGCGGTTCCAGATGTGTCGGACGCCGCGTTTGGTATACGCCAGGGAACTGCCCGGATGACGTTTGATGTAGACGCCCAGGTCGCGGATACCGTCTTCCAGCTTGCCGGCCCGGCCGAGCGCCATGCCGCGCCCGAAGTAGGCGGCGTCGATGGTATCGTCGAGCTTTAAGGCGGTGTTGAAATCGGCGATCGCGGCGTCGAATTTTTCAAGCAAAAAGTATTCCCGCCCGCGAAAGGCATAGAGCTTCGCGTTGTTGGGCTCCGTCGCGATGCCTGCGGACAGGCGGTCGATCCGCCAGCGGAGCGAGGCCTCGTTGTCGTCGTCGCCTTGCCCGGCGCGCGATGCATCGGTCAGGCCGGGCACCCGGTCAACGGGGTTGAACAGGTCGTCGGCGCGAAGCGGCAAAAAACCGAAACAGGCGACGTAAAGATCGGCGGGGACTTCTTCCGGGTCGGGCGGCAACTGATAATCGTCGAGCGATATATCGACCTTCTTATCGAAGTGTTCGCCGCGGCAGGTTTCGTAAATGATGATCCCCGACGCATCGAACTGGCGGAACGCCCACAGGTCCGCATCCCGGTAATGGACACTGATGTTCGTGTGCATGGGCGCGTTACGGTATTTCGGCAGGTAGGCCACCCGGTAATCCAAATTGACCCGGCCCTTGGCGTCATAAAAATAAACTTCGACCGTGTGCAGGTTATCGGGTTTTTCACGTTCCCACTGGACGGAGCTGAGCAGCCGCCCGTCGGATTTTAGCCGTACGTCGACCTGACGATAAAAATTTGGGTGGTTGCCGTAACCGCCAAAGCGTTCTTCGATCCGCACATCGGGCCTGGATTTCCAGTGCTGATGAATGGCGAGCAACCGCCTAGCGAATTGGTTCCATTCGCGGACCTGGTCGTGATTTTCCTGAAGCTGCCCGGCGGCAGCAGGCGCGAAGGGCATGGCGACGGCCATCAAGACAGCGGCGGCGGATAAGACAATCGGCCTCACGGGAACACCCCCCAATCATCAATGCGGCCGCATTATACCTCGTGGCCGGCTCCCGCCCTATTAGGGACATCCCTAATGGCCGGGGCCAATCATCCGGATCAGGTGCAGGATTTTCGTTCCGACCAGAGGCCCAGGAAATTGCCGACGAAAATGACCGCGGCGCCCGCCAGGACCCAAACTTCGAAGGGTTCACCGTAAAACAGGAAACCGGCAACGGCGATCAGCGGTAGACGCAGGAATTCCATGGGCACGACAACGATGGCGTCGGCGAAGGAAAACGCCCGGGCCAGGCAGAAGTGCGCGGTCAGCGCGGTGATGCTGACAACCACCACCCAGGGCCAGGCATGCGCCGACGGCATCACCCAGTCGAACAGCGTTGGGATGCCGCCCAAGGGCAGTTGCACCACTGTCATGTAAAAGACAATGCTCAGCGGCGTGTCGGTCCGAATCAGTTTTTTAGTCAGCGTATAGGCCACCGCATAGCCCACCGCCGCCATCAGCACCGCCAGGGCCGGCGTGCCGATGGGCGCCATGCTGGGGCGGAGAATCACCAGGATGCCGCAGAAGCCGATCAACACCGAGGCGATCCGGGCGGGCGTTAGCTTTTCACCCAACAGCAACGGTGCCATCAAGGCCGCCCAAACGGGCATGGTGAATTCCAGCGCGAAGACCTGCGCCAGCGGTAAAAAGGCGAGCCCGTAAAACCAACCGAACTGCCCGACGTAATGGGCGCCGTTGCGCAGCACCTGTAACCATGGCTGCCGGGTTTTGAAGTGATGCGCCCCGGCCCGCCAGATCACCAGCGAGATCACCGCCAATCCGACGATGGAGCGGAAGAACAGGATTTGCAGGGTTGATAGTTCCCCAGCTAACTCGCGCCCGGCGATGGCCATCAGCGCGAGCGAGGAAAGCGTCCCCGTCATCCAAAGGGCGGCCAGGAAAATAGGCGACATGGAGGCGTCCCGAAAGACGGCGGTTAACGGACCGACGCCGGACTTAGAAGTCCAGCGTCAGATCCTTCGGATTGGCCATGCAGGACGCGACGGCAAGCGCTTCCTTGTCCTCAAGCTTCGCCTGCAGGCGGAGCCCGATAGTCCGGCGGATCGCCGCTTCGTAGGCGTCGAGCCCCGGCGCGAGGCCCATCGCGGCACTTTTTCGCCAAGCCACTTCGGCTTCAAACACTTTCACGGCCTTTTCATATTCCTTCATGGCGCGGTCGGGCTTGGCGCTTTTACCGCGCAGGTAGCGGCGTGAGTCGGTCAATTCCTTTTCCACTTTGCGCGCGCCCGGCACGACACGGACCAGTTTGGCGACATCACCGATTGCGTCTACGGCCTTTTCATTGGCGGCTTGTTCACCGGCGGCTTGGATCAAGGGTCTCAGCCCCATAACCTTGGGCCCCAGCGCCGCTAGCTTTTCGGCGGAATCGATGGCGCGGCGGATTTCGCGAAGCGGTTCGTATGCGCCGTCGACGTTGCGTTCATAAAGCCGGATCGCCGCGGCTTCGGCCTTCTTCAACTTGACAAAGGCGGCTCGCTCGGCCTTCCAGTTCTCGGGAATCTGGGATTCCAACGCCTTGATCTCGGACGTCAGTTCCGCCAGATGCGCCTCAAGCTTCTTACGCCGGGCTTCGCCCTTGGGGTCCCCAGATGCACGTTCGATCTGCGTTTTGAGCTTTTTGACATCATCCTTGTCGCGGAGCGTCAGGCGCTGCACGGTGCGCACCTTTTCATGCAACGGCAGGTATTTGACCGAATAGTCGGCGACCGCCTTTTCCGCCTCACGGATTTTCGCCACCAGATCGAAGGTCTTTTCAGCCTTGCCGAAGGTATCTTTCAGGTCGCCACGCATTTCATCGGGCAGCGACGACAGGTCGAGTTTCTGCGCCGCCTGGATAGCCGATTTAATCGCTGAGGCATCCTTGTCATAGACCTGGAACAAATGATCCTGGACACAGGATGACAACGCCGGGTTTCGGGGCGGCGGGGCGGTTTCGGACGTCAGGTTCACGCGCTGCGGCAGGTAATTCACCAGTTGCGGGTTGAGGCCCACGATCACCAGTGCGACCAGCTGCAGCGTGATGAACGGGATCACCCCCTTGTACATCTGGATGGTCGACACGCTGGGCGGTGCCACGCCGCGCAAATAGAACAGCGCAAAGCCGAAGGGTGGCGTCAGGAATGATGTTTGGATATTCAGGCCGATCATCACGCCGAGCCACACAGCAGTCACGTTGGCGGACGGATCCATCAGCAGGATGGGCGACACGATCGGCACCACGACCACGGCGATTTCAATGAAGTCCAGGAAGAACCCCATGATGAAGATCACCAGCATAACGATGGTGAACTGCGCCCAGAAACCGCCCGGCAAGCCGGTCAGAAATTCGCGCACCAGTTCTTCCCCGCCGAAGGCGCGGAATGCCGACGTCAGCATGGCCGCGCCGATCAGAATGATGAACACCAGCGACGTGGTTTTCGCCGTTTCCAACATGACGCCGGCGAGCGTGTCTTCGATCTTGAACGCACGCCAGCCGCTCCAGACTACGGAACCCACTAGGGCGAAGACGAAGAACAGGCCGAGCACCAGACCCAGAACGTCGAACGGCGTGTCGATCTTGCGGATGTTGATCTGGAAGATCGTGCTGATGAAGGCGAGCGCGACTAACGAGACGAGGGCGATGATCGCCGGCGTATAGGCGTGTTTCTGGCCCTCGCACAAACGATATCCGCCCATCACCAAGGCGCCGGCGGCGCCGATGGCGCCCGCCTGGTTGACCGTGGCGACGCCGGTGATGATCGAGCCCAGAACCAGGAAGATCAACGTCAGCGGCGGCACCAGGATCACGAAAACCTTGGCCATGAACTGGCGGTCGATCGCGCCTTCGCGCGGCACCGCGGGCGCCATGTTCGGCTTGAGCAGCGCCAAACCCAGTACGTAGAGCATATAGAGGGCGACCAGCACTAGGCCTGGCACGAAGGCGCCTAAGAACATTTCACCGGCGCTGGTCGACGTGACGTCGAACGCCGATGGCATCAACAAGTCGCCGGTCAGGTCCTTGAATAATTCCTTGCGGGCGGTTGACGCCTGGTCGACGGCGCTCGACAGCTGGTCGGCCAGAATGATCAGGACAATGGACGGGGGAATGATCTGGCCCAGCGTGCCGGACGCGGCGATGGTGCCGGTCGACAGCGAATTGGCGTAATTGTTCCGCATCATCGCGGGCAGGGAAATCAGGCCCATGGCGACCACGGTGGCGCCGACGATACCCGTCGTCGCGGCCAGCAGCGCGCCCACGAAAATAACCGAAATACCGAGCCCGCCCGGCACCGTGCCGAAAAGCTGCGCCATGGTGACCAAAAGGTCTTCGGCCAGTTTCGAACGTTGCAGCATGATGCCCATAAAGATGAACAGCGGGATGGCGATGAGCGTATCTCGCTCGGCCTCCCAATAGACGCCGCGGAAGTTGGTGACGCCGGCGTTCAGCCACTCCCACGCCCCCCCCTGGGCGAAGTAGGCGTCGACGTTGCCGGCGAACAGCCAGCCGCACAGCGCAGCCAGGCCGATGGTGACGATGGCCGACCCGGGTAGCGCGAAAGCCACGGGAAAGCCCGAGCCCAGCGCCATCATCATAGTCAGCATCAGGACAAGAAGAAAGACGAGTTCCATCGAGCGATGCTCCTAAAGCCTTATTGCACCGCGTGGGTGTCGTGATCGCGGCCGCCCGGCTCACCCCGGATATCGGCGACCGATTCCAAAAGGTAGCTGACGAACTGGATCATCATGGAAATGGCGAAGACGGCGAGGAACCCCGCCATCATGTATTTGACGTACATGGAAAAGCCGGTCTGCGTGGTTTCCCACTGCAACACCGGCGAATTGATGATGGCGCTTTTATTGGCCATCCCGGATATCAGCACGACCCAACACAGCGCAATGCCCAGTACGATCGAACCGAAGGCGTTGACCCAGCCCCGCTTACGGCTGTCGAACGCGGCATAAAACACGTCGACCCGGACATGGCCTTCTTCCAAAAGCGTGTGGGCCGAGGCAAAGAGGAACAAAGCCGCGTACCAAAACCGCACCAGATCGCCCATGAAAACCTGTTCGTAGGAGAAAATGAACCGGGTGATGACGATCAGAAGTTCGGCCACGACAATCATAAGCGCCAGCCAGGTGAAGCCCAGCGTCTTGGTGCGGACCGCCGTCAAAATGGCGACGACGGAGAGCGGCACATGCACATAAGGTCCGCGGAACGCCGCTTTGCCCAGTTCAAGCGCCAGGGCCTCGCCGAACACCGACGGCAAAAAGCCTTCGACCCGCATGAACGACAGAATGGCGTCGGCGACGCCGACATACAGCACCGCGAAAAAAGCGGCACGGATCAGAAACGTGTTAATATCGGAGATGAATTTGCTGTCGGTGCGCAAATCTCGGGCGCAGGTCTTGATGACGTAAACCACGGCAACCGCCAGCGATACGGGATAAAGCCCCAGTTGCAGCCAGCCGAGGACGGAACCGTTCGCCGGCCCCTTGACACCCAACGGCGCCAATTCCCCCGGCAGGCCCTGCCAATAAGTCAAATAATTGTTCAAAAGAAAGGCGCCCATCAGCGCCAGAACCGCCCAGCCGAAGTAGCGCACCATCATGGTCGTCCGGTGCGAAATCTCCGGCGCCGCGCCACCAACGGCGGCGGCACTTTGTTGTCCCGACATTTATCTATATTCCCCCACGGAACCGAATGGTTGATCCAATTCCGGCGGGACGAGGATTTCCCCGTCCCGCCGCATTGGTATCCGTTGCCGGACGATTAGACTTCGATGCCGAGCACGCGGTTGCGCTGCACCGTGTAGCCGGTGTCGGACAGCAGCATCCAGCGGCCGACGTCGGCGCGCATGGCGGCGAAGCTGTCATGCACCTTGGCGGCCAGCGGGCTGTGGGCGCGGACTTCTTCGAAGACCGCCGCGGCCGCTTTGCCGAACGCATCGTAGGTTTCGTCGTTGAACGCCCGGACCTTCACGCCGTGATCTTTGGTCAGCTTGCGCAGGTAGGTACCGTTGTTGGCATTGGTTTCGGCCATCTGGTGGGAGTTTTCTTCCATGCAGGCGGCTTCGAGCACAGCCTGATCGGTCTTCGACAGGCCATCCCACCACTTCTTGTTGAAGCCCATGGAAAGCTGCGAGGCCGGTTCGTGCATGCCCGGATAGTAGTAGAACTTGGCCGCTTCATAAAACTTCATGAAGTAGTCGTTGTAAGGACCCACCCATTCGGTCGCGTCGATGGCGCCGGAAACCAGGTTTTCATAAATCTGGCTGCCCGGAAGCGACACGGTCGAAGCGCCAAGCTTGGCGAGAACATCGCCGCCGAGGCCCGGAATACGCATTTTCAGCCCTTTGAAGTCGCTGGCGGAGTTAATTTCCTTGTTGAACCAGCCGCCCATCTGCACGCCGGTGTTGCCGCAGGGGAAACCCTTGATGCCGAACTGAGCACCGACTTCGTCCATCAGCTTTTGGCCGCCGCCGTACTTCATCCAGGCGTCCATTTCCACATAAGTCAGGCCGAACGGCACCGCCGTGAAGTACGCCCAGGCCGGGTGCTTGCCCTTCCAGTAGTAGTCCGCCGCGATGTAGGCCTGGGAGTTGCCCGAGGCCACTTCGTCGAACGAGTCGAAGGCGCGCACGCGCTCGCCGGAGGCGAAATATTTAACTTCGATGCGGCCGTCGGTCAGGACCGGGATGCGGGCCGCCAGGCGCTGCGCCGACAGGCCCAGGCCGGGGAAGTCGCGCGGCCAGGTCGAAACAATGTTCAATTGCTTCTTACCCTGGGAAATCGCCGGCGTAGCCAGCGTCGTCGTCGCCGCGCCGGCAACACCGGCAACAGCAGCTTTCTTAAGGAACTCACGTCTTTTCATCAAAATTCTCCCTGGTTTCGTGGTTGGTTCAATTGACACACGTTCTTTTATCCTTGTTCTCGCACATGCAAGCCTATGTTGGCTAGATTTGAATCGGCAAAATGGCGCATCCCCCGGCTGAATCCTGTAACGCCCGGTGGACGGGCATTACGCGGGGATTTCAGGGGCGTTTCGGACGCCTAATCCGGCACCTCGATGTCCAAAAGCGGCGCGTGCTGCTGCGCGCCGTACACGTCCATGTCGCCGGGCGAGCCTGAGGGCACGCGGCGGGGGATGGTGATCTTGATGGCGCGGGCGACTTCGAAGGGGATGATCGCGACCTCGTTGTCCGTGAGCCCGTAAAAGGGTGCGATGGTCCGGGGGCTGATGACGCCGGCTTTCAGGACGTGCTGATAGGTTTCGTCGTCGGAAAACATGATGTCGAGGGTCAAGAGCAGCGCGCCAGCGTTCTTGCTGCGGATGACGCGGGCTATGTCTTTGAGCTTGGCCATGGGCTTAAGCCTCCCACCATTCGAATCTGACCGGCTCCAGCGGATCGCAATCCATCACGTGCCAGACCGAATATTCGTAAACCGGCCCCACATACATGTCCGACGGCGAAAAAGGGATCGCCAGATTGCCGGAAATACAGAGCCGGCCCGGAAAGTCCGTGTGCAGGAAGGCATAGCGCGCCTTGGCGCAAACGGCACGGGAGACGTCCTCCGTCTCGCCCAGCACGTCGATCAGCAATCCCAGTTCGTGCGGAACCGTCGTCGCCGTTTCAAGCCCGCCCAGGATCGCGTTCTTGCCGTAGAATTTGAGGTTCAGCGTGTATTGGTCGGGCGTGATGCCGAGCACGCCGACGTCCCTGGCAATGCGCCCGCGGCAGGTTTCGGCGAAATCGTCGATGGTCGAAATCAGAATCGGGTCGCGGATGCCAGCCATGAATACCGTGCGGTAGCCCGAAAGCCGGACACCTTCGAGCTTCACCGTGTAATTGTCTGTGGGCTCCCACCGGCTGCCCGAAACCTTGACCGTGCGGTCGTCCAGTTGCTCGAAGCTGCACTTGTCGGTGACCAGGATGCCGTCCGGCTCCTTCAGCCGGTAGGGCTCCGGGCTTTCATATAAAGTGTGGGCCGAAACGCGGGTGACGGTGGAGCGCCGTCCCGGATGCCCCGGCTCGATGGTGAAGTGATCGTCATAGATCGTTCCGATCACGCAGTCCTGGCCCTCGCGCGGTTCCACCACCTGGGCGCCGCACTCAATGATCTTGCCCACGTGCCAGGCAAGCCCCGGATCGGCGCCGTGCAGGGTCGCGAACGACGCGAAAATGGCTGCGTCCGACGAGCGCCCGCAGATGACGATGTCGGCGCCGTCGGACAGCGCCTTCTGAAACGGTTCCGGTCCCATCATGGCGACGACGCGTTCGGCGCGCGCGACCTCGTCCTCCGTCAGGTCGGCAATGGGGCCGAGCGGGCGCACGGCCCCCGCACGGACCTTCTCGGTGAGCACTTCCTTGGTTTGTTCAGACCGGATCACGCAAACCTTCGAGCGCGCGCCAAGTTCGTCCAGGACTTCGGCTAGGATTTCCAGGGTCCAGTCGACCTGTTTGTCCGATCCGCCGCCGCCGGCGGACCCGATGACGACGGGAATGCCGCGTGCAAGCCCGGCCGTGACCATCAACCGCAAGTCCCGCTTGGTCGCGGCGCGGGAGACAAAGGCCGTGCCGCTGCCGAGATAATACGGCCCCGGGTCGCAGGACCCGGCGTCGCAGGCGATCAGGTCGGGGCTAAGCGACAGGCCGCGCTCGAACGCTTCCTCGGTAAAGCCGTATCCGAGGATGCCCGTCGTCGCCATCAGGCGTATCGGTTTTCCTACCGGTTTTGCCATTGGATTCATGCCCTTATTTCAACCGCCGCAATGCTCATATTCCTTACATCAAAAGAACATAATTTGCCGCGATGATTCTATCATTGTGCGGGCAAATTAATGCCTGCCCGGTTCCCGTTCGAGCACGGGACTAGGCCGGCGTGAAAAGCGCCGGCCCTTTTGGAAATCTGATCTTCCGGCCGCTTATTTTGCGCCATGCCCCGCCTGCCCCTGAAAGCATCATCCCCTCGGCGGAAAAGCGGATGATCCACTAACATTAAAACCGGACCAGTCATTGGGGGCAGGCCAGCCTCACACGCGCAAACTTTGGTCGATTAAGGCTCAGAATAGCATGGGATAATCCGGTGGGTAAGTAAGGAAGAGGGAAAATAAATTATTTAAAATCAATGTGATATTAAAAGAAATGGCGGAAAGGCAGTCCGCCAATATAAAGACCAACAGGATGCCATACAGGCTATTTTATTGATTAAAATCAATAAATACTGACCCATCCCGTCCAATATACTCTTCTGTAATCCAATTAAAAAGGGGGGCTAATTGGGGGTCTATATGTTAGCGTGGGGCTGTAATGGCAATCCACAAACTAAACCCCCGCAAAGTTGCGACTGCCTCCCCTGGTAAGTACGAGGACGGTGGCGGTCTCCGTCTTGTGGTTTCAAAGACGGGTGCCAAGAAATGGATCTTCCGCTTCACCATCAACGGCAAACGCAGGGAAATGGGCTTAGGCAGTTATCCTGTCGTTGATCTGGAAGATGCGCGGGCAAAAGCCACGGAGTGCCGCCGGCTGGTGAAAGATGGGACCGACCCTATTGGTCATCGATTTGCCGCACAGGAGAGGCCGCCCACGTTTACCACCTGTGCCGCCCGATATATTCGGTCACATCGTCGTGGCTGGCGAAACGCAAAACACGCCCGACAATGGGTTAGCACACTTAAAACCTATGCTCGACATGTCATCGGTGAACAACGTGTCGATCAGATCGAAACAGAGGACGTGCTAAGGGTCTTGTCTCCTATTTGGACCTCAAAGACGGAGACGGCAAAGCGCGTCCAAGGCCGGATCGAGAACATTCTAGACTTCGCTGCTGCGCACAGGTTTC
>JAYNIR010000016.1:0-66104 GCA_038109305.1 Rhodospirillaceae bacterium
CTGGTCCTCCGTTTTCCTAACTATAACGGTGGACCACTTTTTCTAGGGAGGACCATTTCGTTAACTCACTCACGTTGCTTGGATCGTACCACCCAAACACCCGCAGTCCCTGCGCCAACCATCACGCCGTGACCGAAGAGGCAAATGCTAAACTAGCAATAACCATACCTGTCACGATACTGCGATGGATTGCATAGGTTTTCTCAATAGCCAGATGTTTTGCCATTAATAGATCAATAAGCAAAATCACCAAGAACATTATCGCGGCTACGATCAGAAACGCACTGGAGTTTAGAAGCAAATAAGAAAACCAAAACGCTAGGGCGACAACGTTACTGAGAATTATGAGAGCAGTCGGATGGATAGGCGGCTTTTCCAAATGTTGCCCCCAATGTACCCCTGCCATAAATGCGCCAATTAATAATGCGTAAGTCCCAATGACCTTTTGGGCATCAAGTCCGAGGGGTAAATCTATGCCAGCTTTCGCTATCAAGAAGGCGCTACCGATAAACGGCAACACGCCCATGTACATAAGGATGTATCGGATCATGTAACTTCATACTCCGCTGACCTTGCCCCTTCCTGCGCGACCCTAGGCCGTTTTAGTGCTGTCAGGGTCTGGCGGAGGCCCACAGCGCTTGAACCCATAACTTTATTATTAATTTAAAAGGGTGTGAATCTGAGGGTGAGTATTTTCCATTTGTCGTAGTGCAATATCGGTATCTTTAGCGGCGTGCACTTTGGATTACGCAGCGCTCGAAGAGCCGTTTCGGCCAGCGCTGCAAAGGCGGGGTCTGTCCGAAGCCGGTCGTGGTCGCGAACCTTTGGCGTTTGGGCGTAGGTGCCGTCGCGGTTCATTCGGATTAAGATATCGACCCCCATCCCCTTATGATTATCCATTAGTAGCGGCGACATTTTCCAGCATCGGCTAATCTGTTCCCTGATCATATTCGCCAACTGCTGGTCCGCATCCCGCGATAGGTCGGGATTCTGCGCCCCTGAGGCCCAAGTCAGAGAGCACAGAACAGCGGTGAGGAGGAGGACGCGTCTCATGGCGAAATTCTTACCCGCGACGAACGAAAAAACAAGCCGCTACAGTGACCTGCCCCTACTGACTGGTCCAGTTTGAATGTTAGTGCATTATCGGTTTTTGGTCTTAGCTGATCCGCTCCCATGCCGCCGTACTGCTTCTGCCAACGGTAGTACGTCTGTTCCGTAATTTGCACATGGCGGGTTCCGTCAATTCGAGACCGACCTTGCCCGACAAGCACATCAACCTGTCGCAGCTTCGAGACAATCTCTTCCGGTTTGTGTCGTTTGGTTGCCATCTTAGATCCTCCGTTGACTAAAATACACGGTGGACCAATTCACCGGGGGAGGATCACCATTTCAAAACCCCGGTCCTCGGTCAGAGGGCCGGGGTTATTGTTTTTTATCAGAGAAAAATATCAATTTTCCCCATACCGCGACCCCGGCGGCAGGCAGCTGCGGGGCAGGGTGACCTCGATTTCGCCGAGCAGCAGGAACGACAGGCACTTGCCGTGCAGGTCCTGGGCCAGCGCCGAGTTGACGCCGCCTTCGAGCGCGTCGTCGATGACGAAGTTCATGGCGTTAAGGTTCGGAAGCTCATAGCGCATGACGGCCGAGGCGCCCTTGTGGCGGAACAGGTCCTGCACGCGTTCCGGCGTGACTTGCGCCACCAAATGCGGGTAGGCGGCGGGCACATAGGCGATGACGGAAATGTTCGACCGGTTGCCCTTGTCCCCGGCGCGGCCGTGGGCGAAGGCATGAAGCGGCGCTGTCACGGTCTGCGGTTTGTCGGCTTTGGCGCTCATGGCGCAACCTCCCCAGCCTTGATCTCTACCGGGCGGCACTGCGCCTCCACCGGACCGCGCGGCACCAAAACCGACGCCGTGTTGACCTGACCCGTTACGTTGCAGCGGTACCCGCCGCCGCCCGCCGGGCCGGAGCAGAACAGGCTCAGGACTTCATCGTTCACGTATTGCGCCGTGGCTTTATCGTTCGTCCGGATGGCGGCGCGGAGGCGGTATTCGCCGTCCAAGGGCATGTTCGAGCCGCGCAAGCGGTCCGACGCGTCGTTATCGAAGGCAGCGCCCGCGCCGACGACCTCGATCCTGACGGGCTCGCTGACGCCCCGGCTGGTCAAGCGCTTCCGCACGATATCGGCGGCGAGCTTGGCGCGGGCCAGCGCATTGGGCCCGGCGTAGGTCAGCTCCGACTCACCCAGATACCCGCCGTCCGCCGAAACGGTCACCTTCAACGTCGCCGGCGGTTTGTGGCCGCGGGCACCCAGGACCCGGACGCGGTCCTTGCCGGCGTCTTCCAGGGTCACTTGGGTGACGTCCAAGGTCACGTCCGGCGTCAGGTAGGCGGCCGGGTCGTGCATTTCATAAAGGATCTGTTCGGTCACCGTGGCCTTGGTGACGAGGCCGCCGGTGTTGTCCGCCTTGGCGATGACGATCTGGCCGTCTTCCGACACCTCGCCGATGGGAAAGCCCAGTTCGTCCATGCCGGGCACGTCCTTGAAGCCGGGATCGCAGAAATACCCGCCGGTGACCTGGCCGCCGCATTCCAGCAGATGGCCGGCGAGCGTCCCGGCCGCCAGTCTGTCCAGATCATCCTCGGCCCAGCCGAATTCGTGGATCAGTGGGCCGAGCACCAGCGCCGCATCCGTCGTCCGCCCGACCAGCACGACATCGATGCCGAGTTCCAGCGCCGCCGCCACCGGGCGCGCGCCGATGTAGGCATTGGCGGCGACGATTTCCTTACCGTCGATTTTGAGGCCTTCGATGGTGTCGAGCGCCGCGATCTCGTCCGCCGCCATGAACGCAAGAAGATCGTCGCCTTCGACGACCGCGACGCGGACGCCCGCAACGCCCATTTCGTCGGCCAATTCCAGCACCTTTTTCGCGCCCGCCAGCGGGTTGGCGTTGCCCAGGTTGGCGACAATGCGCACGCCTGCTGCCTTGGCGGGTTTCAAAACGTTCCTGATGTAGGGTTCCAGGTACGGCGAATAGCCCTTCGACGGGTCGCGCATCTTGATGCGTTGGGCGATGGCGAGGGTGCGTTCGCCCATGGCTTCGAAAATCAGATAGCGGGGGCCGTCGCGTTTGCTAAGCGTTTCGACCACGGGAATGCAGGCGTCAAGCCGGTCGCCCGCAAACCCGGCGCCGGAGCCGATGTAGACGGTTTTCACGATTTCACACCCGCGACCATGCTTTTCGCTCCTTGGAGCATGAAGGCGTGTTCAGACGCGATGAAAAAGACGGTGACGCCGAGCGCCTTCAGGTCCGGAACCCACGACGCATCGGGCGCAAAGGTGACGGCGGCCTTGCCGTGCTTCTTGGCGGCGGCGCCGACACGACCGATGGCATCGCGGACTTCGGGCGCCGCCGGGTCGGTGAGGCCAAAACACACCGCCAGGTCCGCCGGGCCGACGAACAGCCCGTCGATGCCGTCGACGGCGGCGATCTCGTCAATGGCGTCGACGGCTTCCGGTTCCTCGATCTGCGCCATGACGATGGTTTCAGTGTCTTGCGCCAGCACATCGGGCATGGAGCGGGTCGCGTAGCCCGCCCATCGGGTCGAACCGGCGAAGCCCCGACCGCCGTGGCCGAAGTGGGCCGCTCGGGCAATGGCTTCGGCTTTTTCCGGCGTGTCGACATGCGGGACGATAACGCCGGTCGCGCCTGCGTCGAGGGCGATGAGGATTTGTCCGGGCGATCCCTCGGGAATGCGGACCAGAGCCGGCAGGCCGAGCGCCCGGGCGATGCCTAAACACGCGTCCGCCGTGCCCCGGTCGAAGGGCGAATGTTCGGCGTCCAACGCAATGAAATCCATGCCCGCGTGGTTTAACACTTCGACCAGTTGAAAGGCCGGGGTTTTCAGAAACGTGCCGGCCAGGAGTTCACCAGCCAGCATGCGGTCGCGGAACGATTGGCTCATGGATGCTGCCTCAGTTTCTATGCCCCGCCTTGCGGAGGCCGTCGAGGTTGAAGATCATTTCATCCTTCAGGCAGCCGTCGAAGGCGTCGAGGATGTTCTGCATGGCCATTTTCGACACGGTCTCCACCGCATGATAGCTCTGCGCGCCGAAGTGCGGCGCCAGGATCACGTTCGGGTGGCGGGTGAGGGGATGGTCCGCCGGCGGCGGCTCGGTCGAGAACACGTCGAGCCCGGCGCCGAACACCTTGCCGGAGTCCAATGCCTCGGCCAGCGCTGCTTCGTCAACCACGCCGCCGCGCGCGTTGTTGATCAGGATCACCCCGTCCTTCATGGCCGCCAGCTCCGCCGGGCCGATCATGTTGCGGGTGGTGTCGTCCAACGGCACGTGCAGCGAGATGTAATCGGCGTTTGCGAGCTCGTCATGAAAATCCGTCACCGTCCGCACACCCTGCTGGGCGGCCAGGTCGCGGTCCAGCGCGACGTCGGCGACGACCACGTCCATGCCGAAGGCCTTGCACACGGGTGCCAGTTTCTTGCCGATGCGGCCATAGCCGACGATCAGCATGGTCGACTGGAACAAGTCCTTCGCCATGCCGAAGTTCATGCGCTCCGCCCACCGGCCTTCGCGGACGATGGCGTCCTGCGCCTTCAGCCCCCGGGCCAGGTAGGTCATCATCGCCATGGTGTGTTCGACAACCGTCTGCGCGTTGCCGCCGGCGGCGATGCAGACGGGGATGCCCCGTTCGGCGCAATGGTCGACATCGATGGAATCGCAGCCGACGCCGTGCCGCGAAACGACTTTCAAATTTTTCGCGTGTTTCAGCACGTCGGCCGTCAGATGCGCGGTGCGGACGGCGAGCGCGTCCACGTCCTTGACGGCTTCGATCAGCGTCGCCGGTTCGGTATCCGGCGGAATGAACCATTCCACGTCGTCCCGCGCGTCCAGAAGCGCGTGTCCCGCGTCGTGCATACGCTGGGTCACCAATACCCGTTTCATTCGATTGTTTCCTTCCCGGTAATGCGCCGGTTATTCCGCCGCCGTGACGCCGAAGTATTTCTTCCTGGCGAGTGTCTGGCTCTCATAAATCGAGCCGCCTTTCAAGGGCGGCGGATACGGCAGGCGGATCGGCGCCGCGACGACCCGGGGTTCCAGCGTCGGTTCACCCTGGATGAAGGTCGCGGCGTAGGCATCCCAATCGGGCGCCTTGACGAAACCCCGAATGTCCCAGGCATCGGCGGCGGCGACTTGATACAAAAGCAAACGCCGGTCGCGGCCCGATGTGTTCTGGCCCGATCCGTGCACCGACCGCACGTGGTGAAAACTGCAGGCCCCGGCGCGGCCGGTGACCATTTCGGCATTCTTGACCGCCGGGCAGGCGTCCGGATCCATGGCGCCGATAAACCGGCCGTCCTGGTGATGGTCATAGGTCGGGCCGGTGTGGCTGCCCGGCACCATCAGCATGGGGCCGTTTTCGGGCGTCATGTCGTCCAGCATCACGCCGACCGCAAGGACATCGTCATTTGTGTGCGGATAGAACGCCCAGTCCTGGTGCCATTCCACCGGCGAGCCGTAGGTCGCGGACTTCAGGTTGATCTTCGACCCGTGAATGCGGAACGCCGGGCCGAGTAGGCGTTCCAGCACCGCCAGCAGTTTCGGCGTCCGCGCCATCTGATTATAAACCGGCACGTTGATGAACGGTTCCTTGATGCGTCGCACGCGGGGCCGCTCGGGCGTATGGCCGGGCTCCAGATCCAACACATCCGTGTGGTCCGTGACCGCGCGCGCGCTTTCGACCAGGGCGTCGAGACTGTCCCGCATGGCCGCGATTTCGTCTGCGGAATAGACGTCTTCGACGACGATGAAACCTTTTTCGCAGTATTCGGCGACCTGGGCGTCAGATACGACGGAGGCGGGGTCGAGTGCGGGCATGAACGGGTTGTTCCTTTGTTGGCGGGCGCTGCGGGCTCAGGCGAAATATTCGGGGAAGTGTTTGCGGATTTCCTTGGCCTTGAACACCGTGCCTTTCAGGTGGTCGCGGACGGCGGCTTCGGCTTTCTCCGGATCGCGGCCGGCGATGGCATCTATGATCGCCGTATGGTCGGATACGATATCCTTCGCCTTGTTGCCGACCGGCAGGTGCAGGCGGCGGAGCCGGTCCAAGTGCGCGCGGTTCGAGCGGACGACGTCCCACAGACCGCCAATCCCGGCCATTTCATACATGCGCTGGTGAAAAAAATTGTCGAGCGCCAGAAACCGCGAATGCTCGCCCCGTTCGCCGGCGGTTTTCTGATCGGCAATCAGGTTACGCAGTTCGGTCACCTGATCGTCCTCGATGGCGCCCGCGAGGGTGCGGGCGACCTCGACTTCGACGCTGCGCCGCAAAAAATGGGCTTCGCGCGCACTTTGCACGTCAATATAGGACACCACGGTGCGGGATTGCGGGTAGACGTCGACCAGGCCTTCTTCCTCTAAAAGAATCAAAGCCTCGCGGACGGGGGTCTGGCTGACCCCGAAATCGGCGGCGATGTCGTTCTTGGACAACACCATGCCGGCCGGCAGTTGCAGGTCGATGATCTTTTCCCGGAGCTCGCCGTAAATGCGCTGCACGGCGGTTTCCCTGGGCGCTTTTGGTGCCGCTTGCGTGGCGTCGGCAATTGGGCTTTCATCAAGCATCGGCGGCAATCTAAAGCTGGAATTTCGTCGAAATTTCGGGGCAAGTCAGCGCCGGAATCCCTTGACGGAATAACTGATATATTAGTATATCAATGCCGTAGAGTCAATGTTGACCAATAAATTCATCTCCAGGGAGGTCTAAGAATGTTCAAGAAAATCCTTATGACGCTCGCCGTCGGCGGTCTGCTGGTGACGGGTGTCAGCGGCGATGCGTTCGCCAAGAAGCTCAAAGTCCAGGCCAGTTCCAAGGCCGGCGACTGGGCGCACAAATTCATGACCGACAAGTGGGCGCCGAAGCTGAAAGCGATGACAGGCGGCCGGCTCGAAATTGAAGTCCTGCCGACCAAAGCCGTTGTTCCCCACCGCGAAACCATCGATGCGGTCGCCAACGGCATTCTCGACGGCGATCTGAACGCGGTTTCCTATTTCTCCGGCCGTGACCCGGTATTCGCCATGATCGGTGACCTGATTGCCGGTTATGACACGGTCGATCAGGTGCGGACGTTCTGCCAATACGGCGGCGGCAAGGAAATTCTGCAGAAAGCCTATGACAAATATGAAAAAGGCAATGTCCACGTCATCGGCTGCGGCCCGTACGCCAAGGAAGCCTTCGTGTCGACGATCCCGATCAAGGGCGTTGCCGACTTCAAGGGCGTGAAAGTCCGGTCGCCGGAAGGCCTCGCGGCCGAAGTCTTCAAGCGCGTCGGCGCCGCTCCGGTGTCGCTGCCGTTCTCCGAAGTCTACACCGCGCTCGAAAAGAAGGTGATCGACGCCGCCGACGCGTCCGCCCACGTGAACAACAACGCCCACGGCATGTACAAGGTTGCCAAGTTCCCGATCTATCCGGGCATCCATTCCATGGCCGTTCTGCAGTTCATCGTGAACAAGAAGGTCTGGGAGAAATTGAGCAAAGACGACCAGACCGCCCTCGAAGTCTGGTATCAGGCGGCCTATGACGCCATGCGCCGTGAAGCCGATCTGGAAGACCAGAAAATCGCCGACGCCCAGCGCAAAGGCGGCGAAATCACGGTCATCGACTGGTCCAACGAAGAACGCGCGAAATTCCGCGAAATCTCCGTCGGCGCCTGGGAGGACTTTGCCAAGAAGTCGCCGCTGGCGAAGGAAGCGCTCGACGCGCACCTGAAGTTCATGCGGGCCACCGGGCTCCTGAAGCCGGGTTCCTAACCCATGACTCGTTACAGCCGCCGTGCCTCATCGGCGCGGCGGCTGTAAGTTTTATTCCTTTATCCTTACAGCCGCTTTCAAGGGGGCAGGGCGATGGCCACCAACATGACCGAAACGCTGGTCGGCGCACCGGCGGGCAATACGTTCAGCCGTTCCGTCGACCATTTCAGCCGTTTCCTGGGCTTGAGCGTCGGCAATCTGTACCTTCTGGCCGCTGCCTGCACGTTGTGGGAAGTCGTCGCCCGTTACGTTTTCCATTCGCCGACACAGTGGGTGTTCGAAGTCGTCATGGTGCTGTGCGCCTGCGCCTGGATGCTGTCGGCCGGGTTCGTCACCCTGCAAAAACGCCACATCGGCATCACGGTCCTTTATCTGATGGCGACGAAAAAGACCCGTTGGTGGCTGGATCTGTTCGCCATGGGCGTCGGTGTGTTTGCACTTTACATGCTGACGTCAGACACGTTGATCCGCGCGCTCGAAAGCATTTCACTGGTCGAACGCGGCGGCACGGCGTGGAATTCGCCCCTGCCGATGATCGTCAAGACGGTCCTGGTGGCGGGCCTGTTCATCTATCTTATTCAATTGCTGGTCAATCTGACCCGGCATTTCAAAAATAACCTGCTGCAGATCGGGGTCTATTTCCTGCTTGCGGTGCTGTGCGCCCGGTTGTTGCTGCAGATTTTCGCGCATTTCATCGGCGCCGGCAGCGCGTTCATCGAATTTGAAGACCAACTGACCGACGTCAGCCGCAATTTCTTCGATCATTTCAAGATCGACCGCGACGCCATCGGCATCGCCGCCATCTCCATGTTCATTGTCGCGGCGTTGTTGCTTCTGATGATGACCGGCATGCCCTTGGGCATCGTCACGCTGATCATTTCCGTCTGCTGCGCCATCGCCTTTTACGGCCTGCAGGGGATGTATCTGGTGTCGACCAACGCCGTCGACCTTTTGGAAAAATATCCGCTGGTCGCCGTGCCGTTCTTCGTGTTGATGGCCTCAATCCTGGAACGCGCCGGGATCGCCCAGGACCTTTTCGACGCCATGTCGATCTTCGCCGGCGGGCTTCGTGGCGGCGTTGCGCTGCAGACCACCATCGTCGCCGTCATTCTGGCGGCCATGTCGGGCGTTATGGGCGGCGAAATCGTCATGCTCGGCCTGGTCGCGCTGCCGCAGATGCTGCGGCTCGGCTACGACCGGAAACTCACGATAGGCTTGATCTGCGCGGCGGGGGCGCTCGCAACGCTGATCCCGCCATCTATCGTGATGATCGTCTACGGGCTCAGCGCCAACGTCGGCATCGGCGATCTCTTCACCGCGGGTTTCATTCCGGGGCTGATGCTGGCGTCGTTCTATGTCGCCTTCGTGCTGCTCCGCTGCAATATGAATCCGTCGCTCGCCCCCACGGCGGCGGAAATCGCCCTCAAGACCGGGACGGAAGCCAAACTGGGGCGCCACCAGGTCGCTGCCGTCGCCATGTGCATTTTGCTGATCACCTGCGTCATGGGCTCCATCTATGGCGGCATCACCAGCGTGACCGAGGCCGCCGCCGTCGGCGTGTTCGGCGCCATCGCGGTTGCCGCCGTTCGGTTCAAGTTTAATTACCCGCTGCTGCGTGACTGCCTCGCCAACACCATGGCCGTGGTCGGCACCATCATCTGGCTGATTCTGGGGGCCGTGGCCTTCGTCGGGCTTTACAACCTGATCGGCGGCGCGGACTTCATGCGTGACCTGATCAGGGGTGCGGGGCTGGGCGCCTTCGGCACAGTGTTCGTGATGATGGCCATTCTGGTCATCCTCGGCACGTTCATGGAATGGATCGCCATCATCTTCATCACCGTGCCGGTATTCGCGCCGGTGATCCGCGATCTGGCGCCGGAGCTGGGTATGCAGCCAGAATGGGCCGCCGTCTGGTTCGGCATTCTGTTCGTCATGAACATCCAGATTTATTTCCTGTCACCGCCGTTCGGCCCCGCGTGCTTCTGGCTCAAGTCAGTAGCGCCCAAGGACGTGACGCTGCAGGAAATTTTTGTCAGCGTGATCCCGTTCATCGGGCTGCAGATTCTCGGCATGCTGCTGGTGATGTTCTTTCCGCAGATCGCGCTTTGGATGCCGCAGGCACTGAATTAACGGAGGATGCCCATGCAAGTCGAAGAACTGCACGACGATCTGGAAGAAGACAGCGTCCACGACAGCAATTTTTACGGAATCAAACCCGGCATCGCGGGCATTCTGATCGGTTTCGGCCTGATCTGGTTCATGTTCACACTGGCAGACGGGTTCCATTAACCGAAGGGCAGGGGCATGGCGGGCGACAAAAAGAAACGTTCCTACGAAGATTTCCGCAGTTACCGCTGGTACGGCGTTGACGACCTGCGCGCCTTCGGCCACCGGTCCCGCACCATGCAGATGGGCTACGACGCCCAGGATTGGGCCGGCAAGCCGGTCATCGGCATCATCAACACCTGGTCCGACATCAGCCACTGCCACATCCATTTCAAGGACCGCGTCGAACACGTGAAGCGCGGCATTCTGCAGGCCGGCGGCTTTCCCATCGAACTGCCGGCGATTTCGTTGGCCGAACCCATCGTCAAGCCAACGACCATGATGTACCGCAATTTCCTGGCGATGGAGACGGAAGAGCTGCTGCGCCAGCACCCGGTCGACGCCTGCGTCCTCATGGGCGGCTGCGACAAGACCACGCCGGGGCTGATCATGGGCGCCGTATCCATGAACCTGCCGACGATCTATTTCCCCGCCGGGCCCATGCTGCGCGGCAACTGGAAGGGCAAGTTCCTGGGATCGGGCTCCGACACCTGGAAATATTACGACGACCTGCGCGCCGGCAAGATCACCCAGGACGACTGGCTCGAGGTCGAAGAGGGCATCGCCCGGTCCTTCGGCCACTGCATGACAATGGGCACCGCATCGACCATGACGTCGATCGCCGAAAGCCTGGGTTTCGTGCTGCCCGGCGGCGCATCGATCCCGGCGCCGGACGCCGGACACATCCGGCTCGCGACGCAGACCGGCCGGCGCATTGTCGACATGGCGTGGGAGGATTTCAAGCCGAGCGACATGCTCACCCGGTCGAGTTTCGAAAACGCCATCGCCGCCGCCATGGCCATGGGGTGTTCGACCAACGCCATCATTCACGTCATCGCCATGGGCCGGCGCGCCGGGTTCGACATCGGGTTGGAAGATTTCGACCGCATCGGCCGCGACGTGCCCGTGATCGCCAACATCCGGCCCAACGGCACGACTTATCTGATGGAAGATTTTTATTACGCGGGCGGGCTTAAGGCCATGCTCAAGCGGATCGAAAAATTCCTCGACGGCAAGGCCAAGACGGTCAGCGGCAAAACCATCGGCGAAAACATCAAAACCGCCGAAGTCTATAACGACGACGTCATCCGCACGCTGGACAATCCGATCTATCCGTCGGGCGCGCTGGTGGTGCTCAAGGGCAATCTGGCTCCCGAAGGCTGCGTCATGAAGGTATCGGCCATGGACAACCGATTCCTCAAACACACGGGTCCGGCCCTGGTGTTCGACGATTACCCGGCGATGAAAAAGGCGATCAACGACCCCAACATCGACGCCACGGAGGACACGGTGCTGATCCTGCGCAACGCCGGGCCCAAAGGCGGGCCGGGGATGCCCGAATGGGGCATGCTGCCGGTGCCGACGAAGCTGATCAAACAGGGCGTGCGCGACATGCTGCGGATGTCCGATGCCCGCATGTCGGGCACCAGTTACGGCGCCTGCGTCCTGCACATCGCGCCGGAAAGCTATGTCGGCGGTGGGCTTGCCCTAGTCAAGACCGGCGATATGGTGACCGTCGATGTGGAAAAACGCCTGATCCAGATGGAAGTCGACGACGCCGAACTGGACCGCCGCCGCGCCGCGTGGAAGCCGCTGCCGCCGCGGTTCGAGCGCGGCTACGGCCTGATGTTTTCCCAGCACATCGAACAGGCGCCCGACGGCTGCGATTTCGACTTCCTGAAAACCCAATACGGCGCGCCCGTCGCGGACCCGGACATCTATTAAAAGACCCAGGAGGCCCAGATGGCGAAAGCCAAACTCAGCGCGGCCACGCGCGACAAACTCATGCATGTCTCGACGGCGACGCTGTGCACAGCGCTGTTCAAGGTCGGGCTGAAAAACCAATTCATCCAGGACGTTCACCCACTTGGCTTCAAGGGCAGGAACATGGTCGGACAGGCCTATACGCTGCGCTATATCCCGGCGCGCGAAGACCTGAACCCGATTTCGGTATTCCAAGACCCCAAGCATCCGCAGCGCGTTGGCGTTGAAGAATGCCCCAAGGGATACGTGATGGTCATCGACTCGCGGAAAGACCCGCGCGCCGCATCGGCGGGATCGATCCTGGTGACCCGACTGATGAAACGCGGCTGCGCCGGCGTGGTTTCCGACGGCGGGTTCCGTGATGCGCCGGAAATCGCACAATTGGACATCCCCGCTTATCACAACCGGCCGTCGGCGCCGACCAACCTGACCCGGCATCAAGCCATTGAACTGAACGGTCCCATCGGCTGCGGCGACGTCGCGGTGTTTCCGGGCGACGTGATCGTCGGCGATGGGGAAGGGGTCGTCGTGATCCCCATCCATCTGGCCGACGCCATTGCCGAGGAAGCCAAGGAAATGACTGCGTTCGAAGACTTCGTCACCGAGCGCGTGAACGCAGGCGAAACCATCATCGGCCTCTACCCCGCGACCAAGGAAAAAAACAAGGCGGCCTTTGCAAAGTGGCGGAAAAAGAATAAGCGTTAGATGACCAAACCCTGGGAGAGCCGCCAATGAAAATCACAGGCATTGAAACTATCGAATGCGACGCCGGTTGGCGGAACTATTATTTTGTCAAGCTGACGACCGATACGGACGTCGTCGGTTGGTCGGAATACGATGAAGGGTTCGGCTCCCCCGGCGTCGGCGCGATCATCAACAAGCTGAAAGGCCGGGTAATCGGCCAGGACGCCGGCAATCACGAACAGGTCTTTCAACTGCTGTCCAGCCTGACCCGCCCGGCGCCCGGCAGCGTCATCGGCCAGGCCTTGGGCGCAATTGAAAACGCCATGCTGGACGCCAAGGCCAAGGGCTTGGGCGTGCCGTGCTATGAACTTTTGGGCGGCAAACAGCGGGACAAAATCCGCGTCTACTGGTCGCACTGCGCGACCTGGCGCATCAACCACCCGGATTATTATAAACCGCAGATCACCGACCTGGACGGCATCCGCCAGGCAGGGACGGAAGCGCGCGAACGTGGCTTCACCGCCGCCAAAACCAATCTGTTCATTCACGAAGACGGGCCGATCTGGCCGTGGCGGCCCGGGTTCGCCATTCCGTCCTACATGCCGGAACTGCCGGTTTCGAAAAAACTGATCCGCAACGTCCGCGACTGCCTGGAAGCGTTGATTGATGGCGCCGGGCCGGACGTCGACATTCTGGTCGACTGCAACTTCAATTTAAAACCCGACGGGCTTTTGAAACTGCTGCGCGGACTGGAGGATTTGAACCTCTTCTGGGTCGAACTGGACACCCACAACCCCAAGGCGCAGGGCTATGTCCGCGATCATTCGCGCCATCCCATCGCGTCCTGCGAAACGCTGATCGGGTTGAAGAACTTTCTGCCCTATTTCGAACATCAGGCCATGGATGTGGCGATCGTCGATACGGTGTGGAACGGCGTCTGGCAGTCGATGAAGATCGCCGCCATGGCCGACGCCCACGACATGAACATCGCGCCGCATAACTTCTACGGCGATCTGTGCACGATGATGAACGTCAACTTCGCCGCCGCGGTGCCCAACCTGCACATCATGGAAACGGATGTCGACCGTCTGCCGTGGGAAGGCGAACTGTTCACCCATCAGCCGGAAATCGTCGACGGACACATGATCGTTTCCGACCGGCCCGGCTGGGGCACGGACCCGATTGAAGAAGCGCTCCGCGCCCGGCCGCCCAAGGGCACCGGCGGTCTGGTCAATTATAAGCGCGACTGACGCGGCAGGGCACAGGCCTGCGTTTCCGGCCCCTGCGTTTCCGGACGATGTGTGTTAGACTCGCGCTGTCGACCATTCGCCGGACGAGGCCTCCATGCGATTTCTCCTTTTCGCCGTCATCGGGTTCGGGCTTGCCGCCTGTGCACAGCCCGTCATCAAGAACGAGGAAATCACCATCGAACACCCGGTGAACCAGTTCGGCATCGCGGAACTGAAAGCCGACGACCACTGCAAGGAATTCGGCAGGCGGGCCCGCCATGTGCAGACCACGCCGAGCACCACATCGGTGCTGTTTTTCCAATCGAGCCTCAGCACCTTCGAGTGCGTCATCCCCAAACCCAAGGGCTGACCGGCGCGTACCGGTAATTTCGGTTAATTGGACTGCCGCGTTTCGAGGGCCGCGTTTTCGATCCGGATGCGGTGCCACAGGATCACCGCGTTGACGCAAAAGAAAATCACTGCGATTTCAACCGCGCCGAACACCATGGGCAGGACGAATATTTCCAACGCGACCACCAGATAATTGGGATGGCGGATGAATTTGTAAGGGCCGCGGCGGACCAGGGGCGCGTCGGGGATCGAAATGATCCGCGTCGTCCAATAGGGGCCGAGCGTCCGGATCACCCATGCGCGCCCCGCTTGCAGCAGGACGAACAGCACAAGCCACGGCGTCGAGAGCGGGGCATCAGGCGGAATGCCCACCGCCATGGTCAAGAGCCACACCGCATGGAGCCCGACGATGACCGGGTAATGGCTGCGCCCGTGCTCAACCCCGCCCTGGGCCAGAAGCCGTGCGGTGTTGCGGCGCGCCAAAACCAGTTCAGCCACACGTTGCAGAACAACCAGGCCGAGGAGAATCCAAATCGCGCTCATGCGCAATACCCCGATGTCAGCGTCACGAACCCGGCGGAAAACCCGGGGCCGAGCGCCGACATCAATGCGCGATCGTCCCGCCCGTCCGCGCCGAACCCGTCAGCCAGGGCACGTTCCAGCACGAACATCACCGACGCCGCTGACATGTTCCCAAAATTGCGCAGCACATGGCGGGTTTGGCTGAGCCCGCCCGGCGCCCTGCCGAGCACGGCCTCAAGCGCTTCAATCACCTTGGCTCCGCCCGGGTGGGCGGTAAACCAACCGATGCCGTCGAGCCCGTGGCCGCCCCGCGCCAGATAAGCATCCAGCACCGGCGGCAATTCGGTTTCGACCAAATACGGGATATCGCGGGAAAACAGCACGCCGAGCCCGTCTTCCTCGACCGTCCAACCCATGACGCCGAGACTGTCCGGCCAGGTGTGTTCGCCCCATTGCGTAACCGCCGGCGCGGATGTGGGGCCGTCGCTCGAAATCACCGCCGCTGCGGCGCCGTCGCCGAACAGCGCCGTTGCGATGACGTTGCTTTTCGACAGGTCGGTGCCGCGGAAGGTCAGGCCGCACAGTTCAACCACCAGCAGCAGAATGTTCGCGCCCGGGCGGGCAAGTGCCAGTTCCGCCGCCCGCGCCATACCGGAAACGCCGCCGGCGCAACCCAATCCGAACATCGGCAGGCGCATCGTTTCCGCCCGGAACGGCAACCGCCCGAACAGCCGCGCGTCGAGCGATGGCGTCGCGATACCCGTGGTCGATACGGTGACGACCGCGTCGATGTCCGGCGCCGTCAGCCCCGCCTGATCCATCGCCCTGGCCGCGGCGTCGGCCAGAAGGTTCAAAGCGTGGGCAAGGTACTGCGCATTCTTTTCCGCCCATCCCTTGGGTTCGGAAAACCACTCGAGCGGCATGCACGAATGGCGAAATTCGATACCTGCGTTGTCAAACGCCGGTAACAGGCGGTCCACATCCCGGATCCGGCCATTGAACTGTCCTCGCGCCCAATCGCGGATGTCGGCCTGCGCCAACCGGTGCGGCGGCACGGCGGTCGCGATTGAAAGCAAGCGGGGCGGGGCGGGGCGTTTCGGCATGGTGCGGCCATCCGGATCGGTGTCAGTGACTACGGAACCTACCCCCATAATACGGCGATGTGCAGGCGGGCTTCATCAAGTCTCCGTGAACCGGCCGTGGGTGTCGCCCAAATCGCGATCGATGTCTTGGGTTATTTAAGTCTCTCCCGCACATACGCCGGCAGCGTCGGCTTCAGGCTTGCCAGATCGCTTGGGAAATAGGCGTGGCCGTTACACTGGCCGTCGAATTGTCCCGACAGTTCGCCCAGTTGCCGGACGTATTGATTGTTGCTGCGCACGGTCTGGCGGCGTTGTTCAACCCAGCGGTTATATTCGGCAACGCCGCCTTCGTAGGCCGCGCGCCGCGAGGGATCGGTGCGGGAGAGTTCGGCCATCATCCGAAGCCTCGGCCCGGCATCGCGGATGAGGTTGTCGAAATCGCGGATCGCGCCTTTGGCCTGATCAATGACCGCAGCCGTCTGATCTAGCTGAAAGGCAAGCAAAACGCACGTCTTTAGCCTGTCCGGCGTCATCACGCCGGGGCCGTAGATTTTTTCATCGCCGTCGTACAGCGCCGGCGGCGCGTTTCGCGACGCGCCGATCAACGCATCGAGGATGCCGGCGGCGTGGGATGGGACCGTGGCGACCGCCAGAACGGCGGCGATCGCGAATCGGATGGAAAATTTGGCGGCGGACGTCGGGTTCACCGGTGATCCTCTGGACTGGTCCCTGTCGGAACTCATGGCCCGTTGATGATATCGCGGATCGGGAAGGCGGCAAAATCCGATACTTGCAAATGCCTGCAAAAAATTCGTAAGGCGAGGAAATTCTGCGGCAATATTCGCATTAACCATAAAAAGCGCCCATATTGACCGATGGTTGAACTTGTAACCGGAAGCGGCGCCCACCGAACCCTGAGCCTCAATGCGGCTCAGCAGTATGCGGCCGAGGCCCAGCGTCTGGCGCAGGCGGAAGCGGCGCAACAGCGGCGGGATCTACTCGCGGTCGGGGCGGCGCGGCTCAGAGCCGATCCGCTGGCGCGGGGGCCGCTCGACGCGACCGTGCCGGCGGGGGATGTCGATGCCCGGTCGGCGGATCGGCCAAGCCGATCGCCGCAGCTTGCCGACTTGGTTTCCGATCCGAACGAGGTCAACCGCATCCTGGAAGAAACGCAGGGCGTCAACCGCCGGGGCAGCGACGGCGACCGCGCAGCGCAGGCGGCGCTCCTCGTCGATGCTTTCCGCCGCTCGCTGTTTATTTCGATGATCGATCCCGGCCGCGCCATGACGGTTTTGGGTGCGCGGGACATCATCAAGATGGAAGATGAGACGTAAATCCCGTTGGATTTGTAGGGGACGAGGACGGAGATGGAACAGGCGAGGGGCCGCGGCCCCGACAGTCAGTTCAAAACGGCTGAACCGGGTGTTTTCTGCGACAGAAGTTCCTCGGTCGCGAGGACAACGCGGAGCCACACCGCTCGGGCGGCCTGATCGCCCCGGTCGCGCATCTGGTCAGCCTTAATTTGCGCGCCGACGGGCGCCATGTCGCCGAATTCCTTCACCATCAGGTCCGCGGCGCGGTAAATTTCACTATTGGTCGCCATGGGATAACCCTCTCCGCCGGTTGATGCGTCGCCGACTACTGCTTCATCGTCTGGCTGATCTTGAGGATCTCGGTCATCTTCACGCCGAGCCGGTCTTCGATCACCACCACGTCGCCCATGGCGACAAGGTGGTTGTTGGCGTGAATTTCAATGTTTTCCCCGACCGAGCGGTTCAGTTCCACGACGGCGCCGCGGCCCAGTTTCAGGATCTGGCTGATCGGCATGTCGGCTGTGCCCAGAACGGCGGTGATTTCCACCTGAACGTTGTTCAGCGAACGCCGTTCGTCGAGCGCGGCGGCGCTGCTCGATTTTTCACCCTGATCGGAGGCTGTGTCTTCTGCCATGGTATTTCTCCAACATGTTCGGCGACCGCCCGGGATTATAGCCGAAGTCAGTGGCCGGACCGACAAATCTTCGGACACTTTGTGACCCGAAAACCTTAATGTTTTGTTATCGGGACGGCGAAAGCTCGTATTTCCGACCCTTGTATATGGTTAAAAACGCCTTTTCAGGGACCCGGACCGGCGGACAAGGCAGCGCCCATACGGCCCCAAAGGCGGCGGGCGGGCTATTCCGCCAGTTTATCGGCGACAAAGTCCAACCGGTCCTGACCCCAGAAAAGCTCCCCGCCGACGACGTAGGAAGGCGCCCCGAACACGCCGAATTCCTTCGCTTCCTCGGTGTATCGGGCATAGATAGCCTGCACGTCGGCGGTGTCGGCCTGATCCAGCAGGTCGCCGCCGTTGTGGCCAAGGCCGTCGGCAATGGCTTTCAGGGTTTCCGGGTCGGCCTGGTTTTTTTCCTCCGCCCACGTGGCCCGCATGATCGCGTGAACCATCGGCCCCACATCGGCGCCGGTCTTTTGTGCGGCGATCACGACGCGCGCGGACAAATCGTTGGACGCGGGAAAAAATTTTGGCTCAAGCGTCAGGTTGACGCCCAGCTTTTTGCACCAGCGCTGCAATTCCAGCATCCGATAGGCCTGGCGCTGCAGCGCCCGTTTGGCCAGCGGCAAACCGCCTGACATGGAAAAGACCTCGCCGATGCGGAACGGTTTGTGGTTGATTGCGGCCCTGTGCTCGGCGGCGATGGTCCGGAGCCTGGCGTCGCCCAGATAGCTCCACGGTGACTTCAACGCGAAGTAATAGTCGATGGTTTTTGTCATTGCCCGTACCCATAGAGCTCTCTGGATTACAGTCATGTGGCATCGCGCGGCGGCCCGGTCAAGTCCCTGGCGGCGCCAATAAATTGCCTCAATTTGTTGAAATTTCGCGCTTTTTCCTGGATTGACCAGGCTTGCATTGACAGCCTGATTCCGCCAAGGCAACGATTGTCACGCAACAGTAACTAAATCCTGTTGACGGTCGGCGCTGTCTTTCCTTCCGGATGAGGCGTCAGCGGATCCGGCGCGAGCCGGGCCAAGTGACCATCCGGAAGCGGTCAGGGAAGCAAAAGGGGGCTCCCATGCGGCATCCGCCCGTTTACGGCAATACCGTCTACTAAATCGCGATCTACAAACGGGAGGTCCGGTCGTTGGTCAAGGAAAACCAATCTCATAATATTTACGATGACGGCTGGACCGATCCGCACGTGCACGATGTGGTCGCGCGGGACGAGACCAAGGCTCGTCAGATGATCATCGAGCGATTTCCACCGGACGACGGTTTCGTCATTGAAATCGTATCGGTGGCGGACAGAGCGTCCGATTCGTTCGACTATTAGGTGCCGCGGTCACGCAGTTCCTTGCGTTTGATCTTGCCGGTGGCGGTCATGGGCAGGTCGTCGACGAATTCGATCAACCGCGGGTATTCATGGGATGACAGCCGCGTTTTGACGTACTCGCGGATGTTCTGCTCCGTTGCCGCGTCGGTGGCGTGGTCGGGCAGAAGCTTGATGTACGCCTTAACTGCCTGGGTGCGGATCGGATCGGGCACGCCGACCACGGCAGCCAATTCGACCGCCGGGTGATGGGCGAGGCAATCCTCGATCTCGCCCGGGCCGATACGGTACCCGGCGGATGTGATCACGTCATCGCCGCGGCCCACGAACCACAAATATCCGTCCTGGTCGCGGTATCCGGTATCGCCCATCAGCCACCATTCCCCCCGCATGTTGGCCTCGGTCGCTTCTCGGTTGTTCCAGTATTGCAAAAGCATCACCGGGTCCGGCCTGCGGCAGGCCAGTTCGCCCTCGCGCTCGGGCGGCATCGGGTTGCCCGCCGCATCAATCACGTCGACCACGTGCCCCGGCGCGGGGCGGCCCATGCAGCCCGCCTTGGCGGGCATGATTTCTGCGCAGTTGGCGACGATGATGTTGCATTCCGTCTGGCCGTAAAATTCGTTGACCGTCAGGCCCAGGTGTTCGTCCGCCCACTGGAACAGCTCCGCGCCGACCGGCTCGCCGGCCGAGGCGACGGAACGCAGCTTCAACTCATACCGTCCGGCCGGGTTCGGCACTTTGCTCATCAACCGGAGCGCCGTTGGCGGCATGAAGGTGTTGCGGACGCCCAGCCGCGCCATCAACCGCAGCGCGTCTTCCGGGTCGTACTTGCGGGCCCGATGGGCGACCACGGGGACGCCCAAATACCACGCACACATGAGCGTGTTCATCAGACCGCCGATCCAGGCCCAGTCGGCGGGCGTCCACACCAGGTCGCCCGGCTGACCCAGAAAATTATGAAACATTTCCGCCGCCGGCATGTGGCCCAACAAAACCCGGTGCGCATGCAAGGCGCCCTTGGGCGGGCCGGTGGTCCCGGATGTGTAGATGATCAGCGCCGGATCGTCGGCGGCAGTATCGACCGGCGTGAAGGCGTCGGACGCGCGGCCCATGCCCGACCAAAAATCCCGGGCGTCGGGTCCGTCGGCGCCGGCGTCGGTTACCAACACCGTTTGCAGCGCAGGCAGCCGCTCGCGGATCGCCGCGATCTTCGGATAATTCGCCTCGTCGGTCACCAGGACCGACGCGCCGGAATCGGCAAGCCGGAATTCAAGCGCTTCTTCGCCGAACAGCGTGAACAGCGGGATCGAAATCAGGCCCGCTTTCCACGCGGCGACATGCGTGATTGCTGTTTCCAAGGACTGCGGCAGCAACACGGCCACCCGCGCGCCGCGGTCAAGCCCCAGACCCGTGAACACGTTGGCCAATTGATTGGAAAGCGCCCGGATCGCGCTGAAACTGTAGGACACCGTGTCGTCGCCGGCGCCGGCGACGATCAGCGCGGTCCGCGCCGGATGGATGTACGCCACGGCATCGGATACGGCGACGCCCATGTTAAACCGCGCCGGGATGGCCCAGGCGAACCCGTCGTATAGCTTTTCGTAGGTGTCCGTTTTGACCAGCATGGCCCCGGCGGTGTCCTTCCCGGACGGGCGCAAGTAGATAACTGCCTTACAGCCTGGCCTATTTGAACGCGGTCAGGTTCTGCCCTCCGGATTCGAAATAATGGTACGCGTCGACCGTTTCAAGCAACACCCCGTCATACCCTTGGGCGATCAGGCCGTAGGTAAACGATTTCGCATCGCCGTAGATCAGCTTGTGCCATTCCGGCCGCCAGTATTCGACAAAGAACCGGTCGGGATCGGTCGGGTAGGGCGCGGTGATCCAGCGCGGCGAACCGGATTGCCACCCGGCCTTCCAGTAATATCGGTAGCTGGCGGCGGTGCCGATGTCCATCCGCGCCAGCACAAGGCGCTTGGAGCCGAGTTTTTTGTACTTCATGGTTTCGATGGCGCGTTTCGAAAACGGCTTGCGGCCATGAAATACGTCAACGATCACCATGTCGAAGTTGGTATCATGCATCTTGAGGGCGAATTCGACCTCAAGCCCGAAGGCGGTGGTGTCGCGCAGGTAGACGTAATTTTTGGCGCTGTCCATGGACAGCACGTGATTGCCGTTTTCCCGGAACGGCCGCGACGGATAGGTCGGCAGCGCATTCATTTCATTGATCGGTTTTTGCGCAACGAAGGGAAGGTAACCTTTGCGCGCACTTTCCTGCAGCACGCGGTCGATGGCCTTGCGGTCGTTGGTGAAATCCATCGTCAACAGCCGGATGCGGTTGCGTTCCGCCAGATCGGTGAAATGTTTCAGCATGTCAGCGGTGTCTTTTTCGGGCGGCTTGCCGAACGCTTGGTTACCGTAAAACAGGCCGTCCTGCATAATCGCGTCAATCGACAGCATGTAACCCCGCGCGGGAAAGGCCTTGCGCTGGTCCGCTTCGTCGACTTTTTCCAAAAGTTCCAGGCCGTTGTGGGTCATGACCACGAAGCCGGGTTGCGTTTTGCGCGCAAAATTGGCGATTTCGGTGATGAGCTTACGCATTTCCTCGCGGAAATCGGTCAGCTTGCCCAGAACCGGCGCGCCGATGGGGGGGGCCTGCGGCACAACGGGCACGCCCTGGACGCGGACTTGGCCCCGGTTGTCGCCGCCCGGCGCCGCGGGAGCCGCACCGGGTGCGGGGGTCGGTTCAGCCCACGGCGCCGCCAGCGGATCGGCCGCCGACGCCGGCGGAGTCTGCGCCCACGCGCCCTCGTTGGCGGCGATCGCGATCCCGAGCGTCAGGCCGAGCGCCGAGCCGAACGTCAAGCCGCGTAGCCAGATTTTCCGGCGGGTGTTCATGACAAATTCTGTTCCTTTTCCGCCGTCAGACTATTTTCCGCCGTCAGACTATAAGACAAGGGTTAATCAGTTCTTAGCCGCGCCGGGGCTTCGCCGGGGCCCGGTCGGGCGTGTCTCTGCCTTATACCACGGACGCGAAGGGCCTTTCACCAAGATGTCTCGGCCGCCGACCCGCCTTGTTCCGGTCACACGCGGGGGGTACATTCGCCGCATGAACGTCCAGCACCCCGTCAAGCCGCAATTCCGACCCTCCGCCTGTCCGCACGATTGCCCCAGCACCTGCGCCCTGGAGGTCGAGGTCCTGGACAACCGCACCATCGGGCGTGTCCGCGGCAACCCGCGGAACGACTACACCGCGGGCGTGATCTGCGCCAAGGTTGCGGCCTATCGCGAACGGGTCCACCACCCGGACCGGCTGACGCAGCCGTTGCAAAGCGTCGGGGCGAAAGGCGACGGTGACTTCCGCCTGATCACCTGGGATCAGGCGCTGGATGAGGTGACAGAAGCGATCACCCGCGCGTCCGCCAAATACGGGGCGGAAACCGTCTGGCCCTACCACTTCGCGGGCACAATGGGATTGGCGCAGCGCGACTGCATCCACCGCCTGCGCAATGTCTTCGGGTTTTCTCGCGAACACGAAACAATCTGCGTCACCACCGCTTGTAACGGCTGGATCGCCGGTGCGGGCCGCATCTGGGGCGCCGATCCGCGCGAAATGGCGGAATCGGATCTGATCGTCGTCTGGGGATGCAATCCGGTTTCGACCCAGGTCAACGTCATGACCCACGTCGCCAAGGCGCGGAAAAGCCGGGGCGCAAAGCTGGTCGTCATCGATCCGTACCGGACGCCGACGGCGGAACAGGCCGACATCCACCTGCCCATTCGGCCCGGCACCGACGGCGCGCTCGGCTGCGCGGTGATGCATGTCCTGTTCGACGAAAACATGGCCGACTGGGATTACATGCGGCAATACACCGACGGTCCCGAACGCCTGCAACAGCACCTGTCGACGCGGACGCCGGAATGGGCCGAAGCCATCACCGGCATCCCGGCCGATGACATCCGCGCCTTCGCCCGGCTTTACGGGCGGACGGAACGCGCCTTCCTGCGCATCGGATACGGCTTCACCCGCTCGCGCAACGGCGCCGCCAACATGCACGCGGTGACCTGCCTGCCGGTGGTGACCGGATCGTGGAAGCACCGGGGTGGCGGCGCGCTTTATTCAAACCGGGAATTGTTCGGTGTCGACCAGACCCTGATCCGGGGATTGGACAGACTCGACCCTTCGACCCGGGCGCTCGACATGTCCCGCATCGGCCCGATCCTGACCGGAGACAAAAAAAGTTTGTTCGGCGGGCCGCCGGTGACGGTTTTGTTCACGCAGAACATCAACCCGGCCGAGGTCGCGCCCGAAACGGCGAAGGTCATCGACGGCATGAAGCGGGACGATTTGTTCACCTGCGTACACGAGCAGTTCATGACCGCGTCGGCGAAGCTGGCCGATATCGTCCTGCCGGCGACCATGTTCCTCGAACACGAGGACATGTATCAGGGCGGCGGGCATGTGTATCTGCAGGTTCATAAGGCGCTGATCGAAGCGCCAGGCGAGTGCCGATCGAACAACGAGGTCGTCAACGCCATCGGGCAAAGGCTCGGCACCGATTATCCGGCGTTCCACATGTCGGCATGGGAACTCATCGACGATGCGCTCCGGCGCAGCGGCCGTCCATCCGCCGACGAGGTTTATGAAAACGGCTGGGTCGACTGCACGTTTCCGTTCGAAAAGGCGCATTTTCTGAACGGTTTCGGTCATGCCGACGGCAAGTTCCATTTCGCTGCCGATTGGGCGTCGCTCGGCGCCGATCACGAAGCCATGTCGGCGCTGCCCGACCATCTGGCGGTCACCGACGCGGCGACCGCAGAACACCCGTATCGTCTGGTCGCCGCGCCGGCGCGGCGGTTTCTCAACACCTCGTTCACGGAAACGCCGTCCAGCCGTAAGAGGGAAGTCCGCCCCGAAGCGCTGATCCATACCGAGACTTGCAAAGAACTGGGACTTGCGGAAGGCGACCGGGTGCGGCTCGGCAACCGGCAGGGCAGCGTCGTCGTGCATGTCCGCGCGTTCGACGGATTGCAGACCCACACGGTGATCGTCGAAGGAATCTGGCCCAATGACGCGTTCGAGGAAGGCATCGGCATCAACCTGTTGACCAGCGCCGACCCGGCATTACCTGGCGGTGGCGCCGTGTTCCACGACACCGCGGTCTGGATGCGGCCCGCCTGATGGCCAAATCACACGGGCAAACAGCCGGCGCCGGCCATGTCATCGTCGTCGGCAATGAAAAAGGCGGCAGCGGCAAATCGACCACGGCCATGCACATCGCGGTCGGTCTGATGCGGGCCGGGCGCGACGTCGCGGTCATCGACACCGACGTGCGGCAGGGAACGCTCCGCCGGTTTCTCGAAAACCGCCGGGACTATGCCAAGACGATCAATCAGCCTGTGCCGATCCCGGAATTGATCGATGTCGCCGCCGCCGGGTTCGAAGGCGGTAACGACGCCGACCGTATGGCTGCCGTTTTGCGCGGGGAAACCAACCGCATGGTCGTCATCGATACGCCTGGCAGCGCCACGCCGCTTTCCGAGGCCGCGCACTCCCACGCCGATACGCTGATCACGCCCCTGAACGACAGCTTCGTCGACCTGGACGTTCTCGGGCGCATGGATATCGAGGACATGACCGTGAAAGGGCCCAGCCAGTACGCCGAAATGGTCTGGCGGCAGAAAATCCTGCGCGCCCGGCGCGACGGCGGCGACATGGACTGGGTCGTCATCCGCAACCGGTTGAGCCCGCTCGACTCCCGCAATCGGCGGGAAATTGAAAAGGCGTTGCAGGCCCTGGCGACGCGGATCGGATTCCGTTTTCTGCCCGGTTTCGTTGAACGGATGATCTACCGCGAACTGTTTCTGGCGGGGCTGACCATCATGGACATACGGGAAGCGGCGGCGGCGGAGCTCTCCATGTCGCACCTTTCCGCCCGGCAGGAAGTCCGGCGGCTGATCGACAGCCTCCGCCTGCCGCCGCTGAAAGCCTGAACCGGCGCAAACTGGCGTCCGGCGGCCACCGGGCCTATCTTATAGGCGACTGGCTGAATTCGGGACAAACCCGGAGGCGCGTGTGGGCGGCAAGGATAAACCGGTTCAAAAGACGGACCCAGCCAAAGACGTCGAGGCGTTTTTGGGCGAGGTCGCGCGCACGCCCGTCGCGAAAACGCCGGGCCGGCGCGGGCGGCTGATGTTCGGCATGGACGCGACGGCCAGCCGCCAGCCGACATGGGAGCGTGCGGCGCGTCCGCAAGGTGAAATGTTCGCAGTCACGGCTGCCTTGGGCGGGCTTGACGTGCAATTGGCGTTCTTTCGCGGGTTCGGTGAATTCAAGGTCAGCAAATGGACGGCCAACGCGGATGAATTGACGCCGTTGATGACGTCCGTCTACTGCCTTGCCGGGGAAACCCAGATCGGCAAGGTCCTTAAACACGCGGTCAACGAAACCAAGCGAAAGAAAGTCAACGCGCTGGTCTATGTCGGCGACTGCTGCGAAGAAGACGTGGACGCGCTCGGCAAATCGGCGGGCGAGCTAGGCATTCTGGGCGTTCCTGCCTTCATGTTTCACGAAGGGGGCGATCCCGTCGCCGCCTACGCGTTCCAGCAGATCGCGCATCTATCGGGCGGCGCGTATTTCGCCTTTGACGCGGCCAGCGCCGACACGTTGCGGGACTTGCTTTCCGCCGTCGCGGTCTATGCCGCGGGCGGGCGGCCGGCGCTTGAAGATCACGCGAACAATCGGGGCGGGGCGGTCCTGCAGATCGCCCGCCAGGTCAAAGGGTAGGGCGGGGCTGTCATGACGACCTTCCTGATAGGGTTTCTTATCCTGATCGCGGCCTGGCTGTTCGCCCAATGGTATGCGAACGCCAACCCGACGACGTTGAAGGTCGTCCTCAAGTGGTTCCTGGTCGTCATCGGCGTGCTTGTTCTCGTTGCGCTGGTCATCACCGGCCGAGTGCTTTGGGCGTTCGCCATGCTGCCGGCGTTTTTGACGCTGTTGATCCGCGCGCGGTCCGCCGTGCGGTCGGCCAAGAACTTTGCCCGCATGGCCGGCTGGCCCGGCGGCGGCGGGCCCGGTCAGACTTCCGAAGTTAAAACCCGCTTCATTCACATGGTGCTCGATCACGAAACCGGTGAAATGAACGGCATCATCATGGAAGGCCCCTTCAGGGGCTGGGCGTTGGATGATCTGACGTTTGAACAAACCGTCGCGCTTTGGCGGCATTGCGGCACCGAAGACGCGGAATCCCAGCGCGTCCTGGAAGCCTACATGGACCGGACGCGCCCGGATTGGCGGGACATCGCCGGCGAACAAAAGGACAGTGGTGGTTCCGGCGGGGCCAATGCGCCGTCCGGCGGCATGACGCGGGAACAGGCGCTGGCCATCCTGGGGCTCAAGGAAGGGGCTAGCCGGGAAGACATCAATGCCGCCTATAAGCGGATCATCTCTGGGCTGCATCCGGACCGGGGTGGGTCGGACTATCTGGCGGCGCAGGTGAACGAGGCCAAATCCGTGCTTCTGGACAGCTGACCACGCCGTCCGATTCGGCCCGGCCCAACCGGTCCTCCGCGGCGGAAAAGGCCGGTTCCGCCCGGTTCCCGAGGCCGGTTGCGGCGTGTTGGGGCCTGTGGCACAAGAGGGGCGGTTTTCCGCCGGGTTTCCGCCCGCTTTCACCCACGACGATCCGATTTCCGAAAGACCCGCCATGCCCGCACCCGTGAAAAAGGCCGTTTTGCCCGTCGCCGGTCTTGGGACCCGGTTTCTGCCGGCGACCAAGGCCATGGCCAAGGAGATGCTGCCCATCGTCGACAAACCGCTGATTCAGTACGCCATCGAAGAGGCGCGGGAAGCCGGGATCGAGGATTTCATCCTGGTCACCGGCCGCGGTAAGACCATCATGGAAGACCACTTCGACCACGCGGTGGAACTGGAACAGGTTCTGGAAGAACGCGGTAAAACGGTGGAATTGAAAATCATTCATGACGCCATAATCCCGCCCGGGCACATGTCCTACGCGCGCCAGCAAAAACCGCAGGGCCTGGGCCACGCCATCTGGTGCGCCCGGCAGTTCGTCGCCGGATCGCCCTTCGCCGTGCTGCTGCCGGACGATCTGGTCAAGGCCGAACCGGGGTGCTTGAGCCAGATGATGGCGGCGTACCAGGAAGTCGGCGGCAACATCGTCGCCGTCGAGGACGTGCCACGCGAACACACCAACCGCTACGGCATTCTGGACGTGGAAAGCGACGACGGGCGGCTCGCCAAAGCTAAGGGGCTGGTTGAAAAACCGGCGCCGGCGGAGGCGCCCTCGACGCTCTCGATCATCGGCCGCTACATTCTCCAGCCCGAGGTGTTCGAACACCTGGACCGCCATGAAAAGGGTGCGGGCGGGGAAATTCAACTGACCGACGCCATGGCGAAAACCCTGGGCCATGTGCCGTTTCACGGCCTTCGGTTCGCCGGAAAACGCTTCGATTGCGGCTCCAAACCCGGATTTATCGAAGCCAATGTCGCCTTTGCCCTGGACCGGGAAGATATTGGTGATAATGTCCGCGCCGCGCTCAAGACCTATTTCCAAGGATAACTGCCCATGCATGTTGCCGTTGTCGGAACCGGATACGTTGGTCTTGTTTCTGGTGCCTGTTTTTCCGAATTCGGCCACCACGTAACCTGCGTCGACAAGGACGCGGGGAAGATCGACTGGTTGAACCGGGGCGAAATGCCTATTTACGAGCCGGGCCTGCAGAAGCTGGTAGAAACCAACGCGTCCGCCGGGCGGCTGTTCTTCACGACGGACCTGGAAGCGGCGGTGGGCGGAGCCCAGACGGTGTTCATCGCCGTCGGCACGCCGTCCCGCCGCGGCGACGGCCACGCCGACCTGAGTTACGTCTACGCGGCGGCCGAGGAAATCGCCCGCGCCATTGACGGCTACACCGTCGTCGTCACCAAATCGACCGTGCCGGTGGGAACCGGCGCGGAAGTGGAAAAGATCATTCGCGACGCGCGTCCCGACGCCGAATTCGACGTGGTTTCGAACCCGGAATTCCTCCGCGAGGGCGCGGCGATCGAAGATTTCATGCGGCCCGACCGGGTGGTGATCGGCACCGACGAGGAACGCGCCCAGGACGTCATGCGCGAGCTGTACCGCCCGCTTTACCTCATCGAAACGCCCATCGTGTTCACCCGGCGTCAAACGTCGGAGCTGATCAAATACGCGGCCAATACCTTCCTAGCGACCAAGATCACCTTCATCAATGAGATCGCCGACTTGTGCGAAGTGCTGGATGCCGACGTTCAGGACGTGGCCAAGGGCATCGGCCTCGACGGCCGGATCGGGCGAAAATTCCTGCACGCTGGGCCCGGTTATGGCGGGTCGTGCTTCCCCAAGGACACGCTGGCCCTGGTGCGGACGGCGCAGGACGCGGGATCGCCGTTGCGGATTGTCGAAACCGTGGTCGACATCAACGATAATCGCAAGCGCGCCATGGCGGACAAAATCATTGCCGCCGCCGGCGGCGACGTGACCGGTAAGACGATTGCAGTGCTCGGCCTGACCTTCAAGCCCAACACGGACGACATGCGGGATTCGCCGTCGCTCGATATCGTTCCGGCGCTGACCGCCGCCGGCGCCAAAGTCCGCGCCTATGATCCCCAGGGCATGAGCGAGGCCAAACACATGTTGAAGGATATCACTTGGTGCGACGGCGCCTACGACGCCATCACGGGTGCCGACGTGCTCGCCATCATCACGGAGTGGAACGAATTCCGCGCGCTTGACCTGGACCGGGTGAAGTCGCTGATGAAATCGCCGGTCATGGTGGACCTCCGAAACATTTATAAACCGGACGACATGGCCGACGCCGGATTTATCTATACCTCTATCGGCCGGCCCCGGTCGGGCGCTTCCTGACCCCGAAAGGGCCCACAAACGTGGCCGATCCGCACACTTTCGATCCCAGCATCCTTCGTGAATACGACATTCGCGGCGTTGTCGGCAAAACGCTCGGCCCCGACGACCTAACCGCCATCGGCCGCGCCTTCGGCACGGTGCTGCACCGGGCCGGGGGCACGTCCGCCGCCGTCGGATACGACGGACGCATCAGCTCGCCGGAGTTGGCCGATGCGCTGGTTCATGGTCTTCTCGCCACCGGCATCGACGTGGTGCGGACAGGGCGAGGGCCGTCTCCCATGCTTTACTTCGCGACCCATCATCTGGGCACCGACGCCGGCCTGATGGTGACCGGATCGCACAACCCCCCGGAATACAACGGGGTTAAAATAACCATCCGTGGCTCTTCTTTTTTCGGAAGTGATATCAATCAATTAGGGGATATAGCTAAAAAAGGAGATTATATTGACGGTCAGGGGAAAGAAACCTCGTCCCCAACACTTGCCGCGTATGTAAAACGGCTGCTCTCGGACGTATCCCTGAACCGCCCGGTCAAGGTTGCCTGGGACGCCGGCAACGGCGCGGCCGGCGAGGCGCTGACGAAACTGACCGACGCCATGCCGGGCACGCATATCCTGCTGAATGCGGACATTGACGGCACGTTCCCAAATCACCATCCCGACCCGACGGTCGAAAAGAACCTGGCCCAATTGAAAGCCGCGGTCGTGGCGGAAAAATGCGATCTCGGCATCGCCTTTGACGGCGACGGCGACCGCATCGGCGCTGTCGACGCCCGCGGACGGGTCGTCTGGGGCGACCAGTTGCTGACGATCCTCGCGCGCTCGGTCCTGGCGCGCAATCCGGGCGCCACGATCATCGCCGACGTCAAAACGTCGCAGGCGTTTTTCGACGAAGTCGTACGCTTGGGCGGTAAACCGCTGATGTGGAAGACGGGACATTCCCACATCAAATCGAAAATGGCGGAATTGGGCGCGCCGCTCGCTGGTGAAATGAGCGCCCACATTTTTTTCAAGGACGGATATTACGGCTATGACGACGCGTTATACGCCGCCGTCCGGCTGCTGAACGTGCTAGACGCGGAAGGCAAATCGCTTGCCCAGGTGTTGGATGAGCTGCCGAAACTGGTCAGCACGCCGGAAATCCGGTTCGATTGCCCTGATGATCGCAAGTTCATGGTGGTTTACGAGGTTCGCTCCCGGCTAAACGGCCGCGACGGCATTCAGGTTCACGACATGGATGGCGTCCGGGTGCAGACAGCAGACGGCTGGTGGCTGTTGCGGGCGTCAAACACGCAGCCGGTGTTGGTCGCCCGATGCGAAGCGGCGAATGACGCCGGGCTTTCACGGCTTAAGGCCATACTCAGGGAAGAATTAACCGGATCCGGTTTAACCCCGCCGGAGATGTAGGCGGGCGCGGGCAGCGGACACGCCCGTCGGATTTACCCTTCGCGGGTCAGGCCGGCGATCTCAAGCGCTTCCGGCCCCCTCAGTTCCATGCACGGAATATTGTGCTGTTCCAACAGCTTACAGGCTTGGTAGGCTTCCTGCTTGCTGAGCCCGTAAACGCGGGCGCGGTGCAGAACCCGGCCGTTGCGCTTCTTAAGCGGGACGATCTGCGGCACGCCGTCCTCAAGCAACTGCGGCAGGGTGGCGACGGCTTTGATCGCCGTTTTCTTGGCCTGCTCCTGCTGGACGAAGGCGCCCACTTGGATTCCCCAGCGGTTGTTCTTGTCGAACGTGCGGGGCTTGGCGTCGCCGCTGTCTTCTTCATCGGAAACGGCCGAGTGAGGCACCAGCTTGTTGGACTGCGGCTTGGTCTGAGCGGAAGCCACGACGGTGCGTCCGGCGCTCAGTTGTTCAAAGCCCTTGTCCAGGTATTTGGCCATCAGGAAGTTGCGCTGGCCCGACGTTTTGCCTCCGAAAATCACACCGATCAGGCGCTTGCCGTCGCGTTTGGCGGAAGTCACGAGATTGAACCCCGACGCACGAATATATCCGGTCTTGAAACCGTCGGCGCCTTCATAGCTGAGCAGCAGATTGTTGTGGGTCTTGTGGGTCACGCCGTTCAGAGTGAACTCGGCCTCCGAAAAAAAGTGATAGTGTTGCGGAAAGTCACGCATCAGGGCGTGCGCGAGTTTCGCCATGTCGCGCGCGGTCGACAACTGTGCGTAGTGGGGCAGGCCCGAGGCGTTGCGGAACGTCGTCTGCGACATGCCAAGTTGCCGCGCCGTTTCCGTCATGTGCAGCGCGAAGGTATGCTCCTGACCGCTGTAGTTTTCGGCGACGGTGGTCGCGATGTCGTTCGCCGACTTGATGACTAGAGCCAAAATTGCATCGCGGACGGAAATCGTCTGGCCAGCCGGAAGGCCCAGTTTGGAAGACGGCTGGCGGGCCGCCCGGCTTGAGATTCGAAGCCGCGTGTGCAGCGACCATCGGCCGCTTTCGACGGCCTGGAAAACCTTATAAAGCGTCATCATTTTGGTCAGCGACGCCGGATGATTTCGGGTATCCGCGTTGGTCGCCTTCAGGACTAGCCCGGTCTCCGCATCGACGATCAGGGCCGCGTACTTGGCTGCCGCGGGTGTTGCGAACGCGCTAAGCAGCAACGCAACCAAGGCCGCCACAATAGACGGAAAGCCAAAAAAACGGCTGAATTTTGTGGTTTTAGATTGTCCCCACTGGCGCGGCGACACTGTCACCACCAGAGCCTTGATCCCCATAATGATCACTCTCTTCTTAACGCGCCATTCCCGTTTCGCCTGAATACTAACCGAAACGGAACCCCGCGTCTCAAAATTTTTTCAGCCGGATCAATGCTTTCTTAGAGGATTATCGTGAATGAATGGTTAACGGGTCCGATTTTGGCCGGTGACCGGACGGGCATCAAGGCCGGAAATCCGGCTCTAGGTTGCAGTGCGAAAATTATATTTCTCCCGGCTGTCGGAGATACAAAATATCTCAGAAAACCAATCAATTAATCTAAATGCTATTTTGTTGCATTGCACAAAATTTGCTTGACGCGAGGTCAGACGGGGACTATTTCTACGCGGGTGCAGCGCTGCGTCAGCAGCGAAGTGCCGAGAATCCAACACCGTCCCACCATCTATTGCGGCATCTGCGCGCATTCGCAATGGCGCTATTGATCCTCTCGAAAGGACTTCAACCCATGGCCGAAGCTAAGAAACCCACCCCGAAACCCGCCCCGAAAATGGCCGCCGACCAAGTCGAAGCCGCCGTTACCGCGCGCAAGGAAACCGTTGAAACCGTCGTCAAGGCAGGCGCCGAAGTCGCCACCAAAGGTGTCGAAAAGGCCGTCGCCATGAGCCAGGAACAGGTCGCCGCGGCCGTTAAAGCCGGCGGCGAAGTCTTCAAGAGCTACGAAGACGTCGTTTCCTACAACAAGGGCAACGTCGGCGCCGTCGTGAAGGCGAACGGCATCCTTGTGAAGGGCGTCCAGGACATCAACACGTTCCTGTTCGCGCTGGCTCAGAAAAACATGGAAGAATCGGTCGCCCTGACCAAAAAGCTGTTCGAATGCAAATCGGTCGACGATGTCGTCAAGTTGCAGGGCGAACTGGTCAAGACTAACTACGCGAAAACCCTGGACGAAAGCCGCAAGCTTTCGGACATGGCCGTGAAGTTGGCCGAAGAAGCGACGAAACCGATCGCCGAGCGTGTGTCGGTCGCCGTCGAAAAGGCCACCAAACCGCTTGCTGCCTGATCCCTCCGCATCCCCCTTTGGTAAGGCAGTAAGAAGCGCCCGGCGGGTCTCCAGCCGGGCGTTTTCTATTGTGCGGCCCGTTTTCGCGCCGCGAATCAGGGGCGGCTGGGCAGGGGTGGCCGGACCGCCGCCGCAGACCTTTATATTCTGATATCATATTCCGATATCAGGGAACGCCCGCCCGGGCATCCGGGCTTTTCACTCGAAATGCTCTATTAACCCGCCGATGATAGGCTGAATATCAAGGAAATCTCTTGTGACGGACCGCCGTTCCTTGAGAAAATGGAGCCATGACGGACGATTTCGATATGGAAATTATGCCGCGACGCGCAGTTCCGGCGCAGGGCGCCAGTGAGCCGCCTAAGGCGCCGAACGGCCCCGGCCGGACCGGCGGCGGCGACAATGACGGCACCGGCACCGGCCTTGCGGTCAAACCGCGCACCCGAACCAAACGGCCGTCCATGTACAAAGTTCTGATGCTGAACGACGACTACACGCCGATGGAATTCGTCGTGCACGTTCTCGAACGGTTTTTCAACATGGGCCAAGAACAGGCGACCAAAATCATGCTGCACGTTCACCAGCGAGGTGTGGGCGTTTGCGGCGTGTTCACCTACGAAGTCGCGGAAACCAAGGTAACCCAGGTCATGGATCTGGCGCGCCAACACCAACATCCGCTTCAATGCACCATTGAAAAGGACGGCTCGGGCGAAGAAGACTGAGGCGTTCCGCCAAGAAACGATCAACACCAAGGACCCAAAAAAATGCTCTCACGCGATTTGGAACAGACACTGCACCGGGCGCTCTCGCTGGCCGCGGAACGCAGTCACGAATATGCGACGCTGGAGCATTTGTTGCTTTCGCTGACCGAAGACCCGGACGCGGTCGCGGTGTTGAAGGCCTGCGGCGTCGACCTTGACCGCCTTGCCGGCGAAATCCTGGCATTCCTCGAAAATGAACTGACCGAAATCGACAAACTGCGCGGCGCCGAACCGAAACCGACCGCGGGCTTCCAACGCGTCGTCCAGCGCGCGGTCATTCACGTTCAGTCCTCGGGCCGCGAGGAAGTGACGGGCGCCAACGTTCTGGTAGCGCTGTTTTCCGAACGCGAGTCGCACGCCGTTTATTATCTGCAGATGCAGGACATGACGCGCCTGGATGCGGTCAATTACATTTCCCACGGGATTGCTAAGGTGCCAGGCAAGTCGGAACAGCGCACCGTCCAAGGCGCCAATACGGGGGCGGAGGAAGAGCCCGCCGCCCGCAAGGGATCGGAAGCGTTGGACGCCTATTGCGCCAACCTGAACAAAAAGGCGGCGGAAGGCCGGATCGATCCGCTGATTGGCCGCCATGACGAAGTCGAACGCGCCATCCAGGTGCTGTGCCGCCGCAACAAAAACAACCCGTTGTTCGTCGGCGACCCGGGCGTCGGCAAAACCGCCATTGCCGAAGGGCTGGCCAAGCGGATCGAGGACGAGGAAGTCCCCGAAGTCCTGCTGGGGCACACGATCTTCGCCCTCGACATGGGCGCGCTTCTGGCCGGCACGCGCTATCGCGGCGACTTCGAAGAACGGTTGAAAAACGTCATGGTCGAACTGGAAAACATGCCGAACGCCATCCTGTTCATCGACGAAATCCACACCGTGATCGGCGCCGGCGCGACATCCGGCGGATCGATGGACGCATCGAACATCCTGAAGCCCGCCTTGCAGAACGGTGCGCTCCGCTGCATGGGCTCGACCACCTACAAGGAATACCGAAATTATTTTGAAAAAGACCGGGCGCTGGTCCGCCGGTTCCAGAAGATCGACGTGTACGAACCGTCCATGGACGACGCAATCAAGATCCTGAAGGGCTTGAAGCCGTATTTCGAAAAGCATCATCGCGTGCGCTACACCAATGACGCGCTCAAGGCCGCGGTGGAGCTTTCCAGCAAATACATCCACGAACGCAAACTACCGGATAAGGCGCTCGACGTGATCGACGAAGTCGGCGCATCGCGCATGCTTCTGCCGCCGGGCAAACGGCGTAAAACCGTCACCGTCAAAGACGTCGAAGCGGTGGTCGCCAAGATCGCCCGCATCCCGCCGAAGTCGGTGTCGTCCGACGACCGGGAAGCGCTCAAAAACCTGGAACGTGACCTCAAGACCATGGTGTTCGGCCAGGACAAAGCCATCGATGCACTCGCCGGCGCGATCAAGCTGTCGCGCGCGGGGCTCCGCGAGCCAGAAAAACCCATCGGTGCCTACATGTTCTCGGGCCCGACCGGCGTCGGCAAGACCGAAGTCGCCCGCCAATTGGCGCACATCATGGGGATCGACCTGGTCCGCTTCGACATGTCCGAATACATGGAACGCCATTCGGTTTCGCGTCTGATCGGCGCGCCGCCGGGCTATGTCGGGTTCGATCAGGGCGGCCTTCTGACCGACGCCGTCGACCAGCAACCGCACTGCGTGCTGCTTTTGGACGAAATTGAAAAGGCGCATCCAGACCTGTTCAACATCCTGCTGCAGGTCATGGACCACGGTAAACTGACCGACCACAATGGCAAGTCCGTTTCGTTCCGGAACGTCATCCTGATCATGACGACCAACGCCGGCGCCGCCGACCTGGCGAAACCGGCCATCGGGTTCGAACGCGAAAGCCGCGTCGGCGAAGACACGGAAGCCATAGAACGCATGTTCACGCCGGAATTCCGTAATCGGCTGGACGCTGTCATCGGGTTCTCCTCGCTGAACGAATCCGTTATCGCCCGCATTGTCGACAAGTTCGTGATGAACCTGGAACTGCAGTTGGAAGACCGGAACGTGTTCATCGAACTGACCGAGGCCGCCCGCGAGTGGCTTGCCAAGAAAGGCTTCGACAAGTTGTTCGGCGCGCGCCCGTTGTCCCGCGTGATCCAGGAAAACATCAAGAAGCCGCTGGCCGAGGAATTGCTGTTCGGCACACTGGAAAAAGGTGGCATCGTTTTGATTGCCGTCGACGACGACAAGCTGGTCTTCGAGTTCTCCGAACGGGGTAGCACCCGACTGCCGGCGAAGCGGCGGGGCGGCAAGGTGCCCGCCCTCGTCGACTGACAGGCCAACCGGGCCTGATCGGTCGCATCCGGCCGGGCGCGCGGCATGTCGTTTTCCTTTCTCGACGGGATCAGGGTCCTGGACTTGAGCCAGTTTCTGCCGGGTCCGCTCGCGGGCCAAATCCTGGCCGATCTGGGTGCCGACGTGGTCAAGGTCGAACCACCCCAGGGTGATCCCTTGCTGTCGCAGGACCCCGTATCGGGTCTTCATGGGTCCCACGGCGGCGATGCACTATCGCCGTTCAATACAGTCCTCAATGCCGGCAAGCGCGTGGTACGCCTGGATTTGAAATCCGCCGACGGTCAGGCCGCGTTCCGCGACATGATCCAATCCGTTGACGTGGTCGTGGAGAGTTTCCGCCCGGGCGTCATCGACCGGCTCGGGTTCGGCTTTGACGCCGCTAGGGCGATGAACCCATCCTTGATCTATTGTTCCCACGCCGGATACGGCCAGACAGGGCCCAAGCGCACGGCCGCCGGGCACGATCTGAATTACATGGCGTTTTCCGGCGCACTCAGCCAGGCCGGGGACGCAAACGGCCCGACCATCGCCTGGCCGCCCATGGTGGACTGCGCCGGTGCGGTTGTCTCGCCGCTATCCATCCGGGGCGCGTTGGTCCGGGGCGGACGGACGGGCGAAGGAACTTATCTGGACGTCGCCATGGCCGACTGCGTCCTGTCCTGGCAAGCGTTGGGATTGACAGCCGACCGCCTGAACGGTCCGCATGGGCGGGGGCAGGGACTGCTGACCGGCGGGGCGGCCTTTTACCGCGCGTATAAGACGAAGGATGGACGGTACCTTACCGTCGGCGCGCTAGAGGCACCGCTCTGGCGGAACTTCTGCCAAGCCCTCGGCCGAGAGGATCGGACCGGCCGGCAATAGGAACCAATGCCGCAAACTGGGCTGATCGACGATGTGGCGGCGGTGATTGCGGCCGAACCGCTCGGATATTGGCTCGAGGTTTTGGATGGCGTTGATACCTGCGTGGAGGCTGCGGCCGACTACTCGGAAATTCCCGACGGCGCACAGGTCCGTGCGCGGGGCCTCACGCGGGATAGCGGTGTGGAAGGGTCGAGGTGCTTTTGCCGTTTCTGGTCGACGGCATTCAGTCAGGCGACCGTGCACCGACCCGGATTGCCAGAACCAGCGATGTCGTTGCTGACTGGAAGACTTCAAGGATTGGGGATTAGCGGCTCAGCACGCGGGGGCATTTGTCTTCGCCGACAAGGCCGACTTTGCTGGCGCCGTTCGGGGAGAGGCGAAGATTTCCCTTCGCGCCGATGATGTATGATTGCTGGCCCAACGGCTGTCCGTTGCCGGCCATTCGCACGACCGACGCCGCCCGGCAGTGCCGGCAGATGTTCACCAGATGCACCGTTCCGCGGCGCTGATCGGTTTCAAGCGTGATGCATTTTTCTTCGGTGGTGGCGAGCGTTTCCGGTTTCACGATGTTGGCCTGGTCGCAGGGATAGATCGAACCAAGGCTGGTCCGGCCCGGTCCGCGGAAAGGCAGGGTATAGGATTTGCCGCCGAGCACGTTGAACTTGCGGACCTGCGGCGCCGATTCTCCGGCGCGGGTCCGGGTCACGCTCACGACCAAGCAATGGGAACAGCCGTTGACCAGGACTTCGCCCGTGCCGGTGCGTGCTTGACGGATGCAGTTGGCGTAGTTTGCCGTGCGGATCAGTGGATTGTTGGCCACCGCTTTGGCGTCGGGCACACGAGGCCCGGCGATCGCCGCCGCCGTTGCCAGTAGCGCCACGATCACAAGCGCGATCACAAGCAGGTAAATGTGCAGAATCCGTTCCATAACCCGCAAATCCTATCGGGCAATGGTAAAGGAAAGGTGACCGAATTAAGGGGTAAGCGCGCTCCGGCCCGGCGGCCGCGTCGATGGTCAACCGGGGGTCAACCGGGCTTTTTATAGGGCGAAAAACTGCCGTATGCGCTCATTTCCCGGGCGATGCCGCGCTTTTCGTCCTCGAGGAACCGTGCGACCGCGTCCCGAAACCCCGGGTCGGCGATCCAGTGCGCGGAATAAGTTTCGCGCGGCAGGTATCCCCGTTGGATCTTGTGCGGGCCCTGGGCGCCGGCTTCGACCCATTTCAATCCCGTTCGGATCGCATAGTCGATGGCCTGGTAGTAACACGCCTCGAAATGCAGGAACTTGTAGTCCTCAATACAACCCCAGTTGCGGCCATAGAGCGTATCGGCGCCGCGCAGGTTCAGTGCGCCGGCCACGGGGCGGCCTTGCTTCTCGACAACCACCATGACAACGGCGTCGGACAGCCGCTCGTCCAGCAGGGAGAAGAACTTTCTGTTCAGATACGCCCGGCCCCATTTTTTATCGGACGTATCCAGGTAAAACCGGAAAAATGCATCCCAATGGGCTTCGGTCACGTCCGAGCCCTCCAGCACGCGAATTTCAAGCCCGGCGTCGGCGGCCGCGCGCCGTTCTTTTTTGATGTTCTTGCGTTTTCGGGAAGAAAGTTCAGCCAGGAAATCGTCGAAGGTGTCGAACCCTTGATTTTCCCAATGGAACTGCTGGCCGATCCGCTGCAGAAATCCGGCAACGCCAAGGCCCCGCCATTCGTCCTCCGTCGGGTAAGTCACGTGGACCGACGACACACCCAGGTTTTCGGCCAGCTGCGCCATGCCGGCCATCAACGCGATGCGCAGTTCATTCCGCGTATACTCGGGCAGATCGCCGCGAACCAGAAGGCGGCTGCCCGTCGCCGGCGTGAACGGCACGGAACATTGCAGTTTCGGGTAATACCGCCCGCCTGCCCGCTCATAGGCATCGGCCCAGCCCCAGTCGAAAACATATTCGCCATAGGAATGGTTTTTCAGATAGAGCGGTGCGCACGCGACAAGACTGCCCGAGGGGTCCTCGATGGTCAGATGCTGGCCCATCCAGCCGCTGTCGGCGGTGGCCGAGCCTGAGTCTTCAAGCGCGGAGAGAAACTCGTGGCGGATAAACGGATTGCCCGATCCGGCGCAGGCGTTCCAGTCGGCAGCGGAAACGTCGCGAAGGGATGCCCGAACTTTGATAGCGATGGCGTCGCGGCCGTCGGGCATGGTCAAACCGGGATTTGGATCGAACCGGGGTGCATCCGATCATCAGATATGATCCTACGAAGGATTTCAATGCTGTCGACAAGGCGCGGTCCCGGCCGATTGAAGTACGCATTGCCGTCCGTGGCGTAAACACGGCCGAGCTTCGCCGCTGTCATTTGCGCGACGTCGGGGAACCGATCAATCATGGCGCGGGCCTCGGCCGCCGTTCGCTCAAGCCCGAACCCGCACGGCATGAAGACGACGATATCTGGGTCGGCGGCCTTAAGGTCGCCCCAGGTGATCCAGGGCGGGTGATCGCCGGGCCGACCGAAAATATCCGCGCCGCCTGCGATGTCGACCAGTTCGGGCACCCAATTGCCCGCCGCCATCAACGGGTCGGTCCATTCGATACAGGCGACGCGTGGCCGGGTGCCCTGTGGTTTGACGGTCAGCGCATCCGCACGCGCACGAAGCGCCGCTTGGCCCCGCGCGCCGTCGTCATGGACCCCAAGCGCGTCCGCAACCCGGCCAATATCGCCGATCACGTCGCTGAGCGTCATGGGTTTCAAGGACAGCATTTTGGTCGATTGACCGGTCCAGGCGCAGACAGCCGCCTCGACATCGGCCAAACTGACGGCGCAGACCTTGCACTGATCCTGGGTAATGATGACGTCGGGGGCGAGGTCCTTAAGCACGTCATCGAGCACTTGGTATACGGCGGCCGCATCGCGGACCGCGTCCTTGACCTTGCGGTCGATGTCGGCGCTCGTACCGCCCAGGTCGAGGCGGGGCGCGGTGCAGACGGGCAGGGCGCTGACGCCCGGCGGGTAGTCGCATTCATGAGACCGCCCGACCAGCCAATCCCCGCAGCCGAGGGAATTGACGATTTCCGTCGCGCTCGGCAACAATGAAACGACTTTTTTCCGGGGCTTGCTTTTTCCTTGGACCATCTCATCTACTGTGCGGAATTCGCCCCCGCGCGGCAACATCAAAAGGCATATTAGAATGTCCGATTTCCGTTTCGGTGTTTTCGCGCTGGCGCTTCTTGGTGCCTGCGCCCAGCCGGAGCCGCAACCCTCCGCAAATTCAAAACTCCCGCCGGCCTCCCTGACTGCCGAGGCCGTCGACCTGACCTGGACGCGGGCGTACGTCTACCTGCCGGCGGACCTGAGCCCCTTCACGTCGGGGATCCTCGGGGGCAGGCGGCCTATCGACAATTGAACAAGCCCTCAAGGCGCTGGACGTCGGCTCCAAACAGCCCGTGGTCATCCACCTGCACGGGTGCGGCGGGTTGGGCAACTCCGGCAAGACCAACGCCACGATGCTGGCGGAAGCCGGTTTTATCGTTTTTGGTCCGGACAGTTTCGCCCGCCCGGAACGGGTTCAAACCTGCGATGGAAAGCGCAAAGTCGGCATCGGTCCCAAAGGGAGTTACGGCCGGATTATCGGGATGCGGCTGAAAGAACTTGAACGCGCGCTGGCGGAAATTGCCGAATATCCTTGGGTTGACCGTGACCGCCTATTCCTGTTCGGCCATTCCCAGGGATCGAACGCGGCGGCGGCCTATAACGGCGGCGAATTCAAGGGCCGGGTGATGACCGAGACCCGGTGTTCCCGGGGGTATCACGCGCTGGCGGCGGAACCGGCGCTGGCGGTTTTTTCGGCGGGGGTCCCATGGCTCCGGGGGCGGGCGGTCAAGTGCCTGGATTATGCCGGCACGACGGCGATCCAGAACCTGAAATTGCCCGGCGACGAACACGTCGTCACGCGGGTGCCCGAGGCGAAGCCCGGAAGGTGTCTTTCCTGAAGGGATTGGCCGCCCGGCCGTGACCCGGCATCCGGGCCGGGATCAGGCGATTTCGAAAATGCCGTCCACCTCGACCGCGACATTCAGCGGAAGCGACGGCGCGCCGACGGCGAACCGTGCATGCTTTCCGGCGTCGCCAAACACTTCGACCATCAGGTCGGAGGCCCCGTTAACGACCTTCGGGTGATCGGTGAAATCGGCGGTACAACTGACAAAACCGCCCAACTTCACAACCCGTTTGACCCGGTCCAAATCGCCGCCGCACGCTTCGCGCATCTGTGCGATCAGGTTCAACCCGCAGGTACGGGCGGCGTTATATCCGTCTTCCAGCGAGACGCCGTCGCCGAGCCGGCCTTTGCACACCAGCTCCCCGTTCCATACACATACCTGACCCGCGACAAACACGGTTTTTCCGACGACGGCGTAGGGGATGTAGCTCGCGGCCGGCGTGCTCGGCTTGGGCAGTTCAATGCCGAGTTCGGCCAAGCGGTCGTCGATGGTGCCTGACATGATGGTTCCCTGTTCTGTTTGATTTGCGGAAGCGCACGACCCCTCGGGGTCATGCGGCGGGCGCGGGACGTCGGCAAGCGGCCGACATTAAAGGCTGAACGAGTCGCCTTCCTTCGGCGCGATGCATTCGGTCTTGCTGCCGCGTTCCTTGAGCAGCCGGCGAGCGGTTTCCAGCTTGCCGTCGATTGCGTCGCCGTTTTGGTCGGGGTCGTGGTGTTAGAGGTAAAGCGTTTTGACCTCGGCCTTGTCGGCCAGGTTCACCACCTTGGACACGCAGGAATGGCCCCAGGTAACCTTGCTGGCGTATTTCTCGTCCGTATAGGTCGCGTCGGTAATCAGCCCGTCGGCCGCCCCGGACGAAATCGGCCAGCTGATCTTCGTCGCGCGGGTTGTAGAACTCGCTTTCTTTAAAGAACATTTCGTTGTCGGTGATGTAACAGACCACCCGCCCGTTGTATTCGATCCGGAACCCCAAGCACTTGCCCGGATGGCTCAACAGCGTGGTTTTCACCGTGGCGCCGTCGAGTTCGAATTCCTCTTCTTCCAGATCGCGGAAATACACGCGGGCAGCGAATTCCTTCAACGTGATCGGAAAATAAACGCCGTCCATCTGTGCCGAAATGATTTCCCGGATGGACATGTCACCCCGATTGGCGCCGAGGATCTGGAACTCGTTCCCTTGCCGGTAAAGCGGCCCGAAAAACGGAATGGCGTTGATCTGGTCCCAATGGGGGTGGGAGATAAAAATGCGGCCCTTGATGTTCCGCCGGCCGTTGGCCATCAGTTTGTCGCCGAGTTTCTTAATCCCGGACCCACCGTCGAAAATAAACAACCGATCTTGCGGAAACTGCATCGCGACGCAGTTCGTGTTGCCGCCGTATTTCAGCCGGTCGTCGCCCGAAGACGGCAACGTACCGCGGACGCCCCAGAAACCCAGTTCAATCTGGTCTTCGAAAATCCGTTCGACCTTTTTGAAAAACGTCATGGTGTCCAGCGGCTTCCGGATAAACCCGTGGGCGCCGAACTCGTAGGACCGGTTGACGTCGAATTCGTATGGTTTTGCAGTGAGGACGATGAACACCGTATCGGCGAGTTCGGGCTGGCTGCGGGCGAATTTGCAGATCTGAAAGCCGTCGACATCGGGCATCATCAGGTCGGAAATGATGCAGTCGGGATTCAGGTCGACGATCGCGCTTTTCGCTTTTTTCGAGTCTTCGAAGGTCGTGACCTTGTGGCCTTCGGCTTTGATAATCGACGAAATTGCCTGCAGGATCATCGGGTCGTCATTGACCGCGACGAAATGGATGGGGGATTTTCTTTTTTTCATGCCCGATCCCATTGCCTGCACCAAACGGAAAAGCCGCGAAGCGGGCGCCCGCGCCAAACGGCAAGGAACCCAAGAACTTTCCATCGATTCGAATAAAAAGCTACATGGATCGGTATGCGTAGCTCCCGACTGCCTGGATTTTAGCAGATGAAAGAAGGACTTCGCAGAGCGTCTTGCCCCCTCTTAACCCCGATCGAATAGGGGTTTTTGGCGGGAATCAGCAAAAAAGAGGCGTACGACGGACCGAAGTCCGCCGCACGCCCCAAGTTTCCCAGGGAGGATCCCGATAAAACCGGGAGGAAATTCGTCTATGGCGCCCGAAAACAGGGGTCATTTATGAGCATCCGCTTGTCGCGCCGCAGGTGACGCACTTAAGGCAGGTTCCATTCCGGACCAGGGTGAAATTCCCGCAATCGCCACAGGAATCGCCCTCGTAGCCCTTCATTCGGGCTTCCCGGATCTGCTCGAGCTTGTTGTCGGTCTTTTCCATGACCGACGGCTCGATTTCCATGACCGCATCGGCTTTCGCCGCGGCATGGTGGTGCAGCCCGCCGTTTCCGGACCCGTTACCGGATTTCGCCGCTATCGAGGCACCACTTGCCTCGCCACCGCCGCCTCGACCGCCTTGGACGACCATCAGCTGCTTCGAGCGGACATACCCGCGGCTGGTCAGCTGCTGAACGACCGCTTCCATGACAACGGCCTGTTCGTCTTCGGGCAGGTCGCTCTCGTCGGCGCCGTCGCCCACGGCATCGGGCATCAGATCGGCCGGCTCGACATGCGCAAGATCGTTGCGCGACAGGTACGAAACCGCCAGTTCCCGGAAGATGTAATCCAGGATGGAGGTCGCCATCTTGATGGTGTCGTTGCCGGTGACCATACCCGACGGTTCAAACCGGGTGAAGGTGAAGGCTTCGACATATTCCTCAAGCGGCACGCCGTACTGCAGGCCGATGGATATTCCGATGGCGAAATTGTTCATCAGCGACCGGAAGGCAGCGCCTTCCTTGTGCATGTCGACGAAGATTTCCGCGAGCCGGCCGTCTTCGTATTCGCCGGTGTGCAGATAAACCTTATGTCCGCCGACGGAGGCCTTCTGGATGTAGCCCTTACGCCGGTCCGGCGGGCGGCGCCGTTCCTGGACGCGTTCGATAATCCGCTCGACGACGCGCTCGGCGACGATTTCCGCCTGCGCCGCCAGGGGCTTCTCGGCGATCGCCTCTTCCAGGGTCTCACCATCCACAAGGTCGGCTTCGTCAAGAAGCGCCGCCTGCAGGGGCTGCGACAGTTTCGAGCCGTCGCGGTAAAGCGCATTTGCCTTGAGCCCGAGCCGCCACGACATCATGTAGGCCTCGTTGCATTCGGCCACGGTGGCACTGTTGGGCATGTTGATGGTCTTCGAAATCGCCCCCGAAATGAACGGCTGGGCGGCTGCCATCATGCGGATGTGGCTTTCGACGGACAGGAACCGCTTGCCGATCTTGCCGCACGGGTTGGCGCAGTCGAACACCGGCAGGTGCTCGGGTTTCAGGCCCGGCGCTCCCTCTAGCGTCATCGCCCCGCAAACATAGGTGTTGGCGGCGTCAATCTCGCGTTTGGAAAAGCCCAGATAGGCCAGCATGTCGAAGGTCATGTCGTCGAGCTTTTCGGTCGGGATGCCGAGTCCCTGGCGGCAGAAATCCTCGCCCAAATTCCACTTGTTGAAGACGAACTTGATGTCGAAGGCCTCGCTTAGATTCTCCTCAAGTTTTGCAAGAAGATCATCGGTGAAGCCTCTGTCTTTCAACGATTCATGGTTGATGCCGCTGGCGCCGGCGAAGGTGCCTCGGCCGACTGCGTAATTAATGATCGCCTCGATCTCGTCAGCCGTATACCCCAGCCCCTTGAGCGCCTTTGGGACCATCCGGTTGATGATCTTGAAGTAACCGCCGCCGGCGAGTTTCTTGAACTTGACCAGGGCGAAGTCGGGCTCGATCCCGGTCGTGTCGCAATCCATGACCAGGCCGATGGTGCCTGTCGGCGCGATCACCGTGGTCTGGGCATTGCGGAAGCCATGGGCTTCGCCGGCCGTGAGCGCATCGTCCCACGCCTTGGCGGCTGCTTTGGAAAGTGCCGCGTCCGGGCAGTCGGCGGCCTTGAGCGGCACCGGCAGGACCTCAAGCCCTTCGTAGCCCTTGGCTTTACCATGCGCCGCCAGACGATGGTTGCGGATGACCCGCAACATGGCGTCGGCATTTTCCTCGTAACGGGGGAACGCGCCCAGCTCGGCGGCCATTTCGGCCGACGTCGCATAGCACACGCCGGTCATCAGCGCGGTGATGGCGGCGCAGATCGCCCGGCCTTCGTCGGAGTCGTAGGACAAGCCCGAATTCATCAAATACCCGCCGATGTTGGCGTAGCCAAGGCCGAGCGTCCGGAACTCGAAGGACAACTGGGCAATTTCCTTGGACGGGAATTGGGCCATCAGGACCGAAATTTCCAGCGTGATGGTCCACAGGCGCACCGCGTGCTCAAACCCTTTGAGGTCGAATTTGCCCTTGCCCTTGTCGAAGGTGATCAGGTTCAGGGACGCAAGGTTACAGGCCGTGTCGTCCAGGAACATGTATTCCGAACAGGGGTTGGAGGCATTGATCCGGCCGGAGTTGGGGCAGGTGTGCCATTCGTTGATAGTGGTATCGTACTGCAAGCCAGGATCGGCGCAGGCCCAGGCCGAATAACCGATCTTTTCCCAAAGGTCGCGGGCCGGGAGGCGCTTGACCACCTTGCCGTTGGTGCGGCTGATCAATTCCCACTCGCCGCCATCCAGAACGGCATTGATGAACTTGTTGTCGACGCGGACGGAGTTGTTGGAATTCTGCCCCGAAACCGTCACATAGGCTTCGGAATCCCAATCCGTATCGTAGGTCGGAAATTCGATTTCCGTGTAGCCCTGCTTGGCGAAGTGGATCACCCGCTGCACGTAGTTTTCCGGGATCATCACCCGGCGGCACTCGATGATCGCTCTCTTCAGGCGCGGATTGCGCTTGGCATCGAACCGCGCGTCGTCACCGGCTTCGGGGATCGTTTCAGAGCACGCCGCCATGATTTCGCAGAGGTGCCGCTGGGCCAGGCGCGAACCCGCGACGAGGGCGGCAACCTTCTGCTCTTCGTGCACTTTCCATTCAACGTAGTTTTCGATGTCCGGGTGGTCGACGTCGACGACGACCATTTTGGCCGCGCGACGAGTGGTCCCGCCCGATTTTATGGCGCCCGCGGCACGGTCGCCGATCTTGAGGAAGCTCATCAGGCCCGACGACTTGCCGCCGCCTGAAAGTGGCTCGTTCTCGCCGCGCAGGCGGGAAAAATTGCTGCCCGTGCCGGAGCCGTATTTGAATAGCCGCGCCTCACGGACCCATAAGTCCATGATGCCGCCTTCGTTCACCAGGTCGTCAGAGACGCTTTGGATGAAGCACGCGTGGGGCTGGGGGTGTTCGTAGGCCGATTCCGAGCGCATGACTTCGCCGGTCTTGAAATCCACGTAGTGGTGGCCTTGCGCCGGGCCGTCGATGCCGTAGGCCCAATGCAGGCCGGTGTTGAACCACTGCGGAGAATTGGGCGCGGCCATCTGCTTGGCCAGCATGTAGCGCATTTCGTCGAAGTACGCCTGGGCGTCTTCTTCCCGGTCGAAATAGCCGCCTTTCCAGCCCCAGTAGGTCCAGGTGCCGGCCAGCCGGTCAAACACCTGCTTGGCGCTGGTTTCACCGGAAAACCGCTTGCCCTTCGGCATTTTCTTCATCGCCGCTTCGTCGGGTAGGCTGCGCCACAGCCACGACGGGACTGAATTCTCTTCCGCCTTGGCGAGCCGCTGCGGCACGCCGGCTTTGCGGAAATACTTCTGCGCCAAAACGTCGCAGGCGACCTGAGACCAGGCCTTCGGGACTTCAATATTCTTCTGACTGAATACGACCGAGCCGTCGGGATTGCGGATTTCGCTCGAAGCCGTCCGGAATTCGATATCCGCGTAGGGCGATTTGTTTGCTTTTGTAAATTGCCGCTTGATCTGCATAGTAACCGGTTTCTCCCAATCTCTAGTAGGTCCCATAACCGTTCGCTGATTGCCCGAAAAGGGGTCCAGCGCTTCTTTGCCGTGGCGCGGAAGGCTCTTGCTTCCTTACAACATCATGTACATGCCCAGGGCCGAAGGACCCTAAATGTAGCGACGGGGTTTTGGGGCGGCAACCAGATAATTTCAATATTTTGCGATTTTGTGACAATAAAATACTTGATTTTGAGTAACGGAAGTAATTTCAAGGAATTATGACTTTCGACATAGGGGCGCCATCCATTCGTCGTTCGCCACGCTGTTCTCCCGGGGATTTTTGCCGGGACGTTTTCGCCGTCATGTCCGCGAGCCCGGATGGCTGGACGGATATGCCCGCGGGTGCCATATTCGGCAAAGCTGAACAGCCGGACTTTATTTGATGGACATCGGAACACTGCTTCACACTTGGATTCGAGGCCGCCTCGTCGGCACCGACGAATTCGGCAACCGCTACTACGAACAGCGCGGGGCGGAGCTCTATGGCCGTCAGCGCCGTTGGGTGTTGTACAAAGGTGGCAAGGAAGCATCCAAGGTGCCGGCGGAATGGCACGCATGGCTTCATCACACCTCCGAAGCGCCGTTGACCGAAGGCGCCACCCAGGCAAGGCCCTGGCAGAAAGAGCACAAACCGAACCTGACCGGCACGGCTGGCGCCTACCGGCCGGAGGGGCATGACTTCAAAGGTGGGGCGCGGGCGCCCGCCACCGGCGATTACGAAGCCTGGCGGCCTGAATAGTCCGCCCGCCAAAACCCAGCCGCGGCCTCTCGGCGGCGGCATCTGGCAATCAGGTAAAAAAGAGAGAGCATCGACCATGTCATCCGAATCGCAGGAACAATTGATCGGCGCGGCGACCTTGGCGCTTCTGGTTCTGCTGATGGTGTCTCTCAATCAATCGAGAGACATCGACGGCGCCGCGTCGGAAGGCGTGTTGGTGTCGGCGCTGTTTGGGCGGGTCGACGGTCTTGTTCCCGGCGACGACGTGCAGATGGGCGGCGTGCGGATCGGCACCGTCCAGGCGCAAACGCTCGATGCCGGATACCGGGCCGTGGTGACGCTGGCGCTTGATCCGGGCGCCGTGGTGCCAAGCGATTCCGCCGCGTCGATCCAGACCGACGGGCTTTTCGGCGGCAAATTCGTGGTGATCGAACCCGGCGCGTCCGAAAAATCGGTGAAAACCGGTGACCGAATCACCCGCACACAGGATGCCCAGGTTGTCGGCGACCTGCTGGATGCGATCATTTCCGAAGGCCGCGCCGCGCTGGCTCAGCGTCGGGCCGCCGGACAAAAGAAATAACCGGGATACGGAGGACAGGGCCCATGGGACGCAATTCAGCCGAAGCTGTTCTCGGCGCTGTGGTGTTGATCGCCGCTGCCGGATTCCTGTTCATCGCAATCAATGTCGCGCAGGTGAAAACGGCAAAGGGGTATAACGTCAGCGCCGCGTTTTTGAAGATCGGCGGCCTGAGCGCCGGCAGCGACGTGCGCATCAACGGCATCAAGATCGGCACCGTGACCGACCGGCGGCTCGACCCGCAGACCTTTGACGCCGTCGTCACCATGTCGATCCAGACGGATGTAAAACTGCCCAAGGATACGGTCGCGACCATCGGATCCGAAGGCATCCTCGGCGGCAAATACGTGCGGCTAAAGCCCGGCACGGACAAGGAATACCTCCCGGTCGGCGGCCGTATCGCTAAGACCGAGGACTTCAAGTCGCTTGAAGATCAGGTCGGCGAAATCATCTTCCTCGCCACCGGCGGCACCTGATCTGGATGGTCCGTTTCCCGAGCCTTATATCCGCGGCCCTCATCGGTCTGGTGCTGACGGCAATCGCCGGCCCGGCCCGGGCCATTCCCATGAACCGGGTCGTCCTGCAGGGGCTCGACAAGGTGACGGCGCGGGTGACGACAATCCAGGCGGAAGTCGGCAAGGCGGTCCGGTTCGGAACGTTGGAAATCATCCCCCGGCAGTGCGACAAGCGCCCGCCTGAAGAAACGCCTGAAAGCGCCGCGTTTCTCGACATCTGGGAAATCCGCCCGGGCGAACCGGCGGTCAGCCTGTTTCGCGGCTGGATGTTCGCCTCAAGCCCGGCCCTGAACGCCTTGGAACATCCGGTCTACGATATCTGGGTCTTGGATTGTAATCCGGGCCCGGCGACGCCGCCGCGTTGACGCCGGTCCGCCGGCCGCCTCAAACGAAACCGTCAAATTCCCGTTCAAGGTCCGCCTTTGCCGGATTGACCGGAAACCGCGACTGATAATCCAACGCGGCCGCCAATTGCTTTTGATAGTCCCGGGCGAGGATTTCCCGGCAGCCGAATTGCTTCAGGTGCTCGGTGACGAATTGCGTGTCCAGCAGTCTGAACCCGCCGATTCGAAGCCGCGCGACAAGGTGCGCCAACGCGACCTTGCTGGCATCCGTCGCCCGGGAAAACATACTTTCGCCGAAGAACGCGCCGCGCAACGCGACGCCGTATAGCCCGCCGACCAGATAGCCGTCCTGCCAGGTTTCGATCGAGTGCGCGAATCCGAGATGGTGAAGCTCCGTGACGGCGTCTTGGATGGGTTTGTTGATCCAGGTTTCGTCACGGCCGGGGCCGGTCTCGGCACAGGACTTCAAGACCTGCTCGAACGCCGAATTCGCGCGCACGATGAACGGTGGATTACGAAGCGTTTTGCGAAATTTTTTCGGCAGGTGAAAGCCGTCGAGCGGGATAACGCCGCGTTTTTTAGGGTCGACCCAGAAGACCTGCGGGTCGTCGCGGCTTTCGGCCATCGGGAATATGCCGGCAGCATATGCCCGCAGCAGCAGTTCGGCCGGCAGACTTTCCTGGGTTTGATAACGGCGGCTCATGATGGCCGATCATCGCCGAAAACGCCCCTGAAGGCAAAGCCGGACGCGGGGCTTAATCCCCCTTGCCGGCGGCGACCAGGGCCTCCAGCCAATGGATATCGTAGTCGCCGTCGACGAAGCCTTTTTCCTCGATAATCCGCTGTTGCAGGGGGATATTAGTCGTGATGCCGTCGATCACGAATTCCTGCAACGTCCGGCGAAGCCGCATCAGGCATTCGTTGCGGGTGGCCCCGTGGACGATCAATTTGGCGATCATGCTGTCGTAATGCGGCGGCACTGTGTAGCCGGAATACAACGCGGAATCGACCCGAACGCCGAGCCCGCCGGGGGCATGGTAAATCCCCACCTTGCCGGGCGACGGCATAAACGTTACCGGGTCTTCGGCATTGATCCGGCATTCGATCGCGTGGCCGCGCAGTTTAATGTCTTCCTGGGTGACGCTCAGCTTCGCGCCCTGGGCAACGCGGATCATTTCTCGCACCAAATCGATTCCGGTTATGCCTTCGGTCACCGGATGTTCGACCTGCAGGCGCGTGTTCATTTCGATGAAATAGAACTCGCCGTCTTCATAAAGGTATTCGACCGTGCCGGCGCTCCGGTATCTCAGTTTCTTAATCGCGTCGACCGTCACCCGGCCGATCTTTTCGCGCTGTTCACCGTTAAGGGCGGGTGAGGGCGCTTCCTCTAACACCTTCTGATGGCGGCGCTGCAGGGAACAATCGCGTTCGCCCAGGTGGACGACGTTGCCGAGCCCGTCGGCCATGATCTGAATTTCGATGTGCCGCGGTTTGCCGAGGAATTTTTCGACATAGACAGATCCGTCGCCGAAAGCGGCGGAGGCCTCGGCCTGCGCGGTCTTCAGCGCGGTCGCAAGCTCGTCGATCTTGCGCACCACTTTCATGCCGCGCCCGCCGCCGCCTGCGGCGGCCTTGACGATCACCGGCAAGCCGATGTCCCTGGCGACGGCCATCGCTTCGTCGGGGTCGGTCACGGCGCCATCCGATCCCGGAACGACGGGGATGCCGGCTTCACGGGCGGCCTTCTTTGCGGCCACCTTATCACCCATCAGGCGGATGTGGTCGGCGCTCGGCCCGATGAACGAAAACCCGTGTTCTTCGACCATTTCCGCAAAGTCGGCGTTTTCCGACAAAAAGCCGTATCCCGGATGGATGGCGTCGGCGTCCGAAATGGCGGCGGCAGTCAGCACGGCCTGTGTGCTCAGGTAACTCTGCTTGGCGGGCGGCGGGCCGATGCAAACGCTTTCATCGGCAAGGCGCACGTGCATGGCGTCCGTGTCGGCGGTGGAATGCACCGCGACGGTCGCAATCCCCATTTCACGGCACGCCCGGAGGATTCGCAGCGCGATTTCGCCCCGGTTGGCGATGAGAACCTTCTCAAACAACCGCCCGGGCTCCTATTCGAGAACGAACATGGGCTCACCGAATTCCACCGGCGTACCGCTGGTAACCAGGACCTTCTTCACCTTGCCGGCGCGCGGCGCGTTGATCTGGTTGAACACCTTCATGGCTTCGACCAGCGCCAAGGTCTGGCCCTCCTTCACGTCGTCGCCTTCGGAAACGAAATTCGGGCTGTCCGGGTCGGGAGACAGATAGACGACGCCGACCATTGGCGACGTCACCGCGCCGGCAAGATCGATGGCTTCGGGCGCGGGCGAGGGAGTGCCGGCGGCGGGCGCCGCATGCACTGCTATCGGGGCCTGGACGACCGCCGTCCCGCCGCCCTTGGCGACGCGGATGCTCCAATCGTCGGTTTCGTATTCGATTTCGGTCAGTCCGGTTTCGTTCAGAAGGTCCGCGAGTTTGCGCACCGCATCCGTGTTGATGTCCGATGCCTTGGGAGATTTCGCCATGATCTTTCGTCCGCTCCCGTCTTTATCGTTTGGCCGGGGTTGTTACCCGGCGGTTTTCAGGCGTTTCGCCAACGCCTCAAGCGCCAATTCGTATCCCTGTCCGCCGAGGCCACAGATCATCCCGTCCGCCGCCTTGGAGACATAGGAATGATGGCGGAATTCCTCGCGCCTGTGAATATTGGACAGGTGCACTTCAATAATCGGCAGGTCGATTGCGCTGAGCGCGTCCAGCAACGCCACCGAGGTATGGGTATAAGCGCCGGCGTTGATGATCAGCCCGGCGTGGGATTTGGGCGCTTCCTGGATCCAGGTGACCAGGACGCCTTCGTCGTTGGATTGACGGAATTCCGCGGTAAAGCCGAGCTCCTGCGCTCGCGCCCGGCAGGCGTGCTCGATGGTCTGCAGGGTTTCGCGGCCGTAAATATCCGGCTCCCGCGTGCCGAGCAGGTTCAGGTTCGGGCCGTTCAGGACGAGAATGCTCTGTGTCATTGGAATTACGGCAGTTGGACCTTGGTGAAACGGGCTTCGCGGCTTATACCATCCGCTTTTGGCGGAAGAAACACCCTGTAAGGTGTGCGCCGGGCGTTGAAAGCCGCCTCACGCGGCCCCATAATTCAGTTAAGCTTTGGTTCCAGGGAATAATTTCATGCAAATCCAGATCAATGGCGAAAGCCGCGAACTCGACACCCCCATGTCGGTCCACGACCTGCTACTGCGAATCGGCCTGGACCCGGCCAAAGTTGCCGTCGAGCGGAACCTCGAAATCGTGCCGAAATCCGGCTACGGACAGACCGGGCTTGAGGAAGGCGACAAGCTCGAGATCGTGCATTTCATCGGCGGCGGCGCGCCCGATGCGGCACCGTCCGGAGACGACGAGGACCTTCTGGAAGTCGCCGGCCGCAAGTTCCGCTCGCGGCTGATCATCGGAACCGGCAAATACAAGGATTATGACCTCAACCGTCAAGCCGCCGAGGCGGCGGAATCGGAAATGATCACCGTCGCGGTCCGGCGGGTGAACCTGACCGACCCGAACCAGCCGCTGCTGGTCGACTATCTTGACCCCAAAAAATATACCTACCTGCCCAACACGGCCGGGTGCTTCGCCACTGAAGACGCGGTCCGGACGCTGCGCTTGGCGCGCGAAGCCGGCGGCTGGGATTTGGTCAAACTGGAAATCCTGGGCGAACAGCGCACGCTTTATCCGATGATGCCGGAAACCATCGAAGCCACCCGGACGCTCACGGAAGAGGGCTTCCGGGTCATGGCCTATTGCTCGGATGATCCGATCCTCTGCAAACGGGTGGAGGAAGCAGGCGCCGTTTCCATCATGCCGCTGGGCGCGCCCATCGGCTCGGGCCTTGGTATCCAGAACCCGGTCAACATCCGCCTGATCAAGGAACAAAGCGAGGTTCCCGTCATCGTCGATGCCGGCGTCGGCACGGCGTCGGATGCGGCGATCGCCATGGAACTCGGCTGCGACGGCGTTCTGATGAATACCGCCATCGCCGAGGCGGGAGACCCGGTCAAAATGGCGCGAGCGATGAAACATGCGGTCAGGGCCGGGCGGCTTGCGTACCTTGCGGGGCGCATGCCCAAGAAGAAGTACGCCGACGCTTCGTCGCCGCTGCACGGATTGATTTAAGGGATCCCGATTTATTCCGCCCGGCCGGGCCAGTCTTCTGCGAAATCAGTTTTTCAAAAACGCCGGGACGTGGTCGCCCAAGCCGACGACTTTGCTATTGCCGCGCTCGCCATCATCGTCTTTTCTGCGCCGATCATTGCGGCCCCGGTCGCCGCCCGAGCGATTGTCGCGGGCGTCATCTCTTTTCACGGGCTTGGCCTGCGGTTCCTTCGGCCCCGGTTTGTCCTTTTGTTCCTCAACAGGGGCCTCGGCCTTAGCGGGCTGTGCCTCTACCTTGGATTCAGGCTGCTTGCCTTTATGCCGTTCGTCGCCGCGGCGCACGCGGCGGCTTCCGCCACGGCGGCGCGAACGGCCGCGGTCAGCGTTTTCTTCCTCGTCATCGTCCGCCGTTGGAGGGGTCTTGCCGCCGCCCCAGTCAATCCGCGGGATCGGCTTGCCGGTCAGTTTTTCTATCGCGTCGATATACTTACCGTCGCCGGGAACGGCGATGGACAGGGCCGTGCCCTTGAGGCCCGCGCGCCCCGTCCGGCCGATGCGGTGGACGTAGTCGTCGGGGTGCGTCGGCACATCAAAATTGAACACGTGGCTCATTGCCGGAATGTCGAGACCGCGCGCAGCGACGTCCGAGCAGACGAGCAGGGTCACCTCATTCCGTTTGAACTTATCCAAAGTCTCCATGCGTACCGACTGGACCATGTCGCCGTGCAACCGGGCCGAATGCTTATATCCATGACGTTCAAGCGATCGGTAGACGATATCGACATCGCGTTTGCGGTTGCAGAAGATGATGGCGTTCTTGGGATTTTCCCGGTCGATCAGCCGGCGCAGGGCTTCTCGCTTGCGCTTTGCGATGGACGTCTGATCGCGGCCGGCGCCGGTGACCATCAACAGGCCTTGGGTGATTGTCTCCGCCGCGGTCGCCGGGCGGGAAACCGTGATTGCCTTCGGGTTCATTAGGAACTTGTCGGCGAGCCGCTTGATTTCCGGCGGCATGGTCGCGGAGAAGAAAAGGGTCGTCCGGATGGACGGCAACAGGCTGACGATTTTTTCGACATCGGGAATAAAGCCCATGTCGAGCATCCGGTCGGCTTCGTCGATGACCAGGATTTTGACGTCGCGGAGCAACAGGTGGCCGCGTTCGAACACGTCCAGAAGCCGCCCCGGCGTGGCGATCAGGACGTCGACGCCCTTTTCCAGACGGTCGACCTGCGGGCCCATGTTTTCGCCGCCGATCAAAAGTGCGTGGGTCAGTTTGTGATACTTGCCGTAGGTCTTGAAGTTGTCGGCAACCTGGGCGGCGAGCTCGCGGGTCGGTTCCAGGATCAGCGACCGCGGCATCCGCGCCTTGGCCGTGCCGGACGCCAGGATATCGATCATCGGCAGGGTGAAGGACGCGGTCTTGCCCGTGCCGGTCTGGGCGCAGCCCAGGATGTCCCGTCCCATGAGGACGTAGGGAATCGCCTGCGCCTGGATCGGGGTGGGTGTGTCGTAGCCCGCGTCCACTACGGCGCGTAACAGTTCGTCGCTTAGACCAAGATCAGTGAAGGACAAGTTCGCTCCGCTTCGGGAGTTGCTCCCGCGGCGGGGAGGGTTATCGTTTCCGGGTTTTCTTAAGCCGGGTGGCCGGGATATTAGGTGTTCCGGGCCCGGAGTCAATGACCGGACTTCGGTTTCGGTGTAAACTGAAACGATCCGAATTTACCAGGAAGATGCGCCATGACCGAGAAGACGCCGCTTTTGCTGCTGCCGGGGCTGCTCTGCGACCGGGCCCTTTGGGGCCATCAGCTGGATACTCTCACCGATCTGGCCGAGATGACCGTCGGCGACATGACGTTGGACGATACGGTGGACGGCATGGCGGTACGCAACATTGCGCGGATGCCGGATAAATTCGCCCTTGCTGGGCTGTCCATGGGCGGCTATTCGGCCCAGGCGGTGATGCGGTTGGCGCCCGAGCGGGTGACCAAACTGGCGCTTTTGGACACTAGCGCCCGGTCCGATACCCCTGATCGGATCCAGGGACGCCGCGATCTGATCGCCCGCGCCGCCGCCGGCGAATTTAAGGAAGTGGTCGAAAGACATTTGCCCGTCTATCTGCCGCCGGAACGGCTAACGGAAGAGCCTTTGGTCAACGCCGTCCGGCAATCGGCGTACATCGTCGGCGAAGCAGCATACCAGCGCCAGCAGACGGCCCTGATCAACCGGCCGGACAACCGGACAAACCTGTCGGCCATCGGCTGCCCGACATTGGTCCTGTGCGGCCGCCAAGACCGGGCGACGACCTTGGAAATGCATGAAGAAATGGCCACTGAAATCCCCAACGCGGCGCTGGTGGTGATTGAGGATTGCGCTCATCTGTCGCCGCTGGAACAACCGCACGCGGTGTCCGCCGCCATGCGTTATTGGCTTAATATTTAGTTCTAAATCAATGCATAAAATTATTTTATTTAGAGGATAAATGAATGGAAATCGTTCGCGAGCCAGGGGGTGTGACCCTGCCCCTCAGAGGCCACCAGCCGCACGCCCAGCAGTCCGCCTTTATCGCCGAAAACGCCATCCTGATCGGTGACGTTCAGATCGGCGAGCGGTCCAGCATCTGGTATTCGTGCGTGCTGCGCGCGGACCTGAACGCAATCCGCATCGGCGCCGACACCAACATCCAGGACGGCACCATCATCCACGTCGATTCACGGCAGTATTCAACCCACATCGGCGACCGGGTGACGGTCGGTCACATGGCGTTGCTGCATGCCTGCACCCTGCAGGACGACTGCATGGTCGGCATGCGGGCGACGGTCATGGACGGCGCGCTGGTGGAAACCGGCGCCATGGTCGCGGCCGGCGCCCTGGTAACGCCCGGCAAACAGGTGCCTTCGGGCGAAGTCTGGGCAGGGTCCCCGGCCAAGTTCATGCGCGCCTTTGACGCCTCGGACGCTGACATGCTGACTTATATCTGGGAGGAATACCGGGACCTCGGCGTCGAATATACCCGAGCTGGATCGGACCTGCGCCGGTTCTCCCGCACGAAATTCCAGACGGACTGACCCACGTGCTGAAAGCCGGAACCACGGACCTTCTGACCGCCGCCCAATCCGGCGATCGGCGCGCGGCCGCCAAGCTTATTTCGTTGGCCGAAACGTCGGTCAACAAAGGCGACGTGGACCGGAATGAATTGCTCGACCGGGTCTATCAGGCCGCCGGAAGGGCGCACGTGTTGGGCGTTACCGGCCCACCGGGCGCCGGAAAATCATCCCTTGTGAATGCCGTGGCCAAGGAATTGCGGGGGCGGGGACATCGGGTCGGCGTTGTCGCCATTGATCCGTCGAGCCCGTTTTCCGGCGGCGCTATCCTGGGCGACCGGGTCCGCATGGGCGATCTGAGCGCCGATGACGGGGTCTTTATCCGGTCGCTCGCCACCCAGGGGGCCATGGGCGGTCTCGCGCGAACTGCCCTTGATACCGTCGACGTGCTGGACGCCGTCGGTTACGACACGGTGGTGATTGAAACCGTCGGCGTTGGGCAGGACGAAGTCGACGTCGCGGCGGCGGCCCACACGGTGATCGTGGCGAGCCCGCCAGGCCTCGGTGACGGGATCCAGGCGATGAAGGCGGGCATGCTGGAAATCGCGGATATCCATGTGGTCACCAAGGCCGACAAGCCGGACGCGAAAACCACGGCGGCGGACCTGAAGAATGCGGCCGGGCTCAAAGGCGGTGGGGCCTCGGCGGCCTGGACGACACCGGTGATCCTGACCAGCGCCAATGATGGTACGGGCATCGCCGACCTTTGCGACGCGGTCGCCGGCCATTACCGCCATCTCGAAACCGCGGGCGAGTTGGAGGCCCGGCGAAAACGGTCAGCCCGGGCGCGGCTTTTGGCCGCAGCGGAAGACCGGCTCCGCCGGGCGATCCGCGACCTGAGCGCCGCCGTGGACGACGCAGTGGACAGGGTCGCGGCGCGGGAGCTGACGCCCCGAAACGCGGCGGAGGGATTGATCTGCCGGGCTTTTTCGGGAAAACCCGAACAGTCCTAGTCGCCCAGGCGAATTGCGTTTAGATAACCTGGCGCGGGTATTCCCGGTTTCAGCCATTCATCGTCGATGGGATCGCCAAGGACGGTCCTGACCGGGACCACGCCCGCCCAAACATCCAGGTCGTAGTCCGACTCGTCGTCGACCGGGCCGCCAGCCCGTCGAAAATGCCGGATCAGGCGAGACGCGCCTTCACGTAAGTGCCAGGGGCGGGCTCCAGGGCTTTCAGCTTCCCGTCGCCGGGTTTACGGGCCTTGATCATCTTTTTGCCGCTATGCTTCTTAACCCAGCCGTCCCAGTCGCCCCACCAGGAACCGTCCGTCTGTTCCGCCTTCTCAAGCCAGGCGTCCGGATTCTTGGGTTTCGCGTCGTTGGTCCAGTAGCAGTATTTGTTGGCCGCCGGCGGGTTGATGACGCCCGCAATATGGCCGGACGCCGACAGAACGAAACGGATCGGGCCCTTGAAAATCTGCGTCGCGGCATAGGTCGACTTCCAAGGCGCGATGTGATCCTCGCGGGTCGAGATAATGTAGGTGGGAACATCGACTTTCCGAAGATCGATCGGCGCGCCGGCGAGCGTGATGCCGCCGGGTTCGATCAGTTTGTTATCAAGGTACATGTTCCGCAGATAAAAGGAGTGCATGGCGGCGGGCATCCGGGTCGAGTCGGAGTTCCAGAACAGCAAATCGAAGGGGAAGGGGTCCTTGCCCAACAGATAGTTGTTCACCACGAACGACCAGACCAGATCGTTGGCCCGCAGCATGTTGAAGGTCGTCGCCATTTCCGACCCTTCAAGGTAGCCGCGTTGGTTCATCTTGGCTTCCATGCTCTTGACCTGTTCTTCGTCGATGAATACGCCAAGTTCTCCGGCGTCCGTGAAGTCGAGCATGGTGGTGAAGAACGTGGCTGACTTGATGCGGTCCTGCCACTCGGGGTCGTTCTGCTGCGCCAGCCAGGCGAGGGTGCAGGCGGTCAACGTGCCGCCGATGCAATAGCCGACGAGGTTGACGCTCCGCTGCCCGGTTGCCTGCTCGATGGCGGCAATCGCCGCAAGCGGGCCTTCGAGCATATAATCGTCAAATTTTTTCTTCGCCAATTCCGCGTTCGGGTTAACCCAGGAGATGATGAAGACCGTGTGTCCCTGTTCCGTCGCCCAGCGGATGAACGAATTTTCCTCTTGTAAATCAAGGATATAATACTTGTTGATCCAGGGTGGCGTGATGAGGAGGGGCGTTTCGATGACCTTGTCGGTCAGCGGATCGAACTGGATCAGCTCCATCAGATCGTTGCGGTAAACGACCCGGCCCTTTGCGGTCGCGACGTTCTTGCCGACCTCGAACGCATCCATGTCGGTCATCCGGATCGCCAGCTTGCCGTCGCCGCGCTCCAGGTCTTCCAACAGATTGTTCAGGCCATTGACGAGGTTTTCGCCTTTGGTTTCGACCGTGGCGCGAAGCGCCTGCGGGTTGGTCATTAGGAAGTTGGTAGGTGACAGGGCGTCGATAAATTGACGGGTGTAGAAATCGACCTTGGCCTTGTCCTTTTTGTCCATGCTGTCGACATCCTTGACGGTGTACTCAAGCCAATTCGCGGTCAACAAATACGATTGTTTGATGAAGTCGAACACCTGATTTTCCGACCAGGCCTCGTCCCTGAACCGGCGGTCGCCACGCACCGGAGCGACAACGGGCTTGGCTTCCTGACCCATCATTCGAAGCGCCGTTGACTGCCACAATTCCATGTGGCCCTGCCAAAGGGTCATTCCCGATTCCATCATTTTCGCCGGATCCGACATCATATGGCGGGTCATTTCAAGGAACGCCTCACCGATATTCAGGGGGTCCAGGTCTGGGGCCGCCGCCTCTTGCGAGTGGCGGGAAAGCCAGTCCGTGACCAAGCGCTGGCTCCGTTCCGCGATGTCCGTCATCGACTTCGAAAACTGCTGTGCGGCTTCCAACGGGTCGGTTTCAGGCGTTTTGTCGGTCATTCAAGTCGTCCTTTGCCCCATTATGCACTTTTCAATAATATAGCCGGAAGGCATATCGGCCCGGCGCTAGCTGTTGCGGCCAACCTTAAGGCGGCGCGCAGGTGGCTTGTTCCCGCGGGCGGAATACTGTTAGTAATATTTTCCGGCGGAAGGTTATGCTGCACCTGCACAGTGTAAGGGCTTTGTATACCGCAAGGTGCCGAAGATCAAGGTCCAGCGCGACCGATGAAATGGGTAATTCGAGCGAGGAAGCCAATATCGTTATGCTTAAAAACGTAGCCTTTGCGGGGTCGCTGAACCGAACCGTAAGAATTCCAGGAACCACCGTGCTGATTGCGGCTGCGGTATTGCTGGCTGGGTGCTCGTCGGTGCCCGACGCCGTCAATCCCGCGGAATGGTACAAAAGCACGGTCGAGCTCTTCTCGGGCAACGACAGCAAGGAGCGGCTGGACGACGAAACCCAGCAGGCCCGCGAAAAACAGGTCGCGGAGGCCGCTGGCGTCGAGAAGGGCGCTTTGTCCTATCCGAGCGTTTCCGGTGTCGAAAGACAGCGTCAGTCGCGGAACCTCGGCTTGGCCGCCGATCCGGACCGGCCTCATTATGCGCCGTCGATCTCCCGGCAGGGTGAAGACCAACTTCCCGCCGCCGCAAGCGCTGCACCGTCACCGCCGCCCGCGATTACGGCGCCGGCACAGCCCATGGCGCAAGCCGCTGTTCCGCAACCGCCGCAACCGTCCAAACCAATGCTTAAAGCGCCCAAGAAGAGCCTGACGCCGACGGCACGGTCGAAACCCAAGCTCGCTCTGACCGTACCGGGCGTGCCGCAAGTCGGTGTGCCGACGCGGGCCCAGCAGGAAGCGGAATATGCGGAACACCAGAACCGCATGCAAAAACACCTCGCGGAAATCCTTGCCGCCTCGGGGGCCGAGCCAGAATTCGTCCGTCCCAGCGGTATGACGCGGAGGCTTGCGACCGGCGAAACCATCGTCATCGGCGGAACAGGTTTAGAAGCGCAGGACGCCGCGGAAATGGCCTCGCCCGACGGCGGCGCAGCCAACATTGCCGGCGACCAAGGCGCGTGGCCGCTTCCCCCGGGCGCACAGCGGGTGGCGACGATTGTGTTTCCCAATGGCTCGTCACGGCTGACCGGAACAGACCGGCGCATCCTGGCCCAAGTCGCCGCCTTGCAAAAGGAACGCGGCGGCACGATCCGGGTTGTCGGCCACTCGTCGTCGCGGACCCGCAACCTCAGCGCCGCCCGCCATCAAGCAGTCAATTACAATCTGTCGGCGCAACGGGCACAGGTCGTTGCCAAAGAGTTGGTCCGCCAAGGTGCGAATCGGCGGACCGTTTTGACGGCCGCACTGTCCGACTCCCGCCCGCTTTACCGCGAGATCATGCCCAACGGCGAGGCCGGCAACAGGCGGACCGAAATCTATTTGGTCAACTGACCTGCGGCCCCGTACGGGCGGCTACCCGGCGGAACGCGTAATACGCCTGAATTCTAATGTTCCGGCTTCTTCCCCAGTTGTCTTTGGCTGCGGGTTCTGGCACATGATGGGGTCACGATGGCCAAGGAATTTCACCGAATTCGGCGTCTGCCGCCGTACGTCTTCGCGGAAGTCAACGCGATGAAGGCGCGCGCCCGCGCCGATGGCGAGGACATCATTGATTTTGGCATGGGCAATCCCGACCTGCCGACCCCGCCGCACATCGTCCAGAAACTCGTCGAGACCGTCCAAGATTCGAAAACCCACCGGTATTCGAACTCGCGTGGCATTCCAGGCCTGAGAAAGGCTCTGTCCGGCTATTACGAACGCCGGTTCGGCGTCACCGTGGACCCGGAACGGGAAGCGATCGTCACTCTGGGGTCGAAAGAGGGCCTTGCCAACCTGGCCGCTGCGATCACCAGCCCCGGCGACGTGATCCTTGTGCCGAACCCGAGCTATCCGATCCATCAGTTCGGTTTCATCATCGCAGGCGCCGCCGTTCGCAGCATTCCGGTCACGCCGAACGAAGATTTTTTTCAAGCGCTCGAACGGGCGGTCCAGCATAGCGTGCCCAAGCCGACGGCGATCGTTCTCAATTATCCGAACAATCCGACGGCTGAACTTGTCGACCTGGACTTTTACGAGCGGGTGGTCGATTTCTGCCTGTATAACGAAATTTACATCCTGTCGGACCTGGCCTACGCGGAAATCTTTTTCGACGACCGGCCCCCGCCGTCCATTCTTCAAATCCAAAAAGCCTGGGACATTGCCGTCGAGTTCACCTCGATGAGTAAGACGTATTCCATGCCCGGTTGGCGGATCGGGTTTGCCGTCGGCAACCGAGATCTGATCGGCGCGCTGGTGCGAGTGAAATCCTATCTCGACTACGGCGCCTTCACCCCCATCCAGGTCGCGGCCGCGGCGGCGCTGAACGGGCCGCAGGATTGCATCGACCATGTCCGCGCGGTTTACAAGGAACGACGGGATGTCCTGATCTCCGGTCTCGCTGCAGCGGGTTGGGACGTGCCGCCGCCACCAGCGACGATGTTCGCCTGGGCGCCGATCCCCCAGGACATGGCTCACCTGGGATCGCTTGAATTTTCCAAACTGCTGTTGTCCGAAGCTCAGGTCGCGGTGGCGCCAGGCGTCGGGTTCGGAGAGCACGGGGATGGGCACGTCCGCATCGCCGTTGTGGAGAACGTCCACAGGACCCGTCAGGCCGTGCGCTCCATTAAGTCCTTCATGTCCCGGTATCGCGCCGGCAATTTTGATAACATGGACGGCCCCCGGCGGGCAGCCGGAAAATGACGTCGGCTCTCAGGATCGGGGTTGCGGGGCTCGGCACCGTCGGCGCCAGCACGCTGGAAATTTTCTCCCGGCACAGTGATGAAATCCAAGCGCGCGCAGGCCGCCCCATCGTCGTAACCGGCGTGTCGGCCCGCAATCGCTCAAAGAACCGGGGCGTCAGCGTCGACAGCTTCACTTGGCACGGCGATCCAACGGCGCTGGCCAACGCTGACGACGTTGATGTCGTCGTCGAACTGATCGGCGGATCCGAAGGCTTCGCGAAGGACCTCTGTACTGAGGCGTTAAAAAATGGCAAGCACGTCGTCACCGCAAACAAGGCGCTCATTGCCGTCCACGGAACGGCATTGGCCGAAGCCGCGGAAGCCGGAGGCGTCAGCCTGGCATTCGAGGCCGCCGTGGCCGGCGGCATCCCGATACTTAAAACGCTCCGCGAAGGCCTTGCCGCGAACGGGATCGATCGGGTGTACGGCATCCTTAACGGGACCTGCAATTACATCCTGACCGAAATGCGGGACACCGGCCGGGAGTTCGACGAAGTCCTTGCGGAGGCGCAGGCCGAAGGGTACGCGGAAGCCGATCCTTCATTCGACGTCGATGGCATTGACGCCGCTCACAAGCTGGCCATTCTCGCGAGCCTCGCCTTTGGAACGCAGGTTGACTTCGGTTCCGTGCACATTGAAGGCATTCGCCATGTTTCGCCCAGCGACTTGGATTTTGCCAAGCAACTTGGGTACGGGATCAAGCTATTGGGCATTGCTTCCCGAACCGAACGCGGCATCGAACAGCGCGTTCACCCCTGCATGGTACCGGCGGAATCGTCGATCAACCACGTGGACGGCGTTTTCAACGCGGTTGTCGCGCACGGCGACTTCGTAGATCGGATTCAGATGGAAGGCCGGGGCGCGGGCGCGGGTCCGACGGCGTCGGCGGTTGTCGCCGACATCATCGACATTGCCCGTGGCAACGTGACGCCGTGCTTTGCCCGCCCATTCGGCGAATTAACTGCGCCGCAACCGGTTTCGATGGGCGAACACATGGGTTCGTATTACATGCGGTTCGAAGTTGTCGACAAACCAGGTGTGTTTCGCGACATCGCCGCGGCGTTAAGCGACCACAAGGTCTCCATGGAACAGATCATTCAGCGCGCGAAAAGCCCGGATGCACCGGTCCCCGTCGTAATGACAACGCACGAAACCCGCGAAGCGGATATGACCGACGCCGTCGAAACCATCGCCGGACTTGAAGCCGTAGTGGAAATACCCCGATTGATCCGCATCGAACAGTTGTGACTTTTTGACTGTCCGGCTCAGACCTTTTACGGAAGGAGCAAGGGAACCGTGAACGATCCAGTGACAGACCGGAATTTGGCGCTTGAGGCGGTGCGTGTCACTGAGGCGGCCGCAATCGCAGCCTGCCGGCACTTGGGGGGCGGCGATGAACGGGCAGCGGACGAGGCGGCGGTTAAAGCGATGAATCGCCGTCTCGGCACTCTGGCGATGGACGGGACCGTCCGAATGGGGGAAGGGGATAAAACCGAAGTTGAACACCTTTACGCTGGGCAAAAAGTGGGGATAGGTTCGGGGCCGAAAGCAGATGTCGCGGTCCTGGCGCTTGAAGGCAAGAGCATCGTCGCCCGCGGCGGATATAACGCGCTATCGGTTCTTGCCATGGCCGAGGATGGCGGATTCCTATCGGTGCCGAACATTTACATGGACAAAATCGCCGTCGGCCCCGGTCTGCCCGACGGCGTCGCCGACCTGGACGCCGACGTCGGCGACAATCTGAAAAAGCTGGCGAAGGCGAAAAAGCGATCAATATCGGATTTGGTCGTTTGCATGCTTGACCGGCCGCGCCATGCCCAAATCGTCGCTGCGGTCAGGGAAGCGGGCGCCCGCATTCGACTGATCCTCGACGGCGACGTTTCCGGCGTTATAGCGACGGCATTGCCCGAAGCCGGCGTCGACCTTTTCGTCGGCAGCGGCCGTGCGTCCCAGGGTATTCTTGCCGCAGCGGCACTTCGGGGCCTGGGCGGACAAATGCAGGCCCGCCTGATTATCCGAGACAATGACGACCTTGCCGCGGTTCGCCGCGCCGAAGTGTCAGAACCGGAGACCAAGTTCGGTCTGTCGGACATGGCGGGGGGCAATGTCACTTTTGCGGCGACCGGCGTAACGACGGGTCCGATGCTGCAGGGTGTCCGGTTTGCCGACGGCATCGCCATTACGCATTCTTTGGTGGTGCGTTCGAAAACGAAAACGCTGAGATATATCGAAGGCCGGCATCATGTCGCCCACGCTAAAGACAAGCGCTGACGCCGCATTCACGGATGCGGGCGAACAGGTCGGGCTATCGATTGAAGATTTCAGGTCCGCGACCGGGCGCAGGTGGGTGCTCAGGTCGGTCGATGACCGGACTGTCAGAACCATCATACAAAAATGCAACATGTCTGAGATCGGCGCCCGCGTCCTGGCGGCGCGCGGAATTTTACCCGATGACGTGCCGTTGTACCTGGAGCCGACCCTTCGCGATTTATTGCCGGATCCCGACAAATTTCATGACATGGCCCGGGGCGCGGAGAGATTGGCGACCGCGATCATGCAGGATGAATGCATCGGCATATTTGGCGACTACGACGTCGATGGCGCAACCTCGGCGGCGTTATTGACAAGGTTTATCCGCGCTGCTGGCGGACGAACAGCGGCCCATATTCCGGATCGAATCGCCGAAGGTTACGGCCCCAATGCGCCGGCTATATTGAATCTCAAGGACCGGCGGGGATGCGGCGTGGTCGTCACCGTGGATTGCGGGACATTGTCATTCGGGCCGCTCCGGGAGGTACGGGACGGCGGCCTGGATGTGATTGTCGTCGACCACCATACGGCCGAATCCGAACTGCCGCCCGCGCTGGCGGTGATCAACCCAAACCGAATGGACGAAGTGCCCGGGTACGGACAATTGGCGGCGGTCGGCGTTGCATTTCTACTTGCCGTCGCGGTCAACAGAACGTTGCGGGATGCCGGTTGGTATCGGCAGAACCCGCCGGAACCGAACCTCCTGCAGTGGCTGGATATGGTTGCGCTTGGGACGGTCTGCGACGTCGTTCCGTTGACCGGAATCAACCGCGCATTGGTCCTACAGGGACTTAAGGTCCTTGCGGCCCGGCGCCTCTTGGGTTTGAGGGCGCTGGCCGATGTTGCGGGGATTGATGAAACACCGTCAGCATATCACCTGGGGTTTATTCTGGGCCCCCGCATCAACGCCGGCGGACGGGTCGGCGAAGCCGACCTTGGGTACAGGCTCTTGACCACGGAACACGAGGACGAGGCATGGCATCTTGCCCGAAAGCTCGACGCGTTGAACAAGGAACGCCAGGACATTGAACTTGGCGTTCTTGATGCCGCGTTGCGGCGCATGACCGACGCCGCATTTGCAAATTCGCCGACGGCGATTGCCGATGGAGCGTCATGGCATCCAGGGGTGATCGGGATCGTCGCAAGCCGGTTGAAAGAACGGTTCAACAGACCGGCCTGCGTCATTTCCTGGGATGGAGAGACCGGTGTCGGGTCCGGAAGGTCGGTCAAAGGCGTTGATTTGGGCACCGCGATCATCGCAGCGCGGCAGGCGGGCTTGCTCGAAAAGGGTGGGGGTCACGCGATGGCCGCCGGATTTACCGTCACCAAGCAAAAGTTCGGCGGGTTCATGGATTTTCTAAACGACCGCGTTGCGGCTGCGATCGCCGACGTCGGCATGCAGGCAAATATTTCAGTCGACGGGTATCTCAGACCCGGCGGCGCAAACCTGGGCTTGGCTGAGGAACTTGCGGCTCTTGGTCCCTTCGGGTCGGGTAACCCGGAACCAAGATTTATCATCCCGGATGTTCGGCTTACGTACTGCGACGTCGTCGGTCAAAATCACGTAAAATGCCGAATAGCCAAAGAAGACGGCGGGAATCTCGACGGAATTGCCTTTCGTGCCCTCGATTCCGAATTGGGCGCCGCCTTGCTGGAACACGATGGGCGGCGTCTGAACCTGGTCGGCAAAATCCGGTCAAACAGCTGGATGGGGCGCGTCTCGCCGCAACTTCAGATCGAAGATGCAGGATATTGCGGGGGCTGAAGTCGGTTTCCGATCCTCAGATGCCGCAAACCCTTGCCGTGGGCGGCGGATTTGGCCGAAATCTGAAACGCAGGCCTTGATTTTGCCCGTCGAGCCGTATACGAAGTGCGGCTTGATCGGCTTGGAATTTGCGTCCCCATCGTCTAGCCAGGCCTAGGACACGACCCTTTCAAGGTTGAGACACGGGTTCGAATCCCGTTGGGGACGCCATTC
>JAYNIR010000017.1:0-57517 GCA_038109305.1 Rhodospirillaceae bacterium
GGGCCATGGCCGCATCCGCTGACCGAGCCGTGATTGGTCCGGTTCGGGGCGCGGTGGTACACTAAGGGGCGAAAAACCAACGCATTCGGGATGGTCGTGATGTTCGGATTTCCCCGGTTTCGCCGCCTCGCCTATGTGTTTCTGACAATTTTTCTGTTTTCGCCGGGGGTGCAGGCGCGGCCCAGCGATTCGGCCCCGCCGGCCGCCAAATAGCCCAAGGGGACCGCCGCCGACCGCATCCTGGCGAGCATCGTCGGCATTCAGACCTATGTGCCCGAAAATCCCCGGAGAGGCCTCGCGGAGCGTGGGTGGAGCGAAAGCCAAGCGAACGCAGTGAGCGCCTGGCCACTGAGGGGAAAATACAATTTAACGCAAAACCACTTTCGCGGCTTCGCCGCTCAGGTTTTGCGTCAGTCATGCCCCAGTTCTTCTCGGCGGCGGGCCAACAGAACGCGGCTGAATTCGGTCATCGCTTCGTCGTGGGTGACGGCGCCGACAAGCGTGCGGTCATCGGCGCTTTCGACGACGGGAATGATGTTTTCACGCGCTTGCGACATCAACGAAATCGCCGTTTCGATGTCGTCGTATCGGGTCAGCGTCGGTGGGTTTGGCCGCGCCACGTCGCAGGCGTTGACCAGAAAATCCAGTTCGTGTTCAAACGCGAAATCGCTCAGATCCGCAAGCGTGATGGTGCCGTGCAGTTCGCCCGTATCGCGGATGACAAACAGTTCGCCCACCTGGGACGTCTGCAACAGGCGGCGCATGTCAACAAGGCCGGCGGCCATGCCGATGGTCGCGACGTCGCGTTGCATGACGGCGTTGACGGTGATCGTCTGCATGACTTCGGCGTCTAGGCCGGCGCGCAGGTCGATCCCTCGCATCCTAAGCTGTCGGACGAAAAACGACCGGTCATAAAGCTGATGCGAAATTTCGGACGACACCACGACCGCCAGCATGACGCTGATGGTCAGCGCGTAGTCGCTGGTCATTTCAAAAATGATCAGGGTCGTCGAAATCGGCGCGCCCAGGACCGCCGCCGCCACGGCGCCCATGCCGACGACGGTGTAGGCCGGGACACCGGACGACAGATCGGGAAACACGGCGGTCGCGAGGATGCCGTATGCGCCGCCGACAACCGCGCCGATGACCAGCGACGGTGAAAACACGCCGCCGGAAAATCCCCAGCCGATGCATAAGCCCGTCGTCGCGATCTTGCAGACCAGGATAAGCAGTAACGTCCAGAACCCGAAGGTGGACAGCATGGCTTCTTCGGTCACACCGTATCCGACGCCCAATACCTGCGGCACCATCGTCGCCATGGCGCCGACGCCCAGGCCCGCGACGCCGGGTTTGACCCAGTCCGGGATCGCGACCCGTTTGGCCAGATCGGCGGCGGTGACCGTCCAGTGCATGAACACGATTGCGATAACGCCGGCGACGATGCCGAGCCCGATCATCGCCGGAAATTCCCAGAACGAAACGATGGGGTGTTGAATGAGCGCGAAGGCGGGAAAGTCGCCGAAATAAAGCCGTGAAATCGCCGTGCCCGAGACGGACGCGACAACCACCGGCGCAAAGGCCTTCAAGGCGTAATGGCCGATGACGACTTCGTTGGCGAACAGCGCGCCCGCCAAGGGCGCATTGAACGACGCCGCCACTGCCGCCGCGACGCCACATCCCAAGAGTGTTCGTTTGAACGGGCGGGTCAGATGCAGCCGCCGGGCAAGCCAGCTGCCGAGCGACGCGCCCAGATGCACCGCCGGGCCTTCGCGCCCGACCGACGCGCCGGCGCCGATGGACATGGCGCTTGCGAAAATCGATTTAAGCCCCGTCCGCGACGACATGCGGGCCCCGCGCAAGGCCTCGGCCTCAATCACGTCGGCAACGCCCTGGGTGCTGCCGTCGGGCATGAAGTGCTTGACGAATAGGCCGACCGCCAACCCGCCCACCGCTGGCGCCAGAACCAGATGCCACCACGGCAGGGACCGGGCGGCGGAGGCGATCCGTTCGTCGGCCGTCCCGTAAACGGCCAACTGGATCAGGCTGATGCATTCGCGGAACAGCACCACCGCCGCGCCCGACGCGCAGCCGACCACCAGCGCAAGGACCATCAGGATCAGATGATCGTTGCGGACGAACCGACGCCCCATCAGCAACAGACGGGCATATTTGAACCGGGTGCGAGACATGTTTTTCCGGCGACGAGCATACGCCGAAAAAGTTAATCAGTTCTGTAGGTTATATGGTTGGCCGGAAAACCGTCCGGCGGCGGTTATTCGGGCGCTGCGTCGAGCGAGTATCCGGCCGAGCGCACCGTCCGGATCAGGTTCTTCCGGCCGCAGTCGTTCGGCTTATTGCGAACTTTATCGTCTTCTTCATCGGACAACGGGGTGCCCCTCCGCAGGGCCGAGAAATTTTAAGATCGTCGCACCGATCCCGGCGGGAACGGCAATGCGCCGTTTCCGAACGTGCTGCCTGGAACCGCTATTTTTTTACCATACCCCCGGACGCGGTTTCATGCGGTTTTGTTAATTTTCCGAGTAAAACGCCGATTTTAATCCGATTAGGGGTGTTTCGGCCGTTCGAATGCGATCCCCCGGCCGGCTTCGGGCGGCGGCAGCAGGGCATCATGGCCGGCCTTCAGGATTTGCAGCGCCTCCAGGATCGCCGCCGGGAACGGCGCCGTCCGCCGAGATGCCAGATTTACGTGCAATATCAGCAACTCATTGGCCGCCGCCCGGGTTCGTCCGGCGCCCGCCCGGGTGACGTACATTTCGTGAAACAGCCGGAGCCGCTTGCCGCCCACGTCCAGAACCCGGGTTTCGATCTTCATTTCCTCGCCCCGCATGACTTCGGCGCCATAGGTGACGTGGGATTCGACCACGAAAACCGACCCGCCGGCGGCATCACGGTGGGCCGCGTCCAGCCCCACATGGTCCAACAGCGCGTCCGTCGCATGATCGAAAACCAGCGCGTAATAGGCCAGATTCATGTGGCCGTTGTAGTCGATCCAGTCTTCGATCACGGTTTCGCGGTGGAGGGCCAGGGGCCGGGCATCGGTCATATCGGTTCCATCTGGTCTTAGGCCCATCTGGTCGAGTTTCATGGAGGGGCCGGTTTGCGGGCCGCCGGGGTCACCGGCCCAGGATTGCCCGCGGCCCCCGGCGGCGCAAGACATTTGACCTTTGGCGAACCGGGTGCAATAAGCATCCGCGCACGGGAAACCGCCGGTTAGGGCGGCCCGGCCGATCACGTGCAGACAGTGTTTTCATGGCATCCACACCATCCGAACAAGGGACCAAAGCCAACCCGGCGGCGTCGGGCGGCCCCCGGCTTGCGGTGGTGGTGCCGGTCCATAACGAGACCGAAAACCTGGGGCCGCTGATCGGCGAAATCGCCGCCGCGCTCTCGGGCGGCGCGCCCTTTGAAATCATTTACGTGGACGATGGTTCGACCGACGAAACCTTCGCCAAGCTGAAGGAAATCGCGGCGTCCGAACCCCGGCTAAGGGTGCTTCGCCATGTCAAATGCTGCGGCCAGTCGGCGGCGATCTGGACCGGTGTCAAGAACGCCCGGGCACCGCTGATCGTGACGCTCGACGGCGACGGCCAGAACGACCCGGCGGACATTCCCGCCCTGTGGGCGAAGTACAACGAAGAAGGCGGCGGCGAAAAACTGATGATCGCGGGCCTTCGGGCAAAGCGCCAGGATACCTGCATTCGGCGGCTGTCGTCGCGCATCGCCAACATGGTTCGTTCCGCGCTGCTGAGGGATGAAACGCTGGACACGGGGTGCGGACTCAAGGTCTTCCCGCGCGAAGCTTTTTTGATGTTTCCCCGGTTCGACCACATGCACCGCTACATGCCGGCCCTGATGATCCGGCTGGGTGGCCGGGTTCTGTCGGTGGCGGTCAATCACCGGCCGCGTGAACGGGGCACCTCGAAATACGGCGTCTGGAACCGGCTTTGGGTCGGCATTGTCGATCTGTTCGGCGTGATCTGGCTGCAGCGCCGGGGCTCCAAACCCGAAGTCGTCGAAGAAACCCCGAACGGCGCCGGTTCAGCGCAATGAACATGAAGTTGATCCTGCGGAGCGGCGTGTTGCTGGCGTCGCTGATCGCCGTGGTTGTTTTGATCCGCGTCGCCGGATTGAACGAAGTCCTGGGCGAAGCCTGGATCGATCATTACGTCCGCGGCCACGGCGCCGCCGGCGTCGGCCTGCTGATCGTCATGGGTGCGGTGTCTACCGGGATCGGGTTGCCCCGCCAGGTCATTAGCTTCCTTGCCGGATACGCCTTCGGGCTGGCCGCCGGAACGGCGGTCGGCGTCGTTGCGACGGCGGGGGGCTGCGCGCTGACGTTCTATTACGCGCGGTTCATGGGGCGCGATCTGGTGGCGCAGAAATTGCCCGGGCGGGTCAAGCGGATCGACGGGTTCCTTGCCGAAAACCCGTTTTCCATGACGCTCTTGATCCGCTTCCTTCCGGTGGGGTCCAATTTGGTGACCAATCTGGCGGCGGGCGTTTCCAGCGTGCCGTTTATGCCGTTTTTCGCCGGGTCCGCTATCGGCTATGTCCCTCAGACGTTGATTTTCGCTTTGGTTGGGACGGGCATCAAAGTTGATCCGGCCACCAACATCGCCGTCGCCGCCGGGCTTTTCGTGTTGTCCGGCTTGTGCGGTGTCTATTTATATCGCCGCTACCGGCAAGACCGGATTTACGAGGAAGACATCGAAGTTGAATTGGACCCTAATAAACGGCAGGCGACTGAATAGCGGAAGCTGAAATCATCGCCGGAGCCGAAAGAATGAACTTCATGGCTCGACATATTTTGATCATTCCGTCCTGGTATTCCCATGCTCGGTCCCTCGGTGCGGGCTCTTTCTTTCGAGATCAAGCGTTGGCGCTCGCAGCAGCGGGCCACAAGGTCGGCCTAATTACTGCCAAGGTCTGGGGTTTGCGTGACTACCGGTCCGGTTCATTGCCGGAAATGAATGTAGTGACGGTAGAAGACGACGGACCTATCCGAGTATATCACCGAAACACGCTGCATCGGGTTCCTCGTGCTCCTTTTAGGGATAGCTTCGCGTTCTGCCGAAGCGGCAGTCATTTGTATGACGCCTATGTCGCGGCCGAGGGGTGTCCCGACTTGATCCATGCCCATGGCGCGCTATACGGCGGACTGCTTGCGCGAAATCTTTCTGCGCGAACGGGAATACCTTTTGTGTTAACAGAACATTCATCAGACTTTGCCGAAGCCAAGCATCGGTGGTGGCAAAGAATTCTAGTTAGGCGCGTTTTAAAGCATGCCGGCGCCCGAGTCGCGGTCAGTGAGGCATTAGCCGCATTAATGACATCTCAATACCCGGAAGTGGCCCGACCGATCAGCGTCATTCCAAATATTTTGACGCCCGCGTTTGAAGAAGTTCCCGATGATATTGTTTCACGCCCGAACGATGAACAATGTCCTTTCGTGTTTCTATGTGTCGCTCGCATAAGCAGAGAAAAGAATCAGGCAGGATTGGTTCGTGCTTTTGCCGAAGCTTTTCCTGACGAACCGGGCATCGAGCTGCATTTTATCGGCCCTGGCGATGAGACGCCTATCATTGAGGCGGCGCGCCAGGCCGGCGTGGAGGGCCAAGTCAGAATTTTTGGGGCATTGCCTTCCGAGCCGGTCCGCCAGGCGATGACCAGAGCAGGCGCCGTGGTCCTGCCGAGTTTCGTCGAGACGTTTGGCGTTGTAGTGATTGAGTCGCTGGCGGTCGGGACGCCCGTCGTCGCCACAGCCTCCGGTGGGCCGGAAGGAATCATCGCGCCTGAAACAGGAATTGTTGTTCCGGTCGGCGACCATGATGCGCTCGTTTATGCGCTTCTCGATATTCGCCGACGCCGAGGAGAATTCGATGCCGGTGCGTTGCGTCGAAGCTGTCTTGAGCGATACGGCAGAGAGGTCGTGGCCGCCCGGCTCGAATCGATTTACGATCAAATCGCCTGGGGGAATAAGCCATGAGCAAAACCTATTCAGCGATTTTAGGCGGCCTTGTTCGTGCGCTCTCCGCACCTATGCCGCGCTGGTCGCGCATCGCGACGCGTGCGCGCCTTGCCGAGGCGGTGATGCCCCGGGTAACAGTTGCGACGCCTGCCGGCCCGGTCACATTCTATACGCCTGGCAAAGAGGCGATCTATTTTCCTCGCCATGCCTACAAGCGGGAACCGGAAACCCTGGAATGGATCGACGGGTTCGGGCCCGATGAGGTGTTCTGGGATGTGGGCGCCAGTCTTGGTCCCTATTCCATATATGCCGGCAAGCGCGGTGTGCGTACGGTGGCGCTGGAACCCAATCCGTTTTCGTTTCATTGTCTGGTTCGCAATATCGCCGAGAACCGGATATCGGACCGCGTCGCCGCCTATTGCCTGGGTCTCGCCGAGAAAGACGGGAGGGAGAGATTTTTCATGCCGTCTTTTGAGGCGGGGACATCCGGATCGTCGCTCAAGGAAGCTGGCTTGAGCCGCCTCGGCTTTGCCCGGCCTGACATTGCCGTCGATGCGCTGGCGTTCCGCGCCGAAAGGCTGGTCGACGATCTGGGGTTTCCTGCCCCGAACCACGTAAAAATTGACGTCGACAGCATCGAAAAGCAGATCATTGAGGGCGCCTTGCCTCTCCTGTCCCGGTCGGAGGTTAAGTCGCTGTTGATCGAAATCGCCCCCGACGATCGAGAAATACCGGCGCTTCTCGCCAAGGCGGGCCTGGAGGAATGGCGGCGGGGCCAAACGCGGGCCGATACGGATGTCAACGTGATCTTCCGTCGCCCGGGGTGAACGGCGAGGCCCAACCGCCGCCCGCGGTCCGGCCCGCCCCTAAAACCCGCTTTTCTCACCGATTCTGCCGGAAATCCCCTGCCGCCACTTGACAGGCGCTGCGAAGCGGACTATTTGCCTGGCACTCACTGAGTTAGAGTGCTAACAAACGCAAAAAACCCTATATCCCCAACATTTGATGGAGACAAATCCATGAAATTCAGGCCTCTGCACGACCGGGTTCTGGTCAAGCGCGTCGAACAGGACGGCAAGACCGCCGGCGGCATCATCATCCCGGACACGGCCAAGGAAAAGCCCATGGAGGGCAAGATCATCGCCGTCGGTTCCGGTATGCGCAACGAAGACGGCTCGATCACCCCGCTCGACGTCAAGAAGGGCGACAAAGTGTTGTTCGGCAAATGGTCGGGCACCGAAGTCACCATCGACGGCGACGAACTGATCATCATGAAGGAAACGGACATCCTGGGCGTCATCGCATAAGGCGTGACCCGGTTTAACCCGTTTCAATCCATGCAACGAACAAAAAAGCGTAAGGAAGAGAAAAATGGCTGCTAAAGAAGTTAAGTTTTCGACCGACGCCCGCGACCGCATGCTGAAGGGTGTCGACATCCTCGCGGACGCGGTAAAGGTCACGCTGGGCCCGAAAGGCCGCAACGTCGTTCTCGACAAAGCTTTCGGCGCACCCCGCATCACCAAGGACGGCGTCACCGTCGCCAAGGAAATCGAACTGAAAGATAAGTTCGAAAACATGGGCGCCCAGATGGTCAAGGAAGTCGCTTCCAAGACCAACGACATCGCCGGCGACGGCACCACCACCGCGACCGTTCTGGCCCAGTCCATCGTTCGTGAAGGCTGCAAAGCCGTCGCCGCGGGTCTCAACCCGATGGATCTGAAACGCGGTATCGACATGGCCGTCGAAGCGGTCGTTTCCGACGTCAAGTCGATCTCGAAGAAGGTCAAGACCTCCGACGAAATCGCCCAGGTCGGCACGATTTCCGCCAACGGCGACGGTGCCATCGGCGCCATGATCGCCGAAGCCATGCAGAAAGTCGGCAACGAAGGCGTCATCGAAGTTGAAGAAGCCAAAGGCCTCGACACTGACGTGACCGTCGTCGAAGGCATGCAGTTCGACCGGGGTTACACCTCGCCGTACTTCATCACAAACGCCGACAAGATGACCTGCGACATGGACAGCCCGTTCATCCTGATCCACGAGAAAAAGCTGTCTTCGCTGCAGCCGCTTTTGCCGATCCTGGAAACGGTCGTTCAATCGTCCAAACCGCTGCTGATCATCGCCGAAGACATCGAAGGCGAAGCGCTGGCTACCCTGGTCGTCAACAAACTGCGCGGCGGCCTCAAGGTTGCGGCCGTCAAAGCCCCCGGCTTCGGCGACCGGCGCAAAGCCATGCTCGAAGACATCGCGATCCTGACCAACGGCCAGGTGATCTCGGAAGATCTGGGCATCAAGCTTGAAAACGTCACCATCGACATGCTGGGTACCGCGAAGAAGGTGTCGATCTCCAAAGACGACACCACCGTCGTCGACGGCGCCGGCAAGAAGAAGGACATCGAAGCCCGCTGTTCGCAGATCCGCGCGCAGATCGAAGAAACGTCCTCCGACTACGACCGCGAAAAACTGCAGGAACGTCTGGCCAAGCTAGCCGGAGGCGTTGCGGTGATCAACGTCGGTGGCGCTACCGAAGTCGAAGTGAAGGAAAAGCGCGACCGCGTCGATGACGCGCTGCACGCTACCCGTGCGGCCGTCGAAGAAGGCGTCGTGCCGGGCGGCGGCTGTGCGCTGCTATATGCCACGGCTTCTCTGAAAAGCCTCAAGGCCGAAAACGACGACCAGAAGGTGGGCATCGACATCGTTCGCCGCGCCATCCAGTCGCCAGTCCGTCAGATCGCAGAAAACGCCGGGTTCGACGGCGCCGTGGTCGCGGGCAAGCTGCTCGAAGGCAAGTCCAAGACCCAGGGCTTCGACGCCCAGTCGGGTAAATATGTGGACATGCTGAAAGCTGGCATCATCGACCCGACCAAGGTTGTCCGCACGGCGCTTCAGGACGCGGCCTCGATTGCCGGTCTGTTGATCACGACCGAAGCCATGGTTGCCGAAAAGCCGGAAAAGAAAGACGCCAGCGGCGGCGCCGGCGGCGGCATGCCGGACATGGGCGGGATGGGTTTCTAAGTCGCAAAACCCGTGGGCCGCTTCGGCAGCCCGACGGTGGCTTTGCGCAAAAAAGAAGCCAAACCGCTCGATCGAATACAGGAGAGGCCGCATCTTCGGATGCGGCCTTTTCTTTGTGTCGCAAAACCCGTGGACTACTTCGGCGGCCCGACGGTGGCTTTGCGCGAATCAAACCTGCACTTTGACGGACATCAATGAGTAGGCGGCGGCATTGGGGCTATATGGCGGCGGGTAACTTTGCTATTTCTGCCACAAGGAAAAACCGACGGGTTCGTTGATGGCGACGGAACACGATATTAAAGCCCTGATCAAGGCCGGTAAACCGCGCGATGCTGTGCAGGTCGCGTTGGAGGCCGCCGCGGCCGGCGGCGTGGCGGACCGGGTTTTGGCCTTGGGCGGGCAGGCGGCCTATGTAATCGGCGCCAACTCGGAAGCCTTGGAACTGTTCGCACAGTTGGACGTCCGGACCCAGCTGGACGGCACGCAGCTCGCGATGATGGGCCACGCGGCCGACCTGCTCGGCGTGCACGCGGCGGCGTTATCGGCGTACCGGCGTGCGCTCGGCCTCAACGACCGGGACCTGGCCGTGCATTTCAACCTGGGCTCCCTGCATCTGCGCCGTCACGAATGGTCGGACGCCATACGGCACTTGGAATGCGCGACCGACCTCAAACCCGACTGGGCGGCGGCGTGGGGCAACCTGGGCTGCGCCTTGCTGGGCACCGAACGCTATGGCCGCTGCCTGGAATTTTTCCGCGCCTGCATGGTGCGCTTCCCGGCGGAACGGGCGTTTCACGCGGGGCTTGCCGAAACCCTGATGAAGATGGGCGAACATGGTGCTGCGGAAAGCGAGTTCCGCCAGATGCTCAAGCACCGCGCCTCCGACCCGGAGGCCTGGGCGGGGCTGATCGCCGCGGTTGTGCAGGATAACCGATTTGAAGAAGCCCGCATTATGATCGCCGAAGCCCAAGGCAAGAGTACCGGGTCGCCGGAACTCGACGAGATCAAGGCATCCCTGGCGCTGGAAGCCGGCGACGCGCCCGCCGCCATCCGGCAGTACGAGGAAGTCCTCAACGCCAGCCCGCGCCACCGCCGCGCCCGGCTCAATCTGATTGAGGCCTATCTGGCCGCCGGGCAGGCGGAAAAGGCGCTCAAGTTCTGCGATGACATCCTCGCCGCCGCGCCGGGCGACGCCGACATGCTGGCCTATAAGGCGTTGGTGCTGATCGACCTGGGCCGGGTGGAAGAGTCGGCCCGCTTCCTGCCGCCGGATCTGGTCATGGGGTATCGCCCGGTGTGTCCGGACGGTTTCGCTTCGATGGCCGATTTCAACAAGGCCATGGTCGATCATATTCTGGGCCATCCGTCGCTGACGCCGTCGCCCTTTGGCCACGCGACGGTCAAGGGCCTCCACACGGGCAGTCTGGTGTGCGAACCCTGGGGCCCGATGAAGCATTTCACCGGCATGATCGCCGAAGGCGCCAAGGCGTACAAAAAGCGCAACGGCCCGTCGGGGCATCCGTTCTTTCATCGCTGGAACGACGATTACTCGCTAACCGTCTGGGCCGTCGTCATGGAAGAAGGCAGCCATCAGATGCCGCACATTCATCCGTCGGGGTATCTGTCGGGGGTTTATTATCCGCTGCTGCCCGATCAGGTGCGGGACCCTGGCTCGACCGACGGCATGATCGAATTTTTCGACGCCCCCGAACAATTCAACCTGCGCCACCCGGCGCCGGCACAGATCTTCCCGCCGCAGGAAGGCGTGATGTTCTTGTTTCCATCGGCGTATTTTCATCGCACCATTCCCTACACGGGCGGCGGCACGCGAATCAGCGTCGCCTTCGATCTGGTGCCGCGCTGACGGGATGGGAAACGTGAAACGATGACCAGCAGATTTGTTCTTGTCCATGGGGCCTATCACGGGGCCTGGTATTGGGAGCGGTTCACGCCGCTGCTAAATGCGGCCGGCGCCGCCGTCTCGGCGCCCGATCTGCCGGGCCACGGCGACGATATGACGCCGTCGGCGGACCTGACATTGCCTCTTTACGCCGACCGCGTCGCCGACGCGGTGCGCGCGATGGACGGCCCGGTGACGCTCGCCGGCCATTCCATGGCCGGCGCGGTGATCGCCGAGGTCGCCGAACGGGTGCCGGATTTATTGACGCGGCTGGTTTACCTGACGGCCTATATGCCAGGCACAGGCGAAACCATCGCCGATTGGGCCAAGCAGGACACGGCGACCAAGGCGATCGGCCAGCGCATCGATTACGAAGGGGCCGCGTGCCTGACCATGGACCGCGCCGCCGCGCACGAGGCGTTCTACCGGGAAGCCACGGAAACCGACATGGATTGGATTTTCCCGAAGCTTCGGCCCGAGCCGTTGGCGATTTTCCGCCACGCGCTTTCTCTGACGCCGGAAAACTTTGGCAGCGTGCCCCGCGACTATATTTCTTGCCGGGGCGACCTGGCGATCACCGCGGCGCTGCAGGACGCCATGCTGTCGGCGCTGCCGGCCCGCCGGGTCTGGCGCATGGACTGTAGCCATTCGCCGCAGTTGGTCGCCGCGGCGGAACTGGTGGATATCCTGATGGAAGGGGAAGCCGGTTGACGCGTCCGCGCCGTCTTGTTCCCGGCGCTTAGAACCATAAGTCAGTCAAGCCGGGAAAGTCTCCGGGCCGGGGACCCAGCGGCTAGGTGAATTTGCGGTACGCTTCGGCGATGACCACGTCGTTGATAGATGTTTCGCGCCGCTGCATAAGTCCTTCCGGCGAAAATTCCCACTGTTCGTTGCCGTGCGCCCGGTACCACTGCCTGAATCGTCGTGGAATTCGTATTGAAAGCGGACGGCGATGCGGTTTTCGTGGAACGCTCACAGTTCCTTGATCAGTCGATAGTCTAACTCCCGAGCCCACTTCCGGGTGAGGAACTCGACGATCTTTTCCCGGCCCGAAAAAAATCCGCCCGGCTGCGCCAGCGGCTTTCCAGCGTATAGGCCAGGGACGCGCGCACGGGATCGCGATGGTTCTAGGCGTCTTCGGCCATGCGGACTTTCTGTTTGGCAGTCTCCAACGTGAAGGGCTGCAAGGGCGGGCGGGTTTCCATGATGGCGGGCTCCTCGCGTTGTCGTGCGGGTTCAGGGGCAAGGTCAGGGCCAGGGATCAGGGTAAGGCCAACAACGGTGCGGCGGGCTCAGGGGAGAGTGAGCACGCCGCCGTTTGTTCAAGCCGATCGTCGGGAGGGGGCTTAGGGCTTGAGGGGTAGTCCGATTCAGTCGCCGCCGGCGGCCACGGTCGGCGGCACCGCGGCTTCGATCTCGCGGGCGCCGATTTCCAACATGGGCCGGGGTCAATAGTCCGAGTATGTCATACATGTTCTGTCCGCCTTATTCAGCCGTCAGGCCATCGCCCAGCCGATGGTGCACAGCGCCACGCCGCCGTCTTACATGCCGGCGATCAGCGATCCGCCGTCGGGCGACCAGCCCATCGCCGTCACCTTGGCTTCACCGCCCGGCCGCGCGATAGAGCACGTTTCGTTTTCGATGGAACCGACCAGAACCGTGCCGTCGGTGTAGCCGCCGGCAACCACCAGGTCTGCCGGGTGCATGGCGACGCGGACGACTGTTTCGTTGAACGCATAGCCGAATTCGCTGGGCGTTTTGCCCTGCGGGCCCTTGCCGGTGAAGTTCCATGACGTCACTGTGTCTGCGCCGCTGGCGATTAAGTGTTGGGCGGGCGCCGGGCGGCCCGGCGATCCACCGCTGGTCGCCCGGCCATAAGGCGGCGGATTACTTGTTCATCACCAGATCAGCGGTATCGATGATCTGTTCCGCGACCGCACGCATGGTCAGCGAGCGGCGCATCGCTATTTTCCTGATCTCGTGGTAGGCGGTGTCTTCGGGCAGGTTCTTCGTCTTCATCACCACACCCTTGGCGCGTTCGATAACGATGCGGTCCGCCAATTTGGTTTCCTGCTGTTTCAACTTGGCCTTCAGGTTGGCGGTCACGGTCATCGTTGCGCCGGCCCACTGGGCCAGATGGTCAAGCGCGTCGATCCCGGCGCCCGACGGCAGATAGGCATGCACGCCCACGGCCGCAGCCTGGGCCAGCATGTCCGGCGCCGCCTCGTCGCACAGCATCACTGCCGGTACCGGGCCCGCATCCTGCAGCGCCTGAAAGGCGTCAAAGGGGAACCGCTCCGGTCCCGTCAACCGGATGACTACAAGGTCGGGCAGGGCTTCCGCCCGCGCGGCGGCCAGATCGGCCTCGGGCGGGACGGTAAGGGCCAAATTGCATTCCAGCGCACGGGCCGTAATGTCCTCGGCGATGTCAGGCGTGTCCGTAATCAGCAGAACTCGCATCTGGGTCGGGCTTTCCGCTTCATAGCCATTTCCGCCGTTCGATTGGCGTTCTTGCATTGCATTAGGCAAGCCGCGTGCCAGTCTTTAAGTCATAAAAAGATATTATAAAATCAATATATTAAGGCGGAATCGGCAGGGGATTGTGGATATTTTGCGCCGCAATATATGACTAATTTATAATCGAATTAATATCATTGATTAAAAATTAGTCTGTTTTTCATCAAAGCGGCGAAAACCGGAGAATTGCGGCGGTTCGTCGGTCGTCCGGCCGCCCATCCTGGGGGCAATCTGCCCGAAGGTCTAGTTGACCGGTCGGCCGGCGTGGGCAGTAATAAGCGCCGCCGCGCGGGAGCGGCAGCCCGCGCGCTGCTGCCCCGTCCACTGTCAGGTGCCGGAGACACCACAGTTGGACGCCCAATTAAACGTTCAGGGACCCGGTCGGCGGGAGACTGCGCCGGCCTTCTTGGGCACGGCCCGGGGGGTGCGCCCATGAACGCGGCGGCGACGCATCCCGCCCCCGGGGGTGGTCCGATCCTGCGGCTGTTCGAGGCCCGGCCCCGGCCCGGCCAGCGCGAGGCGCTGAAGGAAAAATTCTCGACTGCTTCCGCCGACGTTGTCCGGACGGAGCCCCGCAAACGAAGGCTATTTCCTCGGCTGCGGCGTTGCGGAGGAAGAAGAGCTGCTGATTTTTGCGTCCGTCTGGCGCGATCTCAACGCCGTCAAGGAACGCTTCGGCGACAACTGGAACGCGGCGCTCCTGCCGGCGGGATACGGCGACCTGATCGAAGATTGCGCTGTCCGGCATTTCGATTTATCTCAGGGATGGCACCTGCCCGGTCTGCCGGGACGGCCGAATTGACGTCGTGAACCTGATCCCGGAAACAGCCGCCATGACCGCCATTACCGAACAGTCCTACCGCACCTTGGCCGAAGCCAAGGGATACGGCGATCCCATGCAGAAGACCTGGGAGGCCGGGCTTTACAACGAACCCCATACCCACGACGTCGCGCTTTATCTATGGATCATTTCCGGCGACTTGACGCTCGAACTGGCCGACGATACCGGCGCGCTTGACCTCACGACCATCGGCCCCGGCGAAACCATCGAAGTCCTGGCGAACCTGCTGCACACGGAACGCCCGGGTGCAGACGGTGTCAGCTTCCTGGTCGCGCGGAAGTAGCCGGCGGCGTCAGGCGTCCGTTTCGGGGATCGGCAGGGTGCTGATGATCGCGCCGAACGACAGCCGGGGGTCCCTTAACACCCGAACCGGTTTGTTGCCGTGGCGCTCGGCCAGACCGCGGAACGTCGCGACGTCGTAATACCGGGTTTTGTATCCGCCGGTTTTATGGCCGTAGGCAACATGAACGTAGAACCGGTGCAGCAGCTGAATGACGTTGGTTCGGCGCTCGGCGATTGCATGGAAAAAATCTCCGTCGGCGCTCTTCGCAAACAGCTGCTCGAGCTGCGCATCGGTCAGCCAGTCGAGCAGGCCCAGGGAAAACACGATATCGAACGATCCGGCCGGCAGGCTGTCGACGCCGCAATGCACATACTCGCAGGCAGCGGCCCGCCCGGCACAGGTCCAGAATGCCGTCGCAGACGGACGGCGAAATGCCGAAGTCGTGCGCGCATAATATGATCGGTTTTGCGTCGGCAATGCCCGCCTGTCGACCCCGTCGTCGTTTCACCCGCTATGTGATGCACCAGACTGGCCGCCGCCATGACAGGGCAAGGTGACGCCGTACTGCCGGACCGGATCGCTACCGCTCGCTCACCGGCCAGTCGGGGCGGATGGCGCGGATCAGGCCTGCGTGGTCCAACTGCCCGTCGCCTTGCTCAATAACTTTGTCATAAAGATCGCGGCATAAGGATGTAGCGGGAAGCTCGATGCCCAGGTGCGCCGCCAGTTCCAACGCCTGATCCATGTCCTTCCGCTGGATCGTGCAATGCGCCCCTGGCTTGAAGGCGCCGTCGATCATACGCTTGCCGTGAACCTCCAGAATGCGGCTGTCGGCGAAGCCGCCGCCGAGCGCGTCACGGACCTTGGCTGGGTCGACGCCGCACTTTTCGGCGAGCGACAACGCCTCCGCCACCGCACCGATGTTCAAGCCGACGATCACCTGATTGGCGGCCTTGGCGACCTGCCCGGCGCCGGACGGGCCGACGTGGGTGATTTTTTTACCGAGCGCCTCGAGCACCGGCAGTGCGCGCGCGAACGCGGCCTCCGTCCCGCCCGCCATGATGGTCAGGCTCGCGGCTTCGGCGCCCCACGTGCCGCCCGACACCGGCGCGTCGACGTAATCCGCGCCCAGGTCTTCGGCCTGTTTCGCCAAGGCCTGGGCCGTCAGCACCTTCGACGTCGACATGTCGATGATCAGCTTGCCCGCGATATCGGCCCGGAAGGCCCCGCCGTCGCCGGTGAGAACTTTCTCCAGCGTCGGCGTGTCGGGCAGCATGGTGATGATGACGTCGGCGGCCTTGGCCGCGGCCCCGGGCGTCGCGGCCGGGGTCATACCTTCCGCCGCCAATTCTTCGATCACCCCTTGGGAGCGGTTGCTGATGACCATCGCCGCGCCCGCGCGGGCCAAGTTGCGGGCCATGGGCTTGCCCATGAGGCCCAGTCCGATGACGGCGATTTTCGTGCCTGAAAGCGAAGACATCCGGTCCCCCGTTTTGGTTTCAATCGTTCGGTTCCCCCTATATAAAACGGAACCGCGGCGGATGCAGCCGCCGATCCTGATCAGAAGCCGCCATGGGACCCGTCGTCGACATCGTCATCCCGGTTTTCGCCATCATCGCCACGGGCTATGTCATGGGCTCCATCGGCGTCATGGGGCAGCCGTCGACGGATGCGCTAAACCGCTTCGTCTATTACGTGGCGCTGCCGATCCTGTTGGGCCATTCCATGGCCAAGGTCGATGCGGCGACGATTTTCGACTGGCCGTTTATTTTCGCTTACCTGGGCGGCAACGCGGTGACCTTCGCGGGCGCATACATGATTTCGCGGTTCGCGTTCAAGAACGACATGTGCCAGTCGTCCCTGTTCGCCATGGTCTCGGTCTTCGCCAACACGGGCTATATGGGCATACCTTTGGCCATCGTCGCGTTCGGCGACGGCGCGGCGCTGCCGGCCGCCATCGCGACGGTGTTCCAGACGCTGATCTTCATCGCCGTGCCGGAAGTGATGATCGCTGCCGACCGCTCGACCGGCCAGCGGCTGACGCGCGTTTTCATCGCGTCCGTGACCGGATTGCTGAAAAGCCCACTGTTCATCGCCTGTGCCGTCGGGCTTGCCTGGTCGCTGTCCGGGTGGGACCTGCCGCCGCCGGCGACGACCTATCTGACGTTCCTCGGTTCCGCCGCCGGGCCGGGGGCGCTGTTCGCGCTGGGCCTGTTTCTTGTCGGCAAGCCGATCGCCGAAGGCATGTCGGAAGTCTCCGTCATGACCGCGATCAAGCTGTTGATCCATCCGCTGGTGACGTACCTGCTGGCGGCGCATGTATTTCAGGTGCGGGCTGACTGGCTGCCGGTGATCGTCATGCTGGCGGCGCTGCCCGTGGGGGCCAGCTGTTTCGTGCTGGCGCAGCAGCAGGGCGTTTACATCCGCCGTACCTCGACGGCGACCCTGATTTCGACGGCGGTCGCGGTCCTGACCATCAGCGCCTTTTTCGCCTGGCCGGAACTTTACGCAACGGGCCTCCGCTAGGCCGCGGCTAAGCCTCCGCCAAAAAGTCGCGGATGCCGGCGACGGCTTCTTTCAGGCCGGTGCGCTCGATCTCGACCGCCGCCGGTAAGGCGGCCGTCAGCCGCGTCGGCAAGGCCCGGTCAAGCATCACGAACACGCCGCGGTCGCCGGCCCGGCGGATCAGCCGCCCAAACGCCTGTTTCAGTTTCAGCCGCGTCAGCGCTTCGTCGTAGTCGCGCCCGCCGAAGGCATTGCGCCGGGCCCGGTGCAGAATGTCCAGGCGCGGCCAAGGCACCCGGTCGAAAACGATTAGGCGCAAGGACCGGCCGGGTACGTCGACGCCGTCCCGCACTGCGTCCGTACCAAGCAGGCAGGCGTCTTCCTCCGCCCTAAAAATGTCGATCAGCGTGCCCGTGTCCATGGCGTCGACGTGCTGCGCGTAAAGCGGCAGGCCCGCGTCTTCAAGCGGCCCGGCGATCCGCTGGTGCACGGCGCGAAGCCGGTTGATGGCCGTGAACAGGCCCAGCGCCCCACCGCCTGATGCCAGAAACAGTTCGCGGTAGGCGGCCGAGACCTGATCGGGGGAATTGCGGTTGACGTCGCCGACCACGAAGACCCGCGTCTGGTTGCCGTAATCGAAGGGCGAGGGCACGGCGACCCGGGCCGGCGGGCGCGGCAGGTGGACCGCGCCAGTCCGCGCGGCGGCGCCCGCCCATCCGTCGGTTTCATCCGCGATGCCGCCGTCACGATCCGACCGGTCGCGTAACGTCGCCGAGGTCACCAGGATGCCGTGAGCTTCCGACGCGACCTCGTCGGCGAAGGGTTTGGTCGGGTCGACGAAATGGCGGTGGAAGCCCACGTCGATGTCGCGGCCCTGCATGCGTTCGACGGAAAACCAGTCGACGAAGTCAGCGGGCGTTTCGGTCTTCAGCGCCTTCAGCATGTCCCGCCACGCCGATATCTGCACGAGCCCCCGCCGCTCGATGGAGCGGACCAGGGCGTCGATGCGGTTGCGCGTCGTGGTGTCCAGGTCGTCGGCCTCGTCATCCAGCTTGGTGGCGAGAAATTCGATCAGCCGGCCCAAGGGTTTGCCGAGGGCGGCCAGCGCCGCGGCAAGTTTATCGGCGGCGTCGAGCAACGCGCCGTCCGCCGGGTGCGGTTCCGTCTCCAGACTATAGGCGCTGTCCGATCCGTCGGTCCGCGCCAGGACCTGCGTGCGGACCAGCGCGAGGAAGGTTTCCGCCGCCCCCCGCGCCGTCCCGTCGGCGACCCGTTGCCGCCACCCGGGGCCGGGGAGCGCCCGGGCGGCCTGCAGCGTATCGTCCAAGTCTTCTTCGGCGCGGGCGTCGTCGGCGATCAGATCTTCCAGCCGCGCGCGCAGCCCGCGCGAGCGGGACCGCTGGCCTTCTTCCGCGCCGATCAGCCAGCGGCGCAAATCCCCCGCCTCGAACCCCGACAGGTTCGTGGAAAAAGCGCTGTCCGCGGCGCTGAACAGGTGATGGCCTTCGTCGAACACATAGCGCAGCGGCATTGCGCCTTCGCCGTCGGTGGCCCCCTGAAAATTCCCCTGCGCCGCCTGGGTCAGCACCAGCGCGTGGTTGGCGACGACGATTTCCGCATGCTTGGCGCGGCGCTGCGAATGTTCGATGAAGCATTTGCCGTAATGATCGCATGCGGAATAAACGCATTCGCCCCGCGTGTCCGTCAGGTCGGTGGTCATGCCCCGGCCCAACAGGTCGGTCAGCCATGCGGGGAAATCGCCGCCGATCATGTCGCCGTCACGGGTCGCAAGTGCCCAACGGGCGATCAGGCCGAGCGCCACCGCCTCGCGTCCGCCCGTCGCCGTCGCGCGGCCGACGGCTTCCTGAAAATTCAAAATGCAGAAGTAATTTTCCCGGCCCTTGCGGACGACGACTTTTTTTTCTTTCTCCACCGCGTCCGGGTAAAGCCGGTCGAGTTCGCCGTCCAACTGCCGCTGCAGGTTGCGGGTGAAGGTCGATATCCAGACCGTGCCCTGGTTTTTCTTCGCCCACAGACTGGCCGGCGCGATGTAGCCGAGTGTTTTGCCGACACCGGTGCCGGCCTCCGCCAGGACCATGTGAGGTTCGCCCGGCGTGGCGCGCGGCAGAAAGGCGCGCGCGGCCCCGGCGGCGTAGTCGGACTGCTGCGGGCGTTTTTCCGACCCGCGGCCCAACAGCGATTGCAACTGCCGGCGCGCTTCGTCGCCGTCGACGGCGGCGGTGCCGGCGGGGGGCGGCGGCGATTCGTCCTCCCAATCGGGCAGGCGCTGCCAGACGCGGATGCCCTGTTGGGCCGACTGCGAATGCGGCCCGTCGCCCGATGGATCGGCCCCCAACGCTGATAGAACGTAGGATGCCCAGGCCCAGCTGCCCCGCTCCATGGTCCAGGCGATGGCGGCGGTGTCGCCCCGGCCTTCCGCCGACAATTCGCTCAGCAGGGCCAGCGCCGCGCGGGGCAGCGTCTCGGCCTCGGCCTCGGGCGACGCCGGCAGGGGCAGGCCCAGGGCCTCGGCCAGGCCCTTCGCCGTCGGCAGGCAGAACTGCGCAGGGCGGCAGAACGCGAACAGTTCCAGTAGGTCCAGCGCCTGAAACCCCTGAACGATCAGCCGCCGCGCCGCCGCCGCCGCGTGGCAGACCATCACCGGGCCGTCTCGGCGGACGCGTTCCGCCGCTTGGCGGGTTTCGATGGTTTCAATTTCACCCTCAGGCGTCAGCCACGCCGCATGGCGCACGCCCGCAACGACGGCGGGGGTGGCGGGCAGGCGGATGTCGGGGCGGTCGGCCAAAGGTCAGGCGCCAAAGATTACGTGGTGGTGACGGTTGTTTCTACGGCGACGGGTGGCGGCGATTTCAGCGTCTGATAAACGACGCAGTACCGCTCCGTCAGTTTCATCAGGCTGGCTAGTTGATCTTCGTCGGCATCGGTTTCGAGATCGAATTTCAGTCGGATGTCCTTGAAGCCCACGGGCGCACCCCGGTCGACGCCGAGCGTGCCTTTGAAATCCAGGTCACCCTCGGCGCGAAGGTTGCCGTCCCGGATCTCGATGCCGAGCGCCGTCGCCACGGCCTTCAACGTCACCCCGGCGCAGGCGACTAGCGCCTGCAACAGCATGTCGCCCGAACACGCCTGCGTGCCGGGCCCACCGGTCGCCGGGTGCAGGCCGGCCTCGATCATAGCGCGGCCGGTCTCGACGGAACAGACCAAGTCCGATCCGTGGACGTTGCCTTCCGCGTGGAGCGTGATGACGGCGCTGTCCGGCGCCTCCCGGTATTTGTCTTTCAGGGGCGCCTGCAGGGCCCGCAGCTTGTCTGCGTCCATTGTGTTCTCCTCCGTGCTGACTCAAGTGCCGAACGGTTTTTACGGTGCGCCGAAAAGCGCCATAGCTTTTTCTTCGTTGGACAGGTTCTGGTTGCCCTGCTGGCCTGCCTGCTGGGCCTTGTTGCGAAGGCCCCATCCATTTTCAATGAAGTATTCGCCCTGGGTCACGGTCCAGGCCGGGTTCTGTGTGAAGTCGCCGTCGGCGAAATCGTTGGAGGCAACCAGCTTCATGCCGCCCGCCGTGCTGCTCCCGGCGCTCCGCGCCAGATCGCGCAGGTCTCTCAGAAAATTCGGGTCGGCGGCGCGGGCGCGTTCGGTCTCATCCACCAGTTTGTTCAGCTTGTCGGTAAAATCCTGCAGGCGCGGGTCCTGCACCGGCGCCGGGGTGGCCGTTTGCGGCGGGGCCGCGCCCGACTGGTCCGGGTTGGACCAGGTGGAATAGTGGCTTGTCTGCGCCCATGAGGGCAGGCTCAAAAGCAGGGCGCCCGCGGCAATGGGGAATATCCGTTTCATGCGCCGATGATGCGCGATCGGGCAGCGGATTCCAAGCCGCCAAACGCGCCTTCCTGCCGCGGATTGGGCGCACGGGCGGGGCCTGGCGCTCAGGCGTTTTTGTAAGGCGCGTGTTTCGGTAGTTTTTCCGGCTGAACGGGGCGGGTGCCGCGGCCCTTGGGCAGGACCAGAAAGGCGCCGCCGTTGACGTCAAGCACCGGGATCGACCGGTTCCAGCGGGAAAAAACCCGCCGCATGGAGGCGGAATACTGGATATAGACATCCAGTTCCTCCTGATCGGCGGCGAAAAGGATTCGGTAGGCCTGGATAAACTGGTCGATGAACTTCTTTTCGACCGCCGCCATGTTGCTGATCACCCAGCACCGGTCCTCGAACGCCCAGTAATAGGACAGGCCCAGCAGTTCGCCTTCCTTCGAGAAATAGGGAAAGAACGGAAACGTCCGGCACGACATCGACCGGTTGTCGCGTTCGCAATGCCGGGCACCGTTGCAGGTGACCGCGCGGCAATCGGCACTCAGTTCGTCGACAATTTTCTGCGTCGCCGCGTCATAGGGCTTGAACTTGCGCCACATGTCGGTCCGCGATTTAAGTAGTTTGTATTCCGACCGGTTCATCACCGGCACGGCGTTCTGCGTGTCGCAGCAGACGGGTTCGCCGCCGTTCAAGGGTGCGCATTTTTTTCCGCAGTCCATTGTGACGATCGGCGCGTCGAAAAAATCGAAAATGGCGCTGTAGGTTTTCTTACCGGCGGTGTGTTTTTTCTTGGGCATGTGACTTTGCTCGTTGACGCGCGGTTGATCATCGCGCGGTTCCGTCAGGTTGTTGGGAGAGCCCCTTAAAACGGATCAGGCGCCCGCCCGTCAACACTTGATTGCGTTGGATCGGGGCAGGCGGCTGTCACAAAAATTTAACGATGCGCAAAGGCAGGCGTCAGTCGCCGCCGGATTTTCCTTCAATCATCGCCAGAACCTTCGGCGGCGACAATGGCAGCGACGCGGCCTTGACGCCGATGGCGTTTTCAACTGCGTTGGCGACGGCGGCGGGGGCCGGCACGATGGGCGGTTCGCCCACACCGCGCACGCCGTAGGGATGGTTCGGGTTCGGCACCTCGACGACGATGGTGTCGATCATCGGCACGTCCGACGCGACGGGCATGCGGTAATCGAGGAAGCCCGCGTTCTGCAACCGGCCCTTGTCGTCGTAGATGTATTCTTCGTTCAAGGCCCAGCCGATGCCCTGCACCGCGCCGCCTTGCATCTGGCCTTCGACGTAGTCAGGCGAGATCGCGCGGCCGACATCCTGAATGACCGTATAGCGTGTCGGCGACACAAAGCCGGTTTCCGGATCGACCTCGACATCGACGATCTGGGCCGAGAACGCGGCCCCGGCGCCGCCGGCGTTGATTTCCGAATGACCGGCGATTGGGCCGCCCATCTTGGTCGCCATGCCGGCGAGCTGTTTCAGCGTCAATGCCTCGAACCCGGACCGTTGGGTCACCGCCTGACCGGCTTCCCAGGTCACGTCTTCGACCGGGATTTCCCATTTCTTGGCGGCAAGTGCGCGAAGCTTTTCGATGATTTCACGGACCGAGTTGATGACCGCGAGGCCGGTCGCGAAGGTCGTGCGGCTGCCAGCGGTCAGGTGGCTGTAGCCCATGGACCCGGTATCGGCGACGATGGGTTTGATGGTCTCGAGCTCGACCCCCAGTTCTTCCGCCGCCATGACCCGCATGGAGGACCGCGATCCGCCGATGTCCGGATTGCCGGTGGCGATGGCGACCGTGCCGTCGTCCAGCAGGTTGGCCGACACGCTCGACAGCCCGCCGCCGTGCATCCAGTAGCCCAGCGCGAAGCCGCGGCCCTGGTTAGGGCCGAGCTTCGATTTGTAATGCACGCTGTTCTTGGCGCGGGTCAGCACTTCGTTCAGGCCGATGCGCCCGTACTTGACGCCGGCCAAACTCTGACCGCCGTCCTGCACCGCGTTTTTCATGCGCATGTCGATCGGGTCCATGCCGATCTTTTCCGCCAGTTCGTTGATCGCCATTTCGGCGGCAAGGCACGCCATGGGCGCGCCCGGCGCGCGGTAGGCCGCGACCTTGGGCCGGTTGACGCAAACGTCATAGGCCGTCGTCTTAGCATTAGGGATCGTATAGGACGAAAAGAAGCTGTCGATGGAGCGCATTACCGGCGAGCCCTTGAACGCCCCCGCCTGGTTATAGATCACGCCTTCGGCGGCGGTGATGGTGCCGTCCTTCTTGGCACCCATCTTGATCGTCGAATAAGTTCCGGACGCAGGCCCGGTGCCGCGGAAGACTTCGCGCCGGGTCATCACCATGCGCACGGGGCGGCCGGTCTTTTGCGACAGGCGGATAGCCACCGGCTCGGCGTAGATATTGTTCTTACCGCCGAAGCCGCCGCCGATTTCCGAGGCGGTGACGCGGATTTTCGCCATGTCCATTTTCAGGATCCGTGCGCACAGCGCCCGGATGACGAAATGCCCCTGGGTCGTGGTCCAGATTTCCACCGCGCCGTCTTCCGAGGTGGTGACAACCAGCGCCTGCGGTTCGATGTAGCCCTGGTGCACGGGCTGGGTGCGGAATTCGCGTTCGACGATCACGTCGGCCTTGGCAAATCCTTTTTCCAGATCGCCGCGCCCGGTGGAAACCACGCGGAACACGTTCGACGGTTTTTTCGGCGCCGGTTTGATGCCATGCGTGAACAAATCGTCATGCAGGACCGGCGCGCCCGGCTGCGCGGCGTCATAGGGGTCCATCACGTGCGGCAGGACCTTGTATTCGACCTTGATCAGTTTCAGCGCCTGACGGGCGATGCGTTCGCTGGTCGCCGCGACGGCGGCGACGGGGTGGCCGTCATACAGCACCTTTTCTCGCGCCATGACGTTCCGGGACACGTCATGCATGTCCGAAATCATCGGGCCGTAAGGCGGCTGGATCGTCGGGTGGTCCGGGATGTCCTTGTGGGTGACAACGGCCTTCACGCCCTTCAGCTTTTCGGCCTTCGACGTGTCGATGGACAAAATCTTCGCATGCGCGTGCGGGCTCCGCAGCACCTTGCCGATCAGCATCCCCGGCAGGACCATGTCGTCGCCGTAGCGCGCGCGGCCGGTTACCTTGTCCGGGCCGTCGGGGCGGCGGGTCCGGTGGCCGACCCATTTGAAGTTGGTTTTCGGCGCGTCTTTGATTTCATTCATGACTGGTTGGCCCTCATGTCGGCAGCGGCGTCGATCACCGCGCGAACGATTTTGTCATAGCCGGTGCAACGGCACAGGTTGCCGGCAAGCGCGAAGCGCACTTCCGTTTCCGTCGGGTCCGGGTTGCGGTCCAGCAGCGCCTTCGCCATGGTCAGGAAACCGGGGGTGCAGATGCCGCATTGCAGTGCCGCGTGATCCAGAAACTTCTGCTGCAACGGGTGCAGTTCGTTGCCTTTGCCCATGCCTTCGATGGTTTCGATCTTGGCGCCGTCAAGCTCCGCGCCCAGAACCAGGCAGGCGTTGACCGGGCGGCCGTTCAAGATGACCGTGCAGGCGCCGCAGTCGCCCGACCCGCAGCCGTTTTTGGTGCCGGTCATCTGCAGGTCTTCGCGCAGCACTTCCAGCAACGTCTGATCGGCGTGACAGGTGAAATCGACCTCGTCGCCGTTGATGGTTGCTGTGACAAGATGTTTGGACATTACGATTTCTCCGCTCGTTCCCAGGCGATCTTCGCTGCCCGGCAGGCCAGCACGCCCGCGACTTTCGTGCGAAAGTCGATGGTGCCGCGTTTGTCGTCGATCGGTTTGCAGGCCGCCGACGCCACATCGGCCAACGCCGCCAGCACATCGTCGTCAAGCTTGTTGCCGACCAGGATTTTTGATGCCGCCGGGACCAGCTGCGCCGTCGGCGCCACCGCGCCGAGCGCCAGCCGCGCCGACTTGCAGGTGCCATCTTTGTTAAGGGTCAGCGCGATGCCCGCGCCGACGACAGCGATGTCCATTTCCGTACGGGGGATGAAGCGCAGGTACGCATCGCCGGATTTTTTGGCCGGACGCGGCAGCACCAGCGCGACGGCAAACTCGCCTTTCTTCAGGCCTGTCTTGCCCGGCCCGGTCAGGAGCTTTTCGACCGCGATGGTGCGCTTGCCCTTGGGCCCGGCGATCACCGCCTTGGCTCCCGCGGCGATCATCGCCGGCACGCTGTCCGCTGCCGGCGACGCGTTGCACAGGTTGCCGCCGACGGTGGCCCGGCCCTGAACTTGGTCCGATCCGATCAACTGTACGGCTTCGACCAGGCCCGGCAGCATGGCGTTCAGCTTTTTGTTTTCGCCGATTTCGGCGCCGGTGACGGCGGCGCCGATTCGGATGTCGTTCTTGTTGATTTCGATCTCGCGGGTTTCGCCGATTTTTTTGATGTCGACCAGCAGCGCCGGCTCGATCATCTCTTCCTTCATTTGGACGATTAGGTCCGTGCCGCCGGCAAAGACCTTGGCGCCCCGGCCTGCCGACAACAGCTTAACGGCGGCTTTTACCGTTTCCGGCGCCTCGTATTTCAGTTCGATCACGTGGGATGCTCCCTGGGTTATCTTTAAGCCCGATGCGGCCGTTCAAGTCCGGCGGGCGGTCATATAGCCGCCACGTTAGCGTTATCTTTATGAATAGAGAAACGATTTTCCGTTCAGCCCCGGTGGCGGGCCGGGGCAACGGCCTTGATTATCGGCCCCCAGTATCGACCTGGGCGGCGGGTGCTATCCCCAGGGCGTATCGCCGGCGAAGGTTATGCGGTGCAAAACCCGCTTGTGGCCGTGGTAATCGTTGATCGGGTTGTGCAGGGCGCAGCGGTTGTCCCACAGCACGACCGAGCCCTCCTGCCAGCGGAATCGGCAGGTAAACTCCGGCCGGGTCTGGTGTTCATAAAGGAAATTCAGGATCGGTTCGCTTTCCTCGACGGTCCAGTCCTTGAACTGGGTGGTGTGGGCGAAGCTCAGGTACAGGCACTTCCGCCCGGTTTCGGGGTGTACGCGGACGACCGGGTGTTCGGCGATCTTCACATTGGCGATGTCATCCTTGGGTGCGTCGGCGACGCGGTGGGCGCGGGTGTCGGTGACGCGCTTTTTGTCGGACCGGTAGACGGCCGTCATACCGTCCAGCATCTCTTTCATCCCGTCGGACAGCATTTCATAGGCGAGATACAGGTTCGCGAACAGCGTGTCGCCGCCGTAGGGCGGCAGTTCCAGCGCGTACAGCATGGTCGCCATGGGCGGTTGTAGTTGATAGGACGTGTCCGTGTGCCACAGGCCGCCGAAGTTCACTTTTTCCTCTGGCAGTTTGACGATCGGCGTGATCATCGGATAGTCGGGCAGCCCCCGGACGAAGGGGTATTCCACCGGCTCGCCGAACCGCCGGGCGGCGGCCAGTTGGCTGGCGGGGGTCAGTTTCTGGCCGCGGAAAAACACCACCAGGTTTTCAAGCCAGGCGCGGCGCACCTCCGCCGCCACCTCGTCGGACAGGTCTTTCGAAAAATCGACGCCGTCGATTTCCGCGCCAAGCGCGCCGGCGATGGGCCTGACTTCGATATGCTGGTAGGTCATGGGATCGGATGCGCCGCTTCGGTCTCGTTCCGCCTAATTTATCGCAGAACGCCAGATGGGAAAAGGGGGCGGACAAAAAGTGGGCTGACTGTCCCCGCCGCCGCCGGGTGGCATAACGGTATCAGCCGCCGCCGGGGGGCTTATCGGTCGTACACCAAATTGGGCGCGAGCCAGCGTTCGGCAGTCAACATGTCCATGCCTTTGCGGGCCGCGTAATCCGCGACCTGGTCCTTGGAGATTTTGCCGAGCCCGAAATACTGGCTTTCCGGATGCGCGATGTAAAAGCCTGAAACGCTGGACGCCGGCAGCATGGCGAAACTGTCCGTAAGGTGGACCCCCGCATTTTCAGGCGCGTCGATCAACGCGAACAGATCGGCTTTCAGGGTGTGGTCGGGGCAGGCGGGGTATCCCGGTGCCGGGCGGATGCCGCGATAGCGTTCATGGATCAACTGATCATTGGTCAAGGCTTCGTCGGTGGCGTAACCCCAGAATTCCCTCCGCACGCGCTCATGCATGCGTTCGGCGAACGCCTCGGCCAGCCGGTCGGCCAGCGCCTTGAACAGAATGTCTGAATAGTCGTCGTGGCCTGACTTGAACTCGGCCAGTTTGGCCTCCATGCCCAGGCCCGCCGTTACGGCGAAGGCGCCGATGTAATCGCCAATGCCGGTTTCCTTCGGCGCGACAAAGTCCGAAAGGCACCAGTTGGGCCGGCCGGATTTTTTCATCTGCTGGCGGAGGAAATGCAGCGTCGTCAGAGCCTCGCTGCGGCTATCGTCCGTATAAACCTCGACATCGTCGCCGACCGCATTGGCCGGGAAAAAGCCGACGGCGGCCCGTGCTTTGAGCCACGGCGCGTTCGATCCGGGCTGTATTATCTGGGCAAGCATGGCGTCCGCATCGCGTTTCAGATCGCGCGCCGTTGCACCCACAACCTCGTCATCCAAAATCGACGGATAGGTGCCGGCCAGTTCCCAGGTGCGGAAGAAGGGCGTCCAGTCGATGCGCTCCGTGAGTTCGGCCAAGTCGTAATCGTCGAATGATTTGAGGCCGAGGAACGCAGGCTTGGGCGGCGCATAATTTGACCAGTCGGGCTTGAACGCGTTGCCGCGGGCGTCGGCGATGGGAACCTGATTGACTGCCTTTTTGCCGCCCGCGTGGCGTTCGCAGATGCCTTTGTACTCGGTTGCGACCTCGGCGCGGAAACCGTCGCTCAGCGTATCGCTCAGCAGGTTGGACGCGACGCCGACGGCGCGGGACGCGTCCAGCACATGAATGGTCGGGCCTTTGTAGTTGGGCGCGATCTTGACCGCCGTGTGCGCCTTAGACGTGGTGGCGCCACCGATCAGAAGCGGCATGTCGAAGCCCTGGCGCTGCATTTCCAGCGCCACCGTGCACATTTCTTCAAGCGACGGCGTGATCAGACCGGACAGGCCGATCATATCGGCGTTTTCCGCCCGCGCGGTATCGAGGATTTTCTGATACGGCACCATGACGCCCAGGTCGATGACTTCATAGCTGTTGCACTGAAGCACCACGCCGACGATGTTCTTGCCGATGTCGTGGACGTCGCCTTTGACCGTCGCGGTGACGATCTTTCCCTTGGCCCGCGTGTCGCCCAGCTTTTCCTTTTCGGCCTCAAGATACGGCGTTAGATAGGCGACGGCCTTTTTCATGACCCGGGCGGATTTGACGACCTGCGGTAAAAACATCTGGCCCGACCCGAACAGGTCGCCGACCACGTTCATGCCGTCCATCAACGGGCCTTCGATAACTTCCAGCGGCTTGGCGAGACCCTTCCGCGCTTCTTCGGTGTCTTTTTCGATGTAGTCGGCGATGCCGTTGACCAGCGCGTGCTCCAGCCGCTTGGCGACCGGTTCTTCTCGCCAGCTTAGATCTTCCTTCTTGGCCTTGGCCTGGCCCTTCACCTCGTCGGCGATTTCAAGTAGTTCTTCCTGCGCGGCCTTGCGGCGGTTCAACACCACGTCTTCGACCAGCGCGCGCAGGTCCTTCGGGATGTCCGCATAGACGGTCAGCTGACCGGCGTTGACGATTGCCATGTCCAGGCCGTTTTTGATCGCGTGATAGAGAAACACCGAATGCATGGCTTCGCGAACGGCGTTGTTGCCGCGGAACGAAAACGACATGTTGGAAAGCCCGCCCGACGTATGCACGTGCGGTAGCGTTTCCTTGATCGTCTTAACGGCGGCAATGTAGTCCTTCGAAAAATTGTCGTGTTCGGCGATGCCCGTGGCGATGGGAAAGATGTTGGGATCGAAAATAATGTCCGACGCCGGAAAGCCGACCTCGTCGACCAAAATGTGGTAACACCGGGTGCAGATTTTGATCATGCGGTCGTAATTTTCCGCCTGACCCTTTTCGTCGAAGGCCATGATGACCACAGCGGCGCCGAAGCGCATGATTTCCCGCGCCTGTTCCTTGAACGGGCCTTCGCCTTCCTTGAGGCTGATGGAATTAACCACGCCCTTGCCTTGCAGGCATTTCAGTCCGGCCTTCAAGATCGACCACTTGGATGAATCGACCATCACCGGCACGCGGGCGATGTCCGGTTCGGCGGCGATCAGGTTCAAGAACCTCGTCATCGCCTTTTCGCCCTCGAGCATCGCGTCGTCCATGTTGACGTCGACGATCTGGGCGCCGTTCATCACCTGCTGGCGGGCGATCTCCAACGCGTCGGTGTATTTGCCTTCGCGGATCAATTCGGCGAACTTGGCAGACCCCGCGACATTCGTCCGTTCGCCCACGTTGACGAAGCCGGTGGTTTCGTCGAACACCAACGGTTCCAACCCTGCGAGGCGCAGCAGGTTTTTCCGCGCCCGGGGCTTACGGGGCTCGATGCCGCGGACCGCGTCGGCGATGGCCTTTATGTGATCGGGCGTCGTGCCGCAGCACCCGCCGACGACGTTGATCAGGCCGGACCGCGCAAATTCGCCCAAATGCTCGGCCATGTGTTCGGGCGTGTCGTCGTAACCGCCGAATTCGTTGGGCAGGCCGGCGTTGGGATAGACGCTGGTGAAGGTCGTCGACGCGTCCGACACGGCGCGCACGTGCGGGCGCAGCTCCTCGACGCCCAAGGCGCAGTTGAACCCGACGGAAATCGGTTTGGCGTGGGCGACGGAGCTGTAAAACGCCTCCGCCGTCTGGCCCGACAGCGTCCGCCCCGACGCATCCGTGATGGTGCCGGAAATCATCAGGGGCCAGCGCCGGCCCAGGTCGTCGAACAGTTTCAGGACCGCATAAATCGCCGCCTTGGCGTTCAGCGTGTCGAAGATGGTTTCCAGCAGCAGAATATCGACGCCGCCGTCCAACAGGCCGCGCGCGGCCTCGGTATAGGTTTCGACCAGCTGGTCGAAAGTGACGTTTCGGTATCCGGGGTCGTTGACGTCCGGCGAGATCGACGCGGTGCGGTTGGTCGGCCCGATGGCGCCTGCGGCGAAGCGGGGTTGCGCCGGTGTTTTTTTGGTCCACGCGTCACACGCCTGACGGGCCAGCCGGGCGCCTTCGTAGTTTAGCTCGTAAACCAGCGCCTCCATGCCGTAATCGGCCTGGGCGATGCGGGTCGCGTTGAAGGTGTTGGTTTCCGTCACGTCGGCGCCGGCCTCAAGAAACCGGCCGTGGATGTCTTTGACGATGTCCGGCTGTGTTAGGATCAGAAGGTCGTTGTTGCCCTTCAGGTCATGGTCGTGGCTCTTGAACCGCTCGCCCCGGAAGGCGTCTTCCCCCAATTTGTGTTCCTGGATCATCGTGCCCCAGGCGCCGTCGAGCACCAGGATGCGCTGTTCCAGAATATCTCTGAGTGCTTCCGTGCGGTCGGCCGCGTGACGCGCCGGAAATCGGTCTGACATGTCGTTCATGGTTAAGCGATTCCGATCAACCGGCGGTGCTTGCCTGGCCGATCCCGCCGCCCGGCCGCGCGCGTACGCCCAGCATGTGACAAATGGCGTAGGTCAGGTCTGCCTGGTTGAGCGTATAAAAATGAAACTGCTTTTCGCCCTGTTCATAGAGCGCCCGGCACTGTTCGGCGACCAGGCCGGCGGCGACCAGCTTGTGGGTTTCCGGGTCGTTTTCCAGCCCGTCGAACAGATCGCGCAGCCATCGGGGCACGTTCGCGCCGCAGCGTTTGCAGAAATTCGCGACCTTCCAGAAATTGTGGATCGGCATGATCCCCGGGATGATCGGCGCCCAGATGCCGGCGGCACGCGCCTGATCGACAAAGCGCAGGTAGACGTCGGTATCGAAAAAGAACTGCGAGATCGCTTGATCGGCGCCGGCGTCGAATTTGCGTTTCAGGTTATCCAGGTCGGATTTGGCCGACCGGGCTTCCGGATGCACTTCCGGATAGGCGCCGACGGAAATGTGAAAATCGCCGATCTGCCGGAGCCCCGCCACCAGGTCGGCGGCAAAGGCATAGCCGCCCGGATGCGGCGTGTACGTCGCATCGCCGGCCTGTGGGTCGCCGCGCAGCGCCACGATGTGGCGGACGCCAATATCCCAATAGTCGCGTGCGACAAGGTCGACTTCTTCCGCCGTCGCGTCGACGCAGGTCAGGTGCGCGGCCGGCGTCAGGGCGGTTTCCGTCAACAATCGTTTGACCGTGTTGTGCGTACGTTCGCGGGTCGAGCCGCCGGCGCCGTAGGTCACGGACACGTATTTCGGCTTCAACGGCGCGAGGCGCTGAATGCTCTGCCACAGCGTATTTTCCGACCCGTCGCTCTGCGGCGGGAAAAATTCGAACGACACGTCGACGTCGTCCGGTAGCGGTTGCGCTATGGCGAGGTACGCGGCAGACCGGCGTCCATAGGGGGTGTTGACGTGGGCTTCGGAATGAATGGCAGGCGGCATCAGAGGGGGTGCTCCAGGGTGCGTGTCGGGGCGGGGCGCCGGGCGCCAGAGATTTCGGACGGGGCGGCGTTGTTGACGGCGGTCCAGATACGGACGGTCAACGGTTCGCCGGAAAGGCTCTCGGCGGCGGCGGGCGTCAGGCCCGCGCGTTCGAACCAGGTGTGCGCTTCGGTATCGGAAAACCCGAGCCGCCGGTGCTGATGATCGCGGCGCAGGCTTTCTTCCTCGTGCGGCGCGAAGTCGACGATCAGCAGCATCCCGCCGGGCGCCAGCATTTTCGTCGCCGCCTGAATGGCGGGGATCGGGTCGGCCATGAAATGCAGGACCTGATGGATCGTCACCAGATCGAACCTCCCGGCCGGGAACGGCAATTGCGTGATGTCCGCCTGACGGACGTGGCAATGGCCGAGGCCCGCCTGCTCAAGCCGCGCCCGGGCGATCGCCAGCATTTCGCGGGACTGGTCGGCGCCGTAGGCTTCTGCCGAACGGTCGGCCAACAATTCAAGAACCCGCCCGGTGCCGGTGCCCAGGTCCAGGTGGCGGCCGATGTCCGAAGGCGCCAAATCCAAAATCGTCTGTTCGACCACCGCGTCGTCGACGTGCAGCGAACGCAGTTTGTCCCACTGTCCGGCGTTGTCGCGGAAGTAGCACGCCGCTTCTTCGGCCCGCTCTAGCTTTACGGTTTCAAGCCGCGCCATGTCGGCGGCGATGGTGTCGTCATCTTGGGGCGCCAGCGCCACCAGCTTGGCCGCCAGATCGGCCTGACCGCCCGACTGCGCCAGCCGGTGAAACACCCAGCTGCCTTCTGGCACGCGGGTCAGCAGGCCCGCCGCCGTCAGCACTTTTAAATGACGGGACACCCGGGGCTGGCTCTGGCCGAGGATGCGCACCAGCTCCGACACGGTCAGTTCGCCCTCGGCGCACAGCGCCAGAATGCGTAGCCGGGTCGGCTCGGCGGCGGCGCGAAGCCCCGCCAGGGTGGGCTCCATCTCAATCATAGAATGACATATGCATATAAAGATATCCTTATGTCAATCATAAAATTCGGTTGTTTTTGGGTGGTGTCGGGGGCGCCGGGCCGGGCTGGGCCGGGCGCTGGGCAGGGGCAGACGCCTGGCAGGCGGCGTGCAGGCGGCGCGCGGGTGAGGGGAGGGCGCAATCGAGCGAGGGGCAGGCGGGCGCGGGTAAGGCGTGGACTGGCGGCGATGCGGCAAAGCTGAAAATCGCCGTCGTGCTGGGGGAGCAGGGGTTTATTTATCCGACAACCTTGGTGTCCGGCGGACGCCCGATTTCCGTGCGGCGACGTCCCGACGTCGTCATACAGAAATATTCGAAACCTTTACTTTCGGATAGATGCTCATTGTGCGTGGCAAAGGTTAGAACAGAGAAAATTCAGGGCACCCCGACAGCGCAAAATTCCGAATAAAAGCGCGCGGTTCAAGAACAAAACAAGACGCGCACCCGAGGAGAGAAACATGAAAAACTTGCGGATCAGCAGGGCCAGCCAACTACTTTTGGGCGCGATGATCGCGACCGGCGCCATCATGGTGCTGTCGGTTTTGAACATAAACAATGACGTTTAGACAATTGACGATGCCTGGGGCGAGTTTCAGGGATCACAAAACGAAAAGGTCAAATTGCTGGGCGACCTGCGCGCCAACATGGGCCAGGGCGGTCTGATCGATCATTTCAAGACCTACATCATCCGCCAGGAGGATCAGAACCTCCAGAACATCAAAAAATTCGCTAACAAGACGGCGGGCGTCATCAACGCCTACAAGGCGTTGCAGTTAAGCGATGCGGAAACCGGCGCGATCAAAGCGCTCGAGACGGCGGTCGCCGCCTATTCCGCGGAGGCCGGCAAATTCGACGCCGCCGTCGTCGCGCTGACCGAGGCCAACACCCGCATCCGCCTGGATCTGACGGATGAAAAAGTCGACCAGATCGCGCGCTTCATCGCCAGCCGGGGGTGACGGCGGGCCGGGTGATCACCGACCTGGCGGAATATTAGTGGGTTAATTTCTTGTACTTGATCCGGTGCGGCTCAAGCGCGTCGTCGCCCAAGCGGCGTTTCTTGTCAGCCTCGTAGGCTTCGTAGTTGCCTTCGAACCATTCCACGTGGCTGTCGCCTTCGAACGCCAGGATGTGGGTCGCCAAGCGATCCAGGAACCAGCGGTCGTGCGAGGTGATCAAGACGCAGCCCGCGAAGTCGGCGAGGCTTTCTTCAAGCGCGCGCAGCGTGTCGACGTCCAGATCGTTGGTCGGCTCGTCGAGCAGTAGCACGTTGGCGCCGGACAACAGCATCTTCGCCAGATGGACGCGGTTGCGTTCGCCGCCTGAAAGCTGGCCGACTTTTTTCTGCTGGTCGCCGCCCTTGAAGTTGAACTGCGCGACGTAGGCGCGGGACGGCATGGCCCGCTTGCCGAGCACGATTTCGTCGTTGCCGCCGGAAATTTCCTCCCACACGGTTTTGTTGGGCGCGAGCGCGTCGCGGCTCTGGTCGACATAGCCGAGGACGACCGTATCGCCGAGCTTGAGCGCGCCGCCGTCGGGCTTTTCCTGGTCGGTGATCATGCGGAACAGCGTCGTTTTGCCCGCGCCGTTGGCGCCGATGATGCCGACGATGGCGCCCGGCGGAATTTTGAAGGTCAGGTCATCGATCAGAAGCCGGTCGCCGAAGCCTTTTTTCAGGTGTTCAGTTTCGACCACCAGATCGCCCAGGCGCGGGGCCGGCGGAATGATGATGGAGGCGGTGCCCATCTGCGCGTCCTGCGACTGCGCTAACAGGTCTTCATAGCGCTGGATACGCGCCTTGGATTTGTCCTGACGGGCGCGGGGCGACTGGCGGATCCAATCCAGTTCTTGTTTAAGCGTGCGCTGCCGCGCGCTCTCTTCGCGTTCTTCCTGGGCCAGGCGCTTTTGTTTCTGTTCAAGCCAGCTTGAATAGTTGCCTTCGTAGGGAATGCCCTGGCCGCGGTCGAGTTCCAAAATCCAGCCGGTGACGTTATCCAGAAAGTACCGGTCGTGGGTCACGATCATCACGGTGCCGTCGTAGTCGTGCAAAAACCGTTCTAGCCAGGCGACGCTCTCCGCATCCAAGTGGTTGGTCGGTTCGTCCAGCAAAAGGACTTCCGGCTTTTGTAGCAGCAGGCGGCAGAGCGCCACGCGGCGGCGTTCACCACCCGACAACTTGGTCACGTCCGCATCACCCGGTGGGCAGCGCAGGGCGTCCATGGCGATCTCGATGGTGCGGTCGAGCTCCCAGCCTTTGGCTGCGTCGATCTTTTCCTGCAGCTCGCCTTGCTCGGCCAGAAGCGCGTTCATTTCGTCGTCGTCCATGGGCTCGGCGAATTTCTCGGAAAGCTCGTTGAACCGGTCGAGCATGTCCTTGACCGCGCCTAGGCCCTTCATGACGTTCTGTTCGACGGTCAATTTCGGATCCAGTTCCGGTTCCTGTTCCAGATATCCGACGTGGACGCCGTCCGCCGACCAGGCCTCACCGGTGTAGTCCGTGTCCTTGCCGGCCATGATTTTCAGCAATGTCGATTTCCCAGCGCCGTTGACGCCCAGAACGCCGATCTTCGCCGTCGGCAGAAACGACAGCGTCAGCCCTTTCAGAATTTCCCGCCCACCGGGATAAACCTTGCGGACGTTCTTCATGACGTAGGAATACTGATAGCTGGCCATCGGCGGGGTTCCGTCTTTTAAGAAAACTGGGGTTGGGAGGCCGCTGTTTAGCCCAACCGGCGGGGCCGCGCAATGGGACGGGGGGCTGAGCAAGACCGGGGGCAAGCCGGGCGGCCGGTTCGACATAGGGCAATCGACCTGCCCGGCGGGCGTGCTAATGTTTAGTTCGCAACGGAGAGAGAGGCAGCCGTTGGAGCGAATTGACAGCATCCGCCGCATGAGCGTCCGGCGCCTTGCCGGAGGCGCGCTTGTGCTGGCGCTTCTGGTCGGGTTGGTGGCGCTCGCCGGCGCCTGGCTTTGGACCGCGAGCGCTGGCGGCCGGGGATTTTTTCTGGCCGCCGGGGGCGGTTACGCCGTGGCGGTCGCGGTCATCTGGTTTCAGTTGGACCGGCTTCTGGCCAACCGCGCGCTGAACAAAAACGCGCTTCCGGAACGGCCGGAACTATACGATTTCGACAAGCTCAACCCGCCCATGCACATCGATGAGGTTGGGGGTAAATGTTTGAAGGACCTGACCTTCGTCGTCTTCGATACGGAAACCACGGGCCTCGCGACCGAGGGTGCCGACCAGATAATTTCTATCGGCGGCGTCCGCATCCGGGGATGCCGTGTTTTGGACCACGAACCGTTCACCCGGCTGATTGATCCCAAGATGCCGATCACCAAGGCATCGACCAAAATCCACGGCATCACCGACGACATGGTGCGGGGTGAGGCCGGGGTCGAAGAGGTCATCCCCGCGTTCAAGGAATTCGTCGGCGACGCCGTGCTGGTCGCCCACAACGCCGCCTTCGACATGGCCTTCCTCAAGAAAAACCACGCCGCCACGGGCGTCACCTTCGATAATCTGGTCTTGGACACGCTGCTGCTGTCCGTATTCGCCGAGGCCGAAAGCCGCAACCATTCGCTGGAGGCCATGGCCGAACGCTTGGGCGTGAACATCGAAGGCCGCCACACGGCCCTGGGCGACGCCATCGCCACGGCCAAGGTGTTCGTCCGTCTTCTGGACTTGCTCGAAACCCGTGGCGTCATCACCTGCCGCCAGGCGATCAACGCGTCCGTCAAGATGGAGCAGGTCCGGGAGATGGGTAAGGAATGGTGATCAAACGGCGCAGCACACTCGGGGATGGTGGGATTGGCCGAGTAGGCGTCTGAGCAAGTCACGATACTGGTGCTAGAGCGGGTTTGGGGCTGACTGGGTCGACCAAGCGTCCGACCTAAACTCCTGCCACGTAATCCGCCATCTTTGCCCGCATCGCTGCATCCGGCATCGGTCCATGACCGACACTCATGTTTTCCACCATGTGCGCCGGATCGCCGGTTGCCGGGATGGCGCAGGTGATCGCCGGGTGGGAGATCACGAATTTCAGCAAAAACTGCGGCCACGATTTGACGCCCATGTCTTGAGCGAGCGGCGGCAGCAGTTTGCCCTGGACCCGGTCGATCAGGTATCTCCGTTGGAACGGCCGGTTGGCGATGACGGCGATGCCGCGTTCCTTCGCCAGCGGCAGCAACCGCGCCTCGACCTACCGGTCCTGGGCATTATAGGCCATCTGCACGAAGTCGAGCGGCACGCGCGATATGATGCCTTCGAACTGGCTATGAAACCGCCCGTGCGACGTAGTGATGCCGATGTATCGGATGCGGACCTCTTGCGACCACGCGCGCAGCGTTTCCATGTGGCCTTCCCAGCCGACCCAGTTGTGGATCTGCATCAGGTCAAAGCCCCGGCCACTTCTGGGGCGGCCCCACAAGCGTTCCGATTCCGCCATCTGGCGGACGCCTTGATCACGTCCCAGCGTCCGCAACTTGGTCGCCGCGAACAGCGGCTTGGCGCCGCCGCCTAAATTTTTCAGAACCTGGCCGATGACGTCTTCCGACGTGCATACATGGGCGATGAAACGACCATGCCGCCGCCTGCGGCGAAAAAGGTCCGGAGCAGGTCGACCCGCCGTTGCACCGCCGCCCTGTCGCTGGCAACGTCGAAGGTCAGCCAGCTTCCCATGCCGACGGCGGGAATATTCTCGCCCGTCGACGGGATTGATTTGATGAAGGTCCCCGGCCCGGCGGCGCGGGCGGCCCGACCCGGGAGTGCCAGGCAGAGGCCCGCCGCGCCGGCGGCGGCGATGAACTGTCGGCGTGTGGTCATCTCTTGAACCTAGAAAACGTTGCCGGTGAATTCCATGCGCGTGCGGTCTTTTAATAATTGAATGGCTTCGAACGAATCTTTCAGGATGGAGGCCTCCCGCCGGGTGATGGAATTGGGATGGACGAAGTTGGTGACCCGGTTGCCGGCCTTGAAGTCGGCGATCTGCTGACGCAGCAAAAGGCCCGAAAGGTGCTTATAGGCGGCGGTCAATTCGTCGTTTTCGTTGGCGTTCAAAATCCCCGCCGCGTGCAGCGCGCTGATCCGCGACAATGTCGGCAGCACGGTCAGCCCTTCGCGCAGGCACATCAGTCGCATGCCCTCGACCAGCGGCAGGGTGCCCATGTGCTTAAGGTTCAGGTACCCCTTGTATCCGGGCGGGTCGCTTTCCCGCATGGTCTTGAACCGGCGGAACCAGCCCAAGGCCGCGCCCGCGTCCTGATCGGACGTATACATCTGCATCAGGAACATCTTGTTGCCGCGGGTGGTGTCGGTCACGTGTTGGCGAAGTTCCCCCGCCATGTCGGCGGCAAGGCCCTCCGACGAAAACGCCGAAACGAAATCGAAAAAGATGTCGCAATGGCGCAGCACGATGTTGTTGCGCTTCTTGCTCCACAGCGTCATCTGCTCTTTCCACTGGCTCAGGTTTTTCCGCCAGAGCGGGTTGGTCGCCATGACGAACCCTTTGCAGAGCGGCAGGCCTACGCGGTCCAGGTCGCGGGTCATTCGTTCGGCCAGATTGATGAACCAGCCGTCGATTTCCGTGTGGTCATCGTCGGGATAGTCCTCGATGATGAAGCCGTTGTCCTGGTCGGGGAACAGGAAGCTTTCGCCGCGCCCGCCCGATCCCATGACCACGCATTGGAACGGCCGCGGCGGCGGGCCCAGGCCCTCCGTTTCCATCGCCACAAGGTTCAGGTCGATGACCCGGCGGTAAATGTCCAGGTTTATGTGGCTGAGGAGAGCCTGAATTTCCGTCGGCTCGACCCCCTCCTCGCGGAGCTCGGCGGCCAGATCGACCTCCGCCGCCTTGACTTCGGTCAGGCCGTCGACATTGTCCTCGCGGGTCAGGATATCTAATTGATCCATAAGCCTTTTTGATGCCACGGCCAGGGTGTCATCAAGGTTCAGGATGCCGGTCAGGACGCCGCTCTGGTCGACCACTGGCATGTGCCGGCGGCCCTGCCGGCGCATCTGGGCGATGGCGTGGTAGAGGTATTCGTCCTCATGGATGCAGTCGACCGGCTGGGTCATCACATCGGCGGCCGGTGCGTCCCCCGGCATCCGGAAGGCGGCCCGCCTTGCGATGTCGTGTTCGGTGACGATGCCTTGGGCCCGCCCCTTTGCGTCGCACACGACGATGGCCGACGCGCCGAACTGTTCCATGCGGCCGACGATGCCGTTCAGGCTTTCATCCGGCTGCACGGCGGGCGGCGACGGGCGCATGCCGTCGCGCACCGGTTTTCGAAAAATGTCGGTCTGGCGTTCCATCCGCCGTTACCCTCGCCGGTGGCCGGCGCGCCGGGCGCGCCGTTCATCCCGCCATGATGACACGGTGTGATGTCCGGTCAATTACGGAAGGTCAAGTATCGTGGGTCAACTGCCGGCGGCGAACCCGCCGGTTACGCCGCGCGGCCGCCCCGCCACGCCGTGGCAACATCGCCCGCGCGCAGCCGCTTTTCCCATTGCTTGCGGATGTCGATCCACCGTAACCATAAAGAATTGTTGACGATTTCGCCGTCGAGTTCCTTGAACTCGTCGATCACCGGGGCGAACCGGATCAAGTCGGCGGAGCTCGATTCAAACACGTCGATGGTCTCGGCGGCAGTCTTCCAGTGGATGCCGTCGAGCCGTACCTGAAACCGTTCGCGGGCGCCTTCGGGCTGTTCCTTGCGGTCGACTTTCTCAAGCCCCGACTTGTAGGCGGAAACGTATATCCGTTCCGCCAAAAGACGGGCTTCGTCGTCCGCGAGCCCGCCGTCGCGGGCAACCATGGCGACGCCATAGATGGTCATATCCGACAGGCACGACGCGAACGTCTGCGATGCCGCGATGCGTATTGATCGTGAAAAGGTTTTGTCTTCGAACAACTGCCGGTAGCGCGTGCCCATACGGGTTTTCAGATACCCGTACAATGCCGTTTGGGCGACGTAGGACGAGCGCGTTCGTATGAAGTGCTGGGCTTTTTCCGGCGAATCGATGGGGCTGTCGTCAAACCGTTCCGCCAAACCCTTCAGCGGGCCAGGCAATTTCCGTAAAAGGCTTTGAATCAACATGTTAGGCATTAATGGCTTTAAAAAGTCCCGAAAGCTGGTATAAACCTACTCGTTTGGCAGCTCTTTAGGCAAATCATAAGAGCGGGTGGCCGTCGGTCCAACGGTGGACAACCTCCCTTAGGGTGCCGAACGAGGGGTGGTAAATCGTTCAGAAAGACGGGAGGGGACTTATGTCTCAAGCAACACCTGAGAGTTTAAAACGTCATTGGGAGCGGACAAGGAATCTTACGATTTTTGTTCTTTGTCTCTGGTTCATTTTCTCATTCGTCGTTCACTGGTCCGCCGCCAGCCTGAATTCCATGACTTTCTTGGGATTCCCGCTGGGTTACTACTTCGCGGTTCAGGGATCGTTGGCCATTTTCGTCATTTTGATTTTCTTCCAAAACTGGAAGCAAGATCAGATCGATGACGAAGCCGGCGTCGGTGAATAAGGCGAGGGGAGATAGCAACCATGCAAGGTAACTTCATCGACAACCTGCCTAAAATCTACGGTATGTATACGGGCGGGTTCATCTGCTTCATTTTGCTCATGGCTGTTTGCGAACAGATGGGCATGACGGCCGATACCATCGGTATTCTGTTCGTCTCTTTCACCATCGTGATCTATGCCGGTATCGGCTGGCTGTCGCGGACCATGGAAGTCGGCGCGTACTACGTGGCCGGCCGCGAAGTGCCGCCGGTGTTCAACGGCATGGCGACGGCGGCGGACTGGATGTCCGGTGCTTCGTTCGTGGCGCTGGCCGGCGGTATCTACTTCGGCGGTCACGGCTACTTGGCCTTCGTCGTCGGCTGGACCGGTGGTTACGTGCTCGTCAACTCGTTGATGGCGCCGTATCTGCGTAAGTTCGGCTGCTTCACGGTGCCCGACTTCATCGGTACCCGTTATGGCGGCAACCTGGCGCGCTTCTGCGCGGTCGTTGTTCTGGTGGTTGCGTCCTTCACGTATGTGACGGCGCAGATCAACGCCACCGGCACCATCGCCGCCCGGGCGCTTCAGATCCCGTTCGAAGTCGGCGTCTGGTTCGGCCTTTTGGGTATTCTGCTGTGCTCCATGCTCGGCGGGATGCGGGCCGTTACCTGGACCCAGGTGGCGCAGTACATCGTTCTGATCATCGCCTACCTGCTGCCGGTTATCTGGATGTCCAACAAGCAGAAATTCGGCCTTGTTCCGCACTTCTCCTACGGCGATGCCGTGCACAAGATCGCTGGCCTGGAAAAGACCCTGGGCGTCGGCGCTAAAGCCGCCTCCAAGGTTGCTGGACAGAAGGTTTTGACGACCCTTCACAACGCCCCCGCCGACGGCGGCATGGGTGCTTGGAAGTTCGTCACGCTGGCGTTCTGCATGATGGCGGGCACTGCGTCCCTGCCGCACATTCTGATGCGTTACTTCACCACGCCCAGCGTGCGTGACGCGCGGAAGTCGGTGGCTTGGTCGCTGTTCTTCATCTTTCTGCTGTACTTCACGGCGCCAGCTCTGGCTACGCTGACGAAGCTGCAGCTGCTGGATCCGTCCCTGGCCACGGCCATCATCGGCAAGTCCATCGCCGATGTGAACGCCCTGACCTGGGTGCAGAAGTGGCACGCCGTGGGCATGCTGAGTGTTGCCGACGGAAACGGCGACGGCATCCTGCAGATCAACGAGTTCTTCATGCGGCCGGACATCGTCGTCTTGGCGACGCCGGAAATTGCCGGTCTGCCGTACGTGATTTCGGGCCTCGTGGCCGCCGGGGGCATGGCAGCGGCCATGTCGACCGCCGACGGTCTCCTGCTTGCCATCGCGAACGCGCTGTCGCATGACCTTTACTACAGCATCATCGACCCGACCGCTGATACCAAGAAGCGTCTGGTGGTGGCCCGTGTTCTGCTGGTCTTCATCGGCGCAGCGGGCGCGTTCGTCGCCTCCATGAAGCTGACCGGTATTCTCGGTGCGGTGGCCTGGGCGTTCTGCTTCGCCATGTCGGGCCTGTTCGTACCGTTGGTCATGGGCGTCTGGTGGAAACGCGCCAACCGTGCCGGCGCTATCGCATCGATGGTGTTGGGCTTCGCTGCGGGTTCGGCCTACCTGTACCACGTCCGGTTCGCCGGTGGTGACCCGATCTTGGGTCTCGACCACCTGCGCTTCGGCGTTGTCGGTATCATTGTCTCGTTCGTCGCGATGATCGTGGTGAGCTTGGCGACGGAAGAGCCGAGTGCGGAAATCCAGAAGATGGTTGACGACACCCGCAACCCGTCGGGTGCCAGCATCCTCTCGGATGCCCACTAAGACTCAGAATACGCATACCTTCGGAGCGGGGGCGGAACGTCGGTTCCGCCCCCGTTTCTTTTGCTTTTCCGCTAGTTGATTTCTATAAATTAGGCCCCGGCTAAAGATGGTCGGTTTCGGCGACCCAAGGGAGCAGACGCCAGTGGAGTCATCCATCCCCCTTTCCATTCAGATCATCGACTACATCCTGGGCGCGGTCATGTGGACGCTCATTGGGCGGTCGGGGATGAACCTGTTCCTGCCGGTCGACAGCCCGTTCTTTTTCATGCGCGCGTTCGTGATGCTGACCGAACCGGTCCTCAAGGTGTTTCGGCCGATCACGCCTAAGTTTTTGCTTGATCCCATGGTGCCGCTTTACGTCGCGTGGTTCTTTTACATTATCCGGTTCTACCTGATGCCGTGGATATTGGGATATTCGGTCATGGGCATGCTGTCTTTCCCGCTGGAAGGCGATATCGCCCGCGCGATTTACGAAATCTTCGGCTCCAAACCCAAGTAACGTCAAAGTACGGCCATGGCCATCCCCTTTTCCCTCGAAGGCAGGCGCGCGCTAGTCACCGGCGCGACCCGGGGGCTGGGGCTTGAAATCGCCAAGGCATTGGCCGATGGCGGCGCACGGGTGGCCTTGGGTGGACGCGACGGCAACGCCATGGCCGAAGCGCTCAACGCCATCGAGGCGGCGGGCGGGCGCGCCCGCGCCCTGCCGTTCGACGCGACGGACGAAATTCAGGTCGAGGCTGCGTTCCGTGACCTGGAAGCCGACGGCGGCGCCGACATCCTGGTCAACGCGGCGGGGGATCGTGACCGGCGCGCGCTCGCCGACCTGGATGCGCAGGCGCTGCGCGATCTTCTCGACATCAATCTGGTCGCGGGCTTTACGCTGTCCCGCGCCGTGGCGCCCTTGATGGCGGCCCGGGGCGGCGGGCGCATCGTGCACGTGACCTCCATCGCCGGCCACATCGCGCGGGCGGGGGACGCGGCCTATACCGCGTCAAAGGGCGGGCTGACCGGTCTGGTTCGCGCGCTGGCCGCCGAACTGGGCCCGCAAAAGATTACCGTCAACGCCGTTGCCCCGGGGTATTTCGCGACGGACGCCAACCGCGCCATGGTCGACGATCCGGAAATCGCCGGCTGGCTCTCCAAGCGCACGTCCTTGGGCCGCTGGGGCGAACCGCACGAAATCGCCGGGGCCGTCCGTTTTTTGGTATCGGACGAAGCCGCCTACATCACCGGCCACGTGCTCGCGGTCGACGGCGGGTATTTGTCGCATTTTTAGTTGGCCCCTCAATCGCCGGGCGCCCCTGCCCTGGGTTCGCGCAACTCCGCCGCAAACAGCTTAATCAGCAAAGACGCCCACCTGGCCAATCCAACCATCCCCAGGCGGGCTGCGGCCACGCTGGCTGAACGCGGGAGTTGGCGGACTCACTTATTTCCGCGCCCTCATACATGAGTCACCCAAAGCCAAGTCGCCGTGCTCGGGTTTTGCGACGTCAGGCCGAGCGGATTTTGCTTAAGAAGGTTTCGACTTCTCTCTTTAACGCACCGGCGTCGGACGACAGGTTATCGGCGGTGACCCTGAACTGTTGCGCGCCCGCACCCGTTTCCGACGTGCTTTGCGTGACGTCGCGGATGTTCGACGACACCTGCTGCGTGCCGTTCGACGCCTGATGGACGTTGCTTGAAATCTGCTGGGTCGATGCCTGCTGCTGTTCGTCAAACAACGACGCCAGCAATTGATCGGTGACGGCTTCGAACGCCGCATCTACTTGACCACCCGTTCGTGGATGGCGTCTTCCTTGTATAAAAGGAAATTCGCCACTTCGAGACGGCCGATCAGCAGAGGCCGCAGCCCCGATGCGGCGTTGTAGGCTGATTCGACGTCGCCGTCGTCCTTAGCCTTCTGCATTACGGTGTAAAGTTTGTCGCCAACGTCGGCGCCGAGTTTATAGAGCGTTTTTTTCAATAGATCGTTCTGTGCTTTCTCCAGTTCCGTGACCTTCAGGAACCCGCCGAGGTAGCCGGTGATGCGCGCGCCGACACCGTCGACCATCGCCTTGCGGTCCGGTTTATCGATCCGGCCGGCAAGATCGGCGGCAAAGGTCTTGGTGCTGTTGGCGCGGCTTGCGACTGCGCTTGCGGCCGCCTCCGCCGGCTGGATCAGGTAGTTCCGACGGCCTGTTGCGCGGTCAGCATGTCGGCCTGCACGCGCCCGGCATCCACGGTTTGTTTAACAAGCGCCTGATAGGTTGAAAAAGCCTGCCCAACGGTATTGACGGCATACACGCCAATCCCGCTGATGGTTGCTAGCAGCACAAGCGCAGCCGAAAACCCCGCAAAAATGCGAGTTGAAATCTTCATCGCTGATTCTCCAAGTGCCGGGCGGGAATGCCGGTCAGTCGACCGAATTCACGCCGCAATGTACTTCCCCACGAGGATCATTGCCCGCCGGCGCGCGTCTGACAGTTCGATTAAAGGAATTATGTCATAGACCCAATCTATGCTTCGACCCGGCGGCGCGCGCCACAACGGGCCGTCAACACGCGGTCAGATTGACGGCGAGGCCGCCCTCAGAGGTTTCCTTGTACTTGGTCAGCATGTCCGCGCCCGTTTGGCGCATGGTCTCGATGGCCGCGTCCAGCGGCACAAAATGCGTGCCGTCGCCCTTTAAGGCCAGGCTTGCCGCATTGATTGCCTTCACCGCACCCATGGCGTTGCGTTCGATGCACGGCACCTGCACGAGGCCGCCGACGGGGTCGCAGGTCATGCCCAGGTGATGTTCCATGGCGATTTCGGCGGCGTTTTCGATCTGCATGTTGGTGCCGCCCAGGACCGCGCAGAGCCCCGCCGCCGCCATGGCGCTGGCCGATCCGACCTCGCCCTGGCATCCGACCTCGGCCCCTGAAATCGAGGCATTGGCCTTAATGATCCCGCCGATCGCGGCGGCGGTCAGCAGATAATCGCGGATGCCGTCCATCGACGCATCCGGGCAGAAATCCAGGTAATAGCGCCCGACCGCCGGAATGATCCCCGCCGCCCCGTTGGTCGGCGCGGTGACGACGCGCCCGCCGCCGGCGTTTTCCTCGTTCACGGCCAGCGCATAGACGCTGATCCAGTCCATCACCGTATGTTCCAGGCGGAAGTTCTTGGCCTTGTCCGCCTGCAGCCCGTCCCAGATCGCCTTGGCCCGGCGTTTGACCTTGAGCCCTCCTGGCAGAATGCCGCTCTGGCCGAGTCCGCGGTCGATGCACGCGTTCATCGCGCACCAGATGCGGTCTAGCCCGGCGTTCAGGCTTTCCGCCGTCCGCCGGGTCAGTTCGTTCTGCCGTTTCATGTGGGCGATGGAATGATCGAGCGTCCGCCCCATGTCCAACATCTGCTGCGCCGTTGCGAAGGGGTAGGGCACGTCGGGCGGTTCGCTCCCGGCGACGTCGGCAGTTTCCTCGGCGGCGTCGAATTCGTCGTCCGTCGCGATGAAGCCGCCGCCGATGGAATAGTACGCGCGTTCTTTTTCCGGCGGGCCATCATGGTCCGATCCAAACCACGCGGCGATGACCATGCCGTTGGCGTGTCCCGGCAACGGTGGGCCGTAATCGAACACGATGTCGCTGGCCGGATCGAAATCGATTTCCGGGCCCTGGCCCAGTTTAAGGCGTTTGGTTCCCGCGATACGGGCAATCAGGCCGGCGACGGCATCCGGGTCGACGCCGTCCGGCGTTTCGCCCAACAGGCCCAGGATCACGGCCTGATCGGTGGCGTGGCCCTTTCCTGTGAATGCCAGCGATCCGTACAGCGTCGTACGCATCCGCGTGACCGCCGCGAGCGTCCCTTGGCGTTCCATCCGGCGGACGAACCGGTGCGCCGCCAACATTGGCCCGACCGTGTGGCTGGACGACGGGCCGATGCCGATTTTGAAAACGTCGAAGACGCTTAGAAACATTCGCTCACTCCGGCACGGTCAGACGATATAGGACAGCGAGATCGATCCGAACTGGCTACGGCTTTCCTGGCCTGCGAATTCGCGGGTCCGGAGAATCTGTGTGAATGTCACCCGCGCGCGACCGAGGATCACCTCCGCCCCGCCCTGAAAATCGGCGGCGAAGGTTTCCTTGTCCACCGACGGGCCGGACCCGAAGGTGTTGCCGTCTAGGAATATGTCGTGCCCAACGGCCCGACCTTCGACACCGGCGAAAATGTTCCACCCGAACGCCCCTTTTTGTGTGACCAGCACTGCCGCCGGCAGGGACGGGCGGATGAACGGCGGGCCGCAGGTCAGGTCCAGGTTCTGGCCGATCCGGATAGACACGCCGACGGTCGCCTGGATCAGGATGTTGCCGAGTGCCGCGCCCGCCGACGGCAGAAAATCGACCTCGATCATATCCTTCCGGCCAAGAAGTTTTTTCCGAAGCCGCGCCTGATAGGTCAAAAGCAGTCCCGGTTCGCTATCCAGCTGTTCGCCCCAGCCGCGCGGCACGCCGACGTTGATCAGCGTGTGATATCGCCGCTGCGTATACCCGGCGCCGGACAGCGGCCCGGCGATGCCGATGTCCAATGACCCGTTCTGCAAAAAATCGGATTTCGCGTCGCCGACGGCGGCGCCCAGGCTTGCGAACAGCCACCCGGCATAGGGCCGGTCGGTGGGGCCGGGGATTTTCAGGCTGGTGTCTTCGGGCGTGTACATTTTCTGCCCGATGGCGGCGACGTATTGGATGCTGTGGACCTTGGGGTCGATGTAGGGCAAGTTGCCCAGGGAGCTTTTGTGCCAGTCGGGGATAAAGGCGTCGCCGGCGGTGAAGGTGAACTGGATGCCGTTGGTGTAGTGCTGATCCCGACCGTCGCCGAAAAGGTCGTTCTCGATCTGCACGCCGATGGTCGACGGGTGCGGGTCCGCCGCCCGGGCGAGGCCGGCCAGGGCCGTCAACTGGGCCGTCAATAGGGTCGTGGCGATCGATCCGGCGGCCAATCCGGTGACAAGGCACTTCAAGGGCGGGTCCTTTGTATGGTTCGTTGGGTGCTTGGTAATCTAGCTGGTATTCGCCAATCATGGAAATTTCGTGTCACCGTGCATTTTTTCCGCCCCGGTTTCCGACCCCGGCCGTAAACTTGGGGATCGGGGAGGTTCCATGACGCTTGATGACTGGAAGAAAAAGCTGGGCGGCGGCAGGTATCTGGAGGCCGGCGGCTGCCGCTTTCATTACGCGCGGATGGGTCAAGGCCGGGGCGGCGGCGCGCCAACCGTGTTGCTGATCCACGGGTGGCCTGAATTCTGGCTCGCCTGGCGGAAGAACATGCCGGTGCTGGCCAAAAGTTTCGACGTCATCGCGCCGGACCTGCGGGGCTTTGGCGAAAGCCGCTCGACCGATCGGCCCGCCGACGCGCTGCTGACCCCCGACATCATCGCCGATGATCTGATTGCGTTCCTTGATACGCTCGGCCTCGGCCGGGTCGCCGTCGCTGCTCATGATGTCGGCGCGCAGGCGGCGCAGGCGCTTGCCAAAAAAGTGCCGGAGCGGATCGCCGGCCTGTTCTTTTTCAACTGTCCCTACGGCGGCATCGGCAAGCGTTGGGCCGACCCGGAGTCGATGCCCGAAACCTGGTATCAGTATTTCAACCAGCTGCCGATGGCACCCTTGCTCGCGGGGCTCAACCGCAACGCCTGCCGGCTTTATTTTGGGCATATCCTGAGCCACTGGTCCCACGACCCGGATACGTTCGCGGGCGACCTTGATCTGTGGGTCGATAATTTCATGGCGCCGGGCGCCCTCGAAGGCGGCTTCGCCTGGTACCGGGGCGTCGACGGCATCCGCCGCGGCATGGTCCGCCGCGCCATGGCCGGCGACTGGCCCGACGCCGACCCGAACCCCATCGCCCATCCCACGTGCATCCGCTGGGGCGAACACGACCCGGTGCTGCGGGCCGGGTGGATGGACAGCCTGGGCGGCTGGTTTTCAAGCCTGGATGCGGCCGTCGCGCCCAGCGCGGGGCATTTCGTGCATTACGAAACGCCGGACGCCGCCAATGCGTGGATGGTGGAGTTTTTCTCGCGCCTATAAATCGGCAGGGCGCGATTATTCCGCCGGGGTTTCCGGGTGCATCAGATGCACGCCTTCGGCCAGCAGGGATATGCTCACCTGACCGCCAATCTCGATCCCGTTGCGCCGCGCCGTGTGGGCGGCGACGCTGAAGATCAGGCGGGTGTCCGGATCGTTTTCCGGCGACATGGAAATCATCGCCGTGTCACCCAACAGCCGGATGCCCGAAACCGTGCCGGCGGCGGGGTTTTCCCGCTCGCCCCGGGACTGGCGGTCGCCCCGGTGCAGCACGACGAAGGCGGGCGGCACGACCCAGGCGACGGCGGCGCCTTCGGCAAACTCCGGCCGGTGGTGGGTATGGACGGTGACGCCGCGCCAGTCGACGGCGGTTAGCCCGCCGGCTCGGTCGTGGCCGGAGACGCGCCCGGAAAACAGATTGCCCAGGTCCGTCAGGCGGGCGATCAGCGGCGATTTCGGCCGGTTGAAAATTTCCTCCGGCTCGCCGGTCTGCAGCGTCCGCCCCTGGTACAGAACGCAGACCCGGTCTCCCAGGTTGCGGGCCTCGGACAGATCGTGGGTGACCAGGACCGTCGGCACGTTCAGCGATCCGCGCAGCGCTGCCAGTTCGTCCTGCAGGCGCCGGCGGGTCACCTGGTCGACGGCGGCGAACGGTTCGTCCAGCAGCAGAACCTGGGGGTCGCGGGCCAAGGCCCGGGCCAGCGCCACGCGCTGCCGCTGGCCGCCCGACAACTGCCGGGGCTTGCGGTCTTCAAGGCCCGAAAGATTGACCCGGCGCATGATTTCCCGCCCCGCGCAGGCCCGCGCCGGAGGCGGCAGATGCCCCATGGCGGTGACGATGTTTTCCAGCGCCGTCAGGTGCGGAAACAGGGCGTAATCCTGAAACACCATGCCGACGCGGCGCTGCTGCACCGGTAGGTCGATGCCTCTGGTGGGGTCGTACCATACCGCGCTGTCCTTTTGGATCAGGCCGTTGGCGGGCGACGCCAGCCCGGCGATGGCGCGGAGGATCGTCGACTTGCCGGCGCCCGACGGCCCGACCAGCGCCAGCACTTCGCCCGGGTAGCAGTCAAACGCCGCGTCAAGCGGGATCGGCGCCGTCTGCCGAAGCCGGACGTGCAGCGCGTCAGCCATGGGTGCGCCCCTGACCGCGCCGGGCAAGCCCGTAAACCAGCGCAATGGCGACGAAAGACAGCGCCAGCAGAAACAACGACATGACGCCCGCGGACCGGTCGTCGAAACTTTGCATGCTGTCATAGATGGCGAGCGACAGGGTGCGGGTTTCGCCGGGGATGTTGCCGCCGACCATCAGCACCACGCCGAATTCACCCAGCGTATGCGCGAAGGTCAGGGCGACGGCGGAAACGATCCCCGGCCAGGCCAGCGGCAATTCGATGCGCCTGAGCGTCGCCAGATTGCTGAGCCCGCTGCACCACGCGGCCTCCCGCACGTCGTCGGGGATGGCTTCGAACGCGCGCTGCACCGGCTGCACAGCGAACGGTAGGTTGAAGATGATCGACGCAACGACAAGCGCTTCGAAGGTAAACACCAGACCGCTGCCGAACATCGACTGCCACGCTTGGCCGATGGGGGACGCGTTGCCGAAGGCGACCAGAAAATAATAGCCCAGCACCGTCGGCGGCAGGATCAGGGGCAGGGCGATCAGCGCCTCGGCCCAGCCCTTCCACCGGATCCGCGTCCAGGCAAGCCAGCGGCCGATCACCATGGCCAGCGGGATCAGCGCGGCGCAAGTCACCGCCGCAAGGTTGAGCGAAAGCGATAGCGCCGTCCAATCCATCAGCCGCCCTTTCTGCCCGGCTGGGCGCCCGGGCCTTCCGGCAGCTCGAACCCGTAGCGGACCAACGCCGCGCGCGCCGCGCCGCCGGTCATGAAGGCGTAAAACGCCGCTGCCCCCGGCTGGGCGCGTTGCAGCACCGCCATCCGGTGGTTCAGCGGCGGATACAGGGTTTCGGGAACGACGGCGTGCCGTGTGTCGCCCCGGCGGGTTGAAATCAATGCCAGCGACAGCGACACCAACCCCGCCGCCGCCGACCGGGTGGCGACGAACTGCGCCGCCTGCGACACGTTTTCGCCCATCACCAGATGCGGCGCGATGGCGTCTTTCAGGTTCAGCGCCTCAATCGCCGCCGCCGCCGCGCGGCCATAGGGCGCATGCGACGGGTTGGCGATGGCGAACCGCGCCGCCGGGCGGGCCGACAAAAATTCGGCAAGGCCGCCCAGGGTCGGGTCGGGGTCGAGCCCGCTCGTCCGGCCCGCGACGAGTGCCAGCCGCCCGCGGGCATAGACGCGCCCCCGGTCGCGGGCGTGGCCTTCCGCCGCCAGGTCGAAGACGAACCGTTCGTCCGCCGACAGGAACACATCGAACGGCGCGCCACCCGCGATCTGCCGGCGCAGCACCCGCGACGCGGCCCAGCTGATGCGCACGCCCTGGTTAGCTTCGGCCTCGTACTGCCGGGCGATTTCCTGCAGCGCCGGGCGCAGGCTGGCCGCCGCGGCGATGCGGAGCGGTTCCGCAGCCGCCGCCGGGCTGATCGGCACGGTCAGCCATAATGCTATGAAATACCGAATAATTTTCATGGGCGCAGTGTGGCAAATGCGCGTCCGTTTTGCACGCGGGAATCGGCCCGGGGGACCGTGGCGGACCGGCAAACCGAATTTGTCACTTACTTGACAGTTTTTTCAAATGCGCTGTTATAGAAATATTGGTGCCGGCGCGGCGCGGCGGCGCCCGCGCAACCGAGGATCAATCCGGCGCAGCCACTCGGCAACGGTGCTGGACAAGGTAGGATCAGCGGAAGTCCGGCCGGTATTATGATTGGCCGATATTTGTGCCTTCTTGAAATTCCAGGCCTTTTGCCTCCAAAACCCTCGGTGTTACCGAGGTAATTCCCAGGTTTCAAGACTTCTCAATTGTTGCTCGCGGTCGTTTGACGGGGCAATGCCTGAAAATATTAATTTCGGCGTTAAAGCTTCTATCTTGAAACAGTTCCTCAGTACTGCGGGATTGCCAACAAAATGGTCAGAGCGCGCCAACAGACGATCTACAAAAGAACTTGCTCTGATCGCTCAACAGCAGACTTTAATGGTGATTTGTTCGGCTCGCGCAAACTGAACATCCTGTTTTCGGGCCCCATGCGTTTAGTTGCTGCGACTGTCCGCTTCGGGTCATTTTCAGACTAAGCAGCTAGATGTTTTGCGCGGCTGCCTTTCGGGTTTAAGCAGACACACTTGAATTGCTGTTCCGGTGATGGCCGAAAGAGCAGAAATGGCGCGAAACCATGCGCCAAGCACCATCTTAATTGTGGGTTTAGATGTGGGTTATCAAATATTCTATATATAACTAATTTTAATATAAAGATATTTGGCGGAGGGAGGGGGATTCGAACCCCCGATAGAGTTTCCCCTATACACGCTTTCCAAGCGTGCGCCTTCAGCCACTCGGCCACCCCTCCGCTCGGTTCCGACGTCGCGCCCGAATAAGGCCCGGCGCCAGGAACAGGGGCCGGAAAATAACGGCCCCGGGCCCCGCGCGCAACGGTAAACCGCCCGGGCGCCCGCCCGGCGGGGATGGGGCTCTCGGGGGTGCTCCGGAATATCGTTGCCCGCCGCCCGGCGAGAGCCCATAAGAAAGCATCATGATCCCAAGGCGCTTTCTGTTTTATCTGGGCTGGGCGCTGCTGCTGGCGGCGTTCGCCGCGGGCGCGGCGGAGGCGCTGGTCCGCACCGACCCGAGCCGCGGCCTCAGCCTGGTGTCGGCCCATGACCTTTGGTACAGGTTCTGGCCGGGCAAGCTGGTCGTCGCCGAAATCAAGGTTGAGCGCCTTTCCCCCGCCCTTTGGTCCGACGTCGTCCGGCCGTTGCTGGAAATCCCGGCATGGATGTTGACGGGCATCCCCGGCGCGTTGATGACGTGGTTCTGCCGTCCGGTCCGGCAAATGACCCCCGACGAGGAACAGGACATGCGGGAACGCGAGGAATCGTTTTTTCTGTATGACGCACTGGCGGAACAGGCGATCGCCGACGGCCACGGCCACGGCGACGACATGGCGCCCGACCACGGGTTTCAGCAGCTGCTTGAAGAAGGCGGCATTACCGTCGTCGACAGCGAGGTGGATTTCGAAATCGATACGCTGGACATGCCCCCCCCGCCCGGCGGCGGGGACCGGTAACAAGACGCCCGGCGGTGGCGAGAGATAAGTCCCGCCCGGAGGCGTCAGTCCTTGGGCCCGAGCAGCTTTTTCAGCACCAGCACCGATACGATGGGCGACGCCAGCGCGCCGTAAATCAGAGCCAGCCAGATCAGCGCTTCGCCTGCGAAGGCCGCGTTCGGCCGGCAGACGCCGAAAATTTCGCTGCCGCCGGGGGCGCAGAACTTAGCGCCGCCGCTTTCGGATTTCAGCAGCCAGAAGCCGAGGGCGAACGTGACGCACACGGCGAGAAACAGCGTGCCTTTCAGGAATGAAGCCACCGGGCGCTGTTTGTCGATGAACATGCCGCGCGTCGCCTGTCGGCTAATCGCCGGTCTTGAGCGCGGCCAAAAAGGCGGATTGCGGGATTTCCACATTGCCGAACTGGCGCATCCGCTTTTTGCCCTTCTTCTGTTTTTCCAGAAGCTTTTTCTTTCGCGTGATGTCGCCGCCGTAACACTTGGCGGTCACGTCCTTGCGGAGCGCGCCCAGCGTTTCCCGCGCGATGATCTTGCCGCCGATGGCAGCCTGAATGGCGATCTTGAACAATTGGCGCGGGATCAGGTCTTTCAGCTTTTCACAGATCTGCCGGCCCCGGGCCTCGGCATGGGATTTGTGAACGATGAAGGCGAGCGCATCGACCGGTTCCATGTTGACCAAAATCGATACCTTGGCGAGGTCGCCCTCGCGGTACCCTTCGATCTCGTAATCGAAGCTGGCGTAACCCCGGGAGACGGATTTCAGCCGGTCGTAAAAATCGAACACCACTTCGTTCAGCGGCAGGCGGTAGACCGCGAGCGCGCGATTGCCGACATAAGTCAGATCGATCTGTTCGCCCCGCCGATCGGTGCACAACTGCAGTACGGCGCCCAGGTATTCGTCCGGCACCATGATGTTGGCCTTGATCCAAGGCTCTTCCATGTAGTCGATGGCGGTGACGTCCGGCATATCGACCGGGTTATGTAGTTCCTTCATTTTGTCGTTGGCCATAAAGACCTTGTAGACGACCGAGGGCGCCGTGGTGATCAGGTCCAGATCGAACTCGCGCTCCAGCCGTTCCTGAATGATTTCCAGGTGCAGCAAACCCAAAAACCCGCAGCGATACCCAAGACCCAGGGCCGCCGAACTCTCGGCCTCGTAATGGAAACTGGCGTCGTTCAGGTGCAGTTTTTCCAATGAATCGCGCAAGTCTTCGTATGCGCCCGTATCGGTCGGGTACAGGCCGCAGAACACGACCGGCACGCTCGGCTTGAAGCCCGCCAGGGGCGCGTCGGCCGGGCGGCGGTCGTCGGTGATGGTGTCACCGACGGACGTGTCGGCGACCCGCTTGATGGCGCCGGTGATGTAGCCGACCTCGCCCGGGCCCAGTTCATTGACCTTGACCGGCTTGGGCCGGAAGTGGCCGACCTGTTCCACATGATAGGCGGCGCCGTTAGCCATCATGCGGATGCGCTGGCCTTTCTTCAGCGTGCCTTCCACGACCCGGACAAGGATCATCACGCCCAGGTACGGGTCATACCAACTGTCGACCAGAAGCGCCTTCAGGGGTGCCGCCGCATCGCCCTTGGGTGCCGGCAGCCGAGTGACCACGGCTTCCAGCACGTCGCCGATGCCGATGCCGGTCTTGGCGGAAATTTCCAGCGCGTCCGAAGTGTCGAGCCCGATCACTTCCTCGATCTGCTGTTTGACCCGCTCGGATTCCGCCGCCGGCAGGTCGATCTTGTTCAAAACCGGCACGATTTCGTGCCCCGCGTCGATCGCCAGGTAGACGTTGGCGAGCGTCTGCGCCTCGACCCCCTGGGTGGCGTCGACCACCAGCAGCGAGCCCTCGCACGCTGCCAAGGACCGCGACACTTCATAGGTGAAGTCCACGTGGCCGGGCGTGTCGATCAGGTTCAGGATGTAATCCTCACCGTCTTTGGCCTTGTATTCCAGGCGCACGGTCTGCGCCTTGATGGTGATGCCGCGCTCGCGCTCAAGCTCCATGTTGTCCAGGACCTGTTCCTGCATCTCCCGGTCGGACAGCCCGCCGGTCACCTGGATCAGGCGGTCGGCGAGGGTCGATTTGCCGTGGTCGATATGGGCGACGATGGCGAAATTGCGGATTTTCGAGGGGTCGGTCGTCATGGCGCGGCTCATTTAGCATCGCGGGGCCCCGGGGGCAACGGGGAACGGCGATTGGCGGCGGGGCCGGGACCTGCTAAATCTCAGGCCTGAAACAGCGGTCCGCCGCCATGAACACCGACTTATACCTCGCCTTTGTGCTCGCCACCGTGGTGCTGATCGTCATTCCGGGGCCGAACGTGCTCTTGATCGTCTCGCAATCGCTGCGTTTCGGGCGGGGGGCCGGGCTGATGGCCGTCGCCGGGACGGGTTTCGCCCAGGCGCAGCAGCTTCTGGTCGTCGGTCTGGGCCTGTCGTCGTTCATCTCCTTCATGGTCGACTGGTTCGAGGTCCTGCGTTGGCTGGGCGTCGCCTACCTTTTGTTTTTGGGCGTGCAGGCACTGCGCCAGCCGATCACGGATGAGGCCGCCGAAGCCCGCGCCAAAACATCGGCGAACCGCCGGTTCTGGCAGGCCGCGTTCGTCAGCTGGACCAATCCCAAGGTGTTGGCGTTCTAGACCGCGTTCTTCCCGCAGCTCGTCGACCCGGCGCTGCCGCCGGGCCCCCAGCTTTGGACGCTCTGCGCGACCTTCCTGGTGATCGCCATGTCGCTCGATGCGTGTTCCGCGCTGATGGCGGCGCGCATCGGCAAACGCCTGGTCGGCATGGGCGCGGCGGCGCAGCGGCTCCGCAACCGGATCACCGGCGGATTGCTGATCCTGGCCGGGATCGGCCTGGCGTTGGTTCGGAAGGGGTAGACTTTATTTTGCCCCCCAATCGCCGGGCGGGAGTGCCGGCCGTCAGTTCCGCCGGAGCGGAATGACGTTATCCATAATGGTGCCGCGCCGGGCGGCCTGATCGGCCAGACCCGACAAATACTGCTCGCGGGTGAAATCGTGGCCGCAGACCATGCAGGTGACCGGCCCGAAGGGTTCGGCATCCGGATCGAATTTGCCGGCTGTGGTGTTCTGCGCTTCGCGGCATCGCGGGCAGGCAACGGGATAGAGGTCGCGGGTCATCGGGCGCCCTTCGCGTTAAATAAACCTTTCCGGGCCGCGTCCCGCAGGAGGACGCCGGGCAGGCGTCGGTCCAAGATTTTGATTGGGGCTTCGGTCCGTCTAGTCGACGGCCTTCAGGTTCGCCGCCGCTTCACGGCCGTCGCGCCCAGGCACCAATTCAAACTCAAGCTTCTGCCCTTCGGTAAGGGAGTCCATCCCGGAATCCCGCACCGCGGAGATGTGGACAAAGGCGTCCTTGCCGCCCGAGTCCGGAGTGATGAAGCCATATCCCTTGGTCAAGTTGAACCACTTTACGGTTCCAGTAGGCATCGTTTTTTAACTTCCTTCAGTAAGAGTGATAGTTCCCGTCGGCTGTTGCCGTTGTCGGGACCGACATCGATTGAAAACTCCCCCTAGGCGCCATATCGAACCGGTTTTCAGGCCGATTCCCCCAACGCCAACGAGCCATTCACTTAATATCCCGGGTATCATCTAACGGGAAACCGTGAAACGCAACCGAAACCGGTGGTAGGGTAGAGATTCCGTATGGAAAACTCCGTCCAAAAGGCGCTTTAAAAGTCCATTTTTCGGACCCGGGCGGCCATTTCGGCAGCCCAGGCGGCATCCCGGTTCCGCGCCTCAAGCACTTTGTCGCGGCCGATTTCGCCGCTGACCACGCGAAGGTCGGATTTCGCGACGCCCCATTCCTTCGCCAGCAGTTTGATCACGGCTGCGTTGGCCTTTGCCTTTTCGGGGGCCTGGGTGAAGGCGACTTTCAAATAAGCGTTGCCGTCCGCGTCCTGTCCGACGCGGCCGATCCGGTCGGCCCGCGCCTTCGGCGTTACGCGCAGGCGCAGCAAAACCGAGCCGCCTACCTGGCGAAACGGCGAGGCGTCGTCCGTGGCGCCCGGATCAGGCAAGTTTATACGAAAGCCGGAAGATGAATTCCTTGAGGAAGATGAGCGCCAGGATCAGCAGCACCGGCGAAATGTCGAGCCCGCCCAGATTGGGCAGCAGCCGGCGGATGCGGCCCAGCAGCGGCTCGGTAGCCCGGTAGCAGAAATCGCCCACCGTGTAGACGAACTTGTTCGACGTATTGACGACGTTGAACGCGACGAGCCAGCTTAGGACCACGCCGATGATGACGACCCACATGTAAAGGTCGACCGCGATCAAGAGGATCGTAAAAACGGGGCCGGTAATGACGTCCATTCAGGGCCTCCCATGGCCGGGTCAGAGCGGTACCTAGAACCTATGCACAAGGGCCGGGAACCGCAAGACTTTCAGGGGCGCGCCCGGGGTGACGCCAAGGGGCACGCTCGTCTTGACAGCAGGCACCCGTGATACCATTATCCGGCCTCCCGAACCGGCGGGGTAGGCGTTTCGCCGCCCGATTTTCACCGCCGCCGGTATCCTGTTCCGGTCATGCCGGTCGCATGGGGCTGTAGCTCAGTTGGGAGAGCGCGTCGTTCGCAATGACGAGGTCAGGGGTTCGATTCCCCTCAGCTCCACCATCAATCAGCAGTGATAACAAGTACGTATCACTGTAGCCCTTCCAAACAGAAATCTAATCAAACCAGCTTGGCACACCTACGGCACAATGCTGGGGGATTTCTTATGGCTTCAATTCGGAAACGAGATAGCAAATGGCATGTCCAGGTCAGGCGATCTTGGTTGTCTCGCACTCGATCATTCACGCACAAGGCTGATGCTGAAGCATGGGCAAGGAAGGTTGAGAGAGATCGATACAGGAGAGTTAAGAACTGCCTCTGAGGAAACAAGCTCTTTAAGCGTTGGCGAGCGTTGCGCCCTCCCATTTGTTGCACGCGCCTATCATGCTGCCGCCTTGCCGCTGTCGATGGAGACCAAGCGAACCTGCGATTTCAAGACATATCGTGCATGAGTGCCGGGGAACGGTCCGCCGTGGCTTTTGTGGACAGTTCCTCGCGCCAGCGGTTTGCCGAACGGCGTTCGTCAGCGAGTTTACTGTCGCGGTCGGCGGGGGCTTTGAGCAGCTTCCCTCGATCTTCCTCAGACAGTGTTCGCGGAGTACGGCCACGGTCTTCGGACAACTTCCTCATGCCGGTCAGAGGATGGTGCTTCAGGAAACCCCACTCCTCAGCTTTGCTGAGAACCGAGCGAAGAACGCCAACTAACCGTTTGATGGTTGCATTCTTGTTTCCCGTCGTGAGGCGCTTGTTGCGCCAACCCTCGATCAGATAGCGGTCGATTTCGTCCAGGAACAGATTGTCAAACTCCTCAAAACGGTGAAGCATGCCTCGTTGGCTGGCGGGGGCCTTCAAATAGTGGTCGGCTCATGGCCAATAATGGTCATCCAGGAACTGGCGGAGAATCTGGCGCTCCACCTCTTTCTCCAACGGAAGGTGATCTAGCTTAGCCTTCGCGATAAGTTCTTCCGCCGCCTTCCTTGCCTCGGAAGGGGCCA
>JAYNIR010000018.1:0-54839 GCA_038109305.1 Rhodospirillaceae bacterium
TGTTCAACTACGCGCAGGGCGCGATGGTGCTGTTCGCGGCGCTGACCCTGGTCGGGCTGATGGAACACGGCGCGCCCTTGTGGCTCGCGCTGATCGCCTCCATTGCGATCATGGTGATCCTGTCTTTCGTGGTCGAACGGTTCATGCTGCGCCATCTGGTCAACCAGGACGGCCTGATCCTGTTCATGGCGACCATCGGCCTGAACTTCATCCTAGAGGGCACCGGCCAGTTGATGTGGGGATCGGACGTGAAGCGGCTTGACGTCGGCATCCCGGACAAACCCCTCAACCTGGGGCCGATCCTACTCAACACCTTTGACGTGACCGCGGCCTTCATCGGCGCGGCGCTGGTGATATCGCTCGCGATCTTTTTCCAGAAAACACCCATCGGCCGGGCGCTGCGCGCCGTCGCCGACGACCATCAGGCGGCGCTTTCCGTCGGCATCCCGCTGAAAACCATCTGGGTCGCGGTGTGGACCATCGCCGGCATCGTCGCCTTGGTCGCGGGCATCGTCTGGGGCGCCAAATCGGGGGTGCAGTTCTCGCTGTCGCTGATCGCGTTGAAGGCCCTGCCGGTGCTGATCCTGGGCGGCTTCACGTCGGTGCCGGGCGCCATTGTCGGCGGCCTGATCATCGGCATGGGCGAAAAGGTCGCCGAAGGGTATTGGGGGCCCGCCTTCGGCGGCGCCATCGAAAACTGGTTCGCCTACATGCTGGCGCTGGCGTTCCTGGTGTTCAGGCCGCAGGGTCTGTTCGGCGAAAAAATCATCGAGCGCGTGTAGGAAAGGTCCCGAGCCATGTTTTACCGCGAAGCCGGACAGTTCAAAACCACCTACCAGGGCGATCAGGCGGTCTTTCCGATCCTGCAGGACCGGGTCGCCATCCTGGCGCTGCTCGCCATCGCCTACATGATACCGTTCGCCGCCAACGAATACTGGCTGCAGGCGATCCTGATTCAGTTTCTAGTGTTCGCGCTGATGGCGATCGGCTTGAACATCCTAATGGGTTATGCCGGGCAGGTATCGCTCGGCACCGGCGCGTTCGCCGCCGTCGGCGCCTATGCGTGTTACAAATTCACGACCAACATCGAAGGCATGAACATCATCGTGGCGATCCTGTTGTCCGGCGGCTGCGCCGCAGCGGTGGGGATCGTGTTCGGGTTGCCGTCGCTTCGCATCAAGGGGTTTTACTTGGCCGTCGCGACGCTGGCGGCGCAGTTCTTCATTCTGTGGCTGTTCAACAAGGTCGGCTGGTTCTTCAACGACAACCCTTCGGGCACGATCACGGCACCCCCCCGCGAGGTGCTCGGCGTTCTAGTTTCCGGCGCCAAAGCGTCGCCCGAGGCGCGGTACTGGACCTGCCTGACGTTCTTGGTCGTCTTCGCGTGGTTCGCCAAAAATCTGGTGCGCGGGCGCATCGGCCGGTCGTGGATGGCCATCCGCGACATGGACATCGCCGCTGAGATCATCGGCATCCGCCCGCTGCAGACCAAATTGGGTGCGTTCGCTATATCGTCGTTCTACTGCGGCGTCGCCGGCGCGCTGATGGTGTTCTGCTGGCTGGGGTCCGCCGAGACGGAAGCCTTCGACCTGTTCAACGTGTCGTTCCGGGTGCTGTTCATGATCATCATCGGCGGGCTCGGGTCCATCGGCGGATCGATTTTGGGCGCCGCGTTCATCGTGCTGGTGCCGATCTTTTTGACCAACTTCCCGCCCATGGTGGGGATCGATATTTCAACCGCGCTGCAGAAACATCTGGAGGAAATCATCTTCGGCCTGATGATCGTCGTGTTCCTGATCGTCGAACCGGAAGGTTTTGCCCGCCTGTGGCAGATCATGCGGGAGAAATTGAGGAAATGGCCCTTCCCCTATTAGGCCGGCCCACTTAGAAACCGCGGCTTCCGGGCGACCGGCAGCCGCCAAAAACAATAAGAACAACAACAAGGAATGGGCTGTAGTGCGTTGGAGCCACCCGCTCGCCGTGCTACAGTTTGGATCGAAACCAAAAGGAGCAGCCCCAAAGCCAATCAACGGGGTCAACGCAACTGGGAGATATCATCATGAAGTTCCGCAAACTGGTATTGGCCGCGGCTGGCGCCGCGGTCGGGCTCGGCACTCTTGCCGCGTCTGAAATTGCCAAGGCGGACGAGCAATTCTTTCCGATGCTCGTCTACCGCACCGGCGCCTATGCGCCGTCCGGCATCCCGATCGCCAACGGGTTCCGCGATTACTACACGCTTCTCAACAAGCGCGACGGCGGCATCAACGGCGTCACCGTGACGTTCGAAGAATGCGAAACCCAGTACAAGACCAACCTGGGCGTCGAATGCTACGAAAAACTCAAAGGCGGCGGCCAGACGGGCGCGACGCTGTTCAACCCCTATTCGACGGGCATCACCTATCAGCTGATTCCCAAATCGGCGGTGGACAAGATTCCGATCCTGTCCATGGGCTATGGCCGCACGTCGGCCGCCGACGGCCGGGTCTTCCAGTGGGTGTTCAACCCGCCGGCGACATATTGGTCCCAGGCGTCCGCCGTCATCAAATATTTCTCGCGCCGGGCCGGCGGGTACGACAAGCTGAAAGGCAAGAAGATCGTCCACCTGCACCACAACTCGGCCTACGGCAAGGAAGCCAACCCAACCCTCGAAGTTCTGGCCAAGCGGTACGGCTATAAGCTGACGCTGATCCCGGTCGACCATCCGGGCCAGGAACAGGCGTCCCAGTGGCGTCAGATCCGCCGGCTTAAGCCCGACTTCATCTTCATGTCCGGTTGGGGCGTGATGAACCAGGTCGCGATCAAGGAAGCCGCCGGCATCCGCTATCCCATGGATCAGTTTGTGGGCAACTGGTGGTCCGGCTCCGACGCGGACGTGATCCCGGCGGGCGACGGCTCCAAGGGCTATCTGTCCACCACCTTCCACGGCGCCGGCGCGGGCTTCGACGTTCACAAAGCCATCGTCAAAAGCGTCTACGGCGGCGACGAAGCCAAAGCGAAAGAGAACAAGCTCGGCGAAGTTCTCTACAACCGCGCGCTGGTAAACGCGCTGTTCGCGACCGAAGCGGTCCGCACCGCCCAGGAAAAGTACGGCAAGAAGGCGTTGACGGGCGAACAGGTCCGCTGGGGGTTGGAAAACCTCAACATCACCGAAGCCACGCTTAAGGCGCGCGGGTTCGGCGGCATGGTCAGCCCGATCAAGATTTCGTGCGAAGACCATGAAACCATGGGCCCAGTCATTGTCCAGCAGTGGGACGGCGCCAAGTGGTCCTACGCGTCCAAATGGCTGACGCCGATGCGCGACATCGTTCGCCCGTTGGTCGAAGCCGACGCGGCCGCGTACGCCAAGGAGAACAAAATCACCCCCCGGGACTGCAAATAATCCGTCCCGTCCCAGACCACGAATACGAAGCGAAGGCTGAATAATGGACCAAGCTGCCAAAGAGACGCCCGAAGGCTACGCCGGAGCAGCCGCGTCCGAAGCCCCGCTTGTGGTCAACAACATAGAGGTCATCTACGACCACGTGATCCTGGTGTTGAAGGGTGTATCGCTTGAGGTTCCCGAGGGGGGTATTGTCGCCCTCCTCGGGGCCAACGGCGCCGGCAAGACGACAACGCTGAAAGCTATTTCTAACCTGTTGGGGGCGGAACGCGGCGAGGTTACCAAAGGCAACATCCGGTTTCGCGGGGAACGGATCGAAGACCTGACGCCCAACGAACTAGTCAAGCGCGGCGTCATCCAGGTGATGGAAGGCCGCCATTGTTTTGAACATCTGACGGTGGAAGAGAATCTGATGACCGGTTCCTACACCCGCACCGACGGCGCCGCCGCCGTCGCCGCAAGTCTTGAAAAGGTCTATCACTATTTCCCGCGCCTGAGAGAACGGCGCACAAGCCAGGCCGGCTACACCTCCGGTGGCGAACAGCAAATGACCGCTATCGGCCGGGCGCTGATGGCCAATCCGAACATGATGCTCTTGGACGAACCGTCCATGGGCCTGGCGCCGCAGCTGGTCGAAGAAATTTTCGAAATCGTCAAAGAGCTTAATCAGAAAGAAGGCGTTTCGATCCTGCTCGCCGAACAAAACACCATGATCGCGCTGAAGTACGCCGATTATGGCTACATCCTAGAAAACGGCCGCGTGGTTATGGACGGCAACGCAGCGGGGCTGCGCGAAAACCCGGACGTGAAGGAATTCTATCTGGGGCTCGCCGGCGAAGGCCGCAAAAGCTTCCGCGACGTGAAGCATTACCGGCGGCGCAAACGCTGGCTATAATAAAAATCGACGCTGAAACGAACAAAAAAGTCCCGGGCAGCGCGGAAGCCCAAATCAAAAACAAAACAAAACACTCTTCGGACGATGAGGGTGCAAGGGCATGACTGACCATTACGACACCAGCGAAACCCGAACCCCGGCAGACCGGGAACGCGACCTGTTCGCGGCCCTTCGCGCGCAGCTTGACCACGCGCGTCTGAACTCGGCCTATTTCGGCGACTTGTTTTCCGGCGTCGACCCGGCAAGCGTTACCGACCGGGCGGCGCTCGCCAACCTGCCGCTGACCCGCAAGTGCGATCTGGTCGACATTCAAAAACCGGGCAACCCCCTGGGCGGATTGACGGCGACGCCGTCGGGCGGCCTTAAACGCATCTACCAAAGCCCCGGCCCGACGTATGACGCCGAAGGCCACGGTGACGACTGGTGGCGCACGGCCCGCGCCCTTTATGCCGCGGGCCTCCGCATGGGCGACGTCATTCACAACACCTTCGCCTATCACTTCACCCCGGCGGGCGCGATGCTCGAGGCCGGGGCGCATGCCATCGGCTGCGCCGTGGTGCCGGCGGGCGTCGGCAACACGGACCTACAGGTCCGCGCCATCGCCGATATCCGGCCGCGCGGGTATTGCGGCACGCCGTCGTTCCTGAAAATCATCCTCGACCGCGCGGCGGAAATGAAAGCCGATGTGTCGTCGCTGGCCCGGGCGTCCGTCGCCGGCGAACCGTTCCTGCCCGACCAGCGCAAAGCCTTCCAAGCTGTGGGGATTGAGGCGTTCAACCTGTATGCGTCCGCCGACTTGGGCTTGATCGCCTATGAGACGGAAGCCCGCGAAGGTCTGATCGCCGACGAAGGACTGATTTTGGAAATCGTCCGTCCCGGCACCGGCGACCCGGTGCCCGACGGCGAGGTCGGGGAAGTCGTCGTCACCCTGCCCTATAACCGTGAATACCCGCTGATCCGCTTCGCCACCGGCGACCTGTCGGCGGCGCTGCCGGGGGCCAGTCCCTGCGGGCGCACCAACATGCGGATTAAAGGATGGATGGGCCGGGCCGACCAGACGACCAAGGTGAAGGGCATGTTCGTCCACCCGCGCCAGATCGCCGATATTGCCGCCCGCCACCCGGAAATTAAAAAAGCCCGCATGGTCGTCACCAAGGATGGGGACAGCGACGTCATGACGCTGCATTGCGAAGTCGATGGCAGCGATGCGGCGCTTGCGGGAAAAATCGCGGCGACGATTCAGGCTGTCTGCAAACTGAAAGGCGGGGCCGAGGTGGTGGCGCCCGGAACGCTCGTCAACGACGGCAAGGTCATCGACGACGCCCGGAATTGATCACGAGGCTGATCCCTAGGTTGATCATTGGGTTGATCGAGGGTGGCGGCGCGGCGTTTCAGCCCGCCCGGTCACCCACCAGTTCCGCCGGGCGGATGCGCCAGAACACCACCAGCGCGATCAAAATACAAAACGCGACCGAGCCGAACGCCAGCCCCCAGGCGACGGTCGACATGCCGCCCGCCAGGTCCAGCACCATGCCGACCATCAAGGGCCCGACGAAGCCGCCCGCGTATCCCAGCATGGAATGCACTGCGAGCGTCGCCCCCCGGCGCGACGTTTCCGCCGTGCCGGCGGTGCCGGCGGTCAGCGACGATGAATCCAGATAACAGATGAAGCCATAGGCCAGCAGCAGCGCCACGGCCATGTAATAGGATTCCGATCCGAAAAATCCGGTCGCCAGCGCCAGGACGATCGACGCCGCCAGCGCCGTCTGGATCAGCCGCCGCCGGCCGTACCGGATGGCGGTTTCATTGCCACTGACGCTGGCGAAAGTGCCGAGCAGCGCCAAGGCGGTCACCAGATGCGCCGGCGACAACAGGGCATCGGCCATGCCGTCTTTCACCGCGACGTATCCCAGGAAGGCGACCGCCCAGCCGCGCAGCGCGTTGAGCTCGAGCGTGTGCATGCTGTAGGCGAAGGCGTAGGCCATGGCCGACCGGTTAGCTATGACGGGCCGGATGTCGAACAATTTCGGCCTGGCCACACCCGGGTCGGCGCCCAGGTCGGCTGTGGGCATCCGCCCCGGCACCGCCGCCGCCACCAGCACCCAGGCGACGGCCGCGCTAACTCCGGCGCAGATGAAGGTCATTTCCCAGCCGCCCACGTTGGTGATGACGTCACCCACCGAAAACGACAACGCGCCGGAAACGCCGATGCTGGCGGCGTGGCCCGCCGTCGCGCGGGACAGGGTTTTCGGATCGGCCCGGTCGGCCAGAAGTTTCAACCCGGTCATGTAGGTGCCGGCCCATCCCATGCCGGTAAACGCGCGGCACGCCAGCGCCGACCAGAAGCCTTCGGCCATGAACCCGAACAGCAGATGCCCGACGACCGTGGCGCCGACGCCGAACAAATAAATGCGCTTCGAATCGTACCGGTCGGTCAGCGTCACCAGGACCGGCACGGAAATCATGTAGGCGCCGTAAAACGACGCAGTGATCCACCCGGCGTCGGTGTTGCTGAGGTTCCACAACTGGATCATCCGCGGCAACAGCGCCGGCCAGAAAAACGCGCCGATCTGCACCATCACCTGAGCCGCGCACAAGACGGCGATCAGACGCCAGATCGAAGACGGGGCAGGCGCACTGGTGGTAATTTGAAATCTCCTATAAGGAAACGGCCGTCAGCGGGGGAATGCCGAGCGCGGGGCGGACATTTAGGCATAGGAAGCCACTCCGCACAATCGGGGGCGTACCCGGATAACCCCGGGGCGCCCCGCTTGCGTGCCGCGGGCCATACGCCCGGGCGCTTTTGCCTAGTGGTGCGGAAATGGTCCGGGACGCGGGGAACAGCAGCCGCAGGGTCGTGCCGTCGCCGGGCGCGCTTTCGATTTCCATGGTCCCGCCCATCAACGCCATGAAGTTGCTGCACAGATTCAGGCCGAGGCCCGTGCCCAGGTGCTTCCGCGCAAGAAGCGCCTCGCCCTGTTCCTAGGGCTGCACCGCGCAGTCGACTTCATCGGGCGCCATGCCGATGCCGTCATCGGTGACCGAAACTGCGAAGGCATTGTCGCCGGTCAGTTCGATCCTGACTGCGAGCGTTCCGTCCTGATTGGTGAACTTGAAAGCATTCGACAGCAGGTTGTTGAAGATCTGGGTCAGTTTGCGTTCATCGGCCCGTATCGGCGGCAGGCCGCCCTGGATGTTAGTTTCCAGGCGGATGTTCTATCGTTCCGCCAGCGGCGTTACCTGCCGGAGCGAACATTTCAGGGTTTCGGCAATCGACAGTTCGGTTTCGTTGATCCGCGCTTTCCCTGCCTCGATCTTCGACAGGTCAAGGACATCGTTGACCATGTCCAGCAGCAATTCGCCGCTTTCGCAGATGTTGCCCGCGTACTCCAGATACTTGGAGTTTCCCACCGAGCCGAAACTTTGGTGATAGATGATGTCGCTGAACCCGAGGATCGCATTGATCGGCGTGCAGAGGTCGTGGCTCATGCTGGCAAGGAACTGCGACTTGGCCATTTTTGCGCGCTCCGCCTCGACGCGCGCCTGCGCGGTTTGCGATTTAGCGTTCTTGCGCGCGGAAATGTCGATGTGCCAGACGATGCCCGCCCGCTTGCCGTCGAAAGTGACCGGTTGCATGTTCATCAGAACCCATCAGTCAGATCCGTCGAGCCGCTTGCGCCGGGCTTCGAAATTTACCAGCCGTTCATCGGATTTAAAAATCCCGAAAGCCCGCGCCAGGTCATTCTGATCCGTCCAGGTATCTTTGATGTCGCCGGTTATTAGATCGTCGTGGGTGGCCGCCTTGAACATTTTTACCAGGGCGCTGTTGACGGACAGGCGTTCGCCCGTCGCGACTTCCGAAACCGCAGCGCCGATGGGGCTCCCTTCAAGCACGTCTCTTAGTGTTTCACCCTGTATTTTTTTCTTCTGCTCTGCCGCGCCGCCAAGACTCCGGGCCAAAACCGCCGCGGAGAAGGTCATTCGTCAAGTATTTGGTATAAATTTAGACGCAGTCTAATACCCCGAAAACCAACTATACATTGCGCCCTGTTCAGGAAATTTGATTTTGGTTAATCCCGATCGGCGGCGCGGCCTAGTTGCCGCCGCCGAACCGGACGGCCAGCGCCTCCCATTCGGACGCCGCAATGACGGCGACGGTTTCGAACCCAAGCGGCGTGCCGGGCCGGACGGCATAGACGCCCGCCCCTGCTTCGTCCGTGTATTCGCCGGTCGCCGCCCGCATCAGGTTGCCGTGGCCGACGATGACGACGTTTTTTCCGGCGGGCGCGGCGGCGGTGACGATTGCCCGCGCGTTCCGCACGGCGGCGTCATGGCCGCCGACGTAATGTTCGGACCTGAGGTTCATGATATGCCTCGTGGTCCGGACCGGCCCCAGCCCAAGATGTTTTGCCGTTTCCGCCGCGCGGCAGTATTCGGACGAAATGACCTCGGCCACCGGTATTTTCAACGCCCGCATGGCCCGGCCGATGCGTTCGGCGGTCGCCCGGCCGGTGTCGGACAGCTGGCGCATCTTGTTGGGATCGCAGCTCACCCAGTCGCCGTCTTTTTCTACCTGATCGCCCTTCGACCAGTCAGTCTGGGCGTGACGGAAATAAATTTTCAGCCCGCCGCCCCAAAGCGCATCGACCAGGGCGCGGTCTGAAAGTTTGGTGTCGGCGGCATATCCCGCCGACGCGGCGAAAACGGCCGCCGCGAACGCCCCGGCGACACCGGCAGAAAGGCTCCCGATATACTCTTTGAATGCCTGCCGCATGAAAAAAGATTCCTTGTTTTTCAATAAGTTAAACATGAGTCCAGTGGTCGCTCAAAATTATCACGTTCGAGACATAATCTCGCCTCATTCAAGTGGCTTTATAATGATTATAGACCACCTCGTCTATTAACCAGAGCCCCCCTCTGGTCCCCTTAATCGGCAACCAGCCGACTTTGGGCCGGGCTTTTAACAAAAGCCCGGCCCACTTTATTTCAAGGCCTGCAGTCCTCCCGCGCATTGTGATTTCGCGCATTCCCTTCCTGTATTCCGGGGCCGTTCCGGGCTAAGGTCTGAGCCATGAACGACAAGACCGACAAAGGCCGTTTCGATTGCCGGGGGCTTGCCTGCGTGCGCGGCGGCCGGCGGGTGTTCGACCGCCTGAACATGACCCTCAAGGCGGGCGGCGCCCTGGTGCTGCGCGGGCCCAACGGATCGGGCAAATCGTCCCTGCTCCGGCTCATGGCGGGCCTGCTGCATCCGGCGGAAGGACAGATCGCCTGGGACAGCGCGCCCGTCGCCGACGACCCCGAGGCGCACCGCGCGCGGCTCTGCTACGTCGGGCATTTGGACGCCCAGAAACCGGCCCTGACCCTGCGCGAAAATTTGGCCTTCTGGGCCGAGATTCAGGGCGGCGGCGATGTAGGCCGCGCGCTCGACGCTTTCGCCCTGACGGCGCTGGCCGATCAACCGGCCCGGTTCCTGTCGGCGGGGCAGCGCCGGCGGGCCAACCTCGCGCGTCTGGCGCTGGCGCCCCGGGCGCTCTGGCTTTTGGATGAACCGGCAACGGCGCTCGACCAGGAAACCCGGTTGCGCCTGAACGCGTTGATCGCCGATCTACGGCGGACCGGCGGCATGGTCGTGGTGTCGACGCACGAGGACTTGGACCTGCGCGAAGCGCATACCCTCAACATGGCCGATTATGCGCCCCGGCCCGGCGAGGCGGCGGCGTGAGCGCCTTTCGCGCCATTCTCGCCCGCGATCTGCGGCTGGCGCTGCGCCAGGCGCTCGATAGCCTTTTGGTCGTCGCGTTTTTCGTCATCGCCGTGGTGCTGTTCCCGTTGGGTGTCGGGCCCGAGGCCAATGTGCTGTCCCGCATGTCGTCGGGCGTGATTTGGGTGGCGGCGCTGCTGTCGGTGCTGCTGTCCATGGACCGGCTGTTTCAGGCCGATTACGAAGACGGATCGCTCGACCTGCTGGCTTTGAGCCCGGCGGCGCTCGAGACTGTGGTGATCGCCAAGGTGCTGGCGCACTGGCTGGTGACGGGCCTGCCGCTGATAATTGCCGCGCCCGTGCTTGCGGTGCTGTTGAACATGCCGGCCGACGGCTTCGGGCTTTTGGTGCTGGCATTGTTGCTTGGCACGCCGGCGCTGAACCTGATCGGCGCCCTGGGCGCCGCCCTGGTGCTGGGGGCCCGGCGCGGCGGCGTGCTGCTGGCGTTGTTGATTTTGCCTTTGTCCGTGCCGGTTTTGATTTTCGGCGTCGGCGCGGTCGAGGCCGCCATCAGCGGGTATGCCGCCCGGGTGCCGATGCTTCTATTGGGCGCCATCCTGGCAGGCTCCTTGGCGCTGTGCCCATGGGGCGCGGCGGCGGCGCTGCGTCAGGCCCTGGAATAGCGGGCGTGGCCCGAATCCGTTATAAGAGTGCCGTGTCATGTATCGGTAAAAATTCAAAAAGAACGCCCGTGCAGTGTTCGTGTGTTGAGGACCCTTAAATGTATGCGTCTCCGTGGCTGACCATCGGCATCGCGCTGGCCGCCGTCCGCATGACGGTCCAGCGCGGCCGAAAACCGGTTGACCCGATGGACCTGCCGCATCCCGACCACTTTCGCAGGCGCCGGGGGTTGAGCCCGTCGGAGCAATTGCGCGCTCAACGGTCGCTCATCGGCGGCGGCGGCGGTGGCATGCGATGACCGCGCTTTGGGTCGCCATGGCCATTATCGCGGCGGTCGCCGGTTGGGCGATCGCGGGTCCGCTCATGGCGGCGCCGAAGGTCCTGACGCGCCGGGCGGAATTCGACCGCAACATCTACCGCAATCAGTTGGAAGAAATTGACCGCGACCTGGCGAACGGCTTATTGACCGGCGAAACCGCCGAGGCCGCGCGCCTGGAAATCCACCGCCGCATCCTTGCCGCCGACGACGCCGCGGCTGGAGCGCTGGCGCCCGCCCACTCTGCACCCGGCGGCGATGCAACGGCCCCGCCCGCCGCATCGGGCACCAGAATGACGGGTTGGGCGGTCGCCTTTGGCGTGCCGATTACGGCGCTGATGCTGTATCTGGCGCTCGGGTCCCCTAACGAACCGGGCCACCCCTACGCGGCGCGGGACATCCCGACAAAAACACAATCAGCCGAAGCGCCCGGCGACGCGGACATCGAAAATCTCATCCGCCGCTTGGTCGAACGGTTAAAGCAAACACCCGACGACATCGCCGGCTGGTTGTTGCTGGGCCGGACGATGGAAAGCCTGGGCCGCTACGACGACGCGCGCAACGCGCTTGCCCGCGCCCAGAAATTAGCCCCCGGCCGCAACGACGTAGACATCGCCTATGCCGAGGCGGTGATCATTTCGAACGACATGAAGATCGTCGAGGAAGCGGCGGAGATTTTAAAAGCCGTTCACGGCCGCGCGCCGCTCGACCCCAAGGCGCGCTATTACCTGGGCATGATGAAAGCGCAGCAGGGCGACGTTGCCGGCGCGCTGCAGGATTGGGTCGACCTGTTGCACCTGTCGCCCCGGGACGCGCCGTGGATCCCCCTGGTCCGCCAGCAGGTCGCTAAGGCCGCCAACGAATTGAACGTCGATCCGGCGGGCCAGACGCCGTCGGCCGAGGTGATGAACCTGATGTCGAACCGGCCGCAGACCCCCTTACCCGCCGCGCAGGGTGCGCAGGGCGCGCAGTCGCCAGCCCCGGGTCCGACCCGCGATCAGGTCGAGGCCGCGTCGGAAATGTCGGCCGAAGACCGGGCGAAGATGATCAAAGGCATGGTCGACCGCCTTGCCCAGCGATTGAAGGAAACGCCGGACGACCTTGCCGGCTGGCAGCGGTTGGAGCGCGCCTACCGCGTGTTGGGCGAAACCGCCAAGGCCGATGCGGCGGCAGGCCAAATCAAGCGCCTTTCGCAATAGACTCCGGTCCCCGCCGCCGCCTATAAATCCGGTCAAACCGCAATGACCGGATAGGGGATCAGACCAAGCTATGCCCGCGCCTAAATTCAAAACCATCGACGACCTGGATGTAAGCGGCAAGACCGTGCTGCTGCGATCGGACTTGAACGTGCCCATGCAGGGCGGCCGGGTGTCGGACGCGACGCGGCTTGAACGGTCGGCGGGAACCATCACCGAACTGGCGGGCCGCGGCGCCCGAGTGTGCGTGCTGTCGCATTTCGGCCGGCCCAAAGGCACGCGCGTGCCCGACATGACTTTGAGGCTCGTGGCCGATGCCTTGGCGGGCGTGATCGGCGGGCTGATCCTGTTCGTCGACGACTGCATCGGCGACACAGCGGCGGCAGCGGTACGCGGCATGAAGAACGGCGACGTGGCGGTGCTGGAAAACCTGCGCTTTCACGGCGGCGAAGAAAAGAATGATCCGGCCTTCATCGATGCACTGGCCGCTCTGGGCGACGTTTACGTCAACGACGCGTTTTCGGTGAGCCACCGAGCGCATGCCTCGACCGAGGGCCTGGCCCACAAACTGCCGTCGGCCGCCGGGCGGCTGATGCAGGCGGAACTGGAAGCGCTCTCAAGCGCGCTGGAAGCGCCGAAACATCCGGTCGCCGCCATGGTCGGCGGCGCCAAGGTGTCGACCAAGATGGAAGTGCTGGGCAACCTGTCGAAAAAAGTCGATCTGTTGATCATCGGCGGCGGTATGGCCAACACGTTCCTGCACGCCCAAGGCATCGACGTCGGCAAGTCATTGTGTGAACACGACATGGCCGACGCCGCCCGCGAGATTTTGAAGACCGCCGAGGCCGCGAGCTGCGCCGTGGCGCTGCCGGTCGACGCCGTGGTCGCCGCCGAATTCGCCGAGGGCGCGGCAAACGCCGTTGTCGCCATCGACGCCGTGCCAGCGGACAAAATGATCCTCGACGCGGGCCCGGCTACGATCGCCGATTTGAAACGGCGTCTAGCCGGCTTTAAAACTCTGGTCTGGAACGGGCCTCTGGGCGCGTTCGAGGTCAAACCCTTCGACGCCGGCACGAATGCGCTTGCGGTTGAGGCGGCGCGGCTGACCGGCGCCGGAACGCTGACGTCCGTCGCGGGCGGCGGCGATACGGTGGCGGCGCTTGCCAACGCCGGGGCCGAAGGCGGGTTTTCCTACGTCTCCGCCGCCGGCGGCGCGTTCCTAGAATGGCTCGAGGGCAAGGAACTTCCGGGCGTCACCGTGCTTCGCGCGTAAGGCCACGCGTCCGCCCTGATCGTCAATCGATTTAAGGGGAGCCGGCTCAGCCCGCGTCTTCGCCGGGGGCGCGGATCACCGGCGCGGGCCGGATGGGGTCGGCAGTGCCGTCCGCCGCGCGGGCGACGTCCTCGGGCCGGGTCCGGTGGGTCAGCGTTTCCAATAACCGTTGCAGGTTGAACGACTGGGCGACCAGTTGATCCGTCGCTTGGCGGGCTTCGTCAGATGCGGACACGGCCATGCGCTGCGCCGTTTCGGTGACCCGGTCGACCTCTGCGGCGCAATCGGCAAGCGCGCGTTCCGACCGGTCCACCGCATCGCGGATGGCGGCCAGCGCGCGACGGCCTTCGGGCGTACCGGCGGCCGGCAGGCCCCCGTCGCCCTGAACGCGGCGCGGGTTTTGCGCAAACAGGAAACTGTTTAAGTGGTCGCGCACGTCGAGCACATGGCGGCCGAGCATTTCCAGCCGGCCGCGGGCGGCGGCCAGATTGCGGACCAGCGTGTCGGTCAGCTCCACATCGATGATCGCGGCGGCGGCCTGATGGCTGATCGACGACAGATGCTGCGAAACCTGCTGGAACGCCGGGTCGCGCCCCGCCTGCCCGGCCTGGGCCTGCGCCTCGGCCTGGGCGCGGGCTAGCGCCGTCGTAGGTGTCGGCGCCGGCAACGCGGGCGCCTTCGCGGCGTCGGCGGCTTCTTCTTCAATGTCGGCCAGAAGCGCTTCCATTTCGTCCATGTCACGGCGGTAATCGGCAAGCGTCCGGCGCATGACTTCAAGTTCGTCCTGCGCTTCCCGGTGGACGTGGGATTTTTGAGCTAGATCCTCGACCGCCTGGATGGTTTTGATGTGCGCGTGTTCAAGGTCCTGACGCAGATGCTCAGCATCGGCGACGGCGGCGATCCAGTCGTCGAACGCGCGGGCCAGCCGCCCGATCGCATCCCGGTTGCCGCGCCCCGGCAGCACCACCGTGCGGTCGCCGCAGGCAAGCCGCCCGGCGGCGGCGGCAAGCGCCTCGATCGGCCGAGTGACCGACTGCATGATGATCAGGCCCGTCGCGAGTATCCAAAGAAGCAGGGCCGCACCGCCGCCGGCGACGGACGCAGCGGCAAAGCGGCGCACCTCGGCGACCTGGGCTTCGCGTTCCGCCGTCACTTCATCGGCGATGCGGCGCAGTTGGTTCAGCGACGGCGCGATGTAAAGCTGAATGTCGTCAAACCGCTGGGCGTCTTCGTTCAGTGTCACCCTTCCAGTGATCAGCGCCATCATCGCCGACTGGTGCCGCGCGAGAAGCTCGACGATGACGCGGCGGTCGCCCCGCGGCAATGACGATTTTTCGATGGATTGGTAAAGCGCGCGGTAGGCCTCCTGCAGCGCTTCCAGATTGGCCGGATCGCCGGTCAGGACCATTTCACTGCCCAGTTGGTTGACCCGCGCCAGCGCTTCGGGGGCATCCCGCCGGCCCGAGGTCGGGACGCGGGGCGCTAGCGCCTGACCGGCGTCGCGGAGCGCGCGGCCAGCCGCCGCCCAGCCGCCCTGCGCCGCCTGGGACAGGGCCGTCAGGTGCTGATCGTATTGAACGATGCCGTCACGTAGCGTCGATATCGCGCGCTCTAGATCGTCAGCGTCGGGATGCGCCGCCAACCGGTCGAGCGCCCGCGCCGCCAGATCCAATTGCTGGCGGCTTTGATCCAGCACGTCCTGCGAGCGGGTGATGACATACTGCTTTTCACGGCTTCGTAAATCCGCGTGGGCGCGTTCGACCGACGTCGCCAGGGCGCCGACGGTCCGCGCCTGCGCCAGGCCGTTCAGGGCCCGGTCGAGCCACCCGTTCAAGACGACGACCAGCACAGCAAACGCAAATGCGGCCAGCACGCCGACGGTGACGAAAACACCCGTGCGTGTGGATAACTTCAGCCCGCCCAGAAACGTCCTGCCGGCATAGCCCGGCCGGCCCAGCGCCAGATAGGGTTGATCGATGTCGCGTTCGGCCACGGTTTTTCGCCTAACCTACTGTCCTTGCGGGAAATAATCGCACGTCCCGACATCTACCAGGATGCCCGGAATGTCCCAACAATTGTTTAACGGTGGCCGCCCGACAGGGCGGTTTTCTTAATCATCGTCATGGTTGAAACTCCTTCGCTATTTATCATCATTGAGGCATCGTTCGTTTGGGGCGGAATAAGACCATGGTCGACAAAATCGGCGGCGCCGGTGCTGCGGGAAATCTTGCGGGGCTTAAACGCGCCCTGAAGAGGATCAGGCGGCCAAGGATTTGGTTCTCGAAGCACAAAAAAACCTCAAGGAATTCAACGAGAAAGCGGGCGTCGCCGACGATGTCGATCCAAGCCGCCCGGTGACCCGCGGCCAGATCATCGGCATACTTGCCTGATCGCGGCGGCGGGCGCGGCCCGGCCGCCCGCCCGGCGGACAAATTCCCAAAACACCGAATCGCTTGAGATTATCGCCCCGGCGCGGCAGGCTTGTGCCCGCCGGCGGGCCACCCCGCGCGCCACCGGCCGCACGAATTAACCCCGGCGACAGGCGCCCCGATCCATGCCCGACCACGGCCCCCGCGAATGGAAAACCCCCGACGGCGACGACCGCGAACGCCTCGTTTGTCCGGACTGCGGGTTCATTGCTTATGAAAATCCGAAAATCATCGCCGGCGTGGTCGCCACGTGGGAAGACAAATACCTTCTATGCCGCCGGGCGATCGAACCCCGGCGGGGCTTGTGGACGGTGCCGGCCGGGTTCCTGGAATTGAAGGAAACCACGGCCCAGGGCGCCGCGCGCGAAGCCTGGGAGGAAGCCCGCATCCGGGTCGAAATCACCGGACTGATCGGCCTTTATGAAATCCCCCGGATTTCCCAGATGTATGTGATCCATTCAGGCCGCATGCTGACCGGCGACCACGAACCCGGCCCGGAAAGCGAGGAAACCGCCCTGGTCGGGTGGGACGACATTCCGTGGGACCAATTGGCGTTTCCGTCCATCGGCTGGTCCTTGGAGCGCCACCGCGCGGGCGGCCCGCCGGCGGTCGCCCAGGCCCCCGACAGAAAGCCCTGAAGGCCGGGTCCGGGCGGCCTCCCGGCGGCCATTTTGACGATCCGTTAACCTTTTCGCCCGTACAGTCCGGGCATGGACAGCGTCAAATCACCTGGTACCGCCGGACCCACGGCAGCGAATTCGGCCCAAGCCCCGGCGCGGACCGTCAAACGGGCCGCCGTCAACTACGAGTCAGACTCCATCCGCGAAGTTCAGGCCCGCGCGCTGCACATCCAGCACGGCGAAACCGCCGTCGAACGGCGCGGCATGCGCCGCCTGGAAGACGCGCTGAAATCCGGGCAGGGTCTTCGCCAGGATGTGCCGCGCGGTTTTTACCTGAACATCAACGTCTGAACCCGCTGACCGGCGGCACGGGCGTCATGGGCAGTCCGCATCCCTTCGTATCGATTTTGATCAGGCGGCTTGTCGCCGGGGCCTTGTGCCTGGCGTTTTCGGCGGCCGCCGTGCATGCGGCCGACCTGACCGTGACGATCATCGGCCTTGAAAACAACGACGGCGACGTGCACGTCGCCGTCTACGACAAGCCGGAAACATTCCCCAAAGGCGGTGTGATGCTGAGCGAAGGCATCATCAAACCCGAAAACCGCAAGGCACAGTGGCAGTTCAAAAATTTGCCGCCCGGCCGCTACGCCGTTGCCACGTTCCATGACGCCAACGGCAACCACGAATTCGATCAGGGTCTGTTCGGCATTCCGCTGGAACGGTTCGGGTTTTCCGCCGGCGCCCGGGCGTTTTTCAGCGCGCCCGACTTCAAGGACGCGGCCTTCGACCTGCCGGCCCAGGGGCTTCACATCACCATTGACGTAAGCCCCTAAGGGCCGACCAGATAGGCAGAACGGAGGGCCGAACAGACCGGCCGAACCGCCGCCACGGACGGTCCGGCCCGCCGGCAAGGGTTGAGCTTACTTGGTTTCGTTGCTTCCGCCGTCGGTCATCCCGTAGATACGGACGAGGTTCAAGGGGAAGCGTTCGATCCCCGTTTCGCCCTTGGGCGAACCGTCGACGACCATCGCCACCAGCGCCGGGTCGTTGTTCAACTGTCCGAATGCCTTAAGCTGTTTGCCCTGCCCGGCCTTTTTCGTGATGCCGGCAATCTGGACGCTGTCGACCGCCTGGGTCATCTCGGTCTGGCTGAGCGCCTTGCCATTGGGCGCGCAGTAATAGCCGAACAACTGGTTGTCGAAATTATGCCGCTCCGGGTCCCACACGTCGTTGTTAAACTCGGAATGGAAAGCGACGCAGCTTTGCCCGGCAGCAAGCGTAAACGGCAAAACGTAGAACCGCACCGCCGCTTTGTGTTCGAACGCTTCGCCGAAGGCCGGTTTGGACCCGCGGGCGATGTTCCACATGCCGACCGTTTCCTTGGTGATCTTATCGAAATCCAGCACGCGGCGGTCGCCCTGCTGGGCGCCGAAGCCGTAATTCGACGCTTCGGCCATGATCACCTCTGCCTGGGCGCCGTTCGCGCCGCGGTAAAGGACGTATTCTTCATCCTGGTCGTTATCCAGGTAACGGGCCCGCACGGTCGCGTTGCCGGACAGGCCTTCGGCGCGGATGGAAAGCACGCCCGCGTCGTCGGCGACCGGCGCCACCGCGCCCGAGATGTTCCATTGTTCCTTTGGGTTCATGGTGCAGGCCGCGAGCGCAACGCCCGCCGCCGCGACGACAAAACCAAGTTTGTTCCGAGATTTCTTATGCATCGTGGTCACTCCGCTTTTCGTGAAAACGACCGAAAAGCACCCCCGTTTCGGTTTGTCTGCGCATAAAATGGAAGGGTCAGAGCCGGATTTCAATATTGCACAAACCATTTAGTGTAAAATTTTATACCGGCCTCAAAACCCCCGCCCGTGTTCCGTCAAAAACGCCTGTTCGTCCGCCGTCGACAGACGGCCCAGGTCCGCATTCCGGTGCGGAAAGCGGCCGAACCGGGCGACGATATCCCTGTGTTTTTGGGCGAATTCCAGGGTGCTCGGCCGGCCCAGCAACGCGAACAATTCGACCGACCGGTCCTGGACCGCCAAGTCTTCGGCGTGCTGATAAGGCATGTAAAGAAACATCCGTTCCGCCCAGTTCATCTGGGCGTCCAGGCCATGGGCGATGGCGGCCTCGGCCACGGCAAGCGCCTTGCCGTCCGCCGCAAACGCCCGGGCGTCGCCGCGGTATAGGTTGCGCGGCATCTGGTCCAAAAGGATGATCAGAGCAAGGGCGCCCCTAGCGGTTTCGGCCATGCCGTCCAGCTCCCCCGCCGCCGCCCGGCCCGCCGCGTCGGCGAAGCGGGCCTTAATCTCCCGGTCGAAATCCGGGTCCGGCTTGAACCAAACGGCGCGGTCCTCAACCGGGCCGTCGCTGAACCAGAACGTCAGTATGTCGTCCGTCAAATCCATTATGTATACCGTCTTTCGGGACATCCGCCTTGCCGCGCACCCGATCCCGCGATAGCGTACCCGGATGAGCATCAGACGCAACCGGCGATCGGAAATCAGGGCAAATCGGGGACTGACCCCGTGGGCCCTGTCGGCGATGCTGCTTGGCGGGCTGCTGACCGGCGGGTGCGAACCGACGGTCAAGGTCGCCGCGCCCGAAAAACCGATCACCATCAATTTGAACGTCAAGATCGAACACGAGGTGCGGGTGCGGCTTGAAAAAGACGTGGACGACCTTTTGAAAAAGAAAAGCGATTTGTTCTAGGGTTTGACGGCATGGAACGGATGAAAACATTGATCGGCGCGGGCGTCCTGGCCCTGGTTCTCATGACCGGGGCCGCCTGGGCGTTGGACCTTGACGGCGCCAAGGCGCAGGGACTGGTCGGCGAAAAACCGGACGGATACGTCGGCGCCGTCGCCGGCGGCCGCGCCGACGTGCAGGCGCTGGTCAACGACATCAACACGCGCCGCCGTGCGCAGTATCAGGTATTGGCGCAAAAGAACGGCACGTCGGTGACCGCCGTGCAGCAGATCGTCGGACAAAAACTGATTTCCCGCGCCGGCCCCGGCGGCCAGTGGGTCCGGAAATAACCCCGTGCCCGGCAGCCCCGACGACATCGACGCGATCCTGATCTGGCTCGACCGGTACCAGGGCCCCCGGCCCGACGGCGTCGACCTGGCCGACCCCGCCGCAGCCGCGGCGGGCGCTGCCCAGGCGGCCCGCGATCACACCAAAGACCTGACCTTCGACGCCGATCCCGCCGGGTTCACCCGGCTGCTTGAAAGCTATGCCCGGAAATAGCCGGGCATCCCGATCATGACCGCAACGCAAATTCACGAGATGACGCTTTCCGATGTGGCCGACGCCATCCGGGCGGGCGACCTGTCGGCCATGGAAGCAACCGAGGCGTGCCTCAAACGGTTCGCCGATTTCGGCGAACGGCTGCATGCCGTCGCCGGGATCGATCCCGAAGACGCCCGCGCCCAGGCCGCCCGCGCCGAAGAGGCATTGGCGAAAGGTGCGGCGACGGGCCCGCTGCACGGCGTGCCGCTGGCGCACAAGGACATGTATTACCGCGCCGGGCGGGTATCGGCCTGCGGCTCGATCATCCGGAAGGACTTCGTCCCGGACCATACCTCGACGGCGCTGTCGCGATTGGACGCGGCGGGGGCGCTGGATATCGCGCGGCTCAACATGGTCGAATTCGCGCTTGGCGTGACCGGCCACAACGACGTCGTCGGCACGCCGAAAAACCCGTGGAACACGGCGCACATGACCGGCGGGTCGTCGTCCGGGTCCGGCGCGTCCGTCGCCGCCCGGTTATGCTTCGGCGCGCTCGGGTCCGACACCGGTGGATCGATCCGCCTGCCCGCCGCGTGTTGCGGGCTGGTCGGGATGAAGCCGACCTACGGCCGGGTCAGCCGGTATGGCGCCATGGGGCTTTCTTATTCGCTCGACACGGTCGGGCCGCTGACCCGGACGGTGCGCGACAATGCGCTGATGCTCCGCGCCATCGCGGGCCACGACCCGAACGACCCGACCACCGCTGGCCATCCGCCAGACGATTATCTGGACGGCATCGACGGCGGCGCCCGTGGTGTCCGCGTCGGTATGCCGGAAAACTTTTTTTACGAGCCCTGCACGCCCGAAGTGACGGACCTGGTCCGTGCGAGCCTGAAGAAACTTGAAGACTTGGGTTGCGAGATCGTGCCCGTGCGCGTGCCCGACGCAGTCGCCGCCATGAACCGGTTCAACAACCTGATCACGGCGACCGAGGGCGCAGCGCTGCACGCCCGCTGGCTTGCCGAACGCGGCCAGGATTACGGGCCGCAGACCCGGGCCCGCATGTCGACGGGGCTGTTCACGCCGGCGAGCCTCTATGTGCGGCTAAAGGCGGCGCGGAGAGAAATGCTGCGGGATTTCATGGACAGCGTGTTCATCAAGGTCGACGTTCTGCACACGCCCTTGATGACCATGCCGGTGCCGACGCTGGCCGCCAGCAACCGGTCGGCGGAGCCGGGCTTCGCCAATTATCTGATGCAGATCGGGCACAACTGCCGGCCCGGGAACTTTCTGGGATTGCCGGGGCTGAACGTACCGTGCGGGTTTACGGCGGACGGCCTGCCGTGTTCGTTCCAATTGATGGGCCGGCCGTATGACGAGGCGCTGCTTTACCGAATCGGTCAGGCGTATCAGGACGCGACGGACTGGCACACCCGCGCGCCGGATCTGGGTTAGTCCAGAAAATCCAACAGCGGTTCGATGGTCCTGGAATCCATCACCACCGGCGCGCCGCCGTCGCCCGGCTGCATCCCCGCCTGATTGTGCCAGAACACATCCATGCCCGCGCGTTGCGCGCCGGCGATGTCGAAGGGCGATTCGGCGACATATAAAGTGCGTTCGGGCATGGCGCCGAGACCTTGAAGCCCCGCCGCGTAAGCCGCCGGGTTGGGTTTGTACCAGCCGGAATTTTCGGCGATGGTGACGCTGTCGAAATCGACGCCGACGGCGGCCACCGCCGCTTCGCCCAGCACCACCGAACAGTTGGTGACGATGCCGACCCGCACCCGGCCCTTCAACGCATCCAGCGTTTCCTTGACCCCCGGCCACGGGCGGAGCCCGCCGTATCCGGAAAACAATGCCTCGACGGCGGATGCGGGAATGTCCGTCATCGCCGCCGCCTCGGCAACCAGGTCTTCATAGGAAAGGTAGGGGCCCGGCTGCGCGAAGGTGACTTGCAGATACGCCATGCGCCAGCGGCGGCCCGCCTCGACCCCGCCGGCGGCGGCGTCCCACAGCGACCAGGAATTCAACAGCCCGGTCAGAAGATCGCACAGCACCGCGTCGTACTTCATTGTTCGAGCCCCTTTAATCCGGAAGACCCATGAGCGAACGGGCGAAGGATTTGGCCGCGAAGGGCTTCAAGTCATCAATGCCTTCGCCGACGCCGACGGCGTGGACCGGCAGGCCGAATTTTTGGGCGAGCGCCACCACCACGCCGCCCTTGGCCGAACCGTCGAGCTTGGTCAGCACCAACCCCGTCACGTCGACCATTTCCTTGAACACTTGAACCTGATTGTGCGCGTTCTGGCCGATGGTCGCGTCCATCACCAACAGGCACGCGTGCGGCGCGGTGTAGTCCTGCTTTTTGATGACGCGGATGACTTTCTCCAGTTCCGCCATCAGGTCTTTTTTATTCTGTAGCCGCCCGGCGGTGTCGATCAGCAGCACGTCGTGGCCGCCTGACTTGGCGGCAGCGACGGCGTCAAACGCCAGGCTCGCGGCATCGGATCCTTGGGATTTTGCGACGACGGGGCACCCGGCACGTTCGCCCCAGACCTGCAACTGTTCGATGGCGGCGGCGCGGAAGGTATCGCCCGCCGCCAGGATCACCGACTTGCCGTCGGCTTTCAGTTGGCTCGCCAACTTGCCGATCGTCGTCGTCTTGCCCGACCCGTTGACGCCGCAGACCAGGACGATGAACGGACGCCGCGCCGGATCGATTGCCAGTGGTTTGGCGACGGGTTCGAGCAGCCCGGCGATTTCATCCGCGAGTGCGCCCCGCACTTCCGCGTCGGTGACCTCTTTGTCAAACCGGTTCGCCGCTAGCGCCGCCGTCAGCTTCGCCGCCGTGGCGACGCCCAGGTCGCCCTGGATGAGAATTTCTTCGAGGTCATCCAGTGCCGCCTGATCCAGTTTGCGTTTGGTGAAGACGCTCGAGATCGATCCGCCGATCTTGTCCGCCGACTTGGAAAGCCCGGATTTAAGGCGCGAAAGCCAGCCGCCTGTGGGCTGATCCGCCATCAGACAGCAACCCCGGCAAGCCGCCCGTCCGCGTGGCCGGTGACTTTTGCCCGGACAATCGCGCCCTCGGCATGGTCGCCATCGACCCGCATGGGCGCGTAATGCGGCGTGAAGCCCGCGCCCGCTTTTTCGATCAGGACCGTGGTGTTCGCCCCGATCATGGCATCGAAATGCCGCGCCAGCCCGGCCGCCCCCGCATCGCGCAGTTGGCCGGCGCGGGCTTTCCGCACACCCGCCGGGACCTGCGGCATTTTCGCCGCCGGGGTGCCGGGCCGCCCCGAATAAGGAAAGACATGCAGATGGGTGAGATCCATATCAACGACGGCGGCCAGCGTGTTTTCGAACATGGCGTCCGTTTCCGTCGGGAAGCCCGCGATCAGATCGGCGCCGAGCGCGACATCCGGCCGGGCCGCCCGCGCGCGTTCCGCGACCTCGATCGCCTGGGCGCGGGAGTGGCGGCGCTTCATCCGTTTCAACACCATGTCGTCCATGGCTTGTAATGACAGATGCAGGTGCGGCATCAGGCGGTCTTCGTCGGCGAAGGCGCGGAAAAGTTCGTCGTCCATGGCCGCCGGGTCGAGCGACGACAGGCGGAGGCGCCGTAGGTCCGGCACGGCCTTCAACAACCGTCGGACAAGATGCCCGAGCGTCGGCGCGCCCGGCAGGTCGGCGCCGTAAGAACAGATGTCGACGCCCGTCAGCACCACTTCGCGGTAGCCTTGCGAGACCAGCTTCCGCACCTGATCGGCGATGGCGCCCATGGCGAGCGAGCGGTTGTTGCCGCGCGCGAACGGAATGATGCAGAACGTGCAGCGATGATCGCACCCTTGCTGCACCTGGACAAACGCGCGGGCGCGGCCATCGAACCCGTCGATCAGATGCGCCGCCGTTTCGCGGACGGTCATGATGTCGGCGACCTGCACCGCGGGCCCGGTCAACGCCCAGACGGCGGCATCCAGTTTTTCTTCGTTGCCCAATACCCGGTCGACCTCGGGCATGGCGGCGTATTTCGCTGGGTCCAACTGCGCGGCGCAGCCGGTGACGATCACCTTGGCCCCCGGCCGGTCGCGGCGCGCCCGGCGGATCGCCTGGCGGGCCTGCCGTTCGGCCTCGGCCGTGACGGCACAGGTGTTGACGATGACGGCATTATCAAGCCCGGCCCGCGCGGCGTTGGCGCGCATGACTTCGGATTCAAACGCGTTCAGGCGGCAGCCGAGCGTAATGACCTCCGCCACGGCGCTATCCTCTGCCCTTGCCGTTCAACAGCGCCGGATCGATGGTGCCGGAAAAGCTGGTGGCGACCGGGCCGGTCATCAGCACGTGGTTGTCGGGCAGCCATTCGATGGTCAGCGGCCCGCCGTCGACGATCACGTCGGCCTTGCGGCCGCCGATCAGGCCGCGGCGCACGGCGGCGACCAGCGTCGCGCAGGCGCCGGACCCGCAGGCCTGGGTCACGCCGGCGCCGCGTTCCCAGACGCGCATGCGGATCGACCCGTCGGCGCGGACGGACGCCGCTTCGACGTTGGTGAACTGGGGGAACATCTTGTGTTTTTCGATCATCGGGCCGAACACCTCGATCTGCACCTTTTCGGCGTCGTCGACGAAGAACACCGCGTGCGGATTGCCCATGCCGACACAGACCGCGTCGGCAAGCGGACCCGCGGAAATCTCCACGTGGAGCGTATCCACCGCTTCGGCCAAGGGGATTTCCCGCCAATCCAGCATGGCCGGGCCCATGTCGACGGCAAACAGGCCGCCCGGCCGTGTTTCGGCGTCCAGCAGCCCGGCGCCGGTTTCGATGATCAGATGGTCCTTGCCAGTTTCGGCCATCACCATGGCGGCGACGCACCGCGTGCCGTTGCCGCAGGCCAACGATTCACCACCATCGGCATTGAGGAACTTGGCGCGAAAATCGGCAATATCGTTTTTCGGTGCTTCCAGCAGCACAACCTGGTCGCAGCCGATGCCCCGGCGCCGGTCGGCGATGGCGGCGGCCTGATCAGCCGTCAGGCGGATCGGGCGCGCGCGGCCGTCCAGCACGACGAAGTCGTTGCCAAGCCCGTGCATCTTGATGAAATCGAGCGGTTGCATGGCACGGTAAATAGGCCCAGACGGCCCGGAAGTCCACCTAATCCCCGAACGCCCGAAGGAACGCACGGGCGAGGAATTCCTGGTGATCGGGGGCATAGGCGCGGTCGGCCCCCACCGGGCAGGCCCGGCGCGCAAGGCAGCCGCCCGTCAGGCAAGGCGCGCCTTCCGGCGATTTCAAATGACCGACGCAGGCGTCGAGGGCAAAGGAAGCTGCCGAAAATGCGTTGACGGGGCAGCCGGACAGGCAGGGTTTTTCCGAACACCCGTCGCAGGCGTGGGCGGTTTGGGCGACGGGCGGCAGGTCGATTTTATCGGCGAAACCAAGCGCGCCCCGGTAGCTGTGCCACGGCCCCGCCGCCGGGTGCATCAAGGGCCCGATGGGCGCGCAACGGAGGCCTTCGGCCCGGGTCGCCCATTGCTGAAACGGCCAGTGGGGCGGGCCATCGAAGGGATAAAAAACTTTCGCGCCCAGGTCCGACGCGACGGGGCCGAGGACGCGGCGGGTCCAGGCGTCCAATGGGTCGGGCTCGTCCCGCCTCTCGGCCCGGAAGCGCGGCCAGAAATCGCCGCCGATGTCGCCGATCAATATAAGTGTCCGGCATCCGTCGGGCGCGATGGGCGCGGCGGACGCGCCCTCGCCCGGATCGGCATGAAACCCGCCCCGGCGGGTAAGGCCGGTTTTCTCGACGGCGGTTTTGATTGTGTCGAAGGTCGGGGTCATGACCGAAGCCTCGCGTTGTCGTCCTGACGGGTCAAGCCCGTCACATGTTCATGCCGGCGCCTGACGACACGATGGGCTGCGACAGAACCCACAGGCTGATCATGGTATAGCCGATCATCAGGATCATCATGGGGATTTGGCTGATCAGCGCCCGGCGGCGGCCCGGGAAAATTTTCAGCGCCGTTTCATGCGCCAGATAAACCGCCGCTACATGCCCGGCGACAATCGCCGTGACCGACAGGAACCACACGGTCTTTGCCTTCACCAACGTAAAGTCCGGGCGGATCGCCGCCGTGCCGAACAGGTCCCAGCCGAACCCGAACGGATCGGACAGCAGCGGCGCCATGTTCTGCCCCGCGATCATCAGATAGGAATAATAATGCGACAGGTGATAGGCGATGGCGATCGGCACCAGCGAAAACGCGAACCAGCCCGCCGCGCGGAGCCCGGAAACACCGCCGCCGCCCGCCCTGGCCGTCAGCCAAGCGAACAGGCCGTAGACCAGGACGATCACCGCCGGGAGCGCCACCAGCGCGAACGACTTGACGACGCGCAGCACGTTGATCCCGCGGCTGCCGATTTCCTCAAGCGGGCCGTGCAGCAACCGGGTTTCGTTCAGCCACACTAGCCAGTCGCGCCACGCCGGCGTTTCCAGAATGCCGTCGAAGGTGACGCTGGTCAGCAGCACCAGGATGAAGACCGTCTGCGACAACGACGCGGGCTGTTCGGTGACCAAACCCGTCGACGGCAGGCGCAGGCGCAGCCGCCCGTCCGATCCTTCGAACGGCGCGAACCGCGCCAAGAGCCAGAAGACGTTGTGGAACACTTCACCGTGGCGGAGCCACACGTCCCGCCCGAAGACCGCCATGCCGGTCCAGGTGATCGCCGAATAAACGAGGATCAGCGGGCCCAGCGCGCGAGGATCTTCGCCCGCGTCGGCGACCAGCTCCATCCACGCGAAGGTGATAAACAAGGCGACCGCCGGCCAATGGCCGAGCCCGCCAGGGTAGGCCATGCGCGGCGCTGGCCGCCCGGCCCAGGCGTGGGCGTAGCCGAACAGAGCGGCCCACGGATTGGCGGCGTCCCAGATGTTGCCGAACAACGCCGCGATGAAGGCGAAGCCGACCCACCAGATGACCCAGACGAACGTCGGCGCGAAATTATCCAGCGTTTCCGGATTGCCGAAGAAACACGCCGCCAGCACGAGGAAGAATAAAAAGAGCGATACCGCGCGGACCGCGCGACCGGCCCAAGGCGACAGGCGGACCGAGACTTCCGGCCCGCGCGCGCCGCCGTGTTTGAGGAACACCGCCGAGACGACGAAAGACAGCGCCACCGCCGCCCCCGCGCCCGCGACCCAGAGCCAGAGCGGCAGCGGCAGATCGTATCGTTTGCCGAAGGCATGGGCGGCCGCATCGCTCGCCGGACCAAACGCCGCCAGCCCCAGGCCGAGCGCGAGAACCGTCATCGCGGAAACGGAAAAGCGGGACATGGTCACCGGGCCGACGGTCACTGGGGATGAACTTCGATGTACAGCACCGAGACATGCCGTTTGCCGACGTGGCTTTCCATCGGGAAGCGCCCGGCGTGATTGGCGGTGAACGCCAGGGTCACCGGCGCGCCGGGCGTCAGACGGACGGTCTTGTCGATGCCGTGCAGGTGAAGTTCCATGGCGGCATCCGACGTGAAGACGATTTCCACCCGGTCGCCTTCGGTCACCTTCAGCGTCTCGAGCGCCTTTGGCACCCTACCCTTCGCGACCGGGACATCGAACCGCCTGGTCCCGCCCGCCGCCGAAGGACCGGCGAACGGTAAGACACCGAAAGCAGCCGCCCCGAGACAGCGAAGCCCGAGAACACGAAGAACGTACCGGCGGGTCAGACGATTATCGGTGCATGTACGGCGCATCATGGCCGGACACTAATCCGGCGGGTGTTTTCCGGCAATCCCGGTTCGCGTTACCGGGCACTTTTCAAGGTCGGAAATTTCCAAGGACTTCCGTCGGCGATGTCGCGGAGGCCCGCAACGGCGCGGAATCCTCGCGGGCGGAAATACCGGCTTTTCTGCGGAAATCGGCCACCCGCGCGCCGATTTTCGGCGCGAAACGGGCATCGCCGTCACCTTCCTTGGCACCTTACCCGGACATTTTCTTGATTCCTGACCCAAACGGACTTATTTACTTAAGGTTGTATTTTAAATTTGCAACAACCCTTTATAATCACAAAGGTGCAATGGAACAAGCTTTTCCATTTCCGCGCGTAGTTTTCCGACATGTTGACTTGGGCGGCCCTTCTCCCTAGATTGCGCGCAAATTTACCGGGTTTACGGAGTTTTCCGTCCCGAGGGGCGCCGCCAGTCCGCGAGTTTCGCGCACTGGCGCGTTCGACGTTGGACTTTTTGGATGCAACCGGCTGGACGCGATGTTTGAAAGCCTAAGCGACCGTCTGTCAGGGATTTTTGAAAGCCTGACCAAGCGCGGCGCCTTGAAAGAGGCGGACGTGGATGCGGCCTTGCGCGAAATTCGCGTGGCGCTGCTGGAAGCCGACGTGGCGCTGCCGGTGGTCAAGGATTTCGTCGACGGCGTCCGCGCCAAGGCCGTCGGGCAGGACGTGCTGCGGTCGGTCACGCCGGGGCAGATGGTCGTCAAGATCGTCCACGACGCGCTGGTCGACGTACTGTCCTCACCGGGGAAAGACGCAATGCCGGCGGACGACGCCGGCCTTGCCATCCACGGCAACCCGCCGGTGGCGATTTTGATGGTCGGCCTCCAGGGATCGGGCAAGACGACGACGTCGGCCAAGATCGCCAAGCGCATCGCCGAGCGGGAAAAGAAAAAGGTCCTCCTGGCGTCCTTGGACATCTACCGCCCGGCGGCGCAGCAGCAGTTGCAGGTGCTGGGCGAACAGATCGGCCAGCGGGTGATGACCCCGATCATGGGCGAACGGCCGCAGGCTATCGCCGCCCGCGCCATGGATACGGGCCGCCGCGAAGGCTATGACGTGGTCATCCTGGATACGGCCGGACGGCTTGCGCTGGGTCAGGAAATGATGACCGAAGTCGTCAACGTCCGCATGGCGACGGCGCCGGCGGAAGTGCTTTTGGTCGCCGACGCCATGACCGGCCAGGACGCGGTCACCATCGCGACGGAATTCAATCAGAAAGTGGGCATTACGGGGATTGTGCTGACCCGCGTCGACGGCGATGCGCGCGGCGGCGCCGCGCTGTCCATGCGGGCCGTTACCGGCAAGCCGATCAAACTGATGGGCACGGGCGAAGGCATGGACGCGGTCGACGCGTTCGACGCGCACCGCGTCGCGGGATCGATCCTGGGCATGGGCGACGTCGTCGGCCTGGTCGAAAAAGCGTCCCAGGTGGTCGAACAGGAAGAAGCTGAAAAGCTCGCCAAGAAAATGCTGAAAGGCCAGTTCACGCTGGAAGACATGGCCGACCAGTTCAAGCAGATCAAGAAGATGGGGTCGCTGGACGGCATCCTGGGTATGTTGCCCGGCGCCAAAAAAGCCAAGGCCGCCTTCGAACAGCGCAACATCGACGACCGGATGATCGCCCGACAGGAAGCAATCATCCTTTCCATGACGCCGCATGAACGGCGCAATCCGAAAACCATCAACGGGTCCCGCCGCAAGCGCATCGCCGCCGGGTCGGGCACCGATGTGTCCGACGTGAACCGGCTTTTGAAACAGCACCGCCAGATGGCGGACATGATGAAAAAAGCCGGCAAGCGCGGCGGGCTCAAGGGCCTGTTGGGCGGCATGCCGCCCGGCCTGCCCAGGTGACCGGGAGGCCGGCGCAATTTTTTAGAGACTTCAACAAACACGAACACTGACCGAAACCGATTAAGACCAACACAGAGAAGACGAGTAAGGAAACCACATGTCTGTCAAAATTCGACTTTCCCGGGGCGGCGCAAAGAAACGCCCCTACTACCACATCGTTATCGCCGACTCGCGCCGCGCGCGGGACAGCAAGTTCATCGAACGCGTGGGCGCCTACAACCCCATGCTGCCGAAGGACGACCCCAACCGGGTGAAACTGAAAGAAGACCGGATCAAGCATTGGCTCGGCGTCGGCGCGCAGCCGACCGACCGGGTGCACCGCTTTTTGGGCGACGCCGGCCTGACCGGCAGCCGCCCGGTGCCGCAGAAGCAGACCAAGAGCGCGGCGCCCAAGCCGAAGACGGTCGAGCGGATGCAGGAAAAAGAAGAGAAACTGAAAGCCAAGGCGGAAGCCGAAGCGGCCGCCCAGGAAGCTGCGAAGGCCGAAGCGGAAGCCGCGGCGGCGGCGCCAGCGGAAGACGCGCCTGCCGAAGCGCCGGCGGAAACCCCTGCCGAAGAAGCCGCGGCCCCTGCCGAGGAAGCGCCGGCCGAAGCGGAAGAAGCGAAGGAGTAAGTCCAGTCAACCAAGCCGAACGGAAATCCCATGGCGCCCGATGATGCGGATCCCCTGGTCTGCCTCGGCGTGATCACGGGGCCCAGAGGTCTCAAGGGCGATCTTCGGATCAAAAGCTTTACCCAGGACCCCCGGGCCATCGCCGATTACGGCGAGCTGACCGACGAAGCAGGCGAAAGGCGGTTCCGGCTGACGATCACGGGCGAGGCCAAAGGCGTCCTGGTCGGCCGGGTCGACGGCGTCACGGACCGGACGGGTGCTGAAAAGCTGAAAGGTGCGCGGCTGTATGTCGATCGGGGCAGGCTCCCGGAACCGGATGAGGACGAATACTACCATTCGGACCTGATCGGGCTTCGGGCGGAAACCCCGGAAGGCGACCTGGGCACGGTGAAGCAGGTTTTCGAATTCGGCGCGGGCGACGTATTGGAGATTTCGGGCGGCGGGCACGGCACGGTGATGGTGCCTTTCACCAAAGCGGTGGTGCCGGTGGTGGACATCAAGGGCGGCAGGCTGGTGATCGACCCGCCGGACGGCCTTCTGGAAACGCCGGAGCGGCCCGATACGGACGAGACGCCCACAACGGAAGACTGCGACTGAACGAGTAAGAGTACGAGTAAAAGTGAACGAGTGAACGGAATGAGCAAGGTCTGGACAGCGCAGATGTTGACGATCTTCCCGGAAATGTTTCCCGGGCCGCTCGGCTGTTCGCTGGCCGGAACGGCCCTTGAAAAGGGCGTCTGGGCGCTTGAAAAGGTGGACATTCGGGGCTTTGCGCGCGATAAACACCGCTCCGTGGACGATGCCCCCTTCGGCGGCGGCCCCGGCATGGTGATGCGGCCCGACGTGGTCGACGGCGCCATCCGGCAAGCCAAGGCGGATCAGCCCGGTCTGCCCCTGATCTATCTGACCCCCCGCGGGCGTCCGTTGACGCAGGATCGGGTGGACCAATTGGCCGAAGGCCCCGGCGTGAGCCTGCTGTGCGGCCGGTTCGAAGGCGTCGACCAACGGGTGCTGGACGCCCATGAGGCGGAAGAGATTTCGCTGGGCGATTTCGTGCTTTCCGGCGGCGAGCCGGCGGCGCTGGTTCTGCTGGATGCGTGCTTGCGGCTTTTGCCGGGCGTCATCGGCAAGGCCCAGTCGCTGGACGAAGAGAGTTTCAAACGGGGATTGCTGGAATATCCCCACTACACCCGCCCCCAGGAATGGGAAGGGCGGCAGGTGCCGGAAGTTCTAGTTTCCGGGCACCATGAAAAGATCGAAGCCTGGCGAACCCGTCAGGCCGAAGACATTACCCGCGAACGGCGGCCCGACTTGTGGGCCGGACGCGAGCGGGCATGAGCGTTTAGAAGAAGGATGAGACCGATGAACGTGATTGAAGAACTCGACCGGGAACAGATTGCCCGGTTGTCCGAAGATAAAAACGTGCCGCAGTTCGCCCCCGGCGACACGCTGCGCGTCAACGTCCGCGTCGTTGAAGGCGACCGGACCCGTCTGCAGGCGTTCGAAGGCGTGTGCATCGCCCGCAAGAACGCCGGCATCAATTCGGCCTTTACCGTGCGCAAGCTGAGCTACGGCGAAGGCGTGGAACGCGTGTTCCCGCTGTTTTCGCCGAACGTCGACTCGATCGAAGTCGTCCGCCGCGGCGACGTCCGCCGGGCGAAGCTCTATTACCTGCGCGGCCGCACCGGCAAAAAGGCGCGTATCGCCGAAAAGACCGACGGCTTCTCGGGCAAGGTTTCGGCCGAGGAAAAGCAGGCGGCGCGCGACGCCAAGGCCGCCGATCAGGCCGGCAAGTAAAGCCACCGGTGGTTTGGGGCGGCGCCGGCGCGCCGGCCCCGCCACCCGGTGAAACGTATCCGTGACGGGGCAACCGCGAAACCGCGGGGCCCGACCCTGGAGAGGGAAATTAGAACCATGTCGCAACCGAAGACCCTGTTCGAAAAAATCTGGGACAGCCACATTGTGGAAGTTCAGGACGACGGCACCTGCCTGCTCTACATCGACCGCCATCTGGTCCACGAAGTGACCAGCCCGCAGGCGTTCGAAGGGCTGCGCATGGCGGGCCGCAAGGTCCACCGGCCGGAAGCGACATTGGCCGTCGCCGATCACAACGTGCCGACCAAGGACCGCGCCGCCGGCATCACGAACGAAGAAAGCCGCATTCAGACCGAAGAGCTGACGAAAAACTGCGAAGAATTCGGCGTGCAGCTGTTCGACATGAACGACGTGCGCCAGGGCATCGTCCACGTCATCGGCCCGGAACAGGGCTTCACGCTTCCCGGCACCACCATCGTGTGTGGCGACAGCCACACGGCGACGCACGGCGCCTTCGGCGCGCTGGCCTTCGGCATCGGCACGTCCGAGGTCGAACACGTCTTGGCGACCCAGACCCTGTTGCAGCAGCCGTTGAAGAACATGCGGATTTCCGTCGAGGGCGATCTGCCCTTCGGCTGCACGGCGAAGGACCTGGTCCTGGCGATCATCGGCAAGATCGGCACCGCCGGCGGCACCGGCCACGTCATCGAATACGCGGGCAAGGCGATCCGCGATCTTTCCATGGAAGGCCGGATGACGGTTTCCAACATGACCATCGAAGGCGGCGCCCGCGCCGGCCTGATCGCGCCGGACGACACCACCTTCGAATACCTGAAAGGCCGCCCCATGTCGCCCAAGGCCGGCAACTGGGAAGCCGCCGTCGAATATTGGCGGACCCTGCCGTCCGACGATGGCGCCACGTATCAGAAAGAAGTCATCCTGAAAGCCGCCGAGATCGAACCGCAGGTCACCTGGGGCACGTCGCCCGAGGACGTCGTGCCGATTTCCGCCGCCGTGCCGTCGCCGACGGATTTCGACAGCCCGGAAAAGCAGGACGCCGTGCAGCGCGCGCTCGACTACATGGGTCTGACCGCCGGCACGCCGATGGAAGACATCAAGATCGACTACATGTTCGTGGGCTCGTGCACCAACGGCCGGATCGAAGACATCCGCGCCGTTGCCGAAATCGCCAAGGGCCGCAAGGTCGCGGGCCACGTGACGGCGCTGGTCGTCCCGGGGTCGGGCCTGGTCAAGGAACAGGCGGAACAGGAAGGGCTCGACAAGATCCTGACCGAAGCCGGTTTTGAATGGCGGGAACCCGGGTGCTCCATGTGCCTGGCCATGAACGAAGACAAAGTGCCGGCGGGCATGCGCTCAGCGTCCACCTCCAACCGCAACTTCAAGGGCCGCCAGGGCGCGGGTGCGCGCACCCACCTGGTGTCGCCCGCCATGGCGGCGGCGGCGGCCATCAACGGCCACCTGACCGACATTCGGAAATTTGGATAACGGGCACCCTGGAATAAGAAATTCTTGCGCCAAGCGTGAGGGATTCTCAATCGCGGACGGCGGTCGGCCCATGGTAAAACCAAACGCCTGACCGGATCGGATAACCGGAGACGAGTACGATGGAAAAATTCACCAAACTGACCGGCGTCGCGGCGCCGATGAACATGATCAACATCGACACCGACATGGTGATCCCGAAACAGTTTCTGAAAACCATCAAGCGCGAGGGACTGGGCAAAAACCTGTTCCATGAAATGCGCTATGACGCGGACGGCAACGAGGTCGAAGACTTCGTCCTCAACAAGCCGGCTTACCGCAAGGCCGAGATCATCGTCGCCGGCGACAACTTCGGCTGCGGATCGTCGCGCGAGCACGCGCCCTGGGCGCTCAAGGATTTCGGCATCAAATGCGTGATTTCCACGTCCTTCGCCGACATCTTTTATAACAACAGCTTCAAGAACGGCATGCTGCTGATCCGGGTTTCCAAGGAAGACCTGGACAAGCTGATGGACGATGCCGAACGCGGCGCCAACGCGACGCTGACCATCGACCTGGAAAATCAGACCATTTCCGGCCCCGACGGCGGCCAGATTTCGTTCGAGATCGACCCCTTCAAAAAGCATTGCCTGCTGACCGGGCTGGACGACATCGGCCTGACGCAGCAGAAATCGAAAAAGATCGACGCTTTCGAAGAAAAACGGAAATCGGCGCAGCCCTGGCTCTAATCCATGGACATGCCCGCGTTTCCCTTTGACGTCGTCGACTGGTCCACGGTCGAACCGGAGGTTCATCCGGGCGTCACCGGCACCGCCACCTGGCGGGTCCGCGATTTCGGCAAAATCCGGGTGCGGTTTCTCGAATATTCGCCGGGCTACCGGGCCGACCATTGGTGCTCGAAAGGTCACGTGCTGTACGTGCTGGACGGGCAGTTGGACACCGAATTGCAGGACGGGCGGCGGTTCACGCTGCTGCCGGGGCAAAGCTACCAAGTGGGCGACAACGCCGAAGCGCACCTTTCCTCGACGGAAAAGGGCGCCAAGCTTTTCGTCGTCGACTGATCATTCTTACAGGGAGAAATTTACATGGCCGCCAACAAGAAACTGATGATGCTGCCGGGCGACGGCATCGGCCCGGAAGTGATGAAAACCGTCCGCGGCATCATCGATTGGATGGACAAGCGCCGCCATGTGTCGTTCGACGTGGCCGAAGACCTTGTCGGCGGCGCGGCCATCGACAAATACGGCACCTCGCTGGATGACAAGACGCTGGCCGGCGCCATGGGCGTCGACGCGGTGCTGCTGGGCGCCGTCGGCGGACCGAAATGGGACAACGTCGCCCGCGACATCCGTCCCGAGGCGGGCCTTTTGAAACTGCGCAAGGAAATGGACCTGTTCGCCAACCTGCGCCCGGCGACGGTTCTGCCGGCCATGGCCAAGGCGTCGAGCCTGAAGGAAGACCTGGTGTCGGGCCTCGACGTCCTTATCGTCCGGGAACTGACCGGCGGCGTCTATTTCGGACAGCCGCGCGGCATCGAAACGCTGGCCGACGGCACCCGCCGCGCCGTCGACACGCAGGTCTACACCGAAGGCGAGATCGAACGCGTCTGCCGCATCGCCTTCGAGCTGGCGGAAAAACGCTCGGGCAAGCTGCATTCCGTCGAAAAAGCCAACGTAATGGAAACGGGCGTTCTGTGGCGCGCCGTCGCGACCGAAGTCGGCAAGGACTTCCCCAAGATCGAACTCAATCACATGTACGCCGACAACTGCGCCATGCAGTTAGTCCGCTGGCCCAAACAGTTCGACGTCATCGTTACCGACAACCTGTTCGGCGACATTCTGTCGGACTGCGCCGCCATGCTGACGGGATCGCTCGGCATGCTGCCGTCGGCAAGCCTGGGCGCCGCCGACGCGGACGGCCGCCGCCGCGCACTGTATGAACCGGTGCACGGGTCCGCCCCCGACATCGCCGGCAAGGAACTGGCCAATCCGCTGGCCATGATCCAATCCTTCGCCATGTGCCTGAAATATTCCTTCGACATGGGCGATGACGCGGACCTGGTGGACCAGGCGTGCAAAAACGTGCTGGACGCCGGTCAGCGCACCGCCGACATCATGGAAGACGGGATGGAAAAGATATCCACCTCGGCCATGGGGGCGGCGGTGGTCCGGGAACTGGACAAACTCGCGGCCTGATCCGGGCCGACCCGCCCGCGGGCTCGGGCCCCGGGCGGCTTTCCGCATCTCCCGCCCTTGCCAACGGGGCCGGCGCTGCGCGGCATCCTGGTCTCCGCAAGCCATAATGCGGGACACACGAGGGATGCCGGGCGGCGCCCGACCAACGGCCTGCGCCGGCAAACAGTAGGGATGGAAAGCAACAAACCGGCGGGATCGGACCGCGGCGGGAACAAAGTCGTCCTTTACGCGGTCGGCGACAAGCGGCGCGGCGGCGCGAAAGTCATCAGGGTAGTCTGATCCGCTGTGCAGGGAATCAAACACTAACAGCGCCAGCGCCGCCGTCGGCGTTTTTACGTACAGCACGCCCGGAATGTCGGCATCCTCTGGCGTGTCGATCATCTGGGCGGCGTCCCGTCGTTCAGGTGGCAGGCGGACCAGCGGACCGGCGCGATCTGCCGAAGGTCCGGCTGCGTCGTCCGGCAGGCGTCCGTGGCATGCGGGCAGCGCGGGTGGAAGTGGCACCCGGGCGGCGGGTCCAACGGCGACGGGATTTCCCCGGATATGGGTTGGTAATCGAGCCCCCGCATGTCCAACCGCGGCACCTCGTTCAACAGCGCCTGGGTATAAGGATGGTTAGGCGCATCGAAGATGTCTTCGGTCCGGGCGATTTCGACGATGCGCCCCAGATACATGATCGCGACCCGGTCGGAAATGTGTTCGACCACCGAAAGGTCGTGGCTGATGAACAGATAGGTCAGGTCCAGATCTTCGCGCAGGTCCATGAACAGGTTGATGACCTGCGCCTGGATCGACACGTCGAGCGCCGCGATCGCTTCGTCGCAGACCAGAAACTTGGGCTTCACCGCAAGCGCCCGGGCAATGCCGATGCGCTGGCGCTGGCCGCCGGAAAACTGATGCGGATAGCGCTTCCTGTATTCCGGGTCGAGCCCTACCCGCGTCATGACCTCGGCAACATAGTCAGACATGTCGACCTTTGCGACGATGCCGTGCAGCACCGGCGCCTCGCCGATGATTTCCTGCACCCGTATGCGGGGGTTCAGGCTCGCGAACGGGTCCTGGAAAATCATTTGCACGGCGAGCGCCGCTTCGCGCCCTTCGTCCTTGTCCGCCGCCGAGACGGAACGGCCGTTGTAAAGAATTTCGCCGGCCGTGGGCCCGAGAATACCGGCGACCATGCGCCCCAGCGTCGATTTACCGCAGCCCGATTCACCGACCAGGCCCAGCACTTCGCCGGGCGCGATGTCGAGTGATACCCGGTCGACCGCATGGACCGTTTCCTCGCGCACGTTTGACCCCAAACGCTGGGCGATCCGCCCGGCCAGGTCCAGCCGCTTGACAAAGTTTTTGGACACGTCCCGGATTTCAATGATTGCGGTCACGCCGCACCCCCTTCGCCCGAAGATGCGTCGTCGACATAAGGGTGCGCGCAACGGACGTTCCGCCCCGGGACCGGCTGGGTAATGGCGGGAGTGTCGGCGCAGGCCTGATCGGCGCGGGGGCAGCGTTCGCGGAAGGCGCAGCCCTGGGGCAGCTTCAACAGCGACGGCGTCATGCCGGGGATTTGATAAAGCCGCTGGCCCCGAGTGTTGTGCCCGGGGACGGAGCCCAGAAGACCCCGCGTATAGGGATGCGCGGGATGGTCCAGAACGTCCCCGAGTTTGCCCTGTTCGACGACGCGGCCCGCGTACATGACGCTGATCGCGTCCGCCAGCCCGGCGATGACGGCAAGGTCGTGGGTGATCCAGATAAGCGCCGTACCGGTTTCGCGGCAGAGCTTTTGCGCCTCGTACAAAATCTGCCCCTGGATGGTGACGTCCAAGGCTGTCGTCGGTTCGTCCGCAATGATCAGGTTCGGCTTGTTCAAGAACGCAATCGCAATCGCGACGCGTTGCCGCATGCCACCTGAAAACTGGTGCGGATAGGCCTTAAGGCGTTCGTCCGGGCTCGGGATACCGACCTGGCCCAAGGCGTCCCGCGCCCGCACGCGGGCGTCGGCGGCGGATACGGACGCGTCGTGCGCCTGAATGGTTTCGATCATCTGCGTTTCGACCCGCAACACCGGATTGAGCGTCATCATCGGGTCCTGAAAGATCATAGCGATGCGGTTGCCGCGCAGCCGGCGGAGCCCTTCGTCATCCATGTCCAGCAGGTTGCGGCCCTGGAACATGACCCGGCCGCCGACCACGCGGCCCGGAGGATCGACCAGCCCGATGACAGAAAACCCGGTGACAGATTTGCCGGAACCGGACTCGCCCACCAAGCCCATGATCTCGCCCCGGCCGACGGCGAAGCTGACGCCGTCGACGGCCTTGGCAACGCCGTCCTTGGTGAAGAAGTGAGTTTGCAGGTTGTCGACCTCAAGCGTCGGCGCCGCGCTGTTCATCGCGCCCCGCCTCTATTTCTGCAGCCGCGGGTTCAACACATCCCGCAACTGGTCGCCGACCAGGTTGATGACGACGATGGTGATCAACAGTGCCACGCCGGGGAAGAAGCTGATCCAGTAAAGCCCCGACAGCATGAAGTCGAAGCCGTTGGAAATCAGAAGCCCCAGCGACGGTTCGGATATAGGCAGGCCGACGCCCAGGAACGACAAGGTCGCTTCCAACGAAATGGCGTGCGCCGTCTGGATCGTGCCAACGACGATCAGGGGCGGCAGGCAGTTGGGGAACAGATGGCGGAAGACGATCCGGTTGTGGCCGAGCGCCAAACACTGCGCGGCCTCGATATATTCCTTGTTACGTTCGACCAGCGCCGATCCCCTGACCGTCCGCGCGTAATACGCCCACTGCGCGATAACCAGTGCGACGATGATCTTGTCCACCCCCTTGCCCAAAATCACCAGCAGGATCAGCGCGATCAAAATCGCCGGGAACGACAATTGGATATCGACGATGCGCATTATGAAACTGTCGATCCGCCCGCCGAAATAAGCCGCGGTCAGTCCGACCGCCGTGCCGATGCAGAGCGCCACCACGCCCGACATGACGCCGACGCCCAAGGAAATGCGGAGCCCGTAGATGATCGCCGACAAAAGATCCCGTCCCGCGCCGTCGGTGCCGAGAATATAGGTCATGCCGTCCAAGGACTTGGCGCCCGGCTTCAACTTGGCATCGAGGATCGAGACCTTGGCGAGATCATAAGGGTCGGTCGGCGCAAGCCACGGCGCGAACAGCGCCAGGATGACGATCACGCCCAGAACGGCGAGCGCCACCGTCGCCACGCGGCTTTCGAAGAAGTCGCGGCGGAACCGCTGAAACGGGGTTTCGACCGCCGCGTCTTTGGCGCGTTGCACCATGTCTTGATCGGCCGGCCCGCCGTTTGCCGCAACGTCGCTCATGACTTCACGTCCTGCAACCGAACCCGGGGGTCGAGGATGGAGTACAGCACATCGACCACCAGATTGATGATGACGAAGATCAGAACGGTGATCATCAGGTAGGCGACGATCACCGGCCGGTCGAGGGACTGGATGCTGTCGATGATCAGCTTGCCCATGCCGGGCCAAGCGAACACTGTTTCCGTGACCACGGAAAAGGCGATCAGCCCGCCGAATTCGAGCCCCAAAACCGTGACCACCGGGATCATGATGTTTTTCATCAGATGCACCAGAACGACCCGGCGCATGGACAGCCCCTTGGCGCGGGCGAATTTGATGTAGTCCTGAAGCGCGACCTCGCGCGTGCCGGCGCGGGCCAGTCGGATGACCATGGAAATCTTGAACAGCGCCAGGTTAAGCGCCGGCAGAAACAGATGCGACAGCCCGTCCATGGTCAGGAAGCTGACGTCGATGCCCAAAAACGGCACCGCATCCCCCCGCCCCGTCGAGGGCAGCCAGCCGAGCATCACAGCGAACACCATGATGAACATCAGCCCGACCCAGAAGGTCGGTAGGGAAAATCCCAAGATCGACCCCGCCATGATGGCCTTGGATAATCGCCCGTCGGGCTTGAGCCCAGAATAGACACCCAAGGGGATACCGATGACCACGGCCATCACAAGCGCGGCCAGCGCCAGTTCGAACGTCGCCGGGATGCGTTGCACGATGATTTTGAGAGCCGGTTCGCCGTAGACGAAGGACTTGCCCAGATCGCCTTGCGCCACGCCCTGAACGAAGTGGCCATACTGCACGTGCCAGGGCTGGTCCAGCCCCATGGACTTGATGACCTTTTCGCGTTCTTCCTGCGTCGCCTCGTCGGAGATCATCATCTCCACCGGGTCGCCGACGATGTTGACCCCGACGAACACGATGAAAGACATCACCAGAACGACGATGACGCTCTGCATAAGACGGCGGATGATGAAGACGGTCATGACGGGGCAGCGTCGATACGGCGCGAAATACCGAGAGGCGGCCGGCGCGGCGCGTAATCACGCGCCGGCCGATCCGGTATCACGCCCTATTCGGGCTTCACGCCGAAGGCAACGGTGCGTTCGTCCGTCCGCGCCTGATACTTGAGCCCCTTCTTCGCAGCCCAGGTGTTGACCTGATAGTGCAGCGGGATGATGCCGACGTCTTCGCCGATGGCGATTTCCGTCGCCTGGGCCAGCAGCGCCGCCCGCTTGTCGTCGCCGACGGAGGCGAGCGCCTTTTCCAGAACCTCGTCCATCTTGGGATTGGAATGCAGACCCCTGTTGGCCGCACCCCAGCCCTTTTCCTTGTTATAGGTCGCAAGCAGCGAGCGCAGCGGCGACGACGGCTCGCCGGTGCCGGAGCCCCAACCCACCAGGATGAAGGAAAATTCCGGCGGCTTCTTGGGCCCGTTGTTTTTGGCGCGTTTGAAGTAGACGCTCTTCGGCATGGTGTCCGGCGTCGTCTTGATGCCGACGCGGGTCAGCATCTGGGCGATGGCCTCTACGATTTTGGCGTCGTTGATATAGCGGTCGTTGGGACCATGCAGCGTCGTCACGAAGCCATTGGGATAACCCGCTTCGGCCAACAGTTTCTTGGCGCCTTCGGGATCGTAGGCTTCGGGTTTCAGTTTGTCTGACCGGCCGAAGAAGCCGTCGGGCAGAAGCTGCCCGGCCTTGATCGCGACGCCTTCCATCACCCGGTCGATGATCAGGTCGCGGCTGATCGCTTTGGAGATCGCGCGGCGCACCCGTACATCCTTGAACGGGTTTTTGATGTCCTTGCCGTCTTGGCCCTTGGCGAACGGCGTCGGGTCGCGGTGCTGATCCAGGTGCAGGTAGATGACCCGGTTGGACACCCCCTGGCTTAGGCTGATCTTGGCGTTTTTCTTAAGCTTCGCCACGTCGACCGTCGGCACCTGATCGATGAAGTCGACGTCGCCCGCCAACAGCGCCGCAAGCCGCGACGGCGACGACTTGATCGGCTTGATGATGACTTTCTGCCAATGCGGCTTGTCGCCCCAATAGGCTTCGTTGCGTTCGAATTCGAGCACTTCGCCCTTCACCCATTTGACGAACTTGTAAGGGCCGGTGCCGAAGGTCTGATTGCCGTTGTTAAACTCGCCTTCCCATTTGCCTTTGGCGCCCGACGACACGATGTGCACGTTGGACAGGTCCGTCGCCATCAGCGGATAAGGTTTCGGCGTCTTTACATGTACGGTGTGGCTGTCGACCTTGATGAACTCTTTGCCGCCGCCGTGGCTGTAGAGCTTGAAGCTCGCCTTGGCGTTCGGGTGGTTGGCACCGCGATCCATGGAAAACAACACGTCGTCGGCGTCGAAGTCTGATCCGTCATGGAATTTCACGCCCTTACGCAGCTTGAATTCCCAGGTCGTGTCGTCGATCGCCTTCCACGACAAGGCGAGGCCAGGCGTCAGCCGCTGCAGGTGGTCCTGTTCGACCAGGCGGGAAAAGATGTGCGCCGCGATCTGGTTATTCGGGCCCAGGTTGTGATAGTGCGGGTCGATGGACGTGGGTTCGGTCCCGAGCCCGATGGTCAGCGTCTGGGCGAACGCCGCGGGCGCCATCAGCGAAACAGCCGCGACCGAGGCCGCGGCAAGGGATTTGCAGAAATGCATGATTTTATCCTCCTTCTGGGCGGGGCTTCCGGTCCTCGTCCGTTACCGGTATGTTGCCCCAATAGGGGGTTTCCGACAAGCGGTCCTGGAACTCATCGGGCCTTGACCTGACGCCTCATTGGGCGTTCGATGGCGGCCTCAGAAACCGCCGATCTTCTGCTTTTGAACTGGCATCGCAGCCCATGCCCCAGCCCCCCGCCAGCGAATATCCCGTCAATTTGACCGCACCGGACATTTCGGCCTACCGGGCCGGCAATACGGGCGTCGATTATGTGACGACCATCGATTCCGGCAAGACTGGGCCGCATGTGATGGTTTCGGCGGTCGTCCACGGCAACGAGATTTGCGGCGCGATAACGCTGGACTGGCTGTTCAAGCTGAACGTCCGCCCAAAACAGGGAAAATTGACGCTCGCCTTCATGAACGTCGACGCTTATCTGACCTTCGATCCCGATCGCCCGGCGCAGTCCCGCTTTGTCGACGAGGATTTCAACCGCCTGTGGGACACGGAGACGCTCGACGGCCCCCGCACGTCCCGGGAACTGGCCCGGGCGCGGCAGGTTTGGCCCGTGGTCGACACGGTCGACCGGCTTTTGGATATTCATTCCATGCAGCACGCGACGGGCGCCTTGATGCTGGCCGGGCCGCTGGATAAAGGACGCAAACTGGCCGAAGGCACCGGCGTGCCGGAACTGGTGGTGATGGACGAAGGCCACGCGGCCGGCCGCCGCATGCGCGATTACGCCGGGTTCCGCGACGCGAAATCGAAAAAGGATGCGTTGTTGGTCGAATGCGGCCAGCACTGGGAAAAATCGTCGGAAACCGTCGCCAAGGAGACAGCGCTGCGGTTTCTTTTGTATACGGGCGCGGTCGACATGGATTTCGCCGGTCCGCACCTAGGGCCGCCGCCGCCGAAACAGCAAATCGTCGAAATCACCCAGCCGGTGACGATCAAGTCGGATCGGTTCCGCTTTTTGGAAGACTACCGGGGGCTCGAGGTCATCGCCCAGGCGGGCACGGTCCTGGCCTATGACGGCGACACGCCCGTCACCACGCCGCATGATGACTGCGTGCTGATCATGCCGTCCCGGCGGCTGACCGCCGGCGGCACGGCGGTGCGGCTCGGCCGGGTTATCGGCTGATCCGAACGCCCGTCGCGGGCGCCGCTTTCCTTCCCCAATGCCAGGCGCCCCATTGACAGGACAGGTTGCGCGGCCGATGATTCGCCCCGTTACGGGCGCCGGCTGATCCGGGCCCGCCGCATCAGACGTTTTCGCTCATCCCCAACTGGAGGAGAACGCCCATGCCCCGTCTCGGCGCATTCGACAGCCCGCTTTTGCTGGGTTTTGAACATTTCGAACGGATCCTCGACCAGGCCGCCAAGGCGTCCGGCGAGGGATACCCGCCCTACAACATCGAACAGACCGGCGACAACCGGCTTCGCATCACCCTGGCCGTTGCCGGGTTCACCGAAGACGACCTGTCGGTCACCGTCGAGGACAACCAATTGGTGATCCGCGGCAAACAGCGCGATGACGGGGCGGAGCGCGTGTTCCTGCACCGCGGCATCGCCGCCCGGCAGTTTCAGCGGTCGTTCGTCCTGGCGGAAGGGATCGAGATCATCCGCGCGGCGCTCGATAACGGCCTTCTGCACATCAGTCTGGAGCGTATCGTGCCCGAGCCCGAGATTCGCACCATCGCCATCGAAAAAAGCCCCAGCCGCAAGGCCAAGGGCAAGACCATCGACGTTTCCCCGGACGAGTAGCGCCGAAAACCGCCCGATTGTCCCAGAAACCCGCCTAAAAAGCCGGGTTCAGCCCCGAAAACGATATTTTGCCGCCCGTGACGGCCATCACGGCGCGAGGGGGCCTTCTGATCTACACTGTATTCACGCTGGAGAGCGTGACGGGACACGTACAGTACGTATTGGGGAAACCGGTTGTTAACCATTTTTCCCCAAAATCATCCTGTTACTGAGCGGTTCGGCCCCGGAAAGGAGGACCGAGCCCCTTACAGGAGGCCGTAAGATGACGGAACGAGCTCAGACAAACACCAAGGTGATGGCGCTTCGCCGCATGTCGGGCGCGGACTTTCTGGCGCTGGGCACGGAAAATCTCGTTTTCGTGAAACAGGTCGCCGGCACGGAAGGCCAGACCTTCGGCGTGTTTTCCGCCTCGGGCGAGGCGCTCGGCACGGCCGAGACCTATGAACTGGCCGAAGCCACGGCGCTGCAAAACGATTTCGCCGTCGCGACCCTGCACTAATTTCGATTTTTAAGGGCTGAGACCAACGCGCACGGCGGTTTCGTCGGGCGATTGTTTTTGCGCCGGGCTTTCGCGGTTTGGCCGCTTACGCCGCTTGGCCGTTTAGGCCGCTTGGCCGGCTCGGGCCGCTTGCCCCCTTACGCAGCTTGCTCACTTACGCGGCTTGAATGTCTTCGGAATCGCTTAAAATCGCGAACAGCGCGTCGGAATGGTCCGTGCCGCGCAGCTTGTCGCAGATTTTCTGATCGCGCAGCAGGCGCGAAACGCGGGCCAGCGCTTTCAGGTGATCGGCGCCGGCCGCTTCCGGCGCCAGCAGCAGAAAGATCAGATCGACCGGTTGTTCGTCGATGGCCTGAAAATCGATCGGCTTTTCCATCCGCGCGAACACGCCGACGAGATTTTCCACTTCCGCCAGCTTGCCGTGCGGAATGGCGATGCCGTTGCCGACGCCGGTGGTGCCGAGCTTTTCCCGTTCCATCAGCACGTCAAAGACCTGACGTTCTTCCAGATCCGTGCGCAGCGCGACGACGCGCGCCAGCTCCTGCAGCGCCTGTTTCTTGCTGGACGCGCGCAGATTTTCAATCACACGGTCCGGTGTCAGAAGATCGCGAATTTCCATCGCTTTACCTTTGCCCTTTCGGCCAGTTCCGTCCGCGGCGCGTCTAGGACGCGTCCGGGCCCGGTTCGGCCGGGTCAATCCATCCGATGTTGCCGTCGGCGCGGCGATAAACCACGTTCAGCCGTCCCGATCCGCCATCCCGGAACACCTGCACCGGAGCATCCGCTAGGTCCATCCGCATGACGGCCTGGCTGACCGAAAGGGTCGGAATTTCCGTCGGCATTTCGGCAATGATCGTCGGCACGCCTTCGGCCGGTAATTCTTCGTGTTCCGGCTCGGCCTGAACCACATACTGCTGCGCCTTAAAGCTTTCGTGTGCCTGCATGTTTTCGTGGTGGCTGGTCAGCCGGCGGTGATAACGTCGAAGCTGTTTGGCGATCCGTTCCAGCGCCTGATCGAACGACGCATATGCATCGTCGCTCTGGCCCCGGCCGTGGATCGTCACCGCGCGGATCGGGTGAACCGAAATCTCCGCGGTGAAGTCATGCCCTTCGCGGGCGAATACGACCGCGCCTTCGATGGCTTTGTCGAAATACTTGGTGACGGCGTCGGCAACCTGATTTTCCGCGTGGCTGCGTAAGGCGTCGCCGACGTCCAGATTTCTGCCATTAACAGTGATATTCATATGCCGGTCTTAGCCGCTTATTGCCCGTGAGTCTGTTGTTCTTACCGTTACGTGGTATGAGGTCGGATAAGGGTGCGGGTCTGCCGCCATGGATCGTCGATCACTACTCCGCAGACGTCCCGAAACGGAGGTCACAACGGTTGCCGAATGGGGTCTGTCAGACGGCGCATCTTCGGTCAACGGTGGCTCGGAAGGTAGTTCCCGATGCCGCCCCTGTCAACCATCCCATTGGGCATGGTGCGGGCCCCGAAAATTCGTGGAAAACCGCGGAAAACGCCGGAAAACGGGGCTAGAAAACGGCGTTTTTATCGCGCCGGCGCTGCACCGACGACGGGATTCCCATGGATTCCCGGTATTTGGCCACAGTCCGCCGAGCGATGTCGACGCCGCAGCCGCGCAGCGTGTCGACGATCTTGTCGTCGGACAGGATCGCAGAGGGCGGTTCGCCGTCGATCAGCTCCCGGATCCGGTGCTTCACCGCCTCCGCCGACAGCGCGTCGCCGCCGTCGGCGGACGAAATCGACGAGGTGAAAAAATACTTCAGTTCGAAAATGCCGCGCGGCGAGGCGATGTACTTGTTGGCGGTGACGCGGCTGACCGTGCTTTCGTGCATGTCGATCACTTCGGCGATGTCGCGTAGCACCAGCGGCTTCAGGTGCTGCACGCCCTTGGCGAAAAACGCGTCCTGCTGTCGGACAATTTCTTTGGCGACTTTCAGGATCGTTGTCGCCCGCTGATGCAGCGAACGGACTAGCCAGTTGGCCGATTGATACTGTTCGGTGATGTACTGCTTGTCGGCCTTGGAGGCGCCGGTGGAAATTTCCGCGTAGTACTGATTGTTGACCAGCACGCGGGGCAGGGTGTCGGGGTTGAGTTCGATGTGCCAGCTGCCGGAGCGGCCCTGGCGCATCAGCACGTCGGGGATGACCGGCTGGGCGACGCCGCCGTCGAAGGCAAGCGCCGGTTTGGGATCGAGCGCACGGACTTCGGCCACCATGTCGATGATGTCTTCGCGGTCGACACCGCAGATGTGGGTCAATTCCGTGTATTCGCGCCGCGCCAACAGGTCGAGGTTGTCTAAGAGCGCCGCCATCGCCGGGTCAAGCCGGTCGCGGTCGGCCAGCTGCAGGGCCAGGCATTCCTTCAAGTCGCGGGCGAAGACACCGGGCGGGTCGAGCAGCTGCAGGCGCTTGAGAACCGCTTCAACCTGATCGACGCCGCAATCCAGCGCGTCGGCGACCGAACCCAGATCGGCGCTCAGGTATCCGGCTTCGTCCAGATGATCGATCAAATAGGCGCCGATCATCCGATCCACCTGACCCTGGACGTCCATGGCGAGCTGTTCCAGCAAATGATCGCGAAGAGAGGTTTCCGCCGACAGAAGCAGTTCGTACCCGGGCAGATCGTCGGCGAAGCCGCCGGCGATGGACGCTGGCAGGTTCGCCTCGAACCCGGTGTCGCGCTCCGGCCGGGCGGCGTCGCCGTCGGAATCCTGGGCGTAAAGGTCGTCGAGCGCCACATCCATGTCGCCGTCGGCGGGGCCGCCGCCGCCATCGTCGCCGAAATCCAGGGACGACAGATCGCCGTCGCCATCGTCGCCGGTGGCCGCTGCCGGTTCCTGTTCCCGTTTCCCGCCGCCGTCAAACGTGTCGGATCCGTCGGCAATGCCGTCGCCGGCGCGGTCGGATTCGTCGCGCTCCAGCATCGGGTTTTGTTCGAGCTCCTGTTCCACGAACTCGGCAAGCTCGAGGTTCGAAAGCTGCAGCAGCTTGATCGCCTGCTGCAGTTGCGGGGTCATCACTAGCGACTGGTTTTGCCGCCGTTCCAGGCGCGGCATCAGAGCCATGGCGGGCCTCCCCGCCGGGCCGGGCAACCGGACACCGAAGCGGGCCCGATCTTACAGATTAAAGCGGTCGCCCAGATACACACGGCGCACATCCTCGTTGCCGACGATATCCGACGGCAGGCCTTCAAGAAGGACCCGCCCGTCATGAATGATGTAGGCCCGGTCAATCACATGAAGCGTTTCACGGACGTTGTGGTCGGTGATCAAAACCCCGATCCCCCGATCTTTCAGGTGCGCGACCAGATCCCGAATATCGCCGACGGCGATCGGGTCGATCCCGGCAAACGGTTCGTCCAGCAGCACGAAATGCGGGTTGGACGCCAGCGCGCGGGCGATTTCGACCCGCCGTCGCTCCCCGCCCGAAAGCGCAATCGCCGGCGTGCGGCGCAGGTGGGTGATGGAAAATTCCGCCAGCAGCGCATCCATGATGGCTTCGCGGCGATCACGGTTTTTTTCCGCGACCTCAAGTGAGGCGCGGATGTTCTGTTCCACCGTCAGGCCACGGAAGATCGAGGCTTCCTGCGGCAGGTATCCGATGCCTAGCCGCGCGCGGCGGTACATGGGCAGCGACGATATGTCCTGGCCATCGAGTACGATGGCACCGTAGTCGGGCTGCAGCAGACCGGTGATCATATAAAAGCACGTGGTTTTGCCGGCGCCGTTGGGGCCCAACAGGCCGACAACCTCGCCGCGCTGGATTCCTAGACTGACGCCCCGCACCACCGGGCGTTTCTTGAAGCTTTTGCCCAGGTTCTTCGCAACCAGTCCTTGATTGTCCAAAACCAGCCGTGGTTCGCCACCTTGGGGGCGGTTGCCGGGCCCGCTGATGATGCCGTCGTTCATATCCGTTTCTTCTTCGTCGTCATACGTGTTTGCCTTGGGGCCGACCGGGGGCGTCCCCCTGCTCCGTTATTTCTTGGTGCCCGATTTCTTGTCGCCCGACCGGGGTTGCAGCGTCCCCTGCGTCCGGCCGCCGGGGCAGCTGAACAATTTGCTGATCCCGCTGTTCAGGTTGACTTCGGCCTTGCAGCCTTTCAGTTCGTTTTTGCCGCGTTCGATCGTCACCTGACCGGTGAGCGTTGTAATGCCCGATTCCACGTTGTAGACGCCGCGCGTGCCATAGGCCCGGTCCTTGTCGGTCAAGACCGAGACGTTGTCGTAGGCGTCGACGCGATAAACCTTGCTTCCGCCGCCCTTCACCTTGCGGAAATACGCGGCCAGCACATCGGCCCTGACCTGGCGCTTGCCCTTGATCGCGACCGCCTTGCCGCGGGCCACCGCCATTTGGCGCTTTTCCCAGTATTCCAATTGCTGGGTCGCGGTGATTTCGGCATCGGGCGTAACCAGCCGCGGTTTGCCGCCGCTTACGACGAGAATTTCGCGGGTCACGTCATAGACCGCTTTGTCGCCCAACGCGGTCTGGTTTTCGGATTTGATCCGTACCTTGCCGACGGCGTCCAGGCGGTAGATATCGGTCGTGCCGTCGGATTTTTCTGCATAGAACGCGGTCAGCTGATCGGCCAGCACGGTCACCCCGCCGCGCACCGCGCGCGCGTTGCCGCGGGCCAGGAAAATCAAATTGTACTGCTGCCACTCGATGCCGTCGTCGGCGAAAATCTGGATCGGCACGTTGCCGCCGCCCAGGTTCAGTCCCTGCGCCGCCGCCTGGCCCGCCGCAAAACCGATCGCCGCCGCGGCCATCCAGCAGACCGCCGCCGCCGCGCCCGCCCGGTCGGCCGCCCGGCCGAAGATCGCCGCCGAGCCGGTCATTTCGGCACCTTGGCGTTAGGGTTCAACAGCAGTTCGGATTTGCCGGTGAAGATGATCGTCCGGCCCTTATCGATCAGCCGGAAGCCTTGGGCCTTGAGCATGCCGAACGGCCCCTGGCCGCGCACCGGCAGACTGCCGTGGGCGATACCCTTTGAAAGATCGACCTGCGCCTTGTCGGTGCGGAATTCGTAACCCGAATCATGAAACAGGTTGACCGCGCCCTCCAGGTCCAGCGTCTTGTCGCGCCGCACGTAGACGCCGTTTTCGGCCGTCAGGACCAGCCAGGTGCCGTCCTTCAACGTGATGTCGGCCTTCGGCAGTTCAAGCCCGACCCTGACGTCGAGCCCGTCGCCGTCGAGCTTTTTCGCGATATCCGCCGTCACGGCATACGGCTGGTTGTCTTCGTCCGTGCCGACATAGCGGGGGTTCAGCAGGTTGGGGTCGCCGTCGATGTTGGACTGAATGGCGGCGAAGCCGATCCGAAAGCGCAGGTCTTCGGTTTTCAGGTGCGGCCATAGTACGACCAGCGCGATCAGGCCGGCCGCGGTCACCGGCAGGACCACCTTGGTGACTTGGACGAAGCCCGAATAGGAATCGATCGCCATTGCGCTCACGCAACCCCCGCACGCAGACAGTCGTGGATGTGCAGGATGCCGATCGGCCGGCCGTCTTCGACGACGAACAGATTGGTGATCGATTTCGCGTTCATGATCGCCAGCGCTTCGGACGCCAACATGCCCGGCTGCACGGTCTTGCCGCCGGCGGTCATGGTGTCGCCGGCGGTGCGGTCCAACACGCCGTGGTTGATGTGGCGACGCAGGTCGCCGTCGGTGATGATACCCAAGAGCCGCCGGCCGCCGTCGACCACGCCCAGACAGCCGAACCGCTTGGCGGTCATGATCAGCAAGGCTTCCTTCATCGGGGTTTCCGACGGCACTAGCGGTAGTTCGTCGCCCGTGTGCATGATGTCGCCGACCTTCAACAGGCGGCGGCCCAGCTTGCCGCCCGGATGGAAGACCTGAAAATCGTCGGTCGAAAACCCGCGCCGTTGCAACAGCGCGACCGCGATAGCGTCGCCCAGGCCCAGCATCACCGTCGTCGACGTGGTCGGCGCCAGGCCCATGGGGCAGGCTTCGGGCTGACTGGGGCAAATCAGGGAGATATCGGCGTTCTGGGCCAGCGTGCTGTCGCAGTCGCGGGTCACCGCGATCAGCGGGATGGAAAACCGTTTGGCGTAATGGATCAGATCGGCGAGCTCCGTCGTTTCGCCGGAATTGGACAGTGCGAACACTACGTCTTTTTGCGTGATCATGCCGAGGTCGCCGTGCGATGCCTCCGCCGGGTGCACAAACAGCGCGGGCGTGCCGGTCGATGACAACGTCGCCGCGATCTTGTGGCCGATGTGACCGCTTTTGCCCATGCCGGTAACAACGATCCGGCCCTCGGCGTTTTGCATGACGGTCAACGCCTCGAGAAATTCGCTGCCGAGGCTGGCGGCCAGTGCCTGCAGGCCACCGGCCCCCATGGCCAGCACGCGGCGCGCCGCCGCAAGGTCATCCGCGTGGGCCGCGTCGTCGCCACCCGCCGGGGCGGCCTGGGTCGTCGTGTTCGCCGGTTTTGACGTCATCTCGTATTTCACCGCGCCGTGGTCTTTTTCGGCGGGAGCCCCGCCGGACACGGCGGTTTCCCGTTTTCCTAATTTATCAATGCCTTGCGGGAAAACCCGCGGGCGTGAGCAATCTTCGTGCCAATTTATCCCACTTATAGCAACAAAACGTAAAAATTGCCTCGTTAAAATGCCGCAGGAGCGAAAAACCGGCGAAAAAGCGCGGGTTTCCGCGCGAAATTCAACCCGGGGCCGGGGCGGCGGGCGGGCGCCGAAATTTATCGCTGGCGCCAAATCCGGACCGGATCGACCCGCAATCCCGGCCTGCGGCCGGGTTAATGGCTGAAAATATCCGTTTCGCACCAGCCGCCGAGATCGAGCGCGACCCGGTGTTCGAGAAACTGGAAGCAGGCCTGAAGGAGATCTTCCCGGCCTTCGCGGCGGATCATGCCGTCGAGCGCGTCCCGCACCCGGTGCAGATACAAAACGTCGTTGGCGGCGTAGCCCTGTTGCGCCGGGCTGAGATCCGCCCGCGCCCAGTCCGTAGACTGCTGCTGTTTATCCAGATCGACGCCGGCCAGTTCCCGGACCACGTCTTTAAGCCCGTGGCCGTCGGTGTAGGTGCGGACCAGTTTGGACGCGATCTTGGTGCAGTAGACCGGCCGGCATTGGATGCCGAGCCATTTTTTCAGCGCCGCGATATCGAACCGGGCGTAATGGAAAATTTTCGTTACGGCCGTATCTTCGCACAGCGCCTTGAGGTTCGGCGCGCCGGCCTGGCTGGGGGCGATCTGAACGAGATGGCAAACCCCGTCACCGGCGGAAAGCTGCACCACGCACAGCCGATCGCGGTTGAGGTTGAGGCCCTGGGTTTCCGTATCGATGGCGACGGCCTCGCCGAAGTCTAGGCCGCCGGGTAAGTCGCCCTGATGCAAATGAATGGTCGGCGTTTTTGGCGTGACGGACCTGGACATGTCGATCAAACCCTCGCGTGGCAGCGGCCGATGCCGGACGCTGGATGGCGTCCAAAATGATCGGCGATGGTGCCCAGGAGAAGACTCGAACTTCCACGACCTCGCGGCCACAGGTACCTGAAACCTGCGCGTCTACCAATTCCGCCACCTGGGCTAGATGGCCGATCCCCGCCGGGGCAAACCGGCAGAACATCGCAACGGGCGGTCGATCCCGCCGTTCGCGGTTTTCGTTAACGGTGCCGGGCGGGCTTGTCAAGCATCGCCTGGGCAGGGCCATGAGCATCGACAGCCGGGCCCGCCATTGCTATGTTTTTTGCCAGGGATTCAAGCCGGTTTTTCGGCGCCCGGCGGCGTCCCGCCGCCGGATGATCGGGAGTATTCCATCATGGCCAAACGCATCGCCGCGGTTTTCGGCGCCTCGGGCTTTCTCGGCAGGCACCTGGTCCGCCGACTGGCGCAGGCCGGGTACGGCGTCCGCGCGTGCTGCCGGGATGTGGAAGGCGCTTCGTTCCTGAAACCCATGGGCGACGTCGGCCAGGTCGTGCCCTGGCCCGCCGACGTGACCCGGCCGGACACGGTCAAGGCCGCCGTCAAAGGCGCCGACGTCGCCATCAATCTGGTCGGCATCCTTTTCGAAAAGGGCGGGCGCACGTTCCAGAAAGTTCATGCCGACGGCGCGGCCACCGTCGCGCAAGCAGCGGCCGATGCGGGTGTCGCCAACCTGGTCCAAGTGTCGGCCTTGGGCGCCGACGCGGACAGCCCCGCCGACTACGCGCGCACCAAAGCGGCGGGCGAAGAGGCGGTTCGCGACGCCTTTAAAAAGGCGACGATCCTGCGGCCCAGCGTCGTGTTCGGCCCAGAAGACGATTTCTTCAACCGGTTCGCCGGGCTGGCGCGGATATCGCCGGTGCTGCCGGTGATCGGCGACGGCGACGGGCCCAGCTTTCAGCCCGTCTACGTCGGCGATGTCGCTGACGCGGTGATGGCGGCGCTGACCATCGGCAAGGCGCAGGGCCAAACCTTCGAGCTCGGCGGGCCGGCGGTTTACACCTTCCGCCAGATCATGGAACTGGTGACGAAGCAGACCGGGCGCAGCCGCCTATTGCTGCCCCTGCCCTTCTGGCTGGCAGAGATGAAGGCGGCGATCCTGGGCCTCATGCCCAAGCCGATGCTGACCACGGATCAAGTGCAGCTTCTTCGCCGCGACAACGTCGTCGGCGCGGGGGCGAAGACGTTCAAGGACCTTGGCATCCAGCCGCGTTCGGCCGAGGTTATCCTGCCCACGTACCTGATGCGCTATCGGGGTAATGCCTGACAGGGCGTGCAGAACGCCTGATTCGGCGCCGATCGGCGCAGCATCGGCCGAACTGTCTTAAATTAATCGGGAAAAACTTTGTCGCCGGAAAACCTGGCCGCCGGTCAATACCCGGGCGGCAGACCCGTCTTGTCGACGGTTTCTTCAAGCTTGGCGGCGGCGGTGATCAGTTCGCCGAATTCACGCAGAAAGACCGAGCCGTGCACGGTTCGCTGAATCAGCACGCTGCGGCGGTCGGTCTCGTCAACCTTGCGGCGGACGAAGTTCAGTTTCGTGAGCCGATCGACCGCCCGCGTGATTGCCGGTTTCGACACTTTCAGAATATCCGCCATGCCGCGCACCGTGTGCGGCGGTGGCGTCAGGTAGACAGTCAGTAGCAAGGCCATTTGCCGCGCCGACAGCTCCGGCACATCCAACCGCACGCTGGAAACGATGGCGCGCCGCCATATGTCCAGCGCCTCAAGCTCGCTCAGTTGAATGGACATGTCCGCCCCCGCGTCCTGTTTATTCCGCGCCGGTCGGATTGGCTGTCCGGGCGGTCCCAACGAAATTTATTTCGGCGCCAAAACTTCTAGTGAATTTGCAAAGCCTTGGCAAGTTAGGGGGCGGCGCTAATTTGCGGGCCGTTCAACGTTTTTTCCGCGCGTAGCGCTTCAGGATCATGTCGGCGACGGCGCGCAGCCCCATGGCCTCGCCGCCCGCAGGGCGGCCGGGACGGCTGCGCAGGTTCCAGGCCATCAAATCGATGTGCGCCCAGGGGATTTTTGGGCCCTTGGCCGGCGTCGCGAAATGTTCCAGGAACAACGCCGCCGTAATCGCGCCGCCGTATCCGCCTTCGGGCGAATTGGTCAGGTCCGCCTGCGAGCCTTCGACAAGCTGTTTGTACCCGGGCCACAGCGGCATCCGCCACAGCGGGTCTTCAAGCTGGCCGGCGGCATCCAGAATGTCGGCGGCCATGCCGTCGTCGTTGCAGAACAGTGCCGGCACGTCGGTACCGAGCGCGACCCGGGCGGCCCCCGTCAGCGTCGCGAAGTCGACGATCAGATCGGGCTTGTCGGCGATCGCGAGGTCCAACGCGTCGGACAAAATCACCCGGCCTTCCGCGTCCGTGTTGCCGATTTCGACCGTTGTGCCGCGGCGGGTGCGGATGATGTCCATGGGCCGCATGGCGTTGCCGGCGATCGAATTTTCCACCGCCGGGATCAGCACGCGAAGCCGGATCGGCGCCTTCGCCGCCATCAGCACATGGGCGATGCCGAGCACATGCGCCGCGCCCCCCATGTCCTTCTTCATCATCTTCATGCCGGCCGCGCCCTTGATGTCGAGCCCGCCCGTATCAAAACACACGCCCTTACCGACCAAGGTCACGCGGGGCGCTTTTGCCGCGCCCCAGGTCAGATCGATCAGGCGCGGCGCCACCGCCGCCGCGCGGCCGACGGCGTGGATCGAGGGAAAATTCTTTTTCAAGAGCTGGTCGCCTTCGGTCACCGCGACCTTCGCCTTGAAGGTGCTGCCGAGTTTTTTCGCGGCTGCCGCCAAGTCCGCCGGCGACATGTCGTTGGCCGGCGTGTTGATCAGGTCGCGGCAGAGCGCCGTGCCCGCGCATTCCCGCTCGACCCGCCCGCGGTCGGCGCCCGCGGGCCACACGAGCCGCGCCACGGGCTTGCGCGCGGACTTGTACCGGTCGAAGGCATAGCGGCCGAGTGCCCACGCCAGCGCCGCCGCCGTGGCGTCGTTTTTACCCAGTCCTTTGAGCCGGTAATCGCCTTTGGGCAGGATCATGGGCAGGTCCCCGAAATCCCACATGCTGGGCACTAGCCCCCGGCCCAACAGCACGCGGGCGATGCCGCCCTGCCCGTCGGGGATGATCAGGTACTTGGCCGCCCGGGGCTTGAAGCCGTTGGCCTCAACCCAGGCCCTGACACGCGCGTCCTGGCGTTTCAGCCAGATGGCGAGGCCAGCCGCATCCAGCGGCGTAACGGGAACGGCGGTTTTCGATTCCGCGACGAAACCTGCGGTCATTTAGGGGGCTCCTTTGTTATCGGCCGTGCCGTCCGAAACGCGCGGCCAAATCAGCGGCCATCAGATAAACCCCCAACCGAGAAGCCCGTCAAGTCAACGGAGCGGCACGAGGTTCTGCCGGTACCTGGCGGGTAGGACAAGTTGCAGCGGCGGTGCGCCGGTGCGCTCTGGATCGGCTTGGGCGCGAAGCTCGGAAAGGATGCGGCTCGCCCGCGACCAGCTGACTTCGATCGCCGGCTGGGCAACCGGCGGCAGGGCAATCTCGGGAATGTCGGCCATCAGCGCCGCCGCCGCGGGCGCGGCGGGCGCGGCGGCCGGATCGCGCGCTTCGCCCGCG
>JAYNIR010000019.1:0-43703 GCA_038109305.1 Rhodospirillaceae bacterium
TTCCGGGGGCGTGGGTCCTGACACTCCGGGCGGGATTTTTGTGCGGCACGTGGGTCGCCGCCGCCGTGGTGCCGGCGGCGGCGACCGTCGGGGCGCTCGCGATCTTCCTTGCCGCGCGCTATGCCGTGGGGGATTTGTTACTACGCAAGGCCGGGCCCTTCGTCCAGAAGATGGAGGCCGGGTTCCGGGAAAACGCCTTCAGCTACATGATGTTCCTGCGCCTGGTGCCGGCGTTTCCCTTCTGGCTGGTCAATCTGGTGCCGGCGTTTTTGAACGTCACCGTGCCGGTCTATGCAGTGGCGACGTTCTTCGGCATCCTGCCTGGCACCATCGTATACAGCAGCATCGGCAGCGGCCTCGGCCAGGTGATCCAGGCCGGCGGCACGCCCAACCTGGGCATCATGGAGGAACCGCATGTCTTGGGCACCATCCTGGGCCTTGCCGTTTTGTCGCTCCTGCCCATCGCTTATAAAAAGATCAAGGCCCGGGGCAAGTCGGCGTCATGAGCGACAGACCATGAGCGAGAGAACATGAGCAACAAAATCGAAGCGGACATCTGTGTAATCGGCGCGGGCTCGGGCGGCCTCAGCGTCGCCGCCGGAGCGTCGCAGATGGGGGCGCGCGTCGTACTGCTTGAAAAAGGCGAAATGGGCGGCGATTGTCTGAATTACGGTTGCGTGCCCTCGAAGGCCCTGCTGGCGGCGGGCCATGCGGCCGATTCCGTCCGCCACGCCAAGCGTTTCGGCGTCAATGCCACGCTCGAGGGTATCGAAGGCGCAGCAGTCTACGGCCATGTCGAAGGTGTCATCGACGCCATCCGCCCGATGGATAGCCAGGAACGCTTCGAAGGCCTGGACGTCACCGTGATCCGCGCGGCGGGCCGCTTCACCGGGTCGGACACGGTCCTGGCGGGCGATACGGAAATCCGCGCCAAGCGCATCGTCGTCGCGACCGGATCCCGCGCCGCGATCCCGCCAATCCCGGGATTGGGTCAGGTGGATTACCTGACCAACGAAACCGTGTTCGACGGGCCGAACCTTCCCGAACACCTGGTCGTCATCGGCGGCGGGCCCATCGGCGTCGAAATGGCGCAGGCGCACGCGCACCTGGGATGCCGCGTGACGGTCGTCGAGATGTTTTCGATCATGGCCAACGACGATCCCGAATTGGTCGATGTCGTCCGCCGGCGGCTGATCCGGGACGGCGTCGACCTCCGCGAAGGGGCCAAGGTGCTGCGCATTGAAAAAACCCCTTCGGGCGTCCGCGTCGTCATCGACCGGGACGGCGCCGAACAGGCCGTCGACGGCACGCACCTGCTGGTCGCCGCCGGGCGCACGGCCAATGTCGATGGGCTCGGTCTGGAAAAGGCCGGGATCGAATATTCGCCCAAGGGCATCCATGTGGATGCGCGGCTTCGCACCACCAACCGCCGCGTCTTCGCCATCGGCGACGTGGCGGGCGCGCTGCAGTTCACGCACGTGGCGGGCTATCACGCGGGCGTCGTCATCAAAAACGCGCTGTTCCGACTGCCGGCCAAGGCCGATCATATCAACGTGCCGTGGGTGACCTACACCTCGCCGGAACTGGCGCAGGTCGGGTTGACGGAAAAACAGGCGCGGGACGCCGGCCACGCCTTCGATATACTGCGCTGGCCGTTTCACGAAAACGACCGCGCCCAGGCGGAACGCGACGCCGACGGCTTCGTCAAGGCGGTGGTCACGAAAAAGGGCAAGGTGCTGGGCTGCGGCATCGCCGGCCCGCACGCGGGCGAACACATCATCGCCTGGTCCCTGGCGCTGTCGAAGGGGCTCAAGGTCGGCGATCTGGCGCAGTTCATTGTCCCCTATCCGACCCTGGGCGAAGTCACCAAGCGCGCCGCCGGCAGCTTTTATGTGTCCAAACTGTTCAGCGAGCGGACGCGGGCGATTGTACGCTTCCTTCTGCGGCTGCCCTGACCGCCGGGTGCGTGGCCCGTTCCCTTGATGACACCCCCTCGATCACGCCCCCTTTGATGATGATTGCGAACGCCCCGGGCAGCTCATAACTTGGCGACCATGGCCGAAACGTCTCCGAAAAAACCCGCGTTCTACCAGAGCCTCTCCGCCCGGCTGCTGGTCATGACGGTGTTTTTCGTGATGCTGGCGGAACTATTTATTTATACGCTGTCGGTCGCGCGATACCGCAAAAGCTATCTGGAAGAACGCATCGTCCGCGCGCGGCTCGCCAGTCTGGCGGTGGAAACCATGCCGCATCAGGCGGAGGATAAAACCTCGGCCACATCCTGCTCAGCAATTCCGACAGCTACGCGATCATCCTGCGCTACGCCGACCGGCGGCAGCCAGACCTTGGATTATGCCGCCGTGTCGGCGTCGGGCCGGGGCCGCCCGGTCAGCCCGGCGGACATCGCCCAGTCTGCGGGTGAGCTGATCGTTGCCGAGGCGCAGGCGGCGGGCGCGCCCGATTTAGCCTGGTGCGCGCAAGTACAGGACGGATTGATGGTGTCCGTCGACAAGGGCCAGTCCATCGGCGTGTTCGAAAACCTGGGCCGCAACGCGCGCCAAGCGGGCGCCCGGTCGGTTACCGTGACGGCGCAGGCGTATCCGGATTACATCGCCATCGACGTCACGGACGACGGGCCCGGCCTGCCGGAAAAAGCCCGCGAAAATTTATTTCAGCCGTTCGCCGGCTCGGCCCGCGAAGGCGGCACCGGCGTGGGTCTGGTCATCGCCCGCGAGGTCCTCCGCGTCCCCGGCGGCGAATTTGATCTCATCGAAACATCCGTCCGCGGCACGCGCTTTCGAATGACCGTCGTTTCCGCGGCGGTGCGACAATCCTGATCGGGAGAACACAAATGATGTCGAAAGTCCCCACTTGGAATCCGGGCCAGTATCTGAAATTCGCGGGCCAGCGCCTGCGCCCGGCGCTGGACCTGTTGAACCAGATCGACGCGGAAGACCCGCAATCGGTGTTCGATCTCGGCTGCGGGCCCGGCAACGTGACGCCGTTTTTGCAGGGCCGCTGGCCGGGCGCGCAGATCACCGGCATCGACACGTCCGACGAAATGCTGGCCAAGGCCAAGGCCGAACACCCAACCATGAACTGGGTCAAAGGCGACGGCAAAACCTGGGCGCCGGACGCCCCCGCCGACGTAATTTATTCCAACGCGGCGCTGCATTGGATCGACGGCCATGCGGAACTGTTCCCGCGGCTGCTGGCATGCCTAAAGCCCGGTGGCACGCTCGCTATCCAGATGCCGCACAATCACAAGGCGCCGTCACACATGGGCATGCGCGAGGTCGTCATGTCGGGCGCATGGCAGGGCCGGCTGGAGCCGATCATCCGCACCGAACCGGTCGCCGATCCGGAGGTCTATTACGATATCCTCGCCCCGCACGCGGCCCACTTGAACATTTGGGAAACCACCTACGCCCAGGTGATGGAAGGCAACAATCCCGCCGCCGAATTCACCAAGGGTTCGGCGTTAAAACCTTTCCTCGACGCGTTGACCGACGCGGACGAAAACCGCGAATTTTTCGAGACCTATTCGGCCCGCATGCAGGCGGCCTACCCGAAACGCGCCGACGGCAAAACGCTGTTCCACTTCCAGCGGCTTTTCATCGTCGCCAAGGCTTGAGGCCGATCCGAGAGGTTATGACGGGTCGCAGGCAACGGACGGCTTGCCTGTCTGCGTGACGCGCAGGCGGCCCTGGTGTTCCCAAATCTCAAGCGCGGCATTGCCGTACCGGGCGCCCGACGCGGCGGGCAGGCGGGGCAGCGACTGATCCGTGCCACCCAACGTCGTCTGCGCCAAACCGCTGGTAAACGCGACCGTGATCCGGCCCAGGCCAGGGCACGCCCAGGCCGCCGATGTTGCCGGCCCTGCCAGCATGACCGCGCCTTCGCGCCGTTTGTCCGCCGCACCCGCGAGCCCGCCCGACTTGAGCCGCATCAGGCTTTGGATGCCTGATCGCATGCGGCGGATTTCCGCTTCGTGGCCCATGGCGCGGAGCGCCGGAATTTCGCCGATCAACGGTTCTTCGACCTCGATGGGGCCGCCCCGGCTCATGACATGCGGCAGGTCGGCGGCAGCCTGCGGGCCCAAGCCCCAGACCAGCACGCCCAGGACCGAGCGCACGGTATAGCCGATGATGCTGGACCCGCCGGGCGATCCGGTCGCCAGGACGAAGTCGCCGTTACTGTCCAGCACGATGGTCGGCGACATGGACGACCGGGGCCGCTTGCCGGGGCCAGCGCGGTTGGGCGCGGACTTGCCCCGCCATTCAGGGCGGAAGGAAAAATCCGTCAACTGGTTGTTCAGCAAGAATCCCCTGACCATCAACCGCGATCCGAAGACGCTTTCCACCGTGGTGGTGAAGGACGCAACGTTGCCGGCGGCGTCGACGATGCTCATGTGCGCGGTCGAAAGTCCTTTCTCCGCGTCGTCGGGTCCCATGAAGGCCGCCGCCGCGCCCGGTGGCCGGCCCGGGTCGACGATGCCGGGGATGGCGCGGCCGGGCGTGATCATGCCGCTTCGCTTGTTCAAGTAAACGCGGTCGATCAGGCCGTCGATCGGCACCGGCGTAAAATCGCTGTCGCTCACATAGGCCTTGCGGTCGGCGAAGGCGATGCGCCCGGCTTCGCCGATCAGGTGCAGGGCTTTCGGCGCATTGGGCCGAAGGTCCGCCAGGGGGAAGCGTTCTAGCAATCCCAAAATCTGCAACGTCGCGATGCCGCCCGACGACGGGGGCCCCATGCCGCAGACAGTGTATCCCTTGAACGGCGCGCACACGGCCGGGCGCTTTTTCGCTTGATAGGCCGCGATGTCCGCCGTTGTCATAGGCGCTGGGTTATAGGGCGCTGTGCTGACCGCCTGCGCGATACCTTCCGCGATGGCACCTTCATACATCACGCGCGCACCCCGTTCGGCGATCAGCGTCAGCGTTTCGGCCAGCGCCGGACTCTTCAGGATCGCGCCCGCTGGCTTTGGCTCGTCGCCGTCATAAAAATACGCCTTCGCTCCGGGCACCTTGCGGATGTGCCGGTCGCCCGCGATCTGCCGGGCCAGCCGGTCCGATATGGCGAAGCCGTCGCTCGACAATTTGATCGCGCGCCCGAACAAATCCCGCCACGGCAGGTTGCCGTGATCCGTGTGCGCCAGTTCCAGCATCCGGATGACGCCCGGCACGCCGACGGCGCGGCCGCCCAAAATTGCATCGCGGTAGGGGATCGGCCCGCCGCGTTTATCCAGAAACATCCCTTCGCGGGCGGATGCCGGCGCGATTTCCCTCCCGTCGTATGTTTCGATTTTTTTCTTCGCCCGGTCGTAATGCACCAGAAACCCGCCGCCGCCGATGCCGGACGATTGCGGTTCGACCAGGGTCATCACCATTTGTGCCGCAATGGCCGCGTCGATCGCCGAGCCGCCCCGGTCCAGCACGTCGAGTGCCGCTTCCGCCGCCAGCGGATGGCTGACCGATACGCCGTAGGCCCCGGTGGGCCCAACCGCGCCGTCTTCCGCCGGGGCCACGGCGCAGCTGGTGACGGCGCAGGCAATCAGGGCAAAAACCGATATGAGGCGCATGACCGGGCGGGCTCCTTAGCTCCTTAAGAAGGGGGTTCAGCGGGCAGGCCTGACCGGGTATAGCTAACGCATTCCCGGGTGCAGGGGAATGCCCGCCGCCATCCAGGCCCCGTCAGGGGCCCGTCCTCAATGCTGCGCTGCAGTATTCCGCTTGCCCGCTCGCTCTGCTAAAGTCCTCAGCCTCCGGGACTAAAAAAACGAAAACAGAGGGAGGCATGGCGCGTATCACGGTTGACGAGCTTAAGGTGCGGAAAGGCGGCACGCCCATCGTGTCGCTGACGGCCTATACCACGCCGCAGGCCAAATTCCTCGATCCGCATTGCGACTTTTTGTTGGTCGGCGACTCACTCGCCATGGTCGTTTATGGGTTGGAAACCACGCGCGGCGTCACCATCGAAATCATGTGCGCCCACGGCCGCGCCGTCACCCGCGGCGCGCAGCGCGCCTTGGTTGTCGTCGATTTGCCGCAGGGCACGTACGAAGGGTCCACCAAACAGGCCGTCGCGTCGGCCCGCCGGGTGATCGAGGAAACCCAGGCCCAGGCGGTAAAGCTCGAAGGCGGGGTCGAAATGGCCAAGACGGTGGAGGCCATCGTCGGCGCCGGGGTGCCGGTACTGGGCCATGTCGGTCTGCTGCCGCAAAAGGCCGAACACCGGGGCGCCTTTAAAATTCAGGGCCGGGACGACGCCGGTGCGAAACAGGTGATGGCCGATGCGAAGTCCATCTCGGATGCCGGTGCCTTCGCCATGGTCATCGAAGGCACGGTCGAACCGGTCGCCCGCGAAATCACCGAAACCGTGCCGGTCCCGACCATCGGCATCGGCGCGTCGCCGGCCTGCGACGGGCAGATTTTGGTGACCCAGGACATGTGCGGCCTGTTCGCCGATTTCACGCCCAAGTTCGTGAAGAAGTATGCCGACCTGGGCCGCATGCTGGAACAGGCGGCGGCTGAATACGCCGAAGAGGTCCGCACCCGAAAGTTTCCGGGTCTCGAACACTGCTTCGGCGTCGAAAAGAAATAGCCGGGCGCATCGGGCCCCGATCATGGAAACCGTCAGAACCATAACTGGCCTTCGCGCCCGCGTCACAGGGTGGCGGCGGGCGGGTGACCGGGTCGGCCTGGTGCCGACCATGGGGGCGCTGCACGCGGGCCATGTCGAACTGGTGAAAAATTCGGTCAAGGCGTGCGGGCGGACGGTCGTGACGCTGTTCGTCAATCCGGCGCAGTTCGGCCCGAACGAGGATTTTTCCGTCTACCCCCGGGACGAAGCACGGGATGCCGCAATGGTCGAAGCCGAAGGTGCTGATCTTCTGTTCGCGCCCGACGTGGCCGAGGTCTATCCCGGCGGCCATTCGACCAAGGTTCATGTCGGCGGGCTGGGCGACGTTCTCGAAGGCGAATTCCGCCCAGGGTTTTTCACCGGCGTCGCGACGGTGGTGACGAAACTGCTGTTACAGGCGCTGCCGGACGAAGCGTTCTTTGGCGAAAAGGATTATCAGCAGCTTCAGATCATCACCCGGCTTGCTCGTGATCTCGACATCCCGTCGAAAATCACCGGCATCAAAACCGTACGCGAAGCGGACGGGCTCGCGCTGTCGTCGCGCAACGCCTACCTGACGCCCGACGAACGCGCCGCCGCGCCGGCGCTTTACGGCACGATCTCCCGGGTTGCCGAACAGGTAGGCCGGGGGGAGCTGCCGCGGGCGCTGGAACAGTGGGCGACGGATCAGCTTGGGCAGGCCGGGTTCGGCCGTGTCGATTACGTCACCGTGCGCGACGCCGCGACCCTGGAAGAAGCCGCCGACGCCGTCAGACCGGCCCGCGTGCTGGCCGCTGCGTGGCTTGGCCGGGCGCGGCTGATCGACAATGTGCCTGTTTGACCGGTCAGGCCGCCGGCATGTCGATGCCGCCGTGATAATTTTCCCGGTCGCGTTTGTGGGTGCGGGAAATGGCCCATTCCTTGTCGATGCCAGGGCAGTCGAGCCCGTCCGGAAATTTTGTCTTCAGGCCGGTTTCGAACAGGTCTCGCTGGATCGCAAGCTTGTTGTCGTATTGCCGCCCGCGGCCGATGCCGCAAAGCGTCTCGAACCCGATGGCTTCCTTGCCGACCTGACCGTCCAGGCGCTGCCCGCCCATGGCGCCGGAACCTTTGCCGCCTGAACCCATGCCGCTTTGGTCTTGGCCAACGCCAGGCCCGCCCCCGCCGAACCGGGCCTCCAATTCCTCGCGGGTGATGAAGCCATCGCCTAAGGTGTCGAGCCGTTTAAACATCGGCGGCCGGCGCAGCCATTTATCGCGGCTGATCTTGCCGTCGCCGTCCGCGTCCATGTTCTGCAACATGCGGTCGACGCGGGTTTGCGCGGCGGCCGGCGGGGACGGCAAAAAAACGGCCGCGGCCAGAAGGGCCGCGGCGGACAATCTGAAAACCGCTTGCATGACGAAAGCGCCGAAAAAACCGCACCGTTGAACAGCAGGCTTAGGAGACGCTTGGAAAAGTCCCGGAAAAATTTACGACCGCCTGCTTGGCGCGGCAATCGGATTCAGTGGCCGCACCGCGCCGCTGTCAGGCCGTCGAGGGATATCTCCGGCTCCCGGTCGAGCACCCGGACCTCCGCTCCCTGGCGGGCCAGATAATAAGCCGCGGTGACGCCGATGACTCCGGCGCCCAGGACGATCACTTTCATCGATCCGTGGTCCCCCGTTTCATATCCGGTTGATGGTGCCGCGACCGGCCATGCGGGGCAAGGATCATCGTCGCCGATTGGATGGGGCCAGCGCCGCGCCGGTCATGGCGACGGCGGCCGGATGCGGCGCCTAGCGGGGCGTTCCGGTAGGTGGCACGTCCAGCCGCGCGACGATGCCGTCAAGGTCCGTCGATGGCGCGGGATACAATTCCATCACCCGCGGATCGTGGCCAGGGATGACGTGATCGGGCATCTGGGCCAGGCGTTCGACCTTGCGGTGACCTTCCATCATGTCGCCGATGTGCAGGACCGTCGGGTACGGGTTCTTGCCGACCCAGTTGGCGTAAAGATGCATGGCGTCCGACGCCAGCACGACCCAGCCGCGTTCCGTCATCACGCGGACTAACATCATGCCGTCCGTGTGGCCGCCCACGTGGTGCAGCGACAGCCCGGGGGACAACTCCCCATCGCCCATGTGAAATTCGACCCGGTCCTGGTAGAGCTCACGGATCAGCCCGCACACGTCATCCACGTCGTAACTGTGGCGCAGCACCGGATAGCGCATGTACCGCCCGGTCGCATACGCCATTTCCCGGTCGTGGATGTGAAACTTGGCCGTCGGGAATTTGTCCAGATTGCCGCCGTGGTCGTAATGCATGTGGGTGATGATCACGTCCTTGACGTTTGCCGGGTCGATGCCGACCAGGCCCAGGCTGTCGATGGGGCAGCGGTACCAGGTGCGGCCTCGAGATTCGGCGGCCTGTTTGGTGAAGCCGGTGTCGATGACGACGGTGCGGGTTTCGGAAACACAGGCCCAGATGAAATAATCGATGGGGTAGGGCGCGTCGTGCGGGTCCGGCGGGTTCATGAAGTTGCGCGACGCCAGGCGCGCGTGGGTGCCGTACTTGATGGCGTAGACTTTAAAGGTCTCGGTCATTTACGCGCCGGGCGTGATGGTCGGCGCAAGGTCGAGCCTGACAGCGATGCCGTCCAGCTCCTTCGCCGCCGCCGGATAGATTTTCATGACCAGCGGGTCATGGCCGGGCACGACGTGATCGGGCGTTTCCGCCAGCCGTTCGACCTTGCGGTGGCCTTCCATCATGTCGCCGATGTGCAGCACCGTCGGGAACGGGTTCTTGTCCCGCCAGTTGGCGTAAAGATGCATGGAATCGGACGCCAGCACGACCCAGCCGCGTGCCGTCATGGCGCGGACGAACATCATGCCCTGAGTGTGGCCGCCCACGTGGTGCAGCGACAGCCCGGGGAACAACTCCCCATCGCCCATGTGAAATTCGACCCGGTCTTTATATAAAGACCGCACCAGGCCGCACACGTCATCGACGTTGTAAGACGACCGCAACGCCTTGTGCCGCATGTAGCGCCCGGTGACATAGGACATTTCCAAATCCTGGATGTGGAACGTCGCCTTCGGGAATTTGTCCAAATTACCGCCGTGGTCGTAATGCATGTGGGTGATGATCACGTCCTTCACTTCCGCCGGGTCGATGCCGATCAGTTTCAGACTCTCGGCCGGGCAGCGGAACAGCGTCCGCCCGCGCGCGTCGGCGGCGGCCTGATCGAAGCCGGTGTCGATGACGACGGTGCGGTTTTCGGAAACACAGGCCCAGATGAAATAATCGATGGGGTAGGGTGCGTCGTGCGGGTCCGGCGGGTTCAGAAAATTCTGCCGCTGCGGCCGGTCGTGGGTCGCGTACTTAAGGGCGTAAAGAATATAGGTTTCGGTCATGGCGCAAAAACGTTAGGCGGTGGACGGGGGCGAGGCAAGCCGAATTGCGGGCGGTCCGGAAACACGACTGAATGGCTACCGTCGAGCGGAAGGCCGAGCAGCGCCGGGATTGCGAACGGTGAACGCGATCCCGCCGCGCTGAAGGCCGATGTCCTTCAGTTGACGATCGCATAGGTTTCGATAGCATACCCGGGCGGCTATTTGATGAAGTCGGGGAGCCGATAGTCGGCGGCGGCGGGACGCGGCGCGAATATCACTGCGGCCAGGATCATGATGGTGACCTGGGCGGTGACCATGGCGGTGATCAGGGCCGCGACCAGGGTGCGCGGGGCGGTCATTCCGCCTCGCCCATGGGCGGCTGAAATACCGGGTTGCCCGCCCGGTCCGCCGTGTCCCACGGAAAGTGAACCCACTGGTCATCGCGCGCCAGGTGAAGGTATAGATCGACGAACTTCGTCGCCCCCGGCTTGGAGTAAAGGGTGACGATGGCGGCCTCGGGCAACAGCCCCCGCGCGGCCTGTGCGGTGCGCCCGGAATCGACGATGTCGTCAACCACCAGCCACCCGACCCCCCGGTCGCGGACGGCCTGCGGCGGTTCTGCCAGCACTTTCAAAGCACCCTGCTTCTGCCCGTCATAGTTGGCAACCGACAGCGTTTCGATCAGCCGGATGTTGGTTTCGCGCGCGATTACCGCCGCTGGCACCATGCCGCCCCGGGTGATGGCGACGATGCCGCGCCACGGGCCCCGGCCGGCGTCGCCGCGCAACAGGCGTTCGACCAGCTGCCGGGTCTCCCGGTGTAGGTCGGCCCAGGTGACGAACAGGTCGGTGGTGTTCGGAGTTTCGATCATGACGCCCCAAGTCTAGCGCGGCGGCCCAGCCCGATAAATATCCTCGGTAAATATCTACGCCGAAAACCGGGCAAAGAAAAAGCCGGCTTTTTGCAGCCGGCTTTTTATTGAAGTTTGGTCCAACCCCTTAGCGCACGTAGAGGTGCACCTCGTTGGTTTTGGCCGCGGCGAGCGTGCGGCTCGACACCGCAACCCGCGTCGGTGGCAATCCCATTTCGACCAAGGACCGCTTCACGTCGTCGGCGTGGCGCTTGGCCTTATTGGTGTTGATCGCGACGCGCGCGGTGCCGCCGGCCGAGGGTGCTACCGCGACGAGATCGAAGACCGCCGTCGGATGGCTTTCAAGCGCGCGGCTGACCGCCGTGTAAAGGGCTTGCTGATAGGGCACGTTCGGCCGGTCGAAGCGGATCACCACCAGCGGGCGGCGGCCCGACGTGTTAGCCGGCTGTGCGTTTTCGTTGGGGGCTGACCCGCGGCCCGTCACGGCGGCATCCAGAAGCGAGGTCTGTAGGCTTTCGCCCTGGCGGATGCCGGCGGAAATCTGAACCAGCTGGCGCTGTTCGGCGCCGATCCAGCTCGACTGGCGGCGCACGTCTTCGGTCACTTCGCGGTTCAGGCGGTCGATCAAAACGACCGTGCGGTCAACTTCGTCTTCTAAGATCGCCAGTTGCCGGTGGTCTTCGTCGACGGCGCCGGAAACCTTATAGGCGGCGCGCACGCTTTCGGTCAGGAACGACGCCAGCGTCGAATCGCTCGCCACGCCGGTCGACAGTTTGTTCATTTCGCCGACGTCCTGGCTCAACCTGTTCAGGTCCTGCTGCGCCGCGTTGAACTGCTGCACCAAAACCGGGTTGCCGCGCGTCGTGCCGACCTGCAGGCGCGATTTCACCGCCGCGATGGTGCCGTGATATTTTTGCGAATTTTCGACAATGCGCGAACGCACGGCCTGAAGCTGTTCGTTGTGCTGCATGATCGAAGTCTGCAGCTTGCGCAATTCCTGGCGCAGCTCTTCGACCTTCTTGCCGACGAACGTGCCGGTCGACGCGCCGGGCGTCACGCCTTGCGGCTGGAAGTTGGTTGTGCCGAGCGCGGGTTGAGAGGACGGTACCTGCTGGGGCGCCGCCGCCTGCTGGGTTTGCGCGGCCGATGCGGTTGCCGGTGCTGGCTTCGCCGACGTCTGCTGCGCCGGTTTTCCGGCCGGGTCCGACGCATCCAGCGAGGGCCACAGATCCTTGTCGAACGAACAGGCTCCCGTGACAAGCACGGCGCCGGCCAGAAGAACTCCTAATTTGGGAAAAGCCATCTCGTCCGTGAGCCCTTGGTTCTTCTCCGAACGAATTCGGATTTGATTATAGATTCCCAGGAAGTACGAAAAAACATACCCCGCCCCTCAAATTACGGGCGAGTGTAACCAATGGCCCGGAGCGCCACAAGTTCCTATTTTTATAGGAGGATTTGGCTTTATACCAGCCTTTCGGAGGGTTTTTTCAGGCTCTTGCAATGGGGGTCTTGCTTTAGTAGTGTCCGGCACCCTCCGGCGGGCGGCTTCGCCCAGTCCCGCCTTTGCGCCCGTAGCTCAATTGGATAGAGCGTCTGACTACGGATCAGAAGGTTGGGAGTTCGAGTCTTCCCGGGCGCGCCATTCTATTTCCTATATTCCTAATATCGCCGGCCCGTTAACCTTGTTTTCGGGATCGTCGTTGGCTGCCTCCGGTCCGGCTATCAGCCGGCGAAGCGGTCCAGAAACGGCCCCACCGCCGCCATGAAGCCCGCCGGATTGTCGATGTTGGCGAGATGTGCCGCCCCCGGAATGACCTCCAATTCAGCCTGCGGGACCAGGGCCTTAACGTATTCCGACGCGGCCAGGGGCGTCCGCTGGTCCTGATCGCCGACGACGATCTTCATGGGCTTTGAAATGCGTTTCAGATGGTCGCAGACGTCTTCGGTAAACACCGAGCGGGTCATCTGTAGGTAATCGGCCGCCCGCATCCCGGCGATTGCGGCGGTCAGCGCATCCTTGTGGCGGGCCGCCGTCCCGGGCAGCAAGGTCTGGGCGGTATAATCGGCGGCGTAGTCGGCCATGGATTTTTCGTCGAGCGTCGCTTCGATCATCTTGACCCGCTCGACCCCCGCCTCGCCGATATGGGCGAAGCTGTCGGCGTAGACGATGGCGGTCACGTCTTTCGGCGCCAAGTCGTGAAACCGCGCGCACTGCAACCCGCCCATGGAAATGCCCATGACGACGGCGGGCAGCAGACCCATTTCCTTCAACGCCGCGTGCGCGTCCTCGGCGACCGCCTGGTTGGTCACGCCGCCCACGTTGGTCGACATGCCGTGGCCGCGGGCGTCGAAGGCGACGCAGGTGAACCGGTCTTTCACCGCCGCGATCTGGTCCGTCCACAAATAGCTGTTGGTACCGAGCGAATGAAACATCGCGAGCGTCGGGCCCTGGCCCTCGCGGACGTAGTGGATGGTTTCTCCGTTGACCTGGATCGTCGGCATGGCGGGTCTCCTTTATCCTCAGTTGCCTGCGGGCGATGACCGCTCCGTCGCCAGCAGGTTGGCGGCGTACCGCGCGGCACCCGCGTCGTCCATGTGCGGGGCCAAGCGCAGATACTCTTTTACAGCGATCAGCGCGTTGCGGTCGCGGTCGCCGATCTTTGCTTCATAATAGGCTACGCCGTCGGCAAGTTTGCCGGCTTCGACCACGCGGGATGCAAGGCCGAACATATATGCCGTGTCGGCGTCGATTTCGTCGCGGGTTAGCACCATGTCCAGCACGGCCTTGTGCGGCATCCGGCGCATGCAGGCGGAAATCGCCAAGGTCGGCGGCAGGTCGCCGTCCATTTCCGGCAATGAAAATTTCGCCGTGCGTTCGGCGACGGTGATATCCGTGCCGGCGACGAAGGCGCAGCCGAACCCCCGCGCCCGGCCCTGCACGGCGGTCAGTACCGGCACCGGCGTTTTCGCGACATTTTCATATACGGACAAAATCGCGTCCGTCACCCGTTCGCGGAAATCGCGGGCGTCCTTGGGCTTGGGTGCGCCCTGCGCGCTCCGCCGGCCCAGGCAAAAATCCACGCCGTCGCCGGTGATGACCACGAGCTTCACCGACGCGTCCGATCCGGCGTCACGGATCGCCTTGCCGATGGCGCGCATGTCCGGCGAGGCGAGCGTGTTGCCGTCGTCGCCGCAGCAAAGCCGCACGTGGGCAACGGGCCCGTCGGTGGAAACGGTGAACCGGTCACTCATGGCAGGCATCCTTCTGGTTACGTGTTCTGTTGGGCAGCGTTGATCAATTGTACGATCCGCTGCGGGCGGATTGGGCATTCGGTGATGCGGATGTTAAAGGGCTTGAGCGCGTTTTCCACCGCCGCGACGATGGCGGCGGGGGCGGGGATGGTGCCGCCTTCGCCCGCACCCTTAACGCCCAGCGGATTCAACGGCGTCGGGCTTTGCATGTGGATGATGTCGCAGTCGGGGACGATTTCCGCCGTCGGCATAAGGTAGTCGCCGAAGGTCGTGGTCAGAGGATTGCCGTCGGCATCATAGACCATGTTTTCCAAAATCGCGTTGCCGATGCCGTGGGCGACGCCGCCCTGGACCTGGCCGTCGACCAGTTTCGGGTTCACCAGATTGCCGCAGTCGTGGACGACCACGTAATTCAGGATTTTGACGCGGCCGGTTTCCGCGTCGACCTCGACCTCCGCCACATGGCAGCCGTTGGAATAGGTCGCCTGGGCGGGGGTGAAATACCCCGACGCCTCCAGATCCGGCGCGACGCCGTCGGGCAGCACGAACCCCGGCATGCCGCTGGTCATCTTGGCCAGGTCCGCGAACGACACCTGATCGCCCTGCGTGCCGGTGATGCGGACAAGGCCATCCAGCAGTTCCAGGCTTTCGGGATCGACCTGAAATTTGGCGGCGGCCAACGCCTTCAATTTGCCGGCGACGCCGCCGGCCGCGATGCGGACGGACGACCCGGCGTTCACCGTGATGCGGCTGGCGTAGGTGCCAGCCCCCCGGGCCATCTTGCCCGTGTCGCCGACCGTCACGTCGATCATGTCCGGCGTAATGCCCAGTTCGTCGGCGCAGATCTGCGCCAAGGTCGTCTTGTGCGCCTGGCCGGCGGCGGCGGCGCCCGTATAGATCGCGACCCGCCCGTTGGTCAGCACGCGCACCGTGGCTCCTTCGAACGGACCCAGCCCCGTGCCTTCCACATAGTTGCCGATGCCGATGCCGATGTGGCGGCCTTCGGCCAACGCGGCTGCCTGCCGCGCCGGGAAGTCCGCGTACCCGGCGCGGTGGAGCGCCTTCGCCTGGGCTTCCGGGTAGTCGCCGGAATCGTACTTCACCGGGGCGCCGTCGCGGTACGTCAGGCCCATGTCGTAAGGCATGGCGTCCGCCGGGATCAGGTTCCGCGCCCGGATGTCCGCTGGGTCCAGGCCGAGCGACCGGGCGATGGCGTCCATCATGCGTTCCATGGCGAACACCGCCTGCGGCCGCCCGGCACCGCGCAAGGGCGTCGTCGAAATCATGTTGGTGAAGACCGTCGTCGCGTCGATCTTATAGGACGGGATCACATAAGGCCCCGGCAGGGTCGATGCGGAAATGTAGGGCATGATCGCGCCCCACGGCAGGTACGCCCCCGCGTCGTGGATCAACGCTGCCTTGATGCCCAGGATTTTCCCGTCCGCGTCGACGGCCGCGGCGACGTCCCACAATTGGTCGCGTTCCTGCGTCGTCGTCAGGAAATGTTCGCGCCGGTCTTCCGCCCACTTGACCGGCCTTTCCAGCATGCGGGCCAAGACCGGGATCACCAGTTCTTCCGGATAGACCTGGTTCTTCGGGCCGAACCCGCCGCCCACGTCCGGCGTGATGACGCGCACCGCGTCTTCGGAAAGGTTGAACATGTCGACCACGGCGCGCTGGGTGTTGTGCGGCGTCTGCGTCGACGTCCAGATGCGGAATCGTTGATCGACCGCGTCCCAATCGGCGACGACACCCCGGCATTCCATGGGGTGCCCGGTGCCGCGATGGGTGTGATAGCTCTCGCGCACCACATGCGCCGCGTTTTTAAAGGCTGCGTCGACATCGCCGTATCCCAGCGCCTGCCGCGCCGCCACGTTGTCGGCCATGGCCGCGTGGGTTTTCGCAGCGCCGGGCTTCAGGGCATCGGCGACATTGCCGACGGCGGGCAGGGGCTCCCACTCGACGATCACCCGTTCGGCCCCGTCCTCGGCGGCGTGGCGGTTGTCGGCGATGACGACGGCGACGGCCTCGCCGGCGAAGCAGACTTCGTCGGTCGCCAATGGTTCTTGCGTCAACGGGTTGGTGATTGCCGGGCTCGGCACCTGCAGCAAAATCCGTTTGCCGTGCATATGGTCGGGCAGCGCGCGGGCGGTGCAAACGCCGATGACGCCAGGCACCGCCCGCGCGTCCGAAGTGTCGATGGCGCCGACACGGGCATGCGGGAAGGGCGATCGGACGAACGCGCACTCAACCATCCCCGGCAGCTGGATATCGTCCAGGAACTGCCCCCGCCCGCGCAGCAGGTCCGGGTCTTCCAGCCGCTTGACGCTCTGGCCGAAAAAAACGCGCCCGACCATCACACGCCCCCTTTTGGTTTTAGGACCGACAGCGCCGCCTGGACAATGGTGTCGTATCCGGTGCAGCGGCAGATGTTCCCCGACAGCGCATCGCGGAGCGCTTCTTCGTCGGCGTCCGGGCTCTCATTTATATAAGCGGTCAGCGTCATCAGAATGCCCGGCGTGCAAAACCCGCACTGCAGGCCGTGGTGATCCATGAAGGCCTGCTGCAGGGGGCTGAGGTTGCCGTCGGCGTCGGCCAGCCCTTCGATGGTCGTGACGTGGCGGCCGTCGGCCTGCACCGCCAGCATCAGGCAACCGCGCACCGCCTCGCCGTCGACCAAAACCGTGCAGGCGCCGCAGACCCCGTGTTCACACCCCAGGTGCGTGCCGGTCAGCGCGAGATCACGGCGGAGGAAATCGCCGAGCGAGAACCGGTCCTCCACCATCGCCTCGACGGCTCGGCCGTTGACCGTGAGCGATACCCTGGTACGGGGGCGCGTGTCGCCGGTCACGCCGCGCCCCCCGCGCGCCCGGCGGCCTGGGTCAAACACCGGCGGACCAGCACGCCAGCAATCTGCTGCCGGTAGGCCTGGGTCACCAGGGCGTCTTCGGCCATGGGCTCGGCGGCGGCCATTGCACCCGCCTCGCGGAACAGCGCATCCCCCGGCGCTTTGCCGGTCAGCATGGTTTCGACCGCGCCAAGGCGGCGCGGCCCGTCTTCATCCACCCCGATCAGCACAAGCTTCGCTTGATCGATTTTTTTTTCGGCATTGAACGTTATCAACACGCCGCACCCGGCTTGCGCAAAATCGCCGGTGCGTTCGGCGACTTCGTCGAACGCCCAACCGTGATTTTTCGGCGGGGCGTCGAATTCGACCGCAGTCAAAAATTCGTGCGGTTCCAGGTTGGGGGTCATGTAACCGAGCGGGAAATCGGCCATGGCCATGGTCCGCTCCCCATCCTTACCTTTCGCGGTCAGCGTCGCGTCCAGCAACGCCATCATCCCCGGCAATTCCGCAGCCGGGTCCAGGTGGCAGAGCGACCCGCCGATGGTGCCCCGGTTGCGGGTCTGGATATGGCCGACATGGCGCAGCGCCGCCGCGATGATCGGGCAAGCGGCCATTAAATCCACGTCGGCCATCAGATCGCGCTGGCGCGTCATCGCGCCGATGCAGATGCGCGGGCTCGATGCTTCTATATAAGACAGCTCGGCCAGGCGGCTCAGGTCGACTAAATGATCGGGGGTGGCGTAGCGCAAATTCATCATCGGCATCAAAGACTGTCCGCCGGCCAAGGGCCGGGCGTTTTCCAGCGCCGCCAGCATTTGGGAGGCCTCGGCGACGCTTGCCGGCCGATGATAGGTAAAGCGCGCGGGCTTCATGCCGCACCCCCACCGGTGACCTTGGCCTTGATCGACTTCCACAACAGCGACCCGACGCGGATCGCCTCCGGGTCCGGCGCTTCGCCGCCCTCGATCCGCGCGGCCAGCCGCTTGGCGAATTGGTCGACCAGTTCCTGCGCCGTACGGGTGACGATCCCGGCCCCCCGCGCGTATTGGATGATCGCGCCTGCCAGCGTCACATCGGTGACGACGCTGACTTTCGTGCCGCTTCCTTCGGGCGATAGGGTAAACACAACCGACGCAACGGCGGACCCGCGCCCCCGGTCCTCCCTGCCCCTTGCGCTGACCAGGACGGTAAGGGTTTCCGGATCGATCTCTTCGACCGTCGCCGTGCCGTTGAACGACAACGCAATCGGCCCGACCTTCAACGAGACCTTGCCTTCGAACGTGCGTGCGTCGACTTCGCGGGTCAGGTCCGTCCCCGGCAGACAGGGCGCCACGAACGGGATGTCGAGTAACACCGGCAGCGCGTCGGCGGGCGGCAAGGGCACGGTCAAAGTGTTTTCGATCTTCATGCGGTCGCGCCCTCCGCACGCAGGTGTGCGGCCAGAGCGTCCCGGGCGCCGTCCGGCATCGGCGCGGACGTCTGCATTTCATGTATAAAGTAGACGTAAGTGACCATGCCGCGCGCGCGCAGCCGCTCACCCTGCCAAAGTTCCTCATATAAAGTGAAGCTCTTGGTGCCAAGCCGGTCGACCCAGTTGCGGACCTCCGCTTCTTCGTGGAAATAGGTCTGCGCCAGATAATCCACGTTCATGTTGACCAGCGCGACCCGCCATTTGGCGAAGTCCAGGTCCGGCGTCAGGATGCGAAAGACCTCGCGCCGCCCAGCCTCGAACCAGATGGGCACGAAGTTGTTGTTGATATGCCCGGCCCCGTCTGTTTCGGAAACCCTGGGCGTGATCGGCGTCTTCCACATTCAAATTTTTGCTTTCGTCATTTTTTTCCGCGCAAAGCCACTTTGTTTGTCCTCTGCGGGTGGTCACGTCCGTTCCCTTGCATTGGCGCGCCGCTCAGGTTTTGCGACTTAAGACGCCGTCCATCCGCCGTCGACAACCAGCGACGAGCCCGTCATCAATGACGACGCATCCGACGCCAGGAACAGAATGGCCCCCATCAAATCCTCGACCTGGCCCAGGCGCCCGAGAACAATCTGGGATTCGACCTTCGCCTTGAATTGGGCGTCGTCCAACATGCCTGCGGTCATCGGCGTGACGATGAAGGTCGGGCAGATCGTGTTGACCCGGATGCCGCGTCCGCCCACTTCCCAGGCGAGCGCCTTGGTGAAGCCTTCGATGGCGAACTTGGTCGCGCAGTAGATTGTACGCTTGGGCCCGCCGATCAGACCCATCTGGCTCGACGTGTTGATGATGGACCCGGGCAGGCCTGCCTCGATCAGCCCCTTCACCACGGCGCGGGCGACGAAGATCGCCGCGCGCACGTTCAGGTCGGTGACCGCGTCGTAATCTTCCTCGCTCACGTCGGTCAGTTCCATGGGCCGGTTGGTGCCGGCATTGTTGAACAGGATCTGGAAGGGGCCCAGGGCGGCGATCTCGCGGTCGACGGCGGCCTTGTCCATCACGTCGAGAACCAGCGCATGCGCCTTGCCGCCGGCGTTGCGGATCGACTGGGCCGCAGCTTCCACCTTGCCTTTCGAACGCGCCGCGAGGGTTACCTCGGCGCCCGCGTCGGCCAAAGCCGCCGCGCCCGCCAGGCCGATGCCCTGGGACGCGCCGGTGACCAGGGCCTTGCGCCCGTCAAGCCGGAAGCTCGGCGTTTTCGGAAGTTTCATCGTGCTCATCGTTTCGCCACCACTCCGTAGGGTTCCACATTGCTTTTGCCGTATCGGCGGACCCGGATGTTCGCCTGTTCGCCGTGCCCGGCAAAGCCTTCGATCGCGCACAGCCGGGAACAATACCCGCCGACCAGGGCCGACGCTTCGTCGGTCAGGACTTTCTGATAGGTACAGGTCTTCATGAATTTGCCGACCCAGAGCCCGCCGGTATAGCGCGCGGCGCATTTGGTCGGCAGCGTGTGGTTGGTGCCGATCACCTTGTCGCCGAACGACACGTTGGTGCGGGGCCCCAAAAACAGCGCGCCATAGTTGGTCATGTTATCGGCGAAATAATCGGGGTCCTCGGTCATCACCTGGACGTGTTCATAGGCGAGTTTGTCTGCGACCTCGACCATTTCGTCCAACCTGTCGCAAAGGATCACCTGGCCGAAATCACGCCACGCGTCTCGTGCGATGCCGGCGGTCGGGATGATCGCCAATTGCCGTTCGACCTCGACCATTGTGTCTTCGGCCAGATTCCGAGAATTGGTCAACAGGCACGCGGGCGATGTCGGCCCGTGTTCCGCCTGACCCAGCAGGTCGATGGCGCAGATTTCTCCGTCCACAGAATCGTCGGCGATGATCAGCGTTTCCGTCGGCCCCGCGAACAGGTCGATGCCGACCCGGCCGTAAAGCTGCCGCTTGGCCTCGGCGACGAACATGTTGCCCGGCCCGACCAGCATGTCGACCCCCTGGATGGTCGCGGTGCCGAGTGCCATGGCGCCGACCGCCTGCACGCCGCCCAGCACCAATATTTCCGAGGCGCCCGCCATGTGCATGGCGGCGACGATGGCCGGGTGTGGCTTGCCCCCCTGCGGCGGGGCGGAGGCGACGATGCGTTTGACGCCCGCGACGTTGGCGGTGACGACACTCATGTGCGCCGACGCCACCATCGGGTATTTGCCGCCGGGCACGTAACAGCCGACGGAATTCACCGGCACGTTCTTGTGGCCCAGGATCACGCCGGGCAGGGTTTCAACCTCCAGATCGCGCAGGCATTCTTTTTGTTTTTGCGCGAAGTTCCGAACCTGCGCCTGGGCGAACCGGATATCGTCGATGTCGTCGGCGGATACCTTCGAAACCGCCTCGGCGATTTCGTCTTCCGACAAGCGGAAATCGTCGCGGGATACGCCGTCGAATTTTTCCGACAGCTCGCGGACCGCGTCGTCGCCGCGTTTTTCGATGTCGTTCAGGATGCCCTCGACGGTGGCGCGGACTTTTGCGTCGGCTTCCGCAACGTCGTCGGCGCTCCGGCCTTCCTTCAAATACGTGATCATTGTCCGCCTCCTTGGATGGGGACCGTCAAAAACGTCAGCAACACAAACCGTTCGCCCTTCGTCACCGGCGTCACTTCATGCAGCGCCGAACAGGAAAACACGATGGCGCCGCCACGGGGCGGGCAATAGAGCTCCGGCCCGTATTCGGGGAACCGGAGGTTGCCGCCTTCGTACTCGCCGGTATTGAGGTTGACCGTGACGGCGAACCGCCGGCCCTTGGTCGCCGGGCTGTAATCGTCCCGGTGGGCGTCGAAAAACCCGGCCTTTTCCGCCTTGTAACAACCGATCTTGAAGGTCTCGAGAAAATAGCCGTCGAAATGCAGGTTCTTTTCGATCTCCGGCACCAGGCGGGGCATCAACCGTTCGGCGATCTTGTTTTGCAGGTCCGGGTCGCGGGCGTAAAAATCCTCCCGTCGTTTGGTCGTCGGCACGACGGACACGCCGCCGCCGCGGGTCGCACCCATGGCGACCGTGCCTTCGTCGGTCTCGCCCGTGTGCCACAGGCCGATCAGCCATTTGCAGTCTTCGGGCTCCAGCGCGCGGGGCACCGCCAAAACCGGGGCGACGCGGCTAAGCGGCCCGCCCGCCGCCGGTTCGAACGCCGCCTTCGCGGCCTCCGCCGCGATCCAGGCGCCCGCGCCCGCGCCCAGGTCATCCAGCCGGGCGGCGGCCAAAAGCCGCTGATTGGGGTCGAGAATATAGACGGCCGGGGACGGCACGGCGGTCATCTGTCCCATGCCTTGGGTGACCTCGCCGCCCGGATCGCACATGACCCGGCCTTGCCACCCGGCGGCGTCCTTCTGCGCCTTAGCGGCGTCGGCGTCACCGGGGACGAAGGTTGCGACCTGGGCCGATTTCCGGTCGAAGGCCGTCGGGTCCAGGCCCGCGGCGCTCAGTTCGCCAAGCGGTCGGTCGCCCGCGAAAATCATGACCAAAGGCCGCCCGTTGACGGCGGAATACAGTTCGAAAATCTTGCCGTCGGAATCGGGGCAGGCGAACAGCGGGGCATGGTCTCCCGGCGCCAGACGCGGGCGCGCGGGGGGGTCGGGCGCGGGCATTTAAGTCTCCGGACGGGGTTCCGTTCGTTCGTGGCCTCGGGATGAGGGTTGCCGATAGACCGGGATGATAGCGGAGGTCACCCCGGTGATAAACCTTGCCATATGGTTTTTTCGGGCGTCCCTTGTCGCCTTGCCAGGCGGCCCGGCCATAATAAATTCTTCGCATCAACGGGACCTGTGCCTTAAAAGGGCCCTCATGGGCCCCTGGATCGGCGTATAATTCAATTGATAATCGGTTCGGCGGCTCTTTTTATAGAGAACACGGCCCCGCGGGGCATGAGGGTGATCGGATGCCCGGAACGGCAGGCGCGAACAGGATGAGCAGGAGAGCGGCCCAGGCGGATCGCGGATCGCGCCCGTTCCGTGTCATGTTCGTGCATGCGCCGGACCCGGTCTATTCCGATACGCAAACCTACGGCGCGATCTTCATGCCGGTCTGGGCCTATACCCTGGCGGCGCATATTCCGGACGACCTGGGCGTCGATCTGCTGCTGCACGACACCCGCGTCCAGGGAAGGTCGGACATCGCCCAAGCGGACCTGTACCTGTTTTCCGGCATCAATCAGGACGCCGCCTTCTTGAACCGGGTGCGGGCATCCCTGAAATCGACGTACCCTAACGCGACATCCCTGATCGGTGGGCCGGTCGCCTGGTCGTTTGATCAGGCGGGGACGCTGCAGCAGATTGATGACTTCGACCACATCTTCATCGGCGACGGCGAAGACGTGATCGCCAAGCTGATTGCCGATTTGCGTGACGGCCAGGCCGTGGATCACATTATCCGGTCGCCCGGGCGGTTCGAAATCGCCAATGCCAAGCCGATGAGCCGCAAACTGATGGACGCGACAATTGGCCGGTATTACGGCGCGGTCATAGAGGTTTCGCGCGGCTGCCCGTTCCTCTGTGAATTTTGCGACATCCGCATCATGGACGACAACAACCGGCCGCACAACAAATCGGCGGACCTGATCGTCGAGGAACTGGATCACCTGTGCCGGCTGGGCGTGTCGCAAATCCTGTTCGCCTGCGACAACTTTATCGGCGAACCGCGCTGGGCCGAAGAAGTGATCGATAAAATTCTGGCGTGGAAGGAACGCAGCGGGTTCACGCCGTCGCTTTACACCTGGTTGACCATCAACCTGAACAAGTTGGACGGCCTGATGGTGAAGATGCGCAAGGCCGGGTTCGACATGTTGTTCATCGGCATCGAGAGCTTTTCCAAGAATTCACTTCTGGAAACCGCCAAGTTGCAGAATTCGTCGACGGAATTGACCGAGGTCGTCCGCACCATTCAGTCGCGGGGCTTCATCGTCGTCGGCGGGCTGATCTTCGGCTTCGACAGCGACGACGACGACTGCTTCGATATTACGCTCAACGGCCTGACCGAGGCGGCGCTGTTGTCCGGCGACCCGTCGCTGTTGACGGCGCTGCCGGGAACGCCGCTTTACCGACGGATGAAACTGTCCGGGCGGCTTCGCGACATGCGCTTCGGCCTCGGCGGGTACAAGTATCAGACCAACATCCGCTATCTGTTGCCCAAGGATCATATGATCAACGGGTATAAGCACTTCGTCGACGTGTTCACCGACGGGCAATACCAGTTCAACCGCTTGAAGGCATTTTTCGACCTGCAGGCCGAAGGCAGGCACGTGCCGATCGAAGGGCAGGGCTTCGGCAACACCGGGCTGTTCCTGAAAATGGTTTTCAAAAACCGGCGGGCGCTTTTGCAGCTGACCCAGCGCATGCTGCGTTTTTCCATGAGGCCATCCCGCGTTTGTTACGCGCTCAAGGGTTTCGCCCTGGCCTATTCCCGACGCCGGGAAGTCCGCAACTGGTTCGGCTATTTCCAATTCTGGCTGTTCGCGTGGACCAATGCGGCGCTCAAATACCTGAACCTGTCCGCCGCCGACTTCGATATCGAGAGCGTGCCAGCGGATTTCGACATTCGGAATATCCTGCCCAAGGACTATGCGACGACGGCGAAGGAACCCATTTCGGCGGGCAAGATCAAGGCGCAGTTGCGTGCGACGACGCGGCAGCTTGAATTGGTCGTTGAACGAAAATCCGCCGGCGGCTGATCCGGCCCGCTTTCGGCCTCTGGGGCATTTGTCCGGCTCGCTGAATTGGTTTAGAAGCGATCCCCGGCGCCGACACGAAAGGGAGTAACGGTCATTCTTGCTTATTTGAAACTGCTCGGGTTCCTCATGCTGGTCGTCGCCGGCCAGTACTTTTTCAAGAAAGCCGCGTTGTCCGGCGTCGCCGAAGGCAGCATACTGGCGTCGTTCCTGAACAAATGGATGTTCCTGGTCATCGCCACTTATGGCACGGCGACGATCATCTGGACGATGGTGCTGCGCACCTTGCCGCTATCCACTGCCTATCCCTTCATTGCCTCAGCGTTCATTTTGGTGCCGTTGTTGGGCGTATTGGCGTTCGGCGAAAAATTCACTACGACCCAATGGCTGGGCACCGGTTTGATCGTCGGCGGCATATTCCTCGCCGGCGGTGTCGGCACTCCATTCAAGGGCTGATCCGCCACCGGTGCCGCGCGGCTGGCTCGTCCGTCGGTCCCGTTGCCGGGTTGATTGAATGTTGTCCCCGGCAGCGTCAGGTTGAAAATCGCAGTCCATGACCGCCATTCTGATCCCCGTCATATCCCTGTTGCTCAGCTTTGCCATCCTGCTGATGGGCAACGGCCTGCAGGGCACGCTGCTGCCGCTGCGCGCTGGGCACGAGGGCTTTTCGCCGCTTTCCATCGGCATCATGGGGGCGACTTATTATGCGGGCTACATCGGCGCGTGCTTCGCAGCCCCCCACGTGGTCGCGCGTGTCGGGCACATCCGGTCGTTCACCGTGTTCGGCACGGTGGCATCGGCGGCGGCCATGGTGCACGCGATTTTCGTCAACGACGCGACGTGGTGGACGCTCCGCCTGATCACCGGGTTCTGTATGGCCGGTCTCTATATGATTATGGAAAGCTGGATCAACGAACGCGCCGGCACCGAACACCGGGGGCAGATTTTGTCGGTCTATCAGATCGTCAACCTGGTATCGCTTACCGTCGGCCAGATGCTGCTGACTGTCAGCGACCCGAGGGGGTTTGAGTTGTTCGCGCTGTCGTCGATCCTGGTGTCCGTGGCGCTGGTGCCGGTGGCGCTCACCCGGACGACGGCGCCCAAGCCGCTGAACCATGTGCGCATCCGGCTCCGCTGGGTGTGGGGGATTTCGCCGGTCGGCATCGTCGGCTGCGTCACCGTCGGGCTGGTGAACGGCGCGGTTTGGACGGTGGTGCCGCTGTTCGCGCAGCGGTTGCTCCCAAATATTACGGAACTGGCCGTGTTCATGAGCCTGATCATCATCGGCGGCGCGGTGTTTCAATGGCCGCTCGGCCGCTGGTCCGACCGCACGGACCGGCGCTGGGTGATCATCGCCATCTGCCTGGGCGGCGGTCTGGCCGGCATCGCCATCGTCTTGTTCGGGCATCTCAGCAACCTGATCCTGTTCGCGCTGGCCTTCGTCTACGGCGGGTTTACGTTCTCGCTTTACGCCGTGGTGCTGGCCCACGCCAACGACGCCGCCGGGCCGCAAGATTTTGTCGAAATCGCCTCGACCCTGTTATTGGTGTTTGCGGTCGCCGCGGTCGCCGGGCCGCTGTTGGCGTCGGGCGCCATGCAGGTCTTCGGCTACAACTCCTTTTTCGGATACTCGACCCTAGTCCATATATTGACCGCGGCGTTTGCGTTTTACCGCATGAACAAGCGCGCCGCGCCGCCGCCCGAGGCAAAAAGCGACTTCGTCCACATGCCCCGGACTTCACCGGAAGTGTTTTCGCTCGACCCCCGCAGCGACGCCGACGGCAACGGCTCGGGTCCGGCGCTGATGCCGGACGACACACAGTAACGCATCCTGAATACGGCCATTGACGGCGGCTTTGACGGCTCGCCGGCGATGGCGTTTCCAGTAACCGGGGCGTCACCGGCGATGCGGCGCGTCGGCCTTGGACTGTGCCGGTTGACCGGGGCCGGAAAATTCGCATAGTGATGCGAAACGCCGGATTGTATACAAACAGTCCGTCTACCGGGAGGAAAGCATCATGCCGCATATTCCTGCGTCCACCATTCTCGACCATATCAAAGTGCTTGATCTGACCCGCGTCCGGTCCGGCCCGACCTGCGTCCGGCAATTGGCCGACTGGGGCGCCGATGTCATCAAGGTCGAACTGCCCGAAGCGATCGAACCCGACGGCACCCTGGGCGCCAAGCGCGGCACCGCGGACTTCCAGAACCTGCAGCGCAACAAACGCTCGCTGACCTTGAACCTCAAGGAAGACGATGCGCGGAAGATTTTCATGCGCCTGGTCGAGGACGCCGATGTGGTCATCGAAAACTTTCGCCCCGACGTGAAGGACAAGCTCGGCGTTGATTACGCGAGCCTCCGCGCCGTCAACCCCAGGATCATCCTGGGCTCGATCTCCGGTTTCGGCCAGGACGGACCCTATGCCGGGCGCCCCGGGTTCGACCAGATCGCCCAGGGCATGGGCGGCCTGATGTCGATCACCGGCGAGCCGGGGCGCGGCCCCATGCGCGTCGGCATTCCCATAGCCGACCTGACCGGCGGCCTGTTCTGCGCCATGGGCGTGCTGCTGGCGATCATCGAGCGGGAAAAATCAGGCGAGGGCCAGTGGGTGCAGTCATCCCTGCTGCAGGCCATGACCTTCATGCTCGATTTCCAGGGTGCCCGTTATCTGATGGAAGATCAGGTGCCGGGCCAGGCCGGCAACGACCACCCGACGTCGATCCCGACCGGCGTGTTCCCGACCAAGGACGGCCACATCAACATCGCGGCGGCGGGCGAACGCATCTGGCGCCGCCTTTGCGACGTCATGGGCACGCCTGAATGGGCCGAGGACGACCGCTTCAACGGCCCGGAAAAACGCTCCAAAAACCGTCACGACCTGAACGCGCTGATCGCCGAAAAGACCAAGGAGCGGACCAGCGCCGACTGGGTCGAGGCGCTGAACGACGCCGGCGTGCCGACGGGCCCGATTTACGACATGGCGGGCATGTTCGCCGACGAACAGGTGAAGCACATGGGCATCGCCGGCGACATCGACACCATTCCCTTCGGCAAGACCAAGATGATGGCCCAGCCCATCCATATGAGCCGCACCAAATCCCAGCTTTTGGCCCACCCGCCGGAAAAAGGCGAACACACTGAGGAAATCCTAAAAGACCTGGGATTGTCCGACGCCGAAATCGCCGACCTCAAAAGCCGGGATATCATCTAAGCGTCTTCCCCGGAACGCCGTGACCGGAATGCCTTAACTTAAGGACGCCCGCGCCGGCGCGCCCAGCGGGGTGTTTCGGGATAAAACATCGGTTAAATCATGGAGGTGAGGCTCGGCCTCTATTCCGCCGCTTTCGCGGGCGTCACCGGCGTGCGCATGGTGACCCACTCCTCCGCCGCGGTCGGATGGATGCCGATGGTCCCGTCGAAATGCGCCTTGGTCGCGCCCGCCTTCATGGCGATGCCCAAGGCCTGGGTCATCTCCGCCGCATCCAGCCCGACCATGTGACAACCCAGAACCCGGTCGGTCTTGCGGTCGACGATCATCTTCATCATGGTTTTTTCGTCGCGCCCCGACAGCGTGTACTTCATGGGCCGGAAGCGGGACAGATAGACGTCGACGTCATGATTCGTGCGCGCCTGTTCCTCGGTCAGCCCCACGGTGCCGATGGGCGGCGTCGAAAACACCGACGTCGGGATATCGGCGTAATCAACCTTCGTTGGCCTGCCGCCGAACAGCGTGTGCGCGACCGCCATGCCTTCGGCCAAGGCCACCGGCGTCAGCTGCACCCGGTCGATGACGTCGCCCAAGGCATAGATGCTGTCGATGTTGGTCTTGAAATAATCGTCGACCTTGATCGCGCCCTTTTTGTCGAGGACCACGCCGGCTTCTTCCAGACCGACGTCCCGCGTGTTCGGCGCGCGGCCTGTGGCGTACATGACCTGATCGGCGTTCAGGGTTTCGCCGCCGTTCAGATGGACGGCGAAGCCGCCGCCGGTTTTCTCGATCGCCTTGACGGTGGCGCCGGAATGGATGGTCACGCCCTTTTCGGTCATTTCGTCGCGCAGCGTCGCGCGAACGTCCTCGTCGAATCCGCGCAGAATGTTGTCGGCCCGGATGACGATGTGGGTGTCGACGCCCATGCCGTTGAAAATACCTGCGAACTCGACGGCGATATAGCCGCCGCCGACAATGACGATGCTTTTCGGTAGGGTCTCGAGATCCAGCGCTTCGTTGGAGGTGATGACGTGTTCGACGCCGGGGATGTCGGGCGTCGACGGCCAGCCGCCGGTGGCGACCAGAATGTATTTGCCGCTGATGCGCTTGCCCGCGTCGGGCCCGTCGCCGCCGATTTCGACCGTGTGGGGGTCGACGATCCGTCCGGTGCCGGTCAGCTCGTCGACCCCGGCGTTCTTCAACAGGCCGTGGTAAACGTCCTCTAGCCGGTTCAGCTCTTTGTTTTTGTTGGCGATCAGCGTGCCCCAGTCGAACTCCGGATGGCCGACGGACCAGCCGTATCCCTGGGCGTCCTCGAAGTCCTCGGCGAAATGGGCGCCGTAGACCAGCAGCTTTTTTGGCACGCACCCCCGCATCACGCAGGTGCCGCCGATCCGCAGGTTCTCGACGACCGCCGCCTTGATGCCGTATTGGGCGGCGGCAAAACGCGACGCCCGGACGCCGCCCGACCCCCCGCCGATGGTGATCAGGTCGTAGTCGTAGGGGGCGGGGCTGTCGGCGGGCATGGCGGGTCTCGCTTCGATGGGGCTGGTTTGGCGGAAAAGGTTAATGTCGTCCCGATCTAATCATTTCGGGCGGGCCGTGCAACGGGCAATCTGGGGTTTCGGCGGTTTCCCGGCCGATTCGCCCGATGCGCCCCGCAGGGTTCCGGCGAGTGTTGCAAATCGGGAATAGTGCGGGATCAGCCAGGCCTGAAGGCTCAGAAAACCCCTAATTTTCCGGGACTTTTGGCGAATCTGTGCTTTTTATGCAACAGTGTTTCAGAAAAACCTCATCAGGCATCGGATTTCCCTTTGTCTCACAGTGTAATTGAGTAGACTGCGCTCATCCCGGACAGGCCGCCAATAAGCGGCCTGCTGATCGTTCCGGGTAATACTGGATTGAGTAAGAGTAAATCTCATCTAAGGAGCAAAAGAATGACACTCAAAAAGACCCTCATGGCTGGTGCCGCGGGTGCTGCGCTCTTCGCGATCGCTTCCCCGGTTGCCACCACGGCCGATGCCGGCTCCCTCAAGAGCGGCAACTCCAATGCTGACGTGAAGATCTACGGTCAGGTTGGTCGCGGCATCCTGTTCTACAGCGACGGCGAGCAGTCCGACTGGATTTCGGCTGACGCGGACAACTCGTCCTCCCGCTTCGGCTTCAACGCCTCGGCAAAGATAACGGACTCCGTCACCATCAGCGCCGTGTTGGAGCAGGAAATGGAATCCAACAGCCCGAACAGCATTAACCAGGCTTCCGACACGGACGTTGGCGGCAGCTTCACCCAGCGTAAAGCCGAACTCTCCTTCAAGTCCAAGTCCTTTGGCCGCTTCACCATGGGTCAGACCTCGGTAATCTCCGACGGTATGTCCGACGGCCTCGACCTCGGCGGCGCCTCGATCGCTTTCGCCGGCATGGACCCGTCCCTGAGCGCCGGCGGCCTCAGCTTCCGTAACGACAACACCGCCGCAAAACTGTCGACCAAGACGGTCCGTGGCTCCTTCGGCACCCTCGACGGTGGCCGTGCGGACGCCATTCAGTACGAAACGCCGAGCATGGGTGGCGTGCGTGTCCAGTTGGGCATCAGCAGCGCGGGCAAAGAGCCGGGCATCGGCCTGCTCTATGACGGCAAGCACGGCTCCATGAAAGTCCGCGTCCGCGGCTTCTGGGAAAACGCCAATGGTTCCGGCACCGACCAGGATCGCTGGCAGCTCGGCGCGTCCGTCAAGCATGACAGCGGCATTTCGTTGACCGCCCTCTACGGTAACGAAGACCAGCGCGTTAATGCCAACGGCACCAACGTCGACCAGTACCGTGACGACTGGCACGTCTACGCTGTTCGTCTTGGCTACACCGCCAACATGAACTCCCTCGGCCCGACGGCCGTTGGCCTTGACTATCGCTACAGCGAAGGCAAAGCCGCCGACGGCGACGAAGGCACAGCCTTCGGCTTTGGCGTCAGCCAGAACATCAAGAAAGCGGGCGCCGACCTGTTCGCCAACATGATGGTTTGGGAACTGGAACGCCAAGCGCCCTCGGCCGAGCTCGACAAGCTCGTCACCGTGTTCGTCGGTGGCCGGCTCAAGTTCTAAGGGATCGTTGCGGGAAATCGCATGATTTTCCAAACGCTCGCTTTAGAGCCTAAATTTCGGAAACAGCCGTCCTTCGGGGCGGCTGTTTTCTTTTTGCCTGTATGGCGTTACTAAAGGTCAGGTGTCTGCCTACAGCCTATCGAAAACCGGGGCGGCGCGCCCCAAGGCGTAAATGTCGACGGAGCCTGCAATGCGGATCGAATTCAAATGCTACCCAGAATTAAAGGGCATCCTGCCGGAACCCGTGCCGGCCAAGCGGATGACCCCCGATTGGCTTAAGGGCATGCCGATGACGGCCCTGGACCCGGACATCGGACAGGAACTGCCGACGGTCAAACAGTGCCCGCCGTTTATTGACGCCATGACGTCCGGCTTTATGATCCTGCTGCCCTGCGACGTGCGATTTTCCGGGGGCAAGTTTTCCTGGGATTGGCCGGAATTTCCGGTCGACGATTTCTTCGTCAGGTCCTTTCCAGGGTCGTCGCCATTGGCACACCACCACCCGACCCAGGCGGTCAATTCGCCGTTTTTCAGGGAAGGGCGCCTGTTCATCAAATTCATAAACTTCTGGACCATCAAGGCGCCCGAGGGCGTGTCCTTGTTGTTCACACACCCGTTCAACCGGGGCGACCTGCCGTTCCTGTCGCTGACCGGCATGGTCGACTGTGACCGCTACCATGAAAACTTCGTCCATTTCCCGGCCGCTTGGCTCGACGATGGGTTCGACGGCGTCCTGCCCAAGGGCACGCCGGTGTCCCAGGTCATTCCGATCCGGCGCGCCGATCAGGATTTCGACTTAGCGATCGAGCCGATGACCGATACGGAAATGGACCGATTTTTCGAAGTCCATGACGCGGTCCGGGCGCAAGAACGCGTCTACCGCGATGTGTTCCGCTCGAAAAAATAAACGACCGCCCACGTCGGCCCGAAGCGGAGCCTACCGGCTCAGGTCGTCGCGCAATTGATCCAAGTTCAGATAAAGGACGCCGCCCGTCGGTGACCATTCCAGCGATTTAACGATCGCCTTGAACGCGTTGGGGTTGATGGACATGGCGTTGCGAAAGCAGTCAAGGGCGCCGTCCCAATCACCCGCGAGCTGCCGCGCCCGGCCCTGAAAGTATCGCGGGCTATAGTCCCCGGGAGCAAGCGCGGCCGCCTTATCCAACACGGACTGCGCGTCGCCAAACCGGGAAAGCACGATCAGCGTTCGGCCCAGTTGCAGGTGGGCGTCCGCGTGATCGGGCGCCAGCTCAATCACTTTGCGAAACGCGAGTTCGGCCTTGTCGAACGCCCAGGCATGTGACGCCAGGCGGCCAAGCTCTACATAGGCCTGATGGTGGCGGGGGTCGCGAGCGATCAGCGCGTCAAGCGCCTTGACCGCTCCCGGAACGTCGCCGGCCTTTTTCAAATGCTCGGCCGCCTTCAGGTAGGCGTCTTCGTCATCCGGGGCTAGCTGCGCCGCCCGGCGGTAGGCGTGGCCGGCGTCCTCGTCCCGTCCCAATCGGCCCAGCGCCGTGGCCAACAGCAACGCCGCATCGCGGTTTTCGGGCTCCAGGCCGCAGGCGGTTTCCAGGTGCGCAGCCGCCTCGGCCCAGTCGCCCATCGCGTTCAGCGCCGACCCCAGCAACAGCCTGGTATCGAAATGTTCGGGAGCGACCGCGACGACCTGCCGGTACAGCGCCACCGCATCGGCAAAGTGGCGCGCGTTGTGATGGCCGATGGCCTGAGCCAGGGTTGCGTCGATGTTGATCATAAAGCCGGCGCCGTCTTCCCGATTGGCAGACGCCTCAATCTATTCCACCGTCACACTTTTCGCTAGATTTCTGGGCTGATCCACATCCGTCCCCTTGATCACGGCGACGTGGTAGGCCAGCAACTGCACCGGAATGGCGTAAAGAATGGGCGCGACAAACGGGTCCACGGGCGCCAGCGCCACGGTGCTTTCGGCGCCGTCGGCAAGGTGTTTTGCGCCGTTGGCGTCCGAAATGACGATGACACGGCCGCCGCGGGCCATTACTTCCTGGACGTTGGATGCGGTCTTGTCGAACAAGCCGTCCGTCGGCGCGATGACGATGACCGGTACCTGCTCGTCGATCAGCGCGATGGGACCGTGTTTCATCTCACCGGCGGCATAGCCCTCGGCGTGGATGTAGGAAATTTCCTTGAGCTTCAGGGCGCCCTCGAGCGCGATGGGATAATTCGTCCCCCGGCCCAAGTATAAAACGTCCCGCGCGTCGGCGATGGCCTGGGCGATTTCCTGCAATGCGCCGTCGTGATTCAGGATTTCCGCCGCACACGCCGGCACCTCGATCAGCGCCGCGGTCAGGCGGGCTTCGCAGGCGGCGTCGATGGCCCCCCGTCCGCGGGCGATGGCGATCGCCAGGCACGCCAGGACCGTCAACTGCGTGGTGAACGCCTTGGTCGACGCGACGCCGATTTCGGGTCCCGCGTTGGTATGCAGAACCATGTCCGATTCCCGGGCGATGGCGCTTTCCGGCTGATTGACGATACCCAGGATCGATTGCCCCTTTTCCCGCGCATAGCGCAACGCCGCCAGGGTGTCGACGGTTTCCCCCGACTGGGAAATGAAGATCGCCGCCCCGCGTTCGGCCATGGGCGGCTGGCGATAACGGAATTCGGACGCGATATCAACCTCGACCGGGATACCGGCCAAATCCTCGATCCAGTATTTCGCCGTCAGGCACGCGTAATACGACGTGCCGCAGGCAACCAGGGTCAGCCGGTCGATGGCCTTGGGGTCGAACGGCAGGTCGGGCACGGTGATGGTTCGCGACGCCGGATTGATGAAGCTTTGCAGCGTATCGCCGATGACCTGCGGTTGCTCATAAATTTCCTTCAGCATGAAGTGGCGGTACCCGCCCTTGCCGATGGCGGCGCCCGACAGTTCCGTCCGCCGGACGGCGCGCGCCACCTCCTTGCCGTCACGGTCGTAAACGGTCGCGCCCGCCTGGGTCAGCACAGTCCAGTCGCCGTCTTCCAGATAGGTGATCCGGTCGGTCAGCGGCGCCAGGGCTAGCGCGTCCGACCCGAGATACATTTCGCCGTCGCCGTACCCGACGGCAAGCGGGCTGCCCTGGCGGGCGCCGATCATCAGATTGTGTTCGCCGGCAAAAATGATGGCGAGCGCGAACGCGCCCTGCAGCCGGTCAAGCACCGCCGCCGTCGCATCCTTTGGCGGGAGCCCGGCAACGATCTCCTGGGTGATCAGGTGGACGATCACTTCCGTATCCGTGTCGGATGCCAGATTGCATCCCTTGGCGATCAGTTCTTCGCGCAGCTCGCGGTAATTTTCGATGATGCCGTTGTGGACGATGGCAACTTTTTCCGTCGCGTGCGGGTGCGCATTGGCTTCGTTCGGCACGCCGTGGGTCGCCCACCGGGTATGGCCGATCCCTGCGGTCCCGGTCAGCGCCGCTTCCTCAAGCCGCTGGGCCAGATTGTTCAATTTGCCTTCAGCGCGCCGCCGGTCGATGGACCCGTTGACCAGCGTCGCGATGCCGGCGGAATCGTATCCCCGGTATTCCAGCCGGCGCAGCCCGTCCAGTAGGATGGGCGCTGCCGGGTTCCGTCCCAGAATGCCGATTATCCCGCACATTTTAGGTGTCTTCCTTTCGCGCCTTGGCCGCCGCTTTTTCGGCGCCGCGCTTGGTGTTGAACCGTTTGGCCCATCCCTGGACCTCCGCTTGTTTTGCGCGGGTCACGGCCAGTGCGTCCGCCGCCACGTCCTTGACGATGGCGCTGCCGGCGCCGATGATGGCGCCGTCGCCGATGGTCACTGGCGCAACTAGGGCGGTGTTCGATCCGATGAAGGCGCCGCGTCCGATCACCGTCTTGGATTTGAAATGGCCGTCGTAATTGCAGGTGATGGTGCCGGCGCCCATGTTGGCGCCCGCGCCGACTTCACTGTCGCCGATGTAGGTCAGGTGGTTGGCCTTGGCGCCTTCGCCCATGACCGATGCCTTGACCTCGACGAAATTACCGATGTGAACATTACGTTCCAGCACCGTGCCGGGCCTGAGCCGCGCAAACGGACCGACGATGGCGCCCGGGCCGATGGCCGCACCCTCGATGTGGCAGAACGCGCGGATGGTGACGTCGTCGCCGACGGTGACGCCGGCGCCGAACACCACGTTGGGGCCGACGCTGACGTCGCGGCCTAGGACCGTGTCCCACGAAAAAAACACCGATCCGGGATCGGTCAGCGTCGCGCCGCCCGCCATGGCGTGGGCGCGAAGCCGGTCCTGCATGGCGGCTTCCGCCGCCGCCAGATCGGTGCGCGAATTGACGCCGAGTACTTCGTCCGCATCGCCCATGACGACGGCGGCATGGGCACCGTCCCTGATGGCGGTTTCGATGATGTCGGTCAGGTAAAATTCTTTTTTGGCATTAGCGTCGCCGATCCGCCCCAGCCAATCGAGCACTTTCTTGCCGTCGATCGCCATGACGCCGGAATTGCACAATCCGACCGCAAGCTCGTCGGCCGATGCGTCCTTAGCCTCGACGATTTTTTCCAGGTTGCCGCCGGGCCCGGTGATCAGGCGGCCATAGGCGCCGGGGTCTTCGGGCTCGAACCCCAGTACCACGACCCCCGGCGCATCCGGCGACGCGCGGCGGGCCAGCATCCGGGAAATCGTCTCAGGTCGGATCAGCGGTGTGTCGCCGAACAGAACCAACAACGTATCCGCCGGCGCGGCGGCGATCAGGTCCTTGGCCGCCAGCACCGCGTGCGCGGTGCCGAGCCGCTCCGTTTGTACCGCCGCCGGGTGCGGCCGGGTTTCGTGGACGACTTCGTCCATGCCGGGGCCGACGACGGTGATGATCGTTTCCGCGCCGGCCTGTTCCAGCATCGCCATGACATGGCGGACCATCGGCCGCCCGGCGACCGGGTGCATCACCTTGGGCATCGCCGACATCATGCGGGTGCCCATACCGGCGGCAAGGATAACGGCGTTGGTCGAAGCGGGATCAGCCATGAGTTCGGTCGCGGTTGCGTGTGGTCGTTAAACGCCTCGGGCGTTCGAAATCCTTAGGGGATCGCGGCGCAAGGTGCCACAACATGTAGCACTGTCCAAGTCACAGATTGTTTCGGAATTTTGCACGATCAGGCGTGAACAAAGGGTTTAAGGGCGGAGCCCGGGCCCCGTGTCGGCGCGGCGCCCGGCAAATCCGCTGGACCGGCGGTATATGGACTTGCGATAAGGTCCGGGCCCTGATTATCCGCGACCGAGGTGTTTCGCCATGACCCTGCCCAAAGCCGTCATCTTCGATCTGGACGGGACGCTGGTAGACAGCGTCTGGGACCTGCGCGCGGCGCTTAATTGGATGCTCGGCGGCATGGGCCGGCGCACGGTTAGCCGCGACGAAGTCGCGGGCTGGGTCGGCGACGGTGTGCCCAAGCTGGTCGAACGCGCGCTGGCGGCGACGGGCGGCGCGTTGGTGGCGGACGCGTTCGAGGAAACGGTCGCCCGCTTTACCTGCCACTACGAAGCCCATTCGGCGGATCTGACCAAGGCGTTCCCCGGCGCGATCGAAGCCCTTGCCGCGCTGCGGGACGCCGGCGTGCAAATGGGGGTCTGCACCAACAAACCCCTCGGCGCGACCATGGAGGTTTTGAACGGCCTGGGCCTGGCGCCGTATTTCGGCGCGGTCACCGGCGGCGATACGCTGCCGGGCGTGCGCAAACCCGCGCCGGACCCGTTGCTGCATGTTTTGGTCGCCCTCGGCGTCCGGCCCGCGGACGCCGTCATGGTCGGCGACAATCACAACGACGTCATGACCGCCAAGGCGGCGGGTGTGCCGGTGATCGCGGTCACCTTCGGCTACGCCCACGGGCCGGTGGCCGAGCTGGGCGCCGACCGGCTGATCGACGGCTTCGAGGACCTGCTGGCGGCGCTGGCGGCGATGGCCGCCTGAACCGGTCTAAAGGCCCTCCGGCACCAGATCGAAGGCGAAACTGATCCGGGGTTGATCCGACGACGTGACCGGGATCGTCTGATGCCCGAAATAGGACGGGAACATCACCATCATGCCTTCTCTGGGCCGGATGATCCGGACCGGTGGTTCGTCCTTGGACTGGAACATGTGAAAGGCGCGGCCGAACTCGATGCCGCCCTCGTCCGGGTCCATGTCCGCCGGCAGGGATGGATAGTAGACGCCGGACAGATAGGCCGTCGGGTGGTAGTGGACCAGTTGCCGGCCGTCCCGGTCATAGACGTTGCCCCAACAGTTGACCTCGAACGCATTGGGGCGGCGCGCCAGAAACGGATGCGCCGCGTCCGCCGGGCGGGCGGTCAGGTAGTCGTCGGCCATGTCGAGGATCATCGATTTTAGCACCTGCGCCGGGCCGGTTTCGTCGCCGTCGAAAAGCTCCAGCGTGCCGCGGCCTTTTTCCATCGACCGGTTGTTCGCGGAATATTCCAGGCTCGGGTGCGCCAACAGGTAATCGACCAGGTCTCTGTTGAAGGCCGCGATGTCCGCGTATCCGTCCGGCGCCGATTGCGCCTTGGTAGCCAGGAACCGGTCGAAATCCAGGAGCGCCGCGGCGGCGTCGCGGCGGCCCAGCTCGTTCAGCGCCGCCGCCTTGATGGCGAGAAACGGCGTCGGGTGGCGTTTCGCCCGGAGGCCCAGATTGGCCGCCTCGATGGCTTTTTCCGGCCGGCCCGCGCGCATCCAGGCAAAGCCGACCTGGGTGTAGAGCTCGAAGGCCTCCGGATGCAGCTTGAGATACTTCAAGCCCAGCTCGGCGCCATCCACCGGGTCGCCGGTGGCGCCCAGCGCATAGATCAGCTCGTTGACCGACCGACCGTCGTCGGGGTTGAGCGCCACCGCCCGCTTCAGCGGCGCGATCGCGTTGGCGTAGTCGGCGTTGCGGCTGAAAATCAATCCGATGTTGGCGTGCGCGCGCTGATACTCCGGGGTGATTTCCGCCGCGCGGGCGAAATTGACCAGCGCCCCCGGCCAGTCGCGCGCATTCATCAACAGGGTGCCCAGGTTAAAAAAATCGTCGGCGTCGGTGGTGCCCAGCTCGATGGCGGTTTCATAAGCGGCGCGGGCGGCATCGAAATCGCCCGCCTGCTGATACAGAATACCGAGCGCGCCATATGGGCGCGGCGCGTCCGGCGCCAGCTCCATCGCCCGGCCGAGGGCTTCAAGTGCGCCGTCGCCGTCGCCCATCGAAAGCCGCACCCGGCCGAGCTGAAAATAGATGTCGGCGTTTTCCGGATTGCGGGCGGCGGCGTCCTCAAGCGTCCGGCAGGCGCCGTCGGCGTCCCCGGTTTCGAACTGTAGGGCGACCAGATTGACCAGATAGGGCAAAAGCCCCGGCGTCGCATCCACCGCCTGGCGGACCAAGCCGACGGCCTCCGCCGTGCGGCCCTGGCGGTGCCGCACAAGGCCCAAAAGATGTAGCACGTCCGGGTGGCCCGGTTGCGCCTGTCCGGCCAGGCCGAGCGCCCGTTCGGCCGCCGCGGCATCGCCCTTCTGCAGGGAAGCCACGGCATTTTGCAGGTGCTGATCGACGGTTTCGGGCATGGGTCGGTCCTTGTTCTGGACGGGCAGGGCGGGCCCCGACGGCCGCGATTGGCCGGAGAGTGCCATATCATGCGCCGCCCGTCCACGCAGGTCGGCGGGGATTGTCCCAAAGCCCGCCGGGGACTTCCTTGACATAGCGCAACGGGGCCAATTATATGAACGCGCAGTGCGGCCGGGACCAATTCCGCCGCCGGATCCCATCTCGTCTTTGGGGGCGCGTAGCTCAGCGGGAGAGCACTGTCTTCACACGGCAGGGGTCGCTGGTTCAATCCCAGCCGCGCCCACCATTAATTTTAATGACTTACATGAAAAATGGAGCATCTCAAGAAGCGAGATGCCTAATAGATGCCTAGAATAGAAAATGGCATCGTGATTGCTCTCGTCGCTAGTTTGGACCTCTAGTGGATAGGTTGCAGTATTATCGTCAACGGTTCGACCAGGGAACAAAAGTCTTCAGAGGGTCACGCTTGGTCCCCTTCAACGGGGACATCAACCCGCTCAGGACGATACTGTTCTCGTTCGATATAAACTCTTCATCGTAGACCACCCAACTCCGCTCTTCGTTCAGCGAGCGGCCCATATTTGAAAGCCCGTTGAAACTACCGCACACTGCGAACCTCTGGTTGCAGATGAGGTGTTTGGTATGGTTTGGATAATAGAGAACAATTATCTCTCTAGCCGGTTCTTGACGGTCGCACCATGCTTGGAGGGCCTTCAGGTTCTCTTTGGCTTCGGTTTCGTGGCGTTTCTCAGGTCTTGGCTCGTTTCCCGCTTTGTAGCCGTAGCCAATAAACACGTTCACGCCCCGTTTCAGACAGGCGGCGAGAGCATTTTGGAACGATTTGTCGACCACATATGAGGTCGCCCGGCCCGAGCGCCATTGGCGCGACCCATCTTCGTCATAACGATGCTTCGGCTTCGCGTAGGCAGGCGACATCGGGCGCGAAATCAAAAAGTAATCCGGCCCGAGCGAATCGTGCGTGGATTGTCTCCGCCGCCGCTTCGTGGCAGCATCGGGCCATGCCGTCTTCGTCCCCCGCCATCCTTTGGTTTCGCCGCGATCTCAGGCTCCGTGACAACCCCGCGCTGGCCGCTGCGGCGGCGTCCGGGCGGCCGGTCGTGCCGTTGTATATTCTCGATGACGAAACTCCCGCAGGCGGCAGGCCCTTGGGCGGGGCCGCTAGGTGGTGGCTGCATCGCGCGCTCGAGAGCCTTGCGGGCGATCTGGAAAAAATCGGCAGCCAGCTGATCCTCCGCCGGGGCAAGTCGGCGGACGTGCTGGAACGGATGGTCCGCGAAACCGGCGCCGGTGCGGTCTATTGGAACCGCTGTTACGACAAGACGTCGGTCGACCGCGACACGGCGATCAAGGGCGCGTTGAAGGACCGGGGCGTCGCGGCCGAGAGCTTCAACGGCTCGCTGCTGTTCGAACCTTGGGAAATCCAAACCAAGGCCGGCGGCTGGTACAAGGTCTTTACCCGCTTCTGGCAGGCCTGCCGCGACCGAGGCGACCCGCCGCCACCCGCGCCCGCGCCGAAAAAACTTGCCGCGCCCGATGCCTGGCCCTCGGGCGACAAATTGGATGTCTGGAAACTTCTGCCGACGAAACCCGACTGGGCCGGTGGTTTTCGCGAAACCTGGATGCCCGGCGAAGCGGGCGCGGCGGCGCGGCTTGATGATTTTCTATCGGGCGCGATCAACGACTATGCCGACGGGCGGGATTTTCCGGCACGGCCCGTCACTTCCGGGCTGTCGCCGCATCTGGCGGCGGGCGATATCGGCCCAAAGCAGATTTGGCGGGCGGCGATGGACCGCGCCCCCGACGGAACAGGCCGGGAAACTTTTTTGAAGGAACTGGTGTGGCGTGAGTTCGCGTATCACGTCCTGTTTAATTTCCCGAATCTTTTAAAATTTCCTATGGTGGGAAAATTTGCAAGATTTCCGTGGGCGCCCGACCACGGCCTTCTGCGCGCGTGGCAACGCGGGCAAACGGGCTACCCCATCGTCGACGCCGGCATGCGCGAACTGTGGGTGACCGGGACCATGCACAACCGGGTGCGCATGGTCGTCGGCTCGTTTCTGATCAAACACCTGTTGCAGCCGTGGCAGGCGGGGGAGGTCTGGTTCTGGGACACGCTGGTCGATGCCGATCCGGCGTCCAACCCCTTCAATTGGCAGTGGGTCGCCGGATGCGGCGCCGATGCGGCCCCCTATTTCCGTATCTTCAACCCGATTTTGCAGGGCGAAAAATTCGATCCCAAGGGCGTTTACGTGCGCCGCTGGGTGCCGGAAATCGCGGCCCTGCCGGACAAATTCCTGAACCAGCCGTGGGTCGCGCCCGATGATGTTTTGGCTGACGCGGGGGTGCGCTTGGGTGTCGATTACCCGGCGCCCGTGATCAACCACAAGGCCGCACGCGACCGCGCCTTGAAGGCGTTCAAAGGGCTTTAGGGTTTTCTGAAAACCGGCGCACGGTCGCCGTTGATCGCGACGGGCAGGACGGGGCGGCGGCCTCGGCGGGGGTTCAGGGTTTTCTGAACACCAGCGTCCGCCAGCCGTTGTTGGTTTGGTGGCGGACGAGGCGAAGCCCCTGGCGGCGATGGGCGGTGATGACCAGTTGCGCGTCGCGGACCAAAAGGCCCGAGAGGATCGCGACGCCGCCCGGCGCCAGGTGCATAGCGAGGTCGCGGGACAGTTTGCGGATCGGCCGCGCCAGGATGTTTTCGAAAATCAGGTCGTAGGGTGCGGCGCGCCGCACCACGGGCGACGCATAACCCGCGCCCGTCACCGCCGTCATCAAATGACCGACGCCGTTGCGCGCAGCGTTGAAGCCAGTGACCCGCGCGGCTTCGCCATCGATGTCGGACGCCACCACCGGGCAGCGGAAAAGCGCCGCCGCGGCGATACCCAAAATGCCCGAGCCGCACCCCATGTCGAGCACGCGGCCCGGGCGGAAGCCGCGGGCGATGCGCGAAAGGCTCAGGAGGCAGCCCGCCGTCGAGCCGTGTTCGCCCGAGCCGAAGGCCGTCCCCGCATCCAGCATGACCGGGATCAAGCCGCCCGACGGCGCGTCGCCCCAGTGCGAACCGTGAATGAAAAACCGGCCGATTTGGAGTGCCGGAAATTCAAACACGTTGTCGGCGAGCCAGTCCTTGGGCGGCACCAGGTCGTAGACGGGTTCTGGCGCGTCGCCGTTGGAAAAGGCGGTGTTGAGCGCGGCCTTGAGCAGCGCGCGGTCCGGTTCGTCCGGCGCCAGGCCCTCGACCCGGACGGCGACGATCCGGTCCTTGTCGTCCCGGTCGAGAAACGTCGAAACGCTGAGGCACAAGGGCTCCAGGCAGGCTTCCAGGATCGGCCCGGCGTCGGGCGGCGCGGTGAAACGGATGGACCAGAGAAACCGGCTATCGGGTTTGTTCACGTCACCGGCTCGACAAAGCTGCTCATGACTTTTTTGACGCCGGCCTTTTCGAATGCGATCTCGAGCTTTTCGCCTTCCCGCGCGGTGATCCGGCCGTAGCCGAATTTTTGGTGGAAGATGCGGTCGCCGACGTTGAAGCCCTGGCCGCTGCCGGACCGGTCCTCGACCTGCCAGTCGCCGTCCGAGGCCCCGGCGGCGCCGGCGAACCGGCGATTGCTGCGGCGTTTTCGGAGCGCCCCCGGAAAGGACGTGCCCTGATCGGAAAGCGCGCCGTAGCCGCGGCCTGAATAAAGCCCCGGTTCCTGCCGCCGGTCGACGTTATCTTCTGGCAGTTCGTCGACAAAGCGGGACGGGATCGCCGTCTGCCATTGGCCGTAGACCCGCCGGTTGGCAGCGAAGGACACGGCCGCGCGCTGTTTGGCGCGGGTCAGCCCGACGTAAGCGAGGCGCCGTTCTTCTTCGAGCGCCGCCAGCCCGCCTTCGTCCAGCGCGCGTTGATGCGGGAACAGGCCTTCCTCCCACCCGGGGAGGAAGACCGTGTCGAATTCCAGACCCTTGGCGCTGTGCAGGGTCATCAGCGAAACCTTGTCGTCGGAGGCGTTCTCCTCGTTCTCCATCACGAGGCTGACGTGTTCGAGAAAGCCCGCCAGATTGTCGAAGTCTTCCAGCGCGACGACCATTTCCTTCAGGTTCTCGAGCCGGCCCTGGGCCTCCGGCGCCTTACTTTCGAGCCACATGTCGGTGTAGCCACTTTCGTCCATCACCATATTCACCAGTTCCGTGTGTTCGGTGGTGGAGACCAGCGACCGCCAGCGGTCGAAATCGTCCAACAGTCCCCGGAGCGTCGCCCGCGCCTGCGGTTTCAGTTCGTCCGTCTCGGTCAGTTCGCGGGCTGCCTGGGCGAGCGCCAGGCCCCGCGCCCGCGCGTGCGCATGGACGGTCTGCATCGTCGCGTTGCCGAGCCCGCGTTTCGGCAGGTTGACGATGCGTTCGAACGCTAGATCGTCCGCCGGCTGTGCGACCATGCGCAGGTAGGCGATAGCGTCGCGGATTTCCTGGCGTTCGTAAAACCGCGGCCCGCCGACCACACGATAGGGCAGGCGCAGGACGATCAGCCGTTCTTCGAATTCGCGGGTCTGAAAGCCGGCGCGGACCAGCACCGCGATCTCGTTCAGTTTGTGCCCGCCCGAATGCAGGCTCTCGATCTCGTCGCCGATGACCCGCGCTTCCTCGTCACCGTCCCACACACCGCGGACGACGACCGGGTCGCCGCCATTGGCTTCGGTCCACAATGTCTTGCCCAGCCGCCCGTCATTGTGCTGGATCAAGCCCGAGGCGGCGGCCAGGATGTGGGAGGTCGAGCGGTAATTGCGTTCAAGCCGGACAACCTGCGCGCCGGGAAAATCTTTTTCAAAGCGCAGGATGTTGCCGATCTCCGCCCCCCGCCAGGAATAGATCGATTGGTCGTCGTCGCCGACGCAGCAGATGTTCTTGTGCGATTGCGCCAGCAGGCGCAGCCACAGGTACTGGGCGACGTTGGTGTCCTGGTATTCGTCGACCATGATGTAGCGAAACTGATTTTGATATTTCGCCAGAACGTCGGCGTTGTCCAGAAACAGTTCCAGGCATAGCAGCAACAGGTCGCCGAAGTCGCACGCGTTCAGCGACGCAAGCCGGTCCTGATATTCCTGATACAGTTCCTGCCCGCGGCCGTCGCACAACACCGCCGCTTCGCTTTCCGGCAGTTTTTCCGGCGTCAGGCCGCGGTCCTTCCAGCGCTGGATCTGCCCGGAAACGACACGGGCCGGCCAGCGCTTATCATCGATCTCCATGGCCTGCAGGAATTGTTTGACCAGCCGCACCTGATCGTCCGCATCTAGGATGGTGAAATTCGGTTTGCGGCCGACCAGTTCCGCACTGGCGCGAAGGATGCGCGCGCCCAGCGCGTGAAAGGTGCCGACCCACCATCCTTCGACCGGCGCGCCGACCAGCCGACCCACCCGTTCGCGCATTTCGCGGGCCGCCTTGTTGGTGAAGGTGACGGCCAGCACTTCCCACGGCCGGGCTTTCCGCTGCATCAGGATGTGGGCGAGCCGCGTCGTCAGCACGCGGGTCTTGCCGGTGCCGGCGCCGGCCAGTACCAGGACCGGGCCATCGACCGCCTGCGCGGCTTCGGCCTGGGTCGCGTTCAGCGACGCCAGATAGGGCGGCGGGGCGGCGGGCGCGGGGGCGGCGGGCGTGGACATGGTCATCTTATATAGGATGCCCTCCGGCGGGGCCATGGCCGCATCCGCTGACCGAGCCGTGATTGGTCCGGTTCGGGGCGCGGT
>JAYNIR010000020.1:0-41116 GCA_038109305.1 Rhodospirillaceae bacterium
ACCATCGTCCCAATGGAACCAGGAATGGTCATGCACTAACATTTACATTGGACCAGTTTGTGGGGGCAGGTCAGAGGTGCAGACAGGTTGCCGATTTTCTGAAGCGCAATCACCTACCGTCGGTCACCCTTGAAACGAACGGGCTTGGTCGGTTCCCGCCGGGCTTGCTGCTTCGTGAAATTCATACCGCGAAAGTCGATGCTGTTGTTCTTGAGCAGTCATCGTCCTAATCAAAAGACCTGCGCATTGTCGACGCATTTGAAGCGGTCCTTGCGGCCAATCGTCTGAAAGCCCACAGACTGATTTGGTCGACGCCGTTCATTCAGGAAATGCGCGAATGGGTGCCGGGCGGGAATACCCGGGATGACGGGCTCGATGCCGTTTATGGCTGCCTTCTTGCGGAGCCGGTGCAGCTTGTCCGCGCCGCTAGATCGGGCATTAATCGTCCTCCCGCCCCGCGCTGGCGATCAGGCGACGAGCCATTCAAGGCGACTACGGATTTCGCGGTGTAAATTCCAAGCCCTGGTTGGTGACCGTGACCTATTCCGCCGCCAGAGGGCGGGCGCGAATGATTTCCATGATTTCCGCCGCGGCGGTCGGAATGTTCGTACCCGGCCCATAGATCGCAGAAACCCCTTTTGCCCGAAGGAAATCGTAATCCTGAGCTGGGATGACCCCGCCGCAAACGACAAGAATGTCTTCGGCGTCTTGGGATTTGAGTTCGTCGATCAATGCCGGCACCAGTGTTTTGTGGCCGGCCGCCTGCGAAGAAACACCGATCACATGAACGTCGTTTTCAATGGCTTGGCGAGCAGCCTCATCCGGCGTCTGGAACAGGGGACCAACATCAACGTCGAACCCGATATCGGCAAACGCGGTCGCGATAACCTTGGCGCCCCTGTCATGTCCGTCCTGCCCCATCTTGACGACCAACATGCGCGGCCGACGGCCTTCCATTTCGGCGAATGCCGAGACCTCGGCCCGGATTTTCTCAAACCCTGCGTCGCCCTCATACGCTGACCCGTAGACACCGGAGATCGAGTGGATTTGCGCTCGGTGCCGGGAGTAGACTTTTTCCAACGCGTCGGAAATTTCCCCGACGGTCGCGCGTTGACGTGTTGCATCGATGCTGAGGGCGAGCAAATTACCCTCGCCGCTTTCGGCGGCGGCAGTCAATGCATTAAGGGCGGCGGCGCAAGCATCGTTATCCCGTTTCGACCTGATCATTTCGAGGCGCCGGACCTGACTGTCACGGACGGCAGCATTATCGACATCCAGTATATCGATGTCGTCCTCGGCCTCGCGCTGATATTTGTTGACGCCGACGACGACTTCCTCGCCACGGTCAATGCGCGCCTGGCGGCGGGCCGCGGCTTCTTCGATCGCCTTTTTAGGCATTCCGTCTTCGACCGCCTTGGTCATGCCGCCGAGGCCCTCGACTTCATTGATCAACTTCCGGGCCGCCGCGGCGATGGACGCGGTCAGGCTTTCCACATAATAGCTGCCGGCCAAGGGGTCGATGACGTTGGGAATGCCCGTTTCCTCGGCAACGATCAACTGGGTGTTCCGGGCGATGCGGGCGGAAAACAGCGTCGGCAGGGCGATCGCCTCGTCCAATGCATTGGTATGAAGGCTCTGCGTGCCGCCGAGCACCGCCGCCATGCATTCAATCGCCGTCCGTACAACGTTGTTATAAGGATCCCGCGCCGTCAACGAGACCCCGGAAGTCTGGCAATGCGTGCGCAGCATGGAAGACCGCGCATCTTTTGGATCGAACTGCGCCATCAATTCCGACCACAACCATCGGGCGGCGCGAAGTTTCGCAATCTCCATGAAAAAGTTCATACCAATGGCAAAGAAGAATGAGAGCCGGGGCGCGAACTTGTCGACGTTGAGGCCCTTTCCCCTCGCTGCGCGCACGTACTCAAGCCCGTCCGCCAGGGTAAAGGCAAGTTCTTGGACGGCCGTCGCGCCGGCTTCCTGCATGTGGTAGCCGGAGATCGAAATCGAGTTAAAACGCGGCATGTTTTGAGCCGTATACTCAATGATATCGGCAACGATTCGCATACTCGGGGTCGGCGGATAGATGTAGGTATTGCGGACCATAAATTCTTTTAATATGTCGTTTTGAATGGTTCCCGAGAGCTTGTCGGCAGATACGCCCTGTTCTTCCGCGGCGACAATATAACCAGCCAGCACGGGAAGCACTGCACCGTTCATTGTCATCGAAACACTCATTTCATCGAGCGGGATGCCATCGAACAAGATTTTCATGTCTTCGACGGAATCGATGGCGACCCCTGCCTTGCCAACGTCGCCGATAACCCTCGGGTGATCGGAATCGTATCCGCGATGGGTTGCGAGATCGAACGCGACCGACAACCCCTTCTGTCCGGCCTTCAAGTTATCCCGATAAAATTTGTTTGATTCTTCCGCCGTTGAAAACCCGGCGTACTGACGGATTGTCCAGGGTCGGTTGGCGTACATGGTGGCGCGCGGCCCACGGACGTACGGCGCAAACCCGGGAAACGAGTTCAGGTGTTCAAGGCCTTCAAGGTCTTCCGCCGTGTAGAGGGGTTTTACTGAAATCCCTTCCGGCGTCTGCCACACCAATTCGTCCGGCGACTTCCCCTTGAGTTCTGCCTCTGCCGCCTTCCGCCATTCGTCCATCCGTTTTTTGTCGTGTCCCACGTCGGTGCTCCTGCAATCGGACAATCCCCCTTGTTTCGGCCGATTATAAACCCGCCGGAATCGTGTGGTGAAATAAATCCGTGCTTCGCCGGCTAAAGAGCGATTGGGGCACGTCTGTGGATATCAACCATATATATTGTGGATAACAATATATCGTGGACAAGGTTGACGGTGTATCAAAATATTGTAGAATTTCGTCGGTTTGTGCCGAGCAATTGAGGTGTCTGGGGCCTTCTTGCCCTCGGTAGCCAGTCATGTATCAGAATTTTGGGAGGCTCAGACCGGCAATGACGAATGAATGGACACCGCAGCGGGTCAACGCGTTGATCGCCCTTTGGGACGAGGGGTTGCCGACCAGTGAAATCGGGCGCCGCCTCGGCATTACGAAAAATGCCGTGATCGGGAAGGTGCACCGCCTGGGCCTCGCGAAGCGCGGATCCCCCATTAAGGAACGGCCCAAGGACGAGACGGACGAAAACCTCGTCACGTTGTCGAAACTTCGGGCGGGAATGTGCAGCTGGCCAATCGGCGAGCCGGATCAACCGGGCTTCCATTTCTGCGGCGGGGAGATCGTCGAAGGTAAACCGTACTGCCGCGAACATTGCTCCAAGGCCTACATTCGCATCACCAAGGACGGCCGCAAAGTCGCTGCCGCTTGACCGGCTCCGGGTTTCCGGACACAAGCCTGCAGCCACCGACGTCCGCCCGGCCCAAGCCCGGAGGCACGGATGAGAAGGCGTTGTCTGACTGGTGGACTTGTCGATGGCTTACCTAGATCGAATTCACGCCTGCAAAATTTACCAACCGGCAAACTATGTCCCGTTCACTGTCGGCGGCAGGCAAGTCGGTTTGGTCCACAAAAAGACACTGCCAAACCTGGCGGCAAACCCGGACGTAATCGAGGTTTCGCCTGACCGCGTAACCCTTTCGGACAGATGGCGGGATTATCGGGCGCGGAGTAGCGCCATGCGCGATGTCTGCCAGAACCTGCGTGAACAAGGCCTGGTTCACGCCTGGCGGGACGAGCCCTATGCGGTTCGGGAACGGTGGGGGCAACCCGCTCTATTGGAGATCGAACGCGGCACCGTGCCGCTGTTCGGCGTCGAAGGATACGGGGTTCATCTAAACGGCGTGGTCGAAACGCCGAATGGTCCGAACATGTGGATCGGGCGGCGAAGCAAAACCAAACCGACCGGCCCCGGGAAACTGGACCAAATCGTCGCCGGAGGGCTCCCGTCCAATTTGGGGGTCTTTGAAAATCTGATTAAGGAATCCCGCGAAGAAGCGGACATTCCCGCGGATCTGGCCAGCCAGGCCGTACCCATCGGCATCGTGTCCTATTGCACGGAAACGACGGAAGGGCTTCGCCGGGATGTCCTGTTCAACTACGATCTGGCCCTTCCCGAGGCGTTTACCCCGCACAACACCGACGGTGAAATCGATGATTTCTACCTCTGGACCATGCACCAAGTAATCCGGACAGTTCGGGATACGGACGAGTTCAAGTTCAATTGCGCCATTATCGTCATTGATTTTTTAATTCGCCGAGGCTTTATCAAACCGGACGAACCGGACTATGTTTCCATCATCCACGGCCTTCACAGAAACTGACGGGAACGGAACTAGTGGCTAGCGACGTAGGCGAACACGACGAGATCTGGACTATATACCTTTCCGGCGAAATCCATACGGATTGGCGCGAGCAAATCCAATTAAGCGCAGAGGATGCGGGGCTTCCGGTCAAATTTGTCGGCCCGGTCACGGACCACGCTTCAAGCGACGATTGCGGCGTCGCGATCCTGGGCGAAGAAACCAGCGACTTTTGGAAGGATCACAAGGGTGCGCGGGTCAATGCCATCCGAAACCGCACGCTGATGGAGCGCGCCGATATCGTTGTGGTTCGTTTTGGCGACAAATACAAACAATGGAATGCCGCCTTTGACGCCGGCTACGCAGCGGCGCTTGGCACTCCGATGATAACGCTCCACGATCCGGGCCTGACCCATGCATTGAAAGAGGTCAACGGCGCGGCCCTGGCTACCGCAGAAAAACCGGAACAGGTCGTGCGCCTTTTGAAATACGCAATTACGGGAGAGCTCGCCTGAGATGGATCGCCAAAATCTCCCAAATGAAGGGTTCGTTGCCGATCTCTATCCCCGGATAGAGCCGTTCGCGCAAGGCATGCTTGATGTTTCGGGTGGGCACCGTATTTACTGGGAGGAATCGGGCAACCCAGCAGGCGTCCCTGTGGTGTTCCTCCACGGCGGCCCGGGGGCTGGGACCAATCCGACCCATCGGCGGTTTTTCGATCCAGACTATTATCGGATCATCCTTTTTGATCAAAGGGGCTCGGGGCGGTCCAAACCGTTCGGCGAGGTCCGGGAAAATTCCACCCAAAATCTGATCGCCGACATGGAGCAGGTGCGCCAACACCTCAATATCCATCAATGGCTTCTTTTCGGCGGTTCCTGGGGATCAACGCTTGCCCTGGCTTACGGTATTGCGCACCCGGAAAACAGTCTCGGCTTCATCCTGAGGGGAATCTTTCTCGGCCAGGCGTCGGAAATCGATTGGTTTCTGTACGGCATCAAACGCATCTTCCCGGAGGCCTGGCAGCGGTTCTGCGATTATATCCCGGCAGCCGAACAGGGTGATTTACTGGCTGCATACCACAAACGGCTGGTCGATCCGGATCCGGCCGTCCACATGCCCGCAGCGGAAACCTGGAGCCGGTACGAAAGCGCGTGCTCGACCCTCAGACACAACGACGGCGGCGGCAGCGGACGTGGGGCGTTATCCTTGGCCCGGCTCGAAGCCCACTACTTCGTCAACGGCAGCTTCATGGAAAACAACCATATCCTGGACAACCTCGGCCGCGTTTCACATCTGCCGGCAACGATCGTGCAAGGGCGCTACGACATCATCTGCCCGATCGAAACCGCCGACAAACTCCGCGCCGCCTGGCCAAATGCACGATATGTCGTCGTGCCAGATGCCGGCCATTCAGCTATGGAACCGGGCATCAGATCGGGGCTGGTAGCCGCCGCCGACGGGTTTAGAAGCCTGACATAGCGCCGCGAGCACACTCTATCTTATTGTTTTTAAGAGATTTAGTTCGCTTGCATCGTTATCCGTTTACCGTAAGATGCCATCCGATACTGGGTTTGCACGCCGAAGGGACACTACGTCAATGGGATCGCGGATATCCTTATCAATCGTTGCGGTGTGTGCGTGTCTGCTGGGTGCCGTCGTCGCACCCGCGGCAAAGGCCGACGGCGACCCTGACTTTCTAACGATTGCGGCCGGCAAGTTCGATGTCTTCCGAAACCGCGAGGAAGACGCCGAAATACGCATCGATTATCGGTTTGGCGAAAAATTTCTCATCTTCAAGCCGTTTTTGACCGCCGCTTATATAACCAACAATTCCAGCTTCATCGGCGCCGGCGTTCTGGTGGATGTCTACCTCGGCCGGCGTTGGGTTTTGACGCCGCAATTTTCACCGACCTATTGGCGTGGAGCTACAGATAATCTTGACCTTGGGTACGCACTTGAGTTCCGGTCCCGGTTGGAACTTGCCTACCGGCTGAACGACCGGTCGCGCATTGGCATTTCCATCGATCATTCATCCAATGCCGGCTTGGGTGACGGCAATCCCGGCGTTGAATCGGTGATGCTGAATTATTCTGTTTCAATGGATTCGCTTCTCGGAGTGTTCAAGTAGTCCGACCCGGGATACCGGAGCCGCGCTCCTGATCATTACCCAACCCCATCGATCAACAAGCGGGCATCGCCCCGGCATCTGTGCTATGTAGCGCTCATAACAATGGCTCGGCCCCGTAGCTCAGGTGGATAGAGCGGCAGATTCCTAATCTGTAGGCCGCAGGTTCGAATCCTGCCGGGGTCACCAACGACCGCCATGCCAGTCAAGCGGCCCACCCGCATTCGAAGCGCGAACGCACGAAGACATACCCAAGAGCCGCCCTACGGCGGCGCCGTGGCCCGCGCCTAACCCAGCGGTTCCGCGATCGCAATCAGGGCTCAGCCCTGGCCCTGACCCTCTGCCGATCCGCCGCCACTTTGATCCACGCCCCAGATCCGCGCGTGTTGTCCGTCACCCGCCGGCGGGATGACGCGCACGCGTTCCGCGATGCCGTCGTCTTGGAATCCCCGTTCAATCGATAATAACGTTCCTGCCGGGTGGTCAGCGACGTCAGCGGTTTCCTCGCATTCATGCCGGGCGGCCGCCATCGCCGCGAGCATGTCCGGCGCGCCATAGTTCCGAAACAAATGCGCCGCAAGGTCCCGCACAATCCCGTCGAATTGCGCGTCGGGCATAACCGCAACCTGAACCAGCGTGGTGCGCCCGAAACTGCCCAGGCCCAACCAGCCGCTTTTGAAGGCCAATTGCCGCTTCCTTGACCATTCTGCGGGATCGTCGCCGACGAATTCAAAGGTTCCGGCGACCGCCCATTCCTCGGCTTCGGCCGAATGTTCAAAGACATGGCTGTCCGACGCATCTAAATGAATGGTGCGAGGGAATTTCATGTTATGACCTCTGCGTTATCCTAAAATCACCAGTTGCCAGCGAGACACTACCGAGATCAAACGTGATAGCGAAACTCTTATCCGTCAAGTCAATGCCCCTGATCGCTTTGATCGCGGCGACTGGCCCCGTAACCGCAAGTGCCGCCCCGGTTGATCCGAACCGTATCGCCGATGCGCGAAATTCGGTCGTTGTGGTGGTGCCGGCATGGCAAGGCGTGCGGCAAGGCTTCGCACCCCGCACCACAGACCGCCGCATCGCGCCGGAAGGGTCGGGCATCGCCATCGTGCCCGGCGGATATATCGCGACTAACGATCATGTCCTGGGCGATCCCATTGCCGTCGATGTCCGACTGGCCGACGGGCGCAGGTTGCCTGCCCGGATCGTCGGCCGCCATAAACCATCTGACGTCGCGCTTTTGAAAATCGACACGGATCTGCCGGTGTTTACGATTGCACCGGGTGCGCCCGTGGCGGCACCCGCCTGCGCCATCGGCAACCCGTTCGGCCGGGGGCTGTCCGTTTCCTGCGGCGTTATCTCAGCAGTCATGCGGTCGAACGCCGGTTTCAACGAGATTGAGGATTTCATCCAGACCGACGCCGCGGTCAACCCCGGGGGATCGGGCGGCGCCTTGGTCGATGGCAAGGGGCGGTTGCTCGGTATGGTGTCCGCCATTTTCGCACAAGGGTCCGACGTCAATTTGGGCGTCAACTTCGCCGCCTCTGCGGCGCTGGTCCGGCGCGTCGTCGACGACCTTAAGGACCATGGGCGCGTGGTCGACAGCTCCCTCGGGTTGGAAACCGGCGATCTGCCCGCGGCGGCGCAATCCACCCAGGCGGGCGTGACCGTCCTTCGCACCGAACCGAACGGTCCGGCATTCAAGGCCGGGATTGAGGCCGGTGACATCATCACAAAGGTCGGCGAACGGAACGTCCAGACACCGGCCCAATTTCGGGCGGCCGCCTTCCTGGCGAAACCAGGCGACGTGTTGGCGGTTACGCATGTGCGGGGGGACAAGACGCTCGAGGCGCGGGTCATCGCCACGTCGTCGCAACGCAGGTAATTGGGGAAAAACTCAGCTTGAAGGACTGGTTGACCGGCACCGGTTCGGCCGTTCACCAGCTCATGCCCGGTGCATCAAGGCCGGCGATCCACCCGGCATCAACCCAACCTTTGAGATACCCGGCCGCCCGGACAGCGGCATCGTCGATGAAATCCTCAAAGGTCAGGGCGAATTTTTGGAGTGGGACCATTACCCGGCCGGGGATGTCTACGACCGGAAAAGCCATTCCCAGTATTATTACCACTCCCATCCGCCGTAAATCCGCGCCAACTTCTGGGGGGAGGAACACGGCCATTTCCTCACGTTCCTGACGCCAAAGGGCATGCCGCCGGGAACGAAATCCGCGCCTGTCCCCGATTTCACGCCGCCGAAAAACCCCGATGAAATGCTGACCCATTTTGTCGCCATTTCAATGGACCGGGCCGGGATGCCCCTTCGCCTATTCACCACCAACCGCTGGGTCACCGGCGAATGCTGGTATATGGCTGAAACCGTCATCGGTCTGTTGGACCGGTTCGTCATTGATCAGGCGCTGCCGAGCCGACCGGTCAATCAATGGATCACCAACGTGGTGCGGCTGTTCCGCCCGCAGATCGAAGCACTTTTAATCCGCCGGGACCGGGCCGTTGCCGGCTGGCAGCAAAGCTATCCGAAAGACGGCGTTTCGGCCTTTGACGACCGGGATTTGGAAGTCACGTCGATCTGCTATATCGACATTGATCGGCAGCTTGCAGCGGTCCAGGCAGCGCTGGTCGAAGGGCGCGGCTAAGCGGGATCAGGCCTCCGCCGCAATCACCGCGCCGGCGGCGATCAGGCCGTCGATTTCGTCCGCCGAATATCCGTGTTCGGCCAGCACCTCGCGGGTGTGCTCGCCGTACACCGGAGCGCCTTGGTCCGTCTTCACCTTGGTTTCGGAAAACTTCACCGGCATGCCGACCGCCTTGGTGGAGCCCAACGTTTTGTGCGGCACGTCAATGATCATGCCGCGGGCAATCGCGTGCGGATCGGCGTGCATTTGCGTGATGTCCATGACCAGACCCGCAGGCAGCCCGACCTGATCGAACAGCGCCAGCCATTCGGCCGAGGTCCGAGCCTTGAAAATGGGCGCAAGGATATCGACCAGTTCCGGCAGGTTCGCCATGCGCCCGGTGTTTTCCTTGAACCGCGGGTCGTCGCCCAGGCCGGGGTTTTCGAGCGCTTCCAACAGCCGTTCCCAGGTCCGCTGGTTTGCGGCGCCGCAGGTGATCCAGCCGTCCGACGTTTCGAACGCCTGATAAGGCGCGTTCAAGGGATGGGCCGATCCCATGGCGGCGGGTGAATGGCCGGTCGCGAAAGTGATGGCCGACTGCCAATAGGTGTGAGTGATACCGGCTTCGAACAGGGAGGTGTCGACCAATTGCCCCTGGCCGGTCTTGATGGCGTGGGCATAGGCCGCCGAGACCCCCATGGCGGCCAGAATGCCGGCGGTGATATCGGTAATCGGCGCGCCGACCTTGCAGGGCGGGCGGCCCGGGCCTTCGCCAGTGATGTGCATCAGCCCCGACATGCCCTGGGCGACCAGATCGAACCCGCCCCGGTCGGCATAGGGGCCAGTTTGGCCAAAGCCGGAGATCGAACACCAGACCAGTTTGGGGTTGTCCTTGCGCAGGTCTTCAAACGCGAGGCCGAGCTTCGCCATGGTGCCTTGACGGTAGTTTTCCAGGATCGCATCGGCATCGCCGGCCAGGCGGCGGACAACATCCTTGCCGCCGTCGGTCTTTAGGTCGACGGCGATCGACCGTTTGTTGCGGTTCATCACCAGGAATGACGCGGCCTCATCGCCGATTTTTGGCGGGACGGACCGGCGGCTGTCGTCGCCGCCCGGGACCTTTTCCACCTTGATGACGTCGGCGCCCATGTCGGCGAGCATCAGCGCGCACGTGGGCCCCGCCATCACGTGGGTCATGTCGATCACTTTCATGCCGCCCAAGGGGCCGTCACCACGCGCCATTTTTCGTCGTCCGTTGGTTGGGACCGGAGTTGGCCGGCCTTTAGTCTTCTCGAGACTGCGGGTTAACCAGATAGGCCATGGCGGCGTCAACCCCGCCCTTTTCGTGCGGCACATTGGCGAGCGACAGGCCCATTTCAATGCCGGACAACGTGCCCATCAACATCAGTTCGTTGAAGTCGCCCAGGTGGCCGATGCGGAAGACCCTGTCGGCGACTTTGTTCAGGCCGTTGCCGAGCGACATATCGAAGTTTTCCAGAACCACCTTGCGGAAATTATCGGCGCTGTGGCCTTCGGGCATCAGCACCGCCGTCAGAACCGGGGAGTATTCCTTGGGTTCGAGGCAGAGTACTTCCATCCCCCAGGCTCGCACGGCCCTTCGGGTCGCCTCTGCCATACGGTCGTGGCGGGCGAAGACGTTTTCGAGGCCTTCTTCCTCAAGCATTTCGATCGCTTCTTTCAGGCCGTAAAGCAAGTTGGTCGCCGGTGTATAGGGGAAATAGCCGGTCTTGTTCATCTTGATCATTTCGTCCCACGCCCAATAGGACTTGGGCAGTTGGGCGGACTTGGAAACCTCGACCGCCTTTGGGCTGACGCAGTTGAAGCTGATCCCCGGCGGCAGCATCAGGCCTTTCTGCGACCCGGCAACGGTGACGTCGGCGCCCCATTCGTCCTGACGGAAGTCGGCGGACGCCAGGCCGGAAATGGTGTCGACCATGAACAGGGCCGGATGGCCCGTGCGGTCGATGGCTTCGCGCACCAGCTTGACCCTGGACGTCACGCCCGTCGACGTTTCGTTGTGGACCATGCAGACCGCCTTAATCTCATGTTCCGCATCTTCGTTCAGGCGCTTTTCGATGGCCGAGGCGTCGACCCCATGGCGCCAGTCGCCGTCGATGAACTCCGGCACCAACCCCAGCCGCGTCGCCAGATTTTTCCAAAGTGTCGCGAATTGCCCAGTCTCGTACATCAGGATGCGGTCACCGGGCGACATGGTGTTGGCCAACGCCGCTTCCCACGCCCCCGTGCCCGACGCTGGGTAGATGATGACGTCGCACTTTTCGGTTTTGAAAATCTTCTTCATGCCGTCCAGGCAAGCATGGGCCAGGTCGGCGAAGTCCGGCCCGCGGTGATCCATCACGGCGTTGTCCATGGCCCGGAGGATCCGGTCGGGCGTGTTGGATGGCCCCGGAATTTGCAGGAAATGGCGGCCTCGGCGGACGGTCATTGTCTGGTCCTTTAAATCTTGGGCGGGACTGAGCGGCCCGGACCGCGGGATCTTACCAACAGCTCGCCAATTATGCATACAATTTTTGCCCGTACAAGGTTTCCTGGTCAAGCCTCGCGTGTTTTTTCATAACATGTTGTTTATTATCTAAAAATTATAAATTATTCATCGTGCCTTTAGGTCGTCTAACCTTGCATTGAATTCAAGATATTGCATTTTGAATGCAATTTGATACACTTTGCCGGCCTTTATTAGAGTGCCGGACCGCCCGGCCCCGATCATAGACCGGAACACCCATGACCCCACAAGCATCGACCCAGCCGAATGGCGCCGCCCCCGCCGGAAAGCAACCGTTGAAAAAAGGCGACGCGGCGCTTGCCCGGCGGCTGAAGAACGCAATCCGGGGCGCCGTGTTGTTCGATCCGTTTTCCCGAGGGCGTTATTCGACCGATGCGTCGTTCTATCAGATCGAACCCTTGGGCGTGGTCGTGCCGGAAACAGCGGAAGACATCGAAGCCGTCATCAATATCGCCCGCGATGAAGGCGTGCCCATCCTGCCCCGTGGCGGCGGCACGTCGCAGTGCGGGCAGACAGTGGGCGAGGCGCTGGTCGTCGACCTGTCAAAGCGCGTCAATCGGGTGATCGACTTCGACGCCGCCGGGAGGCAGGCGCTGGTCGAACCGGGCCTCGTGCTGGATCACCTGAACGCGTATCTGAAGCCGCACGGATTGTGGTTTCCGGTCGATGTGTCGACATCGGCCCAGGCGACCATCGGCGGCATGGCCGGCAACAATTCCTGCGGGTCGCGGTCCATCGTTTACGGCACTATGCGCGACAACGTGCGCGCCATCGACGCCGTCACCATCGACGGTCAGGCCATGCAATTCGGCGAAGTGTCGTCGAACGCACCGGCCGCGCAACTGAGCCCGGACCAGCAGGAACTTGTCGACAAGCTTCTGTCCATGGGCCGGCGCGAGGCCGATCACATCCGCCAAGCGTTCCCAGACGTCATGCGCCGGGTCGGCGGATACAACATCGACGCGCTGATGCCCGGCGGCGCCGCGCGGGGCGACTGGGCCGATGCCATGGTCCACCGTCCACAGACGCATCCCAATCTGGCGCATCTCTTGATCGGGTCGGAAGGCACGTTGGCGTTTTCAACCAAACTGCACCTGGACCTGCAACCGCTTCTGAAAAATAAAGTACTCGGCGTCTGCCACTTCCCGACGTTCTATAAAGCCATGGACGCGGCCCAACATTTGGTGAAGCTGGGCCCGGCTGCGGTCGAACTGGTCGACCGCACCATGATCAATCTTGCCCGGGATATCCCCATCTTTAAACCGATCGTCGACCGTTTCGTCCGGGGTGAGCCGGATGCACTGTTGCTGGTTGAATTTGCCGGCGACGAGATGGAGCCCCAGGTCACGAAGCTTAAACAGCTGGTCGAGCTGATGGGCGATCTGGGTTTCCCGAACGCCGTGGTCGAGGCGGAGGACCCCGCCTTCCAGCGCGACGTCTGGGAAGTGCGTAAATCCGGGCTCAACATCATGATGTCCATGAAGGGCGACGGCAAACCGATCAGCTTCGTCGAAGACTGCGCCGTGCGGCTAGAAGACCTTGCCGAATACACCGACCGCCTGACCCAAGTATTTCATAAGCACGGCACCGAGGGCACGTGGTACGCGCACGCATCCGTCGGCACGCTACACGTCCGCCCAGTGATCAACCTGAAACAGGAACTGGGCGCCAAGCAGATGCGCGCCATCGCCGAAGAAGCCTTTGAAATGGTCCGTGAATACAAGGGATCACATTCAGGCGAACACGGCGACGGTCTGGTGCGATCCGAATTCCACCACGACATGTTCGGCGACCGCATGGTCGAAACATTCGCCGAGGTGAAAACCGAATTCGACCCGGCGGGCCTAATGAACCCGGGCAAGATTGTCGATCCGCCGAAGATGGATGATCGCACGCTGTTCCGGTTTAAGCCGGGATATGCGACGCCGGCATTCGACACGGCATTCGACTGGTCTGATTGGGGCGGTTTCGCCGGCGCGGCGGAAATGTGCAACAACAACGGCGCATGTCGCAAACGCGACGCCGGCGTCATGTGCCCATCCTACCGCGCGACCGGCGACGAACAGCACCTGACCCGCGGCCGCGCCAACACGTTGCGGCTCGCCCTCTCGGGACAGTTGGGCCCTGATGCCTTCACCTCCGACGATATGGCCGCGACCATGAAGCTTTGCGTCGGCTGTAAGGGATGCAAGCGGGAATGTCCGACGGGCGTCGACATGGCTCGGATGAAGACTGAATTTATGTATCACTACAACAAAAAGCGCGGACTTCGTCTGTTTGACCGCTTAATCGCCTACCTGCCGCATTACGCCCCTGCTGCTAGCAAGATCGCGGGCCTTTTGAACCTGCGCGACAAAATCCCCGGCCTTGCCTGGCTTTCGGAAAAACTGTTCGGGTTTGCCGCCAATCGCACCCTGCCCGTCTGGTCGTCGACGCCCTATGGCGGCGCCGGGCCCGAGAAGTCCGACAAGGATGAATGCCCGGTCGGCCCGGCCGTGGTGCTGCTGGCCGATACCTTCAACACGTATTTCGAGCCGGAAAACTTGGCTGCCGCGCGCCGGGTCCTGGAAGCCGGCGGATACCGCGTCGTCACCGCCCGCGCCGCCGACGGCCCGCGCCCGCTCTGCTGCGGGCGGACGTTTCTCGCGGCCGGACTGGTCGACGAGGCCAGGGCGGAAGCACGGCGCACCATCGAGGCGCTGAAGTCTTTCATCGCTGCCGGCGTGCCGGTGGTTGGGCTCGAACCGTCATGCCTGTTGACGCTCCGTGACGAATTCAAGGCCATACTGCCGGGGGCAGAGACGGAGGCGCTTGCCAAAAAGACATTCCTGTTCGAAGAGTTCATCGCCGCCGAGGCCGCCGCCGGGAATATCACCCTGCCGTTGAGAGACGCCGGAGGGCGGCGCGCGTTGCTTCACGGCCACTGCCATCAAAAGGCGTTTGCCGTCATGGGCGCGGTTGAAAAGACGCTTAATCTGGTGCCGGAGCTAACCGTTGAAACGGTCGACAGCAGTTGCTGCGGCATGGCGGGCGCGTTCGGCTATGACAAGGACAATGTCGAAGTGTCCAAACGCATGGGCGAGCTGTCGCTTCTGCCGGCGGTTCGTAAAGCCGATCAGGATACGTTGATTGTCGCCGACGGGACGAGCTGCCGCCATCAGATCGCCGACGGCGCCGCGCGCAATGCGGTCCACGTCGCGCGGGTGCTTGACGGGTTCCTGGCGGCCGCGCCCAGCGGACCGAAGGAAGGTTAGCGCTATGGATGAAACGCCGATCAGCCCCGCCGAGCCCATCGAGCGCCTGTCGCTGCACGACACAACTGTCGATCGCATCCGGGAAATGATCTATGACGACGACCTGAAACCGGGCGACCGGGTGCCGGAGAAAAAGCTCTGCGAAACCCTCGGCATTTCCCGCACACCCCTGCGCGAAGCGTTGAAAGTGCTGGCCGCCGATGGGTTGCTGGACCTACTGCCCAACCGGGGGGCCCGCGTCGCGCAGCTGACCGCCGACGATGTCGACGAAATGTTCCCGGTGATGGGCGCGCTGGAGGCACTTGCGGGCGAACTCGCCTGCGCTCGGCTGACGCCGGCGAACCTGTCGGAGATCAAAGCCCTGCACTACCAGATGGCATTGCATCACACGCGCGGCGAACGCCCCGAATATTTCCGCATCAATCAGCAAATCCACGAAAAGATCATGGCCGCCGCCGGCAACGGATTGCTGGTCGCCATGTATGAAGGGCTTTCCGGGCGTATCCGCCGGGCGCGCTATGTCTCGAGCATTACGTCCGGCCGCTGGGATGAGGCCATGGCCGAACACGTGGAAATCCTGAAAGCGCTGGAGGGCCGGGACGGCGCCCGCTTGGCCAAGGTGCTGAAGGATCACCTGCGTAATAAATGCGAGGCGGTAAAGGAAGTCCTGCGCTCCAGCGCCGCGTCAGCCTGATCGCGCGGCTAGGATCGCATCAACCATCTGGGCGAAGCCGTTGCCCGCCGCGGCATCCGTTACATAGGCCGGCGGCGTTTCGATCCGCGCTCCGAAATCGCGCACGTTTGCGACACCGACGGACAGTGGAAAGTAAGCGAACATGGGTTGATCGTTGGGACTGTCACCGACAAAGACCCATTGGGCCCTTTGGTTTTCGTCGTCCAGGTCGACCACGAACAAGTCTTTGAACACCAACCGCGTCGTCGCGAGCTTGTCATAAGGCCCGAGCCAGCCGTTGATGTGGATATTGGAAACGCCGGTGGTCATGCCCGCGTATTCCATGATTTGGACGATTTTAGCGATCGCGGCCGCACCCAGCGGCTGGACATCCTGGCCGTGATCGATGGCGAGGTCGGTTTCCCGGTATGCCTGGTCGGCGGCGAGTGCAGCACCCGGCACTTCCTGCATCACCAGGGCCAGGACCTTTTCATATTCGGCCCAATGACCGCGGCGCTCGTCGCGGGGCAGAATATGCAGATGCACCATACGCCCCGTTTCCGGATGCAGGCGAAAGACGAACCCTCCCGACTCCCCGATCACCGCATCGACGGGCCAGGTCCGCGCCATGGCGTCGCAGGTGCCGGCGGCGGCGCCGGTGACGGCGACGATTTTAAGGTCCGCCGCCTTGGCTCGTTCAAGCGCGCCGAGCGCGGACGACGTGATCTTGCCGTCTGTCGTCAGCGTGCCGTCCACGTCGGTGACGATGCCGCGAACGGCGCTTAACGCAGTTTTGGGGATATCGGCGAGCGGCTTCACAAAACCCGGCTCAGGCCCGAAGCTCGCCGCCCGTCGCCTTTTTGACGCCCGCGACAATCTTGTCGGCGACGGCGTCAATTTCAGCGTCAGTCAGCGTCTTGTCGGCCGGCTGCAGGGTGACGTTGATGGCGAGTGATTTCTTTCCGGCGCCCAGGTTCGGGCCTTCGTAGAGGTCGAACAGGCGAACCTGGGTGACCAGCGCCTTATCCGCCGCATAGGCGGCGTTGATCAATTTCGCCGCCTCGACATTCGCGTCGACGACGAAGGCAAAATCCCGCTCCACCGCCTGGAAGGACGACAGGGTCAAGTGCGGCTTGGCGGCGGATTTTTTGTCCTTCGCCTTGGGCAGGTTGCTGAAATAGATTTCGAAGCCGACGGCGGCGCCCTTCACGTCCATGGCTTTTAGAATACCCGGATGAATTTCACCGAACGCCGCCAGCACCATGGGTCCGAGACGGAGTGCCCCCGACCGGCCCGGATGATACCAGCCGGGCGCCTCCTCCGTGATCTGGGCGCGGTCGGCCGGCAGGCCAAGATCGGCCAGCACAGCCTGGGCATCGGCCTTGGCGTCGAACGCGTCAACGGGCCGAGCGCTTCCCGCCCAATGGCGCGGGCCGGACCGCCCGACGCGGATGCCGGCGGCGACCATTTCCTGATCGCCGGGCGCAGGACCGGTGAATTGCGGGCCGACTTCGAACAGACCGAAATCCGTCTGGCCGCGGGCGCCGTTCCGCGCTGCCGCATCCAGCAGGTTCGGCAGGATCGTCGGCCGCATGACATCCAGATCGGCGCTGATCGGATTCGACAGTTTCAGGCCGACGGCGACGCCGCCAAACAATGCCGCTTGCTTGCCGGGCATGAAGGAATAAGTGACGGCTTCGACCAGGCCGCGGGACGCCAGCAAGCGGCGCGCCTGCGCACGGCGGCGTTGATCGGCGTTCAGCACCGGGCCCGTCAGCGCGCCGTCGCGTTTAACGGACACGGCGTGAATGTGACCGTAGCCAAACAGACGAACGACTTCTTCGACCAGGCACGCCTCGCACACCACGTCGCCGCGCCAGCTCGGCACGGTGACGGTCAGCGTCCGCCCGTTTTCGCCCTCGATCCCGAAACCGAGGATTTCCAGAATGCGTTTGGCTTCGGCGTCATACACATCCGTGCCGCCGAGGGTCTTGATTTTTTCCAGGCGGAAGTCGAGCGAGCGTCGCCAATCGGGGCCGGGGCCGGCGCTTTCGACGGTTGAAGCTTCGCCGCCGCACAGATCGATAATCATGCGGGTTGCGATTTCGCATGCGTCATCCAGAAACGCCGGGTCGACGCCGCGCTCAAACCGGTATCGCGCGTCGGTCTGCAGGTTTAATTTCCGCCCGGTCATGGCCGTCCGCACGGGATCGAAATAAGCGACCTCCAAAAACACATTGGTCGTGTCATCGGTACAGCCGGACGCCATCCCACCGACCACCCCGGCGATGGCTTCGGGACCAGCCTCGTCGGCGATCACCGTCATCTCGTCATCAAGCGCGTATTCCGTCTCGTTCAGCGCCAGCATTCTTTCGCCCGGTTTGGCCAGCCGGGCCGCGATGTTGCCTGTCACCTTGTCGGCATCAAACACATGCAGCGGCCGGTCAAAGGCGAAGGAAACGAAATTGGTAACGTCGACCAGTGCCGAAATCGGCCGGAGCCCGACCGCCGTCAGCCGGTCCTGCAGCCACTTGGGACTGGGCCCGTTTTTAACGCCGCGCACAAAGCGGCCGACGAATTTGGAACACGCGCTGGCCGTTTCAGGCGTGAAGTCGAGCGAGACCTTGATCGGGCTTTCGAACGCGCCCTTCACCGGCGAGGCATCCAGCGCCTTCAACGCGCCCAAACCCGACGCCGCGAGGTCGCGGGCGATGCCGCGCACGCCGAGGCAGTCGCCCCGGTTGGGCGTGATGGCGATTTCGATCACCGGATCGGACAGGCCCATGACGTCGACCACGCGGCTGCCGATTTCGGCGTCTTCCGGCAGTTCGACGATACCGTCATGTTCGTCGGACAATCCCATTTCCCGTTCCGACAGCAGCATGCCGTTGGACGTCACGCCCCGGATTTCAGTCGGCTTCAAGGTGATGTCGGTACCGGGAATGTAGGCCCCGGACGGCGCGAACACGCCTTTCAGCCCGGTCCGCGCGTTGGGCGCGCCGCAGACGAGTTCGACCGTGCCGCTGCCGGTATCGACCTGACAGACGCGGAGCCGGTCGGCGTTGGGATGTTGTTTGGCGTCAAGCACATGACCAACGACGAAGGTTTCCAATCCCTTCGCGCGGTCGGTCACGCCTTCGACCTCGAGCCCGACCATGGAAAGACGGTCGAGGATCGCGTCAAGCGGCGCGTCCGTATCCAAGTGTTCCTTGAGCCATCCGAGGGTGAACTTCATCGGTTCCGCCCTCCCGTTAGGCTCGGAACATCCAATGCGGCAAATCCGTAATGGCGGAGCCAGCGCAGGTCCGATTCATAAAACGTGCGCAGGTCGGGCACGCCGTACTTCAGCATCGCCATGCGTTCGACCCCCATGCCGAAGGCGAAGCCTTGATACTTTTCCGGATCGACGCCGCAATTGCGAAGCACGTTCGGATTGACCATACCGGCGCCCAGCACTTCGAGCCAGTCGCCGCCGCGCCCGATCTTCAATTCACCGCCTTCGCGGTTGCAGCCGATGTCGACTTCCGCCGACGGCTCGGTGAAGGGAAAATAACTCGGCCGGAAACGCACCGGCAGATCGTCCACGCCAAAAAACGCCCGGCAGAAATCGATCAGGCAGCCTTTCAGATGTCCCATGTGGGTCGCTTCGTCGATCAGCAGGCCTTCGACCTGATGAAACATCGGCGAATGGGTCGCGTCGTAATCGCAACGGTAGGTCCGCCCCGGCACGATCACGCGGAACGGCGGCATGCCACCGGTCATGGTGCGGATCTGCACCGGCGATGTATGGGTGCGGAGCACGATACGGCCGTCGCCGCCGCCACCTTCGCCACCGGGCAGGTAGAACGTGTCGTGTTCCTGACGGGCGGGGTGATCCGGCGGAATGTTAAGCGCCGTGAAATTGTGCCAGTCGTCTTCCACATCGGGGCCTTCGGCGACGCCGAACCCCATGTCGCCCAGGATGGCGACGATTTCGTCGATCACCTGGCTGATCGGGTGGATGAAACCGGTTTCCTCCGGCCGGGCAGGAAGCGTGATATCGACTTTTTCCCGCGCCAGGCGGGCGTCGAGCGCCGCCATTTCCATCGCCGCTTTTTTTACCTCGATGGCGTCGGCGACCACGTCCTTCAGCGCGTTGAGCGCCTGACCCGCTTCGCGCCGCTGGTCGGGGTCGAGCCCGCTCAGGCCCTTCATCTGGTCGGTGATACGGCCCTTTTTACCGAGCGCGGCCACGCGCACGTCGTCAAGCGCAGCGAGGCTGTCCGCCTGTTCGACGGCCGCAAGCAGATCTTCACGGAGCGTTTCGACGGTCTCCATGGCCTCCCTCTTTCAGGGCTTCACCGGGGTTAAGCAGGGTTACTTGCCGAGGGCGACCTGAGCCTGATCCACCAGCGATTTAAAAGCTTCCGGTTCGCGCACCGCCAGATCGGAAAGAACTTTCCGGTCGAGGTCGATCCCCGCCTTGCCCAGTCCGTTGATGAACTGAGAATAGGTCAGGCCGTGCTCGCGCACGCCGGCATTGATCCGGGTGATCCAGAGACGGCGGAAGTTCCGCTTCTTCGCACGGCGGTCGCGGTAGGCGTACTGCAGGCCTTTTTCGACCTTTTCCAGCGAAATGCGGAAGTTGTTCTTGCTGCGGCCGCGGTAGCCTTTCGCGCGGTCGACGACTTTTTTGTGACGGGCGTGGGCTGTAACGCCCCGTTTGACACGTGCCATTGTCCAGTTCTCCTAAATTCGGAATCCGCCCTTACCCTAGAGGTAGGGCATGTAGGCTTTGATCGTGCGGGCGTTGGCTGCATCCAAGATGCGCGTTCCCCGCGCCTGACGCTTCATTTTGGTGGAGCGTTTGCGCAGGTTGTGGCGCTTGAACGCAAAATTGCCGCGCACCTTGCCGGAACCGGTCAATTTGAACCGTCCCTTGGTACTGGACTTGGTCTTCATCTTGGGCATTTCATCATCCTTTCAGATCGCGGACCCTGGTTCGGGGCCGGGCCGCCCGACTTGGTCAAGGCGGCGGTCAGGTTGTTTTTGGGCGGCCAGGCATGCCCTTATTGAGCCATGCCGCCCGGTCAAGGCGCGCGTTATACCCCTGGGCGGCGCCCGATGCAAGCGCCAGGACCCCCTGTTTACCAGGGATTTTACATGGATTTGCGCCGCCGAAGGGCGGCCTGGGCGCTATTTCGCCTTTCCTGCGCCGGTGCCGTCGTTCATCTGTACGCCGCCGCGGAAGGTAAACACCCCGGCCTTTGAAATGCCGATGATCAGGCAGCCGTCGCCCTGGTTGTAGATCTGCCAGCCGCTCATCAGGATCGATTGGCCGGGCGCGATGGGATGCAGTTTCGACCGGTCACCCCGGTGTTCGACGACGCCCCGGCCGTGGCCGTCAGCGGTCAGATAATACTTGCCGGTCTTGTCGGCGTTGAACTGAGCCGTTTGACAGACATAAACTTGCTGGTCGTGATGGGACATTTGCTCCATCTTGTGGACGGCCTTGGCGAACTTGATGCACCGGTCCTTGACCTGTTCGTCCGACGCGAACTTGGAAAGGCCCACCAACTGGCGCTGGGTGAATTCGGTATAAACGATGTCCGCCGGAATCCGCTACTGGGCCTTGATCTTTTTGCAGGCGTCGAAATCCTGAACCTTGAAGCCTTCCTTGGCCGCCCGATTGGCGAACGCATTGGCTTCGGCAGCCAGTTTCTGGGCGTGGGCATCCAGCATCTGCTAGCTTTTTTCGGCATATACGCCCAACACCGATTAGGCATACCAGCCAAGCAGGCCGACAGCCGGCAGGATGAAGATCGCGGTCACGCCGATCCAAAAACCCTTGCCGAGGCCTTTTTTCTCTCCCTTGCCGCCCTTTTTGCCTTTGCCTTTGCCTTAGCGGGCGTTTTGGCGGCCTCTGCTTTCTTTTCAATGGCTTTTTCAGCCATCGTGGTACCTGCCCTCATCAAGTGCCCGCAGGCGTTTGAAGTTCAACAACTCTCCGATTCGGACCGAAATTAACCGGAGACCGTTACATTAACCTTAACTGATCCGCGGCTCCGCCACTGGCCCGGCGCGGCATCCCCACACGGTTCTTAGCACGATGCATACGAAGACTTTCAATCGGGAGCCCCATCCCCTTAAATTCGGGTATGCTGACCCTTGGTTTCATCGGCGGCGGCAGCCAGGCCTTCGACCCGCTGATCCTGTTGCTGCTGGCCTTGATGCTCGACGCTTATTTCGGCGATCTTCCGGCCCTGTTCAAACGGGTACGCCACCCGGTGGCGGTGCTGGGCGTCGTAATCGCCTTGTTCGACCGGAAACTGAACCGGGAAAAACGGAGTCCGGCGGACCGCGCAGTCCGGGGCACCGTGACTGTACTGATCGTCGCGGGCGGCACCGGTGCGCTGGGCTTGGGCGTTGCGTGGCTGACGCTGCATCACCCGTTCGGTTGGGTCATCGAACTCACGTTCATCTTTTTGCTTGTCGCGCAGCGGGGCCTCTACGACCATGTCGAAGCCGTGAAACGAGGGCTGGACGAAAGCCTGGAGGCCGGACGCGGCGCGGTGTCCCACATCGTTGGGCGCGATCCGGCACAATTGGATACCCACGGCGTCGCCCGGGCGGCCATCGAATCAACGGCGGAAAACTTCGCCGACGGGGTCGTCGCGCCGGTGCTCTACTACGTGTTGTTCGGGGCGCCGGGCTTGTTCGTCTACAAGGCTGTCAACACCATGGATTCGATGATCGGCCACCGGACCCCCGAATACCGCGCCTTCGGCATGGCGGCGGCCCGGTTGGACGATGTTTTGAACTTCATCCCCGCCCGCATTGCGGGGCTGATGATCTGCCTGGGCGCTCTGTTCACGCCGACCGCGCATCCGGGCCGCGCCGTTTTGGTGATGCTGCGGGACGCCGGTAAGCACCGGTCGTTTAACGCCGGCTGGCCCGAAGGCGCCATGGCGGGTGCGCTCAACCTAGCGCTTGCCGGTCCCCGCCGGTATTTGAAAGAAACCGTCAACGACCCCTGGATCGGCGACGGCACGGCCCAGGCGGGCGCCGCGGACATCAAACGGGCACTTTACCTTTACGCCATCGCCTGCCTGGTCAATGCCGCCCTGATCACGGCGTTTTCCGTGTTTCGGTTTTCCCTGCCGGCGGCCGGGTAACCGCGCCGCGCGGCGCCCGCCGAGATTGTCCAATCTGCCGCCGCCGTGCAGAATACGTCGCAAAAATAACGGGAGGACAAACACCATCATGACCGTACCCCTTTGGTCGCCGCCCGCGGACTACGCGGAAAATTCCGCCATCAATCAGTTCCGCCTGCACGTGAACAAGACGCTCGACCTGGATTTGGCCGACACTGGCCAGCTACACAAATTTTCGGTCGAAGACCGGGAGCGGTTCTGGCCGATCCTGCGCGACTACACGGGCGTCATCGGGTCGGCCTGGGGGGACAAGGTCCTGGTCGACGGCGACAAGATGCCGGGCGCCAAATGGTTCCCGTGCGCCCGCGTGAATTATGCGGAAAACCTGTTGCGCCGCCGCGACGATGGCGAAGCCATCGTGTTTTACGGAGAAACCGGGGTCACCCGGCGCTTCACGTTCAATGAACTTTACGACTGCGTTTCCCGGCTTGCCCAGGCGCTGAAGATGGCCGGCATCGGACCGGGCGACCGGGTCTGCGGGTATCTGCCCAACATGCCGGAAACCGTGATCGCCATGCTGGCGACCGCGTCATTGGGCGGCACCTGGTCCTCAAGCTCCCCCGATTTCGGGGTGCAGGGCGTGCTCGACCGGTTTGGCCAGATCGAACCCAAGGCGGTCTTCGTCACCGACGGGTATTATTACAACGGCAAACGCCATGACGTGATGGCCAAAAACGCGGAAATCCTGGCGAGCCTGCCGTCGGTCAAACAGGTGATCGTTGCGCCCTACGAGGACGGCGACCGACCCGATGCCGTTAGCCTACCCAACGGGCGGCTGTTGGCCGATGTTTTGGCCGATCATGCCGCCTGCGACATCGATTTCGCGCGGGTTCCCTTCGCGCAACCGCTTTACATCCTGTTTTCCTCAGGAACCACCGGGGCGCCGAAATGCATTATCCATTCCGTCGGAGGAACGATACTGAAGCACGCTGCGGAACAAGCGATCCAATGTGATATCCGCCGTGATGACCGGGTCTATTTTTTCACCACCTGCGGCTGGATGATGTGGAACTGGCTGGTTTCGGTACTAGCTTGCGAGGCGTGCATAATTTTGTATGACGGATCGCCATTTCATCCCGGTCCCGAAACAATATTTGACTATGCCGACCGGGAGAAAATGACCCTGTTCGGCACGTCGGCCAAATACATCGACGCGGTGAAAAACTCAGGCATCAAACCGAAGGACAGCCATGACCTGTCTTCGGTGCGGATCATGGTTTCGACCGGCTCGACCCTGGCGCCGGAAGGGTTCGACTTCGTCTACGACGCCATCAAGCCCGATGTGCACCTGGTGTCGTTCACCGGCGGCACGGACCTGATGGGCATTTTCGCAGGCGGCGACTGCACAAAACCCGTGTGGCGGGGCGAACTGCAGACCATGGCGCTCGGCATGTCGGTCGAGTGCTGGAACGACGAGGGCAAACCCGTCGTCGGCGAAAAAGGCGAATTGGTCTGCACCCGGGCGTTTCCGTCCATGCCCATCGGATTTTTGAACGATCCGGGGGATGCGCGCTACCGCGGCACCTATTTCGAACACTTCCCCAATGTCTGGACCCACGGCGATTACATTGAAATCACCGATCACGGCGGCATGATCGTTTATGGCCGGTCGGACGCGACGCTGAACCCGGGCGGCGTGCGCATCGGCACGGCGGAAATATACCGCCAGGTGGAAAAGCTGTCCGAGGTCGAAGAAAGCCTGGTCATTGGTCAGGACTGGGACAACGACGTGCGCGTCGTGCTGTTCGTTCGCCTGGCGGCAGGCGCGGCGCTCGACGATGCGCTGATCCAGAAAATCCGAAAACAGGTGCGCGACAACTGCACCCCGCGCCATGTGCCGGCGAAGGTCGTCCGGATCACGGACATCCCGCGCACCAAGTCGGGCAAAATCACCGAACTTGCCGTCCGCGACATCATCCACGGCCGGCCGGTGAAGAATAAAGAGGCGCTCGCCAATCCGGAGGCGCTGGAATTGTTCAGGGACCTGCCGGAATTGGCGTCTTGATTTTCAGGGTCTCTACGACCTCGCGAAGCGCTGACCGGAAATCGCCGGGTGATACAGCGGCTGGATGACATTGCCGGCCGGGTCCTTCACGTGGAATGACCGGGCGCCGTCGGCGTGATCATGCGGCGTGTCCATCACGTCGCAGCCCTTTTCCGCCATGAAATCATACCACGCCTGTAAATCCTCCTTGGTGTCGACGACGAACCCGAAGTGATCGAAGGTGCCGTTTGCCGTCGCAGCGCCCTTGCCCTTCTTGGCCCGGCCCAAGGACAGGTTGTCGTTGCCGAGCGTCAGGTAGACCAGATTTTCCGACGCCCGGTTCAACACCTCCATCCCCAGAATATCGTGGTAGAAGGCTTCGCAGGCTTCAAGGTCTTCGACCACCAGCGCCAGATGGCGAAGGCCGTTCAATCGGTTGGGTCGGTCGGTCATGGTGCGGAGCATCCTTTCGGCGCGTCTAAGTTTTCGTCGGATCAACAGGCATAGCGCGTGGGTAACACGTCGTCAAAGTCGAACTCGCGCCCAAGCTTGCATGACGAGACTGCATGCCGAGCCTGCATGAAAAGGCTTTCCGGAACAGGTGCCCCGTCGCGTACAGTCCGTCCGTCCCGCGCAGAACGAAAGCCCTGAAAACGTGAACGTGTTTCTTTACGCCGTGACCGTGTTTGCCTGGGGCCTCAGCTGGTATGCGGTCCAGATGCAGTTGGGCGTGGTCTCGCCCGAGGTTTCGGTGTTTTACCGGTTTGCCATTTCGGCGGCGGTGATGGCGCTGTTCTGTCTGGTGACGCGGCGGCGCATGGACTTCACCGCCCGTGATCATCTCTCGATCGCCGCCCAGGGCCTGTTTCTGTTCGGGATGAATTTCTATCTGGTCTACCGGGGCAGCCAGTTCCTGCCCAGCGGCCTCGTGTCGATCCTGTTTTCCATGCTTGTGGTCATGAACATGATCGGCGGTGCGCTTTTTCTAAAAAACCCCGTCGACCAAAAGGTGATCGTCAGCGCCGCGTTCGGCATCGCCGGCATCGTCTCGGTGTTCTGGCGCGATCTGGCGGGGTTCGATCTGGACCGCGCGAGGATGCGGGATACCATGACCGGTATTGCCCTGGTCTTGTCGGGGACGTTGTCGGCATCCAACGGCATGATGATTTCCGCCGCGAATCAGCGCCGGGGGCCCGGCGTGGTGCGCACCAATACGCTGGGCATGGCCTATGGCGCGCCGTTCTTTTTGGTTTTCTGCGTCGCGCGGGGCGCCGAATTTACCGTTGACTGGTCGGCGCGGTATTTGGGATCCCTGATGTTCTTGAGCCTTGTATCCACGGTGATCGCCTTCGCCACCTACCTGACTCTTGCCGGGCGCATCGGGCCGGAACGCGCGGCCTATGCCTCAGTGGTGTTTCCGTTGGTGGCACTGGCCGTGTCCACTTGGGCCGAAGGATTTCAGTGGACAGGCGGCGCCATCGCGGGCGTTATGCTGGTCCTGGCCGGAAACCTGTTCGTCCTGACCAAAAGCCCGCCGGCCGCGCGGCCCGAAAATCCGGCCGCAAAGGGAGACGCCTAAGCCATGTCCACCCGACCCATGACCATCGGCCTTTGGCTAGTTGCGCTCGCCGGCTGCGCCGTCGCCAGCATCAACCTGGGCACCCGCGTGACCTTCGGGCTCTATCAGACCGATATCCTCAGGGACATTTCGATCACGCCGATGGAATTTGGCTTTGCGTTGGCGCTACAGAACCTCGTCTGGGGCCTCGCGACGCCGGTCATGGGCGCCGTTGCCGACAAGTACGGCAGCCTGAAGATGATGGCGTTGGGCACGTTGCTGTACGCCGCCGGGCTTTGGGTCATGGGATCGGCGGAAAGCCTGTTCGCGGTCAATGTCGGGCTCGGCGTTCTGGTCGGCATGGGCATGGGCGGCACGGGCTTCGGCGTTGTCCTGGGCGCCGTCGGCCGCCGCGCACCGACTGAACACCGGTCGACGATGCTCGGCATCGCCGCCGCCGGCGGATCGGTCGGGCAGTTTTACATGGCGCCGGTGGGACAGGCCCTTGCGGCTTCGGGCGGCTGGACCGGGGCGCTTTTCGCGCTGGCCGGCATCATGCTGATCTGCATCCCCTTCGCCTATCTGATGACCCGAGAACCGCTGACCGAAGACGCCCGGTCCGCGACCGGCGCCGGCGCGAACCAGCAAAACCTGGGCCAGGCGCTGGGCGAGGCATATGGTCACTTGGGATATACGCTGCTGACGCTCGGCTTTTTCGTCTGCGGATTTCAGATCGCCTTCATCACTGTGCACTTCCCGAAGTATCTGGAACTGATCGGACTGACCGGCGCGGCCGTGTCGGTGCCGGGCCTCGGCGTGTCGACCACGCTTGCCGCGCTGTCGCTTTCGGCCATCGGCTTTTTCAACATCATCGGCACCTACGGGTGCGGCGTCCTCGGCGGCAAATTTCTGAAGAAATGGATTTTGAGCTGGCTGTACGCGCTTCGCGCCGTCTGCATCGTCGTCATCTTGCTGTCGCCCAAGACCGAAGCCAACATTCTGATCTTCGCCGCGGTCATGGGTTTGTTGTGGCTCGGCACCGTGCCGCTGACCAGCGGGCTGGTCGCCAACATGTTCGGCGTCCGGTACCTGTCGACGCTTTTCGGCATCGTGTTTTTCAGCCATCAGGTCGGCAGCTTCATCGGCGTGTGGCTGGGCGGATACCTTCTGGAAACGACAGGCAGCTATGATCCCGTCTGGTGGGGCGCCGTGGCGCTGGGATTTATCGCGGCGGCCCTGCACCTGCCGATCCCCGAACGCCGGGAAAGCCCCGCCGCCGCCTGACCGAAACAGGCACGCAAAACTCGCCGGCTCGCCGTGGATCGCTTAGTGCGCGCCGCCCGCGGGCCCCGCGCCGGTGGTCAACACGACCTTGCCCGTCGATTTTCGCGACGTCAGCATTTTCATGGCGTCCTTCGCGTCCGCCAGGTCGAAGGCATGGGACACGTGCGGGCGAAGTTCGCCCGCTGCCGCCCAACCCAGCAGTTCGGCAAACGACCGGCCGATCAGACCGGGGTCGAGCGTCTTGTGCGCACCCCAGTAGAATCCCAGCACGGTGAGGTTTTTGACCAGCAGAATGTTTGCTGGGATTTGCGGCACCTTGCCGGATGCGAACCCGACAACCAGAATCCGCCCCCGTTGCGCCGTGCAGCGAAGCGACGCGTCGAACGCATCGCCGCCGACCGGGTCATAGACGCAGTCCGCACCCCGCCCGTCGGTCAATTGTTTGACCCGTTCGCGGATGTCTTCTTCGCGATAATCGATCAGGTGGTCAGCGCCGTATTCCGTGGCGACGGCAAGTTTGTCCTTTCCTCCGGCAGTCGCGATCACCGTCGCACCCATTTTCTTGCCGATTTCAACGGCGGTCAGGCCGACGCCACCGGCAGCGCCGTGAACCAACAACGTTTCACCCGGCTGCAGGTGCAGCTTGTCTTTTAGTCCCACGTGCGAGGTGCCGTAGACGATGGGAAACGCCGCCGCCGAGACATAATCCAGATTGTCCGGGATGGCGTAGACCAGATCCGCCGCCGTCACGGCCTCGGTCGCATACCCGCCGTAATGCACCGTCGCCATCACCCGGTCGCCGGGCTTTACGTTGGTGACGCCGGGGGCGACCTCCGAGACCTCGCCCGAAACCTCGAGCCCGGGGCTGAACGGGAACGGCGGCTTCACCTGATACTGCCCGGTGGTCATCAGGGTATCGGCAAAATTGATGCCCGCGGCATACACCTTGATCCTGACGGCGCCGTCAGCCATGGGCGGTTCCGGCGCATCATCGACGCAACGGAGCGCATCAATCCCGTCAAAACTTTCACAAACAACGGCGCGCATTCGGGCCTCCCTGCATCGGTGTTCTTTTTGCCCTGCGCGGCGCGGTCTTGATTTACCGTGCAATTTGCCCAAGGCTGGCAGATGGGAGCACATCACCCCCGCCACTTCAACCGCAAAGGACAGGCGATTTGCGCGGCTACTTCGGGATCGGCGTCGAAAACATCTCCAAGACCATGAACGTGGGCAACCTGTTCCGCACCGCCCATGCCATGGGGGCTGCGTTCGTGTTTACCGTCGCCGCCAATTATGAACGCACCGAGGGGCAAAAGTCCGATACCTCGAAAAGCGGCGGGCATTTGCCGTTCTACAGTTTCCCCAATGTCACCGGATTGATGCTGCCCGAAGACTGCCAACTGGTCGGGGTTGAACTGATGGACGGCGCGGTCGAATTGCCGAGCTTCCGCCACCCGCCCCGGGCGGCCTACGTCCTTGGCCCCGAACGCGGCAGCCTGAGCCTGGAAATGGCCCAACGATGCGATCACGTTTTGAAAATTCCCATGGCGTTCTGCGTCAACGTCGGCATCGCCGGCGCCATCGTCATGTACGATCGGCTGGTCAGCCTGGGCCGGTTTCCCGCGCGGCCGGTGGCGCCAGGCGGCCCGACGGAACCGCTGCCGGATCATCAGTTCGGCGGCCGGTATTCCCGGGCCGAGATGGAGGCGTTTCGCGATACGCCGCCGGAGGTTTTCAACGAAGGCGAAGACGGCGAAGAGCCGTAACCGGCTAGTTCCGGTCCCACCCCGCCGCTGGGCGCACGGCGCCGACCGGGGCCCCCGCCGCATTGGTCAGCGTCGCATCCAGAAAACCGGAAAGGTCCGCCCGGGCGCGGTCGTCGAGCACACCCGCGAAATCCAGCAAATGCGCCATCATGGCGTCCGACGCGCGTTTGGCGCCGTCTTCGACCTTAAGCGCGATGCCCCATCCTTTTTCCGGCAGGATCGCCGTGTGCACGGCCTCGGCCCCCGTCTTGGTGACGAAGGGTTGAGCGCCGGTGCGTTTGGCGCGGCCGACGCCCGCGGTCATCGCCACCGTGTCGAACCGCCCCCGGCCGGAAACCATGAACGGGTGCTTGGCCATCGCGGCGGTGATCCGTTCCGCCGCCGCCCGGCGAACGGAACCAAGTCCTTTCGGATCGGCCATGCGGGCCGCCGACCGCGCCAGCGCGCCGAGCGCCATGCCGTAAACCGGAATGCCACACCCGTCGACGCCCCGCGCGGTGTCGCCGAGCGGGCAATCCCCCATTTCCGTAAGTGCGTCGTAAAGCCGGCGTTGAACCGGATGATCGGGAGCGAGGTAACCCGCCGTGTCTTCCCCCATATGGCGGGCGGTGGTCAGAAACCCAGCGTGCTTGCCCGAGCAATTGTTGTGGATGCGGCAGGGCGCCTCACCCCGTTTGATCATCGCGTGCGCCGCCTGCTCGTCATAGGGCATGTGGGCGCCGCATTCCAAGTCGCCTTCGCCCAAGTCCATGTCGTCGAGCCAAGCCTCGACCGTCATGACATGCGCTTGGGACGCCGCGTGCGATGCCGTCGCCAAGGCTATCCGTTCATCCGTCAGGCGGTAATGATCGGCGGCGCCGGTTTCCAGCAGCGCCAAGGCTTGAATGGGTTTGATGGCCGAACGGGGAAAGATTTCCAGCGCCGGGTCGCCCCAGGCCCGTACCACTTCGCCCGCCGCCGTCATGATGACGGCATGGCAGCGGTGACGGCTTTCCACTAGGGAGCCGCGGCGGAACTCAACCATGATGGGATCGGATGCCGATATAATCTGCGCCATGGCCTTCATTGCCACCAACGGGTCCCGAAAACAAGCGCCCGGATCGCGTCGAGACGGCTTGAGGCCGGGCTCCGGTGGGGCTATTTTCAACCCATGCGAAATCTATCTCTTGTTGCCCTGCTGACCCTCTGCCTCGCCGTCCCCGCCTGGGCCCAGGCCAAGCCCAAACTGCTGGGCCAATTCGATGATTGGGAGGCGTTCTCCGCCACCGAGGACGGGGCGACGATCTGTTACATGGGGTCCCAGCCGAAAAAGTCCGAAGGCAAGTACACCAAGCGCGGCCGCGTGGCGCTGCTGGTCACTCACCGGCCAAAGGACAAGGAACGGGGCATTGTGTCGATCACCACGGGCTATACATATAAGAAAGAGTCGGTCGCCAAGGCGGTGATCGGCGATGTCGCCTTCGACATGTTCACCAACGGCGAACACGCCTTTGTCGAAGAAGGGCGCGATCCCGAATTGGTCAACGCCATGATCCGGGGGGTCGACATGGTGGTGACCGGCACGTCGTCGCGCGGGACCAAGACAACCGACACTTATTCGCTCAAGGGCTTTACCGCCGCCTGGAAAGCCATCGGCAACGCCTGCAAATCCTGACCCCGGGCAGGGGACGCGCCAATCAGCGTTGGGTAATTGCCCCCGGAAGCGCTATATCAAGCCCATGAATACGGCTCCGGCACCCGAAATGAAAAACCTGATCGGCCTTTCGCGCAGCGAATTGGCGGAGGAAATGGCCGCGATCGGCGAAAAGCCGTTCCGCGCCAAACAGCTTTGGCACTGGATCTATCACCAGGGCGAAACCGATTTCACCCGCATGTCGACGCTGGCCAAGCCGCTTCGGGAGAAGCTTCAGGGCCTGTATCAGCTTCGCCGGCCGGCGGTCAGCCGCGAACAAACATCGGATGACCGGACCCGCAAGTGGCTGTTGAAATTCGATGACGGCAACGAAGCCGAAACCGTTTATATCCCGGACGACGACCGGGGAGCCGTCTGCATGTCGTCGCAGGTGGGGTGCACGCTGACCTGCACGTTCTGTCACACGGGCACGCAAAAACTGGTGCGCAATCTGACAAGCGCCGAAATCGTCGGGCAGTTCATGTGCGCGCGCGATAGTTACGAGGAATGGCCGACGCCCAAGGACGGCGGCCGGTTGATCTCCAACATCGTGATGATGGGCATGGGCGAGCCGCTGTTCAATTTCGACGAAGTGGCGAAGGCGCTTCGCATCATCATGGACGGCGAAGGCATCGCGCTGTCGAAACGGCGGATCACGTTGTCGACGTCGGGCGTCGTGCCGATGATGGAACGTTGCGGCGAGGAATTGGGGGTTAATCTGGCGGTCTCGCTCCACGCCGTCACCGACGAGCTTCGCGATGTCATCGTGCCGATCAACAAAAAATATCCGTTGAAGGAACTGATCCGCGCCTGCCGCGCCTATCCTGGCGCCAACAACGCGCGGCGCATTACGTTTGAATATGTGATGCTGAAAGGCGTCAACGATTCCGAAGCCGATGCGCATGAATTGCTCCGCCTGGTCCGCGGCATCCCCGCAAAGTTCAACCTGATCCCGTTCAACCCGTGGCCGGGCGCACCCTACGAGTGTTCGACCCAGGTGGCGATGGACAAGTTCGTCAAGATCATCAATGACGGCGGCTATTCCGCGCCGATCCGCGCGCCCAGGGGCCGCGACATCATGGCCGCCTGCGGCCAGTTGAAATCGGCAAGCGAGCGGGATCTGGCCGCCGCCCGCCATGCCCGCATGGCGGCCCGGATCGACGCCTCGTTGGAAGACGCGAAGGCGGGTGACCATGCCTGACGCGCCCGCCCCGGGGTTCCGGCAAAATCCGGATTATCCGATGGCCGTGGCGCCGTTTCTGAAACGGGTGAGAACGTCCGTCGCCGGCATCGTCATCGCCGACAGCAGGAACGCCAAATTGCTGCGCGAAAACACTTATCCGGGCGTTTTCTATTTTCCCAAGGACGACGTGCGGATCGATGGGTTCCTTGCGCAGACGGACCTCAAGACCACCTGCCCTTACAAGGGCGACGCCGGTTACTGGACCTTTCGCCTGGGCAGCCAAGCGGAGGAAAACATTGCCTGGTCCTATGCAGACCCCTACCGTGAAGCGGCCGACATTGCCGGGCATTTGTCCTTTTACTGGGACCGTATGGATTGCTGGTTTGTCGATGACGCGCAGATCGCGCGTCCGCCTGTGTGACCGGGGCGCTTGACGCATGGCTGATCCCGCACCAACAAAGGATAAGAAATCAAACCAGCCCGGCGGCAACCGGTTCCGTCCCGGAAGGCAGTTGATCGCCGACGCCACGGGCGGATGGCGGCCTTATGCATTGCTGACGATTTTTTGCGCGATCCTTTTCATACCGGGGATCGCAAGCCTGCCGCCGCTGGACCGGGACGAAGCGCGCTTCGCCCAGGCGACGGCGCAGATGCTGGAAACCGGCGACTACGTCGACATCCGGTTTCAAGATCAGCCTCGCCACAAAAAGCCCGCGGGCATTCATTGGCTGCAGGCGGCCAGCGTTCAGGCGCTTTCATCGATCGAAGCTCGGGAAATTTGGGCCTACCGGGTGCCTTCCGTGATCGGCGCATGGGCGGCGGTAATAATGACGTTCGTTTTGGGCGCGCACTTGTTCGGGCGAACGGCCGGATTGATCGCGGGCGGCATGATGGCGGCATCGGCCCTGTTGATCCTGGAAGCCCATCAGGCGAAAACGGATGCGGTGCTGCTGGCCTGCGTCGTCGCGGCGCAGGCGGGATTGGCGCACGCCTACCTGGCGGCGCGGGATAAACTGTCGGTCGGACGGGCGCCGATCGCGCTTATGTGGATCGGGCTCGGCGCGGGCGTGATGATCAAGGGGCCCATTGCGCCGCTTATCACCGTTCTGACGGCTGCCGCGCTTTCCCTGGCCGACCGTGATTGGCGCTGGCTCGGGCGGCTCGGCTGGCTGTGGGGCCTGCCGCTCGCGACGGCCATGGCGCTGCCCTGGTACATGGCCGTGGGCGGCGGCGCGGGCGGCGGCGACGGCGGGTTCGTGATGACGGCGATCACCACCGACCTGATTCCCAAATTGCTGGGCGGGCAGGAAAGCCACGGCGCGCCGCCGGGATATTACGCGGTCCTGGCGTTATTGTTTTTCTGGCCGGGCGTATTCCTGATGGGACCGGCACTGTGGCGGGCATGGCGTGATCGGACGGCCGCGCCCGTTCGATTTTGCCTGGCCTGGCTTGTCCCCGCTTGGATCATGTTTGAACTGATCCCGACCAAACTGCCGCACTATGTGCTGCCGCTTTACCCCGCGCTTGCGCTGATCTGCGCCTGGTCTGCCGCGGCCGTCATCGGCGGCGCTGCGCCTTGGTTCAACAAACGGGCACTTTGGATCACCGGCGGGCTGTGGGCGCTGATCGGTCTGGCGCTCGGCGCCGCCGCCGTTTATCTGCCGATCCACTTCGGCGCGACGGCAACGTGGCATACGTGGTTTTTCGTCCTGTTCCCACTATATGCTCTGGTGACCTCGGCCGCCGCCATGAAGCACCACGTCATGAACGAGGCGCTGGAAAACGCGGTGATTTCCGGCGGCATAATGGTGACCATGGTTTTATGGCTGATGGTTGCCGGATTCCAGCCCATGTGGGTATCGGCCCGCGCCGCCGACACCGTGCCCGCCGACATCCGAACCGCCGCGCCCGTCGCCGTCGCCGGGTTTAGCGAACCATCCATCGTCTTCCGGCTCGGCACCAAAACCGAACTGACAAACGGCGCCGGCGCCGCGGGATTGTTGAAATCCGGCCAAGCCACCGCCGCCATCGTCGAGGCGCGAGAACTTGGCGCATTTAAGGATTCGATGGGCGGATTGCTGGGCCGCTATCGCGTCGCCGGCATCGTGTCCGGCATCAACTATTCAAAAGGCAAGAAGGTCGCCCTGCACATCTTCCTGCCGGCGGGGGACAGCGCGAAATGAACGCCCCCGTCAAACGCTTCCCATGGTGGCCCGCCGCATGGGGCTTTGCCGTCGCGGTCGTTGCATCGGCGGTCCTGATGGCCGCCGTGGACGTACCGGCGGCGCATTATTTCCGGACCGTCTTCGATGCCGGCCAGCGCCGGTTCCTCGGCCATGTGCTGGGCGCGCTCGGCAAGCCGGACTTTTACTTCGCGGCCTGCGCTGCAGTTTATATTGTCTGCTGGCTGATGCGCCGGCGGGCGGAACAGGCGTCCGAGCGGCTGACCCTGATGATGCACCGGGCGTTGTTCGTGGTCTTTTCCATCGTCGCCGCGGGCACCGTCGTCAATGTCGCCAAGATTGTCGTCGGCCGGACCCGACCCAGGGAATTGTTCGACCACGGGATTGCCGAATTCCGCCCGTTCAACACGGACTTCGGGATGAACACGTTTCCGTCCGGCCACGCACAGATGTCGTGGTCGCTGGCGATTGCTTTGTTTTTGATCTATCCCCGGCTATGGCCGGCTTATTTCCTGTTCGCATCGGTCCTGGCGGCAAGCCGTTTCCTCGCCTCGGTCCATTATCTGTCCGACGTGGTGATCGGGACCTACATTGGCGTGATCGTGCCGCTGTTGCTCAAGCACTACTTCTATGACGCCAGAGGCATCCGGCTGACCGCTGACACCCCCTGACCAGACGCAATCCGGGCGCCGCGCTTCCTGAAATTCCCGCGATTCTCGGCTGATCGCCAACCGGTCTTTAGAATGTATTAACCGCCGAAGAAGTACCCTACCATTGGTATTGTGGGTGAATTTTGGTGTGCGACATGTCCTGGGGGACATTTCTCCGTCTGACGGTTTTTTCGGCCGCCGTTGCCGTCTGGGGCCCGCACGATCTGCGGGCCGCGGAAACAGTGACGCTTGAGCGCATCAGGCTGGGTCAACACAAGACCTATACCCGCGTGGTCCTTGAGGTGACGAAAGATGTAGTCTATTCAGTCCCCGCAGACGACGGACACCGCCACCGGATATGGCTCGCGGGCCTGACGGAACGCAACGGGCTTCGCCGGCCGCGTCGGTTCGGGATCGTTTCAAACCTGTCCGTCGATCCGGCGCCGGATAGCTTGGTGCTGTCCATTGAAACGAAAAAGCAATCTGAAATCCTTCGCCATTTTGTTATTCCGGCACAAGACGGAAGACCGGCGCGGATCGTTCTAGACATCGCCGAAGTCACTCTTCCGGTCAGCGACAAAAACCCCGCGCCGTTAATCCAATTACCGCCGCCGCATACGAGAATCGCCGTCGACTATCCTCCCCAGGCCGATCAACGCCTGACGCACGCAATGCCTGCGTCGACGCCCACCGCGGAGCCGGAGCCGAACCGCGCGGAGTACACAGCGCCGCAGCCCCGCCGCGCGGCCCATCGGCCGATTGAAATTGCGTCCGCCACCGGCGTGATGATGGTGTTCGAAGGCGATGACGCCGGGCCCGCCGTTACGGGCGACCAGAGCCCGATCGAGGTCGCCCAATCCGGCATATCGGTCAATCAATGGCTCCAGGGCGAACAGGGCAATCCGAACGTCACCTTCGGGTATCAGGCCGCCCCGCAGGCGCCGGTCCCGGCACCAGCCCCGGCAACCCCCGTTTACCAAACATCCCCTACACCCATGTACCAGGGTACACCGGCCACCCGCGCGCCGCGCTCCCAACCAGCGGCCCAGCCTGCATACCAGCCGAGCGTCCAGCCGAGCGATCCCTACGGATACCGTTACCGTCCCCCGGCCTACGGCAACGCGCCCTATGGCAGGTCCGAAACCCGGCCGGCGTCGGCCCAACAGGTGCCCGATCGCCGTGAACCCGCAACCGACAAGCTGACGGCGTCGGACGGCGGAGGACAACGTTTCTTCGCCGACGGCGACCGGTCGCCGATCTATTTTGGTGGCGGCTTCGGCGCCAGCAATTTTGAAACCAGCCAGACCAGTACGTCTTCAAGCGATGACGACACTAGTTTTTATCTGAAGGGGTTCGGTGGCATCCGAATTAACAAATTTTTCGCGGCGGAATTCGCCCTTGCCCGCGTCGGCACAGTCGAAATCAACGGCGCACCGAGCAATCGGATCGACGAAACCACATACGCCGCCAGCTTATCTGGCGTGTTTGCGTTGCCGATTTCTGACTCCATTACGCCGTTCGCCCGGGGCGGCTTCCACCTTTGGTACAAGGACCAAGAAACGTCGAGCGACCAAGCCAACGGCGAAACGTCTGGCGCGGACTTCATCATCGGCCTCGGTGCAGATGTCAAACTTGCGGAAAAATTCTATCTTCGCGCCGAATGGGAACGCTACTTCGTCGACACGGACGAAGCGGACGTTTTCAGCAGCAGCGTTATTTTCGGTTTCTAATTGATCCACGCAACCCTCACGTCGCCGAACAAAGCGATCCCGGGCCCTTTTCCTGTACTTGGCCTTGCCCGCAGAGGCGATTTCCCTATACTGCGCCGTCTTTTGAATTGACCCCGAACCGGGACCCAAGACCATGAGCAAATCCGTGAATAAAGTGGTGCTCGCCTATTCGGGCGGGCTCGACACGTCGGTCATCCTGCGCTGGCTGCAGGACGCCTACGACGCCGAGGTGGTGACCTTCACCGCCGATCTTGGCCAGGGCGAAGAGCTTGAGCCGGCGCGGGCCAAGGCCGAGATGCTGGGCATCAAGGAAATCTATATCGAAGACCTGCGCGAGGAATTCGTCCGCGATTATGTCTTCCCCATGTTCCGGGCCAACGCCCTTTACGAAGGCACCTACCTGCTGGGCACGTCCATCGCGCGGCCGTTGATCGCCGCGCGGCAGATCGAGATCGCCGCCGAAACAGGCGCCGACGCCGTCGCCCACGGCGCCACCGGCAAGGGCAACGACCAAGTCCGGTTCGAACTAGGGTATTACGCCTGCAACCCGGCAATCCGCGTGATCGCACCGTGGCGGGAATGGGACTTGACCTCGCGCACCAAATTGATCGAGTACGCGGAAAAACATCAGATCCCGATCCCCAAGGACAAGCGGGGTGAAGCGCCGTTTTCACAGGATGCGAACCTTCTGCACATTTCCTCGGAAGGCAAGGTTCTGGAAAATCCCTGGGACGAGCCCGATTACGACCTGATCCTGTCGCGCATGGTCACGCCCATGGCGGCGCCGGATAAACCGACCGAGATCGAAATCGATTTTGAAAAAGGCGACCCCGTCGCCATCGATGGCATGAAACTGAGCCCAGCGGCGTTGCTGAGCAAATTGAACGAACTGGGCGGCGCCAACGGCATCGGCCTGACCGACATCGTCGAAAACCGCTTCGTCGGGATGAAGTCCCGCGGCGTTTACGAAACGCCTGGCGGCACGGTGCTGTATCACGCGCGCCGCGCCATGGAAAGCATCACCCTCGATCGGGGCGCCATGCACCAGAAGGACGAACTGATGCCGCGCTATGCCGAGATGATTTACAACGGCTTCTGGTTCGCGCCCGAGCGCGAAATGCTGCAAGCCGCCATCGACCGCGCGTCCCAGCGCGTCACCGGCACGGTCCGGGTGAGGCTTTACAAAGGCAACGTCATGATCACCGGGCGCAAATCGCCCTTGAGCCTTTATGACGAAGCGTTGGTGACATTCGAAGAAGATCGGGTTTATGACCAGCGGGATGCGGCCGGGTTTATCCGGCTGAACGCGCTGCGTCTGATGACGCTGAACCGGTCGGATAAATCCTGATCCCACCGCGCCGCCCGCCGAGGCGGGCCGCGTCCGGCCTTATGACCCCAGCCAATGCGCGTAAAGCGCCGCCGGCAGCAGGTTGATGTCGACGGCGCCGCGCCTTGCAGGGCCGCCCCGACTTTGCGTCAGGATCGTCATGTGCGCGTCCGGGTTGGCGCGAACGGCGAAGTTGACCATCGTCGCCGGGCCTTCGGAGGAGGCAATGACTTCTTCCCGCCAATCCATCTGGAACAGATGCTGCGGCCGGCCGCCCGGTTCGTCCAGTTCGATCAGATCGACCATGCCGCCCTTCCAACTAGCGTAGGCGAGGCGGTCCATCCGGGCCTTGGCATAGCAATGGCCGACCACCGCCGTTTCGACCAGACGGGCGAATTCCGGCGCGGCCGGATCGACCGGCCCGAACATTGCCGTGTAGAGCGTCGGCGACGTCAGATAGACCTTGAACAGAACCTGGCGTTGGAACGGCTTGCCGTCTTTGTCGAGCCGGGGCAGGCGGCGGATGAGAAACGCATCCTCGAGAAAGTCGAGATACTTGCGAAGTGTGTTCTTGGCGACGCCGGTGGCGGTCGCCAGTTCTTCGATGGATGCTTCCCCGGCCGTGTTGCGGGCCAGGATCGCGAACAGGCGGCCCAAGCCGTGGGGATCATTGACGCCAGCGTAGCCCGCAAGGTCGCGGCGCAGCGTGTCATGCAGCAGCCCGCCGCGGACCAGCGCTGGCGGCGCTTCGTCTTCGCGCCCGGCGGCAATGCCGCTCGGAAATCCACCGAAGGTGATATAGCGCGCGAACTCGTCATTCAGCCGCGCCAGCGCCATCGGCGACAGTTCGAGCGAATCAGCGGTCTCGGGCAACAACGGCCCAAGAGCGTCGCCCGCGTCGCGGAATGTCATGAATTCGTTGAAATCCAACGGCGGCAGGATCATCACCTCGACGGAGCCGTCAGCCGCCGGCCCTGCCGTCAGCCGAGGCGCGCCGGCACCCATGGCCGCCACCAGGCGCGTCTGCGGCATCCGCTTCTGCAGGTTGGCCAACTGCGCGAGCCCATCGGGCAGATAGTTCAAGTCATCGAGAAAAATGCAGAGTTTGTCCGCCGCCACGTGTTCGAACCGGGCCAAGAACCGGTCGATCAGCGACACCAGATCGTGCTCCGTATAAATCGGCGCCGACAGCGACAGAAAGGCGATGCGAAGCGGCGACAGCCCGCCCCGGACAACCGCAGCCAGTGCCTGACGAAGCACGATGGTCTTGCCCGTGCCGGACGGCCCGGCTAGCACCAGGGGGTGATCAAGGTCGTCGGACAGCACCCGGCGGATGACCGGCACGGCGAGCCCCCGGGTCGCCGGGTGACGAAACCGCACCCGAGTGTCCGTCCGGAACGCCCACCAGGGGTTATCGAATTCCAGCCGGCGCAGCAGTTCCCGTTCGGAAAGGTGTTCCATTGCCCCGTTTTCGACCAATTAAAATCATTCGACTATTCTTATATCGCCGGGCGGGACAAAAACGAAGGGAATTTAAGCCATCAATCGGCCGACCCGGGTTTTTAGCTCCGGCAGAACATCCGCCTCGAACCAGGGATTTTTCTTCATCCAGGGGGTGGTCCGCCAGCTCGGATGCGGGGTCGGCAGGTAATCCCGCCAAGCGGCGACGGTTTCGGTCTTGGTTTTCCGGTTGCGGCCGCCCAGTTGATATTTTTGCGCGTAGCTACCGACCTATATCGTCAATTCGATGTTGAGCAGCATGGTGCGCAACCGCCCGTGTCATTCCGGTGCGCATTCCGGGCGAGGCGTGTTGTCACCGCCGTTTTCCGCCCGCCCCGGGTAATAGAACCCCATCGGCATGATGACGATCGGGTTTCATCGTAAAAATCTTCGGGCGCCAGGCCGAGCCAGTCGCGAAGCCGGTCGCCGGAAGCATCGCCCCACGGCACCCCTGACGCATGGACCTTGGTTACGGGAGCCTGGCCGATGATGAGGGTGCGGGAAGCCGCGGTCATGCGGACGACCGGCCGCGGACCCAACGGCAGATGCGCCAAGTAAATAGCGCAGGCCCGGACCTTTTTCAGCAATTTGTCAAATTCGTTCAACGCCCGGTCATTCCCCGATTTTGCGCGATAGGCCGGGGCCGGCCGGGACTCTCTGGTTGAATTACCGTAATTCTACCATACTTCAAAAGGGTCTGATGACTGACGTAACATGAAATTGATCATCACGAAGAATCTTCGCAAAGGCAGATTGCAAGCCGGTGTCCTTCTCGTTATCGCGGGCGCGCTTGCCGCCTGCGCGGTTTCCTTCGACAACGCCGACCGCGAACGCCGGCATCAGGAGGAAGTCGCCGCCCTTCACGGTCATCCCATAGACGTCGTGTCGTTGGACCAAGCGCGCCGGGACGGTTACGTTCCGCCGGCATTCCTCCCGACAATCCGGCGCGATTTAAGCATGCTTCGGACGGACGCGCGGAAGGATGCGTTTTTCAAAATCGTGCTGCCGCTGATCGCCCGGGAAAACGAACGCATTCGCGACGAGCGCGCTCACCTGGAAGACGGCGCCGACCATGTGCCGGAATACATCTGGGAAAAGTACGAGGTGACGCCGGGCGATCTGAAGACGCTCCGCCGCCGGGTCGACATCATTCCGGCGTCTTTGGTCATGGCGCAGGCGGCGGTGGAGAGCGGTTGGGGCACGTCACGCTTTGCGACGCAGGCGAATAACCTATTCGGTATGCGGTCCTACAATCCGGAAACGCCCGGACTGAAACCGAGGGGGGGGGCCGGCGGCTTCAAGGTCATCAAGTATCCGAATTTGATGGAGAGCGTCGCGCACTACATGCTGAACCTGAATACACACCAGGCCTACGAAGGGCTTCGCTGGGAACGCGCGGCGGCGCGGGCAAAAGGCGCCTATCCCGGAAGCCGCGATATGGCCAGGCACCTGTCGCGGTATTCGGAAGTCCCGGAAAAATATGCGACGTTACTGGCCAGCATCATCGAGGACGCCAATCTGCAGGACTTCGACGGCATCCGCATCGCCAAGCGGCAGCGCACCTGATCC
>JAYNIR010000021.1:0-40989 GCA_038109305.1 Rhodospirillaceae bacterium
CGCGGCCGATCTCGTGCAGCATCTGGCGCGACGTGCGGACCAGCTTGTTGATCGTTTCGATCATATGCACCGGGATGCGGATGGTCCGCGCCTGGTCGGCAATGGACCGCGTGATGGCTTGGCGGATCCACCAGGTCGCGTAGGTTGAGAATTTATAGCCGCGGCGATATTCGAACTTATCGACCGCTTTCATCAGACCGATGTTGCCTTCCTGGATCAGGTCCAGGAACTGCAGGCCGCGGTTGGTGTATTTCTTGGCGATAGAAATCACCAGCCGCAGGTTGGCTTCGATCATTTCCTTCTTCGCCTTGGCGGCTTCGCGTTCGCCCTTCTGCACGGTCGACACGATGCGCCGGAATTCCGCAATCGGCAGACCCGAAATGTTTGAAACCTCGCCGATTTCCGCGCGGACACCCTTGATGTCGTCGCGGTAACTGGTCGCGAACTTGCTCCAGCCCTTGCCTTTCAGGCGGCTGACCCGCCGGGTCCAGCCCGGATCCAGTTCGTTGCCCTGGTACTGTTCCAAGAAAGCCTGGCGGTCGACCTTGGCCGTCGTCGCCATACGCATCAGCTTTCCTTCAAGTCCGACAAGCCGCCGGTTGAGGCCGTAAAGCTGGTCCAGCAGCTGTTCGATCCGGTTGTTATTGAGGTGCACGTTCTCCATCGCCTCGATCAGTTCCTTGCGGAGCTTCTGGAAGCGCTTTTCCTGACTGGCCTTCGGGTCGTCGCCCGAAGTCAGCGCGTCAAGCCGCTGCACCTGCACGCGATTGAGCTTCTTATACGTCTTGGTGATCACCTCGAAGGTTTCGAGAACCTCCGGCTTCAGCTTAGCTTCGAGCGCCGCCAGCGACAGGTTGTTTTCCGCATCCTCGTCGTCTTCCTCGCCGTCGCTGCTTTCGCCCTCTTCGCCGTCTTCACCATCAGCTTCGCCGTCCCCGGGCGACTTCGCCTTTTTGTTTTTTTCGGGCTTAGCTTCCTCGGTTTTGGCTTTTTCTTTTTCGGGCTTGGCTGCGGGTTGCGGCGCTTCCGCCGCTGCTGCGCCGTCGCCGGCGGTGTTATTGTTGGCAGCACCCGGGCCGCCGCCGTGGGTGGCTTCCAGGTCGATGATGTCGCGAAGAAGGATCTCCTCGTTGACCAGTTCGTCGTGCCATTCGGTGATGGCCTTGATGGTCAGCGGGCTCTCCATTAGGCCGCCGATCATCATTTCCCGGCCGGCCTCAATGCGCTTGGCGATGGCGATTTCGCCCTCGCGGGACAGCAGTTCCACCGAGCCCATTTCGCGCAGATACATGCGCACCGGGTCGTCCGTGCGGCCTAGGTCGTTTTCGTCAACGTTGCCGGCCGACGCCTGGGCGCCCTTGTCGTCGTCATCGTCGTCGTTGGCAGCGTCTTCAGACTCTTCGTTGTCGACCACGTTGATGCCCATTTCGGACAGCATAGCCATGGTGTCTTCGATCTGTTCGGAAGAGACCTTTTCCGGCGGCAGGGCGTCGTTCAGTTCGTCATAAGTGACGAAACCGCGTTCCTTGCCCTTGGCGACCATTTTTTTGACCGCTGCACCCAGGGTGTCCAGAAGCGGGCTGTCGCCGCTTTCTTCCTGAGTGCTTGAACTTTCCTGATCTTTCGCCTGTGCCTTCGCCACGATCGTCCTCTTATCTCTCTTTATCTCTAGGCTACCGTGTCCCGCCCCCTGGGCGCGGCCCGTCATCTGGGACCGGCAAATTCCTTGTACAAATGTCCGCCACCGGAACCGGGCGACCCCGTTTGAGATCACTCAAACGCTTCCGCCAGCCCCTCGGCCTCGTTCATCATCCGCCGAACGTGTGCGACCCGCTCCAAATTCGCTTCCGACGGATCGTGCCGGACAGCGTCCTGGGCCGCTTGCAGTTCGGAGCGCAAGTCCTCTCCGCGCAAGTGGTTAATGGTCGCTTCCCAACCCAGTCTGGCCTCTGCGATACTCGCTTCCGGTCGCGCGAATCTTGCATGATCGTATGTTCGCGCACTCAACAATCGGCTCAGTGCCTTGGAATGACCCTGGTCTGACAGGTGGTTTTTTAACCCCTCGGTGTCAAGGGTTAATCCGTTAGCAAGCGTGATTAATAACGCCTGACGCAAATTGTCAAGGTCCCCGTCCGCCGCCGCCATCAGGCCCAGGTCCTCGTCGACCTCGGAAAGCAGCTCCGGATGGTTGATGGCGGTCGCCAAAAGGATCGCCGTGCGGACGCCGGCCCGGTCCACGGGGGCCGTATCGGCGCTGCCGGCGCGAAGCCGCTGGGCCCCCGGCCAGTTGTCCCGCTGCCAACCGGCGCGGCCCGCCTGGCGGCCGAATTGGCGGCCTTGGCCGGGGCCCGCCCGCCGTTCGCCCGCCGGCCAAAGGCGGCTTTTGAAGAAGTCCTGGAAATACCGACGGACGGTTGGGTCCGGGATGTCCCGCATCTTTTTATCTAGCCGGGCGTTCAGGTCCGCCCGGCCTTCCGGCGTGTCCGGCAGGCGGCCGCCCGATTCAACCCGCCAGATCAGCTCCGACAGGGGTGCGGCGCCCTCCAAAACCTCCAGAAACGCAGCCTTGCCCCGGTTTTTCACCAGGCTGTCCGGGTCTTCGCCACGCGGCAGCATGGCGAAGCGCAGCCCGAAACCTGATTTCAGCATGGGCAGCGCGCGCTCCGCCGCCCGGGTGGCGGCCCGCTGGCCCGCGTCGTCGCCGTCGAAGCACAACACCGGTTCCGGCACCAACCGCCACAAAAGCCCGATCTGGTCTTCCGTCAGCGCCGTGCCCAAGGGCGCCACGCCGTGGCCGACCCCCGCCTGGGCCAGCGCGATCACGTCCGTATAGCCCTCGGTGACGATGACCGTGCCGGCCTCCCGGATGGCGTCCTTCGCCTGGGCCAGGCCGTAGAGGTTTCGGCCCTTGTGGAAGAGCGACGTTTCCGGCGAGTTCAGGTACTTCGGCCCGTCGCCGTTGAGCAGTCGCGCGCCGAAGGCGATGGTCTTGCCCTGGCGGTCGGTGATCGGGAACATCACCCGGCCGCGGAACCGGTCGTAAGGTTCGCGACCCTGGTCTTCGGGCTGCACTAGAAGCCCCGCGCCCAGCAGCATCCCGTCGTCCACGCCCTGCTTGTTCATGAAGGCCTTCATGGCGCCCCGCCCATCGGGCGAGAACCCTAAGCGGAAGCGGCGGATGATTGCGTCGGTAAAGCCGCGATCCTTCAGGTAGGCCAGCGCACCCTGTCCTTCCGGCATGTGCAGGCTCTTTTCGAAAAACGCGGCGGCCATTTCCACGGCCTCGGCCAGCGTTTTGTTACGCTGGCGGCGTTCGCGGTCCGCCGGCGTGTCTTCGGGCATGGCCAACCCGGCCTCGCCCGCTAGCTTGCGGACGGCTTCCGGGAATTGCAGGCTTTCCGTGTTCATCACGAAGTCGATGGCCGACCCGTGCTCGCCGCACCCGAAACAGTGGTAATGGTCGTCGTAGACGTGGAAGGACGGCGTTTTCTCTTTATGAAAAGGGCAGAGCCCCTTAGTGTCCCGCCCGGACCGGACGAGCTTTACCCTGCGCCCGACGATTTCGATGCAGTTGAGGCGCGCTTTCAGGTCTTCCAGGAGTTCCGGGGGTATCGCCATCTGAGATGGAGCCTTCGTTGCGGACAGTCGCAAACGTTGGAGCATACCAGGAGGTTGCCGAATGGGAATCGGGAAGACGTGGAAAACCGCTTTAAAACGCTGATTCTTATCAACGTTTTTATAAAGTTATCCTGAGACTTATCCAGAGCGCCGAGCGCGATCCCGGCATCGGATTCGGAAAGTTAACAAAGGCGCTCTTTAACGATCGCGCTGGCCTTGGAAAAATCCATTTTTCCAGCGTACTTCTGCTTCAAAGCGCCCATGCACTTGCCCATGTCCTTGATGCAGTTGGCGCCCGTGTCGGCGATCACCGCGTCGACGGCCGTGGCGATTTCGTCTTCCGACAGCTGTTCCGGCAGAAACCGCTCGATGACGACGATTTCCTCGCGTTCCCGGTCGGCCAGGTCCTGGCGCTTACCGTCTTCATAGGCCTTTGCGCTTTCGTGACGCTGCTTGATCATCGATTGCAGCAGCGACAGGATTTCGTCTTCGTTGATGCCGTCCTGGTTGCCCTTGTCGCGGGCGGCGATGTCTCGGTCCTTGATGGCGGCGTTGATCAGACGCAGCGTCGCTGTGGCACACTGGTCCTTCGCTTTAATTGCGGTTTTCAGGTCGGCGGAAATTTGGTCGCGTAACATGAGTTGGCCCCGGACTGATCTATACCCCCGGAATTGAAGGTCGCGGAACCTAGCCCAAAAACTTTCCCGACGCAAATTGGGATAATTTGTATAAGCTATTGAAAAATAATGAAATATGAATTGGGCGCAAGGCTTGACCATGGGGGGGTAAGGGCGTAGAACCTTGTTTCCAACGCGTATTTCCGCCTTGGTCCAATCTCAGCCTGAAAAACCGTACATGCCGGAACAAAAATCGTCAGCGACCGCGCCTGCGGGCGCCCAGCCAGCGAACGCAAACGCCGCCCTGGTGTTGGTGTCGGGCGAAGTTTTTTGGGGCCGGGGGGCAGGCGTGCCGACCGATGCCAAAGGCCGCGCGGTGGGCGAGGTGTGCTTCAACACCTCCGTCACCGGCTATCAGGAAATCCTGACCGATCCTAGCTACGCCGGGCAGATCATCACCTTCACCTTCCCGCACATCGGCAACGTCGGCGCCAACCCGGAAGACATGGAAACGACGACCCCCGCCGCCAGGGGCGCGGTCATGCGGGCCGACATTACCGAACCCGCGAGCTGGCGCGCCGCCGAACATCAGGATGCGTGGCTGAAGAAAATGAATTTGTCGGTGGTGACCGGCGTCGATACCCGCAGGCTGACGCGGCTGATACGCGACGGCGGCGCGCCCTCGGGCGTCATCGGCTACGACCCCAAGGGCCCGCTCGACATTCCCGCCCTAGTCAAGGCCGCTCAGGGCTTCCCGGGTCTCGAAGGCATGGACCTGGCGAAGGACGTGACCTGCGCCCAGGCCTATACCTGGGACACCACCCGGTGGGTGCTGGGCCAGGGGTTCGGCAAACTGGAAAACCCCAAGCACCACGTGGTCGCCGTCGACTTCGGCGCCAAGCACAACATCCTCCGGTGCCTCGCGGCGGAAAAATGCAAGGTCACCGTGGTCCCGGCCACGGCGACGGCGGAAGAGATTTTAGCCCATCGACCCGATGGGCTTTTTCTTAGCAATGGCCCCGGTGACCCGGCGGCGACCGGCGAATACGCCGTGCCGATGGTCCAGGGCGTGATGAATGCGGGCCTGCCCGTGTTCGGCATCTGCCTGGGTCATCAGATTTTGGCCCTCGCCTTGGGCGCCAAGACGTCCAAGATGCACATGGGCCACCGCGGCGCCAACCAGCCGGTCCAGGACCTGGAAACCAAAAAGGTCGAGATCACCTCGCAGAACCACGGTTTCGTGGTGGAACGGGACAGCCTGCCCAAAGGCGTGATCGAAACGCACAAGTCGCTGTTCGACGGTTCGCTCGAAGGACTCAGCGTAAACGGCAAGCCGGTGTTTTCCGTGCAGTATCACCCGGAGGCCTCGCCGGGCCCGCAGGATAGCCACTACCTCTTCAAGCGGTTCGTGAAGTTGATGGACGACAGATCCTAATGCCTAAACGCACAGACATTTCCTCCATCCTCATCATCGGCGCCGGGCCCATCGTCATCGGGCAGGCGTGTGAGTTCGACTATTCGGGCGTGCAGGCGTGCAAGGCGCTCCGCGAGGAAGACTACCGGGTCATCCTGGTCAACTCCAACCCGGCCACCATCATGACCGACCCTAACATGGCGGACGCGACCTATATCGAACCGATCACGCCGGAAATGGTCGAAAAGATCATCGCCAAGGAACGGCCCGATGCGCTGCTGCCGACCATGGGCGGGCAGACGGGGTTGAACACCGGCATCGCGTTGTTCGAATCGGGCGTGCTGGAAAAGTACGGGGTCGAGATGATCGGCGCTGACGCGGCGGTGATTGCCAAGGCCGAAGACCGGCAGCAGTTCCGCGACGCCATGGACAAGATCGGCCTGAAAAGCCCGAAATCGCAGGTCGTCAACACGATGGCGGACGCGCAGGCGGCGCTCGACTTAGTCGGCCTGCCGGCGATCATCCGCCCGTCGTTCACCTTGGGCGGCATCGGCGGCGGCATCGCCTACACGAGACCTGAGTTCGAACAGATCGTCGCCGGCGGCCTGGCGGCCAGCCCGGTCAACGAAGTCCTGGTCGAGGAAAGCGTGCTCGGCTGGAAGGAATATGAGATGGAGGTCGTCCGCGACTGCGCGGACAACTGCATCATCATCTGTTCCATCGAAAACGTCGATCCCATGGGGGTGCACACGGGCGACAGCATCACCGTGGCGCCTGCGCTAACGCTGACCGATAAAGAATATCAGATCATGCGCAACGCCTCGATCGCCGTCTTGCGTGAAATCGGGGTCGATACGGGCGGGTCCAACGTGCAGTTCGCCGTCAACCCGGAAGACGGCCGCTTGGTGGTCATTGAAATGAACCCACGCGTCTCGCGCTCCTCGGCGCTGGCGTCGAAGGCGACCGGCTTTCCCATCGCCAAGATCGCGGCGAAGCTCGCCTGCGGTTATACGCTGGACGAGCTTACCAACGACATCACCGGCGTCACGCCCGCGTCGTTCGAGCCGACCATCGATTACGTCGTCACCAAAATCCCGCGCTTCACGTTTGAAAAATTCCTGGGGGCCGAACCGATTTTGACGACCGCCATGAAATCCGTCGGCGAGGCCATGGCCATGGGCCGGTGTTTCGCCGAGAGCTTGCAGAAGGGGCTGCGGTCCATGGAAACGGGTCTGACGGGTTTGAACGATATGCCGATCGACGGGCTGGTCCCCGGTGCGCCGATCGATCAGAACCGCGACGCCATCCGCGCTGCGATTTCCCGCCCGGGGCCGGACCGCTTGCTGCTAATCGGCGAAGCGCTGCGCCAGGGCATGAGCATCTCTGAAGTCGCGCAGATCACCAAGTACGATCCCTGGTTCCTGGAACAGATGCAGGGCATCGTCCAAGCCGAGGCCGAGGTCAAGGCGAACGGCCTGCCCAAGGATGCGGGCGGATGGCTGCGCCTCAAGAAAATGGGCTTTTCCGACGCGCGGTTGGCAGAGCTTACTGGCGGCACGGCCCTGGCGGTTTCCGAAGCGCGCCGCGCCTTGGGCGTCAAGCCGGTGTACAAGCGGGTCGATACCTGCGCCGGCGAATTCCCGGCCAAGACGTCCTACATGTATTCGGCTTACGAAGGCGATGGCTCGCGCCCGCCCGAAAACGAAGCCGAGGTTACCGACCGCAAGAAGGTCGCCATCCTGGGCGGCGGGCCCAACCGCATCGGCCAGGGGATTGAATTCGATTACTGCTGCGTCCACGCGGCCTATGCGCTACGCGAAACCGGGTACGAAGCCATCATGGTCAACTGCAACCCGGAAACGGTCTCGACCGATTACGACACCTCGGACCGGCTTTATTTCGAGCCGCTGACGAATGAGGACGTGATTGAGCTAATCCGAGGCGAACAGGCGAAGGGCGATTTCCGAGGCTGCATCGTGCAGCTGGGCGGGCAGACGCCGCTGAAGCTTTCGCTGGCGCTGGAAAGCGCGGGCATCCCGATTTTGGGCACGTCGCCCGACGCCATCGATCTGGCGGAAGACCGCGAACGCTTCCAGAAACTCCTTAATGATCTGAAACTGCGCCAACCGGCCAACGGCCTGGCGCGATTGCAAGAAGAGGCCGAAAAGGTCGCCGAGCGCGTCGGCTATCCCCTGGTCATCCGCCCGTCCTACGTGCTGGGCGGCCGGGCGATGGAAATCGTCCACGACATCAATGCGCTCCGCCGCTATATGACCGACGCCGTCAAGGTTTCAGGGGACTCGCCGGTGCTGCTGGACAGCTATCTGCAGGACGCTATCGAGGTCGACGTGGATACGCTCGCCGACGGCGACGACGTGTTCGTCGCCGGCATCATGCAGCACATCGAAGAAGCGGGCATTCACTCCGGCGACAGCGCGTGTTCCCTGCCGCCGTTTTCGCTAGGCCCCGACATCATCGCCGAACTGGAACGCCAATCTGTGGCGTTGGCCAAGGCCTTGAAGGTCATCGGCCTGATGAACGTGCAATACGCGGTCAAGGATGGCGACATTTACATTCTTGAGGTCAACCCGCGGGCGTCCCGTACTGTGCCCTTCGTCGCCAAGGCGACCGGCCTGCCCATCGCCAAGATCGCGACGCGGCTGATGTGCGGCGAAAAGCTGAAGGATATGGACCTGACATCTAAGGCCAAGGCGAACCATGTTGCGGTAAAGGAAGCGGTGTTTCCGTTCCAACGCTTCCCCGGCGTCGATACGGTGCTGGGCCCGGAAATGAAATCGACCGGCGAGGTCATGGGTCTTGACGATGATTTCCCTCGCGCCTTCGCCAAATCGCAATTGGCGGCGGGGATGAAGCTGCCGAAGGGCGGCACGGTGTTTATTTCAGTCAAGGACCACGACAAGGAACGCATGGTCGATCTGGCGCAGCGGCTGTCCGACCTGGGGTTCGACCTGATGGCGACCAGCGGCACGCAGCGTTATTTGGTAGAACAGGGCCTGGATGTGGAACGGGTGAACAAAGTGCTCGAAGGCCGCCCGCATTGTGTGGATGCCATTGTCAATGGCGACATCCATCTGGTCATCAACACGACCGAAGGAGCCCAGGCGATCGAGGATTCCCGGTCCATCCGCCGCTCGGCCTTGGAAAACGGCGTACCCCACTATACGACGCTGACGGCGGCGCAGGCGCTCGTCTCGGCCATGGAGGCGATGGCCAACGGGACTCTTGAAGTCGCGCCGCTTCAAGACTATTTTGACGCTTAAGAGGTCTTGATCCCCCAACACAACCGTTTCTGGGCCGCCGCAGGGCGGCCAGAAGGTTGTATTGTTGTGTTTTTCGCCTATTCGAGCCTTTGTGAACTAAGAGATTAAGGGAGTAATCCCATGGACACCTACCCGATAACGCCCGAGGGCCTGAAAGCCCTCGAAGCCGAACTTCGCAAGCTGAAAACCGAAGACCGCCCGTCGGTTATTCAGGCGATTGCGGCCGCGCGCGAACACGGCGACCTTTCGGAAAACGCCGAATACACCGCCGCGCGCGAAAAGCAGGGCTTCATCGAAGGCCGCGTCGCCGAACTGGAGGCCGTCGTCAGCCGGGCCGAGGTCATCGACCCGTCGGAATTTACCGGCGACACCGTGCGCTTCGGCGCCAAGGTGATGCTGGCCGATGAAGACACGGATCAGGAAAAGACCTACCGAATCGTTGGCGAACACGAAGCCGATCTGGACAAGGGCAAGATATCCGTTACCTCGCCCTTGGCCCGCGCGCTGATCGGTAAGTCCGTCGGCGACTCGGTCGAGGTCGCGGCCCCCGGTGGTGCCCGTCGATACGAAATCTGCGAAGTATCTTTCAAGTAATCGGGCGGCAGGCGCGGATCAGGCGGCGGTTCGCCGCTGACCCTCCCAGGTGATTTCCCATTCCTGAATAGGGGTGCCCGTGGCCGCCCGTTCGGCCGACGGCAACACATCCAGGTTGGGCCAAAGCCCGGTCATAAGAGAGTCGGCATAGGCGCCGGGCAGGCCCGCGTCGGCCATGGCTTGGGCCGCGCCCGTGTGATCGTAATCCAGCGACACGTGGCGGATCGCGAGGTGGTCTTCGCGTGGCGTCAGTACGGAATACCAGGCCCGCGCCGTGCCGTCGTTGGCGGGCATACCGATGACACCCGGGTTGTGCCACATCCGCCCGCTCGGAAGCGTTTGCGTGAACGGCAGGCCCGAATGACCGGCGATGATGCCGTCGGCGTCGAGCGCGTCAAACGCCGCCTGTTTTTCGGCCTCGGGCGTCGAGGCGAAAATCCATTCCGAAATGTCCCGCGCGTGCCCGTGGATAACGGCCATGCGCCGGCCCGCCAGCTTGAAGGTGACGGGGTGGGGCAGGGCGCCCATCCATGCCCGCTGGTCATCGGTGATCCGGGCGCTGGCGCGGGTGAACCAGCGGACGGACAACAGATCGCATTCCGATCCCTTTTCAAATCCGCAGCGGCAATCGTCGCCGCCTTCGGATAGCGCTTCCTCGCAATTGCCCATGACCGCGTGGCAGCCCCAGTCGCGGACTTCGTCGATCGTTCCATCCGCATCGGCGCAATAGGCGACCACGTCGCCGGTGCAAATCACGCGGCCTGCGGGGATGCCCAGGCGGTCCGCTTCCTGCCGCAGCGCCCGGGTCGCCTGCAGGTTGCTGTATGGCCCGCCGAACAGCAGCACCGGCCCGTCCAGATCACCCAGGTGTTTTGCGCGAACGTCCGTCATCTCAGCTCCTGTTATCTTGGGCGCCGCTACAACTGGCGCCGCCCAGCACGCAGAAGGTGGCGCAATGGGGGTGGTTCAATTTCACGGGTCCCGCAGCACCCGTCAGCGTCGGACCCATTTCGAACGCCGTGTCATAGGGCAGCAACGTGCACGGCAGCACAACCAGTTTGTCGGCCCCCTTGCGCTTGACCAGCATGCGCGACGTCGCACACATCATGTCCGCCGGGTCGACATTCAGGATCGACCAGCACGCATCGGTGATTTCGGGCACGTCGCGGCCGACATCCATATCCGGGAACAGGACCAGATCGCCGGGCCAGAGGGCATCCAGCGCGATGCCTTCGCTTGCGAACAGACGGGCGTATCCGGCCCGCGCCTCGTCTTCCGTCTCGTTCCACGCCATACGCGCCGCGACGGACAGATTAAATCCGTTTTCCGAAAGCCATGTCAGACCTTGGATCATCGGCGCCCAGGTCTTGGCGCCGCGGATCGCTTCGTGTCCCCGGGAGGTATAGTGGTCGACGGAAACCCGGATCGCCAGCGCGTCGCCGTGGCGCGCCTTCAGGTCGATCAGCGCATCCCGCTTGTGCCACATGGGTTTCATGGCATTGGTCAGGATAAGCACGCGGTACCCCCTGGCCAGACAGTCGCCCGCCATTACCGTCAGATCCGGATTCATGAACGGTTCGCCGCCGGTAAACCCGATCTCGGCGACGGGCAGGGCGCCGGCGGCGATTTCATCCAGATACGCCGCCACGTCATCCCGGCGGATGTAGGCCAGGCGGTCGTTCTTCGGGCTGCTTTCGATGTAGCACCCGTCGCATTCGATGTTGCAGAGGCTTCCCGTGTTGATCCACAGCGACTCTAGGGACGTGAGCGCCACCGCCGCCCGCCGTTCACCACGGGCCGTCACGTCCGGGTTGCGGAACTTGGCCGGGTGAAGGGCGGGGTGTGCGGGATCAAGCGCGGGCGCTGGATGTCTGTTCGGCATGATGGGTCCTTTGATTGCGGTCCGACCGGTTCTTTCAACAATAGTTACAAACTCGGCCCCAAGCCCGCCAGGAATAAGTGATAAGGCCGTTTCACAATCCCGTGTAACTTGGGTTACGGAGTGCTGCGTTGGATCCCCCGATCCGCTTGTGCGGGGCTTTTTGATCCGCTTGCGCGGGGCTGGGCAATCCCCTATGAAGGGGCGGTTTCGGACGCGGGTGTAGCTCAGTGGTAGAGCACGAGCTTCCCAAGCTCGGTGTCGAGGGTTCGATCCCCTTCACCCGCTCCATCCGCTTTCGCTTACGCGACAGCGCGATCAGCGATGAAGCGTTAGAGAAACGGATGCCGCGCCGAAGCCTTGGAGCAGGCGGGCTCGTGTGCCGGGGTTCGACGGCGTTCAGTCCCCCTATGCCTTAAGTCTTATGACCTTTGGATATCTTGTTCCGGCCCTGCGTCCCGGGGGAGGATATTCGCGCGGTCTTTGGGAATTATGCCGCTGGGACAACGGCATATCGGGGCCGGGGCCGGGGCCCGGCGCCCCTCGCCGGAAACGACGGGAATTCCCGCCCCCTTGAACCAAAGACTTCTAACGGCATCCGCCATTGCAGGATGCCGACGGCAACTCTCCTCCCTGAACTCGGGGCCGGCTTCACCGGAGCCGGCCTTTTTTGCCCGCGGTTCGGGAAGTCAAAGATTGGAAAGGGCAGGGTGGCCCGCCGTAGCTAAACCGGCAAGGTCGTTTAATCGCCGTTCTCAGCCGTTCTTAACCGTTCAGGCCCTTGGCGTGATGCTTCATGTGATCGGCCATGAAGCTGGCGATGAAATAATACGAATGATCGTATCCCGGCTGCATACGGACGGTGAGTGTCTGATCAACTTTTTTACACGCTTCCTCGAACAGATGCGGTTTCAACTGTTCTTCCAGGAACTGATCGGCGGATCCCTGGTCGATCAAAATGTCGCCGCCGAAGAAATGGCCGGAGCGCACCAGCGCCGTCGCATCGTATTCCTGCCACATGTGTTCGTCGTCGCCCAGGTATCCACTGAACGCCTTGTGGCCCCACGGCACCTGGCTTGGCGCGACGATCGGCGCGAAGGCCGAAAGGGTCTTGAAGGCGCCCCGTTCGCGAAGCGCGATGACTAGCGCCCCGTGGCCGCCCATGGAATGGCCGAAGATGCCCTGCTTTTCCCGGTTGCCGCCGCCGACGCTGTTGAAGACCACGTCGGGCAGTTCCTCGGTGATGTAGGAATACATTTTGTAATTCTGTGACCACGGCGATTGCGTCGCGTTAACGTAAAACCCGGCGCCCGATCCAAAATCATAACTGCCGTGTTCGCCCGGGTGATCGGTGCCGCGGGGGCTGGTGTCCGGCGCGACGACCATCAAATTGTGCTCGGCCGCGTACTTCTGGAACCCGGATTTGACGATGAAATTTTCTTCCGTGCAGGTCAGCCCCGACAACCACCACAAAACCGGCACCTGCTTTTTGCCGCCGTCGACCAAGGCCGGTGGCGAATAGACGGAAAACCGCATGGTGCAGCCGCAGATGTCGGACGGGTGTTCCCACACGGCCTGCATGCCGCCGAAGGATTTGTTTTCGGAAACTTTCTTCATCAGGTGGACCTCTTCCCCATGCCATACCCAACGGTGCGGGATCAGCGCTTCCGCATCAAGGGCGGGGCGTTAAATCCGCCGGTCGTCGCCGGCCGGGTGGCGGGCGAAGATGTGGTTGGCGATGTAGGTCATGACCGTTTCTCCGGTCTGGTTGACGACGGCGTACCGGATGCTGGTGTAGCCCCGGTCGGGCCTTGACTCGGACGCGCGGGCGTCGATTACCTTGGCCTCCACATGCAGCGTATCGCCAGGTCGCACGGGTTTGAGCCAACGCAGCTCGTCCAGCCCCGGCGAGCCCATGGAGCATTCGTTCATGATGTTTTCCTGAAACCACAGTCTGAAGGCGACCAGAAGGGTCTGAAAACCGGACGAAATAATGCCGCCGAACTGGCTTTCCTTGGCGGCTTCGGCGTCGATGTGGAACGGCTGCGGATCCCAGGACCAGGCGAACTCCATGATCTGGGCTTCGGTCAGCGTCATGCCCCGGGTCTTGAATTTGCGGCCGGGGGTGAAATCCTCGAAATAAAGCGTGTCCATGGGTTGTGATTCCTTAGGCGTGCGGTTCCGTGGTCGGCGGTGTCCGGGGGGCCGGTATGTCTGAAGGCCGGAGACCTGCCGGGGCCGAACTGCCGGAGGTGTATCCCAATCCGGCCCGCTTGGAAACCGAATAGAAAACCGATGAGAACCCCGCTTGGCGCGGCGCCGGCGGTCAATCCCCGGCGCGCGTACTCTCGGACGCCGGCGGGGGCGGGCTGCTCTGCAAAAGTCCCAGATCGCGGAGCGGCCGGTAAACGAAAGGGAAGGTGGTCATGCCGTCGGGCATGCGGGCCATCGCCAGCGCCAAGTCGATCTTGGCGGCCGGGTCGTCACCCTGTTCCTTCGACAGAAGTCCCCGTGTGAACCAGTTTTTCCAGTCCGTGCCGTCGAGCGACACGGCCAGATCGCAGTCCTTGCGGGCGGCGTCGGGCTGTTTGGCTAGCGCCAGCGACCTGCAGCGCAGGCGCAGCGCCTTCACGTTTTCAGGCCAGAAGGTGACGGCGCGGGTGAAATCCTCCAGCGCCGCTTCGGGCCGTTCGCTCCGGACCAGTGCACGGCCGCGGAAATAATGCGCGTCGGAAAGCTGTTTCGAGTCCAGATCGCCGGAGCGAATCGCCACCGTCAGGTGCGCGATGGCGCGGGGATAGAGTTTAAGCTTCAGCGCCTTCACGCCGTGCGCGTATTCGAATGTGCCCTGCGGTGGGGCCTTCATTTGCGCCGCCGGCGGTTTGTCGTCGGCAACGCCCGCGCCCGGCAGCGCCGAAACCGCCAATACGGCAGCGGCCGCCGCCGCGATGTGCCCGGTGATGCGGCGTGGGGTCAAAAAGTCACCACGCTTCGGATCGACTTGCCCTCGTGCATCAGGTCGAAGCCTTTGTTGATGTCTTCAAGCGGCATCACGTGGGTGATCAGATCGTCGATGTTGATCTTGCCGTCCATGTACCAGTCGACGATCTTCGGCACGTCGGTGCGCCCGCGCGCCCCGCCGAAGGCCGTGCCCCGCCATGACCGGCCGGTAACCAGTTGGAACGGCCGGGTGGAAATTTCCTGACCCGCGCCGGCGACGCCGATGATGATGCTTTCGCCCCATCCCTTGTGGCAGCATTCCAGCGCCTGACGCATGACGTTGGTGTTGCCGATGCATTCGAAGGAATAATCCGCCCCGCCCTTGGTCAGTTCGACCAGGTGATTGACCAGTGCGTCGCCGAGGTCCTTTGGGTTGACGAAGTGTGTCATGCCGAATTTTTCCGCCAGCGGCTTTTTATTCGGGTTCAGGTCGACGCCGACGATCATGTCGGCACCCACAAGACGGGCGCCCTGGATGACGTTCAGGCCGATGCCGCCGAGGCCGAACACGACGACATTCGATCCCGGTTCCACCTGCGCCGTGTTGATGACCGCGCCCAGCCCCGTCGTCACGCCGCAGCCGATGTAGCAGACCTTTTCGAACGGCGCGTCCTCGCGGATCTTCGCCAGCGCGATTTCCGGTACCACGGTGTGGTTCGAAAACGTCGACGTGCCCATGTAATGAAACACTTTTTCGCCGCCCAGTGAAAACCGGGACGTGCCGTCCGGCATCAGTCCCTGGCCCTGGGTTGACCGGATCGCCTGGCACAGGTTGGTCTTAGGGTTGAGGCAGTATTCGCACACCCGGCATTCCGGCGTGTATAGCGGGATCACGTGATCGCCTTTCTTCAAGGTCGTCACGCCGGGGCCGACGTCAACCACCACGCCCGCGCCCTCGTGCCCCAGGATCGCCGGAAAAATGCCTTCCGGGTCGGCGCCCGAGAGAGTGAATTCGTCCGTGTGGCAGATGCCCGTGGCCTTGATTTCGACCAGGCATTCGCCTTCCTTCGGGCCTGCAAGGTCGACGGTTTCAATGGAAAGGGGTTTGCCGGCCTCCAAGGCGACCGCGGCGCGCGTTTGCATGTTCATTCTCCCTGTTCGGCTTTATCGCGTGGGCGGGGCCGGTTTCCGGGCCCGGGGTTAAGGGCCAGATTAAGGGGGTTTCCCCGCCGCTTCAAAAACTTACTGCCACTTAATTTATAGACAACCGTTATCGTCCGCCAAAAGTGGGGTTAAAAAATAAAGTTGATTCAGGAATCGTTAACGCCCCCCCCTTATTTTGGTCAGTGGGACGAATTAACGACTAAGCAGGAGGCTACGGTAAGAGAAGCTGCCGAAGTCTGCGGACCTCAAGAAGGAGGTATCTACGATGCAGCGCATTCTCGCTTCGACACGACCGTCAACCAGTACTTATGCGACGACCATCGCCGGCGCTTTGCTCGGCATGATCCTCGCAGTCTGTACCGTTGCCTCCGCTTTTTTCGGGTAATTCCCCCATCATCGTTTGCCCTAAGTCGGGCCGCGCCACCCCCAATGGTTCGGTACGAGAATACCCCGCAGTGAGGCCCGGCGGCCACTCCCCAACCCCACCCTCCTACCCCACCCAGCCGCCGGGCCTCACCACCAGCCGACAAAAAAAACGATCGCGCCGCCCTCCGGGCGCCGTCGCCGTGTTCGGTTGTTCCGGTCTTACCGGTGGATTTAAGCGCCGGACGCCGGCTGATCAGCCTGCGGTAGGGGGGGGCGGTAGGTAGGCATGCCGGGCGCGCTTTTCCGCCATCAGGCGGGCGCTTTCGCCTTCGACCCGGGATTGCAGCAGCTCGAGAAACTGGCGGCGGTCCATGCCCGGCTGGATCGGTTCCAGGAACTTGATGGTGATGTCGCCGGGATATTTAAGGAACGCCGCGCGGCCCCAGAACAGGCCGGAATCGAGTGCCACCGGCACCACCGGGACATTGGCGTTGCGGTAGATCGCGGCGATCCCCGGATGATAGTCGACCTTTTGGTCCGGCGCCGTGCGCGTCCCTTCGGGAAAAATCACGACCTGACTGCCGCGGCCGAGCGCCGATTGAACACCGATCACCAAGTGCTTCAGGGCCTTGGCGCCAGCGGCGCGGTCGACCACGACGCAGCCGGCTTTGTAAAACCCCCAGCCCCAGAACGGGATGCGGGTCAGTTCCCTTTTCACGACATAGACGGGATCGGGCATCAACACGTGAAACACCATGGTTTCCCATGCCGATTGGTGCTTGGCGGCGATCACGCAGGGGCCCGGCGGGATGTTGTCGAGCCCTTCCGCCCGCCATGTCAGCCCGACGGTCCATTTCAAAAGCCAGCGCGTGCCGATGCCCCACACCTTGACGATGTTCTGCATGAACCCGCGCGGAAAAATCAGCGATATCGGCACGAACAGCGAGCACAGCGTGCTCCACGGGAAGAACGTGGCGCCGAACAGCAACGACCGGAAGACGATCACTTAGCCGCGCCCCCTGCGGGGCCATTGGTCCAGGGTGACAGCACATGGCGCAGGCGGGCGAACAGCCACTTGTTGTATTCGGACACGATCAAACTCGCCGTGCCCGGCCAGGCCCACCAGTTGTCCTGTTTGACGTGCTGGGGAAATACCGGATGCAGAATCACCGTCACGTCGGGCATGGCGTTGGCGAATTCGGTCAATGACCGGGGAATGTGGTAGGCTCCGGTCACCAGGCGCAGCGACTTGAAGGCGTTCTTCGCCATCCAAACCTGCGTTTCCTCGGCGTTTTCCGCGGTGTTGACGGCGTTGCCGATGGCGATCCGGGTTTCCACGTCGCGCGGCCGATGTTTGGAAATTTCCAGCAGCTTGTTGACGTCGACGCCCCGGTAGACGCCCGAAACGAACAGCCGCTGCGCCATGTACCGGGCCAGCAGGTCAAGCCCCGCGTCCAGCCGGCCGCTGCCGCCGGTCAGTACGACGATGGCGTCGGTCTTGGTCGACTGGTCTTCGACCGATTGCGGGATGGTTTCGGCGAACTGAAACAGGCCGATGCCCCATATCGCCAGCATGATGAGGATCAGCACCAGAAACTTGCCGGCACCGGTCTGATGGCCGTGTCGGGGCCGCCGCGCCACGACCTAGATCATCCGTTTCAGGTTGCGCATCACGGTCGTCCGCGCGGTCATCATGGCGAGCATCGCGACGGCGACCGGCAGCGCCAGAAATCCGGCGATGTAGACCGGCGACAGGTCGGGTTTGGGCAACAAGGTCGCCCCCGTCTCGAGCGCCAGATACCCGATCCCCGCCAAAGTCGGCAGGGCCAACGCCAGACCCAGCATTCCGCCCTTGAGCCCGAGCGCCAGCGCGCGGGCCGCGAACTGGCGGGCGATGTAGGCGTCCTGCGCGCCGATCAGGTGCAGCACCTCGATGGCATCGCGGTGAACGGCCAGCCCGGTCCGCGTCGTGAACACCACGGTGCCGATCGTCGCCAGCGCAATCAGCAGCAGCACCGCCCAGGCGAGAATCTGAATGACCGTCACCAGGCGGACCAGCTGGCTCAGCCACAAACGATGGTCGTCGACCGTGACCCCTGGCACCCGCGCCGCCAGTTCGGCGGCCAGCCGTTCGACGTCCAGGACCCGGCCCCGGTCGACGGTCACGTCGATTAGCATGGGGATGGGCAGGTCCTTGGCGTCGGTGCCGTCGCCGATCCAGGGTTTCAGCAGACTGACCAGCGCGTCCTTGGACAACGCTTCATAGCGTTCGATCCCGGGGCGGCGGGCCAACAACGACAGCACTTGGCCCAGCCGTTCTTCGTCCTTCTTGGCCGTCGCGGCGGGCGGGATCTGCACCGTGACGGTCGCGTTCAGGCCCGTGTCCCAACGGCCGACGGCGTCATTCAAAACCAGCATGCCGGCAACCGCGATCGCCGACAGAAACACCATGAAGGCGATCAACCAGGGCAGAAACCGGCCCAGGGTGTCCTGGCTTAGCGGAAGATCGGTTCGGCGTTTGAACATGCGGCAAAACGGCGGTTAGGGTTTGGAATCAGCGTATTAATGTCAGTGGACGAATGCCAGCGGACTAATGAAGATGTACAAGGCCGGCGCGGCGCGGAGGTTCCGCGCTTGGCCGGCCGGGATCGTCCAGGCCCAGTTCCTGGATGATCTGCTGTTCGTTGGTGTTGAGACGCCCCGCCTCAAGCCGCATCACAGGATGCGCCATCTGGCGGACAATGCTCAGGTTGTGGGTCGCGATGATTACCGTGGTGCCCAGTTTGTTCAGTTCCTCGAACAGATGCATCAGGCGCAGGCCCATCTTGTCGTCGACGTTGCCGGTCGGTTCGTCCGCCAGCAACAATTTCGGGCGGGTGATCACTGCCCGCGCGATGGCGATGCGCTGCTGCTGACCGCCCGACAGGGTCGGCGGGCGGGACTGCAGGTGGTCCTTGAGCCCGACCCAAGACAACAATTCCTCAACATGACGGCGCACCTCGGCCTCGCGCACACCGGCGACCCGCATGGGCAGGGCCACGTTGTCGAACGCCGACAGATGGTCCATCAGCCTGAATTCCTGAAACACCACGCCGACCCGCCGCCGCACCGCTGGAAGCTCCTGACGGGGCGTCGAGGCGACATTCTTGCTGAACAGCGTCATCTGGCCCCGGGTCGGGCGCAGCGCCATGTACAGCAGTTTCAGAAGCGATGACTTGCCGGCGCCGCTTTCGCCTAGAAGAAAGCGGAAATCCCCCGGTTCCAGATCGAAAGTCACATCCTGCAGCACTTCTGGGCCGAGCCCGTAGCGCAGCCCGACGTTTTCAAAGCGGACAATACTGGGTTTGTCGTGGTCGGTCACCGTGGGCGATCTTTCAAAAGTTTAGGGGTTCGTTCATGAAATTCCGCTATCCCCCTGGAGAAACAATGCCATGCGCCCGCCTTTACGTCCAGAAAGCTGGCGGAAGCCGCAGGTTTGCTTGGCTTGCTTTCCTATATTCGGACGCATATAAAGCCCGTGGGTGGAATCGTTGTAAATATGCTGATTATTTGTCCAAATTGCCGGACCCGGTATTCCCTGCAGCCCGCACAGCTGGGCCAGGGGAGGAACGTCAGTTGTTCGAACTGCCAGCATGTGTGGTTCGCGGACCCCAAGGACGCCCAGCCCGATCCGCCGCCGCAGCCTGCCCGCCGCCCGCAACAGGCTTATCCGCCGCAGGGCTATCCGCCGCAGGGCTATCCGCAACAAGGCTACCCGCCGCAGGGGTATCCGCCGCAAGGCTATGCGCCGCAGGGATACCCGCCGCCGGCCCAGGGTTTCGCGCCGCCGTCGCCGGAGCCGGCCGCACCCCCGCCCGCGCCGAAACCCGCGCCGGAACCTAAGCTCATGCCGGAACCGGAGATGGACGACGACGATGATGATGACGTCTCGGCGCTCCCGACCGACATTGATTCCATGTTCGAGGATGAGGACGAAGACATCGTTCCATTCGTGTCCCTGATCAGTGACGATGATGAATCGGACAATCTTTCCGACATCGGGTCCCCCGATCAGATGGAAGACCCGGACGAAATCCCCGACGTCTTCCGCCCCGACGAACAGGAACCCGACGACGCGGCCCCGCGCAAGAGCCCGATCCTCAAAATCATCCTGTTCATTTTCATCTTGTTGATGGGCGGCATTATCGGCGGCGTGTTCTTCTTCAAGGACTACGTCGTCAAGGCCGTGCCGCAGCTTGAAAAAGTCTTCGACATGATCGGCTTCACACAGGTTGGGGCGGGACTGCAGATTCAGAAGATCGAATCCGCCCAGGAAGTCGACGCGGGTCTTGAGGTCCTGGTCGTTCGCGGCCGGATCGAAAACGTGTCCGACAAGGTTCGTCCGGTGCCGATGCTGCGCGCGACGCTCATCGGGGCCGAAGGCGGCGACGTGCAACACGCTGACGTCGCGCCGATCAAAAGCCAGTTGAAGGCGTCGGAAGTCGTTTCCTTCAAGATCAGGATCAAGGAACCGTCGCCGCTTCGCCGTCAGGTCAAGGTCGAGTTTGTTGATCCGAAAAAGGCGTCGGCGCACTAATCCGCCAATGATCGCATGATCGGCCGGGCAGGCTGCGCCGCCCGGAGCGTTGCCGCGAGTCAACCGGGTGCTGGCCTAGAACTGCTTTAACAGTCGGTCGATGTAATCGCGTTCAGGCGCCGGACGGTCCTGTTGCCCCGCGCGGCGGCGAAGCTCTTCCAGGATTTCGCGGGCCCGGCGCATTTCCATGCGCGACGGCACGTCAACGTCGCCGTCCACCGCCGCGCCGAAGGCGCCACCCGACCCGCGGCCGAACGGGTCTTCGCCGCGCCGCTGGTTGGGGCCTTGCTGTCCCGGGCGTAAGCCCAGCATCGGCCCGAACTGCTGCGCCATCTGCTGCTGCATCTGTTTCTGCGACTGTTGCAGGTGTTCAAGCGCTTCGGTTTGCCTCGGTGTCGCTTCCGACGGGGTGCCTTCGCCAAGCGCGCGGGAGGCGCCCCGCATGGCGCGTTCGGCCTTGCCCATGCCTTCGGGAATGTTGCCGAGCATTTCATCCATCTGCAGCATCAGTTCGCCAAGCGCCCGACGTAGCGCTTCCTGCTGCCCGGCGCCCTCGGCGTCGGGGTCGCGCCGTCCGCCCGGGCCGCGTTCGCCCGGGCGCGACATCGGATTTTCGCGCGGCTGTCCGCCGGGGCGCGGCTGCACCTGCCGGGGTTGGCTTTGCCGCGGCTGGCCCGGGCGTTCGGCCATGTCGCCCTGCGGCCGGGCGCCGTTGGGATCGCGCTGCACCTCGTCGCCGCGGCCCTGGCGATTGGGCCGGAAGCCCCGGTTCTGCTGCGCACGCTTGAAGGTTTCGTCCAAAAGTTTTCGTTGCCGTTCGGTCAGTTCTCGAAGCCCGTCCATCAGCCGGTTGGACTGCGCCATTTTCTGCTGCTGTTGCGGCGACATGGCAAGCCCGCGGCGGATTTGTTCAAGCGCCTTCTGCAACTGCGCCAACAACTGCCGGGCCTTGTCCATGGCGCCGTTCTTGGCCAGTTCCCGCACCTTGTCCAGTAAGTCCTGCAGGTCCTTGCCGTCCATCGCCTTCACAGTGTTGGGATCGAGCGCGGGAATATCCTTTAAGTCCTGGCGCGACAGCTGTTCGGTCAGCGCTTTCAGATATTCGTCCAAAGCCTGGCGCAACTGCTCTATCAGCTTTTCGACCTGTTCGGAATTGGCGCCGTCGCGCATCGCTTCCATGACCCGGTTCTGCAGGTCCATCAAGTCCCGTTCGGACACTGCGAAGTCGCCGTCCTCAATGCGCAGCGCCGTATCCCACAGCATCTTCTGCACCTCGGCAAACTGCTTGCTGCCCGGTTCGTGGCGCAGCCGGTTGCGGACCAGGCTCAGCGCCAGAAAGACGACCGTGTCGTCGTAAAAATGCGCCGGCCGCGCCAACAGATCGTCCAAAACTTCGCCGACCTCGTCGATCACGTCGAAGCCCGCTTCGGACAACCGCCGGCGTTGTTCGATCAGCGCGCGGGCGACCGGGTGGTTGAAGGTGCGCATCGGCAACAGAAATTTTAGGTCGTCGCTTTTGCCCGTCTGGCCGCGGCCGTCGGTGACCTCGATCCGGCCGACAACCTCGATCCCCGCCCATGGATGGGCGCTCAGGTCGCGGACGCCGGTACCCTGGGCCAGAACCGTGCCCGGTTCCGCCAACCGCAGGATCAGGCGGATTTCCTCTTCCCCGCCGGGGATGGGTTTGCCGTTCGGATGGCGGATCGCCAGGGTTACGTAGGTAAGTCCGTAATCGTCGGTGGCTTCGTAATCGGTTTTCAGGGACGCCCGCCCGGTGCGCCCGGGCTTGCTCAAAAATTCGGCCCGGGGCGGCTTGTCGGCGACGATCTTCACCGGCCACCCGGCAACCCGCCGGCCGCTAACGGTGATTGCGATATCCTTGTCGCCGGGCATGTCGAGGATCTGATCGATCCGGTAACTCGCCCGGTCGTCACCCGATCGTGCCGACGGCGCGTCGCCGGCGACGGCGGCGAACGGCTGGCTGGCGCCGCCGACGATCAGGTCGGGGTGATGTTCAGGCCCCGTCACCTGTGCCAACAGCGCGCTGCCCTGCGGCACGGAAATGGTTTCGGGGACCGCCACTGCTTTCTTGTCCTTTGGCTTGCCGTCAGACTTGTCGGTGGGTTTTGTCTTGCTTGCCTCCTTGGCCGCATCTTTACCGGCGGCCACGTGGCGTTTGTCGCCGGGCCCGGTTCCGATGAAGATCGGCGCCTGGCCGGTATAGGCGGGCGGGGTGATCCAAAGGGCGATGCGCAGGTCCTTCGTCGCCAGCCCCGACGCACCCAGCGGCGTAACCGCGCGAAGCAGCCGGTCGGAAAATTCCCCTGCACCGGCGGCAAGCCCGATGACCAGGACGACCGCCAAGGGTGCGCGCAGCGCCCACCGGTCGTGCCCGGCGACGTCCGGGTGGGGCGGGCCAAGGCGCATGGCGCACAGCCGTTCGGCCAGCTTCGCCCGGTGGCGTTCCCACAGCCGCCGTCCAATGCGGTCGTCGGCGCCGACTATGATTTGATCGTCGAGGGCTTCCAGCGGCCGGTGTTCAAACCCAGAATCGATCTGGAGCCGGTGTCGCGCCGCTTCGAAAGTGACCACGGGCCGGGTTTCCCACGCGCGGCGGAGCGTCCAGGCGAACAGACCGGCGAACGCGACCAGAACGACCCCGTGCAGCCACTGCGGCAGAAGCGGCAGAACGTCCAAAAAGGCAACGCCCAGAAACAACAGGGCGACGGCAACCGCCGGCCAGATGACGGGCCACAGGCGTTCCAAATAAACGGTGGAACGGGCGAGCGCCAGAAGCGCCCGGTATCGAATGCCCGAGGGGAGGAAAACTCCCCGTTCAGCCATCGGCCTGGTCCCGCATCCTCAAGTCCCTGTCCCGTGGCCGGCGCGGCGCGCCGAACCGTCCATTACCGCTTTGCCCGCCGGGCTTAGTCGACCAGCCAGGGGGCAAGCGCGTCGTAGGCCATCACTTCTTCTGGTTCAACCCGGCGGCGGATCACCGCGTGGGCGTTGCCGGAAACCAGCACCTCGGGCACCAGCGGCCTGCCGTTATAGGTTGAGGCCATGACGGCGCCGTATGCGCCCGCCGTTCTGATCGCCAGAAGATCGCCCGGCATTACGGCGGGAAGATGGCGTCTCTTGGCGAATGTATCACCGGTTTCGCAGATCGGTCCAACGACATCGACCGGCAGATTGCCCTCGACGGCGGCCGGGTCGGCTTCCCGCACCGGCACGATGGCGTGATAGGCGTTGTATAGGGTCGGGCGGATCAGGTCGTTCATGGCCGCGTCGACGATGACGAACCGGCGGGTTGACCCGTCTTTCACATAAATCACCCTGGTCACCAGAATGCCCGCGTTGCCGGTAATCAGGCGGCCCGGTTCGACCGTCACATGGTAGTTCATGTCGCCGACCACGTCACGGATCAGGGCGCCGTAATCGGCGGGGGTCGGCGCGTTTTCGTCGTTGTACGGAATGCCGAGCCCGCCGCCGAGGTCGAGCCGTCGGATGTCGTGCCCCTGCGCGCGCAGGTCGAGCGCCACGGCCTTGAGCCGTTCATAGGCTGCCCGGTAGGGCGTGAGGTCGGTCAGCTGCGATCCGATGTGAACCGCGATGCCGCCGGCGTCGATGCCCGGCAGGTCCCGCGCCTTGGCGTAAATTTCCGGCGCCCGATCCCAATCGACGCCGAATTTGTTTTCGGCGCGGCCGGTGGTGATCTTTTCGTGGGTCTTGGCATCGACGTCCGGATTGATGCGGATGGCGACGGACGCGGTGACCCCCCGGTCCGAGGCGACGGCGGACAGCAGTTCCAGTTCCGATTCCGATTCCACGTTCAGTTGCGAAATCCCAACGTCCAGCGCCAACGCCATTTCCTCCGCCGTCTTGCCGACGCCGGAAAACACGATTTTGTCAGGCGTCACACCGGCGGCTAGCGCGCGCTTCAGTTCGCCGCCCGACACCACATCGGCGCCGGCGCCATGGCGGGCCAGGGTCGCGATGACGGCCAGGTTGGAATTCGCCTTGACCGCGAAGCAGATCAAATGGTCAAGCCCGGCAAGCGCCTCGTCGAAAACCTGAAAGTGGCGTTCCAGTGTCGCCGTCGAATAGCAATAAAACGGCGTGCCGACGGTGTCGGCGAGCGCCGTCAAGTCCACATCCTCGGCGGCCAGAAGGCCGTTCTTGTATTGAAAATGGTCCATGATCTCGGTTGCCGGCTATGGGGGATGCCGGTCCTAGCGCCTGAAGGTCGTGTTCGGGACCAGGTTGAACTGGTCCGGCTCGGGCGGCGGCAGGGCATTGGCCTTGCCGTCCCGCGCCTGTCTGGCTGCCGCCGGCGCATAAGGGTATTCGCGCGGGAAGTCCGAATCCGTCGGGTGTTTGGGCTGGTTCTTGCGGCCGCAGCCATTCAGGCCGGTCAAGGCCAGCGCCGCACAGATCATGAGGCTGAATTGCCGCCGCGTCATATCGCTGTTCCGCATCAATCCGGGCGCGCCCGGCAGGCCGATGGGCCCCTTACAAAAACCGCTAAGTCAAAAACTCCTATGTTAAAAACCTTTTTCGGGCCGCCCTCGCCGCCGCGCGCACGTTTTTCGGCGCGGTCCCGCCCAAGCTGGTCCGGCTCGAAACCGAATTGTCCACGCCCAACACCGAATATACGTCTTTGGTGATGTTCCGGTCCACTTTCCGCATATCGGCAAGCGGCAGGTTTTCCAGCCCGACGCCCTTGGCTTCGGCCAGCCGGACGATTTCGCCGGTGACGTGATGGGCACGGCGGAACGGCATGCCCAGCACCCGGACCAGCCAATCGGCTAGGTCCGTCGCCGTGGAAAACCCGCGGCCCGCGTCCGCCCGCATTTTGTCCCGGTCGAACTGCACGTCCATCACCATGCCCGCCGTCGCGGCGACGGCCAGCGCCAGATTGTCGGCCGCGTCGAACACCTGTTCCTTGTCTTCCTGCATGTCCTTGCCGTAGGTCAGCGGCAGCCCCTTCATGACGATGGCGAGCCCCTGAAACGCGCCGGCGATCCGCCCAACCTTGGCACGCACCAGTTCCGCCGCGTCGGGGTTGCGTTTTTGCGGCATGATCGACGACCCGGTGGAAAACTTATCGGTGAACTTGGCAAAGCCGAATTGCTGCGAACACCAGATCACCATTTCTTCCGCGAAGCGAGACAGGTGCACGGCCAGAATCGTCCCCGCCGCCAGAAATTCCAACGCGAAATCCCGGTCCGAAACCGTATCCAAGGAATTGGCCGACGGCCGGTCGAAACCCAGTGCGCGGGCGGTCGCCTTGCGGTCGATCGGAAACGAGGTGCCGGCAAGCGCCGCCGCGCCCAGCGGGCATTCGTTCAGCCGCTTGCGGCAGTCCTGCAGCCGGCCGCGGTCGCGGCACAGCATTTCCACATAGGCCAACAGGTAATGGCCGAGCGTCACCGGCTGCGCGCTTTGCAGATGGGTGAACCCGGGCATTACCGTCGCGGCTTCTTCCTCGGCGCGGCCGATCAGCGCCGCCTGCAGTTCCTTCAGGCGTGCGTCCAGTGTGTCGATTTCATTGCGCACCCAAAGCTTGAAGTCCGTCGCCACCTGGTCGTTCCGGGACCGCGCCGTGTGCAGCCGCCCGGCAGCGTCGCCGATGACGTCGGCAAGCCGGCTTTCCACATTCATGTGAACGTCTTCAAGGGACCGCTTGAAATCGAATTTGCCGCATTTGATTTCGGCCAACACGGCTTTCAGGCCGCGTTCGATGGCTTTCGCGTCTTTCCCGGCGATGATGCCCTGATCGGCCAGCATACGGGCGTGCGCGATGGATCCAGCGACGTCTTCCGCCGCCAGGCGCTTGTCAAAGCCGATGGAGGCGTTGATTTCCTCCATGATCGCGTCGGGCCCGCCGGCGAACCGCCCGCCCCAGATGGCGCTGGCATTCAAAGTGCCCTTGCCGGATGGCTTCGCCATGGTTATCTCCTAGTGACACCCCGAATGCCGGGGTCATTGCCGAACCGATGTAGCAGACAAACCGTAAAGGTTGGATGAACCCGTGACCTCCAGAAAACCCCGAATTTCCCCGTTCTTTTCCGCCGTTGCCGCCAGCCTTCTGTTGGGTTTCGGGATTGTCACCATTCCGGCAGGCATTGCAAGCGCGGCGGATGGCGTGCCCGCCGCCTGCCGCCCGTCGGGCGAGGGGTTCGCCAATTTCGCCGTCAGGGATACGCCGGGCGCCGCGCCCGACGCGCGGTTTCAGGCTGCCGACGGGCATCCGCTCACGATTTCCGAAATCGCCAAACGCCGCGGGGCGGTGGTGAACTTTTGGGCCATCTGGTGCGCGCCCTGTATCCGTGAAATGCCGCAGTTGGACCGCCTCAAGGCGGAACTGGCGAAAGACGGCTTTGCGGTGATCGCCGTTTCCCAGGACCGGGGCGGCGTCGAAGAGGTCGAAACTTTCTACGAAAAAAAGGGCTACAAGCACCTGGACATTTACGTCGACAAGGCCGGCAAGTTCGCCCGTGCGCTGAAAATCCGGGGCCTGCCAACGACCATTCTGTTCGACCGCATGGGGCGAGAACTTGTCCGCGTTCAGGGCGTCGCCGAATGGGACGCGCCCAAGGTTGCCGACTACATCCGCCGCTGTCTCGCCGATCCGCCGCCGCCGGCAAAGGCCGGATAGCGCCGCCATCGGTGACCGGCTATGATGGCGTCATGAAGTTTTCCCTGATCGTTCCGTTGTTCATCGGCGCCGTCACATTGGCCGGGTGCAGCGCCACCGCCTGGGAAAAACCGGGCGTTCAGCCCGATCAATTGGATTACGACCGTCAGGCTTGCCGGTCCATCGCCCGCAAGGAAGCCGACCGGCAGTTGCGCCGCCAACCGATCCCCGGCGAAACCCGGGGCAACATCATCGGTGGTGACTACGATGCCGCCATAGCGCAATACGAAATGATCCGCGACGCCGACCGCATGTTCATCTCCTGCATGGAAGGCCGCGGCTACCGCCGAACGTCAAAGCCCCTTTTCTGACGCCTCGTGCCGCGCCCCAGATTTGGCGGGTGCAGGGCCGGCCGCTCCGGGCGAAGTTATCCACAATCCGGCGTCGGATTAGCGCTTGATTCAAGGTTTCTCGCCGTTGGGTTGAAGCCCGGGTGTGGGAGGCAGGTCACTGCCCCTTCCACAGAGGAGACAGTGCATGTCACTGACAATTGGCAGCACCCCGCCGGATTTCGCGGCGCAAACCATCCAAGGCAAAATCAACTTCCACGAATGGATCGGCGACAGCTGGTGCATTCTGTTTCCGCACCCCAAGGACTTCACGCCGGTGTGCACGACGTAGCTCGACTACATGGCGAAGCTCGAGCCGGAATTTACGGCCCGGAGCGTCAAGGTGATCGGGCTGAGCGTCGATTCCGTTGACGACCACGCCGCCTGGTCCAAGGACATTGAGGAAACGCAGGGCCACGCCCCCAATTACATCGAACCTGGCCGTTGCCAAGCTTTACGGCGTGTTGCCAGCGGATGCGTCCGGCGGCGCCAAGGAACGCAGGGCGATGACCAACATGACCGTGCGCACGGTCTTCTTCATCGGGCCGGACAAACAAATTAAGCTATGTCTGGCCTATCCCATGGCGACGGGCCGCAATTTCGATGAGATCCTGCGCATCATCGACTCGCTCTAACTGACCGCCAAGCATCAGGCGGCTACGCCGGTGAACTGGAAACAGGGCGAGGACGTGATCATCGTGTCGGCCGTTTCCGACGAAGACGCCAAGAAAAAGTTTCCCGGCGGCTGGAATGCGGTGAAGCCCTATCTGCGCATCGTGCCGCAGCCGAATTAACGGCTGTCGCCCGATCGGGCAAAACCAGGCGGGACAAAAAACGGCGGCTCCGGATATCGGGGCCGCCGTTTGAGTTTGTGGATCGGCTTTATAGAGCATCCTATGCGGGCAAACGAAACGCGGGGTTTCGGTTAGAACGCGAATTTCGGATAGCGAAGCGGGACGGGCAGGGCGTTCAGTGCCGAAACGAATTCGGAAACCAGACCGGCAAGGCACGCCGCGCGGTATTACTGGGCCCGGTAAACCTGTTCCTGAACGCTCAGGTGGCCACCGGACATAGATTTACGTATCTGTGTCATTGGTCTTCTCCTGACTTGTGAAGACCGACGAACTTTGGTCTGCCGTCGCTTCCGCTGACTGGGTGACGGGAACGTAGGCCGGACCGGGCTATGCATAAATATCAATTTACGAAACAAATCAATGCATAATACGCATATCTTGCGGTGCGGCGCTGCGGTGGGTGCAAACGTCAAAGGGCAGGGCGATGTCGCCCCACCCGTCGCATTCGATTGGCGGATTTGTAGGAGCCTTAAGCGGCCAGACGCGCGTCGGCCACCGGCGCCGTCGGCTGCAGAATGTGAAGTTCCGCCGCCTGGGGCGCGGGATGCTTAGCGTCCTGCGCGAGGTAGGAGCGGGCGGCCACGGCCGGGATGTCGGACCGGTGCAGACCGATGTCGGCCAGCAGGTGATCGTCGAGGGCGTCCAGCTGGCGTCGCAGTTCCGCTTGCCGCAGCGCCCGGACGGCCATTTTCGGCAGCGCCGAAAGGGCGCGGCCAAGCACCGTCAGCAGCGCGTCTTCTTGCATGTGACGGGCGCGGATCAGAATGTCCAAGGGGTTTTGGACCGTGTGAATGGCGTTCATAGTTTTAGGCTGCTGTTTCGGTTCGCGGCTTGGAGTTCGGGATGTTGTGTCGCCCTTGGCCACGAGGCGCTCGAAACCTACGCCCGGGTAGGCCATGCTAAAACAGCTATTGTTGCACTGCAGCACTGTAATATTTGCACATGAAATCGTGCATTTCATCACAGACGCCGCGACGTCTCGTCGGCGTCCATTCGCGGGTCTGGCGGCCTTCGAGCCCCGGTTTCACTTGCTTACCCTGCGCGGGGTTCCTAGCTTAATCGCATGAACGCATCGATCGCCAAAACCGGAACCAAAACCGTCTCAGGCGCCGACGCCGACCGGCGGGCGCGGCTCAAACGCCTTCGGGCCGAACTGACGGCGCGCGGGCTTGATGGGTTCATCGTGCCCCGCGCCGACGAACACCAGGGCGAATATGTCGCCGGCCGGTCCGAACGCCTGGCGTGGCTGACGGGCTTTACCGGTTCGGCCGGGCTCGCCGTGGTCTTGAAAAACAAGGCCGCTGTTTTCGTCGACGGGCGATACACGCTGCAGGTCCGGGCCCAGGTCGACACGGCGCAATTCGACTGCCTGCCCATCGCGACGCATATGCCCTGGGACTGGATCGCCGGCGCGATGTCAAAGGGCGGGCGCATCGGCTACGACCCCTGGCTGCTGACCCCGGCGCAGGCGGCGCGGTACGAAGCCGCCTGTAAAAAAGCCGGCGGCAAGCTGGTGCCCGTGCCGGGCAATCTGGTCGACGCCGTCTGGGCGGATCAGCCGCCGCCGCCCAGGGCGCCCGCGCAGGTCCACCCCAACAAATACGCAGGCCGCACGTCCGCCGACAAACGGCGGGAGATCGCGGTGGCGCTGAAGTCCGCAGGCGAGGACGCGGCGGTACTGTCGGCGCCGGATTCCATCTGCTGGCTGTTGAACGTGCGGGGCGCGGACGTGCCGCGAACGCCCTTCGTGCTATCCTTCGCCGTTGTGCATCGGACGGGTGCGGTCGATTGGTGCGTCGATGCCGATAAAATTACCGCCGCCGTCCGCCGCCATATCGGCAAGGAGGTGCGCCTGCACGCACCCGGCACGCTCGGCGATGTCCTGGACCGGTTGGGCCAGGGCGGCAAGCGCGTCCGCATCGATCCGGCGGGCATTCCTATGTGGGTCATGGCGCGGCTGAAGCGCGCGGGCGCGGACATTTCCCGCGCCGCCGATCCCTGCCAACTGCCAAAGGCGAAAAAGACCCGTGCCGAACAGGCCGGCATGCGCTCTGCCCACAAACGGGACGGCGCGGCCGTCTGCCGCTTTCTTGCGTGGCTCGCGGCCGAAGCGCCCCAAGGCGGCATCACCGAACTGGCGGCGTCCGACCGGTTGCTCGCCTGCCGCGAAGCGACGGGCAAGCTCCGAGACTTGAGCTTCGACACCATTTCCGGTTCCGGCCCTAACGGCGCCATCGTGCATTACAAATCGACGCCCGAAACCAATCGCACATTGAAACCCGGCGACATCTATCTGGTCGATTCAGGCGGCCAGTACCTGGACGGCACCACCGACATCACCCGCACGGTCGCCATCACGATAAAAGGCAAAAAAGGCCCGACTCGCGAAATGCAGGATCGTTTCACCCGCGTGCTCAAGGGCCACATCGCGCTTGCCATGGCCAAATTCCCGCCGGGCACGACGGGTTCGGCGCTGGATCCGCTGGCCCGAAAATCGCTCTGGGACGCGGGGCTCGATTACGATCACGGCACCGGCCACGGCGTCGGCAGTTACCTAAGCGTCCACGAAGGGCCGCAGCGCATTTCCAAAGCCGCCAGCACGGTGGCGCTGGAACCGGGCATGGTCGTCTCCAACGAGCCCGGATACTACAAGACCGGTGAGTACGGCATCCGCATCGAAAACCTGGTGATGGTCGGCGCGGCGGAAACGCCGCGGGGCGGGGAGCGCGACATGCTCGGCTTCGAAACCCTGACGCTCGCCCCCATCGATCGCGCCCTGATCGACACGCCGATGCTGGACACCGACGAACGCGCCTGGCTCGACGCCTATCACGCCCGGGTGTGGCGCGAACTGAATCGCGCGGTCGATGCGAGAACCCGCGCCTGGCTGAAATCCGCGACCAAGCCGCTCTAAGTCATTTTAGTCGGAATTTTTTCGTCCGCGTCGGCGGCAAGATGCACCAACAGTCGCCGTGCAACCGCCGGCAACGCCGCCGCGTCGCGCACGCCCAGCAACAAATGCCTGAGTGCCCAGGGTTCGGCCAGCGGCCGCGCGGTCAGTTGTGCGTTCAAGTATCGCGTCACCGCACCCTCGGGCAGAAAGCCAAGGCCCAGTCCGGCCTCGACCATGCGGCGGAGGCCGTCGAAACTGGTCACCTGAATGCGGCAGGCGAGGTCATGGCCCGCGTCGCGGGCGGCCCGGGCGATCCGCGCGTGCAGCGAGCTGCCGGTCTGTAGCCCGACCACCGGGTGCGCCAGCACGTCCGTCAGCCGAATGGCGGCGTCCCGGTCGAGGCCGTGCCCCGGCGGCATCAGCACCATCAACCGGTCCGTACGGTAGGGCAGGATCTCCAGATCGCCCGGGTCGACCGCGTCCGAAAAAATACCGATGTCCGCGTGGCCGTCGGCGACGTCGTGGACGATGGTTTCCGATACCTGTTCGCGCAGGTCGATGCGGATCAGCGGGAAGGTTTCCAAAAACGCCGCCAGTTCAATGGGCATAAACTGCGTCACCGACGATGCGTTGGCGGCAACCCGCACGTTGCCGCGCTCGCCCGCGGTAAATTCCGTCAGTTCGCCTTCCATGCGGTCGGCAAGACGCAGCAGATTTTCGCCGTGGCGCAACAGCGCCTCGCCGGCGGGCGTCGGCTGCACCCCGCCGCGCGACCGGTACAAAAGGGCGGTGCCGACCTCGGTTTCCATGTCGGACAACCGGCGGCTGATGGCGCTAGGCGCTATGTGGTGGCGTTCGGCGGCGGCGGCGATGGATCCGTCCTGACAGGCGGTGACGAAAAGTCTGAGCGTTGTCAGGTTGAAGCGCATCACCGCAAATCCCGAACCGACCGCGCCGGACGGTGACGACGTATTTGCGTAAAATTAAGATTGGCCGACATCGCGGTCATGCGGCGGTTCGGTCGGTCAGCGCGCGGGCGCGGGGCACGGTGCGGATATGCCCGCCGGTGGCGGCACCCTGCAGCACCGCGATATCTTCGGCGACGACCAACAATTTTTCCAGATCGACGCCGGTTTCGATCCCCATGTTGCCAAAAGTGAAAACCAAATCTTCCGAGGCGGTGTTGCCGGTGGCGCCCGGCGCGAAGGGGCAGCCGCCCAACCCGGCGGCGGCGGCGTCGAACACGCGTACCCCCGCCTGATAGGCGTAAAGCGCGTTGGACACGCCTAAGCCGAACGTGTCGTGCCCGTGGAACGCCCAGGTCGACCCGGAGCCTCGGAATGCCGCCATGGTGCGTTCGAATAGATGCGCGACTTGGTCGGGAAATGCGCGGCCCGTGGTGTCGCACATACCGAATTCCACCGGCAGGCCCTGGCCGACGACATGGTCCAGGCACGCCATCACGGCGTCTTCATCGACGCGGCCTTCGAACGGGCAGTCGAACGACGTCGCCACATTGACCCGCAGAATGAAATCGTCCTGATCGCGGCCAAGCGCGATGACGTCGTCCAGTTCCTTCAGGCTGTCGGCGACGGGCCGCCGCACATTGCCTTGGTTATGGCTTTCGGTGACGGAAAAAACGAACACAAGATCGTTGACGCCCGCGTCCAACGCCCGGCGCATGCCGGTCAGGTTCGGGACCAGCGCACACATGCGTGCGCCGTCGGGCCGTTTGGTCTTTGCGTGCAGGTCCGCCGTGTCCAGCATCTGCGGCACCGCCTTGGGGCTGACGAAGGCTCCGGCCTCAATCCGGGTGAACCCAGCGTCGAACAGACCTTCGACGACCCGCACCTTGGTTTCGGTTTCGATCCACGGGCCGACGGCCTGAAAGCCGTCGCGGGGGGCGACGTCGACGATGTCGATTTTTTCCTTCGTCGTCATATCAGGTTCTCTCCTCGAAATCAGATCGCGCCGGTCAAATCGCACCTGTTTGGGTAAGGCGGGCAAGCTCATCCGTGCTCCGGCCCAGGACGCCACGATATATGATGTCGTTATGCGCGCCGACCGCCGGGCCCGCCCAGGCGACGCCGCCGCCGGTTGATCCCTTGGGCCCGCCGGTCATCATCGGCACCACGCCCGGGTGCAGCACGTCGCCGAAGTGCGGGTCCTCTACGGTGCGGATCATGCCGCGTTCCAGGTATTGGGAGTCGCGGGTGCAGTCCTCGATGGTGTAGACGCGGCCCGACGGAATGTCCTCGCCGCCGACTTTCTGTTCCAGTTCGTCGATGGTCTGCGTCGCGGCCCAGGCCCGGATGAGGGCGTCCAGCGCCGAAACGTGCTTGACGCGCGATTGGTTGTCGACAAAGCGCGGGTCCTTCGGCAGGTCCGGCTGGCCCATCAGGTTGGCAAGCTTTTGGAACAGCGGGTCCGAATTGGCGCCGATCAAAAACCATTCGCCGGTTTTTGCCATGTACGCGTCCGAAGGTGCGGTGGTCGGCAGGGTCGAGCCATAGGGCTCGCGGATTTTACCCAGCTTGCCGTATTCCGGCAGGCAGCCTTCGAGAAACGAAAATACAGATTCGGTCAGCGCCGCGTCGACTACGCGGCCCATGTATCCTTCTTTATGGGCGTCGGGGCCGACCTTGCCGCGTTCATAAAGCGCCGCCAGCATGCCGACGGCGGCGTAAAGCCCGGCGATCATGTCGCCGAGCGATACGCCGACCCGCGCAGGCGGCAGGTCGGTCATGCCCTTGGGGAATCCGGTCAGGTGCCTAAGCCCGCCGATCGATTCGCCGATCACGCCGAATGCCGCCATCTGGGCGCGGGGGCCGGTCTGTCCGTATCCGGAAATGCGGGTAAAGACGCACCCGGGCGAAAGCCGCTCGATCTCTTTGGGGCCAAGACCGAATTTTTCCAACTGCCCCGGTTTGAAATTTTCGACGACGGCGTCGGCCTTGGCGATCAGGTCCTTCGCCAACTGAATGCCGTCCGGTGATTTCAGGTTGGCGGTTACGCACAGCTTGTTCCGCCCGTGGACGGAAAACCAGAGCGACCGGCCGTTCACATGTTCGCCCCAGGTACGCACCGGATCACCCTTCACCGGCGGTTCGACCTTGATGACCCGCGCACCTAGGTCCGCCAGCACGCGGGTACAGTGCGGGGCGGCGACGAAATGCCCCAGTTCGATGATTGTCAGCCCGGCAAGCGGCCCGCCCGGTCCTTCGGGCAGGCCCGCGAAACTGGGCAGGCTAATGTCGGCAGGTTGGTCGTTCGGCATCGGGTGAAGCTCCCTTTTGCCCGGTGGATTCGTTGTTCCGGCCGGGCCTCATCAATTTCTCGCGTGCCCATAACGCTGATTAAACCATGATTAAATTAGAATTTAAACACATTAACCATCGTGAAATACGATGTTATTTAATTCCGCCGTTGTGGTGGTACGGGTAAACCGCCGTGCGGTGCAGGTCGTCGAGCCGCTCCAGCCGGGCAGGGCGAAGGTGTTGGAAATCACGTGTGCCCCCGGCTTGAGCCCGGACCTGAACTTCGGGTCCAACGGCGTCATCAGCGCCGGGCACAGGAAACAGGCGATCAGGACGCCGTCGGAAAGGTCGGTTTTCAGCACATCACCCCACTCCTCCAGGTTTTCCGGGCCGAACAGCGCCGCCCGAAGCCGACAGACGGCCCATCGCAGGGGCGACATTTCAATGGCGATGACGCGGGTCTCGGGGAACTGCCGGGCCAGTGCCTGGGCCAGCCCACCCCACCCGACGTCCAGCTCGTAAATCCGGGCCGGGTGCAGGTCCGCGGTCATTTTCAGCATCGCCGCCCGCGCCTGATCGGATGTCGGCATGGGCGCAACGCGGGTCACCACGGTGCCGCCCAAAATCAGCGCGGTCGCGGCCAGCACCATGGCGAGTGTCGCAGTTTCGATCGCCAAAATAACCTTCAACACGGCCTACGTTCGGTTGCACATTATGCGCCAACGACAAGGGACCATTTTCCGGCCCAACAGAAAAGGCTCTTTGGGAAGGTAGCGTTCATGTTTTTCAAGCAAGCCGCCAAGCGGATGTCCAAGCTTGGCAAGCCCGTCGATCCCAAATGGGAACGCAACGACCAGGGCAAATTTTCCCAGCTGATGAAGCATGATCCCCGGGCTCGCAGGTTTGAGGGCAAAATCGGCGTCTACGTCATTTGGCGCTCGGGCGTGCGGCCTGGGTGGGTCTGGGTCGCCACGTCCCGCAACCTCGCCCGCGACGTCCAGTGGTGCAAGGAAAACGAAGACATCGTGTTTTTCGAACGGTTCGGCGGCTTGTTTATGAGCTGGGCCTTCATCCGGCCGGACTTCCAGGCCGGAACCGCGCGCTATTTGGCCATGGTGGCAAAACCGTAAGTGGAAAACCCGCTAGAGCCGACGGCGTCGGTCGAAGCCATCCCCGTGCTGCTGCTGCGCGCCAAGCCGGTCGATTAATCCCTTTTTTGATTGCGCGCGCCGTCGTCGCTCCGCTCGGGGCGCGCGACGCGACTCTTGAAAAGGGAAATCGCGCAACCCGAGGCGGGCTATGTCCGCCTTACGGAGAATTTCGGTCGTCGATGAGTGAATCTTTAGAGGTTCGCTCGTAGATAAGCGGGAAGCAAATATCAAGGTTTACAACGCGAAGGTATCCGCTGAGTTATCGGCCGATCTATATACTGGCGTTCATGAGCAAGACGAGAGGAAAAGCTACCTTCTCTCTGGGAAGCGAGACGCTAATAACTTCATAGAGGCTCCATTGCAGTTTGATACTGGGCCGACGCTTGATAAAATTTCGCAAGGCAACTCCGGCACAGCCGCTCTTTCAGTGGCAAAATCCATCACGCGTTGGAAGAGGTAAAAGCGCAAACGAAAGTGGCCGCCCGAAGTGTTAAGGGAGCCGAAAAGACAGTTGGTTTAGCTTCTCGATTGATGCGAAGCGTTGTTCTCATTGAAACCGATGATTGCACTCTCGGCGCTGGTTTCTACATCGATGAGACCCACGTATTGACGAACAATCATGTCGTTGAGAACGTGAAGTATGCTGAGATGACTACTTCCAAAGGTTTAAAATCATTTGGAAAAGTCGTTAAGCGTTCAACGATTAGAGATCTGGCATTGATCCGCGTTAACACGAAAGGTACCCCCGCAGCATTTCATAATGGTGCGATTTCGGCCGGCGACGAGGTTTTTTCCGCAGGTCATCCGAAAGGGCTTACATTTAGCATCAACAAAGGGATTGTAAGTACGACAAGAAAAATGTCTGTATCGACGCCCGATTCGCTGCAGTTGACCCTTATTCAAACTGGTGCCGCAATCAACCAAGGGAACTCGGGTGGGCCGTTGTTCTTGAATGGCAAGGTAGTTGGGGTAAATACCTAAACAATTCGGAAGGACGTTGGGGAGGGCCTCGGGTTTGCTGTCAACGTTGACGAATTTAGAGAGTTTCTGCGTTAGTTTCCGACGTCCAATCATTCCAACAGATTCAGCGATTTCAAACACTGTTTGGGCCTGATCCGTCTCAGGTGACCTGCAGCCACGTCTCATTGATATTCTGCTCAGGGTCATTCGCTGACTTTTCCAAACCGGTCGGCAAATGATAGCTTTTCAGCCGCAGGCAGCCGCGCAGACATCAAAAACCCGAGAGGTTGCTCCGCCGCCGTAGCGAGGCCTTCCGCCGCCAGGTCGACGATCTGCGCCGCCGCGTTAGAATGGCCGTCTAGCCCCGACGGCCGCGTCGCCTCAAATTTTTTCCGGGGCCACTTCGTTCAGCAAGGATTCGCCCTTTAGGAAGCGCGGCAGGCTATCGAAAAACAAGTCGTCCCAACGGCCCCGCGAGCCGCTGCCGTTGAACGACGTGTGGGCGCTGATGATCACGCCGGGATGCCTCCAAAGCGGGTCGTCGGCAGGCAAAGGTTCCTGATTGAAAACATCCAGAACCGCTTGTGAAATTCGCCCGTCATCCAGGGCCGCCTTTAACGCCGGTTCATCAATCAAGCCGCCGCGGGCAATATTGACCAGGAGTGCTCCGGGTTTTACGGCGCCAAAGAAACGGGCGTTTGCCATATCGCGGGTTTCGTCGTTCAAGGCGCAGGCCAAAACGATCACGTCGGCGTCCGATAGATATGTTGCCATATCGTCTAGGCTACCGACCCGGTCGACGCCGTCGATCGGCTGCGGCGACCTGCGAATAACCGAAACGGACGCGCCGAATGCCCGCGCGCGGGACGCGACGTTTGCGCCGATCGGCCCATAACCGACGATAAGCCAATTCGTCTCGGCAATTTCGCGAAAGGGTGTTTTCTCCCACGTTTTTTCGGATTGCAGTTGTTGCCGCCGGGCAATCGGATGGAAGCAGGCGAGCACATTGGCCAAGACGTATTCGGAAATGGCGACGGCTTGGGCGCTCGAATTGCAGATGCGCACGCCCTTGTCCGCGATCTTTTTGTAAGCCGGCAGATCAAGCCCGGCATTGAACGTCTGCATCACGTCTATAGACTTGGTTTTGAGCGCCATATCCAGCGCCGGCCCGACTTTCCTGTCGATGCTGAGATCCTGGCTTAGCCACAAATAATCGATGCTGATTTCTTCAGGTGCCGATGGGCGGCCATCGACAATGTATTCGCCTTTCTCATTGAACGGGACGAACGACACGTCCGGGCCAAATTTTTCCAATCGCGACCGAAGTCTATCGATCGTTTTTTCGTAAACTGCAACGGTTTTGGGCATGGGCTGATCTTTCGGTGGTTTCAGTGCCGGATTACAATCCGTGATGGCCGCTATCGTAGGGCGATCTCTGACGCAGGTACATTGATGTTTCGCGCAAAGCCAACGTCGTGCGGCCCGAGCGCAGCGACGATGACGCGAGCAAATCTAGGACAGGTTTTGCGATTCTTTTTTAGTTTCGCGCAAAGCCACCTTCGGCCTGATGGCCTCGGGTTTTGCGACTTATTCCGCCGCCGTGGCGAGACCTTCTGCCGCCAGGTCGACGATCTGATCCATGATCCGGGTCAGGTCGAAATCCTTGGGTGTGTAGACGCGGGCGACGCCCGCGGCTTTCAGGGTTTCCGCATCCGCTTCGGGGATGATGCCGCCGACGACCACCGGGATGTCGTCGAGCCCTTCGGCCCGCATCCTGTTCATGACGTCGGTCACCAGCGCGATGTGCGATCCGGACAGAACGGAAAGGCCAACCACGTGCACGGCCTCGTCACGGGCGGCGTTGACGATTTCCTGCGGCGTCAGGCGGATACCTTCGTAGACGACCTCCATCCCGGCATCTCTTGCGCGAACCGCGATCTGCTCCGCACCGTTGGAATGGCCGTCCAATCCCGGCTTGCCGACCAGAATCTTGATCCGGCGGCCAAGCGCGTTGAAAACGTCCTCGACCCGCTGCCGCAACCGGCCGATGTCGCCCAAGGGCTCGGCGGAGGCACCCGATATGCCGGTCGGCGCGCGGTATTCGCCGAAGATATCGCGTAATGTTTGGCCCCATTCGCCGGTGGTGACGCCCGCGTGGGCGCATTGGATCGAGGGCTCCATGATGTTCGCCGCACCGCGCGCGGCCTCTGCGAGCGCGGCCAGCGCCGTCTTGACCTTCGCTTCGTCGCGCTGCGCGCGCCAGGCGTTGAGGTTGTCGATCTGATTCTTTTCGGGCTCTTCCGAAACCGTGACGATGGCGCCCGCTTCGCCCAACAATGGCGAGGGCTCGGCCTCGATAAATTTATTGACGCCGACGACAATCTGATCACCGGTTTCGATGTCGGCCAGGCGCTTGGCGCTGGCGGAGACCAGCCGCTGTTTCATGTAGCCGGTTTCGATCGCCTGAACGGCGCCGCCCATCTCGTCAATCCGTTCAAGCTCCGCCTTGGCCTCGGCCTTCAGTTCCTCGACCCGGGCTTCGATCTCGGTCGAGCCTTCGAAGATGTCGCCGAATTGCAGCAGGTCGGTTTCATAGGCCAGCACCTGCTGCATGCGGAGCGACCATTGCTGATCCCATGGGCGGGGCAGGCCGAGCGCTTCGTTCCACGCTGGCAGCTGCACGGCGCGCGCCCGCGCGTTTTTGGACAACGTGACCGCCAGCATTTCGAGCAATATCCGGTAGACGTTGTTTTCCGGCTGCTGTTCCGTCAGGCCGAGCGAATTGACCTGCACGCCGTAACGGAAGCGGCGATACTTCGGGTCCTCGACGCTGTAGCGGTCCGCCGTGATTTCGTCCCACAGCTCAGTAAACGCGCGCATCTTGCACATTTCGGTGATGAACTTGAGCCCGGCATTGACGAAAAAGCTGATCCGCCCGACGAGGCGCGGGAAGTCTTCTTCGGCGAACTGGCCCGACGCGCGGACCGTATCCAATATCGAAATTGCATTCGCCAGCGCGTAGGCCAGTTCCTGCACCGGCGTCGCGCCCGCTTCCTGCAGGTGATAGCTGCACACGTTGACCGGATTCCATTTCGGCACCTCGCGCCCGGTGAAGGCGATGGTGTCGGCGGTCAGGCGCAGCGACGGCCCCGGCGGGAAAATGTAGGTGCCGCGCGACAGATATTCCTTCAACACGTCGTTCTGCGTCGTCCCGGACAGATCTGCGCGCTTGGCACCCTGGCGTTCCGCCGCCGCGATGTATAGCGCCAACAGCCATGCCGCCGGCGCGTTGATGGTCATCGACGTGTTCATCTGGGAAAGCGGGATGCCGTCGAACAGGCGTTCCATATCGCCCAGGTGCGAAATGGGCACGCCGACCTTGCCGACCTCGCCCCGGGCCAAGGGATGATCGGCGTCATATCCCGTCTGGGTCGGCAGGTCGAAGGCGACGGATAGCCCCGTCTGCCCACGGGTCAGATTCGTGCGGTACAGCTTGTTCGATTCGGCCGCCGACGAATGCCCCGAATAGGTTCTGAACAGCCAGGGTTTTTCGACCTCCCGCGGGGCCGCTTTTTGCGATGCAGCGGCCTTTGCCCCGGTGCCTGCTACGTCCGCGAATTTGTCCGCCATAAAGTCAGCCTCCCGGACTGAAAAATATCATTTATCGTAAAATTTAGTAATTTTATTACATTAAAAGCAAAATTTAAGAAATTTCAATTTTGTGCATTGCGAAGAAACCATAAAGCGGATAAGACGATTTGCAAAGAGAAAACGGACGTTGCCCAGGCATCTGGGACGGGCATCGGACGGGGAAGGCGCAATCAGCGACGAAGGGAGGCGCAATTTATGTCTAACGCCGCCGCAGTGATCGAATTGAACCCGGAACAAGACAACAATCCCTACGCGGGCCTGCCGAAAAAGGACCTTTACGAGGTCGGCGAGATCCCGCCCCTGGGCCATGTACCGAAACAGATGTACGCCTGGGCGATCCGCAAGGAACGCCACGGCGAGCCCGAAACCGCCATGCAGGTCGAAGTTGTCGGCGTCCCCGAACTGGACAGCCACGATGTGCTGATCATGGTGATGGCGGCGGGCGTAAATTACAACGGTGTGTGGGCCGCGCTCGGCACGCCGATTTCCCCCTTCGATTATCACAAGGCCGAATACCACATCGCCGGTTCCGACGGGGCGGGCATCGTCTACGCCGTCGGATCGAAGGTGAAGCGGTTCAAGGTCGGCGACGAAGTCGTGGTGCATTGTAACCAGGACGACGGCGACGACGAGGAATGTAACGGCGGCGACCCGATGTTTTCAACCTCGCAGCGCATCTGGGGCTACGAAACGCCGGACGGCTCCTTCGCCCAGTTCTGCCGCGTGCAGGACCGCCAGTGCATGA
>JAYNIR010000022.1:0-38136 GCA_038109305.1 Rhodospirillaceae bacterium
CTGACCTTGAAGGCGTCAGGCTGTGACAGGGCCGAAGTTGTTCACAAGCCGCGCCTGCTGAGCGACAACGGTTCGTCCTATATATCCGCCGATCTTGCTGAGTGGCTCGAAGGCCAGGGCATGGATCATGTCCTAGGCGCACCGTATCATCCGCAGACCCAGGGCAAGATTGAACGCTGGCATCAGACGTTGAAGAACCGCGTTCTGCTGGAGAACTATTACCTGCCCGGCGATCTCGAAAACCAGATCGGGGCCTTCGCCGAGCATTACAACAACCATTGTTACCGCGAGAGCCCGAATAACGTCACGCCTGCCGAAGCTTACTCCGGGCGGGATACGGCCATCATCGAAAGGAGAAAAAAGATCAAGAAACTCAACATTCAAAACCGCCGCTTGAAACAACAACGACAAGCGGCTTAACATCAAATCAAGGTGAGCCAGATCCTCCGTTACAAAACAGGATCAAATGCCCCATTTATTTTGACGACGGACACGCAAGCACCATGCCCGCCCCTCGTGTCGGCAAGTGGTAACTTAAACCAATTGCGCCCTATTTGGGCAAACAATTTCGACCCTCTATCGTATACGACTGATGGCATAGTGGCGCCCGGGTACCGCGGATTCAGGCCGTTTGATCAGCCGGCGGCCGGAAATAGCGCCATAAGCCTGAGTTCTCCGGGGTCTTCCGCCGACCATTCCAGCCGCCCGCCGGCCTCGGCCGCCAGCAAATGGGCGTAATGGGCGTGAACGTTGCGGGCGGTGACACCGTCGGCACCCGCCCCCGCCGCTCCGGAAAGCGCCTGTTGCAGGTCGTCCTTGAGCCGCACTCCCTCGCCCTGGGCGGCGATGGCAAAGCCGAAACCCTCCGGCAACTGGGCGGAATGAACGGCAACCTCGCCGCCGCGCGGCAAGCTTTCCGACGCAATCAGGATCAGCAGCAGCAGAACCTTGCCGACCGCCGGGTCGAAAAGGTCCGGCTCGTCCCGGTTGTCGGGCCAATCGAGCGCCACCTTGCCGCCCTGCAGCAGGTCTTCCGCGAGGGCCCGGGCATCGTTGGCGCTTAGCCCGCCACCCACCGACGCCTTGCCCGACGCGGCTCCGAAGGCAATCCGGAAAAACGCCAGCCGTCGGGTGATTTCGCCGGCGCTCATGGTCATCAAATCCATGGCTCCGTCGTCCAGGCCGCCCTCTTTCGCCAATTCCAACCCCGCGTTGACCGCACCCGCCGGCCCTACCAAGTCGTGGCAAAGCCGGGAACAAAGGAGTTGGGCCAAGCGCAGATCGGTGTCGAACATGGTGCCTTCGCTTCCATTTGAGGGACTTTCGGGCCGCGTCCGAATAGACGGAATGCCCACCGATCGGGAACTATGGGACAGCCCCGGGCGGGCGACAAGCGCGAACCGCCGCCGGCGTCCGGGAAGAGGCCAAAACGGGCCCGAGAAGGCCGTTGCGACCGGCCGCGAACCGGCCCTCCAGCGGGTGCCTGAACGCGGGCATTTTTCGATCAGTCCGCCGCCGCGCCGAGCCCCCGAAAAACCCGCCAAACGCCTTTATTCCCGCCTTTGCGGGGCGCACGTTCCGTGTTATAGACCGCCTGGTATACAAAATGCCAGTTCAGCCGTTCCGGCCATAACGGCCACGAATTTTTAGATAGTGAAAAACGATTTGAAAGTTCGTGGAAAACAAGGCCGTCTGGCAACATACTTTGCCGGCGGCGGTCTGCAGCCGTTATTGCCGACGCCAACGGCCAAAAGCCCGAAAACCGGGCGCCCATGAGGAGGAAGCCTGCATGTCCACCGCCAACGACCAAAAACCCAATAAAAAACAAGGGAGCCACGGGCGCTCTCCCTATCAAAACAAGGGACGCCAACTGGATGATTCCGCATGGACCGACGTGCGCGCGCTGTTGGCCGACGGCCCGCGCAAGCGCGAATACCTGATCGAATACCTGCATCTGATCCAGGACAAGTTCGGCCACCTGTCGGCGGCCCACATGCGGGCGCTCGCGGCGGAACTCAAGCTCGCCCAGACCGAGGTCTACGAGGTCGCGACTTTCTATCACCACTTCGACGTGGTGAAGGAAGGTGAAAACGCGCCGCCGGCCCTGACCGTCCGGGTGTGCGATTCGATCACCTGCGAAATGAAGGGTTCGGCCGCGCTGATGGCGAAGCTGAAATCCGTCGTCGGCGGCAATGTGCGGGTCATTCACGCACCCTGCGTCGGCGCCTGCGACCGGGCGCCGGTGGCCGTGGTTAAACAACGCCAGATCTTCAACGCCAATGCAGACAGCGTGAAGGCCGCCATCGACGGCGGCGACGTCACCCAACCGCTGCCGAACTACAAAGACCTGACCGCCTACCGCAAGGAAGGCGGCTACGCCGTCCTTGCGGCTTGCCTGAAGGGTGAACGAGGCCGCGACCAAACTGTTGAAATTATTAAGGAAAGTGGCCTTCGCGGGCTTGGCGGCGCGGGCTTCCCGACAGCTACAAAATGGAGCTTCATGAAGAACGCGCCGAAACCGCGCCTCGTTGCCATCAACGCCGACGAGGGCGAACCCGGCACCTTCAAGGACCGCCATTGTTTCGAGACCGATCCCCACCGGGTGATCGAGGGCGCGCTGATCGCCGCCTGGTCCGTCGAAGCGAAAGGCGTTTACATCTATCTACGGGACGAATACCCGGCCTGCCGCGAAGTGCTTCTGACCGAAATCAAAAAGGTCGAGGACGCGGGCCTGAACGGCGACATCAAGCTGCACCTGCGCCGGGGCGCCGGCGCCTATATCTGCGGCGAGGAATCGGGGATGCTCGAAAGCATCGAAGGCAACCGAGGCCTGCCCCGCAACCGCCCGCCCTTCCCGGCCCAAGCCGGGTTGTGGGGCCGCCCGACGCTTATCAACAACGTCGAAACGGTCTATTGGCTGCCGAAGATCATCGAGAACGGCGCCAAGTGGTATCAGGACCAGGGCCAGCCGCATTTCTTTTCCGTTTCCGGCCGGGTCAAGGAGCCGGGCGTCAAGCTGGCGCCCGCCGGCACGACGGCGCGCCAGTTGATCGAGGATTACTCGGGCGGCATGGAAGACGGCCATACCTTCACCGCCTACCTGCCGGGCGGCGCCTCGGGCGGCGTGCTGCCGGAAAGCCTGGCGGACGAACCGCTGGATTTCGGGACGCTCGACAAGCACGGATGCTTCATCGGGTCATCCGCCGTCGTCATCTTCTCGCAAAATGACGATATCGCCGACATTTGCAAAAACCTGATCCGGTTTTTCGAAGATGAAAGCTGCGGCCAGTGTACGCCCTGCCGCGTCGGCTGCGAAAAAATGCTGAAACTGATTGATCAACCCAAGTGGAATGCCGATCTGATCAATGAATTGAGCCAGGCCATGCGCGATGCCTCCATCTGCGGCCTGGGCCAGGCCGCGCCAAATCCGGTGCAGTCGGCGTTGAAGTTCTTCGGGGAGAAAGTCCAATGAGCGCCAAGGAATCAAACGACGTGATAAAGTTCACCTTGGACGGCAAGGAAGCCGAAGCCAAACCTGGCGAGACCATTTGGGACGTCGCTAAACGCCAGGGCAATTCCATTCCGCACCTGTGCCACCGGCCCAAGCCGGGATACCGGCCGGACGCCAACTGCCGCGCCTGCATGGTCGAGATCAAGGGCGAGCGGGTGCTGGCCCCCAGTTGCCGCCGCCAGCCGACGGCGGGCATGGAGGTCACCACCAACAACGAACGGGCGAAAACCGCCCGCCGCATGGTGCTTGAACTGCTGATGGCAGACCAGCCGGAACGCCGTAAAACCCACGATCCGGACAGCCTTTTCTGGTACTGGGCCGACAAGGCGAATTTGGATTCATCCCGCTTCGGCCAGCGCAGCCACGCGCCCGCCGTCGACCGGTCCCACGCTGCCATTGCCGTAAACCTGGACGCCTGCATCCACTGCAACCTTTGCGTCCGCGCCTGCCGCGAAGTGCAGGTAAACGACGTGATCGGTATGGCCAACCGAGGCCACAAGTCGCAAATCGTCTTTGACATGATGGACCCCATGGGCGAAAGCACCTGCGTCGCCTGCGGCGAATGCGTGCAGGCGTGCCCGACGGGCGCGCTGCTGCCCTCCACCATGGTCGACGCAAATCAGGTCGGTGTCGGCAAAGCCGACAAGACTGTCGACAGCCTGTGCCCCTATTGCGGCGTCGGCTGCCAGACGACCTTCCATGTGAAAGACAACAAGATCATCAAGGTCGAAGGCAAGGAGGGCTATTCCAACGAAAACCGGTTGTGCGTCAAAGGCCGCTTCGGCTTCGACTACATCGACCATCCGCACCGGCTGACCAAGCCGCTGATCCGCAAAGACGACTTCGAGAAGGTCCGCGACTTCCAGGTCGACCCGTCGAATCCCCTCACTCACTTCCGCGAAGCGACATGGGAAGAGGCGCTGAACCATGCGGCATCAGGCCTGAAAAAGGTTCTGGACCGAGACGGCCCCAGTGCCATGGCGGGCTTCGGTTCCGCCAAGGGATCGAACGAAGAAGCCTATCTGGTGCAGAAACTGGTGCGCCAGGGTTTCCGCACCAACAACGTCGACCATTGCACGCGGCTGTGCCATGCGTCATCGGTGGCGGCGCTGATGGAAGGGCTTAATTCCGGCGCGGTGACGGCATCGTTCAACGACGCCAAGGATTCGAACGTCATCATCGTGATCGGCGCACGCCCGTCGCAGAACCACCCCGTCGCCGCCACGTTCCTGAAGAACGCGGCCAAGCGCGGCGCCCGGCTGTACGTCATGGACCCGCGCAAACAGGGCCTGACCCGGCACGCCACCCGGCATCTGCAGTTCAAGGCCGGGCAGGACGTGGCGCTGTTGAACGCCATGATCTACACGATCATCGAAGAAGGCCTGACCGACGTTCAGTACATCCAGGCCAACACCGAAGGTTATGAAGAAGTCAAAAACAACATCAAGGACTTCTCGCCGGAGAAAATGGCTGCCGTGTGCGGCATCGACGCCGCGGTCATCCGCGAAGTCGCCCGCGACTATGCGACCGCCGAACGGTCGCTGATCTTCTGGGGCATGGGCGTTTCCCAGCACGTGCACGGCACCGACAACGTGCGCTGCCTGATCGCATTGTCCATGATCACCGGCCAGATGGGCCGCCCAGGGACGGGGCTGCATCCACTGCGCGGGCAGAACAACGTGCAGGGCGCTTCCGACGCGGGCCTGATCCCCATGGTCTTCCCCGATTACAAATCGGTCGAAAGCGCCGACATGCGCAAGGTCTACGAAGACTTGTGGGGCGTGACGTTGGATACCAAGCGCGGCCTGACCGTCGTCGAAATCGTGCATGCGATTTTGGACGATCAAATCAAGGCCATGTACATCATGGGTGAAAACCCGGCCATGTCGGACCCGGACGCCAACCATGCGCGCGATGCGCTGGCAAAGCTGGAACACCTGGTCGTGCAGGACATCTTCTTAACCGAAACCTGCAACTACGCCGACGTGATCCTGCCGGCCTCCGCCTTCCCGGAAAAATGGGGCACGTTCTCCAACACCAACCGGCAGGTTCAGTTGGCCCGCCCAGTTGTCGACATGCCCGGCGAGGCCAAACAGGATTGGTGGATCATCCAGGAAATCGCCAATCGCCTGGGTCTCAATTGGACGTACACGCATGCGAAAGACGTGTTCGCCGAAATGAAAAAGACCATGCGGTCGTTGGACAACATCACGTGGGAAAGGCTCGAGAACGAAGACTCGATCATCTATCCCTGTAGGTCGGAAGACTCACGCGGCGAAAACATCATCTTTGGCAACGGCTTCCCGACCGCATCGGGCCGCGCCAAGCTGGTCCCGGCGGCGCTGATCCCGCCGGCGGAATTGCCGGACACCGAATACCCGCTGGTGCTGACCACGGGCCGGATGCTGGAACACTGGCACACCGGCGCGATGACCCGCCGGGCATCGATCCTGAACCTTCTGGAACCGGAACCCGTGGTCGGGATCAACCCCTACCAGATGGGCGAAATGGGTCTGGCGCCGGGCGATATGGTCCGCGTTTCGACCCGGCGCGGCGCCATCGAATTGAAGGTCCGCGCCGACCGCGACGTCGCCGACGGTATGATCTTCATCCCCTTCTGCTATCACGAGGCGGCGGCCAACATCCTGACCAACCCGCAGCTGGACCCGGTGGGCAAAATCCCCGAGTTCAAGTTCTGCGCGGCCCGGCTGGAAAAGGTCGGCGGGGCGGCGCAAGCGGCGGAATAGTCGCAAAACCTGAGCCCGCAAACGCGGGCAACAGTGGCTTTGCGCGAAATATAAATCGTCGCAAAACATGTGCCCGCGATTGCGGGCGACGATGGCTTTGCGCGAAATCAACAATCCTGGTGCGTTAACCGCCTAAACATCACATGAATCGTAAGGGCCGGGGCAGACTTTTCCGGCCCTTGACGCATCCAGGCAATTAAATCGTGCTCGGCGCTTAAAACGTTTTGGCATCACGCTCGCCGTCGTCGCCTGCTTCGCAGGCTCGGGGTGAGCGGTGGGTATCTGAGTTTCGCGCTCGCCGTCGTCGCCTGCTCCGCAGGCTCGGGACGAGCCAGCTAACCCGCCCGGTTCAGGATATCCTGGGCGATGGCGTGGACGGCGGGGCTGCCTTCCTCGACGCCGGAAATCGCCGCCGTGCGTTCCTTGACCTCGGCCGCGACATCGTCGGCGGAGACATTCGCCGATTTCAACACGGCGGCAAGAATGGCTTCGGTCGCCAGAATGTGGGCCGCCAGATTTTCCGACTCCTCCATCCGCGCCTGCGCCACCTTGCCGAAATTCTGCAATTCTTCGGCGATCTTCGTCAGGTTGTACTCAAGGTCACGGATCTGGTTGAAGAACCCCGAATCCTCCAGATGCTTAACGAATGCCTGCGAGGCTTCTTGGGCGCCGCCGCCATCGGTTTCGGACATGGAAAATCCCCCTTTTTATTAGGATTTGCACAAAACTGCCGAGCAAAATAAGGCGTTACCATAGCCCCTGCGGGCGGGCCTGTCATTCCGGGGAATGAAAAACTTATCCCCCGGCCCTCCCACTGCCGCACGGGACCTTTGAAACCCGGACGCAATCGATTAGAATACGGTCCAACCAATGGGACCGGCGATTACGCCGCAAATCAAGTTGGAGGAGACATCATGCAGTCTTTCTGGACCGGCACCATCGCCGCCGTCATCATCGCCGTCGCCGCGGGCTTGGCGCTTAATTCCGCCAACATTACCAGCGGTCAGAAATATTCGACCGAAAACGTCCGCCTGAAGTAACTCGGCGGGCGCGCTCGGCTCGGCGCTGCTGGATCGGCTCTACGCCCTTAAATGGGCGGCGCGGGACAAAGGAACTCGCATCGTCCGCTTTACGCCGTCGGGCGAACGGAAATTCCTCGCGCAGTTTCCCTTGTGATACCGACCGGACGAGCCGTGCCCCAGCGGGCAAGTCGATAGCCCCGCCCTCGCCCGCTCCGCGAGCGTCAATCGACTTCATCCAACAAAAAAAGGGCGGCCCAAAGGCCGCTCTTTAATGTGGTCGGGGCGTTGCCGCCCGATGGCTATTCAGCCGGCTGCTGTGCGCCACCCGCCGCCTTGGCTTCCTCTTCGGCGACCCAAAGCGAATGGTGTTCCTTCGCCCAATTGAGGTCGACCTGACCGGAGGCCACCGCGTCGATGGCGCCTTCCATGCCGAGCGAGCCGATGTAGATGTGCCCGATGACGATGCCGATCATCACCAGCGCGATCAGCGAATGCCACAGCACGGACAGCTGAACTTCCTGCAGCGCGCTCAGTTCCGTTGGGAAGCTACCGCCGAAGGCGTTCAGGATGCCAAAGGTTCCGGCCCAGGGCTGAATTTGACCGGGGAACATAAGTGCCAGACCCGACAGCGACAACGAAACGCCGCCGAGAACGACCAGCCAGAAGATGATCTTCTGTCCGGCGTTGAAGCGGGGCACATCGAGGTGCGAGCCCTTGGAGAACAGACCGCCGCCTTTCAAAAGCCAGACAATGTCCCGGCCCGCCGGAATGTTGTGACGAACCCAAAGAAGGAACATCATCACGATGCCGAGCATGAAGGCTAAGGCGATGTAGCCGTGCGCCAGCTTGCCGTAATAGGTCAGCGCGCCGAAGGTGCTGTCGCCCAGCACCGGTTTCAGCACATAGCGGCCGTAGGTTACGTTCAACCCGGTCAGGGCCAGAACGATGAAGCTGGACGCGGTCAGCCAATGCACCGCGCGCTCAAGCGCGTTGAACCGCTCGATCGTGCGGCCCTGGGGGTCTGGGCCGTGTTCGATCTTGATGCGGCCGCGGATCAGGAAAAACGCCGCGATCACCACGATGGAGGCCAAAAGAAACATGCCGCCGAATTTCGACAGCGGGCCGTTTTTGGCCGCCCGCCAGACGTCGCCGTCGGACTGCACCAACTGGCCGGCGTCTTTGTTGGGGATGGACACCGTGCCCTTGATGCCGCCGCGGACCGCGCGCCACATTTCAGACTGTGACAGGCCGCCCCGGGGACTGCCAGGGATTTCACCGCCAGACTGCGCCGCCGCTTGCGCGACATCAACAGTCGCCGAACCGGTGAAGGTCGCCGCGGCCCCGTAGGCCACGAAGAGGACAAGAGCCAAAGCGCCCGCCAGTTTACGAAGGTTAGACCAGGTCATCGCATGTTTCCCCGTCATCTCGTTAATCTTGTCAGCCGCCGGTTATTGTCCGGCGAACCATCGACTATTTGTTACCTTGTTGCTTCGCGCGTTCGTCGGAGCTGGGCGGGCGAACGTCGGAGCCTGCGGATGAACCGCCGCCGCCGGCCAGGCTGGGGCTCACCGCACCGCCCTGCAGCCGCGCACGGGCGCGCAATGCGTCAAGATTTTCATCGGTCAAATGTGTGTCGGCCTTGCCTTTGTAGACACCCGGCTCATAACGCACCATCCGGTTCTGTTCTTCCGCACGGCAGGCGGTCAACGCCAAAGCGGCGAGCGCCACCACACCCAGCGGGCGGATAAACCGATCGTGGAATACTTTTTTCTTGGTCATGGTCGTTTCCTCGTCAGACCCCAAACTTTTTGTATCTGTCACCAGATATAGTAGCCGAAAGGGGTGCTTCCCTGCAAATCTGCGCAGCGAGGCACCCCTCCCAGATGAGGCTACCGGTCTAGGGTCCTACGAGCCCGCCTTCAACTGATAGGCGGTGCCCCAGCCCCAAGCGCCGGAACCGAAGCCACGGGCGACAACCCGCTCGCGGTAGATGTTGGACACCATGTCGCCGTCGCCGCCCAATAGAGCCTTGGTCGAGCACATTTCGGCGCACAGCGGCAACTTGCCTTCCGCAAGGCGGTTACGGCCGTACTTCTGGAACTCGGCGGTGGAGTGGTCTTCCTCCGGACCACCGTTGCAGAAGGTACATTTGTCCATCTTGCCACGGCTTCCGTAGTTGCCCGCCTGCGGGTACTGCGGCGCGCCGAAGGGGCACGCGAAGAAGCAGTAACCGCAGCCGATGCAGAGGTCCTTGGAGTGCAGGACCACACCTTCCTCAGTTTGATAGATGCAATCCACCGGGCAGACTGCGATGCACGGCGCGTCAGAGCAGTGCATGCAGGCGACCGAGATGGACCGCTCACCGGGCTGTCCGTCACGAATGGTGACGACCCGGCGACGGTTGATGCCCCACGGCACCTCGTGCTCGTTCTTACACGCGGTGACGCACGCGTTGCATTCAATGCAGCGCTCGGCATCGCAAAGGAACTTCATTCTTGCCATTTTTGCGTCTCCTTACCTTAGGCCGCTTCGATACGGCACAAGGTGACCTTGGATTCTTGCATGTTGGTCACGATGTCGTAGCCATAGGTGCCGCACATGTTGGACGCTTCGCCCAGCACATACGGATCCGCACCTTCCGGATACTTGTCACGCAACGACTTGCCCTGCCAGTGACCACCGAAGTGGAACGGCATGAACGCCACGCCCTTGGCCACACGCTCGGTGACCAGAGCCTTGACCTTCACTTTGCCGCCTTCCGGCGAATGCACCCACATCATCTGCCCATCCTTGATGCCGGCATTGTTGGCATCGACCGGATTGACTTCGCAGAACATGTCCTGCTGCAGCTCCGCAAGCCAGGGATTGGACCGGCTTTCGTCGCCGCCGCCCTCGTATTCGACCAAGCGGCCGGACGTGAGGATGGTCGGGAAGTTCTTGGTGAAGTCCTTGTCCTGGATGGACTTGTACATGGTCGGCAGACGATACATCTTCCGGTCCGTGTACGTTTCGTACTTGGGCAGAAGATCACGCCTCGGCGTGTACAACGGCTCGCGGTGCAACGGCACCGGATCCGGGAACGTCCAGACGACCGCGCGGGCCTTGGCGTTACCGAAGGGCGCACAACCGTGCTTGATCGCGACGCGCTGGATACCGCCCGAAAGGTCGGTCTTCCAGTTGGTCTTGTCGCCGGCGACCCCTTCGATCACCTTCAGCTCGTCAGCCGTCAGGTCCTTATCCCAGCCGAGCTTCTTGAGCACCGCCATGGAGAATTCCGGATAGCCGTCCTTGATCTCCGAACCGACGCTGTAGGAGCCTTCGGCGAGGAGGTTGACGCCGTTCCGTTCCACGCCGAAACGGGCGCGGAAGCACAGACCGCCTTCGGCGACCGGCTTGGAGGTGTCGTAAAGGACCGGGGTGCCCGGATGCTTCAAGGCAGCAGTGCCCCAGCAGGGCCACGGCAGACCATAGTAGTCGCCCGCAACCGGACCGCCGACGGCCAAGAGCGAAGTCTTGTCGAAGGTGGACTGGTTTTTCATGTGCGCGCGAAGACGTTCCGGCGACTGGCCGGTGTAGCCGATCGTCCACATGCCACCGTTGAATTCGCGGGTGGTGTCTTCGATCGACGGCTCGTCCTTCGTCACTTTGATGTTCTTGAACATCTCTTTGGCGAAGCCGAGCTTCTTGGCGAGCTTGTACATGATGGTGTGATCGGGCAGCGATTCGAAGATCGGCTCGACAACCTTTTCACGCCACTGCAGGGACCGGTTGGACGCGGTCACGGAACCATAGGTTTCGAACTGCGTGCAGGCCGGCAGCACATAGACGCCGTCTTTGCGGTCGGGAATGACGGCGGCGAACGTCGGGACCGGGTCGATGACGACCAGCAAGTCCAGTTTCTCCATCGCCTTTTTCATTTCCGGCAGACGGGTCTGAGAGTTACAGGCATGACCCCAGAAGACCATGGCCCGAAGGTTGTCCTTCTGGTCCATCTTGGTTTTGTCTTCGAGGACGCCGTCAACCCAGCGGCTAACCGGGATGCCCTTGGAGCCCATCATCTTTTCGGACTCGAAGCGGCCTTTCAGATAGTCGTAATCGACTTTCCAGACCCGGGCCCAGTGCTTCCACGAACCCTTGGCGAGGCCGTAATAGCCCGGCAGGGAGTGCGACAGAATGCAGAAGTCGGTGGCACCCTGCACGTTGTCGTGGCCGCGGAAGATGTTGGCGCCACCACCCGAACGGGCGGCGTTGCCGAGGGCCAGCTGCAACACGCAGTAGGCGCGCGTGTTGTTGTTGCCGTTGGTGTGCTGAGTACCGCCCATGCACCACACGATCGTGCCCGGCCGATTGTTGGCCAGCGTGCGGGCAACGCGACGAAGCTGAGCGCCCGGAACACCCGTGACCTTCTCGGTCTCGGCCGGATCCCACTTCTTCACTTCGGCGCGGATCTGATCCATGCCGTAGACGCGCTGTTTAATGAACGTCTTGTCTTCCCAGCTGTTTTCGAACACGTGCCACAGAATGCCCCAGATCAGAGCAACGTCCGTGCCCGGACGGAACCGGACGAATTCGTCGGCATGCGCGGCCGTGCGCGAGAAGCGCGGGTCGCAGACGATCAGTTCCGCGTTGTTCTGCTCTTTCGCCTTCAGGATATGCTGCATAGCGACCGGGTGCGCTTCGGCGGCGTTGGAGCCGATGAAGAACATCGCCCGGCAGTTGTGCATATCGTTGTAGGAGTTCGTCATGGCGCCGTAGCCCCAGGTGTTCGCAACGCCCGCGACCGTGGTCGAGTGGCAGATACGAGCCTGGTGGTCGCCGTTGTTGGAACCCCAGAAAGCGTAGAACTTCCGGAACAGATAGGATTGTTCGTTGTTGAATTTGGCAGAGCCGAGCCAGTACACGGAATCGGGGCCTGACGCCTTGCGGATGCCCAGCATCTTGTCGCCGATTTCGTTGATGGCCGCGTCCCAGGAAAGCCGCTTCCACTTGCCGCCTTCCAACTTCATCGGATACTTCAGCCGACGATCGTTGTGGGCGTGTTCGCGGACGGAAGCGCCCTTGGCGCAGTGCGAGCCCAGGTTGAAGGGGCTGTCGAAGCCCGGTTCTTGACCGACCCACACACCCTTGTCGACTTCGGCAACGACCGTGCAGCCGACGGAGCAGTGCGTACAGACGGATTTAACTTGGGCCATGCCTTTCATCGCCGCCGCTTTGGCCTGCCTGGCCAAACCCAGCGGAGAAAGGGACAGAAGCGCAGCACCACCGGCGGCCATCCCTGAACGCTTCAGGAAGGTTCGGCGGTCCATCGAACCACCGACAACACCGGCCAGCGCCTGCTTCAAACGGGGGCGTCCCGCAACCCCGTCGCTCTTTTTCGTGAGCATTTAGTTGTCTCCCATAATTTTGGAGTGAACAGAAATGTTAGAACCTAGCCAGTTCGTAGTAGGTCTTAACATGCTTGGTTTCCTGATAGCCCGATGTCCGGCGATCGGGAACCTGTGCCGCCCTTGCGGAGCCCTTGGAAAGCGCAACCGCGGCAACACCCGCGGCGCCGCCTGTGACGGCCGCCTTCTTCAGGAACTCACGGCGCCCGAGCGTTTCTTTTCTCTCGCTCATCGCAGTCTCCTCTGTTGATGTGATCACATACTTACTCATGTATAGCTCTAAGAGTTCGCTTTGTACCAAACGCCGGTTTTCCGGTCTTGATTTTGAAAACGGTTTGGGCTCTTCCCGCCCCGTAATTCCTGAAATCCTTTTCATCGAGCCCGCTGACCGAAGCCGAAGGCCTCCTTTTCGATGTCCATGAACACGCGGCCGATGGTGCCGACGGGCATGTAGATCGCCGCCGCCTTGGCCTGTTCCATGTCGGTGAAAAAATGCGACGCCCACGGCGCCAGGTGACGTTCGAAAAACGCCCGCTGGTTCTCCAGATCGGCCGGTTCGCCGAACGCGCCGGTGATCAACCCGTGCATGACCTCGCAGATGAACGCCATGTGGTCTTCCGGGTCGGTGACGCCGTCCTGGCGCGCGATCCCCAGTTCCGCCAAGTCGCCGCGCAGGTCGGCGAGCGGCTTTTCGTAGACGAAGCCGGTCAGGTACTGCGACGCGAACGGCGCCAGCTCCCCACCCGCGCCGAAGCCGTAAAACAGTTCGGTGAATTCGTCTTCCGCCGCCACCTGGGTCGAGCGCGCGGACAGCCCGGCAAGCGCGTCGATCGCGCGGCCCAGTTCGCTGTCGTCGCCGGAAAGACCGCGGACGAAGGCAATGGTCTCGTTGTCCATGGGACGGCCCAGCAAACGGGCCAACAAGGCGTAGACGCCGGCGCGCATCAACTCCTCCTCGGCAACCGCCTGGTTGCTGAGGGCGCCGCCCGGCTGACCGGTGGCGTTAGACTTGTTGGACGGTCCCACTACTCCCTTTTGGTCCCTGTCCACTGGGGCATTTGCCTCCACCTGGCGCTCCTTTTTTGAGGCCTTCTCGAGCGTCGGCCTTTTCATTTCGGCCGTTTTCCAGCCTTGGTTCCCATCCGCCGGCCCCGTTGGTCGTCCTGGGACCCCTCTCGTTCTAGGGCGTTTTTACGCCGCCGCCCGGGGGCAGCCGCACATCGCCATTTTTCTCGTTCCGGACACACCATCGTGTGCTGAGGCACCGTGTTTTGGCGTCGATTGACGAAGCCCACGCCTCCCCGCTATCGCCCGAGGGACTATTGAAAGTCTTTTCAGGCCCCGTGTCAACGGAATCAAGGTTCCACGATGCGAAAAAACCCGGAAAACCAAAATTTTTTCATGTGTTTAATCCGATCGGCATCACATGATAGGCCTAATCGATGAATGTCCGGATTAGGCCAGCGTAATCTATCGTAGGGGGAAAATACGCCCCGGCCGCGCCTGTCCAAGCACATGCCGAAGTCGGGCCCGGATGAAGATCGGGCCAGCTCGGTCAGCCGATATCGTCCTCGGCGTCGCCCAGGTCGTCACCGTCGCCCGGGCGGGCGACGGCGTCGCCGGTGTCCCGCGGCAATTTCTCGATTTCCGCCGGTATCGGGTCGCGCATGCCCGGCGCCTGGTAATAGGGATTGGCGGTATATTCCGGCGCCCGCACACTGGTCGCGCCCCGGTTTTGCACCCGGCGAGCCTTGTCAGCTATCGACGCCTCGTAGTCTTCATCACCTTCCCCTTCTCCGTCCCGCTTCGCCGCAACTGCGCCGTCGCCCCCGGATTCCGCCGTTTCCGCATCTTCCTCGTCCTTCGGCTTGGGCCGGTCCTTCCAGGCGTAACCGCCCTGATCGGGGCGGTAATCGCTGGCGCCGGCGGCCAGTTCGACGGCGATGGTATAGTCCTCATCGTATTCGTTCATGCGGTCGAGAAAGCCGAACACCGGGTCCAGCCGCCACAGTTTTCGGAGCGCCCGCCGGCGGATGAATTCCGGCACCCGGCTGTTCATGAAGGGCGTGAAGTCGCTGTCCTTGGTCAGGTCGTCAATCCGCGGCAGGGCGTCCACGACCTTTTTTTCCTCGTCGGTCAGCGGCCGGGCGGCTGGTTCTTCGTCGTCAACAGCGGCATCGGAGGCGAGCCCGGCCGCCGCGGTTGCGCCTGCCCGATCCCCGGCATCATCCTCGTCTTCTTCGCCGGCCAGCGGCGGCAGATAGGGTTTGCCGTTCCTCAAGACGACCCGATCCGGGCCGACGTCTTCCGCCACGGGCGCGGCTGCGCCGCGCCGGGGCTCGACATAGACCTGGTCGTCAGACTGACCGTCAGGTTCCTTGACGTCCTCCCCAGCCGCCCGCTTGCGCTTGACTCGGGACCAGCGGCCGAGCCGGCCTTCGCCCTGCTGGCTCATCGCTTGCGGTCCACCAGGGGCCGAGCGCGGAAGTCGCCCTTCCGGGGGTCATAGGCCTTGCGCTGGCGCTTCTTGAACGGCTCTTCCACGTGATGTTTTTCGACGAAAGCGCCGATCCAAGCGGCCAGTTCCTCCGGCATGTGGACGCCCTCGACGATCATCTCGGAATCCTCCATGTAACTTCCCGCCTCATGGGGGCACGCGGTCACCAGCGTCGGGATGACTTCGGCATCCCCTTCTTCCTCGCCGGGGGTCAGCACAACATACACATGCGGTTGAAAATTCGACAGGTTGGTCTTGTAGCCCTGGGTTTCGCCGGGAAACAGTTCCAGGTCGAGGGTCGCCGCGTGAAAGTGCGACCAGTCGTCGCCCTCGCGGACCAGCCTCCAATCCTCGCCGTCTTCCAGCGCAGTCATCCCCGGCACCACGGCTACGGGGAGGAAGGAATATTCCTTCCACGGATTGTCGATCTTGCGGCGCTCAATGATCACGCCGACGGGGATCGCCTGCCGTCTTACGGAGCCCGTGTTCATGACGCGGCCTCAAACGCGTCGGAAAGCCCGCCGGCGGCGTAGAGCTTTTCCGCCTCGGCCAGGTTTTCCGGCTTGTTGATGTTGAAAAACGGGTCGACGGGCTCGGCAGCAAAGTCGACGTGAACGATCCGGTAGCGTTCCGTCCACGCGTCGATCTTGCGCATGTACTCGGTTTCCATGGCGGCGCGAAGCTCGTTTCGCAGCCGGACCGGCCAGATGGCGAACACCGGATGCGTCCGCCCGCCCGACATGGCGCAGGCCATGTCGGCGTCCGCGGCCTCGGTTTCCGCGATCAGCCGGACGACCAAACCTTCCGGGAAGAACGGCGCGTCGGTCGCGAACGAGGCGACCCAACGGGCATCCGGCGCGGTCGCCGCCGCCCATTCGAGCCCGGTCAAAATCCCGGCGAGCGGTCCGGCATGGCCTTCGATCACATCCACCGCCGTGGGCAGACCGTAACTTGCAAAGCGGGCCGGATCGCCGTTGACGTTGAGCAGCAGGTTTGCGACCTGCGGCCGGGCGCGGGCGATCACGTGGTCCAGGATCGGCCGGCCGCCCAGCGTGCGGAGCGGCTTGTCGCCGCCACCCATGCGCCGCGCCAATCCGCCCGCAAGCAGCACGCCCTGAACATTGCTGCCGTTCATGCCGCCTGCTCCATCGGCCACTGCACGACGTCGCCCAAAAGCGAGACCGCATCGTCGGCGCCGGTATTCCGCAGCATCAGCGGCCCCGTCGGCTGCGAGCCGGCGTTTCCGTTGTCTGACTTGATCCGCCGCCCGGCCAGCAAGACGCCGCCGGCGGCGAGCCCGCGCACGTGGCGGATCAACACCCCCTCCACATAAGGGAGACCGCGGGCGTCCTCGACGGCGGCGAAAAACCACTTGGTCCGGCGCACCTCGGCTTGAGCCAAAGCAGAAATCTCCGCCAGATTCGCCGCATCGGAAAATTGTTCGAAATATCGAGGCGCAGGCGCCGGTTCGTATCGCCAGTCGCCGGCGTAGTCGCGGAGGCCATAGGTCAGCCCCATGGTCGCGGCGACGTGGGAGCGCACGCGGTCCAACACGTTTTTCGACAGGCCGACGTAAACGCCCGCATGGTCGGCATAGGACATGACCATCAGGTACACCCCCGGGCCCTGCAGCCCGTCCCAGACATCCGCGGGCGTAGCGCCGACAGCCGCCATGTCGACCGGGCCCTGCCAGTCGAGTTCGAGCACCTCGAAACCGTCGGCATCCATGTCCATGGCTCAGCGGCTGCCTTTGCGGGTTAGCTCCACGGGTTCGTCCGATGCGTCTTCGTGATCCGCGTCAAAGTCGATCCGGCCCTCACCGGCAAGCGCGACGAACCGATTGCCCTTGGCCCGGCCGATCAGGGTCAGGCCCACGCCCTTCGCCAGTTCCACGCCCCAGGCGGTAAAGCCCGAGCGCGAGACCAGAATGGGGATTTCCATCTGCACGGTCTTGATGACCATCTCGGACGTCAGCCGTCCGGTGGTGTAGAAGATCTTATCCCGGCCCGACCAGCCGTGCAGGAACATGAAGCCTGCAATCTTGTCGACCGCGTTGTGGCGGCCCACGTCTTCCATGTATAGAAGCGGCCGGTCTTCCTTGCACAACACGCAGCCGTGGATGGCGCCGGCCTCGAGATACAGTGACGGCGCGGTGTTGATCTTTTTCATCAGCGCGAAAAGCCAGGACGTTTTGATCCGCGCGTCGGGGACGAGCTTGACCCGCTCGAACTTTTCCATCACGTCGCCGAACACGGTGCCCTGGGCGCAGCCCGAGGTCAGGGTCTTTTTCTTCAGCTTGTCCTCGAAATTGGTTTCTCGCTCCGTCCGGACGACGACGGTTTCCACGTCTTCGTGGAATTCGATGCCGATGACCCGGTCTTCGGCGATCAGCATGTTCTGGTTCACCAGGTAGCCGACGGCGAGATATTCCGGATAATCGCAGATCGTCATCATGGTGACGATTTCGCGGCCGTTGAGGAACAGCGTCAGCGGGCGCTCGACTGTGACGGATGCGATCACCGGCGAGCCGTTCTGGTCGATGCCCGGAACCTTTTCGGTCAACCGGGGGTCGGCCGGGTCGGGGGCGAGGATGAACTCACCGTCTTCCGGCACGGCGGTGCCCAGCGGCGCCAAAAGCCTGCCCGGTCCGCCGATCCGTTGTTCCGCCTGCGCCATGTCACCTCCCCGCGGTTCTAAACCATCCGTCGGCCCGTCGTCGGCCGGTCGCTGCCACCCTGTGATAACATGACCCCTACATAGGGAGCGGGAGTTTCGACGGCAAGGTCCGATAAATCAGGGAAAACAGGCTCTCTTTGGCCATTCCGCCGTCATATTCGTTTCGTTTGCCCAGGCGTTCCCCGGCTGCTATCAGCCGGGAATGACGTTTCCCGACATCATCCTGATCCGCCACGGACAAACCGAATGGAACGCCGAAGGCCGCATCCAGGGCCAAGGCGATTCCGTCTTGTCCGGTCTGGGCCATGCCCAGGCGGCGGCCTACGGGCGGCTGCTGGCGGACCGGTTCCGGCCCCTGGACCGCTATGCGCTTTACCGCAGCCCCGCCGGGCGCTGCGCCCACACGGCGGCGCTGGCGGCGAAGGCCGCGGGCCTCAACCCGGCGGCCTTCACGGTCGACGACCGGCTGATCGAAAAAGCCTACGGCGCCTGGGAAGGCCTGACCCGGCCGGAGATTGCGCTGGCCGGCGACGAATCCCAACTGCGCGCCATGGACGCCGACCCGTGGCGCCACCGCACCCCGCCGAGCCCGACGGCAAAGAATGAAACGCTTGAAGAAGTCAGCCGCCGCGCCCAAGCGTGGCTTCGCGCCCTCGATCCGTCGCGACCCGTAATCGCCGTCAGCCACGGCGGCACAGGGCGGTGCCTGATCGGCGCCTATCTGGGATTGGGTGTCGACGACATCCTGGCCATCCGCATGCGACAGGACGTGATCTTTCATCTGTCGGCGAACGGGCTCGACATTCTGGGAACGGATGTTAACTCGAATTTGATTACCTATTTACCTTGCTGAAATAGGGACAATGTAAAGGCCCGGCGAGGGTCCTTTACTTCAGACCGTCGACCAGCATCAGGTGCCCGTCGGCTGATGCCTGACGCAGCGCCAGCGGCCTTTCATACATGTCCGACGCGTGCCACGCCTTGGCGGCGGCCATGTCCGGGAATTCCAGGATCACCGTGCGGGACGACCGCAACTCGCCCTCGAGCGCGACCTGTTCGCCGCCGCGGACCAGATAGCGCCCGCCGAACGCCTCGATCGTCGCCGGCACCAGCGCCTGATATTCCTTGAACGTTTCCGGATCGGTGATGTTGATCTGGGCGATCAGGTATGCGGGCATTATTTTATCCTCCCCTCAATCGCCGGGCGCTCACTCCGTTCGCTTGGCTTTCGCTCCGCTGGCGCTCCGCGGAACCTCAACGGTCCAGTTGTGAGACCATCCTGCTGAGATTGGCACTTATTTCAAGTGGCCCTGTTTGACCCACAGCAGGCAGCCCGGTTTGGTCCTGGGGCTGTGGCGGGAGCCGGGCGGCAGGCGGAACCAGGCGCCCTTCCCGTAAACACCGCTTTCGTCCTCCATCTCGCCGTCGAGAACCAGCACTTCCTCGCCCCCCGGATGGTAGTGGGGGTCGGCGACGCAACCGGGGCCCATCTTGGTGAGCCAGACTTTTTCGTCGCCGTATTCATGGAGGTGCTGGCGGAACAACCCCGCCGGCGCGCCGTCGACCCAGTCGCCGTCATTGGTGTCGATCGTCACCTGCGTCTGATCGGCGGGATCCATCTGGCGGAGCTTGACGAAGATCGTGCAGCCGTCCGCCGTCCGGGGTGCGTGGCTTGACCCGACCGGGTTTCGCACGTAGGTACCGGCCGGATAATCCCCGCTCTCGTCGGAAAACACGCCGTCGAGCACCAAAAATTCCTCGCCGCCGCCATGCACGTGGGTCGGAAACACCGACCCCGGCGCGTAGCGGACGATGGAGGTCGCATGGGCGACTTCGTCGCCGTCGCGGTCCAGCATCCGGCGGTCGACGCCGGGAAATGGCGACGGAACCCAATCGAGCGCGTTGGAATCGACCCAGGCAGGCTTTGTCAGATCGGCGTGGAGTTTCATGGCGTTCGGGTCTCCTCCCCCAATTCGGGCCCCGCTTTGGATCCCGCTTCGGGGAACGTGGGGGCTCAAACATGCCTCTCTTCCGCCCGCCGCGCAACCAACAGCGCGGCGGAAGCCATGTGCTGCATTTTCAAGAATCAGCCCCCGGGCGCCGGTCAGGCGGCTTCGCGGTTTTGCCGAAACATCCGCGCCGTCGCGCGGTCGGCCTGATCCAGCCGCCTCGCCAGAAACGCCCGAGTCTGTTCCTGGCCGTCGCTGACGTCCCGGCACCAGAACCGGAGCGCCGCGAGAAATCAGACCGTCAAACCGATTTCCTCGATCTGCTTTTGCCGCCCACCCGCCGTCATGCCGGCGGCATCGCGCAGCCATTGGATCAGCCGCGATAGGTTGAACACCATGGGCACGTAATGATGCGGGTGGGCGACCCTTATTTTTCCGGCCAGCATTTGGGCGGTGACGTTTCGATGCGGCGCCAGGGCATCGAACCAGCGCTGCATCAGGATTTCCAGCCGGTCGCGCACCGGCTTTTTCCGGAACCCACGGGACGGCTTGGCAAGCATGGCGTCCTGGGCTGTCCGGAACCACGCGTCGGCGATGGCGTCCTTGTCGCGGTAGTGCCCGCGCAGATCTTTGGCGCTCATGCCGAGGCCGTCCGCCAGCATGCTCAGGTTCAACCCCTGCCAGCCGATGCGGTCGGCCGCCTTCAGGGCCGCGTCGAGAATGGTTTCCGTCATACATCATAGTGTATGACAAACCGCAAACCATTGAAACGGCAGCCCGATACACTTTATAGTTTTTGAATATAAAGTCTTGAGGGAGACGCCGTCATGGAAAACTTCACCCCCGTGCCTGCCCTGTTGGGCGGCTTGTTGATCGGGCTGTCGGCGGCGCTGCTGCTGTGGGCCAACGGACGGGTCGCCGGGATCAGCGGCATTGCGGCGCCGCTACTCAGGCCGCCGGACGCGGATCATGGGTGGCGCGCCGCGTTCATCATCGGCCTGGTCGCGGCGGCGCCGATCTATGGCGTGGTCATCGGTGAAACGTTTGCCATCACCATTTCATCTTCGGTGCCGGTGTTGCTCGCGGGCGGTTTGCTGGTCGGCTTCGGCGCCGGGCTCGGCAGCGGTTGCACATCCGGGCACGGCATCTGCGGGCTCGGCCGACTGTCGGGCCGCTCGCTGGTTTCGACGCTGACGTTCATGGCGACCGCCGTCGCAACGGTCGTCATCGTGCACCATCTGATCGGGGGGATCGGCTGATGGGAAAGATCGTCACGGCCCTCGCCGCTGGGCTGTTGTTCGGGCTCGGCCTTGCCGTATCGCGCATGATAGACCCTGCGAAGGTCTTGGGCTTTCTCGACGTCGCCGGCGATTGGGACCCTAGCCTGGCGCTGGTCATGGGGGGCGCTCTCGCCGTGACCATCCCGGCATACCGCCTCGCCCGCGGCGCCGCCGGGCCTTGGCTTGAAGGCGCCTTTCACCTGCCGACGGCAAAAGGCATTGACGCGCGGCTGATCGCCGGCGCGGTTATTTTCGGCATCGGCTGGGGTCTGGTCGGGCTCTGCCCGGGTCCGGCGATTGCGGGCATCGGGCTCGGCAATTGGGAATCGCTGGTCTTCGCCGCCGCCATGGGGGGCGGTTTCATCGCCGTCGGCGCATTGACAGGGCACAGCCGCGTCGGCTGACTATACGGACTGCTATCAGGGCGCGTCAGTAGACCAGTTTGCGGATGTCGTCGGCGTTGGTCGGCCACTTGGACCATTCGCGGGCGCTGAGCCCCCAATTGTTGACGGTCGCCTTGTCGATGCCCTGTTCGATCAACCACCGGCAGGTTTTGGTCTGACCGGCGGCGGCGGCATACATCAGGGCCGAATTGCCGTGGGCGTCAATGGTGTTAATCTTCATCCCCGCGTCGATGGCGGCGGCAAGGCCATCCCGGTCGCCCCGCTGGGCCAGCAGCATGAAGTCGTCCGGCGTCATTTTCGTCTTGTCGGTCATGGGGTCCTCCGCGCGCTCTCGGTCTCGGCGCCTTAGGTAAGATGCGCCGAAAGGTTTGTAAACGCCCAAGGCGGTCCAGCATCGGCGGACAGCCTGAACGCGAATACCCCTAACCCCAATACCATTTTAATTTGGCGCGAAATGCCCTATGTGAAGGGCACGCGAAAGCGGGCCGCCCGCAATGGCCCGCCCGTGGGGAGAGACAAGTCAGATAACGCTATGAAACTGAACGAAAAACGGGTACTCGTCTGCGACTGCGAAGGGACCATGACCATCGACGGCAAGGCATTGGCCAAGGCCTGCGGCGGGGACGACCTTGCGCCTGCGACACATCTTTGCCGCGTTCAGATCGAGGAATTTCAGCGCCAGGCCGCCGACGCCGCCAGGGCGGGCGAAGCCTTGATCGTCGCCTGCACGCAGGAAGCGCCACTGTTTATCGAAACGCTCGACGACATGGGCGAGGGCGCGCCGGACGCGCGGTTCGTCAACATTCGGGAAAAGGCCGGCTGGTCCGCCGCGGCGCCGGGAAAAAGTAAAGACAAGGGCGCAGCCAGAAACCTGACGGCGAAAATGGCGGCGCTTCTGTCCGAGGCCGCCATGGACCTGCAGGCCGCCAATTCGGTGACCATGACATCCGACGGCATCGCCTTGGTGCTCGGCCGCGACGACAAGGCGCTGGACGCCGCCCGGAAACTTTCCCGCAATCTAAACGTGACGGTCGTGCTCGAAAGCGCCAAGGACGTGACCCCGCCCACGGTGATGGACGTGCCGGTCTTTGCCGGCAAGGTGACGGGCGCCGGCGGGCACCTGGGCGCGTTTCAGGTTACCATCGCCAATTTCGTCGCCGCCAAGGCGTCGAGCCGCGGGACGATGGAATGGGACGGCCAGCCGCAGTCCGGTACCTCGGAATGCGACCTGATTTTGGACCTGCGCGGCGGCGCGCCGTTGTTCCCCAACGCAGACAAGCGCGACGGGTATTTCAATCCCGATCCGGGCAACCCGGCGCTGATCGCCGACGCCGTTCTGGAAATGTCGGGCCTAGTGGGCGAGTTCGAAAAACCCCGCTACGTCGACTACGACGACAAGATCTGCGCCCATTCGCGCTCGCGCATCACAGGCTGTTCGCGCTGCCTCGATAATTGCCCGGCCGGCGCGATCACGCCCGACGGCGACCGCGTCAAGATTGACCCCTATCTGTGCGGCGGCTGCGGCGTGTGCGCGTCGGTCTGCCCGACGGGGGCCGCGACCTTCGCGCTGCCGCGGGGCGAAGATCTGTTCAAACGCATCCGCACGGTCGTCCAGACCTATGGCAAGGCGGGCGGCACGCGGCCCGTGCTGCTGGTTCATGATCAGGACCGGGGCGTCGAGGCCGTCGGCCTGATCAGCCGCATGGGCCGGGGCCTGCCGGCGAACGTCATTCCGTTTGCCGTCAACGAAGTGACCCAGGTGGGATTGGACACGTTCTTTTCCGCCGCCGCTTACGGCACGGAACGGACGTTGATCCTGCTGCCGCCGGAAAAGCGCGAAGAAGCGCAGGCCCAGGTTTCGGAAATCGAAACGGCGGAAACGGTGTTCGATGCGCTCGGTTACGGGCGCGGACGGGTTCAGGTGCTGCACCTGGATGATCCCGGCGCCGTCGAAGACACGCTCTGGTCCTTGAAGGAACTGTCGGTTCTGCCGCAGGCGGACTTTCTGCCGCTCGGCAAAAAGCGCGCGGTCATGCGCCTCGCCCTCGAAGCGATTCATGGCGCCGCGCCCAATAAGGTCGACGAGGTCGCCCTGCCCCAGGGCGCGCCCTTCGGCACGGTCGAGATCAACGTCGCGGGGTGCACGCTCTGCCTTTCCTGCGTCGGCGCCTGCCCTGCCCGCGCGCTTCGCGACAATCCGGACAAGCCGCAGTTATCGTTCGTCGAAGACGCCTGCGTACAGTGCGGGCTCTGCGCCAAGACCTGCCCGGAAAAAGTTATTTCATTGAAGCCGAGACTGTCCTTCCTGGACAGTGCCAAAAAGGCCCGCGTCCAGAAGGAAGAAGATCCCTTCCACTGCGTCCGCTGCGGCAAGCCCTACGGCACGCGCGCGACGATCAATCAGATGACGGAGAAGCTTCGCGGCCATTCCATGTTCCCGGGCGCGGCGCTCGACCGGATCAAGATGTGCGACGACTGCCGGGTCATGGTTCAGTTCGACGTGGAAAACCCGCTGGCCGGTACACCCCGCCCGCTGCCGCGGACGACGGACGATTACCTGCGCGAACGCGACCAGCTTCGCCAGTCCGCCGCCGAGGACATGAAGGCCCGCGGGCTCGACAAAAATCCCGACAACGACAAGTAAGTTAAGCGGCGCTTACGAAACCGGCGTGCCTTTAATCGTCGTCCGGTGCATCAACCGCCGGTCGCCGGCGCCGTAGTCGTTGACGGCGCAATGCATACTCGCCCAGTTATCCCAAAATACCAGATCGCCGACCTGCCACTGATGGCGGTAGGTGAATTCGGGCCGGGTGGTGTGCTCGGTCAGGAGGTCGATGATCGCGCGGCTTTCGTGCGGCATCAGGCCGACGATGCCGGTCATCATCCCGGGGCTCACGTAAAGCGATTTGCGCCCCGTATCGGGGTGGGTGCGGACCAGAGGCTGTTCGACCGGCGGGGTCTTGGCGAGCTGTTCCGCCGACGCCGGCTTGGTCAGCCCGGCAGGGGCGATGTAGGTGCGCTGGGTGTGCGCGAAATCGTGGACGGCGCGCATGCCTTCGAACAGTCGCTTCAACGGCTCGGACAGCGCGTCGTAGGCCTTGTACATGTTCGAAAAAATCGTATCGCCGCCGGTTGCCGGGATTTCGATGGCATACAGCAAAGAGCCGAACGACGGCACCTTCATGTAAGACAAATCCGTGTGCCAGTACTGCCCCGCCCCGGCGCGGCCGACCGGGCGCCCGTCGGATTCCTTCACATTGGACAGCACATAAATTTCTGGCAGTTCCTTCAACACATAGTCGTTTAGAACATGGTGCTCCAATTCGCCGAAGCGGCGGCTAAAATCTACCTGCTGCGCGGGCGTCATTTTCTGATCGCGGAACAGCAGGAAACAATGATCGGCGAGCGCCGCGCGGAATGCGGCGATGGCGGCGTCGTCCGCCGGCTTGGCGATGTCGTATCCTACGACCTCGGCGCCGACGGCGCGGGACGCCGGGCAGAGTTGCATTGCGGATTGTTTTGCGGCGGCGTGCTTGGCGGGTTTCAGGTTTTCAGCTGGTTTCTTTGCGGCGATGGCGCCCATGATTTGACCCTCCCAAAAAAGAACGGAATGTATCAGTCAGGCCGGAATGCCCGGCGCGTTCAGAAAAACGATGGCCCGGTCCTGGGCCAGCATGGCGGCGACGTGGTCGCGGGCGTTTTGCACGTGGGCGCGCACGGCCTCGACAGCGGCGTCCCGGTCACGCGCGCGAAGCGCCGAAAGAATGGTGTGGTTTTCGGTGTAGACTTCCGTCATGCGCAGCGCGTGCGCGCGAATGAGCATGGCGCCGACAATCCTGACCCGGTCGTTAATGGGCGCGAGGACGCGTTGCAGCACCTCGTTGCCGGTGGCGGCGATAATCGCTTCATAAAACTTGCGGCTGCTGATCAGAAACTGCGACACATCGTCCGTCGCCGCGGCGGCATCGTCCAGGTAGGCCGCCAGCAAACCGAAATCCCGATCCGTCAGGTTCGCCATGGCTTCCAACACCGCCTCGGTCTCCAGATATTCACGGACGCGATAAAGATCGTCGATTTCCCTCACGCTCATGCGCCGGACGACATAGCCGCCCGCCGGGTCGTGATCGACCAGCGCTTCCTGCTCCAACCGGCTGAGGGCTTCGCGCACCGGCGTGCGGCTGAGGCCCAATTGCGCCGCGACCTCAAGCGCGCCGATGCGCGCACCCGGGGCCAGGTCCAGGCGCAGGATCCGCTCCTTCAGATGCCGATAGCATTGCTCCTGCGAGCTGATGTCGATAACTGATTGCTTTAATGGTGCATTCATAACGCATTCATACCATGTGCCGTCGCCGGCGCGCAACCGGAATCCGGCCTGTAATGCCGGTATGCCGTTATCCAATTATGCTGTTACGCCGTTATGCTGGCGGGGCTCAGTTGCCGGTGCTAATACTGCCCGACGACTAGCCCGAACTTACCGGGAATGCGCGCCGCCACCAGGTATTTAATGTCCGCCGGTCGCTGGTGCTGATGACCTCTCCCGAAATGCCCAACACGCCCTTGACGTCGCGGCGGTATTACAGCAGATGCCCCTTTTCGTTCAGGGCATAGATCTAGCCGGGGGCACCCAATGCAGGAGCGACTTTTTGCCCCGGCGGCGCCTTGACGCCGCATTCGGGAATGCCGTTCATGATCCTGGCCACATTGTTGATGCCGGTGTAAATGCTGACGCCCTTAAAGGCCAGGAACAGGAACTTGATGCCGTTGTTCCGCCGTTCGAACGAGTCAAGCGCCGACATGCCGCCGCCAGAATTGACGAAGGTGGCTTTGTTCCTGTCATCCATCCACTTTTTCGTTTTGCCCCTCAGCATCCGGCCGTAGCGGTCCATGAGCATCAGCTTGGCGACGTCGAACGACACCTCGCCCGCCGTCGTCCAGCTGCCGCGGACCGAGCCGAGCTTACCGCCGCTGGCGCTGCCGAACATTTTCACGAACTCCACCGACATGATCAGGTTCGATATGCATGCCATCGTTTTCAGGCTTTCCGGTGGCACCAGCGTCGCGAACGAGCCGCAGAAGCCCTTGGCGGATGCCTCGAATATTTTATTCGGATAGCTAATATGCCTACAGGGCGGCGTGTTCATCCGATTGTTGAAGTCCTTTTCAAGCTGCTTGATGAACTCGTCGGACGGATCGATCTGGAGAATTTCAACCAACGACGGCATGGAACACTTAAACCCCGCCGACATATGCGCGACGCACTATTGCGGCGCGTTCACGACTTTGGAAAATTCCGATGCATTGGGCGGCGGGTTGCCGCGGTCGATGAAGTCGCCGACGACCTGTTTGCAGCCGCGTTTCGCCGCCTCCCCCGCCTCGCCCAGAGAATTCAGCGACGCCGTGAACGGTGAATAGCCCTTGGGCAAGTCCTTGCAGGTGTTGGAGCCGAAGTCTTCGTAGTAATTGTATTTGCAGGAATTGATCTTGAAGGCGCGCTGCAGGCCGAGGTTGCAGGGCTGCTGATTCAAATCGCCGCATCGAAGCAGCTACACATACCGGCTGGACCAATTGAGCGCCGCGTCGATGTTGTTCCATTAGAGGCCCTTCCAATTGTCCTTGATGGGGCGCGGATAGTTCGCATCGGCCTTGTCGGTTTTACGTTCCAGAGGATATATTGGTTGCCTCTGAAGAAATAGACCTTGCCGTTGCCGTAGTTGACGGCGGCGTCGACCTTCGATTGCCAAAGGCCGGACCAGTTCGCGTTGGGGCGTATTTCAGTCCACTTATCGCCGTTGGCGTCGTTGCGCACGTACTTGCCGTTCTGAGAGAAGTAGAACAGCTTTTCCAGCCCTTTGAACATCTTGACGATGCCGCGCTCCATTTCCTTGTTGCAGCCGCCCGACCAGAAACTTTCAAACGTGCAGGCCACCGCCCGGGCGGTTCCGCCGGCAAACACCAGGCATAAAAAACCGCCTTCACGAACGACAAGCGGCAGACGCCTCTATGAAGCTCGGGCGCACCCGCCCGGTAAACACGCACGAACAAATGCATTTCAGCCCCCTGAAAATTCCTGCGCCGGTTCTCACCGGGCCCTTGTCCAGAGCCTAAGACCGCCCGATAATGGCGGGTACAGATTTCGTCGGCCGGGTGGATGGGCTCTGGACCGTTGAATTCCGTACAAATTTTAGGGGCGACAAAGGGCCATTGCGTAATTATCTTACGCCTAAGTACGACCGGTGGAAAACTGGCGGCGCGAACAGGTAAATGGGCCAAAGTCCATTAAAAACAAAGACTTGAGGACGCTTCCGAGCGGCACGCCATGACGCAGATGATCGACCCATTCGGCCGGGCGGTGACCTACTTGCGGGTTTCGGTGACGGACCGTTGCGACTTCCGTTGCGTCTACTGCATGGCGGAGGACATGACCTTTCTGCCGAAGGCGGAGGTGCTGTCTCTGGAGGAACTCGACAGGCTCTGTTCCGCCTTCGTCCGCAAGGGCGTGCGTAAACTCAGATTGACCGGCGGCGAGCCGCTCGTCCGCCGCAACATCATGTCACTGATCAAGTCCTTGAGCCGGCATCTGAAGTCCGGCGACCTAGATGAACTAACGCTGACCTCAAACGGCTCGCAGCTCGCCAAATTCGCCGACGAGTTGGTGGACGCCGGGGTGCGGCGGATCAACGTCTCGCTCGACACACTGGACCCCGACCGCTTCGAAGCGATCACCCGCTGGGGCAAGTTGGACAAGGTGATGGAAGGCGTGATGGCGGCGAAGGCCGCGGGCCTCGGCATCAAGATCAACACCGTCGCCTTGAAGAACTTCAACGAAGACGAAATCGACAAGCTGATTACGTTTTGCGGCGAAAACGCTTTCGACATGACGCTGATCGAAACCATGCCCTTGGGCGAAATCGATCAGGACCGGACGGATCAGTACCTGCCGTTGTCGGTACTGCGCGAACGGCTGGAAAAGACCTGGACGCTGACCGACATCCCGTTCAAGACAGGCGGCCCCGCGCGCTATACGGAAATCAAGGAAACCGGGCAAAAGCTCGGCTTCATTACGCCGCTGACCCATAATTTTTGCGAAGGCTGCAACCGGGTGCGGCTGACCTGCACCGGCACGCTTTACATGTGTCTGGGCCAGGATGACGCCGCCGACCTGCGGGCACCCCTTCGCGCATCGGAAGGCGACGACCTCATTGAGGCCGCCATCGACGAAGCCATCGGCCGCAAGCCCAAGGGCCACGATTTCGTCATTGAACGGCGCGGCGATGCGCCGGCGCTCGGCCGACACATGAGCGTCACCGGCGGGTAATGCCGTACCGCCGCCCCGCGGCGGCGCGATTGACCCGCGGCCCCCTCACCCGATAGATTCCCGGTCATGTCCAGGTGGAATGAATACGACTGGGACCTGATGGTCCGAAAACGCGCGCCCGCGCCGCTGATCGCGGCGGCGCTGTTGCTAGCCTATTGGGTGGCGACGGCGCAATCCGGGTCGGTCAATTCCGCCCGCTGCAAAGCCGACCATGTTGAACTGATCGCCCAGATCGAACAGAACCGCAACGCGGCGATGGTGCAGATCAACGCCCAGATCGAAGGCGCGCTGAGCGAGCGGCAGATCGCCGACTTGAAACTGCTGCACGAAAGCGTCTGGGACGACGAGGAAAAACACCGCGGACAGGCGCAGCGAATTTACATCGACTGCTTGAATGCGGCGCGGGCCGGCTATTAGCCCGGCGGACAATCGATCGGAACAAAACCATGCCGCTGACCAAGTCCCCGCTTTCCACCCATTTGGGGGTTGAAATCACCTGTGTCGACCTTGCCCGCGACCTGAACGGCAATCTGTTCGGTGAACTTAGGCAGGCGTGGTTGGAAGCCGGCGGCATCATGGTCATCCGCGATCAGCACTTGACCCAGGAGCAACACATCGAATTTTCCCGCATGTTCGGGCCAATCTTTCACGACGAAGGCCAACCGCCGCTGCAAGACACGGTCAGCCGGTACCTGCACCCCAAATATCCGCAGCTCTACCGCGTGTCGAACAAAGTCGATGCGCAGGGAAACGAAATGGGGCGCGCGCGGGCGGGAACATACTGGCATTCAGACGTGAGCTTCCGCGAACGTCCGGCACAGGCTTCGATCCTCTACGGTATCGAGGTGCCGCCGATCGGCGGCGACACCGTCTACGCCAACATGACCGCGGCATATGAAGCACTGTCCGATGGCATGAAAGCGATGATCGCGGATTTGAGAGCCGTCCACGATTTTCAAACCATCGCCGCCAAGCAGTATGCACAGCCGATCATCGTCGAAGATGATTTCGACGGGTCGAACCGGGCGCTGCACCCCGTGGTCCGCACCCATGCGGAAACCGGCAGGAAATCGATCTTCATCAACCCGGGATTTACGTCGCATCTGGAAAACATGACCCCCGACGAAAGCCGCCCGATCCTGGAAACGCTCTATGCCCACGCCACGCGGCCGGAATTTCTCTATCGCCACCGATGGCAACCCAAGGATTTGATCGTCTGGGACAACCGGTCGGTCATGCATTACGCAGTGAAGGATTACGAAGACGACCGGTATCTGGAGCGCACCACGGTGATCGGCGAGCGGCCCGCATGAGACAACCCTGAACAATCGTGAGACTTCTTTCGGCGTAAGCGGCGATCGCCTACCATTGGGTTAGATTGGGGAGACACTTGGCATCCAGACGGGGCACCGATGGCCGAGCCGGACACTGCAATCAATATCGTTGAGATTGCCCTGGATAAAGTCGATCAAGAGGTGCTTGTCTACGACGAAAACCTGATCATCACCGGATATAACCGCCGGTTTCTGGAAATATTGGGACTTGCGCCGGACCGTATTTCGCCGGGTGACCCGTTTTCAAAAATGGTCCGCATCGCCGCCGAAGATGGCTGGTACGGTCCCGGTAATGGGACTCTCGACGATCTGGTCGAAGCGCGCATTAAGATCGCACGGTCCCTGAAACCCCACCGTCAAGATCACGCCCGTTTGAATAATAAGATCGGCGAAATCGGGGGGAAGCCGGTCAAAGGCTTTGACCACATCACGACGTATACGGACGTGACGGCGCGCGCCGCCGCCGAAAAAGCCGCGCGGAAAAGCGAAGAACGGTTCAAGGACTTTGCCGAATTGGGGTCTGACTGGTTCTGGGACATGGGGCCGGACCAGACCTTCACCTATCACTCGTCGCGGTATTTCAAAATCACCGGGTTCATCGTCGATGAAAAGATCGGCACCACGCGTACCAGGTATGTCGATCCCAACAGCGTCGAAAGCGACGCGGATCATTGGCGGCGCACCAAGCCGACCTGGGAGCCCACAGGCCGTTCCGGGGCTTCGAATACGAATTCCTCGCCAAAAACGGCAAGGTCATCCGCGTCCGCATCAGCGGCATTCCGCTGTTCGACCCGCGTGGAAAGTTCCTGGAATATCGGGGCATCGGAACGGATATTACGGGAATCGTCGAAAAGGTGAAGACGCTTCGGGAGACGGAAGATCAGTTTCGCGTTCTCATCGATAACCTGCCGTCGTTCGTAAATCTCAAGAACCGGGACGGGCAATACCTTTTGATCAACAGGAAACACACGGAAATTCCGGCTTCCCGCAAAACGGCGTCGTCGGCAAGGTAATTTCGGAGTTCCTGCCCGAACAACAGGCTTCGGACGCCGCCCCTCAAAAAGAGGAGGTCATCGACCGCAAAACCGTCGTCACACACGAACGGCAAATACAAATTCAGAGCGAACTGCGTGATTTTCTGGTCACCAAGTTTCCGATTTTCAACGAAAGCGCCGACGTAACGCGCATCGGCACGATCGGCACCGACATTACGCAGTTGAAGGAAGCCAAGGCCGCCCTGGTTGCCGCCAGCGCCGACGCGGAATCGGCTCGCGCCGAGGCCGAAGCCGCCAACCGCGACAAGTCAAACTTCCTCGCCGCCGTCAGCCACGACCTTAGAACGCCGCTCAACGCTATCATCGGATTTTCCGAAGCCATCGGGGTGGAATACTTCGGCGTGATCAATGAGGGATATAAGGAATATGTCGGCGACATCGGATGGAGCGGAAAACATCTGCTTGCGTTGATCGACGATATTCTTGATGTTTCGGCCATCGAGTCCGGGCAGTTGGCGCTGTGTCCGGAAAAATTGAAATTACTGGCGATCATCGAATCCTGCCTCCGTATCGTGAAACTGGAGGCTGAGACCGCGTCCATCGACATCGCCGTCGACCTGCCGAAAACCATCCCTCCGGTATATGCCGACAATCAGGCGATCAAGAAAATCATCCTTAACCTTCTTGCCAATGCCCTCAAATTCACGCCGGAGAACGGCAAGGTAACGATTACCGCCGCGGCATCGGACGCGGGACACACCCTGACGATCAGCGACACCGGCATCGGCATCCCGGCGGAACAGATATCCACCATCACCGACCCGTTTGTCAAAGTTTCGCCCAACCCCTACCGATCGCAGGAAGGCTTCGGCCTGGGATTGTCGATCGTCAAATCGCTGACCCGGGCCCACGGCGGCACGCTGGATATGCAAAGCGAGTTCGATGAAGGCACGGACGGTTCGGGTTACGTTCCCGGCACGCGGCGCGAAACCGGCGCGGCGATCGCCGTCATCCGTCTTGCGGCGCCGGAACTATCCGGTAAAGTGTTACCCGTTGCCCGAAGGTGCGCTCGGCCTCAACCCGGCCGAGCGGCGCAAACCGCGCCGGTGAAACCTTGGTTTCGTCCGCGCCGTGCTTTCTGGAATAGGTATCGATCATCCATACCGTGGCACCGGCCAGCAGCCGGGACAGCACTTCGCGGTCCGAGGTCAGACGGGGAACTGGGAGTTGCCACGGACGGGCCTTGTTTTCGAGGATCTGCGCCGCGAACTGTTCCAAAGGCGATATCAGGTAGAGCGCATCGCCCTCGGCGGCTTCGTCCCAGACCGCGTAAAGCGCGCCGGGCCAGTCGGGCTTCAGGTCCGCCCGGTAATAGGGTTCTAGGTTCCACAGGCCGGCGATCAGGATCGCCGCCGCCGCGGCCGGGCGATACCGGCGGCCGACCGCGCCGAAGCCGACGGCGGCAAGTACCGCAAACGGCACGGCGACCCAGATCAGATAGCGCGGAATGAACACGGGCGACACGGCGGACACCGCCAGCAGCAAAACCGGCAGAGCCACCGCAGACAGAACCAGGGTGATCAGGATTGTCAGCCGCCGTCGCAGCCGCCACACGCCGACGAACGCCGCCGCCAGGACCGCGACGCCGAACGCCTGCAGGCCCATGGAGACAGGTTCGAACGCGATGGGTTCGGACAGCCGGAACAGAAACACCGACGACAGCCCCGTGCGAACGCCTTTCAGATTTGTCGGCGGCACCCAGGTGCCGTTGCTGACCGTCGTGCCGACGGGGTCCAACACTCCCGCCAACAGCGGCGCCCAGCACGCCAGGACGATTACCAGTGCGGCGGCGCCCCGTTGCATCAGTTCAACGCGGTCCGCCGCCGGTGTCCGCAGGATCAGGAATGGAAAAACCAGCATTGAAACCAAAAGCCAAGACGCCCCCAGCGACATGGTACAGGCGGCGATAGCGGACCCGCCGGTCCATAGCAACAATCCAGTCCGATCGGTCGCCGGGCATTCCGCTGCCGCCAGACGCAACAACCCGGTAAGCGCAACCGTGATCGCCAGCGTCAGCAGCGCATAGGCCCGCGCTTCCTGCCCGTACAACACCTGAAACGGCGCCAACGCCAGGAGAAGACCCGCGGCCGCGGCGGTCCATCCGCACCCGGTCAGCCGCCGGGTGATCAGCGCGACGGCGCCGGCCGTCAACGCGGAAAACACCGCCGACAGAACTCGCGCCGCCTCGGCCCCGAATCCGATCACCGGTTTGGCCAGCAGAAAATACGTCGGGTAATGCATGTTGGCGAAGGCATCGCCGACGAGGGCCCGAAACGGCAGGCCGGCGCGGTTCAAGGTAACGATTTCATCGTACCAGAGCGGCATGTCCGCCAATCCGCGCAGACGGACAAGTAACGCCACGAGGACAACAGCGATCGGGGCCAGCCAAGCGACCGGGAACGGCAAGGCGGGGCGCCACATGCGACACGACATCTCCCAGCCCCGGTCCGGCAGTACCGGATTGCAGGGCCAGCAATTATCCGGCGGTGGCCTGAACGCAGCAAATCACAACTGCGCCGAAGGCCTGCACCCGCCGCATTCCTGCCCCGCAAATCCAGCATTTGTAGCTAAGGCCGGAGGTCCAGAAGGTATCGATTCAGCCCCGCCATGGCATCATGGAACGGCGCCATGGACTGTGCCGATTTGGCCTGGCTGAACGCGCCCTGGATACAGGCGACGATCATCGTCGCGGCTTCGTCCGTGTCGGCCCGGCCGGAGACCTTATCCCAGTACTGTCCCCGGGTCAGCGCACGGGACAGCCGCCGCCGCCAGGAGCGGTAAAGTTCCTCGATGCGCTGGCGGAACCCCTGATCGACGGGCGCCATTTCCTGCGCCAGATTGTTCAGCGGACAGCCGAGCAGATGAATGTCCGGCACCCGGTTGGTCATGTTGTCCTGGATCGATCGGGCAATCGCCGCCAAAGGGTCCGACGCCGGGCCGGCGTCATCTCCGTCGTCGTCACCGAGCGGCTGCAGCCACCAGTCCTCAAGATAGGTTTTCACCATTTCGTCGACGACCGCATAGCCGAGCGCCAGCTTGTTCGGAAAGTGATGATACATCGCCCCCTTGGTCACGCCGGTCAGCGCCAGAATGTCCTTCAGCCCCGCGGCTTGAAAGCCATGGCGGTGAATGAACCCATGCGCTGCTTCAAGGATGCGGCGGCGCGTCTCGTCTGGTTTGTAGGCGCGTGACATACCGCGCAGTATGAATTGACCGGAACCCTTCCGCAACCGCCGGATTGCGGCTAAGTTGCCCATACCACTGAATATTTTATGGCCCTGATATGACCGCCGAAACGCCCAGACGCATCGCCTTTGTTTCCGCGACCCAGCCGGAGGCGCAAGACGCCCTCGCCCGGCTGACCGAGCGTTACGACCATGTGGCGAAGGAAGACGCCGATGTCATCGTCGCCTTGGGCGGCGACGGCTTCATGCTGGAAAGCCTGCACGCGGCAATGGACGCGGGCACGCCGATCTACGGCATGAACCGAGGCACCGTCGGCTTTCTGATGAACGCCTATAACGAAGACGACTTGATTGAGCGGATCGCTCGGGCGCAGCCGGTGAGCCTCCGGCCGCTTAAGATGACGGCAACGGACATCCACGGCAACCGGACAACGGCGCTGGCGGTCAACGAAGTGTCGCTGCTGCGTGAATCCCGCATGGCCGCCAAGATCGCGATTTCCGTCGACGGCGTGGAACGCATGGATGAAATGATCTGCGACGGCGTGTTGGTGGCGACGCCGGCGGGGTCGACCGCCTATAACCTGTCGGCGCACGGGCCGATCATCCCCATGGGTGCGGAGGTTCTGGCGCTGACACCGATCAGCGTGTTTCGCCCGCGCCGCTGGCGCGGTGCGTTGCTGCCGCGCAAGGCCGCCATTGCCTTCAACGTCAACCAGCCAGAAATTCGCCCGGTCAGCGCCACCGCCGACTATACGGAGGTGCGAGACGTCCGCCGGGTCGAGGTCTGCCAGGACTCGGGCCGGCAACTGACCCTGCTGTTCGATCCGGAATACAATCTAGAAGAACGAATCCTCAAGGAACAGTTTCAGCCGTGAACGACAGCGCGCCGACTTAGCGGCCCGCGGACGCGCCCGCGGAAGACGACGACCCGCCAAAGGAGGAAATCCAAAAACCCGCTGGCCGCGGCTCAGCTTTACGCTGGTCCTCGGCTCGCTCGGCGGCTGGCTGTTTTCCTACCTGGCGTCGCCGCTGCCGTGGATGATCGGCGCGCTGGTCTTCACCACCATCACATCCTTGTCTGGCGCGCCGTTGATGCGGCCCAAACGGCTTAGGGTTTTCGTCATTCCGATTTTGAGCGTGATGCTGGGCGCGTCTTTCACGTCGGACGTGCTCGAACATCTGCAGAAATGGGCGCTCTCAATTTCGGCGCTGGTGGTCTGCGCCTTGCCCGTCACCGCCGCCGTATCCTATTACCTGGTGCGGTTCGCCAAGTGGGACGTACCGACGGCGTATTTTTCCGCCTCGCCCGGCGGGTTCAGCGAAATGGCGTTGTTGGGCGAAGCCATGGGCGCCGACGACCGGCGGATTTCGTTGAACCATTCCGTCCGCATCATGCTGACGGTGCGGGTCATCCCCTTCTGGTTCAAGTTTTTCGAGGGCTGTCAGCCGGGCAACATGGATGCGCTTGGCCATTTCGATGAATTCGCGCCGAAGGCCGCGGCGATCCTCCTGACCTGCGCTGTCGCCGGTTACGTCATTGCCAAACTCCTGAACTTCCCTGCGGCGCAGCTTCTGGGCCCGGTGATCCTGTCGGCCATCGTTCACATGTCCGGGGTGACCGAAGCCCGGCCGCCGGGCGAACTGGTCGCCGCCGCCCAGGTCGTCATCGGCGCCACCATCGGCTGCCGCTTCATCGGGGTATCCGTCCGCACGGTTTTCGGCGTCATGGTTCAGGCCGGGGCAATCACGGCGCTGATGCTGGCGACGGCGCTGGCGTTCGCCTGGGGCGTGTCGCAGGTGATGGGCGTGTCGGTGACGACGCTGTGGCTCTGCTTCGCGCCCGGCGGACTAGCGGAAATGGCCTTGATCAGCCTGTCTCTCGGCATCGACGTGGCGTTCGTGCCCGTCCATCACATGGTGCGGGTGATCTTACTGGTCAGCGTCGCGGCCTTCGCTTTCAAGCTTTTAGAAAAAGTGCTTAGCCGCATCGCGGTGAAAAACATCCCGCCGCCGGCCTCTCCGCCAAATTAGCGGTGATCGGCGCCGACCGCGTCGGCAACACAGTCAAACCCGTCGCGCTTCAACAACGCCGCAAGTCGGTCGTTGATCCGCGCCGCCAGATACGGCCCTTCGTAAACCATCGCCGAATAAAGCTGCACCAGCGACGCGCCGGCGCGGATGCGGGCATAGGCGTCCTCCGCCGATCCGATGCCGCCGACGCCGATCAGCGGCATTCGGCCTTCGGTGAGCTTATAAAGCTCAGCGATTACCCGGCGCGACATCTCGGTCAGCGGCGAGCCCGAAAGTCCGCCGGCCTGCCCCCGGTCGGGATCGGTCAGCGTCTCGGGGCGGGAAATCGTTGTGTTTGTCGCGATGATGCCGTCGATGCAGACTTCCTGCGCGGCGGCGGCGACGTCCGCCAGATCCTCCGCCGACAGATCGGGCGCGATTTTGACCAGAAGCGGCGGGCCCGGATGACGCGGCAGGCCGTCGCGCACGGAGCGGACCGCGCGCAGCAACTGGGCCAACGGTTCCCGGTCCTGCAGCGTGCGGAGCCCGGGCGTATTGGGCGACGACACATTGACCACCAGGTAGTCGGCATAAAGTCCCAGGATACCCGCACCGGCGATATAGTCGACGGCTTCTTCCGTCTGGTCCTTGTTCTTGCCCAGGTTGACGCCGATGATGCCGCGGTTTGGGCGGCTGCGGTCTTCGACAAGCCGCGCCAGCATCGCGTTCAGGCCTTCATTATTGAAGCCCATGCGGTTGATGACCGCCCGGTCGCGGGTCAGTCGGAACAGGCGCGGCAGCGGGTTGCCCGGCTGCGGCCTTGGCGTGACGCTGCCGACCTCGACGAAGCCGAAGCCGAGACCCAAAAGCGCCCGGGGGGCGCGGGCGTCCTTGTCGAACCCGGCGGCGAGGCCGACCGGCGACGGAAAATTCAATCCCCACAATTTGACCGCCAGTTCCGGCGCGGGCCGCGTTTTGACCGGCGGGACAAGACCTCGCTCCAGCGCCCACAAGGCGATGCGATGGGCAGCCTCCGGTTCGGCCAGGCGCAGGACCGGCATCAGGCAGTCAGCGATCGGCACTCAGGACCCTTCCCTTAAGTTCAATTCCGTCGGAAACACATGGCGGCCGTCGGGCCCCAGATTGATGTCATAGGCCTTGATGACCGCTGCGACGGGAAGCGGGCCGTAGAGATGCGGGAACAATTGCCCGGCGCGGGACGGCTCCCATTTCAGCGCGGGGCCAAGCTTGTCCGGGTCAACCCGGAGCAACACCAGATTGTCCTGCCCGGCCCGGTGTTTGGCGGCGCTGACGACGGCCTGCGCGGCACTGGAAAAATGGATGAAGCCGTCATCCTGATCCTGGCTCGACCCGCTGTAGAACCCGGTGGCGACAGCCGCCTGCCATTCGCCCCGGCGGCACATGTGATAGATCGCGGTGTCTTGGTCGTCGGACATGGGGGGGACCTTAATCCGTTGGGGCTTCGTTGCAAACGCTTGGGATAAACATCGAGGGCGAGGTTACCAGACGATGGGTTCGGGACCTTCGATCACCGGACCCGATGCCATTAAGCGAAGCCGCATGCCGCCGTCGACCGGATCGGGCGCCGCGGTTCGCGCGCCGTCGGGAACCTGACCGAACCAGCCATAGCCGCCGTCATATAGATCGCCGCCAGCGCCAGAGGCAAAAGTGAACACACCGTGGCCGGTGAGCCAGTTGGCCGCCGCCTGGGGCCGGGCCGGGGGCGCGGGCTCCGCGGCTGCGGGA
>JAYNIR010000023.1:0-38133 GCA_038109305.1 Rhodospirillaceae bacterium
AGCTCAAATCATGGTATAAACACGCCAAACACTAGCTCTTAGCTACTTCAGCCCCTAAGCTTTTTTGAGGGAAAAAGGATCACATGCCGCTTTATGATGTTCAATTCGAGTTCGATGGTGGGTCCGGATCAGTGTCATATGAAGCCGAGCAGGAATTCTGGGAACGGAGTTCCTCTGCCAACGCGGACGGTTGCAGGGTCGTGCGCGTTAGAGAAAGAAAGGAAATGGCACTCGATTGGCGGATCGGGATTGCTGTGGTGTTAATTTTGTTTTGGTTGATTGCCAATTGGGAATGAATGGGTCCGTTTGATCCTCCCCCAGTGAATTGGTCCACCGAAGTAGCGGCTCCCTCAAATTGTAGCCGTTTGAGGTGATTGCGTAACGGAGGAATTTTGGCTCATTGTAGAGACCCGTAGGGGAACGCAGATGAGACAAAAATCGCAGATCGAGACGGCGTCTGACCTGCCCCCCTTAACCGGATCCAAACGCTTTGAGAGAGAAGTTGGCGTCTGGATCGCAGCATTGAGGGGATATCCGGATGTCCAGGAAGCGATTTACGATCGAGCATATCATTAGCCATTTGCGTGAAGCTGAAGTTCGATTGGCGCAGGGGCGTAAAGTTGGCGACGTCTGTCGTGAGTTCGGCGTGTCGGAGCAGAGCTATTGACGCGTCCGCGTTCACCGGAGTGCGTATCTTCGTCCGCGGGAATGACGAGAAATATTCAATTCATCTTCGTACATCGGACAACATCCGGCCTTGGCAGTCCTCCCGGGCTCATTTCACCGCAGGGTCTGACTGGGAGACGATCAATCTTCCCTTCGCGACCTTTGTTCCCTATCGGCTGGAAACCCTCTTGGATACAACGCGGCTCCGCCGGATAGGTCTGGTCGCTATTGGACGCGCGTTCTACGCCGACCTCGTGGTTTCTGAGCTTGGTTTCTATCGTTAGGTTTGGTTGAGCAGCCAGAGAGAGGCATAGATTATTGTCGCTTAGTTGACCCGAGGTTTATTTTGCGTTCGAGCACACTTTGCGACTGTGGTCGACCAGGATCAGGTCGTCGACCGAGAACCCGCGCTCACGTGCCTTGCCAACGAGTTTGTTCCTAATTTCGACCGGCAGGTCGGGGCGTCTCGCCAGAATCCAGAGGTAGTCGAGCGACGGGCCCGCGACGAGGGCGTAGCCGTAATTCTGCTGGTCGAGCGCGAACACGTGGTAGCCGCCGGCGAAGGGCCAGAAGAATGTGACAGAGAGGCTGGCGACGGTCTTCTCGCCCTGGAATTCGGCGGTGCCGTCGGCTTCCTTCCATCGGCACTTCTCGCGATTGAAACCGCGGTTTAGAACGCCCACCGTGCCGTCTTCTCGCAGGTCGTAAGTCGCCGTCACATTGGTCAGGCCGCGCTCGAAGCTATGGTCGAGACGCATGATCTCGTACCAGATGCCCTGATAGCGATTGATATCGAATGGGCTGACTGGCTCGACCCCATCAGGGCGGCCCGTGCAGCCGGAAAGTAGAACGATCAAAGCGGCAACGAATCTCAGGCCGGGCTTCCTCATTGGCGAGGCCTCCGCCAACCGGCTTTTCGGGCTTCGCCCTTGGAACAGAACCATCGCTCATCCTTGCTTTCATCAATTCGTGTCGGGCCACAATCCCTTCCGCCGGGTACATGATAGATGCGCTCGCCGCTCCGGCTGATGTTGCCCTTGATTTGGCAGGAAGTTGCCGCCGAATCTTTCGCCGATTCCACCGCTAGCCGGTCTCCGCGGCGCCATCTCGAAGGGTCGATGAAGCGGCCAGCCCATACACCGGCTTTCTCCACGTGGGCAGCGCTTTCGTCGTCGACGTAGTCCCGCGAGTATTGACGGTAGGCGATGGCCCAACCCTGGCGAACCATCCAGGCGTTAAGGTCTACGTTAGTGGCGTTGATGCCTTTTATGGCTGGCTTTGCCAGCGCAAATGAGACATCTATTTTAGAGTGTGGTCCGCACAAGACGAACGGCTCCTGCATGTTCAAAATTCAGACGGACAGATCGTCAGCGGCGCGGCCGCTTTCGCCGTGATCTGGCCCGAATTGCCGTACCTAAGGATATTCGGTCGCCTGGCTGTCATTCCGCCCTTTATTTGGCTTCTTGACTGACTTTATGCCGCATTCCGGAGATAAAGAAAACCGACGCCGGCGCAATGCTGTTTGCGCGCCCGCGCGCAGTAAGTTCCTTAGGAACCGATAAAGGAGGGCGCACGTCCAACCTTTTCTCAGTTTTTCAGGTATTTCCTGACACTTTCCGGGCCAAGCGGGTGATCAGCAAACGGATATTTTGGATGATGGTGCGAATGCGCGCCGTCGCCATGGTCGTGGTCGTGTTGCTCCATCACAAGCCGACAAGCACCCGTGCAAAACGCCTCACAAAGCGCACAGGTAGTAATATTTGACCCCGGCGCTTGTGCGCCTTGGCCTTCGACATGATGGTGATGGCTCATCTGAGGCATGCCGACTTCTGGCTCGAAACCGATAATTTTCTCGCGATATTTGCACATCGAGCAATCCATCGCGTTGTCGCCAGTTAGTATCCCCATAATACGTTCCGCCATCGTGGCCAGAACCAGCGGATGGTCATTGAGATAATCGGCTTTCACGAACTGGATATCGGGATGGCGCGTGGCAACTAAATCCGAAAACCCGTATATGCGATCGATCAACACGCCTGAAAACAGAAAATACGGAAACACTACGATCCGTTTGAACCCGAGTTTGCACACCTTTTCCAAGCAAGGCTCGACCAAGGGAAACGTCACGCCTGAGTAGCCGGTCTCGCACCAGCCAAGCCCTGTCTGCTCTTGGAGTTGGCGAGCAACTTTGGAAATGTTAGAATTTGCGTCGGGATCACTAGCCCCACGCCCGATCACGACGAGGCAGGTTTCCTCTCGGCTCACGGCGTGCCCGGAGCTTTCAGCCTCGGCGATCGCATCTTCAACCCTGCTTGCCGCAGCGGAAATCATTTTCGGATCAATCCCGAGATCCCGCCCGTAACCGATCTCGATACCGTGTTTACGCGCGTACGCGTTCAAAACAGAGGGGATGTCATTTTTCGCATGCATCGCCGCGAACAGCATCCCCGGGACCGCGAGGATCTGTTTGCAGCCACGATCCCGCAATCGGTCCAATGCTTCCCTAATCACGGGGTTAGCAAACTCAAGATAACCATACTCAATCGGCCAGTTGGGCAGGTAATCAGGCAATTTCCCGACAAAATTTGAAAATTGCGCCACCGCCGCATCACTCCGCGAGCCATGACCGCAGATCAAAACGCCGATATCGGATTTATTGGGTTTTTTGGGCACAGAAATCATTATTCGAATATATTCCAAGAACGATTAAGAGAACCTTAGACTAGACCCCACGCTTTTTAGGTCAAGGCATGCTTGACGATAGGGGTGGAGATTGTCCGCTTCGGGTCAAAAGCGGATATTTCGAGATAGTATCCTTTAGGTCGGCTAAGCGGGCACTAGCTGATCGTTCTAGGTTTTTTGGTCTCTCTAATCAGATAGGAGAAAGACCATGCTTTTCAGGCGAAAAACCCATGAAATTCAAGAGCCTTGAAATAAGGGAAGGCTGATCGGCCAAAAACCGCCGCTCGAGCCAAAGCATGTATGGGCCATTCGTACACGTCTTCAAATCGATCAGAGAATAACAGACTTAGCCATGTTCAAACTTGCGATCGATAGCAAGCTCCGTGGCTGCGACCTTGTTAAGTTGCTCGTGGGCGACGTTGCGCCAAGCGGTCAAATTGCTGATCGCGCAACGGTCAGGCAACAAAAAACAGGAAGACCGGTTGACCTTGCCCCCGTTATTCCCCACTCGTGAGTAGAGTCTGTTCTGGTTTTGCCCTGTTTGGGCTCGGTGATCTAAGGGCCCGAGAGCGGAGCCATTGCTGAGCTCAAGCGATCGGGCCTGGTGGGTTCTGAACTCGACGGGGGTGAGCCCGCCGAGACTGGTATGGGGCCGGCTGACGTTGTAGTCGGTCCGCCAGGCCTCGATGATCCGTCTGGCGTCGCCGAGGCTGGAGAACAGGTGCTCGTTCAGGCATTCGTCGCGGGGCCGACCATTGAAGCTCTCGACAAACTCGTTCTGCATCGGCTTGCCGGGGGCGATGTAATGCCATTCGACCCGGCAGTCCTGCTGCCACTTGAGAATGGCGTTCGAAGTCAGCTCCCTGCCGTTGTCGGAGACGACCATGCGGGGATAGCCTCGATAGGTGGCGATGCGGTCGAGTTCACGGGCCACCCGGACACCCGAGATCGACGTATCGACCACGAGGCCAAGACATTCCCTGGAGGAGTCATCGACCACGGCAAGAATGCGGAACCGCCGGCCACAGGTGAGCGTTTCCGCCAGGAAGTCGAGCGACCAGCGCCGGTTCGGCCGATCCAGCACCATCATCGGTCGGCGCGTGCCTAGTGCCCGCTTGCGTCCACCTCGCCGGCGCACGGTCAGCTTCTCCTCCTTGTAGAGCCGGTAGAGCTTCTTGTGGTTCACAAGCCGGCCTTCCCGGTCGAGCAGCAGCCCCAGACGCCGGCAGCCGAAGCGCCGACACTCGCCCGCCAGGTCGCGCAACCGCTTCCTCAAAGCCGCATCATCCGGACGCTTCGACGCATAGCGGAAGCTCTTGTGGTCGAGCCCCACAAGCGCACAGGCCTTGCGCTGCGAATAGTTCTTCTCGGTCATCGCCCAGTCCATGGCGGTTCTCCTCGAACCGGGCGTCAGAAGTTTTTTCCGAGCATCTCTCTCAGCGTCGCGTTGTCCAGAGCCTGCTCGGCCAGCAGCTTCTTCAGTCGCCGATTCTCATCCTCCAGGGACTTGAGCTTCTTGGCGTCGGATACTTCCATGTCGCCCTACTTCGACCGCCATTTATAAAACGTCGCATCGGAGATGCCGTGCTTGCGGCACAGGTCGGTCGCCGAAAGCCCGGCCTGATGCTCCTTCAAAATCCCGATGATCTACTCTTCTGAAAACCTGCGGCGCTTCATCGTCCGTCTCCTTCTTCAAGTTCGACAGACTCTAACTTCAAAGCGGGGGAGTTTCAGGGGGCAAGGTCATAACCTAAAACTTGCTATCGGTCGTGGGAGCGAATCAGATTGACTGAAGATGACCCAGTTTGTACGGAAACCCTAAGACACCCCAATAGTGGTGATATTCAATAAGTAACTTCCTGTGTAAAAGTCGTCGTCGCATGTGTTATCGTGAGACAGATAGCGCGCCAATCTTGCTGTTATTAAATTTTTGCCTATCGAAACATAATGGAGATTGGTGAGTGCGGATTACAACACTGTTAATTTTTACTCTCGCCTTATCATTATACGTGCCGGCTGCTACCTCAGCTGGTTCGCAGAAGAGCCGCCAGGTCACAAAGCTTCTGGAAGAAGCCGGGGCCGCATTTTCCCGAGGAGAGAAAGAATCGTCCAAAGCCTTGTTCCAGCAGGCTGCCGAACTAGGTAGCAGAGACGCTCATTTTGCTCTTGCCTACAAGTTTGTTTTACCTCGCGAACTAAAGGTATTTCACTTCGCTTTAGCTGCAGAGCAAGGGCACCTTGAAGCTCTCAAATTCGCATTAGATGCACTGTTCTTTCGGGCTGGTGATATTCGAATTGGAAGCCCTGAACGGGCACTCGATATTTATAGGCTGGCGCTCAATGTGGATCCAAAGCTCCGGGTCCCGTACAGGAACATCGACGCAATCCGGAAATGCATCGATCCGGGAACGTTCGATGGCGCCCAGTTTCTGAAGACGCATGGCTTGTCTCAAGAGCATGATGATAATCGAAGAGTATATTATGTATGGTCATTGGCGGAGGAAGCTGCACGTGGAGGCCGATTTGGAAAACCCAATCCCGCACTTGTGCTCCACCTAGTATGCCGTGGCGGAGAAGTTCCCGCCGAAACTGAGGGCGCTGTAAAAGCCGTTCATGCAAAATGGAAAGAAGGCAAACTTCCCAGCTTCAATTTGTGCGACTACGTTACAAGTGGAATGGGCATGAATTATTGCTCATCCCGTGCGAAGGCTGCGGAAAATGAAAAACTTGATCTGAAGCTCTCACCACTTATCGACAAAATCGGGCGTAGCGCGGAAGGTGCTCTCCGAAACGCATATAAGGCTGCCACGGGCTTCTACGAAAAGAAGGCAGCACATGAAGAGGGTCATGGTGGCACGGGGTATCTGACTTGGCAGATTAATTCTGTTTCGAACCATCAAAACGAGTTCTTGGCACTTGTTGAGAGAGTATCGGAGGGTTTCGTACCCGAGGTTGCTGTGGATTTCTCAACGTCTGATCGCCACCTCAACAGCGCCTATCAGGCACTCCTGCAGCAGTTGAACGAAAATCCGATATCTGGGTTCAACTACGCTATCAATGCAGACGGTGTGAGAGCGGCGCAAAGGCTTTGGGTGCCGTACCGCGATGCATTTGTGCAGCTCCTCGCAGATGTCAGCCCGGCAGTTTCCGAAAAAACATGGCTCACGTGGCTGACTGAAGTTCGGACCGAGCAACTAAGGCGGGTGATACGTTAGATGACATGCCAACATGGCTGTTTTGAGAAAAATCGGACTGCCAAGCCTTCGCCAACACTCTGTAAATTGATCTAAAACCAAGACAATCAGTCGAGTGGGCAATAACGATTTTGTATCAAAAATTTCCATCTTGATGCAGACAACAACAGGTTCGCATCTACTTGTCACCGCTGACGTGCAGCCCTGGGCTGACTTAAGTCTGCAGTTGGTAACAAGCAACGGTGCCATCCCGTTGGGTGAAAGGTCCGTAAACTGATCAAAAAGCAGAGGGCAAAGTGCTCAGGTTTCGAAGGCCGCATTGGGTCAGGAACGGACCAAACAGGGATATCGATTGGACTTACCATTTGGACCTGATAGCTGAACAAATTGAAACTTAAACCCTTTTTGAGATTGTCCGGTTCGTAGGAGCTTGAACAAATCCCTCCCCTGCAACCAACACGCCCATGAGGCGCTCGAAAAGGACCTGGATATCCCAGGTCCTTTTTTTCTCGCGCGTCAAGGCTGGTTCCCCCCGGAGGGATTACGCGGCCCGGCCCCTCGAAATGATGTGTGCCAGGTTTTTTATCGGTTATGAGCAAGACGGTTGACCCAGCGATCGGTAGGCTGAGGCCGTGTAGAATATCGGTAGCGTCGCCGCTTCGTCCCGTGATACGGCCGCGCCGTCTTCAAACCACTTGAACTGTGGCCGCTATTCCAGAAAGATCGGGTGATGGCCGAATATCTGACAACCCAGGAAGTCGCGGACCTTTTGCGTATCAAGCAACGCAAGGTGTACGATCTCGTGGCCAAGGGTCAGATTCCGTATTCCCGCGCCATGGGAAAGCTGTTGTTCCCGAAACACCAGATCGACGACTGGGTCGCGGGCGGCCTTACCAAGGGCGATAAATCGCCGGCGCCCGCCGCCGAGACCGCAACGAAGGCCCGGCCGTCGCGGGCCCGCCCGAACGTCTTCCTGGGCTCCCACGACCCCCTGCTCGACTGGGCGCTCCGCGAATCCCGCTCGGGCCTTGCGACGTTCTTCGACGGCTCCGGCGACGGACTGGACCGGTTCGAAAACCTGGAAGGCGTCGCCACGGGCCTGCACACTTTCGATCCGAAAGCGAAGGAATGGAACCTGCCGACCGTCCGGGACCGTTTCGCCCGGGCGCCCGTGGCGCTGGTCGAATTCGCCCGCCGCGACCGGGGGCTGATCTGCCGGGCTGACCGGGTCGACCGCTTCAAGACCGCGGCCGACCTGCGTGGGCGCTTGATCGTCCCCCGCCAGAAGGGGGCAGGCTCGCAGACGCTCCTCGAACATCTGCTGAAAGACGCCAAGTTGGGCAAGGATGATTATGTAATGGCGGAACCGGCCTTGACCGAGACCGACGCCGCCGAAACCGTCGCGGGCGATTTGGGCGAGGTGACGCTCGGGCTCCGCGCCGCCGCCGATCGGCTGAACCTGGGCTTCGTGCTGCTGATGCAGGAACGCTTCGACATCCTAGTCGACCGCCGCGCCTGGTTCGATCCGCCCATGCAGAAATTTTTGGCCTTCTGCCGCACCGATGCGTTCACGCGCAAAGCCAACGCCATGGGGGGGTATGACGTGAGCGGGTTGGGCGCAGTCAGGTTTAACGGTTCCTAAAAAACGGGCGGGCCGAAGCCCGCCCAGTTTCTGCGGATAGGCAGTACGCCTATTTGGTAATTCTTTTCCGCGCAGGATTGTCAGCCGCGCCGTTCATAATATGGGTGGCGGTCAATTCTGACGGAGTACGTTTGCCATCCGCACCATCCCGAGGCGCGCGATGGCCGACCCTTCCAATCCCTATCGCCCTTGAGTGTGTAACAACCACTATTTGGCGTTCGGAAAGAACAACTGCTTGCCGCCGGTCTTGTAGGACGCGATGGCCGCCTGGCCGTCCTGGGACAGCACCCAGTCGATGAACGCCTGGGCGGGGCCGGCCTTCACCTTCGGGCATTTCTGCGGGTTTACCAGCATGATGCCGTACTGGTTGAACATGCGCTTGTCGCCTTCGACGTGGATTTTGAAATCGCCCTTATTCTTGAAATTGATCCAGGTCGCCCGGTCGGACATCGTGTAGCCGCCCATGCCCTTGGCAGCGTTGAGCGTCGCCCCCATGCCGGAGCCTGTCTCCCGGTACCACTTGCCGCTGTCCCGGGCGGGGTCGATCTTGGAGGCTTTCCAGAGCGTCTTTTCTTTCTTGTGCGTGCCGGAATTATCACCGCGCGACGCGAAAAGCGACTTGGATTTTGCGATGGCGGCAAGCGCCTGAACCACGTCCTTCGAGCCGTGAACCTTGGCCGGGTCATTGGGCGGGCCCACGATGATGAAGTCGTTGTACATGACGTCCGAGCGCTTCACGCCGTAGCCCTCGACGACGAATTTTTCCTCCGCCGATTTCGCGTGCACAAACAGCACGTCGCCGTCGCAGTTCTTGGCGTTCTTGATCGCCTGGCCGGTGCCGACGGCGATTACGTTGACCTTGATCCCCGTCTTTTTCGAGAACATCGGAAGAATGTAGTCGTAGAGGCCGGAGTTCTGGGTCGAGGTCGTCGACTGCACGATGATCGTGCCGCCCTTCATGGCGTGGGCCGCGGCGGCGGCGTCATGGGCGGCGGGCGCCGAGAGCGCTGCGGCAACGGCACCGGCGGCGCAGGCCTTGAGAAGTTTCATCATGATGATTTTCATTCCTTGGGGCCTCCCGTGGTTGGGTGTTTTGTGGGTTAGAGAACGATCTTGCCGGCCATGTAGTCGCCGGCTTCGTTCGATTGCGGGGTGGTGAAAAAGCGCTGGGCCGTGCTGTGTTCGAGCACCCGGCCCCGGTGCATGAAGACCACGTCGTCGGCGAGCCGCCGGGCCTGGCCCAGGTCGTGGGTGATGAACATCGTTTTGGCGCCCCGGGCGCTTGTCTGCTTGACGATTTCTTCGATACGCAGAGTCGAGGCCGGATCCAGGTTGGCCGTGGGCTCGTCCATGAACAGCACGTCGGGCTCGGTCGCCAGCGCCCGGGCCAGCGCCAGGCGCTGCTGCTCGCCGCCGGACAAAAGCCGCGCCGGCTGATCCGCCTGTGCCGCAAGCCCCGCGAGGTCTAGCAGGTCGCGCCGCCGCGCGTCGTCTTTGCCGCCGCGGAGCTTCAGGACGAAATCGATGTTGGCGGCGACGGAGCGCCGCAAAAGCACCGGGCGCTGAAACACCATGGCCTGGCGTTTACGGACATCTTCGTCGAGCGGCCGCCCGCCCCAGTTGATTGAGCCCGCGGCCGGGTCGATCAACCCATGCAGCAGGCGCAACAGGAGGCTTTTGCCGGCGCCGTTCGGACCCATCACGACGGTTACGCCGGCGCTTGAAATGTCCAGATCGACGCCGGATACCAAGGCCTTGCCGTCCGCGACGAAGGTCAGCCCGCGCGTGCTGAGCGGCAGCATCACCGTCTCCTTGCCTGCGTCGCCCTGATGCGCTGCCCTGGCGTCGTCGGAGAACGGCACGACTTTCAGGGGATCCCGGTCACGCATAGGCGTGCCTTTTGGCGGTCGCGTTCAGGCCCATGACGGCGGCGTTGATGGCAAACGCGATCAGCAGCAGCACTATGCCGAGCGCCAGCGCCAGCGCCAGTTCGCCCTTGGACGTTTCGAGCGCGATGGACGTCGTCATCACGCGGGTCAGGTGATTGATGTTGCCGCCGACCATGATCACCGCGCCGACTTCGGCCATGGCGCGGCCGAGGCCCGCGAGCATCACCGTCAGTAGCGAATAGCGCGCGTCCCATAACATTTCCATCACCGCGCGGCGCGCCGGCACGCAGAACGACCGGAACTGGTCGATGTATTCGCGGTGCAGGTCCTCGATCACCTGGCGTGACAGGGCGGCGATGATCGGCGTGATCAAAACCGCCTGGGCGATGATCATCGCCGTCGGCGTGTAGAGGAGCTCCATGAAGCCGAGCGGCCCGGCGTTCGACAGCAGCATGTAAATGACCAGCCCGACCACGACCGGCGGCAAACCCATGAACGAGTTAACGATGACCACGACGGCGCCTCGGCCGGGAAACCGCATGACCGCGAGCGCCGCGCCGTTGGCGAGCCCGATCAGCCCCGCCGCCAAGAGCGCCGTCAAACTGACGCGGATCGACAGGCCGATGATTTCGACCAGATCGGCGTCGAGTTCCGTCAGAAGCTGAAAGGCAACGCGGAAGGCGTCTCCAAAATCCTGCATTTTTTACCATAATTTGTGGACCAATTCGAATTATTTGCATATATTTGCATAGATCTGAAACGCCTGCTAGCCCATATTCCCCGTCGTTTGGTGGCGCGTATCGCGACCTCCGGGGCGGGGCTGGGGGTGCTTCGGCGCGACATTTCGCGGCCGCCTGTTTTTGGAAGAGCCCAGGATGTACCTTTTTAAATGGCGCGACGGGGGAAGGCCGGTTTGCTCATCGGCGCGAGGGTTCTGCGCCAGCCGATTCCTTTGGGGTTCGGGCGGCAAGGCGTATCGTCGTCTGCGATGGCGATTTTTTTTCTTCCTGAAATATGTATATTTATGCATAATTCACGTAAATTATGCATCATCGGCTGAATTCGACTGATAGGGGGTTTTGTATCGTGCTGATGAGGTTTTTCGCGCTGATGCGGTTTTTAGTTCCGACGCGTGTTACGCCGCCGCCGCGGTTTCTCGAACTGATGCGGTCTTTTGCCGACGCGGCTTACAATGCTCACGCGAGTTTCGGTGTATCTGGCCTTTTTCGCAGTCCCGGGGGTGGCCATGACAGAGGCCGTCAAATTGCACGCGGCGGGAAGCCTCAAGGCCGCCCTTGGCCGGCCCGTCCGCCGGGACGGTTTTGTTCCGAGTTGGTCGGGGTGCAGTGTCTGAACCGGGCGACGCGACGCCGCGTCCGGTCGCGTTACGCAGTAGGTCACATTACGCTGTCAGTCGCGTTAGGCAGTCACTTAAAGCAGTCACTTTAATATGCTGGAAGCCAGCGATGCGACCGCGACGGTGCCCAACAGCCAGATGGCGACCTGACGGTATATGCGTTGCCCGCCGAGCGAATAGAACCGCGCGCCAAGGTATGTCGCCGCCATGTAAAACGGCGCCGCGCAGGCGCCGAGAAACACCGACTGCACCGTCAGCACGCCGAAATACCATTGCAGCGGGATGGCGATGATGACGAGGGATCCCATCATCGCCAGGATGTTGCCGCGGGTGGTGTCGTTGTCGTCGCCGCGCGACATCAGCACGGCGACGATGGGCGGCCCGCCGATCCCGGCGCCGCCCTGCACGACGCCGCCGATAAAGCCGACCTTGGCCATCGCTTTGGTGCCCATGGTTCCTTTCGGCCGCCAGTTGCGCGCCAGCATCACCACCATCGCCAAAACGAATATCGAGATGGCGATGCGCATGGGTTTCGGGTCCAGGGTCGTAAGGACGTAAACGCCGAACGGCGTGCCGACAAGCACCGCCAAAAGCGCCGGCACCACCGTCTGGCGGGAGCACTGGCGGTAGGCGATGGGCATCAACTGCAACATCCCCGGAATTTCCATGATCAAGTGCGTGGCGACGCCGATCGTGGGCGTGAAGATCAGGGCGAGCACGGGAATGATCGCCAGCGCCCCGCCGAAGCCGACGAACCCGCGGAGAAATCCGCCGACCAGCGTGATCGCCGCCGCTCCCGCAAGATAGGGCCACAGCGGCAGTTTGGCGATTGTTTGGGATAGCTGGTCTGCGATCATCGGGCGGGTTTGTTCAGCAGGCGTTCAAACCACGCGGCGGCGGCAAGGAGATCGCCGTCCCGCCATGGCCCGGCGGCGATCTGCAGGCCCGTGGGCAGGCCGTTCGGCCCCCGCCCGCAGGGAATGGTGATCGACGGCAGGCCCAACAACGTCCAAGCGCGGCACAGGTCCGGCCCGCCGGTCCCGTCATCGAAAAGCGGCGCTTCGCCGTCGGTGCTGGGCGCCAGCAGAAAATCCGCGCCCGCGAAATAGGCGTCAAGCGTGGCCAGTGCGGCGTCCCGATTGGTCATGGCGCGGACGTAGTCGTCGGCGGATATTGCATCGGCCTGATGGAACAGGTCCTGCAGAGGTTGGCTCAACCGGTCGCCGTGGACGCGCCGTTCGTGCGCCAGTTCGCGCGCCGCCTCAACCGCCATGACGCGTTTTTGGTCCGCGCACAGGCTTTCGAATGGGGCCGGCACCACGCCGGCGGTCACGTCCGCGCCGGCGCCGCGCGCCTGCTCGGCCGCGCGGTCGACCGCATCGATACAGAACGCCTGGGCGCCCGCCCATTCCGGCGCGCGGAGAATGGCGAACCGGGGCGGTTTCGGCGCGGCGACAACGGGATGCAACGCCGCATCGCCCATCAGGACCGAGGCCAGCAGGCTGACGTCCGAGACCGAGCGCGCGAACAGCCCGACATGGTCCAACGAATTGCAGAGCGCCTTGGCACCCGCCAGGCTGACCCGGCCCCGCGTCGGTTTGAACCCGACGATGCCGCAATAGGATGCCGGGCGGATGGTCGACGCCGCCGTCTGCGTGCCGATGCCGAGCGGCGTCATGCCCGACGCCACCGCCGCCGCCGTGCCGGATGACGAGCCGCCGGGGCTGCGCGCCGGGTCCAGCGGGTTGCGGGTTTTGCCAGCCTTCCAATAGGCAAATTCGGTACTTACCGTTTTGCCGGGGATGATCGCGCCGGCGGCGCGAAGCGCCGCGACGGCGGCGGCATCGGCGCCCGGACGATTTACCGCGTAGATACCGGAGCCGTATCCCGCCGGCAGGTCACAGGTGTCGAACATGTCCTTCACCGCCACGGGCAGGCCGTAAAGCGGCCCGCGCCGGTCGGGCGATGTGGCGCGCAATGTTTCCGCCTGGGCCGTGGCGAAATCCCAGTCGAGGACGATCCACGCGCCTACCGTGGGTTCCAGCGCCTCGATCCGGGCGCGGAATTCGCCGAGCGTTTCTACCGGGTCGTTGCCGCCCCCGGCAAATTCGGCGGCCAGGGACACCGCCGGTATCGCCGGCGCGCCGGTGGGCGGGTTTACGGCGGGCGGCGTCGTCGCGTCAGACAAGGGTGCGGCCTCCATCCACGTAAATGGTCTGCCCGGTGATGAAGGCCCCGCCCGGCGACAGCAACAGGATTGCCGTCGCCAGCAGATCCCCGGCCGAACCCAAACGCCCCATGGGAATGGCGGCCTGGGCGCGATCGCGGAAGCCGGGATCGGCAAGGTAATCGGCGGTCAGGTCGGTTTCCGTCATCGCCGGGCCAATGGCGTTGACCGTGATGTTGTGGGGTGCCCATTCACGGGCCAGCACCCGCACCAGTTGGGCAAGCCCGGCCTTGGACGGCGCGTAGGCGGCATAATCCACATTCGCGACCAGACTTGAAACCGACGCCAGGTGAACGATCCGTCCGCCGCCGTCCCGATTTTCGATCATCTGCCGTGCGGCCACCCGCGACATCAAGAACCCGCCGGTCAGGTTGGCGTCGATGCAGGCGCGAAAATCGGCCGCTGGCATGTCCAGGGCGCCCGCGATCGGCAGGAGCCCCGCCGCATTAATCGCGCCATCAATGCGCCCTAAGTCCCGGGCGACGCGGGCGAGCGCGGCCTCAAGGCTGGCCTCGTCGGTAATGTCGGCCTCAAGGGACACGGCCGGTTCCGTGGCGGACATCAGCGCTTTGAGCCGGGCGGGGTCCTTATCCAGTGCCGCGAGGACGGCGCCGCGGGCCATCAGGCCCTCGGCCAGCGGTTGGCCGAGCCCGCCGCCCGCGCCAACGATGACGACCACCCGTCCGGATAGGTCGAACAGCGGGTCATTGGTGGGCGTCATGGGGGTCCTCTAGGGTGATGGGGAAAATACGTCTATTCAAATATTTAAATCATTGAATAGACAATAATTCTCTTGACAGACGAGGGTGCGGATTTTGATACTTTTTGTGTCATTATTGAAGGGGGTAATGGCCCAGTCCATAAATAAAAGCATAGACGGCCCCGTCCGCGACCGATGCGAACCCATTCGCCACCGGCGCAGTCACAAAAGGGAGACTCTACCAGTGAAGGCTACACATAAATTACGCACATTGACGGCCGCTGTTGCGTTGGCCGGCGCCGCGGTTTTCGGCGCAGCCCCGGCGGCTGACGCCGGCGAAACGATCCCGATCATGCTTTGCCCGTTCGGTTGCGGACCGATGGCCGGCGACACGATCATGATGAATCAGCTCATCAAATCGGGGTCCGACGTTATCCTGCTGCCGCAGGAAACTCCGGGCTACATGTACAACGTCCGGGAAATGGGCCAGAACAAGAGCAAGTGGAAAAACTTCATCTTCAAGACCGAAGACACCTTGATCCAGGTCGCCTATGCCGGCGGTTCGCCGGAAATGAAGGAATTCCTGCCCGAGCCGGTGAAAATTCCGTTCCGTCTTCTTTACGGCGAGACGTGGTGGGCCCAGGGAAAATTCCTCGGCACCTTCGACTGCTCGCTGAAGAAAATGTCCGACCTTAAGGGCAAACGCATTTCACTGGGCCTTCGCGGCCAGTCGGACTGGGGCGTGTTCCCGCGTTTGCTGCTATCGCATGTTTACGGCATCACGCCGAAAAACGCCGACATCCGCCACATGACGCCGGCGCAACTGACGCAACAGCTGATCGACGGCGCCACCGACGCGGCGATCGTTCCGCTCGGCGCCGAACCGAACATGAAGGAATTCATGATCCCCGGCACCGTCCGCCAGCTTGAAGCGACCGGCAAAAAGATCTGCTACATCGGCGTTTCGAAGGAAGACATCGCGTCTCTGAACAAAAAGTTCGAGGCGACGTGGATTCACACGGTTCTGCCGCCGAACACCCTGCCGCACCAGAAAGAGCCCCTGGGTATCGGCGTCAACCGCGCCTATGCCGCCGTGCACCCGACCTTTGACGAGAAAAAGGCCTACGCCACCGTGATGGCGGTCGCCAAAATCGCGCCGAAGATGAAGGAGCTGCACGCTCTTTGGCGGGTCTGGTCGCCGGATCTGATGACCTGCGGTCTGTCGGAAGCCAACACACATCCGGGCGCCGTGAAGGCGTACAAGGAACTCGGTTGGTGGGGTCTGACCAAAAAATGCGAACCGATGACCTATCCGAAGGGATAAGTCGCCGATTGATCGGACGCATTATCTGATCTGTAGAACCGGTCCTTTGATCAAACGCCGATCAAGGGGCCGGTTCGCGGGTTGAACCACCGCCTAAAAAACCAAGCCCCCATCGCCGTCCGGATCAATGCGGGTCCCGGCAGCCCTGATAGATTGCGAGGCTCATGCCCCATGACCGTGTCCGGATGGAAAAAACTGAGGATATACACCGACTGGCCGTTTCTTGTGGTCGGCGCGGTGCTGACCTTCTACATCGGGATCGCCGCTTTCGGATTGGTTAAGAACTCGGCGGATCACTATTCCAATTTCATTCTCGGCACCGTTTTGATGACGGGTCTGCTGGCACTCCGCAATCTGTGCGACGAGCAGATCAATCAGACGGTCGGGCGCTGGTTCTGGCCGCGGTTCTGGTTTACCGCCGCCGCCTTTGTCGTCGCCTCGGTGGCGATGATCTACGTGCGCATCAACGCGGTCGAACTGGAGCGCACGCAGCCGTTCTTCACCGATACGGACATGATCTTCGGCTGGATGATGACCATCGGCATTCTGGCGCTGACCCTGATCCATTGGGGATTGCTGCTGACCACGGTCATCGCCATCTCCATCGCCTATTTCTTCCTGGGCCATCACATCACCAACCCGTTGTTCATGACGCCGCAGTACGACTCGAAATTCGTCATGAACTACATCGGGCTCGGCACCAACCAGGGGTTTTACTATCTGGCGCAGGTCGCCGCCGACGCCGTTTATTTTCTGATCATCTACGCCGCCATTCTGCTCGGCGTCGGCATGCTGGACATGGTGCTCGAAGTCGGCAAGCTGACCGGGCGTCGCATGTCGGGCGGCGCCGCCGGCCCGGCGATCATCGGATCGGGTATCGTCGCATCGATCATGGGGCAAGCGGTTTCCAACGTCGTGCTGACCGGGCGCCTGACAATCCCGATGATGAAAAAATACGGCTATTCGGCCTCCATGGCCGGATCGATCGAGGCGACGGCGTCCACCGCCGGACAGATCATGCCGCCGATCATGGGGTTGGCGGCGTTCGTCATCGCGTCGTTCCTGAACAAGCCATACATCGATGTTGCGCTGTCGGCACTTATTCCGGGGCTGCTTTATCTCGTCGGCGTGTCCTTGGCGGTTTACGTCTACGCCAAGCGCAACGACCTGCCGCGCCTGAACGAAACCGTCGACATGGAAATGATCAAACGCATGGTGCCGACGTTCCTGGTGTCGTTTGGCGTGGTGCTGTATCTGCTGCTCGGCTACCGCTCGCCGTCCATCGCCGGTCTGGTCGGCATCGTGCTCGCCTTCGCCATGTGTCTGTTCCAGGGCAAGCACCGGCCGACGAAGAAGGCGATTTATGAATCGATCGAAGAAGGCTTCTATCTGGTCGCCGTTCTGTCGCTGCTGCTGATTGCCATCGGCCCCCTGGGCCAGGTCATGCTGACGACCAACCTGTCCGGGCGGCTCGGCGCGGTGCTGATCCAGTACCTGCCGGATTCCCAGTTGATCCTGTTGTTCGGGGCGATGATCGTGTCGCTGATTTTGGGCATGGGCCTGCCGACGCCGGTGGCCTACATCATCGTCGCGCTGGCGCTGGTGCCGTTTATGCAGCAGATCGGGCTGCGTCCTCTACAGGCGCATTTCTTCGTGTTCTATTTCGCCGTGTTTTCGACCTTGACGCCACCCGTCGCGGTCAGCGTTTTGGCGGCGGCCAAGTTGGCTGGCGCGTCGTTCCTGTCGACGGCGTTGGATTCCATGAAGATCGCCGCAACGACTTTCATCATTCCGTTCGCTTTCGTGTTCTCGCCGGAACTTATGAGCTTCCCTAACGTCACGTGGGCGGTCCTGGCCGAAGTCGCAGAGGTGATCTTCATCCAGTGGACCGTGTCCATCGCCCTATACGGCTATGTCATCCGGCCGTTGAACGGGTGGGAACGATGGGTCTTCGGCGCGACGGCAATTGCCGGGTTCTTCGGCATGACGACGGATTCAAACTATCTGCTGATTGAATACGCGGCCTTCGCGATGCTGTGCGTGTATGCCTACGTGACCAAAAAACCCAAGGTGGCGGTCTGATCCGCCGCCGTGGGCGCACTGCGGTCCGGACTTAGGACGCCGCCATCAGAAATAGGATCTGATCGAATTCCACCAGCGATCCGTCTTCGGCGCAGATCGTTTCGATTACGCCGTCCGCCGTCGCTTCGATGGTGGTGTAAAGCTTCATGACCTCGATGAGGCAGAGCGCATCGCCCTTTTTCACCCGGCTGCCCTGTTCGACAAAGACGGGTTCGCCCGGCGCCGGGCGGCGGTAGAACGTGCCTACCATGGGCGCCCGCACGGCGGTTTGCCCATCAGCGGCTTGGGCACCGACGGGGGTGGCGGCGGCGCTTGCCGCCGCGGACGCCGGCGGCGGGGCGGCGGGGATTTCCTTGGCCGGTGCAGGTTGGGCGGCCGGCGCGGGTTGCGGGGCGGCGCCGCGGCGGCGCACCACCAGGCGCGTGCCGCCGGTTTCCAAAACCACTTCGTCGGCCTGCGACGCGTCGATCATCTTCAGGATTTCGGACACTTCCTTGTAAGTCAGCGCCATTGTCAGCGTTCCTCCGCCTTGTCGACCGGGCGCGGGCTCCGGTAGGTGTTGGCCAGTCGCCGGGCCGCCTGTCTCATTTGCGGCACGATGCCTAGCGCCTGGTTCAGGCTCATGCGCGCTTCCGGCGCGGAAATGGCGACGCCGCCGTAACAGAATCCGTCCGACCCCTCGATCGGCACGGCGACACAGACGACGCCGGTCATGAATTCCTGATCGTCGGTGCCGATACCGTCGCGTCGGATGTTGTTCAGCGCCGCCATCAGGTCGTCGATTTCGGTCAACGTGAAGTCGGTGTAGCGCGTCAGGGGAAGCACGCTCAAAAGTTCTTCCAGGTATTCGTCCGACTGGCGGGACAGCAGAAGTTTGCCGATGGCCGTGCAGTGGGCCGGCACGTGGCTGCCGGTTTCAAACCTGAGCCCGAGCGGCCATTGCGCTTCGACGCGATCCAGGTAAATGACTTCGGCGCCGCTGAGAATACCGAAATTGCATGTTTCGCCGCTGTCTTCCGACAGGCTTTTCAAAACCGCGCGGCGCAGCGATCGCGGCGCCGCCGCCGCTACGGTGCGATGGGCCAGATTGATCATCTGGGCGCCTTCGGTAAAGCCCAGGTCGGTCGAATCCCGTTCGACCAGGCCCATATCCATCAGCAGGTTTACGATGCGATGCGCGGTCGGCTTGGTGATGCCGGTCATGCGGATGATTTCGGCAAGCGGCGTCGGGTCGGACCGGGCGGTGATCGCTTCCAGAATCGAAAACGCCTTGCCGGTGACACCAAGCTCGTTGAGGCGGTCATGCCGTTCGCTGGCCTCGTCCCGCGCGGCCGGGCCGTCGCCTCGGGACGCGTTGTGCACGACCGTAAGGTTCTTCCGTTTCAGGGCCATGTTTCCTCCGTCACCGATGGCGCGCTGGTCTTCAGGCGTCCGCCGCTTGACACTTTCGGTCACCGGGCTTCACTATGGTCTGTCAAAAAAATGAAATCAATCGTCTTGGAATGTGAGATGAATTTATTCGCCGTCGAAATGGTGATAGATCGCTGACTTTACGGGACGAATTGGCACCCGGTGGAAATGGCAAGCGGCGTGAGCATCGCATCTGACCGTAAATTGAGACGCGTTTTGGTCGCCAATAGGGGCGAAATCGCCTACCGGGCGGTGCGTGTCTGCCGCGATCTGGGGATCGCCAGCGTCACCGTCCACTCCCAGGTCGACGCCGGCCAGCCGCATGTGCGCGAGGCCGACCGGTCGATCTGCATCGGCCCGCCGCCCAGCCGGGGCTCATACCTTGCCGCCGACCGGCTTTTGCACGTGGCCGAGGGGACAGGTTGCGACGCGGTCTATCCGGGGTACGGATTTTTGTCGGAAAACGCGGCCTTCGCCGATAAGTGCGAGGCCCAGGGCATCAAATTCATCGGTCCGTCGGCGGAAGCCATCCGCATGATGGGTGACAAGGCGCGGGCCCGCGAAATGGCGATTGCCTATGGCGTGCCGGTCGTGCCCGGATCGGACGGCGCCTTTACCGACATCGCGGCGGCGCGGGCCGCATCGGCGGACGTGGGCTATCCGTTGTTGTTGAAGGCGCGGTCCGGCGGCGGCGGACGCGGCATGCGGGTGGTCGAGAAAGCGGCGGATTTCGACCGCGCCTTCGGCCAGGCGACCCAGGAAGCCGAAGCGGCCTTCGGGGACGGCGCGGTCTACCTCGAACGGTTTTTCCAATCCGTCCGCCACATCGAAGTTCAGGTTTTGGGCGACGGCCGTGGCGCCGCCGTTGCGTTTGATGAGCGGGACTGTTCGGTGCAGCGCCGGCACCAGAAACTGGTTGAGGAATCGCCGTCGCCGTCGGTCGGCGAGGACCTGCGCCGCGACCTGTTGCAGGCCGCCCGGCAACTGACCGAAGGCATCGCCTACGAAGGGGCGGGCACCATCGAATTTATTTTGGACCCGGCGTCGGGCGAGGCGTTCTTCATCGAAATGAACACCCGCATCCAGGTCGAACACCCGGTGACCGAGGTGCGGACTAGGCTTGACCTGGTCAAGGCGCAGTTCCTGATCGCCGCCGGCCGGCCGTTGGACGACGTCTTGGCCGGGACGCCCGTGGGCGGACACGCCATCGAATTCCGCATCAATGCCGAGGACTGGCAAAACGGCTTCCGCCCGTCGCCGGGGCGCTTGACGACATGGCGCCCGCCCGGCGGCAGCGGCGTCCGGCTCGACACCGCCATGACCGAAGGCGCCGTCGTCCCGCCGTTTTACGATTCCATGATCGCCAAGCTGATCGTTCACGGCCACGATCGCCGTGACGCCATCGAACGGGCGAAACGCGCGCTTGACGCCTTCGGGTGCGATGGCATTGAAACCACCATCGGATTTCACCGCGCCCTTCTGGATCAGGAAGATTACCTGGCCGGAGCCGTGCACACCCGCTGGGTCGACACCCGGTTTATGACTGACTGATGTTTGAACAAGGACGACGCTGATATGTCCCGCAACATCCGCCTGATCGACGTGACGCTCCGCGACGCTCACCAATGCCTGTGGGCGACGCGCATGACCACCGCGATGATGAAGGACATCGCGCCCCGGCTCGACCGTGCCGGGTTCGAGGCGATTGACCTGGTCGGCGGCGCCGTGTTCGACGTCGCCGTGCGCTACCTCCGCGAAGATCCGTGGGAACGTATGCGCATCGTCAACAGCTGGGTCACCGAAACGCCGCTGATCATCCATACCCGCGGGCAGAGCCTGTTCACCTTTGAATTTTTCGCCGATGACGTGGTCGCCCTATCGGCCGAACGGTTTGCCGCCAACGGCATGAAATACCACACTGTCTATGACGCGCTGAACGACATGCGGAATCTGGAAATCCCGATCCGCGCGGCGCGGGAGCTCGGCATCTACACCGTTCCCGGCCTTGCCTATACGCACAGCCCCGTTCATACGGACGAATATTACGTGGGCAAGGCGCGGGACCTTCTGGCCATCGGCTGCGACGCGATGTTCATCAAGGATGCGAGCGGCTTGATCACGCCTGAGCGGGTTGCCACCCTGGTGCCGGCGATCAAGGCGGTGATCGGCGACATGCCCCTGCAACTGCACACCCATTGCCTGTCGGGTCTAGCGCCTTATGCCTGCCTGCAGGCGGTCGACGCCGGGGTCGACGTGGTTCACACCGCGACCTCGACGCTGGCCAACGGGGCGTCGCATTCGCCGACGGAATTGTTCACCCGAAACTGCCGGCGGCGCGGCTACGACGTCGCCATCGACCTGGACCCCATCGAGGAAGTGGCCGAACGGCTTGCCTACATCGCTGACCGCGAAGGCAAGCTGGTGGGCGAGCCCGTGGAATACGACGAGTTCCATTACCACCATCAGGTGGCGGGCGGCATGATTTCCAACCTGCGGAGCCAGTTGCAAACCGTCGGGCTGGAACACCGGATCGAGGATATCCTGGACGAAGCCGGGCGGGTTCGCGCCGACCTGGGTTACCCCATCGTCATCAGCCCCTTCGCGCAATATATCGTCACCCAGGCAGTGCTGAACGTCATGGCCATGGACCAGGGCAAGGAGCGGTTTTCCACCGTGCCGGACGAGGTGCGGCTATACGTCCAGGGCGGCTACGGCAAAATTGCGGGCGAGATCGACCCCAATTTGTACGACCGCATCACCCGCGGCGCCGCGCCGATCACCGAACGGCCGGGCGCGTTGGTGCCGCCGGCGCTGGACCGGCTCCGCAAATCGCGAGGGCCGTTCGCGTCGGATGACGATCTTTTGCTGGCCGCTTACTACGACGATACCCAGTACGGCGCACTGAAAGCCCAAGGGCCGATCCGCGTCGATTATCCGCTGATGGAAACGCCGCTATTGACCCTGGTCCGCGAGTTGACCCAGCGCCCCGACGTCAAAACCTTTCACTTCATCGAACAATAAATCCCAAACCGGACGGATCCTTCCCATGACCACGCCCTGCATCATTGCCGTCGCCATCACCGGCGCGCTGCCGACCAAGGCGGATGCCCCCGCCGTTCTCGTGACGCCGTCGGAACAGATTGAATCGACGCACGAAGCTTATGAAGCCGGGGCATCCCTGGTTCACATCCATGTCCGCAACGACGACGAAACGCCGTCGTCCGACCCGGACAAATACCACGCGGTACAGGAAGGCGTGGTCAAACACTGCCCCGGTATGATCGTGCAGTTTTCCACCGGCGGGCGCGGGCGCGACCAGAATCTGCGGGGCGCTATGCTGCACCACCGTCCGGACATGGCGTCGCTCGCCACCGGGTCGGTCAACTTCCCGCGCGGCATTTACGAAAACCCGGCGGACTTCGTCGAAGCCCTGGCGACCCGGATGATCGAATTCGACGTCAAGCCCGAGCTCTAGGTGTTTGACGTCGCCATGCTGTACAACGCCGCCAATCTGGTGAAGAGGGGCCTCATGAAGGTGCCGGCGCATCTGCAGTCCGTTTTGGATATCCCGAATGCGCGGCCGGCGCGCCGCTCGCTGTTGGAATTCCTGATCAAGGAAGCCGCCGACGTGCTGCCCGGCGCGACCTGGGCCGCCGCCGGCATCGCCCGCCATCAGTTCGAGGTCAACCAATGGTGCCTGGAACTGGGCGGCCACTGCCGCACGGGGCTTGAGGGCAACATCAAGTTCGATCAGGAACGGCTGGTGGCATCGAACGCCGAACTGGTGAAAAAGATCGTCGACATCGCGGGCGACTATGGCCGCCGCCCGGCGGCGCCCAAGGAAGCGCGGGAGAATTTGGGCCTCCGGCCCGCGGCCTGATTCGGCGGATTTCGGCGGCCCCGGGGGTGTCCGGGCTCCGCCGCCGCCGAGGCGCTGATTGTAAGTATCTGAAATCAATAAAGTTTTTTCGCTGCCCCGGGCGCCGGCGAGGTCCGGCCGCCGTCGGGCCAGGGCCTCGATATTCCGCAATTTTCTCTATCCAATACCGGCTAATATCAAGTCTTGAAATTGACTGCCCCGTGCGCTTGTCTGGCGACGGGTTTTGCGGAGCCCGTGAGTCTGAAACGAAACCAAAGCGGGCGGGAGATTCGATGGGCCTGCCGTTGTCCATGTTCAACATTAACTATCTTGCAAATCCCCGCCGGTTCATGCGGTTTTCGGAAGTCTTGATGCCGTGGCTCTTGGGATTGACGGTCGTGCTGGTCGGCGTTGGGCTTTACATGGCTTTGTTCACGTCGCCGCCCGATTATCAGCAGGGTGAATCGGTTCGCATCATGTATGTCCATGTGCCGGCGGCGTGGATGGCGTTGTTCGGCTACACCGTGATGGCGGCGTCGGCGGCAACGGGGCTGATCTGGAAACACCCGGTCGCCGATCTGGCGGCGCGGTCGGCGGCACCCATCGGCGCGTGCTTCACGTTTCTGGCGCTGTTTACCGGATCGCTCTGGGGCAAGCCCATGTGGGGCGCCTGGTGGGTGTGGGACGCGCGGCTGACGTCGGTGTTGATCCTGTTCTTTTTGTATTTGGGCTACATGGCGTTGAACAAGGCCTTCGACGACCCGGACCGGGGGGCGAAGGCGTCGGCGATCCTGGCGATCGTTGGCTTCGTTAACGTGCCGATCATCAAATTTTCCGTCGACTGGTGGAACACCCTGCATCAGCCCGCGTCCATCGTCCGCATGGGCGGGCCCAAGATCGACGGCAGCATGCTGTGGCCGCTTTTGTTGATGATCGCCGGATTTTCGACCTGGTTCGGGTGGTTGATGTTGGTCCGCATGCGGGCGGAACTGATATCGTCGCGCGCGCGGGCGAAACGCCGCCTGCAGGCCGAGGGTTAGGCCCCGATGGCCGAAAAGCATCACAAAATGGCCCGAATTAACGGAGATCATGACGGATCATGAGCGGGGTTCAGGCATTTTTGAATGCGGGCGGGTACGCCGGGTTCGTGTGGCCCAGCTACGCCGCCGTGTTCGGGCTGCTGGCCGTGGTGACAGTGTTGAGCCTGCGGGCACTCCGGCGAGCCGAGGCGGAAATGAAAGACGTGGATGGTGACGGACTGAGCGATGGCGATGAAAAGGAAGCATAAGCGGCTGACCTTCGTCGGGATCGGTCTGTGCCTGTTGGGCATCGCGTCGGCGTTGGTACTGACCGCGTTCGAGGACAGTATCGTGTTTTTCCATTCGCCGACGGACGTCGCCGAAGGCAAGGTTCAACCGGACCGGCGGGTGCGCCTGGGCGGGCTGGTCGCCGACGGCAGCGTCAAGAAACAGGCGGGGGCGATCACTGCCTTCGTTATCACCGACGGCGCGAATACGGTCCCCGTAACCTACAAGGGCATCCTACCCGACTTGTTCCGCGAAGGGCAGGGCGTGGTGACTGAAGGTAGGCTGGTTGCTGGCACCTTCCGAGCCGACGAAGTGCTGGCCAAGCACGACGAAAACTACATGCCGCCCGAAGTTGCTGAAGCGTTGAAGAAAACTGGGCAATGGAAGGGCGGCGGCCCTGCCCCGGCCAAGCCGGGGGCCGCCAAGTGAGCGCTGAACTGGGCCACTTCGCGCTGGCGCTGGCGCTTTGCGTCGCGTCCGTGCAGGCGACGCTGCCGCTCATCGGCGCTTACCGGAACAACCCGTCCTGGATGGCCGCCGGGCAGCCGGCCGCGATCATGCAGTTCCTGTTGGTGGCGCTGGCGTTCGGGTGCCTGACGCATCTTTACGTGACATCGGACTTTTCGGTTTTGAACGTGGCGTCCAACTCGCACACGGACAAACCGCTGCTATACAAAATTTCCGGCGTCTGGGGAAACCACGAAGGCTCCATGCTGCTCTGGGTTCTGATCCTGGCGGTGTTCGGCTCCGCCGTGGCGCTGTTCGGCCGTAACCTGCCGCCATCGCTGAAAGCCCGCGTGCTCGGCGTGCAGGCGCTGATCGCCATCGGCTTTTATCTGTTCATTCTGTTTACCTCGAACCCGTTCGAACGGCTGTTCCCGGTGCCGGTCAACGGACGCGATTTGAACCCGCTGTTGCAGGACCCAGGCCTCGCGTTTCATCCGCCCATGCTGTACCTGGGCTACGTCGGGTTCTCCATGGCGTTTTCCTTCGCCATCGCCGCGCTGATCGAAGGTCGGGTGGATGCCGCCTGGGCCCGCTGGGTTCGGCCGTGGACGTTGGCCGCCTGGTCGTTCCTGACCGCCGGCATCGGCCTCGGCAGTTGGTGGGCCTATTACGAGCTTGGCTGGGGCGGCTGGTGGTACTGGGACCCGGTGGAAAACGCCTCGTTCATTCCGTGGCTTGCGGGCACGGCGCTGCTGCATTCGGCGACGGTGGTCGAAAAGCGCGACACGTTGAAGGGCTGGACGATCCTTTTGGCGATCATCACCTTTTCTATGAGTTTGCTCGGCACTTTCCTCGTTCGCTCCGGCGTGCTGACGTCCGTCCATGCCTTCGCCACGGACCCGACGCGGGGCGTCTTCATCCTTGTCCTGTTGATCATCGTCATCGGCGGGTCGCTGGCGCTTTATGCCTGGCGCGGGCCGCAACTGATTTCGACCGGGTTGTTCCAGCCGATTTCGCGCGAAGGCGCGCTGCTGTTCAATAATCTGGTGATGGCGACGGCGGCGGCGGTCGTCTTGCTCGGCACGCTTTATCCGCTTTTGCTGGACGCCATGGGCGGCGGCAAGATTTCCGTCGGCCCGCCGTTTTTCAACGCGGTGTTCATTCCTATCATGCTGCCGATGATCGCGATCATGGCCTTGGGGCCGTTGCTGAACTGGAAGCGGAGCGATTGGCGCGCGGCAGTGCAGCGGTTGTGGCCGGCGTTTTTAGCGGCGTTGATCGCCGCCGTTGCCGCCTGGTCTTGGGTTGCGGACGGGCCGTTCCTCGGCATCGTCGGGCTGGCGCTGGCCGCGTGGTTGGGCGTCGGCACGCTGGTCGAACTGGCCGAACGGGTGCGCCTGGGGCGGGAGCCGCTGGCCCAGTCATTGTCTCGGCTCCGCCGTCAACCGCGCGCCAGTTGGGGCATGACCCTGGGCCATATCGGGCTTGCCGTCGCCATCGTCGGGATGACCGGCGCGGGCACCTGGGTCAAGGAGAGCATTCAGGTGATGGCGCCGGGCGACACGGTGACGGTCGCCGGCTACGAATTCCGGTTCGACGGCGCCAAGCCCGTCAATGGGCCAAATTACGCAGCGACGCGCGGGCATTTCACGGTCACGAAAAACGGCAAGGTGGTTGTCTTGCTCGACCCGGAAAAGCGGGTTTATAACGTCTCGGGCCAGCCGACGACGGAAGCCGGCATTCATGCGACGCTGTTAGGCGATCTTTACGCCGTGATCGGCGATGCGGACGCCACGACGGGCAAGCCGGGTGCCTTCGTCACGCGGATATATTTCAACCCGCTGGTCGCCTGGATGTGGGTCGGGATTTTGATCATGGTTGCGGGCAGCGCCGTCAGCCTGACCGACCGCCGCCACCGGATCGGCGCGCCGGCCAAGCGCCCGGCGGCAGAGGCTGTGCAGGGGGCGGACTGACTCATGCGGGGCCGGCTGATCTTTCTGCTGCCGCTTTTGCTGTTCTTGGTTCTGGCGGGCTATTTAGCGCTCGGCCTGACGATGGATCCGAAAAAAATTCCCTCGGCCCTGATCGACAAGCCCGCGCCGGCGTTCGAGCTGCCGCCGATCGACGGCCTGCCGGGCTCGGGCTTTTCCGCGGCCGATCTGAAAAAGGGCGGGGTATCCGTCGTCAACGTGTTCGCAAGCTGGTGCGTGCCGTGCCGTGCCGAACATCCGGAAGTCAACAAGCTGGCGCAAATGGGTGTGGCGAACGTCTACGGCCTTAACTACAAGGACGACCCCGAAGCGGCCAAAGCGTGGCTTGCCAAGCTTGGGAATGCCTACACCGCCGTCGGCGCGGACCGCTCCGGGCGCGCCGGCATCGATTGGGGCGTTTACGGCGTGCCCGAAACCTTCATCGTCGATGGCCGGGGCCGCATCCGCTACAAACACGTCGGGCCCATCGTCGGCGACAAACTGGTAAAGGATATCCTGCCGGTGATCGAAAAATTGAAGGCCGCAAAATGAAAGCCGCAGGCTTTTTAATTTTTGGATTGTTGGCAGCGCTTCTGGTGGCGGCACCCGACCGCGCCGCCGCCGTGAACCCGGACGAAATGCTGCAGGACCCCAAGCTCGAGGCGCGGGCGCGCGAGGTGTCGAAGGAACTGCGTTGCCTGGTCTGCCAGAATCAGTCGATCGACGATTCCGACGCCGACCTAGCCAAGGACCTACGCGTGCTGGTGCGCGAACGGATCAAAGCCGGCGATGATGACGGTGCGATCATCCGCTACGTCGTCGACCGGTACGGCGATTTCGTGCTGCTGCGCCCGCCGGTCAAGGGCGCGACCATCGCGCTGTGGGCCGGGCCCGCGGTGATCTTTCTGATCGGTCTATTCGCCGTCGTTATGTTTATCCGCCGCAACCGCCGGGCGGCGGGCGCCGCCGCCACCCAACCGGCCGCGTCGCCGCCGCCGGGTTTGAGCCTGGAAGAACGGGAACGGATTGAGCGGATCCTCGCCGAGGGGAGAGGTTAGCGGCCTGCCTGCCGCCGGGATTTGGCCAAGGCCTGGTGAGCGAGGTCGAGAAATTTGGATAGCGGGCCGGATTTGTTGCCGGCGTGCCAGGCGAGGCTGGTTTCGATGATCGCGACGTTGACCGGCTTGAGCCATTTCAGAATGCGGGCCTCGCGTTTCGTTTATTCGGCGCCGAGCGAAATTTTGGCGAAGGCGCGCAACAAGTCCGCATTGCTGGCGCTGTCTGCACGCGCGGGCCCAGCCGAAACCAGGAACGCCGTAATCAGAACAATCGCGAAATAACGCGTCAAAGGCCTACCCGTGGGTGGCGCCGGAGCTATTTTTTCCGCACCAGATCGTCGATGTGGAAACCCTGGAACATGGTGATGCCGCAAGCGTGGCCGGTCTGGATCACCGCCTCGTCATCGACGCGGGCCAGCACCATCACCAACCCCCCGATGCTGCATGTCATAGATGGTTTTCTTCGATCCGGTAAGAACGGTTTCCGTTCCCGGACGCCAGAAAACATAGCGAGTTTCGCGCCCAGGCGCGAGTATTCGATGACGCCGATGGTTTCCGGGATGATTGCGTCGACGGCGAAGGTGCCGCCCTTGGACTGGATCAATTCGGATGCGATCTGGAACGGGTCCTAGTTCTGCAGAATGTTTTCGGCGCGGAATTCCAGAAAGATGTTGGCCAACGCTTTTTTCACCCCGCTTTTTGATCAGGTTCTGGAACGAATGGGTGAAGACGGTTTCAACGTTCAGGTTAAGGGACGCTTTCGCCCGGTCCTGCGATCAAGATGATCCACCTGCCAACACTGGAAGTTCTGTGGCGGCTCGCGACGCGTCGCGGATTGCAGGCGACGCGCGATCAGGCGCTCGAGCTTCTGATTGTGGCGATGGTGACGTTGCTGACGGTGTTTTCCTCGGTCATCGTCGCGGCCGTAACCGGGCTGGTCGCGACATCGCCGATGTTTGCCGCGCTGATCGGCCGCTCGATCATCCGGGAAAAGGAAACCGGAGCCAACGCCCGTTCGCGGACTACCCAGCCACACAACGAACTTGAATTTCTCGACAGCCATCCCGGCCTGATCGCGTTGATCAAGGTGCAGGGCTCAATCTTTTTCGGGTCCGCCGACCGGCTTGCCCGGGTGGTTGGGGAAGCCTCCCGGACCGCTGGTTTTATTGTCCTCGACCTGAAGCTCGTGGCCGAGGTCGATACCACGGGCCTGAAAATCATGGCGCAACTTGAGCGGCGGATTAAGCGGGATGGTAAGATGCTGCTTTACGCCTTCTTTTCCGAAGAACACATCCTTTATTACACGATCATAAATCTGGACCAGGATTGGCCGGGCTTGCACGAACGCAATTTCGGTGTGTGGATATGGCGCTGACTTTTGCGGAGGACATGGCGCTCTACGAAGCCGGGATTGGTTCGGTTGAAGAAGTCTTGGCGCCGCGAGACATGGATTCATGTCAGGGGTTGGAGCAGGAACAGCTCGACTACCTTCCCGACAAAACTGACCGCCAGGAATATTCCACCGGCGAACGCATTCTCGCCCGGTCCGATGCGGCCCTTGGAATATATTTTCTGATGACCGGGCGGGTCAGCGTGCGGGTCAAGTCGCCGGATACCGGGCGCGATGTACGGTTGATGAGTTTTCGCGCAGACGAGGAAAGCGCGGCTTTACTGCGGTCAACCGATACGTTCGAAGAAATCCAAAGGGACCGTCCCGACATCATTATCGGGCTTTTGGCCAACATTGCACAGGCCCTGATCGACCGGCTCAGCTTCGCCTCCGCACAGGTGCGGCGGCTTGAAAAATAACCGGCCCGCGCATGGCGTTTCGCAACGCCGGGACCGATGCCCTTCAAAAAAATGTGCTGCGATTGGTGAGCATCTGTGATCAAGTGCCGGTCCCGCACAATTGATCGATTGAGGTTGAAGGGGCATGTGGACTTATTGGAATCCGACGCGAATCATTTTCGGTGCTGGCGCCGTTGTCGGCATCGGCGACGCGATCAAGGGGCGCAGATACGTCATCGTCACATACGATCAGCCGCTCTTTAAGGTGATGGCGGACCGCATCGTCGCAGCCGCCGGCAAGCCCGCGGGCATCATCGATAACGTCGTGACCAACCCGGATTACAAGGCGTTGACCGAGGCCAGCGCGCTGTTCGCGAAGGCCGGCCAGGTCGAGTGCATCGTTGCGCTCGGCGGCGGATCGATCATCGACGAAGCCAAGGTGTTGGCCGCGGGCGGCGGCGATTTTGGCCGCGTCCGGCAGTTTTTGGAAACCGGCGACGGCGCGGACGGGCTTTCAGCCATCCCGATTGTCGCCGTGCCGACGACGGCCGGCACCGGCAGCGAGGTCACGTGTTGGGCGACGGTCTGGGATACGGAAAACAACAAGAAATATTCCCTCGCCCGGCCCAACCTTTATCCCGAAAGCGCGCTGATCGATCCGGACCTGACCATTCCGCTGCCGCGCGGGTTGACGGTTTCGACCGGCCTCGACGCATTATCCCACGCGCTTGAAAGTATCTGGAACCTGAACGCCAATCCGGTGTCGTCGTCGCACGCGGTCGCGGCCTCCCGGGAGGCCCTGGCGGTTCTGCCGCTGCTGGCCGACGATTTGGGCAATCCCGGCCTGCGCGCGCGCATGGCCCGCGCGGCGATGATGGCGGGCCTGGCGTTTTCCAACACTAAAACGGCATTGGCGCACTCGTTGTCCTACCCGATCACGTTGCGCCACGGCGTGCCCCATGGGGTCGCCTGTTCATTCAGCCTGCCCATGGTCATGCGCTGGGTCATGGATGCGAATGCGGACTGCGACGCCAGCTTGAAAGCCATTTTCGGCGATGATCTGCGGGCCGGCGCCGACCGTCTGCAAGCGATGATCGAAAGCCTCGGCGTCGGCACCACGCCGGGCGACCACGGCGTCGCCGATACGGAATGGAAGGATCTGGTGCAAGACGCCCTGGCCGGCGAACGCGGGCGTAATTTCCTCGGCGACAGCAACAGCGTCCTGAACAGCTTATAGCTGCCGTCTCATGGAACTCGCCATCGCCGGTGTGGTCTTTCTCGCAGCCGCCATTCATCCGATCCGCGACCTGGTCCTGAAAGGCACGGTTTATCCCGAGGCCGCGTATTTCGGCGTCATCATCGTTTGGATCGTCCTGGCCTTGGGACACGGCCTCTATCTTGGGGTCGATTTCGCCGCGGTCCTGGGAGTGCTGCCGGCGGCGATGATCGGCGCCGCGGGCCTCATGCTTTACTACGTCGGCATCCTGACGACCATGAAGACGGGCGATCTGTCGGTTTATTACCCGATCATCCGCGCCGCCCCTTTGTTCATCGTCGTCGGTGGCTGGCTGGTTCTCGGGCAGACCTATGGCCCAACGCTTCTGGCGGGTGTCGCGCTGACAATGGTCGGCGCCATCATGCTGCAATACCAGCCGGGGCACAAACTGTTGGCGCAGCCGGCGACGTTCGCCCCCGCTGCTCTCGCCATGTCGGGGATGGGGATACAGTCGCTGGCCGATTCCGAGGCCGTCAGGGTGGCGGAACCGGCGGCGTTGCTGGTCTGGCAATACACGTTGCTGGCGTTTGCCTGCATGATTTTTTTCGCGGTGCGTAAACCCGCCGGGCGGCCCTTGGCCGAACACCTTTTCGGCGGCTGGCGGCTGACGCCCTGGCGCTATCTGTTGGCGGCGATGACGTCCTATTTTTCCTATTATTTGATCCTGATGTCCTACCACATGGGTGGCAACGTGGTGGCCGTGAACGGGCTCCGTCAAATTTCCATTCCTCTGTCCGTGGTTTTGGGGGGGCTGGTCCTTAAAGAACTCGATACCGGAAAGCGGTTTGCCTGGGCGCTGGTGTTGGCGGCGGGCGTGGTGGTGATTATCGTCGCCCGTTAAACCTCACATCCGCTACCATTGGCCCGATAGGGCCCGGGAGGCGTCATTCATGAATTCGTTGATCAAGCTTACGGCGCGGGACGCCGTCGCCAAGCTTCGGAATGGTGACATTTCGCCGGTCGACCTGATCGATGCGGCGGCGGATCGGATTGCCGAAACCGACGGCGCTGTCAACGCGCTGCCGACGCTCTGCCTTGACAGGGCGCGCGCCGCCGCCAAAAAAATCGCCGCCAGCGGAAAATCGCGTAACGATGCGGCGTGGCTCGGCGGGTTGCCGATCGCGGTCAAGGACCTGAACGACGTCAAGGGCGTGCGCACAACATACGGTTCGCCCTTGTTTGCCGATCACGTGCCGGACGGATCGGACGTTATGGTTGAACGGCTCGAAGACAACGGCGCCATCGTCATCGGTAAAAGCAATGTGCCTGAATTCGGGCACGGCGCAAACACCTTCAACGACGTGTTCGGTAAGACCGTCAACCCTTGGAACACCGCCATGACCTGCGGCGGATCATCCGGCGGATCGGCGGTGGCGCTCACCGCCGGTCAGGTGTGGTTGACGACCGGGTCGGACCTGGGGTGCAGCCTGCGCACGCCGGCGGCGTTTTGTTCCATCGTCGGCATGCGCCCGTCGCCGGGACGGGTGGCCCGCTCACGAACCCGGCTGCCGTATGATAACCTTTGGGTTCAGGGGCCGATGGCGCGCAACGTCGGCGACGTGGCGCTGATGCTGGACGCCATGGCCGGCCATCATCCGCTCGACCCGATTTCGATCCCCGCGCCTGCAACGCCGTTTCAGGATGCCGCCAGCCGCCCGCGCCCGCCAAAGCGGGTCGCCTGGTCCCGCGACCTGGGCGGCATCACGCCGGTCGACCGCGCGCTTGCCGATTTGTGCGAGAACGCTGTCACGCGCCTGGCCGATCTGGGCGCCGAGGTTACCGAAGCCTGCCCAGATTTAAGCGATGCGCGGGCGATCTTTCATGTGCTCCGGGCCAACCAGTTCGTCGGCGATCTCGGCCCGGTCATCGAAAGCAACCGCGACCGCGTGAAGCCCGAAGTGATCTGGAATTTGGAGCAAGGATACAAGCTGACGGCGGAAAAACTGGCGTGGGCGGAACGGGGTAGGGGGGCGCTCACGGCCCGCGCGGCGGCGTTTTTCGACGAGTACGATCTGTTGATCACGCCCGCCACCATCGTACCGCCCTTCGATGTCGACATCCGCGCCGTGGACCGGTGCGGCGATCATCAGTTCGAAAATTATTTCGACTGGTACACCATCGCCTACGCCATCACCGCGACGTCCCTGCCGGCGCTGTCCCTGCCGTGCGGGTTTACCGCGGCGGGCCTGCCGACAGGTCTGCAGATCGTCGGCCCGCCCCGGGGCGAAGCGCCGCTTCTCTCTGCGGCCAAGGCCATCGAAGACCTGTTCGGCATTGCCGACCGGGTGCCGATCGACCCCATGCCTGCATAAGCGGGTCTGCCCGCGGTCCGGGGCCGGCAATTTCAATTTATTGATCAAAACAATAATTATCATTGACCATAACGATTTGCTCAACACTTGGATTCCATGCGGTAATTTCCCCGGGGGCGAGCCGTAGGGGGATAAACCGATGGCGCGAAATTATCGCGGGCCGATCAAACTGGTCATCTTGGACATCGCGGGAACTGTCTGCGACGGCCCGCAGGACCTTAGCCATATCTATCCCAACGACGACGGACAGGCGGTCAAGGGGCCGGTCATCGTGTTTGAAATGATGTTCAAGAAATTCGGCATGGAGGTTGATTGGGAAACCATCCGCCGCCCTATGGGAAAATTCAAGAAAGAGCATCTTGTCGACATCCTCAGCTTCGACGACGTCCGGGCCCAGTTCAAAAAAGTCCATGGGTGTGACTGGACAAACGCGGACGTCGACGAAATGTTCGACATGTTCCGCCCGACCATGGCCGAGGTCGCGGTCACCGAAGACCTGATCCGCCCGTTCGACGGGTTGGCCGCCGCGATCCGCGGACTTCAGGCCGACGGCGTGCAGGTCGGGTGCGACACCGGATATCCCAAGGAAACATGCGACGCCATTTACGGGACGCTCGACAAGAAATTCGGGATCAAATTCGATGTCGTTGCGGATTCGGAAAACGTCCGCGGCCGCCCGACGCCGTTCCTGGTTTACGACTGCATGTACAAGGCGAACGTTTTTCCGCCCGCCGCCGTGGTCAAGGCCGACGACATCACCGCCGGGGTGGAAGAGGGCGCCAACTCCGGCGCCTGGACGGTTGGTATTTACAAAACCGGGGCGCACGACAAAGACACGCTCACCGATGCCGGCGCGCATTTTCTGGTGCCCGCCGCAAGCGACATCCCCGGCCTCATCAAGTCCGAGATTGAGCCGTTGTTGTCATCCGGCGGCGCACCCAACTGATCGAGTCGGACACAAAAAAAATTGCAATCCAACCAACTAATGAAAAGGGAGTGAAAAAATGAAACTGACTTTTAAATCTGTCCTGACCGCGGCCGCCGTGGCCGTCCTGGCCGGTGTTGCGGGCGCGGCCAAGGCCGAAGCGCCGAAGCAGATCCGGTTTGGTTTGCTGCCGGCGGAAGACCCGACCCAGATGGTGGAACAATTCAACGGCATCGCCAAGCACATCGGTGAAAAAATGGGCCTGCCGGTCAACGTCAAGGTTTCAGAAAGCTATAATGCTTTGATCGAAGCCATGCGCGCCGGACATTTGGAAATCGTCTATGTCGGCGGCGGCCAGTACCTGAAGATGCTGGACCTCGGCATGAAGGTCGTGCCGCTGGTGCTCAACAAAGACACCAATAAACGCACCTATTACAAATCCTGCATCGTCACAAAGCCGGACAGCGGCATCAAGACGTTCGCCGACCTGAAGGGCAAGACCTTCGCTTTCGTGTCGCCGACCTCGACGTCCGGCGGCGTCGCGCCGACCTATATGCTGTTGAAAAACAAGATCAATCCAGACAAGGACTTCAAGCGCAAGATTTTCGCCGGTAAGCACGATGCGTCCTTCCTCGCCGTCAAGAACGGCAAGGTCGACGCCGGCGCGGTGGGCGATTTCTATTTCTGGCGCTGGCAGGACCGCGGCATCTTCAAGATGGAGCGCTATGACGAACCCAACGACAAGCTGATCAATGCGGAACTCAGCATCATCGGCTGCCAGAAGGTTCCGAACACGCCCATGGTGACCCAGGAAGCGTTCGGCGCGGCGTTCATCGACGGCATCCGCAAGGCATTCCTCAGCCTGCCGACGGAAACCGCCAATGCCTACAAAATCTGGCCGAGCACCGGGTTCGTCCCGACCTCTCATGCCGATTTCGTCGACTTGGCGGAAATGGCCAAACTGAAGAAGAAAATCGCCGCTCAGAACAAGAAGAAATAAGACTTCCTCCCCAAAGGACCGGGCGGGGCCGCGGGCGCATTCCGCCCGCGGCCTCAACCGGCCCCGAACGTGGTTTGGGGCAATGCCTGAAATCGACTAAACTTTGAATCCGCTAAAAACCGCGGCCGCCGGAAGGCTGCGGCGCAAACAATACCAAAGGAGACGCTTTTGATGGACGGAGCCAACGATCAAGATGTGATGGTGGAAGTCCGCAACGTCACCAAAGCATACGGAAAAGCCGATCCGGCGATCAAAAACATCAATCTGGCCTTCGAAAAGGGGGAGTTTGTCGTTCTGCTTGGCCCTAGCGGCGTCGGCAAGTCGACGCTACTGCGATGCCTGAACTTCCTGGTGCAGCCGACCAAGGGCGATATCGTCATCGACGGGCAAACCCTGGGCGCGCTCTCGCGCAAGGGGCTTTTGGCGGCGCGGCAGAACATCGGCATGATTTTCCAGGAATTCAACCTGGTGAACCGCATGTCGGTGCTGATGAACGTCATGTGCGGCCGATTGGGGGGCCTCGGGTTCTGGCGGTCGCTGACCTACAATTTCACGCGCGAAGACCACGAAGCGGCGGTGCGCGCGTTGGTCCGCGCCGGTCTTGAAGACCCCGAACTGTATCTGCGCCGCGCCGACACGCTCAGCGGCGGGCAAAAACAGCGGGTCGCAATCGCCCGCATGCTGGTGCAGGAACCGAAGGTGATTCTGGCGGACGAGCCGATCGCCAGCCTCGATGTCATCATGCGGACCCAGATCATGGATTTGATTCGGGATATCGCCAATCGCGACGGCCTGACTGTGGTCATGAGCCTGCATCAGCTGGATGTCGCCCGCAAATACGCGGATCGGGTTATCGCGCTGGCGCGGGGGGAAATCACCTTCGACGGACCGCCGTCCCAGTTGACGGACGTAGTGGTTGAACGCGTGTTCATGAAACCGGTAAGCGCACTTGAACAGGAATTGAAGGCGGAAGAAGCCAAGGCCGCCGCCGTCGGGAGCGCCGCCGATGATTGAAGTGGTCGCAACCGGCATGTTTGACGTCGTGATGGAACGCCGCCGGGTGAGCCGGCGACAGGCCTTCATCGTCGCCGCCGTCATTGCCGCCCTCGGGCTATGGTCTGCCTGGGGAACGGAATTCAACCTGGCGAAACTGGCGTTGGGCCTGCCGGCCTTTTTTGATCTCGGCGCGCGCATGATGCCGCCGGATTTGTCGATCCTCAAAGCCCTCATGGGCCCGATGATCGAAACACTGGAAATGGCGCTTTTAGGAACGACCATTCCCATTTTCTTCGCGTTGCCGCTGGCGTTTCTGGCGGCAGTCAACACGACGCCGCACCCGGTGGTTAGCGTTCTGCTCCGGTTTCTGATCGGCGCGTTCCGCACGGTCCCGGAACTGATCTGGGCCATGGTCCTGGTAACGGCGGTGGGTCTCGGCCCGTTTCCTGGCGTTCTGGCGCTGACGCTTCACTCGATCGGCGGGCTCGGCAAGTTCTATTACGAAGCTATCGAGGCGACGGATCCCGGTATCATTGACGCCATGACTGCGGCGGGGGCGAGCCGGTTTCAGGTCATTTGGTTTGGTATCATGCCCATGGTGCTGCCGGTGATGATGTCGAGCACCCTGTTTTATTGGGAATACAACAACCGGGCCTCGACCGTGCTGGGTCTGGTCGGCGCCGGCGGCATCGGCCTCGCGCTGACCCAGGCGCTACAGGATTTCCGTTATCACGAGGTCATTACCTGCCTGATTTTGATCGTGCTGATCCTGGTTGTCATCGACCGGTTCAGTGCCTTCCTCAGATCGCGGATCATCTGATATGATCACGAATGCGAAAACCAAGTCACCCGTCGATATCGAAGCCGTGTTGCAGGCGTCATCCCGAAAGCTGACCCCGCTGCAGATGCTAATTCTGGCGGTCGTCGCAGTGGTCTACTGGAGTGCGATCCAGGGTACGGAAATCAGCCTTAAGGATATCGTTACCGGCATGCCGGCGATCGCCGAGTTGGTCGGCCAGATGTTCCCGCCGGACTGGAAATATCTGAGCGAGTTGGGCAGTCGGGTCATCGAAACCCTGCAGATCGGCATCATCGCGACCATCATCGCGTCTCTGCTGTCGCTGCCGCTGGCATTTTTGGCGGCCAAGAACGTCTCGCCGCACCCGTTGGTCTATTTGCCGGTTCGGCTGTTCCTGACCATCTGCCGCGGCGTGTCGGAACTGATCTGGGCGCTGTTGTTCGTCGTCGCCGTCGGCCTGGGCCCGTTCGCCGGCGTCATTGCGCTGATCATCTATTGCGTCGGGGTGATCGGCAAACTTCTGGCCGAGGCGGTGGAGGCCGTCGATCCGGGCCCGCTCGAAGCCATGGAGGCGGCGGGCGCCAGCCGTTGGAAGGTGTTTCTCTACGGTGCCTGGCCGCAGGTGCTGCCGCTTTATTTCAGCTACTGTCTTTATTACTGGGATCACAACACGCGCCAAGCCGTTGTGTTGGGCTTCGTCGGCGCGGGCGGCGTAGGCTACGCGCTGTTCTTCAACCTCAGCACCTATTACTTCGAAAAGGCCATGATGGCGATGATTGTCCTGATCCTGATGATCGTGATCATCGACCGGTTCTGCCTGTTCCTGCGGCAACGGATCATTTGAGCCCCCGAGCCGCCGCAGAGGCGCGCCCGAAACCCGCGGCTGCCCGCCCTGATGTCACTGCAAAAGAAAAGGCGCGCCCGATGACTGGCGCGCCCTTCTGATAATTAAGCCCTGAAACCTGGGCGAGCTCAGCCCGCCGACTGACTTACGGCTTTTTCGGCGTCTCGTAGGGGACTTCCTTGTGCCAGGGCTCCCACTCGGTCTTGTAACCGACGAAACCTTTTTCGTTGGGCGCCATCTGCTTCGTCGTCACGTAAGCGGCATGGCCGTCGGGCACTTTTGGGCGTTCTTTCGGTGCGTCGCTCATGATCCGGTTTCCTTTTCTAAGCTACGTCTTTACCGACGAGGTGATAGACGGGCGCTTTCTGGAAGGTGTATT
>JAYNIR010000024.1:0-1616 GCA_038109305.1 Rhodospirillaceae bacterium
CGTCATGGGCGGCGGCGGAGCGCTCGGTGCCGACGATTTCGCGGCGGCCCGTTTCGACGGTCTCGCCGTTTCGCTCGGCGGGGCCGGCGGGCCTTCGTTGGCCGCCGTTTGCATCGGCGGGGCGTGCGGTGAGCCCAGCTGTTCCGGGGCCTTGTCGGCCGGCGGGGCGGGCGGCGCCTTTTCAACGATCGGGCGCGGCGCCGGCTCCGGCGCGGGCGGGGCCATCCGGGGTTTCGGTTCCGACATCCGCGGTTCACTCAAGGTCCGGCTGGCGGTTTTCGGGCGGATCTTCGGCGCGTTTTGCGGCTGGACGTAAATGATCGACGACGGCGGCCGCACGCCCGGATCAAGCAGCCCGCCGTAGACCGGCGCGGCCCCTGCTCCGCCGCCGGGTGCCGGGGCGTACCCGCCGCCGGGAATGGCGCTAAGGTCAATGGTGACGGCGCCGTCGGCGTAGTTGCCGAACTGCGCGGCGGCGTCGGGCGACGCGGCCAGAAAACCAATCCCTAGACCGACGCCCGCGGCCAACGCCAGGCAGAGCACCCGTTTCCCTTTTGCAACGGACCGGATTTGCGTTATCGGCGATGCGGTCATCGCGCTTCCTCCCGAAAAGTCGGTTTTTTGTGCCCCGTCCCGCGAACGCGGGCCGCTGACTGAAAATTCGTTCCCTGTTTCCGCCGGCGCACCCCACCAGTCAACAGCGGCTAACCATACCCAAGCGAAGGTTGGCGGACAACCGTAAAGCCCTTTGAGAGCGACGTTTTTTATGATTTCGCGGCGGAACCGGGATGCCTGAAAAGCGTTGGTCAGGCGCTTGTGGCGGCGTTTTTCACGATGTCAAGCAGGGCCGGATGCAGGGTCGGGGACCCGGCGACGATGTCGCCCTGGGCGAACATGTCTTTGCCGCCCGCCATGTCGGTGACGAACCCGCCGGCTTCGGCGACGAGAACCAGGCCCGCCGCCATGTCCCACGGCTGCAGGCTTTCTTCCCAAAACCCTTCGTACCGGCCGGCCGCCAGCCAAGCGAGGTCGAGCGCCGCCGCGCCGTACCGGCGGATGCCGGCGGATACGGCCATGACCGCCCGCAACTGTGCGAGGAATGCCTCGTGATCCTTTTTGCCTTGGAACGGGATGCCGGTTGAAAACACCGATTCTTTCATTTCCCGGCGCGCCGATACCCGGAGACGCCGTCCGTTCAAATAGGCACCTTGGCCTTTTTCCGCCACGAACATGTCATCGGTGACCGGATTGTAGATGACGCCGGCGAAAATCTGGCCGTCCCGCTCAAGCCCGATGGAAACCGCCCAATGCGGAATCGCGTGGAGAAAATTCGTCGTGCCGTCCAAGGGATCGACGATCCAGCGGTTGGAAGTGTCCGCCCCTTCTATCTCGCCGCTTTCTTCCATCAGAAGGCCGTACTTCGGGCGCGCTTTCTGCAGTTCCTCGAACAGGATTTTTTCGGATTTCCGGTCCGCCTTGGTGACAAAATCCGCCGGTCCTTTCCTCGAAACCTGCAGGTGTTCGACCTCGCCGAAGTCACGGACCAGCGCCCGACCCGCCTTTTGGGCGGCGGCGGTCATGACGTTGATGAGGGGGGAGCGAAGCATGGCGGGGCG
>JAYNIR010000024.1:1716-36611 GCA_038109305.1 Rhodospirillaceae bacterium
GGCGGGGCGACCGGTCGGTCAGTCCTTCGCCCGCTCCACATAGGAGCCGTCGGCAGGGTTGACGACGATACGGGTGCCTTGTTCGATATGCGGCGGCACGGAGGTTTTGACACCGTTGTCCAGCAGTGCGGGCTTGTAGGACGACGCGGCGGTCTGGCCTTTGACCACGGCTTCGGTTTCGACAACGGTGAACGTAACCCGGTCGGGGAGCTGCACGCCGAGCGCGTCGCCGTCGTGGCTTTCAACCATGACCATCATGCCGTCTTGCAGATAGGGCGTCTGGTCGTCGCCGACCTGGTCTTCGGTCAAGACGATCTGTTCGTACGTTTCCGTGTCCATAAAGGTGTACATGCCGCCGTCGGCGAACAGGAACTGATAGTCCTTTTGTTCAAGCGTCGCGCGTTCGACCTTTTCCGATGAACGGAACCGCTCGTTCAGCTTGGTCCCGTCGCGGAGGTCCTTCAATTCGACCTGCAAATAGGCGCCGCCCTTGCCGGGTTGCGTGTGCGCCGTTTTGACCGCGCGCCAAAGCCGCCCTTGGTGTTCAATGACCATGCCAGGCCGAATGGCGTTTCCGTCGATTTTCATGTTTCTGTCCGCGCTGAAATTGGGGTGTCGCCGGGCGCCATGAGACCGCCGGCGCGGAAGCTAACAGGTTGCAATGGAGCTGGCAACGCCCGGCTTTTCGGCCCCGCGCGGGTCAGGGACGGGGCGTTTCGGCGATCACCCAGTTGAAGGCGCGGACCGCTTCCGCCGGGCCGCCGGGGTAATTCCAGGCGCCGGAAACGACGGCCAGGAAATCCGCGCCGGCGGCGACCAGGGGCCGACAGTTGTCGACGGTGATGCCGCCGATTACGACCTGCGGGACGACCGTCATCTCGTGCCACCACTGAACGATGTCCGGATCGGCGTGGTGTTCGACCGTCTTGGTATCGGTCGGAAAGAACGCGCCGAAGGCGACATATTCGGCGCCGGCTTCGCCGGCTTCCATGGCCAGGTGACGGGACGCATGGCAGGTCACGCCGACAACCTTCGCGGTTCCCATGATCTTGCGGGCGTCGGCGTAGGAGGTATCCGACTGGCCGACGTGGACGCCGTCGCAGCCGGTTTCCGCAGCCAGATCGGGCCGGTCGTTCATTATCAGCAGCACGCCGTGGTCGTGACATACAGGTAAAAGGACACGGGCGGCCCGGCGGATGGCGTCGTCGTCCGTGTCTTTCAGGCGCAATTGCACCGCGCCCACGGGCCCGGCGCCGAGCGCGTCGGCAAGCGTCCTGGCGAAGCCGTCGGCGTCGATCACGGGCGGCGTGATCAGGTACAGCAGGCAATCGTCGCCGGGGGCGGTCATGTGTGGTTCTTCGACACGTCCGAAACCGCATCCGCGCCGGCCGCCGCCGGGTCAATGTCGTCCGGCCGCTCGGCGATCAGGGCCAGCCCCGCGGCTTGGGCGATTTCATGGACTTTCGACCACGCCGGTTCCGGCGCGTCCAGGCGGATGATGTCGATACCGAGGCGCACGGCGTTCAGCGCCGTCCCCGCGTCGCCGCCGCAATCAAGGCAGCCGACGATGTCGGCAGCCGGGACCTGCGCCCGGGTCTGATTGACAATTTCTATGAACACCGCGGGACCGAGCGCTGCCGCCGCGCCGGGCGCGGACAACAGGCAGACCTCAACGCCCAAACGTTCCGCCCGGCGGGCGGCCGCCACCGCGTCGGCCATGGTGCGGATGACGACCGCCGGACGCATGCGCGTCCGGCTTTGCTGGGAGGCGCCGTTTCGGGCCGCCGAGGCGGACACTAGGCCCCGTGCATGGCGACGGCGGTGTCGGGCATGCGGTTGGAGAAGCCCCATTCGTTGTCGTACCAGCTCAGCACCCGGACGAAGTTGCCGTCGATCACCTGGGTCTGCGTCACGTCGAAGGTCGAAGACGCCGGGTTGTGGTTGAAGTCGATGGAAACTAGCGGCTCCGCATTGACCGCCAGCACGCCTTTGAGGCGGCCGTTGGCGGCTTCGATCATGGCGGCGTTGACTTCTTCAGCCGTCGTCGGCTTGGACGACGTGAAGGTCAGGTCGATCAGGGAGACATTGGGGGTCGGCACGCGGATCGCGGTGCCATCGAGCTTGCCCTTCAGTTCCGGCAGCACCAGGCCGACGGCCTTGGCGGCGCCCGTCGAGGTCGGGATCATGGAAACCCCACAGGTCCGCGCCCTGCGCGGGTCGGAATGCAGCGTATCCAGCGGCCGCTGGTCGCCAGTATAGGCGTGGATGGTGGTCATGTAGCCCTTTTCGATGCCGACAGTTTTGTGCAGCACGTCGGCGACGGGGGCCAGGCAGTTGGTCGTGCAGGACGCATTGGAAACGACGGTGTGGCCGGCTTCCAGCTTGTCGTGGTTGACGCCGTAAACGACGGTCAGGTCGACGCCTGAGGCCGGGGCCGAAACCAGCACCTTGACGGCGCCGGCTTCCAGGTGCTTGCCGGCCGACTCGCGGTCGGTGAACAGGCCCGTGCATTCCAGCGCCACGTCGATGCCCATTTCCTTCCAGGGCAGGGCTGCGGGGTCGCGTTCCTTGGTCACCTTAATGGGGTTGGCGCCGATGGTCATGACGTCGCCGTTGACCGCGACATCCATGCCAAGCGGGCCATGGGTCGAGTCGTAGCGCAGCAGGTGGGCGTTCATTTCCGGCGAGCCCAGATCGTTGATGGCGACGACTTCCACATCGTTCCGCCGGCTTTCCAGAATGCCCCGCAATACCAACCGTCCGATCCGCCCAAAGCCGTTGATCGCAACCCGAACCGACATGTTTTGATGCCTCCTGAGCGATTGTGGAATTTCCGCCGTCGGAAATGCGGCGGATTTGACCGTTATATCCCGTCGTCCGGCCCGGTCGGGCGGAGTTTACGGGAAGGGGAAAGATCAAATGCATATACGACGCCCGGCTGCCCCTGTAAACCCGGTCAGGCCCCGATTTCCCTGCGATCCCCGAATTCAATTGAAGTATTAGTTGAGCGACGCTTTGGAGCCGCCTATTCTACATTCGATTTTCGCTTGGAATAAAGACAACAACCTGCGAGGCTGCGGCGTGGCGACCATCACAAAACCGTCCCGGGTGGACCGGGCTTTCGAACGGCTGGACCGGGCGTTAAGCCGGTTGGAGCAGGCGGCCAAAAACCGTCCGGCGCAGTCGCTGGACGATGGCCGGATGTCGGACCTGCAGGCGGAGAACACCCGTCTGCAGAAGGTCAACCGTGAGGTCGGCGGGCGGCTTGACGATGCCATCGGGCGGCTTGAAAAAGCCCTCGACGGGCGAGCGTAGGGGAGCGGCGGGAACGCCATGGCGCACGTAACGGTTTCCATCAACGGCCGGAATTATCAGGTTGCCTGCGACGACGGCCAGGAAGCGCATCTGACGCGGCTCGGCAGTTATGTCGACAACCGGGTCCAGGAACTGGTCGCCGCCGTCGGTCAGGCCGGCGATGCCCGGCTCCTGGTCATGGTCAGCCTGCTTCTGGCGGACGAACTGTCGGACGCCTATTCGGAGCTCGAGACCATCCGCAAGAAAAGCGAGGGCGTTGCGCGGATCATCGAATCCGAGGAAAAAGTCAGCCAGATGCTGGAAAAGATCGCCGACCGCATCGAGACCGTTGCCCAGGACATGGAACAAGCTTAGATTCCCGTTCAGGCGGATCGCTGCGAAACGCGTTAGGCTCATTATCCCTGGGGCGATGCATTCCTTTCGGGAGCTGTCCCTGCCGGGAACTGCGGGTTCGTCCCGAGACCCCGGTATCACGGTGCCCACCTGCTGAGCGCAGGCCACGGAGGATATTTAACGCCGACGGTTCTTGTGGCCCCGCCGTTTCTTTTTCTGCTGCCGCGGGTGCGGCGGCCTGACTTGGTGACGCGCCCCGAGGTCACATTGTCTGTGGATTCCGACAAACAACAGCTACGCGAGCGGGCTGCGAAACGCCGCGCCGAGGCCCATGCCGCCGTTGGCGCGGCGGCGGTCGAGGCCTATACCCGAAGGCTTCTGGACCTCGCCGGCGCGGGAGAGGGGCGGTATGCGTCGGGCTATCTCGCCATCGGCGACGAGATGGAAGTGCGCCCGGCGCTGGCCGGGCTGCTGGCCGCCGGGTGGCGGACCTGCCTGCCGGTGGTGGTCAAAAAAGACACGCCGCTTGATTTCCGCCCGTGGCGGGACGGCGACGTGTTGGAAAAAGGTGTGTTCGGCACCCGCCATCCGGCCGACCCGGCCGAGGCGACGCCGGACATGCTGATCGTGCCGTTGCTGGCCTTCGACCGGGGGGGATACCGGATCGGCTGGGGCGGCGGGTTTTACGACCGGACGCTGCAAAAGCTGCGCGCCGCCATCCCGCGGTTGCTGGCCATCGGCGCGGCCTACGCGGCCCAGGAAGTTGACGCCGTGCCCCGGGACCAGTACGACCAACGCCTTGATTTGATCGTCACGGAGACGGAGACGATCCGGTTCGGCGGCGTGGCATAGAGGAGAGACCCGTGAAGATACTAATCGTCGGGGACGTTGTCGGCAAAACGGGCCGTCAGGCGGTGGCGGAACACCTGCCGGGGCTGCGCGAACGCCTGGGCCTCGACTTTGTCATCGTCAACGGCGAGAACGCGGCCCACGGCTTCGGCATCACCGAAGGCATCTGCAAGGACTTTTACGGCCTCGGCGCCGACGTGATCACCACTGGCAACCATGTGTGGGATCAGCGAGAAATCATGAATTACATCGACGGCGACGATCGGCTTTTGCGGCCGCTTAACTATCCCGCCGGGACGCCGGGCCGCGGTGAGGGCGTTTTCGAGGCCACGGAAGGCCGCCGCGTGATGGTCGTCCATGCAATGGGCAGGCTTTACATGGATCCGCTGGACGATCCCTTCAAAGGGGTCGAGGACGCGCTCGGTAACCACCAAATGGGGCGTGGCAACGGCAAAGCAGGAAACGTCGACGCCATCATCGTCGATTTCCACGGCGAGGCATCGAGCGAGAAAATGGCCCTGGGCCACGTGCTCGACGGGCGGGTTTCCGCTGTCGTCGGGACCCACACCCACACGCCGACGGCGGACACCCAGGTCATGCCCGGCGGCACCGCCTATCAGACCGACCTGGGCATGACAGGCGACTACGATTCGGTCATCGGCATGCAGAAAGAAAACGCCGCCGCGCGCTTCACCACCAAGATGCCGCAAGGGCGGCTTGAGCCGGCGGAGGGCGAGGCGACGCTCTGCGCAATGTACCTGGAAACCGACGACGCCACGGGCCTGGCCCTGCGGGCGGAGCCGGTTCGGATCGGCGGGCGGCTTCACGAAGCGCTGCCGGGCTGACCGACGCCGCGTCGAAAACATCGGAAATTTACCGGTTTCGCGCTTCAAGGGGCCTTTTCCTTTGCCTCGGGCTTTGGCATATTCCGGCCCGTTTCCGGGGCGCCGCCGGGACCCGTTGTCTGGGACTTTGATCCTCGCATGCGCCCCACCAGTTAGTTATAATTCGGAACTCGAGCACGATATCTAGGGGTAAGTCACCTCATGGCTGGCCACTCAAAATTCAAAAACATCCAGCATCGCAAGGGCCGTCAGGACGCCAAGCGGGCGAAGGTCTTCGGTAAACTAGGACGCGAACTGTCGGTCGCCGCCAAGGGCGGGCCGGATCCGGCGTTCAACGCGGCGCTGCGTTTGGCGATCGCCAACGCCAAGGCGCAAAACATGCCGAACGACGTGATCAAGCGCGCCATCGACAAGGCACAGGGCAGTGACGCCGACAGCTACGAGGAAATCCGCTACGAGGGCTATGGCCCGGGCGGCGTCGCGCTGATCGTCGAGGCGCTGACCGACAACCGCAACCGTACCGCGTCGGAACTGCGCGCCGCGTTTTCTAAAAACGGCGGCAACCTGGGCGAAACGGGCTCCGTCGCCTTCATGTTCGACCGGGTCGGCGAAATCGTGTTTCCCGCCGCCGTGGCGAGTGGCGACGCGATGTTCGAGGGCGCGGTTGAGGCCGGCGCCGACGACGTGGTATCGGATGACGATTATCACACCGTCACGTGCCAGCCCGACGACTTTGCCGCAGTCCGCGACACGCTCGAGGAAAAATTCGGCGAGCCCGAGGAGGCGCGCCTGTCGTGGAAGCCCCAGACCCCCATCGCCGTCGATGAGGAAACCGCGGGTAGCCTTTTGAGGCTGGTCGACATTCTGGAAGATAACGACGACGTGCAGCGGATTTCCGCTGCTTTTGACGTGGACGACGAAATCATGGAGCGGCTGAGCGCGTGACGTTTTTCCGCCCCCCCGAACGAGCATTTCCTGCGGGACCCGGGGGGCTGCCATGCGTCTGATCGGCATTGATCCGGGCCTCAAAAACACCGGCTGGGGCCTTATCGAACACGAAGGCACACGGCTTCGTTACGTCGCCGACGGGGTAGTGACTTCCGATCCCAAGGCGAGCCTCTCCGACCGGCTGGTGCAACTGCACGACGGGCTGCTGGAGATCGTCCGGGCACTTAACCCGGCGGAGGCAGCGGTCGAGGAAACCTTCGTCAACACCAACCCGACGACGACATTGCGCCTGGGCCAGGCGCGTGGCATCGCCATGCTGGTGCCGGCGCTGGCGGGGCTACCGGTGTTCGAATACACGCCCAACTTGGTCAAGAAGACCGTCGTCGGCACCGGCCACGCGGCCAAGGAACAGGTGCAGATGATGGTCCGGGCGCTGCTGCCGGGAACGCAATTCAAAAGCGCCGATTCGGCGGATGCTTTGGCGGTCGCCATCTGTCATGCGCATCACCGAAGCGTGCCGGGGGCGAATCTGTTGATGGCGGGGGCGCCCCGATGATCGCGAAGCTCAAGGGCATCGTCGACTGGGTCGGGGCGGACACCGCGGTGATCGACGTGAACGGCGTCGGATACCTGGTGCATGCGTCGTCCCGGACGCTCGGCCAGTTGGGGCGGGGCGCGGCGGTGACGCTCTGGATCGAAACCCACGTGCGGGAAGATCACATCCATCTTTACGGATTCCTCGGGGCGGACGAACAGGATTGGTTCCGGTTGTTGACGACGGTGCAGGGCGTCGGCGCCAAGGTCGGGCTCGCCATGCTGTCCGCCATGACCGGCGATCAGTTGACGCAGGCCATCGCGGCGGCGGACAAAGCGGCGATCTGCCGCGCCCCCGGCGTCGGCCCGAAACTGGCGCAGCGCATCCTCAACGAATTGAAGGACAAGGTCGGCGGTCTGGCGCTGGGCGCGGCCGGGAAATCCAAGTCGGCGCAGCCCGCGGGCACCGCACCACCGCCCGCCGACGCGGCCGGCGACCTGTTGCGCGACGCTGCATCTGCGCTGGTCAATCTGGGCTATTCACCGTCCGATGCGCTGGCAGCCGTGTCTCGCGCGGCCCAGAAAACCAAGGATACAGAAGCATTAACCTTAGAAAGGTTAATCCGCGTCGGGCTGGCCGATCTGGCGCCCAAGGACCAGCGGCGGGGGGCCTGATTAAGTGGCGGAAGAACGCATGGTCCAGCCGGAGGTGTTTGCCGCCGACCAGGGCGCTGATCCTGGCCTGCGCCCGCAGGCGCTGGATGACTTCGTCGGCCAGAAACAGGCCCGGGAAAACCTGAAAGTCTTTATCGAGGCAGCACGCGGCCGGGCCGAGGCCATGGACCATGTGCTGTTTTTCGGGCCGCCGGGTTTGGGCAAGACGACGCTGGCGCAGATCGTCGCCCGCGAACTGGGCGTCGGCTTTCGCGCCACGTCGGGTCCGGTCGTTGCCAAGGCCGGCGACCTCGCGGCGATCCTGACCAATTTGCAGCCCCGCGACGTGCTGTTCATCGACGAAATCCACCGGCTTAACCCGGTGGTTGAGGAAATCCTCTATCCGGCGATGGAGGATTTTCAACTGGACCTGATCATCGGCGAAGGGCCGGCGGCCAGGTCCGTCCGCATCGACCTGCCGCCCTTTACGCTGGTCGGCGCAACTACGCGCTCGGGCCTGATCACCACGCCCTTGCGTGACCGGTTCGGCATTCCGGTCCGGCTTAACTTCTACTCGCCTGACGAACTGGAAGGCATCGTCCGCCGGGGCGCCGGGCTTTTGAACATGGACCTCGCCGACGATGGCGCCCTGGAAATCGCCCGCCGGGCCCGCGGCACGCCCCGAGTCGCTGGGCGGTTGTTGCGCCGGGTCCGCGACTTCGCCGTGGTCGAAAAGGCCAAGACCGTGACGTCGGAAGTCGCCGACGCGGCGCTAACGCGGCTTGAGGTCGACCGCCGCGGGCTGGACGCCATTGACCGGCGGTACTTGAGGTGTATTTGTGAAAATTACGGCGGTGGGCCGGTCGGCGTCGAAACCCTGGCCGCGGCGCTGTCGGAACAGCGCGACACGTTAGAAGAGGTGATTGAGCCCTACCTGATCCAGCAGGGCATGCTGATGCGTACGCCTCGGGGCCGTGCGGTGACGCCGGAAACTTTCCGCCACCTGGGACTAGACGCGCCGCCCGGCCGGCCGCAACTGAACCTGTTGGAGGGTGACGGCGGAGACACGCCCGAATGAGCCCGCCCGCGCACCGGACGCCGATCCGCGTCTATTACGAAGACACCGACGCGGGCGGAATCGTCTATTACGCCAATTACCTAAAATTCGCCGAACGCGCGCGGTCCGAGATGCTGCGCGAACTGGGATTTGATAATCCCGGCCTAATGGCCCAAAAGGGCGTCGCTTTGGCGGTGCGCCGGGTTGCCGTCGACTACCTGCGACCGGCTCGGCTGGACGATCTGCTGACTGTCGAGACCCGGGTTTTGGATGTGAAGGGAGCCAGTCTGGATCTTGCCCAGGCCATGACGCGGGACGGCGACACACTGGTCGACATGACCCTGAAGCTGGCCTGCATTAGTCTGGTCGGGCGGCCCGCGCGGTTTCCCGGCCCGATGCGCGAGGCGCTTGCGGCCTCGGGTTTCGGCGCCGCCGACTAAGCCTTAATGATGCCACATGCCAAAGGCATGAAATGGATTAACCGAAGAAAGTAGAACGAGAAAATGGAACCACAAGCTGCACAAGCCGTCGAAGCCCTGGCCCTGGCCGGGTCGTCGAACTTGGATTTTTCGGTCGTCGCTCTGTTTTTGAAAGCCGACCTGGTCGTCAAGTCGGTGATCGTGATGCTGATGGCGGCATCGGTGTGGTGCTGGACGATCATTTTCGAAAAACTGATCTCGGTCCGCAGCCTCAACCGCCGGTCCGACAAATTCGAAGACAAGTTCTGGTCCAGCGAATCGCTCGACGAACTACATGACAGCATCGGCACCCGGCCGTCCGATCCCATGTCGGCGGTGTTTGCCGCCGCCATGCGCGAATTGCGCCGTTCGGCGGCGGGCGGCGGCGGCGCAGCGACGCTGGGCCAACGGATCGAACGGGTCATGCAGATCACCGCCGACCGCGAAATGGACCGGGCGGAACGCTATCTGACGTTCCTCGCGACGACGGGCAACACCGCACCTTTCGTCGGCCTGTTCGGCACGGTCTGGGGGATCATGAGCTCGTTCCAATCGATCGCCATTTCGAAGAACACGTCATTGGCCGTTGTCGCCCCCGGCATCGCCGAGGCGCTGTTCGCCACGGCCCTGGGCCTGTTGGCGGCGATCCCGGCGGTCATCGCCTATAACAAATTTTCCCGGGACCTCGACCGCTACGCTGGTCGGCTCGAGAATTTCTCGGGTGAATTTTCATCCATCCTGTCCCGCGAACTGGACGACTGACGAAGGGGCAGCCCCATGGCCGTCACCCTGCAACGCCCGACCCGCCGGTCACGCCGTCAACGCTCGTTGATGAGCGAAATCAACGTGACGCCGTTCGTCGACGTCATGCTGGTGCTGCTGATCATCTTCATGGTGACGGCGCCGCTTTTGACCGTCGGCGTTCAGGTCGATCTGCCGGAAACCAAGGCTGGCGCCGTGCCCGGCCAGGACGAGCCGCTGGCCATCAGCGTCGACGCCGGCGGGCAGATCTACATTCAGGACACGGCGGTTGACCTTGATGCGCTGGTGCCCCGGCTGAACGCGATCACCGGCGCCAATCAGGACGTGCGGATTTTCGTGCGCGGTGACAAGGCCATCAACTACGGCCGGGTGATGACGGTGATGGGCCACATCAACGCCGCCGGGTACCGACGCGTCGCGCTGATCTCCGAACAGCCGGGCACGGCCAAGCGCCGCGCGGCGACGCAAAGCAAACCGGCGAAGAACTGAGGCCGCGGTCCGGATGCGGATAACCCTGGTCATTTCGGTGCTGGCCCATACGGGGATCGTTCTGTTCGCGTGGCTCGGGATGTCGATCCACCGACCGGAGCTGCTGCTGGAAGACCAGCCGGTGTCCGTCGAAATCGTCGACGTCGCCGAAATGCGCAACGCGCCGCCGTTGCCGGTGGTCGAGCCGAAGGAAGACGCCGATCCAACGAAGGCCGAGGAAGCCAAGGTCGAGCCGCCGGCGCCCGAGCCGCCGAAACCCAAACCCGCGCCGACCCCGCCGCCGGAGCCCGAAATCACCAAGGCGCCCGAACCAGAACCGGAACCCGCGCCGGCGCCTTTGGAAAAGAAGGCCGAGCCGGTACCAAAACCCAAGCCCGAGCCGAAACCGGATCCGAAACCCGCGCCGCCGCAGCTTGCCAGCGTCAAGGTGCCGAAGAAGCCGAATCGCCCGAAGAAGGAGAAAAAGTCCGACTTCGATGCGGCGGCGCTTCTGAAAACGCTTGAGGAGATCAAGAAGAAGCCGCCCGAGACCAAGCCCGAGGAGAAGAAGGAAAAACCCAAGGACGACACCATGGCCAAGATCAAGGACATCCTGAACAACAAGGCGTCGTCCATGAACTTCGATCAAGGGAAGAAACCGTCGAAGCTTGAGATCGACATATGGAGGGCGATGATTAAAAAGCGGATGAAGCCGTGTTGGGGACAGGAAGCAGGCGCGAAGGATGCCGGAAAGCTTAAGGTTGAGCTACGGCTCTTCATGCAGCCCGATGGAACGGTGGTCAAATTCGAAGTCTTAAATGCCGGGCAGGCTCTAGGTAACAGATACTACCGCGCCGCGCTTGAGCGCGCGCAGCGAGCTGTATTAAATCCCAGGTGTCAGCCCTTTGATCTTCCGGTAGATAAATATAACGAGTGGAAAACTCTTAAAATGAACTTTGACCCGAGCGAAATGCTGTGATGAGCATAGCCATGATGAACGCCGTCCGATCCATGCTCGCCGTCCTTGCCCTGATTGCGGGGCTTGCCATTGCGCGGCCCGCCGGCGCGGAAATCACCATCGACATCACCCGCGGCACGGTTGAGCCGCTGCCCATCGCGGTTACCGACTTCGTCGGCAAGCCGGGGGCGACAGCGCGGTTCGGCCGCGACATCGCCGGCGTGATCGCCGCCAACCTCGACCGCTCGGGCCTGTTCCGGCCCATCGACCGTAACGCCTTCATTCAGTCGACAGGCGCGCTGAACGCGGTGCCGCGGTTCGGCGACTGGCGCGTGATCAACGCCCAGGTACTGGTTCAGGGGCGCGCGGAAATGGCCGCCGACGGCCGGCTTCGGGTAGAATTCCGCCTGTGGGACGTGTTCTCGGAACAGCAGATGCTCGGCCTCGCGTATTTTACCGTACCGGATAACTGGCGGCGGGTCGCGCACATCATTTCCGACGCGATCTACAAACGCATCACCGGCGAAGACGGATATTTCGACACCCGCATCGTCTATGTGTCCGGACAGCCCAAGGGCGCAAAAGGGGTAGGGCGCAATCGCCTAAACCCGTTCGGCAAGCGTCTGGCGATCATGGACCAGGACGGGGAAAACCACCGTTTCCTGACCGACGGGCAGACGTTGGTGTTGACGCCCCGGTTTTCGCCGACACTGCAGGAAATCACCTATATGTCGTATTTCCGCAATCAGCCCCGGGTTTACATCTTTAATATCGATACCGGGCGCCAGGAAGTCTTGGGCGATTTCCCCGGCATGACCTTCGCCCCCCGGTTTTCGCCCGACGGCAAGCAGATCATCATGTCGATGGCCAAGGATGGCAATTCGGAAATCTATGTGATGGATTTGCACACCCGCGTCGTCCGGCAGCTCACCTATCACTCGGCGATCGACACGTCGCCCAGCTTTTCCCCCGATTCCAGCCAGGTGGTCTTCAACTCCGACCGCGGAGGTAGCCAGCAGCTTTACGTCATGGATGCGCGCGGCAAGGACGTGCGCCGGATCAGCTTCGGGCGCGGGCGCTACGCGACGCCCGTGTGGTCGCCGCGCGGCGACCTAATCGCCTTTACCAAACTGGCGAACCGGCGGTTCTACATTGGCGTGATGAAGCCCGACGGATCGGGTGAACGGCTGCTGGCCGAAGATTTCAAGATCGAAGGCCCGACGTGGTCGCCCAACGGCCGGGTGCTGATTTTTTACCGCAAGGGCATGACGGAAAACGACGGCAGCGGCGGCAAATCCAAGCTTTGGTCGATCGATCTGACCGGCCACAACGAACGCGAGATTCCGACGCCTCTGGACGCGTCAGACCCAGCCTGGTCGCCCTTGATCCCATGATTTGCGGCGGGTCTATCATCGCGTAAAAAATGCACTGATCCGACGATCGTATGAATGTTGCAAACGCGAAACAATCGGTGGAATCGCGGTGAGTTGATCAAAAAGGACTTGGAAATCCTACGGTTTAGCGCTAATAAAGCGGCGCGAAAGGTCTTTACGACCGAGGAAATTTCGCCGCCGAGCGGCTTGGCGGCTCTTGCATTGCACTCACACCCGATGAATGGGGGTTCTACATGCGTTTTAAAGTAATCGGTATGGTCGCCGCCCTGGCTTTGGTCGTGTCGGCCTGCGAAACATCCTCCGGCGCCGGCGGCGATAGTTCCGGTTCCGGCGGCCTGAAGAGCGTCCAACCGCTGCCGGCAGCGGCGCCGCTGACCATTGGTCAGCAGTTCCAGGTCGACGTCGGCGACCGCGTCTTCTTCCAGTTCGACAAGTTCTCAATTGATCCGGATCAGCGCGAATCCTTGAATCGTCAAGCTGCCTGGTTGAAGAAATTCAACTCGGTCGCGATCACCATCGAAGGCCATGCGGACGAACGCGGCACCCGCGAGTACAACCTTGCGCTGGGTGAGCGCCGCGCCAACACGGTGAAGGATTATCTGGTCCTGCAGGGCATCGACGCCAAGCGAATCAAAACAGTTTCTTACGGCGAAGAACGTCCCGTTGCGCTGGGTTCCGACGAGTCCGCCTGGGCGCAAAACCGGCGCGCCGTGACCGTGGTTGCTGGCGGCAGCTAAGCCGGCCCGGTCAGGTCATGCTTCAAGGCGCTTGCCCGCCCGCCATGCGCGGGATGGGCAAGCGCCTTAGTTTTGCCTAGAATTCCTGTGATCAACGGTTCCGGGCGGATGCGGGAGACCGGGGCGACGACGTTTAGGTGAGCAGTCTGATGCGCACGATCAAAATCACCGTTGTATTCTTTCTGGCCGTTTCGGTTTTGGCGGCGTCGGCGCCTGCCCAGGCTCAGGACGCGGGCGCGCTGGCGCAGCGGCTTGAGCGTCTGGAACGCGACATCCAAACCCTTTCCAAGATGGTCGTGCGTGGCCCGTCGGCGATTTCCGCCGCCGATGCTCCGGCCGCCATGGCGACCGTGGCGCCGGTGCAGGACCTGCCGCAGAATGCCGTCGCCCGGATCGGCGTCCGCCTGGACACGTTGGAAAACGAATTGCGTCAAGTCACGGGCCGGATCGAAGAACTGACTTACAACTTGGAACAGCTGACCCAGCGGGTCGACCGGCTGGTCGCCGACATGGATTTCCGTCTGTCCGGCCTTGAACAGCAGGGCAGGCCGCCCGGAGCGCAGCCGCGGGGCCCGGCGGCCCAGGGCCTCAAGCCGGGGGAGGCCGCCCAGGGCGATACCGCCGGCGCCGCGCGGCTGCCGCAGAGCGTGCAGGTGATCGGCCAGGGTCCGCAGTCGCTCGGCACCATCGAGGCTAACCGCGTGAAACCCGTCGCGCCGTCGCCCGTTCCGGGCGCCGGACACGCCGGCGCGCCACCGCCGCCGCCCGGTCAGCTGGGTCAGGCGGCGCAGATCCGACCGGCGCTGCCGACCGCGCAGCAGGGTGCGACGCAGCCGCAGCCGCAACAGCCGCTTGCCGAACAGGCGTCGCTGCCCGAAGGCACGCCCGACGAACAATACAAATACGCCTTCGGCCTGCTTCGCAAACATCAATTCGATCAGGCGGAAGGCGCGTTCCGCCAGTTCCTGCAAAAAAACGGCGACGGGCCGCTAGCCGGCAACGCCCGTTACTGGCTGGGCGAAACGCATTATGCGCGGGCCGAATACGTGAAGGCGGCGGAAGTCTTCCTGCAGGGGTTTGAAAAAGACCCGAAGGGCGCCAAGGCACCCGACAGCCTGTTGAAGCTTGCCATGTCCCTGGGCCAGTTGGGCCAGACCAAGGAAGCCTGCGGCGCCATCGTGAAACTGTTCGCTGACTATCCGTACGCCAGCAGCTCGCTCAAGCGGACGGCGACCCGTCAGCAGCGGCAGATGAAGTGCAAGTAACCGGGCGCATCGCTCCGCCGCACCAACCGGATGCCGATCCGGTGGCTGTGTTCGCCGCCACGATGGATGCCTTCGGTCCCTTCGAAAACAATCCGCATCTGGCCGTCGCCGTTTCCGGCGGGCCGGACAGCACGGCGCTGGCGATTATGGCCCGCGACTGGGCCCAGGCCCGGGCCGGGCGGATCACGGCTCTGACCGTCGATCATGGATTGCGCCCGGCGTCCGCAGGCGAAGCCCGGTGGGTCGGTGATCAAATGCGAACCCAGGGTATCGACCATGAAGTTCTGGCGTGGATGGGCGACAAACCCCGGGCCGGCATTCAGGCCGCCGCGCGTTCGGCGCGCTATGGCCTGCTGCGCGGTTGGTGCCGGGATGCTAGCGTTCTGCACCTTCTCGCCGGCCACCAACGGGATGATCAGGCGGAAACGCGGCTCATGCGGCTTGCTCGCGGCAAGGCGCATCTGGGTGCTGCGGGGATCAGCGCCGTCCGTGAATATTCCGACATCCGGTTGCTTCGTCCGCTCCTCGGCCAATCGCGCGATGGACTTCGCGCATGGCTCACGGCCTTGGGGGTTCCGTGGATCGACGAAGAGAGCAATGTCGATCAGGGGTTTGAGCGAGTGCGCGCCCGGCGGCGGCTTGCGGCCGAACCCGGCCTCGCGGCCGGGCTGGATACGGATGGCTACGCCGCCGCCCGCGCACGTCAGAATTCGGAAGAACGCGTTCACCAACGACTTGCCCGTGCGTTGTCGTTCAGCGAATTCGGGTTCGCGGACCTGGAAAGGAAATCCATCGGCGATGACGACACGGCTGCGGTGGCGCTTGGCCGCGTCATCACATCCATCGGCGGGCGCGATTATGCGCCGGCGACGGATGCGCTTGTTCGGTTGGTTGATCAGATCGCGGACAAAAGGTTTTCCGGGGCGACGCTGGGCGGGTGCCAGGTGCGCCCAGCGGCGGACGGTAAAGTTTTCGTTTGCCGCGAGGCGCGGAACCTTCCTGCCCCGGTAACGGCGCAATCCGGCGATGAAGTCGACTGGGACGGGCGGTTCCGGCTTTGCTTCGCGGATGACCTTCCGGCGGGCCAGGGCATTGCAGAAAGAATGACCCTCCGGTCCCTGGGCCATGACGGATGGCGGCAAATCCCCTCGGATACGCGGCGGCAGAGGGGCACTCCCATGGCGGCGGCGTTATCGCTGCCCGCACTTTTCAGGCGCGATGACCTCTACTGGTGGCCGGGGGCGGGCGAAAGTCCGGCGGCAGAGGCCGTGAAATGGGCGTTTCGGCCGAAAAACGCCGTCTCTTTCAGCGTCTTCTGTATTGCTTAACGCTTCTGGCGTACTATCTTAAGAACAACGGCCTCGCCGTGGCCGAACGCTTCGGCCGTTCGGTCACCGGACGCCGGTTTTGTTCCGGACCGCAGAAGGACCAATGCCTTGAATTTCAGCCGTAACCTGGCGCTCTGGGTGATCATCGCCCTCTTGGTGTTTGCGCTGTTTAATCTGTTCCAGGGCTCGCCCCAACGCGGCGCCTATAACGAAATGTCGTTCACGGACTTCCTGACGTCCGTCGATGCGGGGGAGGTCCGCTCCGTCACCATCAAAGGCAATTCGATTGCCGGCCACACCCGCGATGGGCGGCAGTTCTCAAGCTACGCGCCCGACGACGCGAAACTGGTCGACCGCCTGCGTCAGCAGGGCGTCAGCATCACCGCCAAGCCGTCGGAAGAAAACGCGCCGACGCTTTGGGGCGTGCTGATTTCCTGGTTCCCGTTCCTGCTGCTGATCGGGGTTTGGATTTTCTTCATGCGCCAGATGCAGTCGGGCGGCGGCAAGGCCATGGGCTTCGGCAAGTCGAAGGCAAAACTGCTGACGGAAAAACAGGGCCGTGTCACGTTCGAGGACGTGGCCGGTATCGACGAAGCCAAACAAGAATTGGAAGAAATCGTCGAGTTTCTGAAAGACCCGGCGAAGTTCCAGCGGCTCGGCGGCAAAATTCCCAAAGGCTGTCTTCTGGTGGGCCCGCCGGGGACCGGCAAGACGCTGTTGGCCCGCGCCATCGCCGGCGAAGCCAACGTGCCGTTCTTCACCATTTCCGGTTCGGACTTTGTTGAAATGTTTGTCGGCGTCGGCGCCTCGCGCGTCCGCGACATGTTCGAACAGGGCAAAAAGAACGCACCCTGCATCATCTTCATCGATGAAATCGACGCCGTCGGCCGCCATCGCGGTGCGGGCCTAGGTGGCGGTAACGACGAACGCGAACAGACGCTCAACCAGCTGCTGGTCGAAATGGACGGCTTCGAAGCCAACGAGGGCGTGATCCTGGTCGCCGCCACCAACCGGCCGGACGTGCTGGACCCGGCGCTGTTGCGCCCGGGCCGGTTCGACCGCCAGGTCGTGGTGCCCAATCCGGACATCAAGGGCCGGGAAAAGATTTTGAAGGTCCACATGAAGAAGGTGCCGTTGGCGCCGGACGTGGACGCCAAGGTGATCGCCCGCGGTACGCCCGGATTTTCCGGCGCGGACCTAGCCAACTTGGTGAACGAGGCGGCGTTGCTGGCCGCCCGCGCCGGGCACCGGGTCGTTACCATGCACGATTTCGAAAACGCCAAGGACAAGGTCATGATGGGCGCCGAACGGCGGTCCATGGTAATGACCGAGGACGAAAAGAAACTGACCGCCTATCACGAGGCGGGGCACGCCATCGTCGGTATCTACACGCCGAAGCACGATCCGATCCACAAGGTCACGATCATTCCGCGCGGCCGGGCACTCGGCGTTACCATGTCACTGCCGGAACGCGACAGGCTCAGCTATTCGCAGCTCGAGCTCGAGGGCAAACTGGCGATGATGTTCGGCGGCCGCGTCGCGGAAGAAATCATCTTCGGCAAGGAAAACATCACCACCGGCGCCGGCAACGATATTCAGCAGGCGACAAGCTGGGCGCGGCGCATGGTCACAGAGTTCGGTTTCTCCGACAGGCTCGGCCGGTTGCGCTATGCCGACAACGAAGAAGAGGTGTTCCTGGGCCATTCAGTCGCACGGCAGAAAAACGTGTCCGATGCGACGGCGGCGATGATCGACGAAGAAGTCCGCCGCCTGATCGACGAGGCCGAGGAAAAGGCGCGGGAGATTCTGACCAAGCATAACGACGAGCTGCACAAGCTTGCCGAAGCATTGTTGGAATACGAAACACTGACCGGCGAGGAAGTGCAGAAGGCCATGCGCGGCGAGGCGATCACCCGCGAGGATGATAGCGACAAACCCGCCGCCGGCTCGAGCCGTAAGGCGTCGGTGCCGAGCGCTGGCAAGGGCCGCAAGCCGAAAGACGGCGGTTTCGGCCCGGAACCGCAGACCGACCCTTAAGGGGTCGCGCGCGTCCTCAATGCCGGGGCACCCATCCTCGTTCGCGGGTCTTTCGCTCGACCGGTCCCGTCTGATGGGGGTCATCAACGTCACGCCTGATAGTTTTTCCGACGGCGGCGAAGCCTTCGCCCGCGACGACGCGATCGCGCGCGGCTTGGGCATGATCGCGGCCGGCGCAGACATTCTGGACATCGGCGGTGAATCGACCCGGCCCGGCGCGGAAGCCGTTTCTATCGACGAGGAACTTCTCCGCGTCTTGCCCGTGATCGAGGCGCTGGCGGGTGAGGGGGCTCTGATATCAATCGACACCCGGCACGCCACCGTGATGCGGGCGGCGGCGGCGGCGGGCGCCAGCATCATCAACGACGTTTCCGGGCTGACCGGCGAAGGGTCGCTGGCCGCGGCGGCCGATTTGGACCTGCCCGTGGTCGTCATGCACATGCAGGGGGAGCCCGGCACCATGCAGGACAACCCGACCTATACCGACGTGGTTCGCGAGGTCGGCGATTACCTTGCGGCGCGGGCGGAGGCGTGCCGCGTTGCCGGCGTTAGCGCCGACATCGCCGTCGACCCGGGCATCGGCTTCGGCAAGACGGTGCGCCACAATCTGCGCCTGCTCGCCAATCTGGGCCGATTGGGCGACGATTATCCGGTGCTGCTGGGCGTTTCCCGCAAAAGCTACATCGCCAAGCTGGATCGCGACGTGCCGCCCCAGGACCGGGTTGCCGGCTCGATCGCCACGGCGATTTCGGCCTATGACCAGGGCGTGCGGCTGTTCCGCGTCCACGACGTCGCCGAACACCGGCAGGCGCTGGCCGTCCACACGGCTATTGCAGAGGCCGGCGGGAAAGCTCCATAAGGGGCGCCTCAACCGCTCGTTAACACCCTTTTTGCTAGGGTCGGGCCCATGACACGTAAATATTTCGGCACCGACGGCATCCGCGGCACCGCCAACTCCGAACCCATGACGGCCGAAATCGCGCTGAAAGTGGGGATGGCGGCTGGTGCGCAGTTCATCCAGGGCGATCACCGCCACCGGGTCGTCATCGGCAAGGACACGCGGCTGTCGGGTTATATGCTGGAGCCCGCGCTGGTCGCCGGGTTTGTTTCCGTCGGCATGGACGTGATCCTGGTCGGCCCCATGCCGACGCCGGCGATCGCCATGTTGACGCAGTCGCTGCGCGCCGATCTGGGCGTCATGCTGTCGGCGTCGCACAACCCGTTTCACGACAACGGCATCAAATTGTTCGGGCCTGACGGCTACAAACTTTCGGACGAGGTCGAGGCCGAAATCGAAGCCCGCATGGCCGGCGACATGTCCGTTGATCTGGCGCCGCCGGATAAACTCGGCCGCGCCCGGCGGCTTGAAAGCGCCGGCGGCCGGTACAACGAATACGTCAAACGCACGTTCCCAAGGGAACATCGCTTGGACGGGCTTAAGGTCGTCGTCGACTGCGCTAATGGCGCTGCCCACCGTGTCGCGCCCGAAGCGCTTTGGGAACTGGGCGCGGATGTCGTGCCCGTCGGCGTCGATCCCAACGGCTTCAACATCAACAAGGACTGTGGGTCGACCAACCCGGACACGCTGCAATCGCTGACCCTGGCCCACGGCGCGGATCTGGGCATTGCGCTCGACGGTGACGCCGACCGGGTGATCGTCGCCGACGAAAAGGGGCAATTAGTCGACGGCGATCAAATCCTGGGCCTAGTCGCCCGCAACTGGCAAGACCGAAAAATCCTGCAGGGCGGCGGTGTGGTCGCGACGGTGATGTCGAACCTGGGACTTGAACGGTATGTGTCGAGCCTCGGCCTTAAATTGCACCGGACGCATGTCGGCGACCGATACGTCGTCGAATACATGCGTGCCAATGGTTTGAATTTGGGCGGCGAACAGTCTGGGCACATCATCCTGGGCGATTATTCGACCACCGGCGACGGCTTGATCGCGGCGTTGCAGGTTTTGTCCGTCGTCAAGAAATCCGGCCGCCAGGCCAGCCAAGTCTGCCGCCCGTTCGAACCGCTGCCGCAGTTGCTGCGGAACGTCAAATTCAACGGCGTGTCGCCGCTGGACGCCAAGTCGGTGTTGGACGCAATCCGTGACGCGGAGGCGAGCCTTGAAGGGAAGGGGCGTCTTCTGGTCCGCCTGTCGGGCACCGAACCCCTGATCCGCGTGATGGCCGAGGGCGAGGACGACGGCTTGGTCAAACAAGTCGTCAACGGCCTGGTTTCGGTCATCGAGGCCGAAGCCTGAATCTGATGACATCCGTCAACGGCCGCGTTCTGATTATCGCCGGATCCGATTCCGGGGGCGGCGCGGGCATTCAAGCCGACATCAAAACCGTGACCGCCTTGGGCGGATACGCCATGACGGCGATCACCGCGCTGACTGCGCAGAACACCATGGGCGTTTCGGGCGCTCATGGCGTGCCGCCGGCATTTGTCGGCGATCAGATCCGCGTCGTGATGGATGATCTGGGCGCCGACTGCGTCAAGATCGGCATGCTCGGCAGTGCCGACATGGTCAAGGCCGTGGCGGCGGCGCTGGACGCGTTCGCACCCGGCGTGCCGGTGGTGCTCGATACGGTCATGGTCGCCAAGGGCGGGCATTCGCTGCTGGCCGATGACGCGGTCGACGCGATCAGACGCATGCTGGTCCCGGGGGCGGCGCTTGTCACGCCCAATTTGCCGGAGGCTCAGGCGCTCACGGGGATTGCGGTCACAACGCCTGAGGAGATGGAGCGGGGGGGGCTCGCCATTCTGAAGATGGGTGCCGGCGCGGTGTTGATGAAGGGCGGGCATCTGGAGGGCGACCGGCTGACGGATCTTCTGGTTTCCGGCCAAGGCATCGAACGCTTTGACAGCGCGCGGATCGACACGGCCCACACCCACGGCACCGGCTGCACCTTGGCGAGCGCTTGCGCCGCCGGGATCGCGCAAGGATTGGATTTGAAATCCGCCGTCGCCCGCGCGCGGTGCTATGTCATGGAAGCGATCCGCACCGCGCCGGGTTTGGGCGCGGGCCATGGGCCGCTTAACCACGGGCATACCTTCTCAGATTTCGATTAAGTCCGGTTACACCTCCGGGTGGGCGTGGGTTTCGTCGCAGCGCGCGATTTCGTATATAATCTCAAGCGCCTGATCCAGGCGGTTGCGGTCGGGTTCCGCCCCCAGGCAGAGCCGCTCGTGCGGGCGTTCAAGCGGCAGGCCATCGTCGATGGCGAAGACCGACCCCGGCATGACGTTGACGCCTTTTTCCAACAGCCGCGCGCGGAACGCGTGTTCATCCGGGAAGCACGAAGGCACCGGCATCCAGCAATGCGAACTGGCGGGGTGGCGGCGTAGGTTCAAACCGTGCAGCCGGTCAGCCACCATCGCCTGACGAACGCAGATTTCGTCGCGCTGCCCGAGCGCCAGTTCGCGGCCTGCGCCGCTGTTAATCAAATCCGCCGCGATTTCGACGTTGATGGGCGACGCCATCAACACATTGGTCCGCATGGCGCTGATGAATTTCGCCATCTGGCCGTCGGGGACGACGACGAAGCCGGTGCGAAGTCCCGACGCCACGGCCTTCGACAGGCTGGTCAGGTAGATGCCGTGTTTCGGCGTGTAGGTGAACAGCGGCGCCGGTTCTTCATCCAGCAGAAAACCATACACGTCGTCCTCGATCAGATAGACGCTGCGCCGGTCAGCGATGTCGGCGATTTGGCGGCGGCGGCCGTTGGGCATGACGCTGGCCGTCGGGTTGTGCAGGGTCGCCGGATGTAGGCGGCTTTCGGTTTGTGGGCGCGGCAGGCGGCCTCGAGCGCGTCGGAACACATGCCGACTTCATCCATTTCGACACCGGGAAGGTTGAGGCCGAGCGGCGCCGCCGTCGCCCGCAGGCCCGGCCAAGTTAGGCGTTCAGCCAAGATGGTGTCGCCGGGGCGGGTGAGGGCGATCAGGCTTGTCTGCGTCGCTACCTGCGCGCCCGGCGTGATCAAAACCTGATCGGCATCCACATGAATGCAGAAAGACTGCATCCACTGGACGCCGGCGATCCGGTGGTGGAGCAGGCCGCTGCCGGCGTGATACTGCATCCCCGCCGTCAGCAAGTCGGGCTGGGCGACGCGCCGCATGCTGTCGCCGATGACTTCGGCGACGCCGCTTAAATACGGATAGTTGGGCGCCAGTTCATAGCCGTCGAGAAGCGATACGGGGTTGGTGTAGAGATTGTCGACCGGCGTCCGCAGGCGTCCCCCAAGCCGCCGTATTATCCCTGCGGGCGCTCTGGAATGCCCCTTGGTCCACGCTGACCGCGGCCTACCGGACCCTGGTTCTGTGGCAGAAGCGCCTGGAAGCCCGCGATCACCTGGCGTCCCTGGACGACTGGATGCTGAGAGACATCGGCATTACCCGGACCGACCGCGCCCGCGAGCTGGCGAAGCCGTTCTGGCGGGGTTAATCTCGTCGGCGGACAAAAATGGAGCCCCCGGATGCCGGATGACATGCGGCCGGATGATTTCAGCCTGAGCCAGCTTGAAGCGGCGGCGGAAATCGTCCACGCCCATGTGGCGCCGACGCCGGCCCTTCATTGGCCGCTGCTGTCGGCCCGCGTCGGCACGGAAGTCTGGGTCAAACACGAAAACCATACCGCGATCGGCGCCTTCAAGGTGCGGGGCGGTCTGGTCTATCTCACCCGGTTGAAAGAATCGCAACCTGGCGTGGCCGGCGTGATCACCGCGACCCGCGGCAACCACGGCCAGAGCATCGGCCGCGCCGCCCAAGCGCTGGGCGTGCGCGCGGTCATTCTGGTGCCGCACGGCAACAACACGGAAAAGAACGCGGCCATGCGCGGGTTCGGGGTCGAACTGAACGAACACGGCGCCGATTTTCAGGAAGCCCGCGAATAAGCCGAAACCCTGGGCGCCGAACGGAAGCTTCACATGATCCCGCCGTTTCACCCGTGGCTGGTCCAGGGGGTTGCTTCCTACGGGCTCGAATTCCTGGGCGCGCACCGGGATCTGGATACGGTCTATGTGCCCATCGGCATGGGATCCGGCATATGCGCCACCATCGCGGTGCGCGACGCACTCGGCCTCAAAACCAAGATCGTCGGCGTCGTCGCCGAAAACGCGCCGTGTTATGCGCTGTCGTTCGACGCGGGCAAACCGGTCAGCACCAATGCCGCCGACACGCTGGCCGACGGCGTCGCCTGCCGCATCCCGGACCCGACGGCGCTTGGCATCATCCGCCGGGGTGCCGCGCGGATTGTTCAGGTGTCGGAAGACGACATCATGGCGGCGATGGCGTCCTATGTCGCCGACACCCACAATCTGGCCGAAGGGGCGGGGGCCGTGCCGCTGGCGGCGCTGTTGAAGGAACGCGACGCCATGGCCGGCAAAAAGACCGGCGTGATCTTGACCGGCGGCAACGTCGCCCGGGCGCTTTTGACGCGCATCCTCGGCATCGAGGTCTGATTTCTTTTTCGACATTTCCGCACGGCATGACTTGGTCCGTCGCGGATCAGCGCTTATCTCAAGAGACAAGCAAGTTTTTCGAGGATGAGCCGACTGTCCCATGCCGCCGACGTCAAACAATACGCCTGATGATTTGGGTTCGCGCGACCTGAGTCTGCTGATCGTCGCCCACGGATCGGAAAGCCGCCCTGCGGCCGTGGCGGGACTATCCGATATCATAGTTAGGCTCCGACAACTTGACCGGTTTCGGGATGTCGCCCACGCCACGCTTGCGGGCGGGCCCGACGTGGCGTCGGCGTTGCGAACGCTAGAAGGGGAGCGCGTGCTGGTCGTGCCCTATTTCATGAGCCCCGGGTATTTCGTCGAAACCGTACTGCCCGATGCGACCGCGGACGATCCCCGCGTGATCATTACATCTGCCATCGGCATCAGCCCGCATCTGGCGCCGGCGCTTGACGTGATTGCGGCGGAACTGGCGGCGGGCGCGGGGTGGCGACAGGCCGATTGCGATCTGTTGCTCGTAGGCCACGGGTCGCCCAACGATCCGTCGCCCAGGCAGGCGACGGAAGCCCAGGCGGCCCGCATCGGCAAGAATTTCTCCACGGTTTCAACGGCGTTTCTGGAAGAGCCGCCTTACCTGGCCGACGTGATTGCGGCGGCGAAAAGGCAGCTCGCCTGTCTAGGGTTTTTCGCCGCCGAAGGCGCCCACGCGGCAATCGACGTGCCTAATGCGCTAAAGGCCGCGCCGATAGAGACACGGTATTCCGGCGCTGTCGGCGCGCATCCCGTCGTGAATGGCGCACTGATCGCCCACATCGATCACGCCACCGCCGAATTGAAAGACTAATCGTCCGCCGCCCAATCAGACGATCAGCGGCTGCCGGTCGTTCCACATCGCCTGTGCCTGTTCCGTCGAGGCCGCGGGGCTGTCCGCCTTACCCATGAGCCTTAGGGCGATGGCAGCGGTGCCGACGACGGCGGCCGTTGCAACCGGGTCGGCGTCGTCGCCCCGCCACAGCGCGGCCAAGCGCGACAGGTCCATGTCCGCGTCCGTGGTCACCGTCACGTCGGGCAGCATGGCGGGCCAGTCCTCGTCGGTTTCCCGGCCGTCGATCAGCGCTTCGACCGTCACCGGCTTGGCGGGGCGGCGTTCAGGTTCGCCGCCTTCGCCCTTAAAAACGGCCATGTTGCGTTCGCCCAACAGGCGGCATCCCTGACGGTGGATTTCGCCGTAATTCGGATGAAATACCGATTGCAGCGAATAGGGCGCGTTGAACGGGTTCAACATGCGGGTGAAGGTATTGATCGGCGTGCGCACGCCCAGGATCGGTCTCAGTTCCATGATCTCCTGCAGGCGCGGCGATAACACGGCGAGCGGCAGGTAGGCGAAGTTGCGGGCACGCATCTGCACCGCCGCATCGTCCAAAGATGCCGCCGGTGCGGTGCCGAGAACGCCCAGCGCCTCCCGGGCATAAATGCGGTCGGGCGTGTGGCCTTCGGTCCCGTGCATCAGAATGGTGACGCCGTTCCGCGCGAGCAGCCGCGCCGAGAGGAGAAACCACGGCAGTTGGCGTTTTTTACCCGCGTAGGACGACCAGTCGAGGTCGACCGCCGGCGCGTCATCGGGAAGGCGGATGGTTTCCTTGACGGCGCGGACGAAACCGGCGGCCTCGCCGGGGTCTTCCGTCCGCACCCGAAGCACGCAGAGGAACGCGCCTAGTTGGATCGGTTCGACCCGGTCTTCCAGGATCATCCGCGTGGCGTCGTACATTTCCGCCTCGGTCAGCGGCCGCGACAGATTGGGCCCGCGGGCGATGATCCGGACGTATTCGGAAAAGGGATGGGGGTCGGCCATGGGCGCGCCCGCCGGTCAGCCCTGTTTCCAGGGCAGGCCGTCGACTTTCCAGCCGCCGACGGTGCCCCGGTGGCCGGCGGCGTCCTTGTCGCCTTCGAACCCGCAGAGCACGTTATAGGCCTTGGAATACCCCCGCGCGGTGATGGCCTGCGCGGCGGAGATCGAGCGCACACCCGAGCGGCAGAGGAACAACAACGGCGTGTCTCTTTCCGGCGCCAGGATTTCGACGGCGTCGGTGAAGTCCGGGTTTTCATTCATGACGGGGAAGTTCTTCCACGGGATGCCGTGGCATTTTTTGCCGATGCCCGACAGGTCGGGGACGCCGACGAAATTGAATTCGGGGATCGTCCGCACGTCCACCAACTGGGCGGACGCGTTCGACGTCAGCATGTCCCACGCTTGCTTGGGCGTCACGTCGCCCGCGTATCCATCGCTCATGAAACCGTCTCCTCGGAATCGGCCGGGGGATTTGCCCGGGGGAATTGGTCGCGGCTTTACTATTATAAATTGTTTTCAACGGCTAGTTTTGTGTTATTTGAAGCACCAAGACGACGCATCAGGATACCGCGCATATGGCGCCTGCCACGCTACCCAAGGACACCCCAAAAAAGCCGCCGGAATCTGCCGGGAATCAGCCGGAAACCGCCCGCTTGGCTATTGTCGGCGCGGGCCCGGGCGACCCTGGCCTGTTGACCATGCGGGCCTACGATCTGCTGCAGGCGGCGGATACGGTCGTCTATGACCGCCTGGTGTCGGAGGAAATCCTGGCGTTGCTGCCGGAAAAGACGGCCCGCGTGTTCGCCGGCAAGGCGTCCCGTAATCACTTCGTCAAACAGGAAGACATCAACGCGCTATTGGTCGATCAGGCGCGAACCGGAAAACGCGTCGTGCGATTGAAGGGCGGCGATCCCTTCATCTTCGGTCGCGGCAGCGAGGAAGCCCAGCACCTGGCTGAAAACGGCATTCCATTCGAAATCGTACCGGGCGTCACCGCCGCCACCGGCTGTTCCGCGCGATCCGCTATTCCGCTTACCCATCGGGAACTCTCGCGTTCGGTCACGTTCGTCACTGGCCACCTGAAAAACGACGGAGCGCTGGACCTGAACTGGACAGCGCTGGCCGATCCCCGGGGAACGGCGGTGATTTACATGGGGCTCGCCAATTCGGCCGAAATCAGCAGCCAGTTGATCGCCCACGGCCTGCCGGGCGGCACGCCCGCCGCGATCATCGAAAAAGGCACGACGCCGGATCAGCGGACGGTCCTGACTACCGTTGCGGCGCTGGCCACCGCGATTGAGACGCACGGGATCTCGTCGCCGGCGTTGCTGGTGATCGGGCAGGTCGCGGCGATGGCCGAAACGCTCAACTGGGCGTCGGCGCTGATCCAGGATAAAACGCGCGCCGAAGCGTAGGGGCCGCGCCCACGCCCAAACCCGCATAAGGTGCGGGGGCCGTAATCCATCCCATCTCTCGGTTTTCCGGGACCGCGATGTCAATCAGCGCCGGATTGGCCAGTTTCAGCCCGGCCATGATCTTTGCGTAATTGTCGGCGGCTTTGACCTACAGGCGCGGGTTGAAATCACGTTCCTCGGCAATCGTCGACACCGTGTCGCCCTTATAATCATGGGCCGGATAGACCAGCGTGTCGTCCGGCAGTTTCAGCAATTTGTTGAAAATCGAATCATACTGGGCGTAGGAATCGCCGTTCTGAAAATCCGTCCGGCCCGTGCCCCGGATCAATAGCGTGTCGCCGGTAAACACCATTCCGTTTAGGCGGAAGGAATAACTGTCATCCGTGTGGCCCGGGGTATAGATGACCTTAAGCCCGATACCGTCGACCTTCAGCGTTTTGCCTTCCTTGGCGCGGACGGTCAGCGAAACGACCTGGGCCATTTCGCCCAAGGCGGCGGCGCAGTCGTATCTGCGGTAAAGCGCGCCCGCGCCGGTCACGTGATCGGCATGGACGTGGGTGTCGATGCCCATGGCGAGCTTGCAGTCCAGTTACGTCAGTAGCTTGGCGTAATGGCCGACCTTTTCGAACACGGGGTCGATGATGACCGCTTCGCCGCCTTTCCGCTTGGCCAGAAGGTAGTGTAGGTGCTGGATTTCAGATCGAATAGTTGCCTGAACAGCATGGTGGTGGTCGCTTTTTTGTTTGGCATATCGGCGGCGGCGGGCGCCGCGTAATTTTTACAATTGAAATGTGTAATTTTATGTCGGCCGGCACAAGGATGAATTCAACCGGGCCGCGCCGGGCCGGGGCGCGAATATCCCCTTGGCGGATGCGGGGTGGGGCGGTTAAAACCGGCGTCACCGTTGATAGACATAGAAAAGCCCGCAGGCAGGAGACACCCAATGGCCACCAACGCCTACCGCATCGCCGTCATTCCCGGAGACGGCATCGGCAACGAAGTCATGCCCGAAGCCCTCAAGGTGCTGGAGGCCGTCGGTCGCAAGTACGATCTGTCGTTCAAGTTCGACGAATACGACTGGTCCTGCGAACGCTTCACCAAAGAAGGCTCGATGATGCCGAAGGACGGGCTCGACCAGATCCGCGGTCATGATTCGATCCTCTTGGGCGCGGTCGGCTTTCCCGGCGTGAAGGACCATGTGTCGCTCTGGGGCCTGCTGATCCCGATCCGCCGCCAGTTCCACCAGTACCTGTCACTCCGCCCGGTGAAGCTGATGGAAGGCATGCCTTGTCCGCTGGCGGGCCGCAAATCGGGCGACATCGACTTCCTGGTCGTCCGCGAAAACAACGAAGGCGAATATTCTGACATCGGCGGCCGCGCCAACGCCGGTACGGATGAAGAGTTCGCGGCGCAGACGTCAATCTTCACGAAAAAAGGCTGCGACCGGATCATGCGCGTCGCGTTTGAACTAGCCCGCACGCGCAAGCGCAAGAAAGTCACGTCGGCGACCAAGTCCAACGGTATTTCCATTTCCATGCCCTATTGGGACGAACGGTTCGAAGCGATTTCGAAGGAATACCCAGACGTCAAGACCGACCAGTTCCACATCGACATTCTGACGGCGCAGTTCGTCCGCAACCCGGATTGGTTCGACGTGGTTGTCGGCTCGAACCTGTTCGGCGACATCTTGTCGGACCTGGGCCCGGCATGCACCGGCACCATCGGCATCGCGCCGTCGGCCAACATCAACCCGGAGCGCGAGTATCCGTCGATGTTCGAACCCGTACACGGTTCCGCCCCCGACATCGCCGGGCAGAATATCGCCAACCCCATCGGTCAGATCTGGTCGGCGGCGATGATGCTCGACCACCTGGGCGAGAAGACGGCGGCGGACGAAGTCGTTCGCGTGATCGAAGCCGTCGTCGCCGGCGACGGGCCCAAAACCCGCGACATGGGCGGTAAGGCGTCGACCCAGGAACTAGGCCAGGCGATCGCCGACGCGCTTAAGTGACGAACCGGTCCACCGGCTCCGACATTGAAATCAAGACAGCGATGACGCCCGGTGATCTTGCGGAGGTCCGCGGGCTGTTTTCGGAATACGGCGCCGACATTCCCCGGGCCCATTGCCTGAGAGGGTTTGACGACGAAGTCGCCGGACTGTCGGGCGCCTGCGGGCCGCCCGCAGGCTGCCTGCTGTTGATGACGGCGGCGGCGAAGCGGTTGGGTGCGGCGGCCTGCGGCCGTCGGCACCGGGCGTTGCGGAAATGAAGCGGCTTTTCGTGCGGGGCGCGTGTCAGGGGCGGGGGCTCGGCCGGCGGTTGGTCGACGAACTGATTTCCCGGGCGCGGGACTTGGGCTACGGTTCAATCAGATTGATACCTTGGGCCACATGGCGGCGGCGGTGATTTACCGCTGGATCGTATTTCGCGACATCCTCGCTTACCACGGCGATGTCGCGCCGGGCATGAAGTTTATGGAGGTGCCGCTTTGACCACCCCCGTCCGGTCCCCGGCGTTTTTGATCGCCGCCGTGTGCGGTGCTCAGGCGTTCGCACAATTGGGGGCGTTTACCTTCTTCGCGCTGTTGCCGACGTTTTTCGCCGAATGGGGTTTGACCCATTCTCAGGCCGGGACTCTCAACGGCATGATCTTCGGCGCCTACGCATTGGCGGTACCATTCATCGTGCCCTTGAGCGACCGTATCGACCCGAAACGCATCTATGTGTGCGCGGTGGCGCTGACGACGTTTTCGCACTTGGGCATGGCGTTTATCGCCGAAGGGTTCTGGACCGGGTTTCTGTTCCGCTTTCTCGCCGGCGTCGGCTGGGGCGGGACGTATATGGTGGGCCTGAAGGCGCTGGCGGATCTGATCGAAGGTCCGGCGCAGTCCCGCGCCGTTGCATTTCATGCCGCATCCATCGGCATGTCGGGGGCGTTGTCGTTCGTCCTGGCGGGTTGGTCGGCGAACCTGTTCGGGTGGCAGGGCGCGTTCCAGGTATCGGCCCTCGGCAGTTGTGTGGCATTTCTGTTGATGGCGGTTTTCGTTCCGGCGCGGGCACAGGTTCCCGCCGCCGACGGCTTCCGCGGGCCGAAGGCGTTTTTTCAGGCGCTCAAGAACCGGTCGGCCATGGCGTATTCCATCGGCTACTGCGTCCATACCTGGGAAATGTTTACCGTGCGTTCGTGGGTCGTGACGTTTCTAGTTTTCACGGCGGCGCAGTCGGGGACGAAACCCAACTTTCTGATCCCCACCGTGGTTGCCATGATCATGGAACTGGTCGGCACGGCGGCCAGCGTCTTCGGCAACGAAGCGGCTATCCGCTTCGGGCGGCGGCACTGGGTGCTGCTGGTGATGTCGCTTTCGATGATCGCCGGGGCGGCCGTCGGGTTCACCGCCGGGCTTGGGTACGGCGTCGCGGCGACGGTCTGCCTGATCTACAACGTCTTGATCTATGCCGACAGCGCGACTCTGACCGCCGGTGCCGTCGGCACCGCGGAACCGGGCCGACGGGGGGCGACACTCGCGGTCCACGGTATGCTGGGCTATGCGGGCGGATTTGTCGGGCCGTTGGCCTTGGGCATCATTCTGGACGTGTTGGGCGGGGAAACGGTGATGAACTGGGGGATCGGCTTCGCCCACCTGGCGGTCATCATGGTTGCCGGGCCGTTAGCCATAAAAATTCTTAAACCCCGGTCCCTCGCGGGAGACCGGGATGCCGCCCGCAGCCCCTAGCCCGGGCCAGGCCGGGGCCGGTTTCGGACGCTTCGTGAATCTTCCTTTTTTACCAATTGTTTACCTCAAGGGTTTTAACTATCCTGGAATTGATCCAGACGCGGCGCGTTCCGCCTGGGCTTTTGGCGTTCCTATTGGGAGTGGACGCCGGGGCCGCGTCACTTGAACTGCGGGAGAGGATCATGGCCATCTCAGGTCTTATGAACCGAGGGTTTATTGCGCGAGTAGCGCTTGTGGTTGCGGCGAGCATGGGGCTCGGCGCATGCGGCGCTTTGCAACAGTCGGAGATCTTCCAGGAAAATTTCTGGGCGAGCAGTCCAATCAGGCAGAACGACGAGGCCGAGCTGGGCATTGCGGAGCTTGCCAAGGGCAACTTCGTCGCCGCCGAAAGCCATTTCCAGAAGGCGCTCAGGGCCAACCCCAGAGACGTCGACGCGCTGCTGGGCTCGGGCATCCTTTATCAGAATACGGGTCAGATCACGAAGTCGCGTGAGATGTACGAAGCCGTCCTGGCGATCCGCCCGGACGAAGGTCAGCAGTTCGTGGTGTGGAACAACCTCTCGACGCGCCCGGCCTCGCAGATCGCGAGCGTCAATCTTTCCTTGCTTGATTCCGGCGAAACGCCGTCGGCCGTCCGCATAGGGCAGCCGCCCGCCGGTTTCCCGGGCGCGCCGCAGACCGTCGCAGCCCAGCCGACCGGCCGAGGTGGCCCGGTACAGCCGCAGATAGCGCCCGCTTACGGGCAGCCGCAGATGCAGCGCGCGCCGCAGCAACAATCCATGGCCATGACCGCCGCCATGTCCGAGCCCGTCGTCGGGTTTTCGGGCGGGATGGAAAACATCGTTGCCCGGTTTTCGACCATGCGGGCACTCCGCGACCAAGGGCTTCTGACGCCGGAGGAATTCCGCGTCCGCCGGCAGGCGAACATCGGCTCGATCCTGCCGCTGACTTCGCCGCCGCCGTCGGCCGGGCTCGACCGTTCGGTGCCGACGACTGAACAGATTTCCGGCCGCCTTCGGGCCATCGGCCGGGCGCTCGAACTGCGCGCTATTTCGGTGTCGCAGCACGCGGCCGAACGCAACATGATTTTGGACGCGCTGATGCCGGCGGCGCCGGTGCGCCTGACCAATCCGGCGGCCCCGCCGGGTGGCCTGCTCGAAGCGGCGGACAGCGTGCGCCGTCTTGAACAGCTTCGCGACGGCGGTTTTATCTCATCCGACGAATACACCCGCGAACGCCAGGCCATAGAAAAGGCCATGGCGCCGGCAGCACCGCAGATGGCCAAGGCCGATCCGAAGATGCTGATGGAAAAAGACAAGAAAGAGGCCGAAAAGCCGAAAGGCCCGCAGCCGGGCGTGCATCTGGCGTCTTACCGGTCTGAAAAACAGGCGGAAGCCGGCTGGAAAACCATTCAGCGCCGTCATCAGTCCGCCCTGAAAGACCTTGAACACGAAGTCGCCAAGGTCGACCTGGGCAAGAAGGGCACCTATTACCGCCTGAAGGCCGGACCGCTGAAATCCGAAGGCGACGCGAAAAAGCTCTGCGGCGATTTGAAAAAGCGCCGCCAGTTCTGCGAACCGACCACCGTAGGTGGCTAACCTAAGCTTCCGCTTTTCAAGTGATTTGATGAGTGGCAAGGTCGACCCCTGCCTTGCCGCTTTTCTTTTATGGACCGATGATGATGAGCAAAGCCTTCGTCAACGAAGACGCCCAGACGGAGCTGGATCCGGAAGACCTGCTCGACGACGAACTATCGCCGGGCTCGGGCGGGCGCATCCTGATAACGCCTGAGGGCCATGACCGGCTGCAGGTGGAATTAAAACACCTGCGCACGGTTGAACGGCCCGAGGTGGTGGAGACGGTTTCCTGGGCGGCCAGCAACGGCGACCGGTCGGAAAACGGCGACTATATCTACGGCAAAAAACGCCTTCGCGAGATCGACCGCCGCATGCGGCATCTGATGAAGCGGCTTGAGCGGGCGGAGGTCGTCGATCCGGCCCACCAAACCAACCGGGACCGGGTGTTTTTCGGCGCACGTGTGACCTACGAGACCAAAGACGGTCGGGAAAAAACCGTCCGCATCGTCGGTGAGGACGAAGCGCGTCTTGAACTGGGTGAAATCACTTGGGTTTCGCCCATGGCCCGGGCGCTCATGGGCAAGGAAGTGGGCGAGGTCACGCAGGTCCGCACGCCGAAGGGCTTGGACGAGGTCGAAATCGTCGGGATCGCATACGACGGGTAACGCGTCAGCGCCGGGCGCACGATTGCGTCAAAGCTGAAAGCGGTTTAATCTGCTCTCCGTCCGCGTCGAAATTTTCCGGTTGCAGCCACGCTTGGTGCGCCGCCTTGACGGCAGGCCAGTCCCGATCAGTGATCGAAAACCACGCCGTGTCCCGGTTGCGGCCCTTGTAGATTATGTGCTGCGGGAAGATGCCTTCAAAGATGAAGCCCAAGCGGTGGGCGGCGGCGCGCGACGGCGCGTTCAGGCTGTCGCATTTCCATTCATAGCGCCGGTATCCCAGGTCGTCGAAGGCGTGCGCCATCATCAACGTCATCGCCTCCGTCGCCATGACGGTTTTCCGTAAGGCCGGCGCGTAGGCGATGGACCCGACCTCGATCACCCCATGTTCCGGTGTGATCCGCATCAGCGATGCCCAGCCCAATGCCTTGCCGGATTGTTGACTGATGATCGCGTAATAGAACGGGTCCGTGCTTTTAGCCGATGTCTCCACCCAGTCGCGAAAGGCGGCCTGATCGGCAAACGGGCCGTAGGCCATGTAGGTCCACATGCGGCCGTCGTCTTCCGCCATCGCCGCATAAAGATCGTCCGCGTGACCGCCAGAGAGTTTTTCCAGCTGCGCGGTGCGGCCCGCAAGCGGACGCCCGTCCGGGCGGGGGCGGGCGGTCCAACCGGCGCTGGGGTTTCCGACCGGCTGGCCGAAGTCGTTTGTCGTGTGATCGCTCATGGATGGTAGACGTGGCCGTCCATGATTCGGCGGAAAGTCCGGAAGGCGGTGACGGATTTAATTTTCCAATCAGCGCCGTCTTTCGACGCGTCCGCCCGGGACGTCAGCACGCCAGACGGATTGCCGATCTTGAACTCGCCCGTCGGGTCCAGGTTTCGGGCCATTTGATTGACCAGGGTGCCCTCGACGACCAGCGCCGCCGAGACCGACATGGCGCCGGTGACCTGGATCGCCCGGTGCACGTTTTCCATGGAAACGACGCGGATCGCGATGTTGTAGGCATCGGGCGATACTTCTACGCCGGCCAGCGTCTTGTAGGCGACGGGCGGGGCGATGATGGCGACGCGGGGCGCGGCCTGGGTGGCGGCCTCGGGCGTTTCGGCCATGCCGGCGCGGACGGCGGCGTCCCGGCGCACGTGCTCCAGCGCCGTCATGGCATCGGTCATGGCGTCGATGGTCATGGGGCTCTCCGCGCAGGTCAGCCCGAAGGCCGATGCGGGCACGTAAACGCAGACCGACGCCGCGTCGACGATAGATCCCGGAAACTCGCCGAAGCCCGGGGCGGAAAACGTTTCCTGCGCCTTGCCGGTCGGCAGCACGCCGCGCCCGGCGGTGCCGGCCGGGTCCATCCAATCCAGGCGCATGGGGGCGCCGGTGCCGCTGACCCCCGGGATTTCCATATCGCCGGTGGAAACGGCGCGCCCGTCCTGCACCCGGAAATGCGCGTGGACGACCTTTTTCGTGTTGGTGTTGAACATGCGGACCATGGCGTCGCCGTCGGGCACGGGGAAGATGCCTTCCTCGACCGCGAAGGGCGCCACCGCCGATGTCATGTTGCCGCAGTTGGATGACATGTCGACCACGTCGTCGCGGATGCCGACCTGGGCAAAGGTGTAATCGACGTCCGCGTCGTTGCTTTTTGACCGCTCCACCCACATGGCTTTCGACAGTGACGAAATGCCGCCGCCGAGCCCGTCCAACTGCCGGCCGTAGGGGTCGGGCGATCCCATGACGGCGCGCAGCATGGCATTCCGCTCCTCCACATCGGCGGGCACGTCCTCGGCGCGGAAGAACACGGCTTTCGAGGTGCCGCCTCGGAAAAAGACGGCGGGGGTTTTGCGGGGCAGTGCGTTCATGTTGGTCGGTGCTCCGGGCTTGGATGGTATCGGGCGAAAAGTGGCGAAAAATCGCATTTCACGCGGGACTTGCGCGGGGGAAGCATCTATATCATCGCCCGAAAGTCGCCGCCAACGGTCTCGTACTCCGGGGCATGGTTGGCCGCTTCCGGATTTCTTGGATGTTCGGTCTTAGAAGGCCTTGTCAGGGGCGCCCAAAATCGTTAAGTTAGGGGCTTCGGTTCCCATTTCGACGACGCCGTGCCAGTCGCCATTTTTCGGGGCATTTTTTCCCGAAACGTTGCGCGTCTTCGGCCTGTGCGCTCTTCGAAACGATCTCTTAGGGGTTTTTCTATAAGAGACCGGCGTTCCGAACGGCTGTTTGACATTGTAGTTTTAGGAAGGGATACGCGGGCG
>JAYNIR010000025.1:0-36407 GCA_038109305.1 Rhodospirillaceae bacterium
GCGGCCTCGTCTGCCCCAAGGCCTGCGGCGCCGGGCGGGCCGGCTGCGTTTGCGGCGCGGGTTGCGCCTGTCGGGCGGGCGGCGTCAGGCTCAACGGCCGCTGCGGCTGCGCCTGTTTTTGCTGGACCGGCGGCCGAGCCGGTTGTTGTCGTGCCTGGGGTTGCGCCGGGACCGCGGGGGCGGCTGCTTTCGGCTGGGCCGACGGCGCCGGCGCCTTGCCGGACATCAGATCATTCAGGGACTGGGCGGCAAAGGCGGTCAGATCGTCGCGGGTTGAGGCCGTGGCCGTCACCTGGCCATCGGTGCCGGGGACCGCGACTTCCGCCGGAAGGGTTGCGGGCTCCTGCCACTTGGCCGGTTCGCGCACATCCAGCACGATGCGCGTGCCGGCATAGAAATTCTTGATCGCTGATTTCGGCGGCACCGCCACAATGACAACGGTCCGCTGATCGGTCCGCGCGGACCGCACTCCGCCGACGTAAAGCGGCAGGCGGCGGTTGATCCGTTCCGCGTCGATGTCCGCCGGCTTGTCGAACGTGAGCGTAACCAAGCCACCGTCGCGGCTGACCTCGTAGGCGACCTTTTCCCGCCAGTCGAAGACCAGCCGGGTATAAACATCATGCGCGCCGGCGCGCACGCCGACCTTGGCGACATCGGCGGACTGCGCCTGCGCCTGCGCCTCGGCCACGCCGCCGAGGCCGAGCCCCAGCACGATCAACAGCGCGAAAATCGCGCGGGCGGGTCTGAAACCGGTCATCGCAGCCCCCCGGACGTCGGGAAGATCACCACGTCGACGCGGCGGCCCATCAACTGGCGTTGTTCCGGCGGCATCTGCGGCAACTGGTTGTAGCGGCTGTCGGAATAGCCGAACGCAACGATGGGCGCGTCATACCCGGCGCGCCGGATGGCGTTGGCGACGGCCGCCGCGCGGGCGGTCGACAATTCCCAGTTAGACGCGTAATCGCCGCCTTCGATGGGTGACGGGTCGGAATGACCGTTGACGCCGATCTGGTTGTCGATGGTTTTGAGCGCGCTGCCCAAGCGGTACAGGGCTTTGCGCGCGCGGTCGGTCATGACCGCACGGCCGCCCTGAAACAAGAGGTCGCCGGGAAGCGCCATAATCAATCTGTCCTCCAGCCGCATGAACTGGGTTTTATCCAACAGATCATCGCCCTCAATTTTATCACGCAAGACGGAGATTAGATAATCCAGGTTAATGGCTCGTTTACGTAAAACTGTGGCCACATTGTGCGTCGACGTGGATTCCGAGGGTGTCTTGACCTCTTCCGGGGACAGCGTCTGGGACAGGGAATCAATCACGTTTTGCCAGCGGTCGAGTTTCACGTTCAACATGGAAAACAGCATCACGAAAAAGGCCAGCATCAGCGAAGCAAGGTCGGTGAACGTCAGCAGCCACAACTGCGACGCGCGATGCTGCTGTTCCAGGCTGGCCTGTTGCTGAGTGCGGCGGGGCGTGATCATTGCGCGCCGCCCTCCGGTTCGTCGTCGCCGCCGGGAATGGCGAGCCTGAGCCGCATTTCCTCGACGCCGCGGATGTGGAACCACATGGTGACCTGGTCCGGGTCGCCGGGCTCAAGCCCGATGGCCATGCTGTCCGGCGGCAGACCGCGGTCGAACATTTCGCGGGCGAAGGCGCCGGCGCGGGCCAATTCCAGCGTCTGGGATTCGGGTAGGCCGCCGTCGTCGCCGACGCGCGAGCCGATGATGAATTCCAGGTCGAAGCGCAGCCCAGGCGGGCGGCCGCTGGCCGCCGCCGCGATACGGTCTAGCAAATCGAACTTGGTCGGCTGCAGACGGGCCTGGCCCTCGACGAACAATTCTCGGGCCGGCAGTTGGACCTGCATCAAACGCCCCGGATGGACGACCTTGATCTTCGCGACCTGGATCGCCGTCGCGAACACGTCGGTGATGGTTTCCTGATATTGCTGGCCGGTGATGATCTCCCCTTCCTTGGACTTGAACCGGGTCGGGTCGGTCGACGGCGGCACGATCGACGTGAAGGTCGAGGTCAGGCTTTCCATGACCGATTTCGATTTGAAATCCTCAAGCGCCGATATCGTCACCAGCATGATGAAAAACGCGAGGACAAGCAGAAACAGCGACAGGAATAGCCAGGTCGTGTTCGTCGCGCCGACGGGCTCCGGTTCGGGCAATGGAAAGGTTCTTTCGGCCATCGGCCGACCGTAGCGAAAACCAGCAAAAATTTCGTTAATAAGTAGCCTTTCCGGCGGCCCGGAAATTTTGCAGCCTCACGGGTCAAATGCTTGAAATCTATCGGAAAATCTGGCTAATAGCTGGCGGACGGCGGATTAACGATATCCCGGGAGGAAAATCATATGGTCGAGAGTAGAAATCCGGAAACCATCGCGCTCCATGCGGGCTGGCGGGCCGACCCGACGACCGGCTCCGTGGCGGTGCCGATCCACCAGACCACGTCCTATCAATTCAAGTCGACAGAACATGCCTCGAACCTGTTCGCGCTGGCCGAATTGGGCAACATCTACACCCGCATCATGAACCCAACGAATGACGTTTTGGAACAACGCATTACGGCGCTTGAGGGCGGTGCGGCGTCGCTCGCGCTGGCGTCCGGGCAAGCGGCCTCGGCCTTCGCGGTGCAGAACCTGGCCCGCGCCGGCGACAACGTGGTCAGCTCGACCAATCTTTACGGCGGCACCTGGAACTTGTTCGTAAATACCCTGAAAGATCAAGGGGTTGAAGTCCGTTTCGCAGACCCAGCGGACCCGGCGAGCTTCCGCAAGCTGACCGACGGCAAAACCCGGGCGTACTACGCGGAAACGCTGCCCAACCCTAAACTGCGTGTCTTCCCGATCAAGGAGGTCGCCGACATCGGCCGGTCCCTGGGCATTCCGCTGATCATGGACAACACCGCCGCCCCCGTTTTGTGCCGGCCCCTGGAACACGGCGCCGCGGTCGTCGTCTATTCGTGCACTAAGTACATAGGCGGCCACGGTACCTCGATCGGCGGGATGATGGTCGACGGCGGCAATTTCGACTGGGAAGCCGCCGGCAAGGACCGCCAACCGGCGCTGAACACGCCGGACCCGAGCTATCACGGCGCGGTGTGGGTTGACGCCGTCAAGCCGATCGGCCCGGTCGCCTACATCATCAAGGCGCGGACCACCCTGCTCCGCGATCTCGGCAGCGCCATGAGCCCGTTCAACGCATTCCAGTTCATCCAAGGCATGGAAACCCTGCCGCTCCGCATGCGGGCGCATTCGGAAAACGCCAATCGCGTCGCCGAATACCTGAAGGGTCACAAATCGGTCACCAAGGTGATCCACCCGGGCCTTCAGTCGGGTGAGGACAAAAGCCGCGCCGACACCTACCTCGCCGGCGGATACGGCGGGCTGGTCGGGTTCGAGCTCGAGGGTGGCAAGGCCGCCGGCTGCAAGTTCATCGATGCACTGAAAATGTTTTATCACGTCGCCAACATCGGCGATGCGCGGTCGCTCGCCATCCATCCGGCCAGCACCACGCATTCCCAGTTGTCGCCGGAGGAACAGGCCGCGACCGGCGTCACTGACGGCTACGTGCGCCTTTCCATCGGCATCGAGCACATCGACGACATCATCGCCGACCTGGATCAGGCGCTTAAGGCCGCAGGATAAAGCTGAATAATTTCAGCAGGATAGAAGATCCCTAGCGAAACCGGGTGCACGCGCCAGCCCTCGAACGGGCCGAAATCAGGCGCCCGGACTCAAGCATCAGGCATCAGGCATTTGGTAGCCCGGCGTCGATTTCGAGAGCGCGATTTCTTCCTCGGTCATTTCTTGTTCGATGCCTTCGAACAGCGGCGAGGACAGGTAGCGCTCACTGGTATCGGGCAGCATGGCGAGGATGACCGAGCCCTTTTCAGCCTTTTCCGCGATCTGGATGGCGATGGCGAAGGTCGAGCCGCCGGATACCCCGGTCATGATCCCTTCCCGGGACGCCAGTTTCCGCGCCCATTCGATGCCGACGGACCCCGGCACCGGGATCAAATCGTCGTAATACCCGTTGTCGATGGCTTCCTGCAGCACGAGCGGAATGAAATCCGGCGTCCAGCCCTGGATGGGGTGCGGTTCGAATTTCAGGTGGCTGACGGCGGGTGAGCCGTCGGCGTTGCGTTCCTGGCCGTGGCCGCTACCGACAAGCTGAGCGTTGGCGGGCTCGCTGAGAACGATCTTCGTCTCGGGCCGTTGTTTTCTGAGAACGCGGGCGACGCCGGTCACCGTCCCGCCGGTGCCATAGCCGGTAACGAAGTAATCAAGGCGCTGGCCGTCGAAATCTGCAATGATTTCCCGGGCCGTGGTATTCTCATGCACCAGCGCGTTGTCGGATGTTTCGAACTGATGGGCAAGGAACCAGCCGTTGGCGTTCGCCAGTTCGACGGCCTTGTTGTACATCCCGAACCCCTTTTGCGCGCGCGGCGTCAACACAACCTTGGCGCCCAGAAAACGCATGAGCTTCCGGCGTTCGACGGAAAAGCTGTCGGCCATGGTGACGACAAGCGGATAGCCCTTGGCCGCGCAGACCATGGCAAGGCCGATGCCGGTATTGCCGCTGGTCGCCTCGACGACCGTCTGCCCGGGCTTCAGATCGCCCCGGCGCTCGGCTTCCTCGATAATGCTAATCGCGAGCCGGTCCTTGACCGACGCGGCGGGATTAAAGAATTCGGATTTGACGTAAATGGTCACACCCTCGGGCGCCAACCGGTTGACCCGGATGCAAGGCGTATCGCCGATGGTGTCAACGACCGACGCGAAGAGCTGTCCCCGGCCGCTGGTTGTTCTGCATGCATCGTTCGACATGGTTCTCCCCTCATTTCATCAAGAGGTGTTGAACAGGCAATTCAGCTTGGCACAACATCATATGCCAAGCGAAAAATCCAGGTCGGATAATGCAGGCGATGGATTAATCGAAGCTGGCCAGCAACGCGTCGATGTCGTCCTGGCTCATGGCCTGTTCTTTCATCTGCAGGCCGTGCAGGAGTTCTTCGTCGGTCGGCTTGCGCGCGTCTTCTTCCTTGGCCGGTTTGGCCGGCGTCGGATTGGCGGCCTTGTACTTGGAGATTTCGTCGACGAAGGCGGTAACGAGCGCGTCGACCTTTTCCTCGATACGCTGCAGCGCGCTGACGACCTTGGTGATGCGCTGACCGGTGATGTCCTGAAAGCCGCAGGCCTCTTATATCTTGGTCGTCGCATCCATCAGGGCGTCTTTGTTCTTGCCCCTGAGTTTGTCCATGACGCCTTCGATCCCGCCGACCGCGTCCATGATCGAGTTGGTGGCCTCGGCCGTCGCCTCGACAATGGCGTCGAGTTCGTCCGCCGCCTTGGGCAGGAACTCGTCCTTGACCTCGTCGGGCCAGAGCGAGGCGATATCGGATTTGGCTTCTTCGATAAAACCGGCAAGACTTTCAAGCTCTTCATGCAGCTTGACGTCGCCCACCGACAGGTCGCCCCGCATCGAGCCGAGCAGCGCGTCGACAACATCGGCATGTCGGAAACTGCGACCTTGCCGTCAGGATTTTGTCCGATTTCCTGCAGGCGTTGGGCCAATTCGGGGTCGACTGAACCGGACGCCATAAAGCGCTCCCCAGTCTTTGGCTTAGAATTCGCCCAGGACGCTGATCAGCTTGCCTTTGAGCGTTTCCGCGTTGAACGGCTTGACGATGTAGTTGGAAACGCCGGCTTGCTTGGCCGCGATGACGTTTTCAGTCTTACTTTCCGCCGTGATTATGACGAAAGGGATGTGTTTCAGCTTTTCGTCGCCGCGGACTTCGCGAAGCAGTTCAATCCCCGCCATCGGTTCCATGTTCCAGTCGGAAATGACCAAACCGAAGGGCTTCCCCCGCAACTTTTTCAGCGCTTCCGAGCCGTCGGAGGCTTCGTCAATGTTCTTGAAGTTCAATTGACGCAACAAATTGCGCAGAATCCGGAGCATGGTTTGGTAATCGTCCACGATCAGGACATCCATATTCAGGTCGACAGCCATTTGTCACTACGCAACTCGCACAGGGGGTTTATATTGATGCCGCAGTAAGTGGCGGTTCATTCAAAGTTTTTTCAGGGCAAGCCCTTTACCGCCAACCCCGTCCAAGGTCATAGTGGGCTGAAATTCCAGGCTTTCAAGAGGATCAGTTGCCCCGGTCGAGGCCTTCCTTCGGAAGCGTTCGAAGTGCGCGCAATTCAACCGTGACCTCGCGCGCTTTTTCCGGGTTCATTTTGGCCATGACGGGGGCCAGTTTGCGTTCTTTCATACGCTGGGCGACTTCCAAAAGTGTATCCATTTCAAGATCTTCGAATATTCGGGCCGCATCCTTGGGCTTCATGTTTTCATAGATCTTGACCAAGCCGCCCAGCTTTTCCTCCTGCTGTTTGTCGAAAACCTTGATCCGGGCCTGGATTTCCGACTGCAGGTTGTTCAATTCGGCGATTTTTCGATCAATCCGGGCCTCCGCCGCGGTCAAAAGCGCCACCCGGCCTTCGATTTCGCGTTCGCGGGCGGCGATTTCCCGCCGCCGGTGGGCCAGTTTCTGAAAAAGGTCGATTTCCTTCGGCGTAAGCAACGTCGGATCGTCCGTCAGCAGCTTGGCGGCGGCGGGGTCATCCGCCGGTTCCGCGGGCGCGGCCCCTTCCGGCGCCTTGCCGTCCGCCGGAGTGGCAGCGGCTTGCTGTTGTCCGCCTTTGGCGCCGGCAGCCGGTTTAGCGCCGGCAGCTGGTTTGGCGGTGGCTGCAGGGTTCGCCTGACCGTGAGGCGGTTGCTGGGCATCGGTTTGCGCTTCGGCGCTGGCAACCTCGATCGCACTGCCGTTCAGGCCGTCAAAGTCGTTCCAAATATCGCCGATCTTGACGGTCAGCATCAGCGACGCGACGAAGATCGTCACCGGCAAAAATCGAACCCGCGCAAAAAAACTCATTACTTCGTCCGTCCCGTACTCAAATCCGTTTGTCGGGCCATCTTAACACCTGAAACCGGCGGCGAACATGACCCAGGGCATGGTTATTCGATGGTCAGACCTTCAACTCGCCGAGCGGATGGCCTTCAAGAGCGCCCGTTCCGCCTCGGAACGAGGCATCGGATGGGCCATTTCGCGCGGATCTTCGGCGGGCGCGGCCCGAAGCTCGCCCTTGGCGTGCGGCGGGTGCGCCTTTGCGGCCTTGCGCGAGCGGATCGGCGCAACCTTTTCAAGCGGGCCGACGCTTTCCACCAGGCCGTTCATGCCGTTGCCGCCAGAATCACGGGCGACGCGGACGTTGTCTTCAAGGCGGTCGGCGGCGATAGTGCCGCGATCGACCAAGAACACCAGGTCGTCACGCAGGCTTTCCGCCTTGGCCAACTGGTCCTGCAGCGCATCGGACGCGATTTTCAAATCGCCGATGCTGGCCGTCGCGCGGGTCGTCGCTTCGTTAAAGGTCGTCGCCAGCTTTTCCATCTGATCGCGGTTGCCGCGAAACTTGTTGAGCCGCCGGTTCAGGATGACCGAATACCAGATCATCACGGCCAGCAAGAGGGCCAACACCATGTCCAAAACCAAGGGAAACGAAAATGTCACGGTTTCTTCTCCATCCCCGAAATTAATGGGGCCCGGCGGGCCAGCACCGGGGCCTTGCAGGGCCAGCCGAAACCGCCAGAGCTTCTCGTCCGAATGATCCTACTTAAAGGAAGTAAACGAACCCCTAATTTTGCACGCGGAAACGGGGTGATTTCGGCCTTGTCCAGGGCCGGAGCGGACCACCGGTCTAGGCCCCGGAAACGCCGGCGCCGGCCGCCCGGCCCTGCCGGGCGCGGCCGCCGGTCCGACGGAAAAAAGTCAGGAAAATCAGTTTTTTTTGTGGGCCCGGTCGATGCGGTCTTCGATACGGATCGCGATGCGTCCGCCCTTGCGACCCATGCGGCCGATGTAAAGCGGCACGCCGCCGCAGGACAGCACCACCGGGCTGTCCGGCGTCGCGTTTAGCATCATCTGCGAGCCTTCCTTAAGATCGAAGATCCGGTGGAGGGTCGTCGTCTGCTGATCGACGATGGCTTCCAGGTCGACTTCCGTCATCCAAAGTTCTTCGGCCAAGTGGGTTTCCCAGATGGAGTCGCGACCGAACTTTTCGCCCATGAACATCTGCAGCAGCAGTTCGCGGACCGGTTCCAGCGTCGCGTATGGCAGCAGCAGTTCCAAGCGCCCGCCGCGGTCTTCCATGTCGATGCGAAACCGCGTCACGATGGCCGCGTTGGACGGGCGCGAAATGGTCGCGAACCGGGGGTTGGTTTCCAGCCGGTCGAACCGGAAGGTTACCGGCGACAGCGGTTCGAACGCCGCCGACAGGTCGGTCAGCATGACGTGGATCATCCGTTCTACCAGCGAGCGTTCAATGGTGGTGTAAGGCCGGCCTTCGATACGCATCGCCGCGGTGCCGCGGCGGCCGCCCAACAACACGTCGACGATGGAATAAATCAGCGAACTGTCGACCGTGATCAAGCCAAAGTTGTCCCATTCTTCGGCCTTGAACACGCTGAGCATGGCCGGCAGGGGGATTGAGTTCAGGTAATCGCCGAACCGGATGGAGGCGATGTTGTCCAACGACACTTCGACGTTGTCGGACGTAAAGTTACGCAAGGAGGTCGTCATCAAGCGCACTAGGCGGTCGAACACGATCTCCAGCATCGGCAGTCGTTCGTAAGACACCAGCGCCGATGACAAAATGGCCTGAATGCCTGATTTTTCGCCGCCTTCTTCGTGGGTATTGTTAAAACCCAGAAGGCTGTTGATTTCATCCTGGCTGAGGACGCGCGTGGCTTCCGGCACCATGCTGACGTCGGTGGAAGCCCCACCGCCGTCGCCGTCGCCGCCCATCATAGCTTCCCATTCGGCGGCCAGTTCGTCCTGTTCGTCGCCGTCGCCGCCGCCGCCATTGCCATCGGACGCCATCGCGGCTCTCCATTCTGCGGCCATTGCGTCTTGATCGTCAGCCGGTGGGGTCATGGGTCACATCCTTCATTTTCGCCATCCGCCCGGATCCAATCCGCGCGGCCCCGGTCCCTATTGGACCAGCATCTCCTTAAACAATACGTCACGCACCTGTGCTGGCGCGGTCGCCGCGCGGACCCGCCGAAGCAGTTCTTCGCGCAGCCGGTACATGCCGGCGGAACCCTGCAGGTCTTCGATGCGTAGTTCCCGCAGATAGACCTGGAAATTATCGAGCACCCGGTCCTTGACCCCGTCGATCACCAGTTTGTCCTGTTCGTTGGCTACCTCTAGGGACACCTTAAGTTTGAGGAACTGAGACTTACGGCCCTTGGTGTTCAGGTTGACCAAGACTTCGGGCAAGTCATGGAACAGGCCGCTGCCCGAGGCAGCCTTGCCTTCGGCAGCGGCCGTGTCGGGCTTGCCGAGGATCATCGCCAGTACGGGGTCCATCAATCCGGTGAAAAACGCGGCGGCCGCGCCGCCCACGACGATGAGCAACACTGCAACGATGATAATCAGCTTTTTTTTCTTGCTTTTTCCGGCAGGGGCGCCTTCGCCTTCTTCGCCGCCTTCTCCTGCAGCGCCGACTTCTTCGTTTTCTATATCGTCGTCTTCTTCAGCCATGTGCGGAGGTACCCGTCCGTTCCTGCATAATGCCAGTCGAGGCAGATTAAATTCAGGTGGTTAACAAGTCGTTGAAATCGCCATGACCCGCGGATTTTGCCGGGCGCGCACATTGTTTTGGCGATTTCGGCCGTTGTTCAATCTCGGCGCCGTGAAACCCGGCCTCCGGCGCCAGCGTGGCGGCGGCATTTTAGCAGACCGCCCGCCCGCCAACAACGCGTCGCCCGGGAAACCGATTAGGCGGCCCCGCCGGCGGTCCGGATCGCGGCCCCACCCGGCCGGTCGCCGCCCGGCTATAGGCAAGAAATACCCGGCAACGGTTACCAGAAACACCCGAATTTGCCCGCCGACCCGGCGCGGAATGCAAATTAATTGATTGAAATTACGTGATTTTTAAATCTGGCACGGCCGATGCACTGCGTCCGGCGGAAGTAAGTCGCTTAACCCCTCCCTGAACAAGGCCCGGCAAAAGATCGGACCACGGGGGCAGTGAACGAACGGAACGGGAAAAAATGGAAACCACATCTGTTATTGCCGCGTCGCGTCAAGGCGCCATGAGACGACAGCTCGAAGTTGTCGCGAACAACCTCGCTAACATGTCTACCAACGGCTACAAAGCCGGCGATATGATGTTTGTCGAGCACATCGTGCGAAGCAAGGGCGGCGAGAGCCTGATAACGCCGAAGCTGACCTATACCCGAGACATCGCGACCCGGACCAATTACAGCGACGGCGCCATCGAAACGACGGACAATCCGCTCGATCTGGCGATCCGGAACGACGGGTTCTTCGTTGTCCGCGACAAGAACAACAACCGGTTCTTTACCCGGAACGGGCAATTCAAACTCAGCGCCGAAGGCCAGATCGTCACCCAAGAGGGTTATGCGGTTTTGGCCGCGGGCGGACAGCCGATCAACGTCGGGCCGACGGATTCCGAAATCCATGTCGGGCGCGACGGCGTCATTTCGACCAACAACGGCCAGCTGGGCAAGATACAGGTCGTCAAATTCGACAACCTGCAGCGCCTGAAACAAACATCGGGCACGCTGTTCACATCGGAAACGCAGCCGCAAGATGTTGCAAACCCCGAAGTCATTCAAGGCGCGCTCGAGGGCTCCAACGTGGAGCCGATCACCGAGATGGCCAAGATGATCGACCTGCATCGCAATTACGAAAGCGTCAAAGCGTTCATCGAGCGCGAAGACGAACGCCAGCGCGCGATGATCCGCGACCTGGCACGGGACGCCTGATCGGCGCCCGCGGACCACGACGGACGAATAGGAACACCACCCGCGGGCGAGAACCGCGAAAATTAGAATGAACGGAAGTTGACCACTCAAAGAAAGGCAACCGTAAAGGACGGGAATAATGAGATCGCTAGATATCGGCGCTACGGGCATGATCGCCCAACAGCGCAACGTCGAGGTCATATCGAACAACCTCGCGAACATGAACACGACCGCCTTCAAACGCCGGCGGACTGAATTTCAGGACCTGATTTATCAGGATCTGCGCCGGGTTGGCTCGACCTCGACGGACGCCGGCAGCGTCGTTCCGACGGGCGTGCAATTGGGCCTCGGCGTCAAACTGGCGGCGGTCTACCGCATCCACGAACAGGGCAACCTGTCGGCTACGGACAACACCTTCGACATGGCGGTTCAGGGCAAGGGCTTTTTCCAAGTCACCCTGCCGACGGGCGAAGTGGCCTACACGCGGGATGGCACCTTCCAGCTTAACGAAAACGGTGAGATCGTTACCCACGACGGCTTCCTAATGAACCCGTCGATCACCGTGCCGTCGAACGCCATCGACGTCACCATCAACGCATCGGGCGAAGTGCTGGTCAAAATCGAAGGCCAGGTCGAGTTTTCGAACGTCGGTCAAATCCAGATCGCGACATTCCAGAACGAACCGGGCCTCGAGAGCATCGGCAACAACTTGTACAAGGAAACCCCCGCCTCCGGCCCCGCCAACACCGGCAACCCCGGCCAGCAAGGCTTCGGCACTCTCCTTCAGGGTTTTCTTGAAACCGCCAACGTGAACGCGGTCGAGGAGATCTCGAACCTGATCTCCGCGCAGCGTGCCTACGAGATGAACTCCAAAGTCATCCAGACCTCGGACGAAATGCTCGGCACCCTGACGACGCTGAGATAACGGGCAGAGGAACTGGCAGGCGTAACGCCGCCGCCGAACGACGGAACAGGAGAATTCGATATGGACGCCCGGAAATACCTGCTAACAGCGATTGTGGCTTTGGCCCTGCTGCCTTTGGCGGCGGGTCAGGCCCTTGGCAACGGCGAACGGATCCGCAAAGGCGATCCGGCCCCCAAGGCCGAAGCGTCGGCGCCGCTGCTCTCGCGCGAGGCGATTACCGTCGAAGGCCGGATCGTCTATCTGGGTGACCTGTTTGTCAACGCCGGCGAACACGCCGACGTGGCGGTGGCTTATGCCCCCGAACCGGGCGAGCGGGCGATCTTCGATGCCCGCTGGCTCTACCGCGTCGCCCGCGCCTACCGTATGAAGTGGCGGCCGATATCGGCGCAACAGCAGACCATCGTGCAGCGCGCCAGCCAAGTGATCGAACGCGCCGACATCGAGGATACGATCCTCGCGGCGCTGGTGGAAAAAGGCGCGGAGCCGGACTCGCTGCTTGAACTGAACGTGCAGCTCACGCGCCTACACGTGCCGACCAACGTGCAAGCCACCGTCGGCATCGACGACATCACCTACGATCCGCGTACCAAACGCTTCGCGACCATCCTGTCGGCGCCGGCGAAGGACCCGGCGGGGCGTAAATTGCGGCTGACCGGGCGGCTTCACGCGGTCGTTAAAATCCCCGTCGCCGCCCGCGTCTTGGGCCGCAACGAGACGATCGCCGACCGCGACGTCAAGTGGATCAAGGTCCGCGCCGACATGATCCTGCCCGACACCATCATTAAGGCCGAAGACATCGTCGGCATGGCCGCGAAACGGGGCCTGCGCCCGGATACGCTGGTCCGCCAGTCCGATGTCGAACGACCGGTCCTGGTCGAACGAAACAGCATCGTCACCGTGACCCTGGTGTACGGCCCGATGGCGCTGAGCGCCCAGGGCAAGTCACTCGAGAAGGGTTCGCTCGGCGACGTCATCCGCGTCAAGAACAAGCGCTCCAAGGCGGTGTTCGAAGCCAAGGTGACCGGCCCCGGCCGCGCCGAGGCGACCATCAACGCCGCCGCCGAACTCGCCGACAACCGGCGCTGATATGAACCCGAATGAAACCTGACCGCGCACAAAGCCAACGCCCCAATTCAACGCACAAGAACAAGGCCCCCTGATCTAGCCGCCGACGAGTGACCACTCAAGTGAGCTAACCCAAGGATCGAAACTATGAACGCCACGACCCGCAAATTTACCACCCGGCTTCTCCGCCATACCGCCCTGGTCACCCTGCTGACTGCGTCGGTCGCCGGCTGCAACACGCTGTCCCGGCTGTCGGAAGTGGGCGACAAGCCGAAGACGACGCAGATCCAGAACCCGATCGCGCGGGAGGATTACAAGCCGGTCAGCATGCCGATGCCGGCACCGAAGGTGGCCGAACGCAATCCCAACTCGCTGTGGCGGGCGGGCGCACGCGCCTTCTTTAAGGACCTACGCGCCAAACAGGTCGGCGACATCCTGACCGTCAAGATGACGCTGTCCGACAACGCGACCTTGAACAACAAAACCGAACGCGACCGTGCCGACAGAGAAGGCGCCAACGTCACCAACCTGCTGGGCCTGGAAGGCGAAATCACCCGCTATCTGCCCGATCAGGTGCAGCCCGGCGCCATCGCCAACTTCGGCAACTCGCACGTAACCGAAGGCGACGGCAAGATCACCCGGTCTGAAACCATCAACCTGACGTTTGCCGCCGTCGTCACGCAGGTGCTGCCGAACGGCAACCTGGTCGTCATCGGCCGTCAGGAAATCAACGTCAACGCGGAACTTCGCGAACTGAAGGTGACCGGCATCGTCCGGCCGTCCGACATCGATCCTGACAACACGATTTCACACGAAAAGATCGCAGAAATGCGAGTCGCCTACGGCGGCCGCGGCACACTGAGCGATCTTCAATCGCCCCGTTGGGGCATGCAGCTTTGGGACATCGTCTTCCCCTTCTAAGGCACCACGACGCCATAGGGATAAAGACAGCCCTGAAAGGGATAAAGTTTCCCGTTCTAGGTTCGCTAGAGAGAACCTGGACAACTTAAAGGCCGGCGCCAAGCGCCGGCCTCTTTTTTTGAGAAATTAGTTGTTTCAAAAACGCGCGGCTTTGGGATGTTGCGGTTGGCAAAGCCGCGCCCAAAAGCGGTCAGAACTCATCAGCCGTTTGGCAAAACTCCCAGCGGCGGGATGGCTCCATCGGAATTTTCCATGAGCGAGGCGCAGGAACTTTGTTCCGCGCTCCCGGCGCCGCTGGGTAGGGGAGCATTTCTCGATTGATTGGAAAATATATTTAGGGCTGCCGCGCGCCGACCTTATATTTGCCCTTCAATCGCCGGTCGGGCACATCCGCGCCCTTGGCTCCGGCCAAACCGCGCGGCGGGCCTGTGGCTAAATATCTAAAATCGCACAAAGTCACTTTAGCCCGCCGAGGCGGGCTCAGGTTTTGCTGTCTGATTCTTGATTCCGCACAAAGCCGCCTGCGCGGCCCAAGCGGGCCGCCAGGGTTTTGTGCTAATCGTCCCGGTGGGTACGCTCCATCCGCTCGTGGCGTTCCTGCGCCTCAATGGACAGCGTCGCGATGGGCCGGGCTTCGAGACGGGAGACGTGGATCGGTTCCTCCGTTTCCTCGCAATAGCCGTAGGACCCGTCTTCGATCCGTTTTAGCGCTTCGTCAATTTTCGAAATCAGCTTGCGCGCCCGGTCGCGGGTGCGAAGTTCCAGCGCGCGTTCTGTTTCGATCGACGCGCGGTCGGCGATGTCGGGCTCGATGATGCCGCCTTCCTGCAGCGACTGCAGGGTCTCGTTGGATTCTTCCAAAAGTTCCGCCCGCCAATTGAGCAGTTTTTTGCGGAAGTACTCCAGCATGACAGGATTCATGAAAACCTTGTCTTTGGACGGATTGTAGTCGGGTGGAACGGTAATCGTCATTTTTGGATGGCTCCCGGTTTCGACCCAGGTTCAGTGTTCTTGACGGGCGCGGAATATAGTGACCGCAGGGCCATAGGGCAAGGGGGCACTTTCCGGGGCCACGTCACATTCATGTGATTGTATTTATTAGCGGATTTGTTTTTTTGGCGGGCCCGCGCCCGGGTATACGCCGGATCGGTTTAGCCCGGCCGTCAGCGCCGGGTCAGCTTGGCCAGTTCGACCTCGGCCCGGAGTTCGATCTCGTCAAGGATATCGTTAAGCCCCGGGTCTTCGGACGGTGGGCGCTTTTCCCGGAGCGTCTGCGCCAACTCCACAACCTTTTCCTTGGGCAGATCGCCCGAAAGCAACGCCACCTGCAGCCCTTCCAAGCTTTCCAGCAGCTTGTTGCCGCGGTCGATCAGCAGCCCACGGGACCGGCCTTGCGTCGCGTCGCCCACCTGCTGCGCCGCCAGCACCGCGTCGACGCCTGCAACGACCGAGCCCGAGACGGCGCCCGCCGACTTCGGCGCGTTGCCACCCGTGACCTCTTTCAGGTCGTTGGCGAAGGCGTCGGACGATGACGACGTCCCCTGCTTTTTCTTGGCCTTATCGACCCCTCTGCCGGGACCGACATTGGAAACTTTCATGGGTTTTCCCATATTCAGCGGCGTCACGCGGCGAACCAATCCGGGCCGCCCGCAACAGCGCCAAGTCTGCCGGATCAACGGCAAAAACGCCAGCGCGTGACGGAAGGCCCCGCGAAATCTACCCGCCGCCGTGTCGAGCGGTCCCCTCGCCGCGTCCCGGAACACGGCAGATCGACGGTGATTCGCCAACCGCGGATTTCGCCCCAAAAAACGACCCGCCCGCCGGCCCCGAGGTGGACCACGCGGCTATGGAGCGAGAATGACTTGCAATTGCAAAAGTTCAGGTCTATAACATGAGCCTGAATTATGATAATCATTATTAATTGCAGACATTCGCAGCCTGCTGAACTTTCCGTCCGGCCCCAAGACCAAGGCATCCGGCCCACCTGACGGATACCGCCTGACGATAAAAACGGACGCCGGTCGGACAACCCGCAGGAACGTAGCCCAGGAACGTAGTAACCCAACGAAGGATCCAACATTTCATGACACTGAAATCGAACCAGACGATCACGCTTTTGGGCGCCGCGGCAATCGCGCTCATGGGCATCATGGCGACCGCCCCGGCGCAGGCGGACGACAAGGTCGTCAACCTGTATTCCTACCGCCAGCCCTTTCTGATCAAACCGCTTTTGGATGCGTTCACCAAGGAAACCGGCATCAAGGTCCACACGGTCTTCGCGAAGAAAGGCATGCTCGAAAAAATCCGCGCGGCCGGCGACAACAGCCCGGCCGACGCCGTGCTAACCGTCGACATCGGCCGCCTGTACGCGCTGAAGGAAGCGGGCGTTCTGCAGGCCGTCAAATCCGACGTCCTGGAAAAGAACATCCCCGCCCACCTGCGGGATGCGGACAACCGGTGGTTCGGCCTGACGTCTCGCGCGCGGATCGCCTTGACCTCGAAAGACCGCGTCAAACCAGGCGAACTAAAAACTTACGAAGACCTGGCTGATCCCAAGTTCCAGGGCCGCATCTGCATCCGGTCCGGCAAGAACGCCTACAACGTCGCGCTGATCGCGTCGATGATCGCCCATCACGGCGAAGCCGGCGCCGAAAAATGGCTGCGCGGCCTCAAGGCCAACCTGGCCCGCAAGCCCCAGGGTAACGACCGCGCCCAGGCGAAGGCGATCTTACAGGGCGAATGCGATGTCGCGCTGGTCAACAACTACTACGTCGGCGCCATGGTGACGAACGACAAGAAGCCCGAGCAGAAACAATGGGCGGCGGCGTCCAACGTGGTTTACCTGAATCAGTCGGGCGACGGGCTCGCCGGACGCGGCAACCACCTGAACGTTTCCGGCGCGGCCGTTACCAAAAGCGCTAAGCACCACGACGCCGCAGTCAAGCTTTTGGAGTTCCTCGCGGGCGACACAGCGCAGAAAATTTACGCGGAAACGAACCATGAATATCCCTCGAACCCGGGCGTTCCGCGGTCGGCCTTGGTGCAGTCGTGGGGCGACTTCAAGGGCGATACGCTCGAGATGACCAAGATCGCCAAACTACGCCCGGCGGCGACCAAGCTTGTCGACAAAGTGGGTTTCGATAACGGCCCCGGCAGCTGACCGGATCACCGCTTTTTTCGTGACCAGGAAACGCTGCGGGCTTTCGGCCCGCCGCGTTTTCTAATTGTTTAGGGCCAACAACCTGGGAGCACGCCTTACTTGCCCACCTTTCCCGCCACTTCCCCGGCCGCCGGGCCGTTCGCCCTACCGCGCCTTCGCGTCGATCGCTGGGGCGTCGCGACGATGATAATCGCCTTTTTCGTCGCCGTGCCGTTGCTGGCGGTGGCGGCGCTTGCGCTTTCGCCGACGGAAAATATCTGGCGGCATCTGGCCGATACGGTGCTGTGGAGTTACGTGCGAAAGACGCTGATCCTGATGGCCGGGATCGGCCTTGGCACGTTCATCATCGGTACCGGCACAGCGTGGCTGGTGACCATGTGCCGGTTTCCCGGGCGCGCCGTGCTCAACTGGGCGCTGCTGTTGCCGCTTGCGGTGCCGACCTACATCCTGGCCTTCGTCTTCACCGATCAGTTGGAATATTCGGGCGCGATCCAATCGGCGCTTCGCGACATCTTCGGCTGGCGCAACCGGCAGGATTACTGGTTCCCGGAGATCCGCTCCATCGGCGGCGCGATCACGGTGATGACGCTGGTGCTCTATCCCTATGTCTACCTATTGGCGCGGGCGGCGTTTTTGGAACAATCGGTTTGCGTGCTTGAGGTCAGCCGGACGCTCGGCAAAACGCCGTGGCAAAGTTTTTGGGGCGTCGCCCTGCCGCTGGCCCGGCCCGCCGTCGCTGTCGGCATGACACTGGCGATGATGGAGGCCTTGAACGATTTCGGCACTGTCGATTTTTTCGGCGTCGCCACCTTCACCGCCGGCATTTACGACGTCTGGCTGAACATGGATAACATCGGCGGCGCGGCGCAGTTGGCGTCCGTCCTAATGGTGTTCGTGCTCATCCTGATCGTGCTTGAACGCATGGCCCGCCGGGGACAGCGGTATCACCACACGACGACCAAGATGCAGGCGTTGCCGAGCCAGCGATTGACCGGCCTGCGGGCCGGGCTGGCGTGCGCGGCCTGCGCCCTGCCGGTGTTGCTCGGTTTCGTTCTGCCGGCGGGCGTGTTGATGACCTATGCGCTTCGGTTCTACGAAAAAACCCTGGCCGCGAAATACTGGGCCATCACCTTCAACAGCATTGCGTTGTCCGCCACCGCCGCCGCGGCGGCGGTCGTCATCGGTCTGCTGCTGGCCTACGGCCTGCGCCTCGGGCGGGGGCCCCTGCCTCGCGCCGCCGTACGTCTCGCCAGCATCGGCTATGCGGTGCCCGGCGCGGTGTTAGCGATCGGCGTGATCGTGCCGATGGCGGCCTTTGACAACGCGGTCGACGACATCGCGGAAACCGTGTTCGGAGTTTCCACCGGCCTGGTTCTGAGCGGCACCGTGGTCGCCATCCTGTACGGCTATTTGGCGCGGTTCCTTGCGCTGTCGTTCGGCACCGTCGAGGCCGGACTCTGCAAGGTCAGCCACAACATCGACGGCGCCGCCCGCACGTTGGGTGCAGGCCCGTCCAAAATCATGGGCCGCATTCACTTTCCGCTGATCCGCACCAGCCTGCTGACCGCGGGTCTTTTGGTTTTCGTCGACTGCATGAAGGAATTGCCGATGACGATCATTCTGCGCCCCTTCGGCTTCGACACGCTGGCGACCTTCGTCTACCAATTCGCGTCCGACGAACTGTTCGAGGAATCGGCGCTTGGCGCGCTGACCATCGTCGCCGCCGGACTGATTCCGGTCATCCTGCTGGCCGTCACGACGCTGCGGTCGCGGCCGGGTCACGCGAGCGGAGGCGCCGTTTGATCATGGCATCGCGGGACGGACTGCATCTTCTGAACGTTTCCCACGCCTTCGGCGACAAGCAGGTCGTTTCCGGCGTGTCGATCTTTGTCGAACCCGGCGAACTGGTCTGTCTGCTGGGTCCTTCCGGATGCGGCAAGACGACGTTGCTGCGGCTTGCCGCTGGGCTCGAAGAACTGCAGGTCGGGCGCATCACCATCGGCGACGAATTGGTCGCCGAGGGCCGGGCCGGCAAACGCACCACACCGGAAAAGCGCGGCGTTGGCCTGATGTTTCAGGACTTCGCCCTGTTTCCGCATCTGACGGTGCTGGAAAACGTGCTTTTCGGCGTCCCCCAGGTCGATACGCAGCGGCGGCAAGACGCGGTGAAGGCGCTTGAGACCATGGGCCTCGCGGGTCGCGCCGGCGATTATACGCACACTCTCTCCGGCGGACAGCAGCAGCGCGTCGCGTTGCTGCGCGCACTGGCGCCCCGGCCCCGGGTGTTGTTGCTGGACGAACCGTTTTCCGGCCTGGACGTGACCCGCCGGGCGCAAATCCGCCAGGACACCTTCCGGTTGCTCAAACAATCGGGCATTGCGACACTGATGGTCACTCACGACCCGGAAGAAGCCATGTTCATGGCCGACCGCATCCTGGTCATGCGGGGCGGCCGCATCGTCCAATCGGGCCAGCCGGTGGAAATTTATTTCAAACCGGAAACCCGCTTCGTCGCTGAGCTGTTCGGCCCTGTCAACCGCCTGCCCGGCCGGGTCGAAGGCGGCACCTTGGTGACGCCGCTGGGCCGCCTGCCGACCGACGGCTTGCCGGACACCGTCGACGTGCAAGTGCTGATCCGGCCCGAGGCCCTGTCGCTGAGCGAAACCGACGGTGGCGACCGGCCCGCGAGCGGACCGGTGCTGACCGTCGAGGCGGCGCGGTCGCTCGGGCGATCGACTCATCTGAGCCTGTCTTTGGAAAACGATGGCACCCGCTATGTCATCAACGCCCTGATGCCGGGCGTTTTCATGCCGCAAACCGGCACACGGGTTACGGCATCGGTCGCGCCGGAAGGCGTCTTGGTTTTCCCGCTACACGACGGTTAACGCGCCCGCCCGCGTAGGCGGCATGCAAGCCCCAATCGATGGCGCAAGGCGGCAACAATTGCCGGATCGTCCGGCCGGACGCCCCGCACGGCATCCATTGCCTAGGGCGAGTAAAAATATAATCAAATAAATCAATAGTTTAGATGCGTCGCAGATTGGCATTTCCCTTGCAGATACAGATGTGGGAGAAACGCAGAAGGACTCCGCTTTGCGGGGCTTGAAAAAATGGGTTTAGGAATTTTCCAGCAGGCGACGCTCGCGATGATGGGCCAGTCGCACAAGCTGAACACGATTTCGCAGAACTTGGCGAACATCAACACCGATGGCTACAAGCGCACGGACACCGAGTTCCAGACGCTTGTCGGCCCGCGGTTTACCACGCCCTCGGCCGACACCGGCACCAGCAGGTCGTTGACCAGCGGCGCCGACTACGGCGGCGTTATTCCCATCGACCTGAACCGGATCAGCCAGCAGGGCCAGATCCGCGTGACCGACCGGAACCTGGACATTGCCATCGACGGCGACGGTTTTTTCATGGTTAGCCCGGACATCAACGTCAGCGGGAATATCCTGTACACCCGCCGGGGGTCTTTCGAACTCAACCTCACCGACCGGACCGACACGGTATCGCTTGACGACGGCGTGACCACGGCGACCGTCAATCAAGGCTTTCTCGCCGACCAGTTCGGCAACTTCATCCTCGGTGTAACAGCCAACGCGGACGGCACCTTCAACATCAACGACACACCGCAACCGCTGCGCATTGACCAGTTTGCATTCCAGGAAACCGGCGTTTCGACCACGGTCGCCCGGATCGACGTCAACTTGCCGGCCAATGATTCGGGAGGTACGGTTCAATCCGCGTCGTTGCAGGTGATCGACAACGATTTCCGCCGGCAGGATGTCCGCCTGGACTTCACGAAGGTCATCGGCACGAACAATACGTGGGATTTCCGGATGATCGGCGACGACATTACCTCCGCGACGGCCTCGCCCGGCGGGACCTTCGTCGACAAAGTGTCCACGGCGACGACCGAAGCCATGCGGTTTTCGACAGTCGCCGGCGGCGGCGGCGTCATCACGGCGTTCACCAACACCAACCCCAGCGGCCCGGCGCAGCTTGGCGGCCAGATCGCGGGGTTTTTCGCCGGTCTCAAACCGGGGGATTCGATCACCATCGCCGGATCGACCGGCATCGACAACACCTATACCATCGCCACCGTCTCGGAAAACCAGGCAGAAATCACTCTAACGAATGCCGTCTCGATCCCGGCGGACGTCGTCGACACGGTCGCTGTCATGTTTTCGTCGACGGCCAATATTCCGCAACGCCTGACCTTCGGAAACAACGGCCAGCTCAGCTCCGACGACGAGTACAAGTTCAATGTCACGTTCACCAGCGGCAAAACTGCCGCGTTTACCCTGGATGTCAGCGAATTCACCCAGTTCGCCGGCGCCTTTGACGTCTCGAACAGGGAACAGAATGGCGCGGAACGGGCTTCGATCGAGGGCCTCAGCTTCGGCCCCGGCGGCGAGATCCTCGCCGATTTCACCAACGGCACCCGGCGCGAGCTCTATAAACTCACTTTGGCCACGTTCCCCAACCCGAACGGGCTTGAACTGCGGACCGGTCATTTGTTCGAGGAAACGCAGATTTCCGGAACCCCGACGACGATTTTCGCCGATGACTTCGGATTGGCGACCATCGTTTCCAACGCGCTTGAGGGCTCGAACTCCGACATGGGGGTCGAAATGGCGCGGCTGATCGCGGCTCAGGCCGCCTACAACGTGGCCGCGACGACCTTCAAAACCGCCGACGAAATGCTGCAGGAAGCGGGCGATCTGAAGCGGTAATCCCCGGCCGCGGGTGAAACGCCTGCGGCGGGATACCCCTTTCAAGGGCGCGGAAAGGCGGCGGAAAACGTCGCCTTTTCGGTTTTTTGGGCCCCGGCAAATGTTGCCCACAGCCGGTGCCTTCTTGCCCATGCCGGCCCGCCGAGGGCCAGAAAAATAAAAGAAATTTTCTTTAAATCAATAAGTTAACCAGAACTTCGCCGTGGCATGGTTTTCGCTACTTAATGCGTGAACCAAGAGGAATCCGCCAAAACGCGGACCTGAACCGAACGAGAAAAGAACATGTTTCAAACGGGAAAAATCAACTCCAGCGACAGCGGCCTGACCGTCCGGGTGCGGCGGGCCTTGGTCCGCCTCGGCGCGGCCGCGGTGCTGGCGGCGGTACTGGCCGCCGTTGCCGGCCCGGCCGGCGCGGCATCGCGGATCAAGGACATCGTCGACTTCGAAGGCATCCGCGACAACCAACTGGTCGGTTACGGCCTCGTCGTCGGCCTTAACGGCACCGGCGACAAGCTAACCGACGGGCACTTCACCAAGCAGAGCCTGCTGTCCATGCTCAACCGCCTGGGCGTCAAGCCGACGGAAGCCGGGCTTGATTCAGACAACGTTGCGGCCGTGATGGTGACCACCAACATGCCGCCCTTCTCCCGTCAGGGCTCGCGCATCGACGTGACGATTTCCGCCCTCGGCAACGCCAAAAGCCTGTTGGGCGGCACCCTGCTGGTGACCCCGATGCTGGGTGCCGACGGCGAAGTCTACGCCGTTGCCCAGGGCCAGGTTGCGGTCGGCGGCTTTACCGCCACCGGCGCCGCCGAAACGGTGACCAAAGGCGTGCCGACATCCGCCCGCATCGCCAACGGGGCCATCATCGAACGGGAAGTTCCCTTCGAAATCGGCGCCATGGATCAAATTCGCCTTTCCCTCAAAAACCCGGACTTCACCACCGCCCGCCGGATCTCCCAGGCGATCAACGCCTTTCTGGGCACGTCGGCGGCGGCCCCGACCGACCCGAAAACGGTGCAGCTGCAAGTCCCGGGCGAATATCAGCGGAACGTCGTCAACCTGCTGACCGACATTGAACAGCTTCGCGTCGAACCCGACCAGATGGCGCGCGTCCTGATCGACGAACAGTCGGGCACCATCGTCATGGGCGAAAACGTCCGGATTTCGACGGTTGCCATCGCGCAGGGCAGCCTGACCATCCGCATCACGGAAACCCAGCAGGTTTCCCAACCGGGCCCGTTCGCCGAAGTCGGCACGACGACCACCGTCGACCGCACGGACATTCAGGTCGAGGAAGACAAGAACGCCCGCCTGACAGTCTTCAACGACGGCGTGACCTTGCAGGACCTAGTCAACGGCCTCAACCAATTAGGCATCGGCCCGCGCGACATGATCACGATCTTGCAGGCCATTAAGGCGGCGGGCGCGTTGCAAGCCGAAATTCAGGTGATGTGATGAACGCCGCGGTTGATACCACACTCGTCGGGCTGCAGACGCGGCCCCAGTTGAAAGCGCCAAACCTCGCGGGCGCTGCCGGCGCCGGCCAGGCCAAGCAGATGCAGCGCTTCCGCAAGGTCGCCGAGGACTTCGAGGCCGTTTTCATCGCTGAAATGATCCGCCCGATGTTTCAGAACATCGAAGCCGAAGCCCCTTTCAGCGGCGGCCCGGCCGAAGACATCTGGCGCAACATGCAGGTCGACGAATACGGCAAAGCCTTTGCCAAGTCCGGCGGCATCGGCATCGCCGATCAGGTGATGCAACAGCTGATCCGCATGCAGGAGGGGCGTTAGGCCGAACGTGATGATCAAGGGAGACCAGAAAGTCATGAAACTGCAGGAAAACTGGAAAACCGCCGCTTTCCCCCCCGCGCCGACCGCCCCCGCCGAGGCCGTCGAGGCCGCCCCGGATACGGGCGCCGAAAAGCTGACCGATCGGCTGAAAAGCATGCTTGAGTTGACGGAACGACTGACCGACCTGACGGAATCGGAAAATCTGGCGCTTGCCGAGCGCCGCGTCCGCGATATTGAAGACATGCTGGAGGAAAAGGCGACACTGTCCCGGCTCTATGAAAACGGCATGAAATCGCTTGGCGAACTGAAAATCGATTGGTCCAAGGCCGACCTGGACGTCCGCGAAAAACTCCGCCTCGCCGCGGAACGCCTGACCAAGGCTGTGGACGAAAACACCATGCGGCTGGAAATCGGCATGACGGTCAACAAACACGTCATCGACCAGATCTCGGATGTCGTCAAGGGCGCGGTGCCGCATTCGGGCACGTATTCGCGTTCCGGCAAAAAGGGAACCGAGGGCGCCAAGGCGTCAGCCAACTCGGTCTCCGTGGCCCTGGATCAGACACTGTAAGCGGCCGGGCTGACATCACGATCGGATAACCACGATGGGCGACATAACACAAGCACTACGCGCGGCGCAAAGCGGCCTTCTGGCTAACCAAGCGGCTTTGAACCTCGTTTCGCAGAACGTTGCCAACGTGAATACGGAAGGCTACTCGCGAAAGATCATTCAACAGCAGTCCGTGGTTCTGGCCGGCCAGGGCGCCGGCGTGTCGATCGCAGATTTCGTCCGTAACGTCGACAAGGGTTTGCTAAAAACCATCCGCATCGAGCTTGCCGAGCTGCGCGCCGAGTCCATTCAGGAAAACTTCTACGCCCGCCTGCAGGAGACCTTCGGCGCGCCGGGCGACAACAGCTCGATAAGCCACATCCTGGAAGAATTCGCCGAAGCGGCGGAACTCCTCAGCGTGTCGCCCGACCGCGTGCTTGAACAAAGCGAGTTTATCCGCCAGGCCCAGCAGATCGTCGAAAAATTCCTCGACATGAGCGAAACGATCCAGGACCTGCGGCTTCAGGCCGACAGCCGAATCACCGATATCGTCGCCGAAATCAATCAGCTGACGACCAACATCGACCAATTGAATGACGACATCATTCGTTTCGGATCCACAGGTAACGATACGACCGACCTGGAAGACCAGCGCGACGAACAGGTTGACCGGCTGTCGGAGTTGATCGACATCCGATTTTTCTCGCGCAGCGACGGTGACATCGTGATCTTCACGTCGTCGGGGCAGACCCTGGTCGACACCATCCCGCCGACGCTGTCACACACCTCGGCGGCGACCATGACCTCGACGTCGACCTTTGCGAACGGACAGGTCGACGGCATTTACGTCGGCGCCAGGGTCGCCGGCAACGACATCACCAATTCGCTCCGCGGCGGCGAAATCAAAGGCCTGGTCGAACTGCGCGACGACATCCTGCCGAACCTTCAGTCGCAATTGGACGAACTGGCCGCGGCCCTCCGCGATCAGGTCAACCTAGTCCACAACCGCGGCACGGCCTTCCCCGGCCGGCAGGAAGCTACGGGCTCGCGCATCTTCCCGCTGCCCAGCGAACAGACCATCACGTTCGCTAACAGCACCGACAGCGTGCTTGCCCTGGTCGACACCGAAGGCAACCAGACGATTTCCATCCGCATGTCGCAGCTTTTGACCGGCAGCGCCTTCGGCCAGACCTACGGCGACGGCACCAACGACACGACCGGGATCACCATCACCGAACTCGCAGCGCGGCTTGAAGATTTCTTCCAATTGAACGGCGCGCCTTCGGCAACGGCGGCGCTTAATTCGCAAAGCCAGCTTGCGATCAACCTAAGCAACACCAGCCTTGCCTTCAGCTTCCGCGACGAAACCGGCACCTCCAACGGCAGCGCCATCGGCGACGCCCAGATATCGTTCGATGCGGACGGCAACGCGGCGACGCAATACGCAAGCAACGAAGTCACCGTCTCAGGGTTTTCCAACTTCTTCGGCCTGAACGACCTGTTCACCGACGGCCTCGCGGAAAACATTAAGGATTCGAACGTGTTGAGTTCCAACTTCGTGAGTTCGGCGGCAATTCTCAGCTTCCGTGACGCGGACACGCCGATTAACGCCGGCACCGCCCAGTACCTCGGCCACGTCGTCATTCCTTCGGGCAGCACGCTGCAGGAGATCGCCGACCTGATCAACAACGGCGGCATCGACACCAACGGATCGTTCTTCCCGGAAGCAGCGCCTGTCGCGGGCACCAGTTTTTCGGCGATCACCAACATCACCGCCAGCGTGGTGCCGGACGGTTCCGGGTTCCGCCTGCGCCTGGCCCATGACGACGGTAAATCGTTCACCGTGACCCATTCCGTCTCCGACAACACCCTTGCGACCAACCGCCAGATCACCGTCAGGACGCTGATCAGCGAATTGGGGCTCAAGGACGCGGACGTCCGGGTGACATCGACCCTTGTCGTCCGCCCCGACATCGTGACGACGCCGGGCCTGGTTTCGACCGGGCAACTGCATTGGGACGCGAACAAGGGCGTCGCCGGCGAATACCTGTCCCGCCCCGGCGACAACGCCATCGCCGAAGCGCTGGCGTCGGCCATCGTCAACCCGACATCGTTTCAGGCATCGGGCGGCTTGCCGAACCTGAACGTTAGCTTCACCGAATATGCCGCATCCATCGTATCCCGGAACGCGTCCCTTGCCGACACCAACAAACGGACGATTGAAACGCAGCAGAACCTGACCGATAGCCTGATCTTCAAATCCGACAGCGTCCGGGGCGTGAACCTGGATGAAGAACTGGCGGACCTGATCGTCTTCGAACAGGCGTTTTCCGCGGCCGCGCGGGTGATCGCAACCATCCAGGAAATGATCGACCGGCTTGAACAGGCCGTGTCTTAGGGAATCGCACGGGTAGAATCGCCATGACACGCATCACAAGCGCCGCCGCAAATACGATCCTGATCGCCCGGTTCCTGCAGACCCAGCGGAACCTGAACGACCTGGAACTGCAGGTCGCGACGGAAAAACGCTCGCAGACCTATTCGGGCATCGCGATCGATACGCAGCGGCTGTTGAACGTCGAAAACACCCGCGACAGCCTGAAGCGTTTCGTTTCCAACAACAACACGGCGAACCTGCGGGTCGATATCCAATCGACCGCGTTGGAAGGCATTGAAACCGCGATCCGCGATTTCCGCAGCTTCCTGGTCGATTTTTCGAGCGGAGACACGACCGATCACGACCGCGTCGACGACATTCAGAGCAACGCGCTTCGCGCGCTTTTGGACATCCAGACGCTGCTTAACACCGAAGCGGACGGACGCTTCGTCTTTGCCGGCGGCAATCTGCGGACCGAGCCAGTCAATTTCGGCGTTTCCACCGTCGCCGACTTCCAAAGCAAGTACGACGGCGCCAATGTTACCGTGCCAACCACCCGGTCGGCGCACCTGGAAAATTTTTCCATAAGCCGCGACCATACAGACCTGGACGGAGCGTTCCTGACCTTCCAGCAGGTCGGCGCCAACGGCGTCAGCCGCGTCAACTCGACGTCCGCCCAGTTCACCAACGTCGCCGTCGGCACGACGATCACGCTGAGCGGCACCGACGGCGGCGCCAACAACGGCACCTTTACCGTGCAGGCCGTGGACCCCAACGGGCTTTGGCTCGACCTCAAGACTGAGCAGTTAACAGACGAAGGCACTACCGTCACGGCGCCCGTGTTCGCCTCCTTTACCTATCCGAACGCTGCCGACCCGCGGATCAACGACGTGATCAACACCGATGTCGTCTTCGACCGGCAGAGCAACACGATCACCGCTGAAACGACGGGTGCGTTAACCAACATTCCCCTCGGCTCGACCTTCACCATATCCAACTCGACCAGCAACAACGGCACCTTCACCGTGCTGTCCAACGACGGCACGAATTTGGTCGTCAAGTCGAAACGCCTGATCGACGACGGCGTTGCCAGTTCGACGCTGCAAACGGTTGGTGTTGTCAACACGCTAGCCTTCACGTCGACCACCATCACGGCCGGCACGGTGGGCACGTATTCCAACATGCAGGTCGGTCAGCGCATCCTGATCAACAACACCAACACGGAAAACGACGGCAAGGTCTTCACGATTTCCAGCGTCGACGCCACCGGTACGACCATCACCGTCGCGTCAGGCGAAACCATTGATGCGACCACCACGCCTGTCACCACCGGGACCGTGACGTTGAAAACCGGACTGTTCGAATTCAATGCCGCGAGCCGGAATTTCTATTTCGACGCCGGCGTCGTCGGCGGCGATACGGTTCAGTTCATCGACAACGGCGCCAACCCAGATACCGTCGTGCTGACTGGCCGGACCTTTACCGATGCCAAAGGCAACCTGCTCACCGCCGGGACCCGCCTTGCGGTGACCAACGGCGCCAATAACGGTAGCACATTCACCATCGCGTCGATTTCTACGGACGGCACGACAGCGACCCTGGTCTCGACCGACGCGGTTGCCAACGACACTGACACAACGTCCGTGTTAGCCGGCACCGGCAGCATTACATTCACCAACAACACCGCGCCGACCAAGGACCAGATCACCCTCGGCGGCGGGTTGTTCCGCGATGCAAACGGCAACAATTTTCCGACGGGTACCAAATTCGCGCTCGCCGGCACCGGTACGGCGAACGACGGCACGACTTTCACCATCGACTCCGTTTCGTCCGACGGCCGCACCGCGACCCTGATCCAGACCGACAGCATCGACGCCACCACGCCGACGGTCACGGTCGGCACGCTGACCAACGTCAACACCGTGGGCACCGTCGCGGCGGCGAGTTACTTCAAGGGCGACGAAATTTCGCTGACCCACCGGACCAGCAAATCGCGCAGCTTCGAATTCGACATCACCGCCGCCAACCCGGCCTTCGAAAAGGCGATCCGAGGGATTCAGCTGATCCTTCAGGGCGTAACCGGATCCGAAGGCGGGCTCGACCAGAACGAGGCGCGGATCGGCCAGGCGCTCTACCTGCTCGACGCCTCGTTGGACATTACCAACTCCTCGCCCCCGCCGTTTGGCACCGAACAGAACGGCAGCGTCGAGGAATTGAGCATCAATCTCGGGTTCCGCAGCGTCCTGATCAACAACATCAACTCGGTTAACCAGAGCATCATCGGGTTCCTGGACGGCAACGCCGCGAATACGGAAAACATCGATTCGCTCGAGGCGATTACGGCGCTTCTCGATAACCAGCGGGTTTTGGAAGCATCCTTCCAGACCTTCGCGCGGGTCCGGCAGCTGAGCCTGACGGCCTTCCTGTAACCCGATCGTGGCGCCGATCCTATCCTTTAAATATTTAATATAAATAGATAAATTAACCCGCAAACAAAGCTGGGCGCGTTAACCAATCGCAAACTTAATTTATCGAAGATTGCGTGATAAATTGCACCCTGCGTCAACCCGAAATATCCAGGTCACGTGACACGCCATGGCGCCCTACGAAAACAAGGTAAAAAAGTACGAACGCCGGCCCGAGCCCGGTAATCCGGCGCAGACCGAGGCCTGGGCGCTGCTCGAAGCGGGGAAACGGATGGCGATGGCGATCACCCATCCGTCGGACGACCAGAAAGAAATCAAAAATATCCGCAAAGCCGCCCTGAGGCTGAATTGGCGGCTGTGGACGATCTTTCAGGCCGAACTGACGACCGGCCGTTCCGAACTGCCGGAAGAAATCCTGATCAACATGCTGACGCTCTGCCGGTTTGTCGACAAGCACACGGTGGGCGCGCTGGTCAATCCGACCCCGGAATCCATGACGGTTCTGATCGACATCAACCGGAATATCGCCGCGGGTCTTGCGCAGATTCCCGAAATCGCGGAACGGACCGCTCAACAGACAAAACCGCAGGCCGATTACCCGCAAAATCAGCCGCCGGCCCGGCAGGACATTGACACCGAAGTCTGATGACGGCGGCGTCCCCCTCTTGAATTTGATCAGAAGACCTCGATGACGCCACCGGATTCCCCCTCTTCGGATTTCTACGACCGTGTCGGCAAGTGCTGCACGCTGCTGCTGAGCCAAGAAACGGACAAAGCGCTTAAGATTATCGAGGATCTTCAGCGCGAAGCCCCTGAACGCGCGGAATCCTTTTACTTGTTGGGCCTTGCGGCGATCACGATCGAAGAATACGGACGCGCCCTGATGCTGATCGAAGAAGCGCACGAGCGGGACCCGGAATGTTTTGAGTATTCGGAAGTTCTGGCAAACCTTCATGTCCGCGTCGGGAATCTGACCGAGGGCGTTTACTTCGCGAAACTGTCGACGACCCTTGAACCGCACCCGCGGGTCTTCAACCTGATCCCGTCGGATCTGTCAAATTTTTTCGAGTCGCTCGAGCAGACAACGGTGCCGCGGCACTTCGCGTTCGGATATGTCCGCTTCCATCAGAACGAATTTCAGGAAGCCGCGCGCGAGCTTGAACGTCACGCCATTATCCGTCCCGACGATTCCGAAGCCCGACGATACGGCGCCCTCGCCCATCTGTCGCTGGGCGAATACGAAAAAGCCATCGTTTATGCGCAGGCCGCGGTAAAATGCGCGCCGGAAGACCCCAACTGCCATTATTCCGCCGGGATGGTCAGCGCGCGGATCGGTGCTGTTCAGCCGGCGCTTTATCATTTCGGAGAATTCTTCAAGAACGACCCGGAATATCATGCGATGGCGATGGCGGCCTTTGCCGAATGCCAGGCGCTCCCGGGCGTTGCGCCTTACGATTTGGCGAAGATCGAAACGGCGTTCAATAAGCTGATGGACGGCGTGGGCGAGCTGCCGCCGGAAGCCTCGCCGAGCGACTATCGAAAAGAAAAAATCCATGTCGGCTATGTGGTGAACGAATGCTGGCGCGCGGATACGGCGGCGATCCTCGAGCCGCTGCTCGAGCATCACGACCGCGAACGATTTGAGGTTTACCTCTATCAGCAGACCCAGGGGCGGAGCGGTTTTGTGCAACAAATCAATAACTTAGCGGACTATGAACGGCCATTCTGGGAACTCGACGACGATACCGCGTCGGTCATCGTCGCGGGCGATGAAATCGACGTGCTGGTCAACATGTGCGGCGCCGATGACAAGAACCGCGCCGCCCTGTTCGCGATGGCGCCGTCAAGCATTCAGCTCGGCTACATGGCTCCGCGGTTCGGACTTAAAAATCCCGGCATCACCCATGTCCTCGCCGATCCGATGACGATGGAGGTCATGGAAAACAACAAGGCGCCGGATCAGACGATCCTCCAGTTGCGCCCGGGTCTTTGGGGCGTAAAGGCATCCTACCTGCTGCCGGACGTCAATGATCTGCCGGCCGCGACGGCGGACCATGTCACGTTCGGCGCGCTGTGCGATCTCGGCGCCCTTACCGAAGACACCGTGACGGTGATCGCCGATGTTCTTAATGCCACCCCCATCAGCCGCCTGCTGCTTGGCGCCGCCGGCACCGCCGACGCCTATCCCGGCAAGCGCCTGGCGGAATTGTTCGAACCACACGGTCTGGCCGACCGGGTTGCAGTCTGGGACGACCCCGGGATGGGCGAACGGTGGTTGCCGAGCGCCGATTACTGGCATGAAATCGACATGTTCCTGGTGCCTGGGGCAATCCGCGCGCCGCTGCGTGTGGCCGACGCCTTATGGATGGGCGTTCCGGTGTTGACAATTCGCGGCGACACCCCGGAATCGCGATCAGCCACGAGCATTCTCGCCTCGGCGGCAAAGCTTGAATGGTCTGGCGATTCGACGCAGGCGTTTCTCGATACGGCGCAAAAATTGGCCGGCGACCTCGATGCCCTAGCCGAAACACGGAAGTCACTCCGCGGGGAAGTGACGCGCTCCGCCCTGTTCAACCCCGTCCTTCGCGTCCGCGAATTCGAGGGCGTTCTGACCAAACTGGTCGACGAACGAGGATAGCCCCCTGCCGCCCACTCGCGCGGCAGGCGCGGAAAACGGCCGCAGACATACGCCGTTCCGGGGTGGACGCCGTAGAGCCGCAAGCGACGGTAGAAATCAGGAAATGATATTGACGGCCGACCCGGGGGGCGGAATCAGCGGCTTCAACCGATTGTTCAGCGCTTCGCTGAGCCCGGTATTGATTTCAAACGAAATCGAAATAGCACGCAGCAGGTTGCCGAGGCTGGCCTCCGCATTGGCGATCTTAACTTCCCTGCGGGATTGCTCTTCTCCGGTAAGGCGCAGCAGGTCGACATCCGTGCTGGCGAAATCGGCCTGGATTTTCTGCTCAAGGTCGAGGGTCGTTGACGCCGTGTTTTGCGAGACGGAAATGGCGATGCTGACTTCGGTTTGCAGCGCGCTCAGGCTGTCGGTCACCGCCTGATTGCCCGCATCCGTCAAGTTACCGACAGTCAGAGTCAGCCTGCGAATGGTGTCGACGTCGTCTTTCAGATTTTTGACGACGTTTGCATTGTGGATGTCGGGATGCGAAAATACAAAAAGATTTTCGATCAGATCAGCGACACGGTCGCGCTGCGCCTCAAACCCGGCGACCTCGGACGCATCGACGCTGGCGTCCGTGTTAAAGGTCTTGAACAGCGTAGTGATTTCGTCGAAAACCTGGTTGAGAGTGCCGGCCGTATTCAACTGTCCCTGGCGAAATTCCTGGAGCGACGGCAGGGCTGCGACCAGAGATTTCTGCCGCTCCGTCAGTTCGTCGATCTTGCGCTGCACGTTGGACGGCGTCTGGGAAATCTTTTCGACTTGCTTGTTATACCGGTTGATCAGCGAATTCTGCAGTTGGTTGAACTGCAGTTCGAACTGAACACGCTGGTTCGCCAGCGTCGTGCTGGCCAGCGTATAGGTGAAGGGTGTGCGGTTGACGTCCATCGTCCGATAACCTTAACACAGGCCCCCTTTCGGACCCGTTAACACAAGCCACTGGGAAAAATTTACCTCGTGATTTCCGATGCTTAGAGCGTAACATAGGTAGCCGCCCCAAACGAGCCCTTTTGCGCCCGACGGTGCGTTTTTAGGCCCGTTTTCGGCCCGGTTTACCTGATTTTAATCGGCATTTTGTTGTATACAGGGCGATCGGATATCATTAGCGGTCCCCAAATCAGGACACCCCGTCGACATGGAAATTGACCTGGACATTGCCCCGGCCGGAGACGGCCAGGTGCCGGCAAAAGAACCCAATTTGACCGACAAATGGTGGCTCCCCGCCAAGAACGAGGCCGGGCGCAAAGAACTCCGCGAACGGAACATGGATATTTTCCGCAAAAAATATCCGACGGTATACGCAAACGTCCAAAATTTCGAGGCGAAGTCGACCTTGGTTTTCGACGAAAACGGCAATCCGGACATGGTGTTCGCCGGCACCAAGTTCTACGACGGAGATATCGAAGATTTCACCATCAAACAGTTGGCCCATTACTGGCGAAATCCGCAACGGCTGACCATCGCGCCGCCGGTTCCGCAAAGCATGGACAACCACGCCGGCCGCTGCACGCTGGAGTTCATGGACACCATGCGAGAAACCGATGGCTTGGATTTTTCGCTTGGGCGTTCCTTTAAATCCAGCTTTTACGGGATTGTGATGGGCATTGGCTTGGGCCGTCATATCCCCGAGTTCGTCGAAAAATCGGAATGCCGCAACCTGTTCCTACTGGAGCCGAATTACGAAGGTTTCTATCACTCCCTGGAACTGCTCGACTGGGCGGCCGTGATGTTCGAGTTCCAGGACCGGAACGGCGACGTGTTCTTTTACATCGGCGGGACGCCGCAGAACTGGATGGACGGCCTCAGATCGCAAACACGCGCAACGAACTGCGTTTCGATTGACGGCATCAATGTCTACGCCCACTTCAACAACCCGAAATTTTCCGAGTTTTCAAAAAAGTTCAGCAAGGAATCCCAGTTCCTGATGACGGGCCTCGGGTTCTTTTACGACGAACAGATCATGTTGCGGAACACCTACGACAACATGGCTGGCCGGAATTCCCGGATTTATCTGCGCGGCGGCGGTAAGGATATGGTGCAGAACATCCCCGCCGTGATTGTCGGCTGCGGGCCGTCGCTCGACAAAAACATCGAAGATATCCAGCGCATCGCCGACAACGCCGTCATCATTTCCTGCGGCTCGGCGCTGGGGCCACTGATGGATGCGGGTATCCGACCCGATTTCCAGATGGAACTGGAAAACATCGACGTCATGCGGGTCATGCTGTACGCCGCCGAGAAACACGATCTTTCGGGCATCTGCCTGGTCGCCAGTTCGACCGTCGAACGTGAGATCAAGGATTTCTTCGATCAGGTTGTCTATTATTTCCGTCCGGCGCTGTGCCCCTTCCCGATATTTTCAAACAATGCGAACAACTGTCTCGCCCACCCCGACCCGACGGTCGTCAACGTCGGGCTGAGCTTTGCCCAGGAGATGGGGTTCCGAGAATACTATTTCTTCGGCACCGATCTCGGGCAAAAAGACAGCGATCAGCACCACGCCAAATCGTCCTTCCATTATTCAAGCAAAGCGAAGAAGAACGAGGTCCTGCAGATCTTCAACATCGAAGTCCCCGGAAATTTCGGCGGCAAGGCGATGACCAGCAGTGGGTTGTTCTGGGCGCTCGATACAATCCAGCGCGCAATCCTCTATTCAGGCGGGAAATGCCGGTATTTCAATTGCTCGAACGGCGCGCGCATCAAAGGCGCCATTCCGAAAATGTCGCGGACGCTCGACCTGCCGGAACCGAAGACCACGCGGGCCGAAGCCGTCGCGGCAATTGTCGACTCCTTCCCGGAAATGACGTCCGAGGATTTCGACCGGCTGTGGCAGCCGGAACGGATGGTCGATGCGGTGGATTCGATGCTCGACGAGCTTGTCGACATCATGGAGACAGTGGATCTCGTCAGCAGCACCGACCACATGATTGAGCTCGCGCGGCTGTTTTACGGCACAAACGACGACGTGATCACGAAGTATGCCGCACTGTGCCTGCGCGGTTCGGTGAACCAGGTGATGATCGCAAGCGATTTTTACCTCACCCGGGTGACCGACGAGGCAAAATTCGACGAAGCGATGGACATTTTTCGCAAAGTGTTCCGGGAGTTCGCCGACCGGCTTCGCCTGATCGCGGCAAAACACATTCGCGCGCAGGCGTTGGGGCTTGAGTTGAGCGAAGACTACTTGAAAGGCGCCAGCGAAGACGACGGCCTAACGGATGAAGACCGGGCGCGGCTGCTTGAACCGGCATCGTAAACCCCTCCCCTTCCCGGCCATATTTCCGTTGCGTTCCGCCGCCACCCGCCGATCCTAGATATCCCGATGGCGAAGCGCCGCCTCGGCCTTTTCCACCGCGGACGCCCAATCACCGACCGTTTCCTGCCGGTAAAGTCGCATGGACGGATACCACGGCGTGTCCACCCGGCCAACCATCCAACGCCAATCCGGCACTTTCGATATCAAGGTCCAGACCGGCCGTCCCATCGCGCCGGCCAAGTGTGCAATGGATGTATCGACGCAAATGACGAGGTCCAGCGCGGCAACAGCGGCCGCAACGTCGGCAAACGGATAAACCCTCCGGAACAAGGGGCGCATTCGGTCTGCAAACGCGGTTTCGGCAATCTGATCGTCGGCGGCGCCGATCTGCAATGAATGAAAGGCGACTCCCTCGGCAATCAACAGCGGTTCAAGATCGCGCAAGTGCATTGACCGGTCGCGGTCGCGTTTGTGATTGGCGTTGCCGGCCCAGACCAGCCCGACATGCAGGTCGCCGGGTCGCCGCGTTATCCGCGCCCGCCATTCCGCAACCCGCGCATCGGGCGCCGCCAGATAAGGACCCGGCCAATAGACATAGTCCAATTCCCGCATAAGCGCGTTGGGAAGGCTCATGATCGGTACAAACAGGTCGTGGTCCGGCAGCGGGTCATCGCGGGCAACGAATCGGTCGACGCCCGGCGTCGACGACAACAAACCTGCGAGCGGCGGCGGCGTTTCGACGATGACTGCGCCGAACTTTTTGGCCAGGCGCGGGACGTAACGGATAAATTGAATGTTGTCGCCGAGTCCCTGTTCCGCATGAACCAGAAGAGTCGCCCCCGGCGGCGGAGCCTCTCCCGACCATTTTGGCCGTGTCGACCGCGCCGCGGCCAGGTGGACATTGCTCGCGCGGTCGCGGAACTCAAATCCTTTCCAGCCTTCGGCAAAGTTGCCTTCGACCAGATCAACGAGGCCCAGATTATAGGTCGCGGTCGCATCGTCGGGTCTGAGTTCGAGAACACTGCGGAAGGCTTCGCGCGCATCGGCATAGTCGCCCTTGGCCGCAAGAATGCCCGCCAGGTTCAGACATGCGCCCGGTGCGCCGGGGTGGATCCGCACGACGGCGCGGGCTTCGGCCTCCGCTTCGGCGAGACGGCCGAGATTTTGCAGTGCGACGGCGCGTGCGTTCCGCGCCTCCCAAAAACCGGGCTTGCTTTTAACCGCATGGTCCAGCGCATTGACCGCGGCCTCGTTATCGCCGAACTGAATGCTGACCCGACCGACCCCGCAAAGCGCTTCCGGATGATTGGGATGCGCAGCCAAAATTGCCTGCAGGTCGGCTACGGCGTCTTTCGGACGCTCTTCCTCGATGCACTTTTCGATGCGGTCGAGCGCCTCGCGGATTTCGTCGTCGGTCATGGCGCGGGGCTTCCAATCACCGGAATGGTCGGCGGAATTTGGGGTTCCAATCAGAAACGTCCAACGCGCATTCTAAACGCTCACCCGCCAAAAGAAACCGCCATCGCCGGTGCCGACGATGGCGGAATCCCAAACCTTACAGCCCTGGGTGGCCCCGCCGGAGCGGAACCGCCCGAAGGCCTATAAGGCCTAGTTGAACAACGCCAGGATACCCTGTTCGGACTGACCGGCGAAGGCCAAGGCCGAAATACCCAGCT
>JAYNIR010000026.1:0-33840 GCA_038109305.1 Rhodospirillaceae bacterium
TGGCTAAAATCTGACTTTATCCCAGGTGGATGCTTTTTACCGCTTCCTGCCGGCTAGCGGACATGCTAGTTGCCAAAATTACGTGCAAACCTTAGAGGCGTTCCATCAATGCCCGCTCGATGGCCTGGGCGATTGCCTCTTTGTTGTTTTCGTCCCATTGCCCGAGATACCCGTTTCCAACGCTTCGATGAGACGACGGCAATTTATGGCCTGAGCCAGCCCCGACATGATCGACGGGATGCCGCTAATGAAAGCCGACGGCGGGATTGGTGCGTCTGAAACACGCTCCGAACGACAGAATTGAACGGGCGTACCAACGTTTATATCGCGCCGGAGGATGGAAAGACCGTCGTTAGCGTAAACACTCGCTATGTTCTTTCGATATTAGGTAATGGTTACTCGCTGCAAGGGCCGCTTGTCCGGAGTGAGCGAAAGTGGTCCTTCGACACCAAGAAACCGTATAGCCAACCCGATCCCTCGGCGCCTACTGTAATCTATAAGTGTGTCGCTAACGGCACCCTCGAAGAAAAGATTATGGCAGCTGCTAAACCCAAAGCTTAGAAGCACGAGGCCCAAGGTTTCCCTCAGGCCTGACCCAGGCTGTGGTGGTGCGTCGAGCGATGCTGCTTCAAGACCCGGCAAGCGCGGCGTTCGGAAACACCAAACCGACGCCGCACCAGGTCGATGCAGTTGCGTCGCCGCTCGGGGCTTAGAAGTTTCCCTTCGCGGCTTCACCCAGAATGAGTTTATCCAATCAATGGATTAGGGATTTCATTCGCCACCAAACATTTAAAATTTGTCTCCGATTTCGCAGTCGTCTTTGATGATCGAATCATGAAAAAGACTGGGTTACGAAGACAGCGTGAAGACTACGCCTTATTTTTGTACGAATGTGAAATGATGAGCAAGAATTTGATACAAAAGGGCGTGACTTTGTCTATGCAATAAGTCGAAGAGGCATTTTTTCAATCTATTGGAAGTTGATGCAATCGAGGTTTACTTGCGCCGACCTTTAACGTTCGGCTATTCTTTTGCCCCGAAAACGCACCAAACCCTGTCCCTCCGGGCCGGATTTCGCTAGAAGTTTGGCCATGATTATCCTGTCCCTCCATACCGGCTATCACGACGGCACGGCGTCGCTGTTCAGTGACTATGACCTGCTGGCGGCGGTGCAGCTCGAACGCCTGACCCGCAAGAAAGGCGACGGCGGCGGCATCCCCGGCCCCGCCATGGACGAAGTGCTCGCCATCGCCGGGCTCGCCCGCCGGGACGTCGACGCCGTGGTGCTGTCCCGCGCGTCGTACCCGGCCCGGTATTTTCAGGCGGGCGCGCTGAAACGGGCGGAATACGCGCTGCATAAACTGGTCGGCCATGAAAAGCTGCGGGACATGTGCACCCAGATGCAGCGGACCGGGGAAGGCGACGCCGGCCGCATTTTCCGGGAAGACCTATTCAAGCGCGAATACGGGTTTCGCCCGGATGTGAAAATCGCCTATTCAAACCATCACCTAGCGCATGCGCTGTCGGCGCTGTTCTACACGGACTGGCACGACGCGCTGCTCTATACCGCCGACGGCTGCGGTGACAACGTGCATTATTCCCACCGCATCCTGAAAGACGGGCACCTTCATTGCTTGTTCGGCGGTGAAGAGCAAACCTTGAAGCCTCGCCGGGTCGATAGCCTGGGTCTCGCCTACGGCTTCACCACCCAGGCGCTCGGCTACCGGATGAACCGGCACGAAGGCAAGCTGACGGGGCTGGCGGCTTTCGGGCAGCCATCGAAGGCGGCGTCGCTCGGCGGGCATTTTGTGGTCGACGGTGCCGGAGTGATTTCATCCGACTTTTCGTCGGACACGGCCATGCGCGATGAAATCTTCAAGCTCGCAGAGGGGACGGAGCCCGCCGATATGGCGGCCTCGATCCAGCAGGTGTTGGAAGACAAAATACTGGCGTCGGTCCGAGCGATCCTGAAAAACCATCACGTGCGCCGAATTGGGCTCGCGGGCGGCGTGTTCGCCAACGTGCGGCTGAACCGCTTGCTCTGCGAAGAGACGGACACGGACGAAACCTTCATCTTCCCCGGCATGGGCGACGAAGGCATCACCGTCGGCGGCGCGTTGCAGTTCCTAATGGACCGGGACGGCATGGCCGCCTGGCTAAAACAACGCAGGCGGCTTTCGACCGTCTATCTCGGCCGGGATCACAATCGTTCGATTGACGGCGTATTGGGCGGCGCGGGCGTGACAATGCTGGTGGGAAACCCCGTCGACACGGCGGTAGGGTTGATCCAATTCGGCAAGGCCGGCGCGATCTACGAAGGCCGCATGGAATTCGGCCCGCGGGCCTTGGGCGCCCGCTCGATCCTGGCGAGCCCGGCCGACGCCGGCATTAATGCCTCGCTCAACGAACGCCTGCAGCGGACGGAATTCATGCCCTTTGCGCCTTATGTCTTGGAAGAGGACGCGGCGGACGTATTCGAGGTCACGTCAGCCAACCGCTACGCCGCCAGCTTCATGACCATCACCACGGCGGTGAAGCCTGAGTGGCGGGAGCGCATTCCCGCTGTCGTGCATGTCGACGGCACGGCCCGGCCGCAGGTCGTCCGCCGTCACGAAAACCCGCTTTACGCCGATATCCTGGCCGCGTTCAAAAAGGCGACGGGCCTGCCCGTGCTGGTCAACACCAGCTTCAATTCGCACGAGGAACCGATCATCAACACCCCCGAAGAATGCCGCCGGGCCCTGGTCGACGACCGGGTCGATTTCGTGGTGACGGGTAAGGGCGTTTACGTGCGGGGGTGACGTTCCGGTTTGGCGGCCCCGCTTGGCTCCCCGCGTGGTCCTCCGCCGTGACCCCCATTGGGCGCTTGCCCCGTATTGTATACAATTCTATAACTCAGGCCTCTTTTAACCGGGCAACCGGCCATCAAGCCGGAACCCAGGGCGGGCGGATTTATCGGGCGTGAGCGAGCTTCCTGAACAAACGGATGTCCTGGTCGTCGGTGGCGGCAACGCGGCCATGGCGGCTGCGCTGACCGCGCGCATGCAGGGCGTTTCCGTACTGGTGCTGGAAGCGGCGCCCAAGGACTTCCGGGGCGGCAACACCCGGCACGTGCGGAATATCCGTTACGCCCACGATGCCGCGACGGATTTCGTCACCGGCCCCTATCCGGTCGATGAATATCTGGACGACCTGTTGCGCGTCACTGCCGGCAATACGGATAAAGACCTGGCCCGCATGATGATTGAAAGCTCCCAGAACGCCGCCGACTGGATGCAGGCCCAGGGCATCTGGTTTCAGCCGCCGTTGTCCGGCACCATCGGGCTGGGTCGCACCAACGCGTTTTTCAAAGGCGGCGGCAAGGCCGTGCTGAACAGTTATTACGCCACGGCGGAACGCATGGGCATCGACTGCCGGTACGAGGCCGAGGTCACGGACTTGGCCATTGAAGACGGCGCCTTCACCCACGCCCGCGTGCATTTCAACGGCCAAGACCACACCGTCCGCGCGCGGGCCATAGTCATCGCGTCCGGTGGGTTTCAGGCCAACATCGAATGGCTCAAGGACGGCTGGGGCGAGGCGGCGGAAGGCTTCCTTGTGCGCGGCACGGGCTATAACAAAGGCCGCGTGCTGCGCGTCTTGATGGATGCGGGCGCCGAGACGGCGGCGGCGCCCGACCAGTGCCACGCCATCGCCATCGACGCGCGCTCGCCCAAGTTCGACGGCGGCATCGCGACGCGTGTCGACTGCGTGATTTATTCCATCATGGTCAACCGCAAGGCCGAACGGTTCTATGACGAAGGCGAAGACATCTGGCCCAAGCGTTACGCCATCTGGGGGCGGCTGATCGGCCGCCAAGAAGACCAGATCGCCTACGGCATCGTCGACGCCAAGGTCAACGAGCTCTTCATGCCGTCCATGTATCCACCGCTCAAGGCCTGCACCATCGGCGAGCTGGCGGAAAAACTGGACCTCGACCCGGCAGCGCTCGAAAAAACCGTTGCCGATTACAACGCCGCCTGCCGCCTGGGTGACAACGCCGATAAACAATTCGTCGCCGGTGAGCTGGACGGCCTCGCGACCGAGGGCCTCTCCCCGGCCAAATCAAACTGGGCGCAGAAAATCGATACCCCGCCCTATTACGGCTATCCGCTCAAGACCGGGATCACCTTTACCTACATGGGCGTCCGTGTCGATCGCGAAGCCCGTGTCCAATTTAAATCCAAGGACGGCCGCGTCCGCGCCGCCGCTAACATCTTCGCCGCCGGCGAGGTCATGTCCGGCAACATCCTGGGACAGGGCTACGCCGGCGGCGTCGGCATGGCGCTGGGCCTGGTGTTCGGCCGCGTCGCAGGGGAGGGGGCCGCCCGCCATGTCGCAAACTAAATTCCGTCTGGGCGATCTTGAGGCGCTGCAGGGCGAACAATTGCCCGACCTGCACGACGAAGCGCGCAGGCTTCTGACCATCTGCAACGCCTGCCGGTATTGCGAAGGTTACTGCGGCGTGTTCCCGGCGATGATGCGGCAGAAAACCTTCGCCGACGCCGATCTAGATTACATCGCCAACCTGTGTCACGGCTGCAACGGGTGTTACTACGCCTGCCAATACGCGCCGCCGCATCCGTTCGCCATGAACCTGCCGAAGACCTTCGCGCGGCTCCGGCGGCAAACTTACCGCGATTTTACCTGGCCCGGGCCGTTCGCCGGTCTGTTCCACAACAACGGCGCCGTCGTCTCCGTGGCGCTGGCGGCGGCGATCGCCCTGGTCCTGGCGCTGGTGCATCATTTTCAGCCGACCGATGTCATCCACGGTAATCACGCCGGTAACTTCTACGTCGTCGTTCCCCACGCCGTCATGGCCTGGTCCTTCGGGCTGGTCTTTCTCTATGCGGTAGTGGTGATGCTGGTCGGCTTTCTGCGGTTCAGGAAACACATCGGTTCGGAAGGCGGCGCGGGGATCGCCGGCGCTACCCACGACGCGGCGGTCATGAAATACATGGGCGGCGGCGGTGTGCGCGGCAACAGCGACGGATGCAACTACCCGGCGGAAAGTTTCTCGCTGCAGCGCCGCGCCTTTCACCAGATGACCTTCTGGGGGTTCTGGCTGTGCTTCGCGGCGACGTCGCTCGGCACCGTCTATCACTACGCCTTCGGATGGCTTGCGCCCTATTCTTATACGTCGCTGCCGGTGCTGCTGGGTACGGCGGGCGGCATCGGGCTTTTGGTCGGCCCCTTGGGTCTGATGTATCTGAAACATCAGGTCGACCCGGCGATCATGGACGCCCGGCAAAAGGGCATGGACACCGGGTTCCTGATGCTCTTGTTCCTTACCAGTCTGACCGGACTGGCGCTTCTGATTTGGCGTGACACGACCCTGATGGGGATGTTGCTGTCGGTGCATCTGGGCGTCGTGTTGGCGCTGTTCGTGACATTACCCTATGGGAAAATGGTGCACGCGATCTACCGCTACGCGGCGCTGATCCGCAACCGGCGGGAAAGCGCCCGGGCCACCGTCGGTACCGACTGATCGGGTTATCCCGGCGAGGCAGGGCTGCCGATCCGGTGCAATCCACGCGCACAAAAAAAGACCGGCGCCCAAAGGCGCCGGTCTTTTGTCCCGTCGGACGCTCTTCGCGGACCGATTAGTCGGTCAGATGGAATTCGAAAATGTCGTAGGCGTCTTCCGCATAGTCGGCGGGATTGGCGCTGGCGACCCAGGATTCGGCAAGGGAGTTGTCGGTGTCAGCGGCTTGCGCGACATGCGACGTCGAAACCATCATGATAGAAGCAAGGAGGGCGAGGGCCATAACGGACCGATTAATTGTAAACACGGATAGTCTCCTGTTGATGGGGCGCCTGGGATCGGCGCCCCGGGGTCGCCGGCAACGGCCTGCGATATCGGCCAGCTTTTTTATGCCGGCGGTCAGGTAATATCGCTAAATCGTAGGCCTGTAAAATGAATATAATCAAGTTTTAATATTGATTATTATGAATATCATTTTTGAGGCTCATTCCAAAAACTCGGTGAAGCTCTCCACCGGTTCGCGCACCGGGCGGTAGGTGTTGACGGGGTCCGACGTGTCGGCCCAGCCGAGCGCCATGCCGCAGATCAAGGTTTCCTGATCTTCCGGGATATTCAAAACCTCGTGCACGGTCTTGTACTGCGACGCCCACGCCGCCTGCGGGCAGGTGTGAAGCCCAAGCCCCCGGGCCATCACCATGATGTTCTGCAAAAACGTGCCGTAGTCCAGCCAGCTTCCGATCTCCAGCCGCTTGTCGATGGTGAACATTATGCCGACCGGGGCGTCGAAAAACAGAAAGTTCCGGCCGTGCTGGTCGTGCATCTTTTGTTTTTCCGTGCGCTCAATGCCGAGCAATCCGTAGAGCCCCCAGCCCGTCGCCCGGCGGCGCGATAAAAACGGTTCGGGGAACGGGTCCGGGTAATATTTGAACCCCCGGTCAGGCGTCCGGTTTTCATCGTGCGCCTTGCAGACGGCGTGGCAAAGCCGGTCTTTGACGGCGCCCGACACCACACGGACTTTCCACGGCTGCATGTTGGAGCCCGAGGGCGCATGGCTCGCGGCCTCCAGAATGCGATGGATTACGTCTTTCGGCACCGGCTTCGGCAAAAACGCGCGGATTGATCCGCGCGACCGGATCGCGTGTTCGACCACGTCGGCCTGGGTGTCTTGGGGGATTTTGGGGAGGATGCCGGGGGTGGTATGGGACGAAGTAGGTTCGGGCATGGGTCGGGATTCCTTTGTTTCGGTCTCTGAAGTGACCTACCATTCCCCCAACCCCGGAAACAAGACTGACGGCACAAGGGAGGATCGGTCATGGCGGACAGCGACGGCGTTGCTGACAAGCACGCGCCCAAATCAGATTTCGACAAACGCGCCACGGCGGAAATGCAGGCGCACCTGGCGAAGACCGATCAATGGTCGGTTCGCCAGAAACTGGCGCTTACTGCCCGCATGCTGGCCCGCGAAGGCCACGGCGCCGCGCTGGCGGGGCAGATCACCCACCGGGGCGATCAGGACGGCACCATGTGGACGGCGCGGTTCGGGCTGGGCCTGGACGAAATCCGCGCCTGTGATTTTATTCTGGTCGACAAAGATTTGACCGTGCTTCAAGGCGAAGGCATGGCCAATCCGTCCAACCGCTTTCATTTGTGGATTTACCGGGCGCGGACCGACGTCAACTGCGTCGTCCACACCCACCCGCCCTATATCTCCGCCCTTTCCATGATCGGTGAACCGTTGAAGGCGGCGCACATGGATACCGCCATGTTCTGGGAGGACTGCGCGTTTCTGGATTACTGGCCGGGCCCGCCCATTGGTGACGAAGAAGGGGATTTGATCTCGGGCGCCCTCGGCTACAAGAACTCGATCCTGTTGGCCAATCACGGGCAACTTGCGGCATCGGCGACGGTCGAAGAAGCGGCCATGCGGTCGATATTCATCGAATACGCGGCGCAGCTGCAGCTGATGGCCCAGGCCGCCGGCAAGATCCAGCCGATCGACCCGAAACGCGGACAGCAAGCGCACGATTACCGCCTGAAACCGCAGCCCTTGAACGCCAGCTTCCATTACTACGCGCGGAAGGTGCTGCGTAATGAGGCGGCGTGTCTCGAAGAGTAGATCGCTGTCCGGTCCGGTTTATCCCGCCGCCGGCACCATGCCGCCGGGCGCGGTCGACACCACCCCCGCCATGAACACCGGGTTTTTGCCGCGGAGCCCCCCGCCCGCCGACGCCGAAGCCCAATGCACCGTAGGCTTTACCGACGGCGATCTCGACCTGCATGATCCCGGAATTGTCCTGACGTTTCAGCGCCCTGATGTGCCCGCCCGCGTCCAGCACGGCGACGGTCAGGGGCTCGCATTGGATCGCCGTGCCCTCCGTCAGCGCGCCGTCGAGGATTTTCATCGCTAGGTCCAAGGTCATCTGCGTCATGGTCGTCGTCTTTCTAAAGCCGCACTGTCTTCATGCCGCCCGGCGGGTAGCGCGTGCCTTCGGCCGCACCCGGCGGGATCGCCTGGTCCAGCGTCGCGACTTCGTCCGCCGACAGGGAAACTTCTACGGCGGCCGCGTTGGCGTCCAGATTTTCGATTTTCCGTGTGCCGGGGATGGGGATGACGTGGTCGTGCTTGCTCATCATCCAGGAAAGCGCGATCTGCGCCGGCGTTGCGCCCTTGGCGGCGGCCAGCGCCTTCACCGGTTCGAGAAGTCTCAGGTTGGTGTCGAGGTTTTCCGCCTTGAATCGCGGATGATCGCGCCGCCGGTCGCCGTCGGCCAGGCTGTCGGCCCCGGTGATGCCGCCGCCGAAAATGCCGCGTCCCAAGGGCGAATAGGCGACATAGGTGATGCCCAGTTCCTTGCAAAGCGGGATCAGGTCCGTTTCCTCGTCCCGCGTCCACAACGAATATTCATGCTGCAATGCAGATATGGGCGCCGTGGCGTGGGCGCGGCGGACGGTCTCGGGCGCGGCTTCGGATAATCCCAGGTGTTTCACCTTGCCCTGTTCGACCAGACGGGCCATGGCGCCGACCGTGTCTTCGATGGGCACGGTCGGGTCGACCCGGTGCTGATAATACAGATCGATTACGTCGATCTTTAAGCGTTGCAGGCTTTTGTCGCAGGCTTTGATGACATGCTCGGGGCGGCCGTCGGCGCCGGGTTTGCCGTCGGGCCCCCGCACGTTGCCGAATTTGGTTGAAACGATAAAGTCGTCGCGCCGGCCGTCGAGCGCGCGGGCCAGAATTTCCTCGTTCTTGCCGGCGCCGTAGGCGTCCGAACTATCCAGGAAATTGACGCCGATGTCGCCCGCGTGGCGGATCAGGTTGACCGCATCGTCGGCGCTGCCCGGATTGTAAAAGCCCGCGATCACCATGCAGCCGAGGCCGATGGCCGATACCTCCATATCCGTTTTGCCCAGTTTGACGTATTTCATGGGTCCCAATCCTCCCTGACTTTCCCTGTTGGACTGACAGTTTTCGACATATTGGCGCGGATGACAATGCGCTATTCTGGCGCCACCATGACCGAAACCCGCATCCCGACTTATTCGCTTGCCTGCTGGGACTACGACCGGGCCAAGCCCGTGCTCGACGGCCGCGTCACCGTGCCGGGCGTGACGCTTGCCTGTGAAACGCAGCCGATGTCGGTGCTGTTCCCGCTTGCGGTGAACGAAGCGAAATTCGACATCACCGAAATGTCCATGTCATCCTACATCCTGCAGGTCGCCAGGGGGCAGGGGGAGTATACGGCGATCCCGGTGTTCTTAAGCCGCGCCTTCCGACACAACGGTTTCGTGGTGCGGGTCGACGCCGGGATCGAAAACCCGAAAGACCTGGAAGGCAAACGCGTCGGCGTGCCCGAATACCAGATGACGGCGGCGCTTTGGATGCGGGGCATCCTGGCCGATGAATACGGCGTCGATACGGACACTTTCAAATGGCGCACTGGTGCGCTTGAGGAAGGTGTGCGGAAAGACCGGCTGACGCTCGACCTGCCCGCCGGCATGTCGCTGGAACCTATCGCCGAGGGGCAGTCGCTTCAGGGCCTGCTGCTGGCGGGCGAACTTGACGCCGTGCTGGCGCCCAAGCCGCTGACCGCAATCGAGCAAGACGATCCCCGCGTCCGTCACCTGTTTCCGAACTTCGCCCAGGTCGAACGCGCGTATTATGAAAAAACCGGGTTTTTCCCGATCATGCACGCCGTCGGCATCCGCAAGTCCGCCGCCGCCGCCAACCCGGATTTGCCGCGCAAGCTGTACGACGCCTTTTCCGCCGCACGGGACGTGGCGATTAAGGCCCTGGAAAAAATCTGGCTCGGCTCCGCCAATCGGTTGTCGCTGCCGTTCTTTCATCAGGACATGGCGGAAACCCGCAAGATCATGGGCCCGGATTACTGGTCTTATGGCTTTGCGCCCAACCGCGCGGAATTGAATGCCATGTGCCGTTATTCAGTCGACCAGCACCTGGCGCCCCGCCGGGTCCAGCCAGAAGAGCTTTTTCACCCGTCGCTGCTGTGATAGGGAAGGCGCCATGCCAGAAGCCACAAAGACCGACACGCACAACATGGTGGTCGCCTGCCGGGGCGGCGACGAGACGGAATTGGAAGCCCGCCCGGTGCCGACGGTCGGGCCCGGGGAACTGTTGCTGGGCCTGAACGTCGTCGGGTTCTGCGGCACGGATTTGTTCAAGCTGGATACGGGTGCCGCCAAGCCGGGCACGGTGCTGGGCCATGAACTGGTCGGGCGGGTCGTTGCCGTGGGCGATGGCGTCGACGGCTTTCAACAGGGCGACCGGGTCGTCGTGCCGCATCACGTGCCTTGCAGCGAATGCCTGATGTGCCGGCGCGGCAACGAAACCATGTGTGAAACCTTTCGCGAAAACCTGATGGAGCCTGGAGGCTTCGCCGATCATGTGCTGATCAAGGCCCGTGCCACCGCGCAGGCGGCGCACAAATTGCCCGATCATGTGTCGGACGATGCGGCGGTGTTTGTCGAACCCGCTGCCTGTGTGCTCCGCGGCGTCGATCGGGCCGGCGTCACCGCCGACGGCGTTGCCGCCATCCAGGGCGGCGGCAGCATGGGGCTGCTTCATTTGCTGGTGCTCAAGGCCGCCAGGCCGGGGATTAGGGTCCTAGTCGTCGACCCGCAGGCCGACCGCCGCGAATTGGCCCTTAACCTTGGCGCCGACCGGGCGGCGGAACCGGGGCAGGGTGCGCTTACCGCCGTCCGCGAACTGTCCGGCGGCGCCGGTGCGGACGCCGTGTTCGACACGGTCGGCGGTGCCGGTCCGCTGCGCGCGGCGCTGGCGCTGACCCGTCAGGGCGGCACGGTGGTGCTGTTCGCTCATGCGCCGGACGGGCAGGGGGCGGATTTCGACCTGAACGATCTGTTCAAATATGAAAAGCGGGTGCTCGGCACCTATTCGGGCGCGCTTCGCGAACAGTCGGGCGTCTTCCGTCTGATCGAAACCGGCGCCTTCGACCCGACGCCGCTGGTGACCCACCGCATGCCGCTGGACGATTTTCAAACCGGCGTGACGCTGGCGCGCGACCGCAAGGCGTTGAAGGTTTTGTTTACGCCGTCCCGTGCGGCGGCGGGGGAGGGCTAAGCCATGGCGAGCCGGAAAACGATGAAAGGCGCCATGCTGCTGGGCCCGGAAACGATCGAGATTCGCGATCTGCCGATGCCTGAACCGGGGCTGGGTGAAATCATTCTGGGCGTCGAAGCGGCGACCACCTGCGGCACCGACGTCAAAGTGTTCAAGCGCGGCGGTCATCCCCGGATGCTGAAGGTGCCGACGCTGTTCGGCCACGAAATGGCGGGCCGGGTAGCGGCATTGGGCCAGGGCGTCTCAAAATTCAAGGAAGGCGACGCCGTCGTCGTCGCCAATTCCGCCCCCTGCGGCGACTGTATCTACTGTCACGCCGGGCGGGAAAATCTGTGCGAGGACCTGCAATACCTGAACGGCGCGTTTGCGGAATTTTTGCGCATTCCTGCAAGGTTCGTTGAAAAAAACACATATTTGGTGCCGGACGGGCTCGCCTTCCGAAAAGCCGCGCTGACGGAACCGCTCGCCTGCGTGCTGCACGGCATAGATGCGTGCGACATCGACCGCTACAGCAAGGCCGGCCCGGTCGAGTTCGTGCTGTTTGGCGCCGGGCCTATCGGCCTGCTGTTTGTCGGCGCGCTCGCCAGGGCCGGATGCCGGGTGATTTTGGCCGATCCGAACCCGCCGCGGCTTGCCGTCGGCAAGCAGCTGGGTGCGGCGGAAACGGTTCAGATCGAACGCGGCGGCGGCCAGGCGAAAAAGGTCCGCGCCAAGACACAGGGCAGCCATGGCGCCTGGGTCGCCGTCGACGCCACCGGCGTGCCCGAGGTATGGCAGGATGTCATCGACTGCGTCCGGCCGGGCGGTCTGGTCAACCTGTTCGGCGGCTGCGCCCCCGGTACGTCCATCCCGCTGGACACCCACCAGGTCCACTATTCGGAACTGACCATCAAGGGCGTCTACCATCACCGGCCCGATACCATCCGCCGCGCGCTAGACATGCTCGCCGATCCGGCGTTCAAGGCCGATCTACTGTTGACGGCCGAACGTCCCATCGATGAAACCGAAGAGGCGCTCCGCGCCATGATCGCCAAGGACGCGCTCAAGGTCGTGATCCGCGGCCGTGCCTGATCGCGTCTACTCGACAGCCCTTTCCCGCCGCCGTACTCTTTGACCCCATGAAATCCTTCGACGTCATCGTCGTCGGCGGCGGCATCCAGGGGGCGGTATTGGCGAAACATCAAGGGCGCCTCGCGGCGCTCGCTTCCCTCAAGGTGATCAGCGAAGGCGAACGCAACACCCTGTGCACGGGGCGCCTGCGGGCCGTGATCAATGACCGGATGTTCCGCCCGTTCCTCGATACCTTGTTCCGGCCGTTGGACCGATTCCGCATTCCCGCCGATCCGGACGTGGTCGTCTGCCGGTGCGAGGAAGTCACCGCCGGTCAGGTCCGCGCGTGCGTGCGGCTCGGCTGCCAGGGGCCCAATCAGCTGAAAAGCTTCTGCCGCGCCGACATGGGGCCCTGCCGGGGGCGGCTCTGCGGGTTGACCGTCTCGGAAATAATGGCGGCCGAACGCAGCACTGCCGTCGGCCGCATCGGCCACTGCCGACTGCGCCCGCCGGTCAAGCCGGTGACGCTGGGCGATCTGGCGGCGTTGGAAATGGACGGTCGCTGACCGGACGTTACCGGCGGCTCAGACTGCCGCCTTCAACGCTTCTTCGATATAAAGCGCGCGGACCTTTTGCGCGACGGGGCCGGGCACGCCGTTGCCCAGGATGTGATTGTCTATCTTGATCACCGGCATGACGAAGCTGGATGCGCTTGTCAAAAACGCCTCCCGCGCCTCATAGGCTTCTTCGGGGGTGAAGGCGCGCTCGACCAGGCTCAGGCCCGCTTCCTCGCAGACTTTCAAAACCGCCTTGCGGGTGATCCCATGCAGGATGGAATTGGACAGCCCGCGGGTGATGATGGTGCCGTCGTCGGTGACGATGAAGGCGTTGTTGGATGTGCCTTCGGTGATATGCCCGTCTTGGACCATCCAGGCGTCGTCCGCGCCCATGTCCTTGGCTGCCTGTTTCGCCATGGATGCCGGCAGCAGGCCGACGGTCTTGATGTCGCGGCGCTGCCAGCGGATATCGGGCAGCGTCACCACGGAAATGCCCTTGTCGGCGGACGGGTTCTTCAAAATACTTTTGGTTTGCGTGAACATCACCAGGGACGGTTTGGCGTCCTTCGGGAAATTGAAATCCCGGTCAGCCGCACCCCGAGTGACCTGTAGGTAAACGACGCCTTCCGAGAGGTTGTTGCGCTTGATCAGTTCCTTTTGGATGGCAGTGATTTCAGCGCCATTGGCGGGGGAGGCCATCTTCAGTTCGCCCAGGGAGCGTTCCAGCCGCACCAGATGCGCGGCGTTATCGACCAGCTTGCCGCCCAGAACCGATGACACTTCATAAACTCCGTCGGCGAACAGGAACCCCCGGTCGAAGACGGAAACCTTGGCGTCTTCCTCGGCGACGAATTCGCCGTTAACGTACACCGTACGGGACATTGAGTGACCTCCTCGGACGAAATGGATCAAACGGTGCCGAAGGGCGCGGGGACTCCTTCGGGCATGGGGCAAAGGAACGCGTTTAGGTTGGCCGACACCATGCAGTAGAACCCGATCAGAATGACCAGTTCGACCATGCCGTCATCGCCGACGATGTCATGCACGGCCTTGTACGCCGCGTCGCCGACCTTGCGGTTTTCCAGCAGTTCGACGGTGAAGGCGTGGGTCGCGGCCAATGCCGGGACCGACGGCGCTTTACCTTGGCGAATGGCTTCGATGTCGTCTTCGGATACGTTCTCTTTCCGGCCGGCCTTGGCGTGGGCGTAAAATTCGTAATCCGCCTGCCAGACCTGGCCGACGGTCATGATCGCGACCTCGCGCATGTCTCCCGGAAGCACGCCCGAAAACCGGAGCTGCGCGCCCATCTGTTGCTGCAGGTCGCCGATCGCCGTGCGGTAGAGCAGCGCATTAAAGGGGCCGCGCAAACCGCCGTCGCCATCGAGAAAATCTGGGATCGAGCGGTTGGCGCTGCGGGGGCCCGAGGTGATCTTGTCGAACAGATCTTTCTGTTCGGGCGTCAGTTTGTCCTGAGTGATGGCGGGAAGGCGGCGCATGGGGGATGTCTCCTGTATTTGATTGAAGGTTTCTCTAAGGCTTAGCCTGAATCCCCCGGCCGGGAAAGCGCCAACCGACCCGTGGTCGGCGGGGCAGCCGCGCCGGACGTGGGGGTGGTCAGCGCGGGCGTTCGACCCCGATCTGGCAGGCCGCCGCCCGGCGCATGACGTCGTCGTCGAACAGGCCCGGGTTGGCGATCCAATCCAACAGCCACGCCCCCGCGTCATAACCCCAGAACAGACGCGGCTTGACTGCGCCCGCGTCCGCCGCCGCAAAAGTCGGCACGCCGTACACGCCGACGGCGACCGCGTCGTCGGTGTTTTGCCGAAGGGCAAGTTTGGCGTCGTTAGCCGACATCGCTTTGCCCTTCACCGGGCCAAGGCCGTTTCGGATGTCCTCGATCACCGCGGGGTCGGTGACGTCCAGGCCGTGGGCCCAGACCGCATTGAACACGGCGGTGATGTCGTCCGGGTGCGATCCCCGGGCCAAAATCATCCGCAGCAGCGGCAGCGGGTTGAACGGATGCTTGGGCGGCACGCTGTAGGGCAGGCCCAGTTGTTTCGCCTTCCAGGCGCAGAACTGATAGGTCGCGATGCGTTTTTCCGGGATTTCTGCTGGGCCCAACTGACCCCAGGCGTTCAGTAGCCCCGCGAACAGCACGGGGCGGGGCGTGACAGTCAGGTGTTTCTCGAACGTCGCCATTTCCCGCCACTGCAGATAGGCATAGGGCGAAATGACGTCGAAGAACCAATCGGCGGAAAGTTTGGCGGCGGATTTCGTGGTCATGCCAGGCTACCCTTGTTTCTGAACCTTGGCCCAGGTATCGCGAAGGCCCATGGTGCGGTTGAACACCGGCTTGCCCGGTTCGCTGTCCTTATCGGCGCAGAAATAACCTAAGCGTTCGAATTGCAGCGTCTTGCCGACGGGCCAGTCCTTCAGCGACGGTTCCAGTATTGCGCCGGTCACCACGTCGAGCGAATTCGGGTTGATGTCGTCCAGATAATCGCGGCCGCCGGCACCGGGATTTTCCTCGCGGAACAGGTGGTCATAAAGGCGCACGTCCGCCGGGATGCCCTGGCTGGCCGAAACCCAATGAAGCGTGCCTTTGACCTTGCGGCCGTCGGGCGCGTCGCCGCCGCGGGTCGCCGGATCATAGGTGCAGCGCAGTTCGACTACGTTGCCGGCCGCGTCCTTGATCACGTCCGTGCAGGTGATGAAGTAGGCATAGCGCAGCCGCACTTCGCGGCCGGGGCCCAGGCGGAAGAACTTTTTCGGCGGGTCTTCCATGAAGTCGTCTTGTTCGATGTAAATTTCCCGCGTGAACGGCACGGTGTGGCTGCCGCTTGCTGGGTCTTCCGGGTTGTCGATGGCGTCCAGATTGTCGACCTCGCCCTCGGGGAAGTTTTCGATCACCACCTTAAGGCGGCGCAGCACCGCCATCCGCCGTTCCGCCGCCTTGTTCAAGTGGTCGCGGACGCAATGTTCCAGCAACTGAAATTCGACCGTGTTGTCCGACTTGGTGATGCCGACCCGGTGGGCGAAATCGCGGAGTGCCTCCGCCGGGATGCCGCGGCGGCGAAATCCCGTCAGCGTCGGCATGCGTGGGTCGTCCCATCCGTTCACGTGGCCTTCAGATACCAACTGGGTCAGCCGCCGTTTGGACAAAACCGTGTAGGTCAGGTTAAGCCGCGAAAATTCGTACTGCCGGGGCCGCGCGGGCACCGGCAGGTGTTCGACCAGCCAGTCATAAAGCGGGCGGTGATCGGCAAACTCAAGCGTGCAGAGCGAATGGGTGACGTATTCCAGCGCGTCCGACTGGCCGTGTGCGTAATCATAAGTCGGATAAATGCACCATGCATCGCCGGTGCGCGGATGCGGTTTGCGGATGATTCGGTAAAGCGCCGGGTCGCGCATATTCATGTTGCCGTGGGCCATGTCGATCTTGGCGCGCAGCACCTTTGCACCGTCGGCGAACTCGCCGGCCCGCATGCGGGCGAATAGGTCCAGATTTTCCTGAGCGGTGCGACCCCGGTGCGGGCTGTCGCGGCCCGGTTCCGTCAGCGTGCCGCGGTAGGCGCGCATCTCGTCGGCGGACAGATCGTCGACATAGGCAAGCCCGTTGTTGATCAGATGCACGGCCCAATCATAAAGCTGTTCGAAGTAATCAGACGCATAATATTCGTGTCCGCCCCAATCGAAGCCGAGCCAGCGGACATCGTCGCGGATGGCGTCGATAAATTCCTGTTCTTCCTTCGCCGGATTGGTGTCGTCGAAGCGCAGGTGGCAACGGCCGCCGAATTCGCGGGCAACGCCGAAATTCAGGCAGATCGACTTGGCGTGGCCGATGTGCAGGTAGCCGTTGGGCTCGGGCGGAAACCGTGTGACGACGCCCGCGTGTTTCCCCGCGCCCAGGTCTTCCCGGATGATGTCACGGATGAAATCGCCCGTCGGGGCGGCGGTGTCGGCTTCCGGGTTGGAAGGGAGGCTCATGGGGGGACTCCTGGGGGCTCCGCTGGAAAAGGCTGCCCGCGTGTTCTGCCAAAAAAACCCCGTGAGGCCAAGGTAAATGGCGCGGTTTCCTTGTCCGTGGCGGCGGCGGCTCGGCCCAGCTATGCTGTGTCTCGGCCTGCCGGGGGCGGCTAACCCCTGGAGGCGCAAGGGAGAAAGCGGGCCGGCATGAAGGAAGCCAGCAAAAAAATCCTGCTGATCGTCCTGGGCTGGTTTTTCGTCGGTCTGGGCGTGCTGGGCGTGGTCTTGCCGGTATTGCCGACGACCCCGTTCATGCTGCTGGCGCTTTGGTGTTTTGCGCGGTCGTCCGAACGGTTCCACAACTGGCTCTATCATCACCCGCTGTTCGGGCTGCCTTTGCAGAAGTGGGAGGAACACCGGGTCATCCCGCTGGGCGCCAAGGTCATCGCCGTGACCGCCATGGCGGGCAGCCTGACCTACGTCGTCTTTTTCACGAAAACGCCCGGCTACCTGATTGCGCTCGCCGCCGCCTTCATGGTGTACGGCGCTTGGTTCATCCTGACCAAGCCGTCGAAAATACCCGAAGGGGATTAGGCGGCGGCTGCCGGGACTTATTGGTTTACGCGACCGCTGCCGGGTCAACGATGGTCGGGATCGGTCCCTCGGCCCGCGAATTGACGAACTGGTCGACATGCGTGTGGCCGCTTTGGTGCATCGTTTCCGTCGGCCCGGTCCAGATGACATGCCCGTCGTACAGCATCGCCGCCGTCGTCGCGATTTTTTTGGCGCCCCGCATGTCCGAATTGACGGAAATCACCGTCGCCCCCGTCCGTTCCATCACTTCTAGAATCAGATCGTTAATGATGTTCGACATGATCGGGTCGAGCCCCGCCGTCGGTTCATCCAAAAGGAGCACGTCTGGGTCGGCGGCCATGGCGCGGGCGATGCCGACGCGTTTCTGCATGCCGCCCGACAATTCCGACGGGAACAGATCCGCTTCCTCGGGCGCGAGGCCGACCTGCCCCAGTTTTTCGATGGCCCGGTCGCGGGCGTCCTTCCTGGTCATGCCGTCCTGTTGCAGCAACTGGAAGGCGACGTTTTCCCAGACCGGCAGGCTGTCGAACAGGCCCGATTTTTGAAACAGCATGCCGAACCGGCCGTAAAGCGCGCGCTGCCCATCGCCGTCGAGCGCGGCGACATCCGCGCCGTCGACCAGGACCGTGCCGCCGTCGCGGGCATAGACGCCGATCAATGTTTTCAGCAATACCGTCTTGCCGGTGCCCGACGGGCCGATGACCACCACCGAGCCGCCCGCCGGCACGTCCAGATCGATCCCCGCCAGCACCTGGTGCCGGCCGAAGGATTTGGTGACGCTGCTAAGCTTTAGGGCCGGTCCGGCCATGGGGGCTCCCTTTCCGATGGTTGCGGGGATAGTATCAATGCAGGATCGATAGGGAAACGGCGAAGCGAACCATGCCGATCAGGGGACTCCCCACCGAACACGGCCGCCTGACGTCCGACGTCTGGATCATGGCGCACGTCCGGCGATGCAACGCAGACGACGTGCCGGCCATGGTCGTCCGCCGGGGCGACGACCGGGCGGGGGCGTTGATCCTGAAACTGAACATGTTGAACGGCACCAGCCGGGTTTTAAGCCAAGCGACCGGGCCCGACGGCAACCCGGGGTGGCTGGCCGCGTTTGATGGCGAAGCGCGGCCCGATGCCGAGGCCGATGACTACGTCGCCCGTGCGGTCAAACGCGATCCGGACATCTGGGTGGTCGAAATCGAACACCGTGACGGCTGGCATCCGTTTGACGGAAAAGTCTTGTAGCGGTCAGGGCGATTTGCGCCCGGCGCCCACGGGGGCGGCGGTCAAATTATCGAGATTTTCCTGTCTACGCCCCGATCCGTGGTCATCAGGTGCTTGCCCGCACCACCGAACGCGCCGGCGACGCCCGCGAGTTCGCCCGCACCATCGACGGCGTCGACGTAATCGTCTCGGCCGGCGGCGACAGCACGGTGAACGAAGTGGTGGACGATCTGTGCGCCCGGCCGTACGATGCCGCGATGCCGTCGGTGGCGTTTTTGCCGCGCGGTACGGCCAACTGGTGGCCTAGGAACTGGATTTGCCCAGGCGCCCCGACGTGCTGGCCCGGATGATCGAAACCGGCGCGACCATGGGCGTGCAGCCGGGAATCGCTAACGGACATCGGTTCGTGCTGATGGCGAGTGCCGGGCTCGACGCCCGCGCCGTCGCCGCGGTCAAATCCGCGACCAAACGCATCTTCGGCGCGGCCACATATTTGGGTGCGGCGGTGGCGGCGATGATGAAACCGTCGCATCCGTCTCGCGTTACGGTGGGCGGCGGCGTCCACGAAGCGCGGACAGTCATCGTCACCCGGGCGTAGCACTACGGCGGCCCGTTTGTTCTGGCGCCGGGGGCGAGCCTCCCGGGCGGCGATCTGCACGTTGTCCTGTTGCCGTCCCACGGCTGGGTGCCGACGCTGCGTTGCGGCTTCGGGCTGTTGACCGGGCGGCTTGAAACCATGGATGGCGTCAAGGTGTTCCAGGGCGGGGACGTCGTCGTCGACGGCCCCGACGGGAACCCGTTGCAGATGGACGGCGACCTGATTTCGGCCCTGACGCTGTCGGCCGCCGTTGACTACCGAGACATTTTCTTTCTTGTCCCGACACCCCGCGCCTGACGGACCTCCGGCTCCTCACCGATAAGGCGGATGGCATCCGCCGCCGAGCGTGGTAATTTCCCGGCATGAAAGTCGTTCCGTCCGGCGGCGCCTTGGGCGCCGATATCGAGGGTGTGGATCTGGCGCGTGCCGGCCGCGATCCCGCCGCCGTCGGCGCCGTCCGCCAGGCGCTTCTGGACCATCTGGTGATCCGCGTGCGGGATCAGGATTTGACCGACCCTGACCTACTGGCGTTCGCCGCAGGGTTTGGCGAGCTCGACCGCGCGCCGATCAGCCCCTACGGCAACAAACCCTACCTGCCGGACTTTCCGTATCTGGGCGTGATTTCCAACATCGTCATCGACGGTGTGCCGCAGGGCTCCCTCGGATCGGGTGAAAGCCAGTGGCACGGCGACATGACTTATAAGGACGACCCGCCCATGGCCTGCGTTCTTTACGCGCTGCAGGTGCCCGAGGCGGGCGGCGACACCGGCTTCGCTAACATGTATCGGGCCTTTGACGCCCTGCCGGCGGACTTGCGGGCGGCCGTCCGGGGCCGGTCGGCCAAACACGATTCCTCCACCAACTCCGCCGGGCAGACGCGCCATGGATTTAAAGACGCCTACGACGATCCCGACGACATTCCGGGGGCCGTGCATCCGCTGGTCCGCGAACATCCGGAAACCGGCAAGGCCGCCCTGTTTCTGGGCCGCCGCCTTAATGCCCATATCATCGGCATGGACAAACCCGACAGCGACGATTTGTTGGACCGGCTTTGGGCGCACGCGACCCAGCCGCACCTAACCTGGACGCAGCGGTGGCGGGCCGGGGACTTTCTGATGTGGGATAACCGCGCGGTTCTGCACCGCCGCGACGCCATCGACCCGGCGCAGCCGCGCATGATGCACCGGGCGCAGATCCGGGACGCCTGGCCGGTCAAGGCCGCGGGTTAGGCGCGAGTTCCGATTTTACCGTTACTTGGGTTGGGCCGATTTTGGCGGGTCGTTTTCCCGGCGGACGCAATAGACCAGCACGTTGACGCCGTCGCTTTTGGCGCGCAGGACCTGGGTTCGCGCGTGATCGCAAAGCTTTTTGGTTTCGAACAGGACCTGGTCGATCGCCGGGTCCGACGAATTGGCCCAGCCGGCGGCGATGATGATCAGCACCCATTTCATGGCGGTGTACCCGTCCACAGCGGCCAGGCTGCGAGGATGTATGGATAGGCCCTCGGCGGGCGCGTGGGAACCCGTTCAATCGCGGTTTTTCTTCCGGTCGCCCCGGAACGGGGGTAAACCAGTATCCAACGGCGCAAACCCAGGGAGCCATCCATGACCCAGTCGATCCGGTGCACCATACTTCGGGGCGGCACGTCCAAGGGGGTTTATCTGCTGGACCGTGACCTGCCGGCGGATTGGCCAGCGCGCGAAAAGGTCATCCTCCGCATGTTCGGCTCGCCGGATAAGCGGCAAATCGACGGCCTCGGCGGGGCCGACCCGCTGACGTCGAAGGTCTGCATCATCGGCGATCCGCCGGAGGACAACCCCAGGGCGTCAGGCGCGCAGATCAGCTACACCTTCGGCCAAGTCGAAATCAACGAACCGCATGTCGACCTGAGGTCACTCTGCGGCAATCTGTCTTCCGGCGTCGGCGCCTTCGCCTGCTGGGAAAAATTGGTCCCGCTGGAACAACCGGTAACACGCGTCCGGGTCTACAACACCAACCTGGACCGCATGCTTTATATCGAAGTGCCGGTCAGGGACGGCCGTCCGCTCGAAGACGGCGATTACGATATTCCAGGCGTGCCTGGGACCGGGGCCAAGATCAACGTCGATTTCGCCGATACGGGCGGGTCCAGCGCGGGGTCGTTGCTGCCCACGGGAAGCGCGATTGACCGCATCGATGTGCCAGGGTTCGGGACGCTTGAGGTATCGCTTGTCGATATCGGCAACGCGCACACTTTCGTCCGCGCCGAGGACATCGGCATGACCGGGGCGGAAACCGCGCAGGAAATCGACGACAAAAAGGAATTGTCAGCCCTCTTGGAAAAAATCCGCGCCTACGGCGGAGTCAAAATGGGCATGATCGACGATCCCAGCCGCGCCGCCACCGACAGCCCGGCGACGCCCTTCGTTTCCGTCATCGCGCCGCCGAAGGACTATTACGACGCCATCGGCGACCGAACGGTGCGTGGCGACGATTGCGACTTTTTGGCCCGCGTCATGTTCATGCAACAGATGCACAAGACTTACGCCGGCACGTCGACCGTCTGCACCGGCGTGGCGTCGCGCATCCCCGGTACCATTGTGCATGACGCCTGCCGGCCGGAAACGCGGGACGGCCAGCTCGTCCGCTTCGGCCATCCGGCGGGGGTGATCGAAACCGAAGCGATTGTCGAAACCCGCGGCAACAAGGTTGTTGCCAAGCGCGCGACCTTGGGCCGCACGGCCCGAAAAATCATGGAAGGGCAGGTTTTCGTGCCGTCGTGACGTTCGGGCGCGATAAAAGGAGAAACGCCATGAACGCAGCCGATCTGGTTGAAAAATTTTCCGCCGCTGCGGCGGGGGCCGAACCCTACAAGGCCGTCGTCGCCCTGATGAAGGAGTTGAAATCCGGCATCGCCGGCGTGGCGGCGGCGACGGATTACCTGGAAGGCGTCGGCGGTAACGCGCTGCAGGCGTTTTACCGCGCGCCGAATTTAAGTCTGCTCAAGGTGCGGTTCGTCCGGGGCCGCCGCACGCCGCCGCACAACCACGGCACCTGGGCGGCGATCCTGCAATTGACGGGGTGCGAACGGAACTTCGTCTATAAGCGCAACACCGATGGCTCCCTGACGTATGAGCGCACGGTGGATATGGAGCCCGGTGACATCATTTATATGCCGGACGACGCGGTTCACGTGGTCGAATGCTTCGGCGATACGGACGCGACCGGGCTGCATGTGTACGGCGCCAACGTGCTGGGCGTGACGCGCAGCATGTGGGACCCGGAAACGGTCGCCGAACATCCGCTCGACTGGTCGGTTTACGAAAGCTTCGCGCAGCGCGCCATGGCGCTGGGCCGGGCGCCGTTGACCTGAATGGCCTTGCGCCGCCTGATCCTGGCGCTGAAACAGATGCGCGATGTCGGCAAGAGAGTCTTCGATGGCGAACGGCATGGTCTGGGCGTACAGGTCCAGAATGGCGATGGAATTGATTTCGGCAAACACCCCTGATTGGCGGAGCCGTTTGGCGATACCCTGTTTGACCTTCAGGATGTCGGAATAAATCCGTTGCAGGCCAGAAAAATCGCCGACCGTGCCGCTGCCCGGCTCGAAATACCGCGACAGCAGATACATCGACGCGACCCGGTAAATGGTTTCTTCTTCCGTCGACAACGGGCAAGCGGCGCATTGGTTGAACGCTGGGTCCGCCCACGCCCGCAGGTTTGCCAGCGGCGGGGTTTCCAACGCCAAAGTTTCCGCATCGAACGCGATGGCGACGACTTCCCGCCGCCTGCCAGTCAGTTCGATGTCATAGGTGATCGTGCTCATGGGCCGTTGCCTGTCCATTGCCGGGTATCGGCACAGGCATATCGGGCCAGGGTGAAGCCCGCCATCCCCATATGGGGGTGCGGGCCGGACGCCCCACATTAGGCCGACTGATTGGGGCTTAGGGTCTTTAACTCCGCCCCATCATGCGGTCGAGGCTCAACGGGCCGTCGCCCGCCGGCGCGATGTACAGAAATACGAAGCAATAAAGCGCCGCCAGTTTGCCGCCGTTCAGGGTGGGGAAAAAGCCCTGCGGGAAATGCGCCATGAAATACGCCGCCGCCATGGTGCCGGACATGACGAAGGCGGCGGGCCGGGTGAACAGGCCAACGACCGAGCGCGCGCCGCCCAGTAGTTCGATCATGCCGGCGGCGCCGGCCATGAAGAACGGGTCGATGCCGCTGTATTTGGTTGCCGGAAAGCTCAGGAACTTGGTCGTGCCGTGCTGCAGAAACAATAGGCCCGAAACGATGCGCATGGCGCTGTGCAGAAATCCGGTCATCGGCGTCAGGAACGTCATTGTTTTTCTCCATCCACTCGTTTGTTCGGCTAATCGTCTATCCGTCTATTGGGGCGCGTCCCGCATCAACGCTTCCGGGTCGTGCTTGCCGCCGTCCTTGATCGCACGCCAGATTTTTTGCGGCGTCAACGGCATGTCCATGTGGATGACGCCGAAGTCTTTCAACGCATCCAGCACAGCGTTAACCACGGCCGGGCAGGCGCCGACGCAGCCGGCTTCGCCCGCGCCCTTCACGCCCAGCGGATTTTTCTTGGTCGGCGCGCCCTCGTAATAGCCGATTTCCATGTTCGGCACGTCGTCGGCGCGGGGCAGGCCGTAATCCATCAGCGACCCGGTCATCAGTTGGCCCGTGTCCGGGTCGTAGACGATGTTTTCCACCAAAGCCTGGCCGATGCCCTGGGCGACGCCACCCATGACCTGACCGTCGGCCAGCATGGGATTGATGATGGTGCCGAAGTCATCCATCACCCAGTATCCGGTAATGTCGACGTCACCGGTTTCCGGGTCGACCGCCACCGCCGCCGCGTGGACGCCGTTGGGGATCGAAATCACGCCGCGTTCGAACACCGACGAATGATCCAGGCACCCGGGCTCCATCCCGTCGGGCAGTTTGTCGGCGTCCAATGACGCCTCGATCACGTCGGACATAGAAACCGATCCGCTGCCGGCCGTGAACCGGCCGTCCTCGAACTCCACCTCGTTCGCATTCGACTGCAACAAGTGCGCAGCGACGGGTTTGGCAAGCTCGACGATCTCTTCCGCCGCTTGCTGCACCGCGTTGCCGCCGACCTCCATCCCGCGCGACCCGCCGTGGCCGCCGCCCAAAGGCGTCGCCCGCGTGTCGGATTGGGTGAAGGAGATGCGTTCCACATCGATGCCCAATTGCGCCGACAGGATTTGTGCGAGCGACGTTTCATGGCCCATGCCGGTCGACGACGTGCCGATGGCGAGGCCGACCGATCCGTCTTTGTTGAAAGTCACGCCCGCGTGCTCCTTGGCCCCCCCGCCGGTGCATTCCAGGTAAGGAGCGATGGAGAAGCCGAACTTGCGGCCCCGCGCCTCGGCCGTTTTCTTCAACTTGTCCAGCCCGGTGTTGTTCACCATCTTCATGGTTTCGTCGAACAGCAGAGGGAAATTGCCGCAATCCACGTCCAGCCCCATGGGAGTCTTGTGCGGCAGCATGGTGGGCGGCATCAGGTTCTTGCGGCGTAGGTCGACCGGGTCCATGCCGAGTTTGCGGGCGGCGTATTCGATGATCCGTTCAGTCTGAAACGTCGCCTCCGGCCGGCCGGCGCCCCGGTAAGGGTCCATCGCCATGGTGTTGGTGAACACCGCGCGGCCCCGGTAATGCATGGCCGGGAAGTGATAAGGCCCGCCCTGGGTGCGGGCGGCGCCGCCCGTCGGCGTGAACGGCCCGACGGTCCAGGCATAGGCTCCGATGGCGCCAATGGTGTTGGTGCGGAGCGCCCGGAATGTCCCGTCCTTGTCGACCGCGATCTGCACGCGGGTCGTTTGGCCGCGCCCATGGGTGTCGGACAGAAAGCTCTCCGCCCGCGAATTGATCCACTTGACTGGGCGGCCCAACCGCTTTGCCGCATAAAGGCACAAGGGCGGTTCGGGATAGGCCGAATTTTTGCCGCCGAAGCCGCCGCCCACGTCGGGCGCGATGAAGTCGACCTGCTTTTTGTCGAGCTTCAAGACGTCCGCGAAGGTGTCGCGGTTGGCGTGGGCATTTTGTGATGCGTTCCAAAGGGTGTATCGGTCGGTCGCGGAATCGTAAGCGGCGATGCAGCCTCGCGTTTCGATGGGGGCGGCGGTGACCCGGTTGTTTTCCAGATCGAGGGTAAAAACATGATCGGCGACGGCGAACGCCTTGTCCGTGCCGTCCCGGTCGCCTAGTTCGAAATTGACGCATAGGTTGCCCGGGATGCCGTCCCACAGCTGGAGTGCACCCGGTTGCAGCGCCTTCACAGGGTCGACGACGGGCTCAAGTTCTTCATAATCGACGTCGACCGCTTCCGCCGCCGCCTGCGCCTGGTCGACCGTTTCGGCGACGACCAGCGCCACCGGTTCGCCCACGTACATGGCCTTGTCCATGGCGAGGCAATGGCGGTCGGACTGTTTCAGCGGCGTGCCGTCGGCGTTTTTCTGCACGCCCGACTTGGTCGGCATGGGGGCGAAGCCCTCGCGCTTCCAATCATCCCGCGTGACGATCAGCAGCACGCCCGGCATGGCTTCCGCCGTGGAAATATCGATGCAGTTGATCCGCGCGTGCGCATAGGGCGATCTGACGACCACGGCCCGCGCCTGCTTATCCAGCTTGATGTCGTCGATGTAGCGGCCGCGCCCGGTCAAAAACCGCTGGTCTTCAATCCGCCGGAGGCTGTCGCCGATTTTCACGTTTCCCATGCCGGCGCTCCTTATGCCTTGCCGTTTGCTTGTGCGACGGCCCGGGCGCACATGACGCCGATCAAATGCGCGCGGTAATCGGCTGCTGCGTGCATGTCCGTCATAAGGTCGTCTTCCGGGATGTCGATGTCGCGCAGATGCGCCGCCGAAAAATCCTTGTTGAGGGCGTCTTCCAACACTGCCGAGCGGAACACGCCGTCCTGCCCCGCGCCGGTCACCGCGACGCGGGCGCCGTTCTTGCCCTTGGCGACGAACACGCCGACCAAGGCATAGCGGGATGCCGGGTTCGGAAATTTCGCGTACCCGGACTTTTCCGGGATCGGGAATTTCATCGCCGTGATCATTTCGCCTTCGTCCAGGCTGGTCGAAAACAGGCCTGCGAAAAAGTCTTCCGCGGCGATTTCCCGCCGGTCGGTGATGACGGTTGCGTTCAAGGCGAGCACGGCCGACGGATAATCCGCCGACGGGTCATTGTTGGCGACGGACCCGCCGATGGTCCCCCGGTTGCGGACCTGGGGGTCGCCGATCACGCCGGCCAGATGGGCAAGCGCTGGGATGGCTTTCTTAACATCTTCGGATCGGGCGACGTCCGCATGACGCGTCGTCGCGCCGATGGTGACGGCGTTGCCGTCGACGGTGACGCCCGCGAGGCCTGCAACCGAATTCAGGTCGATGACGTCTTCCGGCATGGCGAGGCCTTGTTTCATGACCGGGATCAGCGTCTGCCCGCCGGATATATAAGATGCGTCCGCCGATGATTTGTGGGCGGCGACCGCGTCGGCGACGGAGGTAGGGCGGGTGAAATTGAAATTCTGCATTGGTTCCGCTCCCGTTAGCTTCGCAGCGCCTTGGCGCCGTCCAGGACAGCAGCGACGATGTTGTGATAGCCGGTGCAGCGGCAGATGTTGCCTTCGAGCCCGTGGCGCACCTGGGATTCCGTCGGGTCCGGGATGTCGCGGACCAGCGCCATGGCCGACATGATCATGCCCGGCGTGCAGAACCCGCATTGCAGGCCGTGGTGGTCGTGAAATGCCTGCTGCATCGGGTTCAGTTCGCCTTCAGGCGCCAGACTTTCGATGGTGTGGACGTCCGCGCCGTCCGCCTGCGCTGCCAGCATGGTGCAGCTTTTCACCGGCTTGCCGTCCACATGCACGACGCACGCGCCGCACTGGCTGGTGTCGCAGCCCTGATGGGTGCCGGTCAGGCCCAGCGTTTCGCGGATGAATTCGACTAAAAGCGTGCGCCCGTCGACCGATTTGGTCACCAGCGCGCCGTTTACGGTTAGGGAGATGTTTGGCATGGCCTCTGCTTCGTCCCGGATATGTCGTTTTATTTCGATGAGGTATGACGCGGCTGCGTCATGAGATATTGTATACAAAACATATATCAATCGTGTTGCAACAGGAAACCCCCGGGCGGGCGCGGCGTATGACAGGCGGTTCTATTCAATCAGGCGCGGGCGGCGTGGCGGCGGTGGTGTTGGCCGCCGGGCGGTCGACGCGCATGGCCCCGGTGAACAAGCTTGTTGCGGATTTCGGCGATGCACCGGTTGTCCGCCACGCCGTCGATGCGGCGACGGGCGCCGGGCTCCGCCCGGTGATTGTCGTCGCCGGTCATCAGGCGGACCGGGTCGCGAGCGTGCTCGGCGGCGCGGACGTTTCCTTGGTGCATAATCCGGATTTCGCGGACGGCATTTCAACCTCGGTTAAGGCCGGGGTCGCCGCCGTGCCCGGCGACGCCCGGGGGGCGGTGATCCTGTTGGGCGACATGCCGGGGATCACGCCGGACATACTGGCCGGTATGCTGACTGCCTTCGATGACGCCGGCGGCGAAAAAATCATTCAGCCGCGCTATGATGGCCAGCCCGGCAATCCGGTACTGTGGCCCCGACGGCTGTTTGCCGAGTTCAAGGGCCTTATCGGTGATGTCGGGGCGAAACCGCTGTTGAAAAAGCACGCCGAAGACGTCCTTGGGGTGGACGTGGCGAGCCCGGCGATCCATATGGATATCGATAATCCCGAGGATTTGCGGCCTTAGGCCCGCCGACTGAAATGACGACCAGGAGCAGACCACGATGGAGTTAAAAGAAGAACGCCGCATCGCCGCCCCCCGTGACGTGGTCTTCGCGGCGCTGAACGACCCGGACATGCTCGCTCGGGCGATCCCCGGCTGCGACAGCCTGGAAAAAATTTCGGATACGGAATTCAAGGCCGTGGTAACGGCCAAGGTCGGCCCGGTTCGCGCCAAGTTCAGCGGCCAGGTGAGGTTATCGGACATCAATCCGCCCGTCGGTTACACCATTTTCGGCGACGGCAAGGGGGGCGCCGCCGGCTTCGCGAAGGGCGGCGCCATCATCACGCTCACCGAAGACGGCGATGCAACGGTGATGATCTATGAGGTCAAGGCCGACGTCGGCGGCAAGCTGGCGCAGTTGGGCGCGCGCCTGATCGAAGGCACGTCGAAAAAGCTGGCCGGTGAATTTTTCGATACGTTCGAGGCGCTGGTCGCCGAAAGCGCCGCCGGCCAAGGCGCGGAAGAGACAGAAGCCGCGCCCGCCGTCCAATCTGCGCCCATCGCCCCGGCCGCGCCGAAAATTTCCGAAACCGGCCCGTGGATTTTGGGTCCCGTCCTGGGCTTCGCCGTGGCTATCTGGGTCATCGGCCTGGTTTTAGGCGGCTGACGGGGGATCGCAACGCCATGACGCTCCCGACCGGTCCTGCCGCCCCCGCGCTTGACGTTCTGGACGCCGCCTTCGACTGGCGTCGACAAGGCAAATCCGTCGCGCTGGCGACGGTGGTGCAGACCTGGGGCTCGTCGCCGCGCCCGCCGGGAAGCCATCTGGCGGTCACCGGCGAGGGCGAGATAGCGGGGTCGGTCTCCGGCGGCTGCATCGAAGGCGCCGTCGTGAAAGAAGCGCTCGACATTCTGGCGGGCGCGCCGGCGAAAGTCCTCGAATTCGGCGTCACCAACGAACAGGCGTGGGATGTGGGCCTCGCCTGCGGCGGCACGGTGCGCGTTCTGGTCCGCGATATAGCTCCGTCGGTGGCGCTTTATGAACAAGCGGTGGGGCGGCTCGCCTCGGGTGAAAGTTCCGCCCTCGTGACCAAACTCGAGACCGGCGAAAGCGACCTTCTGGGCGCGGATGCGCTGCCCGATGCGGTGGCCGAAGGAGCCCGTGGCGCGCTGCGCGATGACCGCTCCCGTGCGCTTACGGGCGACGACGGCGACTGGTTTGTCGAGGTCGTGGCCCCCGCCCGGCGGATGATCATCGTCGGCGCCGTCCACATCGCCCAGGCGCTGGCCCCCATGGCGGCGATGGCTGGGTTTGACGTGACGGTCGTCGACCCGCGCCGGGCATTCGCGTCCGACGCGCGGTTCCCCGACATCCACGTGATGATCGACTGGCCCGACGACGCCATGGCCGAACTGAAACCCGATACCCGCACCGCCGTCGTGACGCTGACCCACGACAGCAAGATCGACGATCCGGCGCTTGATGCGGCGCTGCGGTCGCCGGCGTTTTACATCGGCGCGCTCGGCAGCACGCGGACCATGGCCAAGCGGGTGCAGCGCCTGACTCAGGCCGGGTTCGGCGAAGACGCCATCGCCCGCATCCATGGGCCAGTGGGGCTTGATATATCGGCGCAGTCGCCGGCGGAAATCGCCGTCTCGATCCTGGGCCAGGTGATTTCTGTCATGCGCGGGACGCCCACGCCGTGATCGGGGGGCTGAACCTCCGAAATCTGTTTCCGGCCATCGTCACCGGCAATGCGGGGGTTTATCTGGACAATGCGGCGATGACGCAGCTCGGCACGCCCGTCGCGGGGGCGATGGCGGCGTTTCTGCGGGACGGCCGCGCCAACGTCAAACGCGGTATCTATCCGCTGGCCGTCCGCGCGACGGACACGTTTGAAGCGGCCCGCGCCTCCGTCGCCCGTTATCTGGGCGCGGCGCAATCTTCCGAGGTGATCTTCACATCCGGCGCCACGGCGGCGATCAATTTGGCGGCCCATGCCTTCGGCGCGACATTGGCGCCCGGCGACGAGGTAATCGTCGGCGAAGGCGAACACCACGCCAACATCGTGCCCTGGCAGATGCTGCGGGGCCGGGCGGGGGTCGTCCTCAAGGTTCTGCCGGTGGACGATCAGGGCTGCCCCCGGGCCGATGCGCTCGGCGGGTTGCTAACGGACAAGACGCGGCTAGTCGCCGTCACTCATTGTTCAAACGTGATCGGCGCCGTGACTGACATCGCCGCCTTTGCCGATGTGTTGAAAGACAGCCCGGCGAAGCTTTTGATCGACGGCGCGCAGATGGCGGCCCACGGGCCCATCGACGTGCGCGCGCTCGGCTGCGATTTTTATATCGTGACCGGGCACAAGATGTTCGGGCCCACGGGCATCGGTGCGCTGTGGGGCAGGGCGGATATTCTAGAAGATCTGCCGCCGTTCATGGGCGGCGGTGAAATGATCCGCCGCGTGACGTTCGATGAAACCACCTACGCGCCCGCGCCTCACCGGTTCGAGGCCGGAACCCCGCCGGTCATCCAGGCGATCGGGCTGGGCGCGGCGGCGGACTGGCTCGGCGGTATCGAATGGCCGGAGGTCCGCGCCCACGAAGCGGCGCTTTGCCGGCGGATGCTCGACGGGCTTGTCGGGATGGCGGGCGTCCGAGTGCTCGGCCCCGGCGGCAAAGACGTGCGGGCACCCATCGTTTCCTTCACGGTTGAGCACGCCCACCCGCACGACGTCTGTCACGTCATGGGAGAAAAGGGTGTGGCGCTCCGGGGTGGGCATCATTGTGCGCAGCCGCTGATGGACCGTTTTGGCGTCGATGCGACGACGCGGGCGAGTATCGCGCTCTACAACACCGAAGGGGACGTGGATGCGTTTCTGACGGCGCTCGGCGAAACGCTCAAGGTCATCCGATGAACGACGGCATGTACGACGACCGGATCAAGGCGCTGGCGGCGGCAGCAAAAGATTTGGTGCGCGTCGACCATGCGGATTGCGTGCATGAGCTCGACAATTTTCTCTGCGGCGATCGGGTGACGCTCGACATCGCGCGGGACGGCGGAACCGTGTCGGCCGTCGGCGGCCGGGTGCGGGGATGTCTGCTGGTGCAGGCGGCCGCCGCGCTGATCGCCCGCGACGCGCCCGGCAAATCCGATGACGAGCTTAAGGCCGCCAGCGCCCAAATCGAAAACCTGCTTGCCTGGGGCGGCAGCGATGGCCCCTGGGCCGACGCGGCGGCGTTTACGCCTGTGCATAATCACCGCCACCGGCACGACTGCGTGCTGCTGCCGTTTCAGGCGTTAAAGGCGTGCCTCAAGGAAACCGAGGGCGGCTGACGGTGGTGTCTTGCTTTACATCAGGGCGCGCTGTTCCAGCGCCTGACGGTCGGGGATCAAAAGACCTTTTTCCGACTGGGCGATGATTCCATCTTCCCGTAGCCGCCCGAAAATGCGCGACACGGTTTCGCGGCTCGCGCCGATCAAGGTGGCGAAATTCGCCTGCGTCGGCAGGGAAAACACCCGGTAGGCGGCCGGGTTCTGCGGGTCCGGTTCGGCCATGCGGATCAGTTCTATGCACACCCGCTGTTCCGCGCCCAACAGGCTGGCGTCGGCCAGACGTTCGTCGGATAGCCGGATCACGGCCGCCAGCCGCTTTAACAGCGCAATGGAAAGCGCCGGATTTTTCTTCACAAGGTCGAGAAACACCGGGCCCGGCGCGGCGCCGACCAGGCAGTTGGTGATCGTGCACACCCAGGCCGAACGCGGCAGCCCGTCAATCGCGGCCAGTTCGCCGAAGACGTCGCCGTCCTTCAAGGCCGCATAGCTGACGGCGCGACCGGATTTTGAATAGTTCAACACGTGGGCGCAGCCGGTGATCATGAAATAGACGGAGGTGTATTCCTCGCCGCGCTCGATGATTTTTTCGCCGGCGCCGAATTCGAGCCATCGGCACTTGCGTTCAAGGGCGGCCACTTGCTCGTCCGATAAAGACGTCAGCAGCGGAAAATCCCGAAGGCCGCCGGCGCGGGACGCGCCGCCGACATTGGTGCCTGTTGCACTCATGCCGATCCCCTTTTTTGCTCGGCACCCTCAAAAATATTTATTTATTCAAAACGGTATTGTTCATTCTGCAATAGAATAGGTCGGGGCGGGTATCCCGTTCAACGGGTAATTTCCGGGGCGTCAAGCACGTTCAATGACGCCGCCGAACAGGGCTAGAGGATTGATTGCCCTGTCTTTTCCCAATCCTTCAGGAAGGCTTCCAGGCCCTTGTCGGTCAGCGGGTGCTTGAACAGCTGCCAGATCACGCCCGGCGGAACCGTGCACACATCCGCTCCCAGCTTGGCGCTTTCGACCACGTGCTGCGGATGGCGGACCGACGCCACCAGGATTTCCGTCCCAAAATCGTAGTTGTTGTAGATTTCGGCGATTTCCGCGATCAGTCCTATGCCGTCCTGGCCGATGTCGTCCAGCCGCCCGACGAAGGGCGAAATGAACGCCGCGCCGGCCTTGGCCGCCAACAACGCCTGCGCCGGTGAAAAGCAAAGCGTCACGTTCACCTGCGTACCTGCCTGAGACAGCGTTTTGCACGCGGTCAGCCCGGCTTCGGTCAGCGGCACCTTGACGGCGACATTCTTCGCGATTTTGGCGAGCTTGCGGCCTTCCTCGATCATGCCCTTGGGGTCGGTCGCGGTCACTTCCGCCGATACCGGGCCGTCGACGATGGCGCAGATTTCCTTGACCACATCGACGAAATCGCGCCCCGATTTCATGATCAGCGACGGGTTGGTGGTGACGCCATCCAACAGGCCGGTGTCGTTCAGGCGTTTGATTTCGCCCACGTCGGCCGTATCGACGAAGAATTTCATGGTTTTGTTCCTTCCCAAGGCGCGGTTTGCGGACCCCAGTTAACCCGGGGCGGGGGGCGAAATCAACCGGCCTTGCGGCGTGGACCGGGCGTGGCCCATGATGTCGGCCGGGAGGATTTTTCGCATGCGCGCACTACTGCAACGGGTTACGCGGGCCGACGTCGGGTTGGTCGGCGACGACGGGGCCGAAACGCCGCTTGCGGCCATCGGGCCGGGGCTGGTCGTGCTGGTCTGTGCGGAAAAGCAGGATACGGACGAAACGGCCGAATTTTTCGCCCGCAAGATTTCCGACCTGCGGGTGTTCGAAGACGACCAGGGCAAGACCAATCTGTCCATAAAGGACGTCGGCGGCGAGTTACTGGCGATCAGCCAGTTCACGCTGGCCGCGGAATGGAAGAAGGGCAACCGCCCAGGGTTTTCAAACGCCGCCCCGCCGGATATGGCGGAGCCCCTGTACGGCCGCTTCATCGAGTTCCTCAAGGCCGAAGGCGTGCCCGTGAAATGCGGGCAGTTCCGATCTCACATGCGGATCGATCTGGTCAACGACGGGCCGTTCACCTTGTGGATGTCATCGGACGACTGACCGTGTTGGATTGTCGCGGAACTCGTTGGCTGCCTTGATGACCACGAAGGCTGGGCTGGTGATCAGGTCATGGGCTTTTTTGAGAGGCCAGTAAACCGGGACTTTTGATACGAAGTAGCCCTTGGTATCCGTGAACCCGGCCTGACCTATCTAAGACCTATCTAAGTGATCCAATGTAAATGTTAGTGCATGACCATTCAAAGGTCCATTGGGGCGATGGTTTCGGGGGCCAGCCAATCTGGGGAATGTCGGTTCATGACATTCCCAAAAAGACACTGGGCCACTAAGAAAAGTGTTCCGTCAGCTGAGGGATTTGACTACGATTTGAACGTAATCTAGGATAATATCCGGTGAAATGATGTTTAAGTGTGATCGACGTCACATTATTAAACTTATTTCAAGCTGCATAATTAATTTGAAATTCCTTGCAACTGCAAAATTGCAAGGCTGATTTCTGCAGCGTTGTATTGCATTGAATACAACAAATCCAGCTTAGGAAGGAGAATTACAGATGATGTTCCCAATGCAAATGCCGCCTATG
>JAYNIR010000027.1:0-33029 GCA_038109305.1 Rhodospirillaceae bacterium
TCGCCGCTTTCTCAGTGCCTTTGAGGGCTCTGTAGTCGTCCTTAATGCGGGCCATAAAACGCTATCCTTTGGGCTGTGCCCGGCGGTTTTCGCCGGGTTAGGCTTCTTGGTACATCCACGCACGGATGATCGAGAGGGCTTCTTCTGGGTGCTTTTCTACGATTTCGCCGACTTTTTTGACCGAAGACGCCTTGACGCGGCCTTCGACGCGGTCGATGTCGATGAGTTCTTCGAACTGCTCTTCTTCCATCTCGGCCGGGGCAAGCGCCGACGGCCCGCCCAGGAGACCCGCCGCGTGCGACGACGAATCGGCCAACAGGCGTCCCGCGGCTTCTTGCGCGGACGGGATGGACTCGAAGGCACGGCTGACCAGCGGCCGGACCACAAGCAAAATTACCAGAATGCCGAGGATCGAGAGAACCAGGATTTCGGCCAGACGCAGCAGATCGTTCTTGCCGAGGCCGAAGAACAGTTCCAGCGGCTCTTCGAATTTTTCGGCGGCGGCGAATTCCATGTTCACCACTTCGACGCTGTCGCCGCGGTCACTGCTGAACCCGACGGTGTTGCGCACCAGGGTCGCCAGCAGTTCCATCTGTTCTTTGGCGCGGGGGGTATAGGTCTTTTTCCCGTCGCCGTCGCGGCCGACCACGCCGTTGACGAGCACGGCAATGGTTAACCTTTTGATATTCCCGTCAGTTTTGACGTGATTGACGGTCTTTTTCGAAATTTCGAAGTTGACGGTTTCTTCGGTCGAACTTTCGTCCGACTGGGCCTTAGCGCGGGCGTCGCCGCCGGGCGCGCCGTCGGGCAGGTTGGTGCCGACGGTGACCGGGTCGTTTTCCTGTTCCTGGTTACGGGCGGCGCGTTCCACGGTTTGCGTGGAGCGGATTACCTGCCCGTCCGGATTGTAGATTTCTTCGGTCGTGGAAATTCGGTCGAAATCAATGTCGGCACTGACTTCGGCGCGGACATTGCCGAATCCGACGGTCTGTTCCAGAAGTTCCTCGACGGTCCGCGCCATGCGAGCTTCGAAAGTGCGACGGCGGCCTTCATTCTTGGCGGCGCTGGTCTGTGCCGAGGTATCGTCCTGAAACCCGGTCGACAGAAGTTTACCTTTGTCGTCTATGATGGTGATGCGGCCGGGCTTGAGCCCCGGAACGGCCGACGCGACCAGGTGCTGAACCGAGGAAACCTGTTCAGGATCAAGGCGTTTGCTGGAACGCATTTGGAGCACCACGGAGGCGCTCGGTTGTTGTTCCTCGCGGGAGAATAGCTGCCGTTTCGGCATCACCAGGTGGACGCGGGCCCGGTGTACGATGTCCATGGATTGGATGGTTCGGCCGAGTTCCCCCTCGAGCGCGCGGCGCAGGTTTACGTTCTGCAGGAAATTCGTCGTGCCGAGGGCGTCTGTGTTGTCGAACAACTCGAACCCGACCTTGCCGCCGACGGGGAGGCCCCGATCGGCCATCTGCAACCGCAATTCAAGCTGTTTTTCCGCGGGGACCCAAACGGCCGTGCCCTGGTCGCGGATTTCCGTATGGTGACCCAACCGGCCGATCTCCGTCGCAATGTTCCGGGAATCGTTCGGATCCAGGTTTGAATATAACAGCGCCATGTTGGGCTGGCCCAGTTTCGTCAACAGAAAGATGAAGAAACCGAGCATGGCGATCATCACCCCGCCCATGATGGCGAGGCGGGCCGGAGCGAGACCGCGTAAAGCTTGTGTGATTGCGTCCACTTGCGTCCCCCGTGGCGTCAGGAGTGTTAACCCGCCGGACGGTCCGATTTCCCTGAATTTCCGCGCCTATGCGGACGGGCCGAAAATACGAACTTTCCGTTGCCCAGAGCCTATTGGGGGGGCAGTGAACAAGTGGTTAACAGTGGGCAATTTTTGCCCAGTTTTCGTTGCCCGGGGGAGTAGCGGACGGTTGGGTGCGGCGACGGGTCGGACACGCCAGGCGTTCTGCTGAACAATCGGGCGGCAAACAGGCCGGAAATGGGGTCGATTTGGGGGGAGCTGGCTCGGGTGCGGGCGGAAATTAAGCCTGGACGCCGGCACCGCCGCGGCGCGCCTTGCGCTGGGCGATGTTGCGGTATTGCTGCGTCCGGGTGGTGTGGAGCCCGCGAAGACCGTGATCCCCGATCAGCTGTTCCCACGAGATGTATTCGTCTTCGGACAGGGAATACCGGCGGCAGGCATCCTGCAGCGACAGCAGGCCGCCGCGCACGGCGGCGACGACTTCGGCCTTGCGCCGGGCGACCCAGCGTTTGGTCGACGGCGGCGGCAGATCGTCAAGCGTCAGCGGCGCGCCGTCGGGGCCCATGGTTTCCGCGCGGCGGGCAGCAAAGGTGCGGCCGCCGTCGCCACCCACAAGTCGTACGTGCGAGTCGGTCCGGTTGTCGGAATCTTGGCGCTTCAGAAAAGTCATGTCTGCTGCTCGTTTCTTCTGGTCACTCTTCTCAAGACACAGGAGGACCCGATGGCCCCAGGTCTACTTTCTGGGCTGGCGGTGTTCCGCATGCCCTTTATGGCTCCAAATTTACCGCCCGAGGTCTAAAGAAAGGCTAAAGAGCAAAGTTAAAATTCCCTCAATTTTCCAAGTGGTGATTTGCTCTTCGGCACCCAGCCGGTCGGCGCCGCGCGGTGCCTAAGAGCGAACGGCCCCGGCGGGTATGGGTACACCGCCGGGGCCGTCGAAGTGGATATGGTCAGACTAAGTCTTAGCGGCGGAGCCGGACCAGTTCGTCAAGCATTTCGTCCGCCGTGGTGATGATACGGGTGGCGGCGGAGAACGCCCGCTGCACGACGATCATCTTGGTGAACTCTTCGCCGATGTCGACGGTCGAGGCTTCGAGCGCCGCCTGAGTCACCGCGCCGGCGGGGCCGGAGTTCGCCGTCCGAAGCGTCGGGTCGCCCGAGGCCTGGGTGGCATTGAATACGTTACCCGTCCGGGAGCCGAGTTCGTTCACGTTGACGAAGGTGGCGATCGGTATCTTGAACACCGGCCGGGTTTCACCGTTGTCGAACAGCGCCGTCATCAGGCCGTCGTCGGCCACCGTGACACCGGCAAAGGTGCCGAACTGCGAGCCGTCCTGCTGGATAAACACCGGCGTGAACTCGGAACCGAATTGCGTCAGGCCATCGGCGATGCCGATGGTGCCGAAGTCCAGAGCCATCTGCGGCACGTTGGACGATCCGCCGTCGAAGTTGGCGGAGCCGTTGTCCCAGTTCAGGATTTCGATGGACGTCGGCGAAACCACCGACGGAAGGCCGGAACTGTCGAAGGTGATGGCCGAGGTCTTGTTGATCACGAACGGCCTGGTGGAGCTGAGGCTTGTGCCCGCGCTGTCGACCGGAGCGGTGGACGCGCCGGTTTGGTCCGCCGGATCGACCGGCAGATTGGTAAAGGTGCTCGAGAACTGAACGTCGTAGGAACCGCTGCTGAGCACGTCCAAAACCAACGTGTTGGCCGTCGTCAAGCTGCCGGTTGTCGAGGTGACGTTGGCGGCTTTCAGACGTACGGTCGAGGCGCCCGTGGCAAACTGCGGGTCGTTGGCTTCGATGGCGGATTCCAGGTTGGTCAGCATGGTGTTGATGTTCGCCAAGGCCGTGGTACCGCCGGTCGTCCCGATATCCACGACGACGCTGGTGGCCAGCGCCGCAACGCCGTCCGACGAAAATTCGTAGGTGATGCCGTTGATCGAAACGGTTTCGGTATTGACGGGAACGGTCCTGAATTCGAACTGGAAGGCGTCCTGATAAAGGTTGTCCACACGGCTGACGGTAAAGCTCGTCGTCTGGGTCGTCGCCGCCGCGCCGGCGGATGTCCGGACACCGTCGGGGTTGACGACGATCGGGCCGGTGCCGTCTTCGGAGAACAGAACGGTCGAGGTGTTGAACGGCGAAATCCGGATCCGGTTGTTAGTAAACCCGCCGTAATTGGCGAAGCCGGAGTCGACTGCCTTCACCTTGGAGACCAATTGCGAGACATAGTTGGAGGTCGATGTCGCGCTCGACGTGTCGACGATTTTCACGCCGTCCGTATCGGCCGGCGTGACGGTCGCGCCCGTGGTCATCGTCGCAACGGCGGCGGCAAAGGAGCCGGCCGCAACTTCGATCGAGGCGTTACTGTTTTTCGCGGTGATGGTGAAGGTTCCGTTGGCGTTACTGCCTGTGGTACCGGCAATCGTAATCGAGTCGCCGACAGCCAGTTCGGCGAACGTCGCGGAGTTGGAAGCAAGGATTTCGTCGCCGCCGCTCGGGCCCGTGCCGTCGTTGAAAGTCAGCGTGTTGGTCGGTGACGCCGTCAAGGTACCGAAGTTCTGGAACCGGTAGGTCACGGTCGCGTTGTCGCCGCTTTTGATCGTCATGGAAGACCGGTTGGCCGGCGTGCTTTCAAACGCGACCTGGCCGCGGCTGTCGAACACGTTGGCGTTGGTGTCTTCAAGCGTCAGCACCGCGGCGCCTGTCGGCGGGTCGACCGCAACGTCCCACTGGTTGTCGCGGCCTGAGCGCGTGTACTGGAAGGAAATGTTTCGCGCGGTGCCGAGCGAGTCGAAGAACTGGACGTCTGACCGGTGGGTCTGCCCGGCCGTCGCGTTGGCCGGCAGGTTGGCGCCGATGGCGATGCCGGTGGTGGCCGACGCCGTGCCGCCGACCCGGTTCAGGTTGACGGTCGTCAGAAAGTCCGTGGAGATAACGTTGGTGTTGGCGATCAGGATGTCCGAGTTGTTCGGGATGACCTGGCCCTGCGCGTTCACCGGGAACGCCTGCAGAAAGAAGCCCGCTGTGTTGCGGAGGTAGCCTTCGTTATCCTGGAAGAACTGGCCCGCCCGGGTGAACAGGAATTCGTTCGACAGGGTCGGCCGATTGGCTTCGTTGACGACGAAGAAGCCGGAACCGGAAATACCAAGGTCGGTCTGCGAGGAGGATGACTGCAACAGGCCCTGAATGCCGGCGTCCGTACGCGGCCGGGACTGCACGCCACCGGCCGAGAAAAACGTCGACGAGGTCTGCCGGGTGACCAGGGTCTGGAAGTTGACCTGCGTGCCCTTGTAACCCACCGTGTTGACGTTGGTGATGTTATCGGCGATGGCGCCCATCGCGCTCGACTGTGCGGTAAGGCCGGAAACGCCCGAGCTAAGTGCACCGAAAAGACCCATTGTACTACCTCCTTAAAAGGTGCCGGTTCTCTGCCTTGTTGACCGAACCGGCGGTCGTCAAATCCTGGTTTGTCCATACGCCCCTGCGGGGCGGGAATTCCTTTACTTGCGGCCCGGTCCTTATGACGCTGGGGCCGGCTCCGGCACTTCCTCGACCGAAAGAACCGTATCCTGGCTGACACGGAGCGGCCCAAGGAACAGCGTCGTTTCGCCGTTGACCACGCCGGCGCCGGTCACCCGGCCGAACGAGGTCTGGTAAACTTCGACCAGCTTGCCGGTCGTGTCCTGCGCGTTGACCTGAACGGTATAGAGACCGTCTTGAACGGGCTGGCCGTTGTTGCCGACGCCGTCCCATTCGAAAACATGGATGCCGGCGTCGGTCTGCCCGTCGAAGGTCAGCACCTGGAGGCCTTCCGCGTTGGTCACCACGACGGTGTTGTTCACGACGCCCGACGGCACGTTGTAGGTGAACTTGGCCTTGCCGTTTTCGACGACCATGCCCTTGCCTTCAACCTCGACCTGGGTGTCGATGAAGTCGACCAGCGATGCAAGCTTGGTGGTTTCTTCAAGCTTCAGCAGTTTTTCCAGGTTGGAGTTCTGGAAGATTTGCTGTTCGACCGACGCGAATTGGACCAACTGCGACGTGAATTCCGTCGCGTCCATGGGATCCAGCGGGTCTTGGTGCTGCAACTGGGTCGTCAGCAACGTGAGGAACCGGTTCAGGTCCTCTTCCAGCCCCTGGGCGCTTTGCGCCGATTGGCTGTTCGCATCGGTGTTTACCGTCGAAGAGATGCTGTTGATGATTGCCATTGAACCGTTTCCCGATGCTTATCGATTGTCCAGGCCCCGCCGATCCCCGCTTATGCCCGAACGTCGACGCGGCCGTTGTGCAGGATACCCAGTTCGTGGGCAGCCACGGCCTGATCCATGACGGTCGGATCCAGGGTTTCGTCTTCGACGGCTTCGTCACCGGCGTTGCCGCCCGCGACCGACTTCTGTTCCTTGCCGTCTTCCTGACCTTTCAGATTGTAGTTGAGGTCGCCCGCTTCCATGTCCAGGCCGGCGTCGGAAAGAGCCTTGGCCAGCTGGTCGGAATCGCGGCGCAGCATTTCAAGCGTTTCCGGCTTGTCGGCGGTCACCATAGCGATGGTGCGACCGTCGTGGGCGACTTCAAGCCGCACTTCCACACGGCCCAAATCCGCCGGGTGCAGCCGGATGTTGATCCGGTCGGCGCCCGCCTTGATCGCTTTGTTGATCTGCACGGTAACCTGATCGACCACCTTGTTCCTGGTGGCTTCCTGCGGCTGATGCTGGGCTTGCGCCTTTTGGGCGTGCTGCGCCTGATGGGTATTCTGTGTCTGGTTGGCGTTGGCGTTCGCCTGCGTCGCGTTGCCGTCGCCGCTGTTGGCGCTGTGGGTGCCCGCGTTGTTAGCGCCGGAAGACACTTGGACCGTGCCCTTGCCGTCGGCGGACAGCTGCGCCGCCGCCTGAGCCTGGGCGGCCTGACCGCCTTGCGCCTGAGCCTGAGTGGCCTGGGCTTGCGCCGGGTTCTGGTGCGTGCCGGCAATCGCCGTCTGCGCAACCGGATTCTGCACCTGGGTCTGCGCTTGGGACTGGCCGTTCTGGCCGCCCTTGTTGGCGCTGTCCATGCCGGCCTGCGCGGCCGACGCCGCCGTCAGGGCCGCCAGCGGTCGGCCGGAAAGGGCCGCCGCGTCGTCCTTAACGTTGACGTTGACCATCAGTTTGGCACCGCCGCCCGTGGCTTCGGCGATTTTACCCGCCTGGACCTGGAGCAACGTTTCGGCCTGCTTGGCGTCGTCCCCGATGGCTTGTCCGTTGGTGTGAAGGTTGGCCATGGCGCGCAGGTTCTTGCCCTGGTTCTGCGCCTGCTGAAGGCCGTGGTTGCCGTCGCGCAGACCCTGCGTGATCTGCTGCGCGGCTTCGGAAACCTTCTCGCCGATGTTCTTGGCAATATCGGAAACCTGCTTGCCGAGCTCGCTGCCCGCAACCTGGGCGGCGATGGTCGCCAGCAACGTGTCCACCTGGCCGGCGGCGACATTCGCCTGGGCGTTCTGGGCGGCGGCGCCTTGCGCCTGGCCCTGGCCCTGTTTTTGGCCGTTTTCGCCGTTGCCGGACCCCGCGGCGGACGCCGCTTCGCCCTGATCGGACTTGCCGTCCGAACCCTGGCCGTTATTGCCCCGGTCGGAATCGCCGTCGCGGTTCACCGCATCCTGGCGGCGGTCGCCGGACTGACCGGCATCAGCGACGGCGTCGTCGTCGCGGGTGTCGCCGGCGGCGGCGGCATAGTCGTTGCGGCGGTCGTCGGCAAAGTCGCGTCCGGCATCGTCGCGCTGGCTGACCGATTGATCGTCGGTGCCGGCTTTACGGTCGTTCGCGCTATAACGGTCGTCCGACGGATCGCGTTTGGTGTCGCGCGCCGCCAGATTGTCTCGGAAATCGTTGGACCCGTTGTCGGACGAGCGCTCAAGCCGCGCCACGTCGCGGCCCTGAACCGCGGCAGTCTTGGCGGGGTCCAAGATCTTCGCCTGCATGTCCATGACCAGGTCTTGGAAAGTGGAGAACAGCTGCGCATGGGTCGAAAACCGCCCTGCCTGATTTTGAAGGGCGAGGGCCTGCTTAATCCCGGTGCCTGTGGCTGTAACTTGATCCAACATGTTCGTTCCTTACGCTTCGTTTGATGTCGATCCAAAAAAATGACACTTCGGGCGTTCTGCTCCGCGAACATCATCAGCAAGCGTTGGGCCAAAGGCTAAGCCGTTGTTTTTTTTAAATATAGAACTGTGAAGGAGGGGTAATTTTGGGCCAACCCGGCAATTTTGACCGCCCCGGGGGGCACATTTTGCTCTGGCCCGGCGGGCGGATCAGGCTTCTTGGGGGGGCTCGAAGTCCGCTTTCAGACAGCGTGCATAGACCAGTTTCGCCGGGCGGCCGTCCAAGGGCGTCGGGCCGGACGCGCGGTGGGTTTCGGTCATCCCGGCCTTTTCCATAATCCGGATCATGCCGCGGTTTTCCGCCATGGTGCCGGCGGTGACCTGCGCGAGCCCCAGGTCGTCGAATAGATGCGCCATCACGGCGGTCCAGGCTTCGAGCCCCATGCCGGTGCCCCACGCGGATTGTTCGCCGATCAGGATGCGGATGTCGCCGGACTTGGCGGCCATGTCCACCTCGGTCGTGATGTTGCCGATGTGGCGAAGGTCCTGCGACTTGTCGCGGATCGCCCACAGCCCGTTGGCCGCGCCGCGAAAGCCCGCGACGAACTCCCGGCAGCTTTCGATCGTGTGGGCCTTGTGGCGCTGTTCCGAAAACCGCACCACCGCCGGGTCGTTCAACCAGCCGACATAACGGTCTGTCAGCAGTTCCGCCGGAAACGGCTCAAGCCGGAGCCGGGCGGTTTCCAGAACCGGACGCGCGACGGCCTTGAGCGCGCGGGCGGTCCGCACAGCCGCCGGGCCATCTTCGGCCACCCCTTCGGGCATGAAGCGCTCCGGCGCGTCAAAGGCCCGGGACAGCGCCGCCGACAGGCCTTCCCGCGTCCAGACGACGGGTATCCGTTCCGCGCCGTTCAGCCACGCAACCTCCGCGGTGCGCGGGATCACGGACAGTGTGTTGACGCCCAGCACCGCGGCTTCCTGCAACAGCGCCGTGGTCAGGCCGACCACGAGGTCCGCCGCGAACAGCGCCGCGTGCGCGTTGCCGCCCTGATTGAACGCCGCGATGTCGCCCCGGTAGCCGGCGTAATCTTCGGCCCGCGTTTTCGGGTGCAGGCGGACCGCCACGTTTGGCCGGGGGTCAACGGACGCCGCCGCATCTAGGACTTCTTCAAGCACAATTTCCGTCCGCCCGTCGGCGCCGCCGCGCCCGTTGAGTGTGTAATCGGCCTGACGCCTGAACTGGGCGGGGTCGAGCCCGTCCGACAATTCCGCCAAAAACAGGATCAGTGGCGCAGACGGCGGGATATCCGGAAAAAGCTCGGCGCGGATCGCGGCCTTGCCGTGCGCCTGCAGGTCTGCCCGGCGGGCGGCCAGTCCGTCCAGGCTCGGGTGGCCGCAGACGTCGATGCGCGCCGGGTCGAAGCCGAGCGCGGCAAAAGCGTCCCGCGTGGCCGCGACCGGCACGATCAGCCGACCCGGTGCGAACGCCAAGGGATTGTCCGTGCGGCCGCGGAAGCGCCGGTCCGCATTCGCCGGGCCGTCGACCAGACCGGCCGTGGTAATGCCCCGGGCGTCGGCCAGCTGCAGCAGGTCGAAGGCGAAGGTTTCCGGATTTTCCGAGGTTCCGACGGCAAGAAGGTCCCAACCCGCGTCAAGCTGTGTAAACGCGGCGTTTGCATCGGGGCAGGGTGTGCAAGGCTCGCCGCGCCGGGCTAGATAGTCCGCTGCCGTGCCGCCCGCAAGGATTTGAGCGGTTCCGCCGAACGATGCGAGTGCGGATGCCAAGCCGAGCGCCATATTGGCCGCGCCAGGGTCTTCGACGTAAACGAGAACGCGGGGGAACACCCGTGCCACGGGATCAGTCCAGCGCCTGCCAGGCGCCTTCGGCGGCGGCGGATTTCATGAGCTCCTTGATGATCCGTTCGTTCACCAATGCGGAAGACAAGGGCGACCACGCCCGGCCGTCGTTGGCGGCGGCGACAAGGTTGTCGTACATGCGGTAGAGCGCGTCGGCGACCGTGCGCTCCAGTTCCACGCCCCAGTCGGAATCGATTTCCCACTCGTTGTCGACGCCGCGGTTGGCGGTTCGGGCAAAATGCCGGACGACAAGTCCTTCTTGAAGGATCGACAGCCGACCCTCGGTGCCCCAGATGTCGAGCCCGACCTCGCGGTAGGCATCGAAATCCACCGGCGACAGCAACGCGGTCGCGCCGTTGGCGAGCGTCAGCGCGACCGGCATGTTGATGTCGCCCGCGACCGTCGATGCCTTGGCGGCCTGTGCCGGGCCTGTGGATTGGACCCGGATGATCTCGCCCGTCAGCATGCGGATGAAGTCGATCATGTGGCTGCCGTTGTTGGCGAGGCCGTTGCCGTAAACCCCGAAAATCGCCTGCACCCGGCCGACGCGTTTCTCCAGTTCGCCCGCCGCCAGGGTCTGGAAAAGCCGGTCGGCTCGCCGCCAGTAGTTGACCAACACGGGCACGCCGCGAGGGCCGCAGGTTTCCTGCAGTCGCACCCCGTCCGCATCGCCGTCGCCGGTCATCGCGTTGGTTATTGCGTTTAGGGGCTTTTCCACCAGAATTGCGCGAACGCCGGAAAGCTGTCGGGCGATCTCGGCACGCATGCCCGGCGGCGTTGCGATCACCGCCACATCGGGCTGAACCTTTGCGGCGATGTCGGTAATGTCTGCGCTGACGTGGGGGATGTTCCAGTTTTCGCGGGCGTCCTTCTGTGCGGTGGCGCTCGGGTCGACGACGCCCAGCCAGTCGAATGCCGGGTGCGCCTTCAGCACCGACGCGTGGGAGGCATGGTCGAAGTATTTCGCCATGCGCGGGTCCGCATTCATGCCAGATGCAACCTTGCCAAAGCCGACAATGATGGTTTTTAGCGCGCTCATCGGGCGGCCTTTTCCTCGCAGTGGCTGTTTATGGCCCGCAGGCTGGGCTCCCGCGCCAGCAGCGCCAGAATATCGCGGACGCCGAACCGGTCATCATGTTCGGGGGCAAGGCGGCCATACACTTCGCGGATCAGATCCAGGTCTTCGGCGTAATCGAGCTGCAGGCGGACTTCCGGCGCGGTTTCATTCTTGGGCGCGCTCAGATGGTAAATCTTGTAGCGATCCGGGTGTTCGTAAAAAAAAAGCGACACATGTTCGCGGACGGCGGGGTCATCAATATTTTCCGCGACCCAGGTCAGGTCGACGAAGCGGAACACTTGTGCGTCGATGCCCTGCGGCCATGTCAGGTGCTGCGTATTGCTGACCACGTCGTGCCCGCCTTCCAGAAAAATTCCGACCGCGAGGTCGACCACGCCGGGGTCCAGCAGCGGCGTATCGCCGCAGATTTCGACGATCACATCGGACTGCATCATGTCGTGGGCACCGATGACGCGGGCGAGCACGTCGTCCTCGCTGCCCCGGAAGCACGGCAAGCCACGAGCGTCCGCCCAGTCGGCGAGCACGGCGTCGGCCGTGTTGGTCGTTGTCGCAAGCACAATGGCGTCGAGGGTTTCGGCCTGTTCCAGCCGCCGGACGAGGCGTTCCAACGCCGGTTCGCCGGCCACGTCCATCAGCACCTTGCCCGGCAGGCGCGAGGCCGACATTCGGGCCTCGATGCTGGCGACGACGCGGGGTTTGCCGACGGCGGCCACGGGTCAGTCCCCGTCCGCGTAATTGCTCAGGTCCGCGCGGTTCTCGTGCACCTTGCGGATGGCGTCGACCATGCGGCGCGCCAAGGCGTCGTCGATGTCGTAGGCGCACGGTTCGAACAGCACGGCTTCCCGTTCGTGCAGGCGTTCGGTCACCGGGCACTGGCCGTCTTGGTACGTCCGCTCGGTCAGCGTGAAGGGCCAGCCGTTGCGGCCGATGGCCTTGCGTTCGCGAAACAAGGGCAGCCGGTACAGCGGCGGCAGGTAGGCGCAGAAATTGGGGAAGCCTTCGGCCGTCAGGGCCTTGGAAAACAGGTCGCGGCTGACGCCGGTCCGTTCCGCATCGTAGCGGACAAGCCAGACGTAGTAGTTGTGGCGGCATCCGTCACGCACAGCGGGAACGGTCCAGCCGTCCAGATCGCGGGTGCCGTCGGACAGGATTTTCGCGACGTTTTCCCGGGTTTCCACATGGCGGTCGATGGCCGCCAGTTGAACCAGCCCGACGGCGGCGGACAGTTCGGTCATGCGGAAGTTGAAGCCGACCATGTTCACCAAGTCGGTGATGCCTTCGTGGATGGCGGCGTTTTCCGCATGGTTGCGGATTAGCTGCAGCCGCTTCGCCAGGTTGTCGTCATCGGTAACGCAGACGCCGCCTTCGCCGGTATGGATGTGTTTATGGAAATTCAGGCTGGCGATGCCGATGTGCCCGACGGCCCCGGTCGGCCGGCCGTTTTCCGCGCCCAAGGGCGCCTGGGCGTTGTCCTCGATCAGGTAGATGCCCTTATCATCGGCAAGCTTCCGCAGTTCCGCCAGCCGCGCCGGGTGGCCGAACAGATTGACGGCGACGATGGCGCGGGTTTTCTCGGTGATCTGGCGGCGGACGTTGGCCGGGTCGATGCAGAAGGTTTCGTCTTCGATGTCGGCAAACACGGGAATGCCGCCGTAAATCAAGGGCGCCATGACCGTCGCTGACATGGTCCAGGGCGGCACGATCACTTCGTCGCCCGGCGACAATTGGATTGCGCCCATGGCGGCGAACAGGCCGGACGTGTTGGAATTGACGCTGACCGCATGCTTGACGCCGAACTGTTTGGCCCACGCGGCTTCGAATTCCCGCACCTTGGGGCCGCCCAAAAATTCCGGTCCCGGCGATCCGAAAAATCCGGACAGGCATCCCGACGCGATAACGTCGGCGACCGCGTTCCGTTCCGCCGCGCCCATGGAAGGATAGGGCGTCAGGTCGCCGGAAATCACGGGCTTGCCGCCCAGCAACGCCAACTTGCTCATTGTACCGACTCCTCGGCGGGAAGGCGGAGGGCGACCGCCGCGATTTCTTCAAGGCCCGCCATCATGCCGGAAATCCGGTTTATGATCCGGCATGCGCGGTCGTAATCGGCCTTCGTGTCGACGGCAAGATGCAGGCCGCCGTACCCACCGCCCTGGGCAGAAACATTTAGAATTCGGAATTCGTCTTTTTTTTCATAGACATATTTAGTGACATGTTCCCGGTCATCGGGCGCCCGTGTCGCCGCCATGATGCGGTCCAACGTGGCGACCGGTATCGCTTCGGCACTGATGCCGGGTGGGAACGTTCGGGGGAAGACGTTCGTCGTCAGATCCGGTTTTTCTTTTTCGTGGGCGTTGGTGACGCGGCGGATCAGCGCCGGGTCGATGAACGGACTGTCGCCGGAAATTCGGATCAGGGAGTCGATTTCAAATGCCTCCGCCGCGGCGCGGGCGCGGCCCAGGACATCGGCGGCGTCGCCGCGGTAGACCTTGAGGCCTTCGGCCTCGGCCAGATGGACGACGGGGTCGTCCACGGCGCGGTCAGTCGTCGCGACGGATACGGGCAAGCCCGCCGCTTGGCATCGCCGCAGCGTCCAGGCAAGCATCGGCGCGCCGCCCAGTGGCAACATGGCTTTGCCCGGCAGGCGGGATGAGTCCATGCGCGCAAACACGACAATGCCAGCCGGGGATGCGGTCATACGGCCTCCGCGATCCGGCGCGCCGCAGGGTCCGGGTTGACCCAATGCAGCGTCGTTTCCCGCCGTAATTCTTGGAATCCGGCAGCCTGGTATAGCTTCACGGAGGCGACGTTGTCCGCCTGCGTCCCCACCTGAATGCCGTCGATGGCATCGCCGAAGTGCGCGAACGCGGCTTCGATTAGCCCGCGGGCGATGCCGCGGCGCTGAAATCCGGGCGCCACCGCGATCAAATCAATGACCGCGACGGACCCGCGCGCGAGGCAGAAGTTGAACCCGGCAATCCGACTGTCGGCGCGGGCAATCAGCGGCGCGGCCGCGCGGCCGCTCAAATCGTTTTTGACCCATTCGCGCCGGACGGCGTCGGCGATGGCATCGGGCACGTTTTCATCTCGGTGCAGTCGGTCATAGGTGAACGCATCAATTGCCAGATCGGCGCAGTCATCGACATCGCCCGGGCCGCCTAACTCGATGAGCGTCCCCGACGGGTCGCCCGGACGCCGCGCCTGCTGAAACGTCACCAGGGTTTCGACGGGGTAAAATCCGGCGGCCATCAGCGCCGATTTCGGCTGCTCCCAATCTTCGGGGATACGGCAGGACACCAGCCAGATGCCGTCGTCGCGCCATTGATCGACGGCGGCGGCGAGGAGTTCCGGGCCGGGGGCTTCGAACTGGCAGGAAAGCTTGCCGAACGGCACGCCGGCGACGGCGGATTCAAAATCCAGGAGCTCCCAACTGAGCGTTCCCAACATCAGTCCGGCCCGCCTTTCACGTAGAAACCCTGTGTTTCCTTGTCCCAGCGTTCGAAGAAGTCGAGCACAGCCGCCGCGTCGTCCCGGGGCCAATCGATGGCGCGGGCGCGATCGGTCTTTTCACCGACCATCACCAAATAGTCGGAATCGATATACCGGTTCACATCGGTCATGCGGAAACCGGCCTCCGCCAAATATCCCTGCAAGGTGTGGGCGGAAAAATGGTTCGGGTGAACGTCGGCGTTGGAGCCGATGTAGTACTGCAGCGGTTTTTTGAACGGCACCAGAATGCGCGATCCGGTCGCCACCGCCACGTGCCCGCCCGGCTTGGCAAGGCGCCAGGCCGCGTCCATCACGCCGGACGCGGAATGGCAGTTTTCCAGCGTCCAGATTAAGGTGACCACGTCGAACGAGCCTTCGGCGTCACCGGCATGGTCCATGTATTCCTCGGCCACGCCTTCGAAGCAATCAATGGCGCGGTCGCGCAGAATGTCGCAGTTGGCGGCGGACGGCTCGACGGCGAAGACCTTGGCGCCGTAGGCGTCCGATCGGATCATTTCCAAAAACTGGCCTTCGCCGGCGCCGAGATCGCAAACCGACTTGCCGCGCAGCCCGCCGGTCGCCTTCAAGGCTTCGTCGATGAAGTCGGCGGCGAAGATCTGTCGCGCGTGAACGGCCGGCATGCGGGCGGTGTAGGTGGTGTCCGAAAGTCGGGTTTTTTCATCCGCCCGGTACATTTCGTCGGCCCAGGCGGCTTTCACTTCCTCGGGCGTCTTTCGGAAGGCGACCTGCACCATGCCGCAGGCGCGGCAGACATGCAGCGGCCGGCCGGCCATGTAACGGGGGGCGCAGGTGATTTCCGCCAAATCTTCCGATCCGCACAATTCGCAAGGATAAAGCTGCATGGTCTTTCCTTTCGCCGGGCCTTTCGCCGAGCCTTTCGCTTGATGCCTTACGCGGGCGGGTTTTTCAAAACCCATTCATTGCCGCGGTTTTCCCAAATCTGGGGATCGCGGTGCTTGTCGACGATTTCCTGGAATTCAGCCTCGGACAGCGACAGGTAATCCAGGTGTTCGTCGTGATAGCTTTTGGGGAACTCGGCGTCGTACCTGCGCGCCAGTTCCAAACCTTTTTCGCGGGTCATGTGATTGTTTTGGATCATCCGGCAGGCGTCGCGCACGGCGCGGCCGAATCCGAACTTGATGAACTGCATGTAATAGTACAGGTTATCGATCTTATCGTCCAAGCTGTCGAAATTGGTGAACGTGCCGTCGGTGCGGCCGTTTTCCGCCAGTTGGAAGTCGATCTTGTCCTTGATGTAGTCGTAATTTTCCTTCATCGACCAGCGGAAGAAATAGGCGAAGTAAAGCGCCTTAATGCCGACTTCCTCGACCTCGGGCAGATCCGGGTAAAGGTATAGGGCGAGGTCCTTCTCCTCGACCACGCCGTCCATCCAGTTGTAGGGATCGTCACCGATCTGGTGTTCGAGCACTTCCGTGAAATCCCGGACTTTCCGGTGTTCTTCCGACAGCACCCGGCCGCCGTATTCGCTCTCGCCGTGTTCAGCGTAGAAAAGCAGCGGAATCTTGTAATTGACCGCCGTGCGCACCGGCACGGAGTTGATCCCCGCGTCCCAATGGATTTTCGGGTTGCCGCGTTCGATGAAAAAGCGCCTGGCCATGTGGCGGGAGATATGCTGGTTCGGGCGCACCATCAAATGATCGAACCCGGCCTTGATCATTTCCTCCCGATTGTGGGCGGCAACGCCGCTCGGCATCAGCGGCGAAAAGGTGACGAGCAGGGGGTTAAGGCCGAATTCGAATTTCAGTTTCCAGGCGATGGCGCTGGAATCCTTGCCGCCGGACCAGGGCACGATGCAGTCATACAGGCTGTCCTTGGGGCGGAAGCGGTCAACGTAATCGAGGAATTCCTCACGCCGGGCGGCCCAGTCGATGGAGTCTTTTCCACGGGCCGTGTGGCACGCGTTGCAGATACCGTCCGCGTCAAACACGATGCGCGGGCGCGTATCGGGCATCAGGCAGGTTTTGCAAAAGGCGACCATGTTACCCCGTTTCGTCTGGGACAGCCCAATGGGGCGGTCTTTGGGCATCCCCCGGACCGTTCCCGTTCAGCCCTATAACCTGACCGGAATACCTTTCTTTTCCATGAATTTCTTGGCGCTGGCGACCGAGGTTTCGGTGAAATGATAGATGTTCTGGGTGCAGACGGCAGAAAGTCCTCCGTCGGTAACGCCCTCCACGAAATGCTTCCAATTCCCGGCCCCCGCGAGGCCCAGCACGGGAACGGTGACAGCGTCCGACACCAACTTACAAAGGGGGATGTCATATCCCTGGAGCGAGCCGTCGCGTTCCACCGACGTAATCAGCACCTCGCCGGCGCCCAGCTCTTCACCTTCCCGCGCCCAATCGGCGGGCGATTTGCCGGTGCCGTTGCGGGCGAAGTGGGACACAACTTCGTAGCCGCCATCCACGGCGTCGGATTTTTTCGCGTCGATCGATAGCACGACGCATTGCGAGCCGTAGGCATTGGCGATTTCGGTAATGAATTCAGGGTGTTCGACGGCGCCTGAGTTGATGACGACCTTGTCGCCGCCGGCCGCCATCATGGTCCGAACATCGTCCATGGAGCGGATGCCGCCGCCCACGGCCAGCGGCACGAAGCATTCCTTGGCGAACTGGGTGACGACCTTGAAAAAGGCCGCCTTGTCGGCGTTCACATCGCGGGTGACGTCCAACATGACGATTTCGTCGACGGACCAGCTGTCGACGAAATTATGGGTATATCGGTAATCCGGTTCGAACAACTTGGTCCGAAACAGGGTGCCTTTGTTGAAGGTCAGGACGGTGACAAGGCGTTTCCGCAGCATTCCCGGGCCTCACGCCTTCTCGAGGAAGTTTTGCAGCAGGGTCAGGCCGTGCTGTTGGCTTTTTTCCGGATGAAACTGCGTGCCGAAGATGTTTCCCTTCTGCACCGCCGCCGTGAACCGGCCGCCGTGATTGCAGGTCGCAACGGCGACACCGGCGCCCGGGTCTTCCATCTTGTATTTGTGGACGAAGTAAAACAGCGCCCCATCGGGGATGCCATCAAACAGGATGCATTCTGCGTCGATGGCCGTGTCGTTCCAGCCGACATGCGGGACGCGCATCGTCTTGTCTTCGGGTTGAAGCAGTGTCACCGGCGCGTCGATCCAACCGAGGCCTTGAGTGTCGCCGAACTCCTGGCTGCTCTGGCCCAGAAGCTGAAAGCCCAGGCAGATGCCCAGGATCGGCTTCCGCCGCTTGATCACAAGGTCGTCCAGAAGGTCGATAAGGCCGCGGGCCTTCAAGTTCTTCATGCCGTCGGGGAAGGCGCCGACGCCGGGCAGGATGAGTTTGTCGGCAGCGGCGAGTTTGTCCGCGTCATCTGTGATGACCGCATCGTGGCCCAATTTGGCGACGGCCCCGGCAACCGATGTCAGGTTGCCGAGGCCGTGATCAATAATGCCAATCATGAGACTGAAGACGAGATGCCGTCAAAACAGGCGGACCTTTCGCTTAGTGAAGGTTCGCGCCCACTTTGGCCTGCACGCGTTCCCACTGTTCGACGTACCACTCGCAATACCGGCGATAACCGGTTTCGAGCGGATACTGCGCCTTAAAGTTCAACTGCTCTTCGGCTCGCTGGGTCGACAAGGTGCCGCGGATCGGCTTGATCTTGTCGCGCGGGACCTCGCGCAGTTCGGCGGTGGGGACCACGTCCTTGACGATGTTGGCGAGTTCCAAAATCGTGCGGGCGCTGCCGAACGTGATGTTGAAGGTATTGGACGAACCCGGCGCGCCGCCGACCGCCATGGATCGGATGATTCCATCCACCAGGTCGACGATGTATGTGAAGTCGAGCCGACCGTCGCCGCCGCCTTCGAGCATCAGGGGTTTGCCCATCAGAGCGTTTTCGATAAACGCCTGACTGACACGGCGGGAGATGCAGCGTTCGCCGTACAGCGCGGACGGCCGAATGATTGCGATCGGCAGGCCGTACTGGTCGTTGTAGGTACGGACCAGACGTTCGCCCATGAACTTGGTGTTGGCGTAGATGCCGTAGGGTTGCGGGCGGACGTTTTCGTCGACCGTCGCGGTTTTGAAGTCGCCGTAAACGGTGGATGAGCTCAGGAACACGACCTGGTTGACTTCGTCCGGGCGGTGCTGGGTGTATTCCAGCACGTTGCGCAGGGTGATCAGCTGCAGGTCGAAGCAGTGACCCGGAACTTTCTTCGCCTCGACGGCGCTGGAAATCGCGGCTAAGTGAACGATCTTGGTCGGGCGGAATTTCAGCAGCGCGTTTTCCAGGTCGATCATCGACCGGGCGTCGGCGCTGGCGATGCCGACGTTCGCATCGCGAAGCATCTCAAAACGCTGACGAAGGAAATTGAAATTCAGTTCGCGCCGGAACGGATCGATTTCCGTGTCCGACAAGTTGGCAAGCAGGTTGTTCTGCATAAGGTTGTCGACCAGCAGAACCTCGGCGCCGTAGTCACGCAGCCCGAGGGCGACATTGTGGCCGATAAAACCAGCACCGCCGACCAACGCAATTCGTTCGCCGGAGAGAGCACTCTTTATCCTCGCGGGGGTCAAAGTCTCAGACATATCAGTCTCCTCTTTCTGAGCCGTACATCGCCGTTTCTTGGCGACCGAAGCGGAGGAAGGGCGCCCGGAATTTATCCGACACTAATTCCGTCATCCACTTTAGGGCTCCAAAGGTATCACACTATTTGGGAATTCTTAAAGCCCGATTAATTGTGGCCCGGGATGCTCCGGAAAATCGGTGATTTTCGTCACATCCGGGTCGGTGGTTGTGCCCGGCCGGGATTCAGGCGAAAAGGATGGACGGGTCCTTCAACCCAAGGAAAACACGGGGTAATTCCCGTCTGAGCGGTCAGTCAACCATGCAGCAAGCCGATATTGCCCAACTGCCGAAAATCGTCTCCGACGCGCTTTTCCGCGCCGTCGGGGAATGGAACAGCGGCGACCTTTCAGCGGCCGGTGCCACTTTTGGCAAATTGCTGGCGCAACGGGTCGTTCATCCGATTGTCGCGTATGCGGCGGCCGGGTTCATGATGGCCAAGGGCGACATGGCGCGGGCCTGGGCGTTATACGAACGGCGATTGAACCTTAGTTACTACACGCACCGGCCGTTCGCGATGCTGGACCGCCCGTATTGGGACGGCGCCCCCATGAAGGACGCCCGGCTGCTAATATTCGCGGACATGGGGCTCGGCGACACTATCCTGATGGCGCGTTTTCTGCCGTGGGCGGAAAACCAAGTCGGCGGGCTTGCGCTCCAGGTGAACAAGGGGTCGGCGAATTTCTGGCGTCACCGGTTTCCGGCGGTGGCGGTCAGCGAACTCGGCGATCCGCTGCCCGATTGCGACGTCAAACTGAACATATTCTGCCTGCCGCGCCTTTACGGCGCATCGCCGGACACTCTTCCTCGCGCGCCGTACTTGTCGCCACGCGACGGCCTCAGGGCTGAATGGCGAGGGCGGCTTGGCGAGGGGTTCAACGTCGGGATCAGCTGGCAGGGCAACCCCAGCCACATGCGCGACAATGAACGCTCCATCCCGCTCGGCCGGTTCGTCCGGATGGCGGCGGACCCGGACCTTGCCGCCGCCGGGGTTAATTTCTATTCACTGCAGGTCGGCGACGGGCGGGAAGAGCTGGTTAGAATGTCGTCCGCTGTGGATGACCGTTTCACCGATTTGGGCGCGGATATCATGGCGTCCGACGATCCACTGGGTGCGTCCGCGGCGCTCGCCGCAGAGCTTGACCTCGTGATCGCCGTCGACAGCACGCTCGCCAATTTGTGCGGCGCGATGGGGCTAAATTTCTGGCTGCCGACTTACACGCAGCCGGAATGGCGATGGTGCATCTATCCGTCACTGGACCCGGCACAGCCCGAAACCGCGCCCTGGTACGGATCGCAGACGCCCTATCCCTATCACGAGCGGTGGCAGGTGGACGCATCAGTCTTGGACATGCACAACGATCTTCGCGCCCGGTTCGGCATCCCGCCGTTCAAGGTGACTTAGGACGCCACGAGTTCCGCCACTTGTTGGGCGATAGCGTCCATGTCCGTGGGCTCCAAGTGCGGGCCAACGGGCAGGGCGATCGTATGATCGGAAAGCGCTGCGGCCCGGCGGAAGCCTGCGGCGTCGTAACCATAGGTCTCGCTGTAATACTTCGTCCGGCCGACGGGCTGCGGATAATAGATCGAGGTGCCGACGCCGCGTTCGTTTAACGCAATGGCGATTTCATCCCGCCTCGGGCCAAGGTCGCCCTCGAACAGCGCGATGGCGCAATAGTGGCTGGATTTCAGCCGGTCTTCGGCGCTGGCCAGGATGCGGACGCCGCCAATGGCGTCGATCCCGGTTTTCAGCCGCACGAAATTCGCCTCGCGTTTCGCCATGATCGCCGGAACTTTCGTAAGCTGCACCCGGCCCAGGGCTGCCTGCATTTCCGACATGCGGTAGTTCATGCCGAGCCCGTCAACATCGTAAAGGCCCGGCGGTTTCGGCCCCAGTTGCGACCGGTCATAATGGAACGCCCGGAAGTTGGCGATGCGCTTGACCGTCGCCTCGTCCTTTGACACCAGCATGCCGCCTTCACCGCAGGTGATGTGCTTGACCGGGTAGAACGAATAACACCCCGTATGCCCGAACAGGCCCACATGAACGCCGTCGACCCGCGCTTCGACCGCCAATGCGCAATCCTCGATCACCTTCAGCCCGTGTTTGTCCGCCAAGGCCATGACGCGAACCATGTCGATGGGAATGCCGGCGTAATGCACGATGCTGATGGCTTTGGTCTTGGGCGTGATCTTGGCGGCCATGTCGTCCAGATCCATGTTGCCGGTGACCAGTTCGCTTTCGACGAACACCGGCGTCGCGCCGGTCAGCGCCGCGGCGTGGACGGTCGCCACGTGGGTCGTCGACGGCACCAGCACTTCGTCGCCGGGGCCGACGCCCAGGTCGATCCACGAAAGGTGCAGGGACGCCATGCAACTTGACGTGGTGACAGCGTAACCGCCGCCCATCATCTCGGCAAACCCGTGTTCGAACGCATGGCAATTGGGGCCGTGGGTCAGCACGTGACCTCTCAGGACTTCCATGACCGCGTCGCGGTCGGCGTCCTCGATCCAAGGCCGTCCAAAGGGAATGTCCAGTTTCGTCATTTCAGTTGCCTCACAGATTCTGCGGTTGGCGGTCAAGTCTTGCCCGGTCGGCGGCGGCGACGACGCGGACCAGGTCGAATTCGCGTTCGGCGGCGGAGGCGGGGTCGGCGCCGGCCTCGATGGCGGCGGCGAAGTCCGGGATCAGCACGCCCTTGGCTTCGGGCAGTGGCGCCAGGCTGAGCGGTTCGGCCACGGCGCCGTCGTGACGCTTGCGAAACACGCGGGGGCCCCGGTCGTCATAGATGAACGTCGCCTTGGTGCCGTACAGCCGGATGATGTGATGGTGCGGATGTACGCAGCCGAAATTGGCGGTGATGCGGCCGATGGCGCCAGACGGAAAATGAAACGTCGCGGCGGCGAAGTCGTCGTATCGGTAGGCCGTGCTGGCGGTCACGACCTTGTTGCCCGTGGCCTCGACGCGATCGGGCAGGCCGCCCAGAAACCCCAGCATCAGATCGATGATATGAATGCCACCGCCTTCCATGACGGAATAGTCATCCACATCCTTGCGCCAGCCTTCGGTGATTTTTTCCATCCGGCCGTAAAGGTAATCGCCGTCGAAAGCGTAAACATCGCCGAACTCGCCCGCCGCGACGGCGTCCGTCAGCCACCGGTAGACCGGTGCGCCGCGGAGCACAAGGTTGGATCTAAGATGCGGCCGCCCGGCCTGTTCCCACGCGGCTTTCAGGCTTTGGACTTCCGGTTCCGTCCGGCACAACGGTTTTTCGACAAACACGTGTTTGCCCGCGCTGAACGCCTGACCCACTTCGGCGAAGTGATGATCGTCGTAACTGGCCAACGACACGATCTGCACGTCCGGGTCGGCCAATATCTGACCGTAACTGTCGGCAGCCTGGCCTTGGCCCAATTGTGCCGCGAGCCGTTCGGCCCGCACCCGGTCAAGGTCGAACAGCCATTTGACCCGGCAATTGCCCAGCGCCGCAAACGCCCGCGCGTGCTGTTCGCCGACGCCCAATCCGACGATGGCCGCGGACAGGGTCATGCGCCACCCTTATGCGGCACCCGGTGGGTCGGGTCGAACAGTTCCGGCGATTTTTCGTGCAACGCTTCAAGCTCCGCGACGCCGAACAAAGGATTTTCAGGGTAGAGGATTTCAAAGATGCGGGTGATGCGGTCGTAATCGTGATGCGTGTCCAGAAGGCATTTCATGACGGTGCGGTTCGGCTGCCGCCGGACTTCGAGGATCGGAAAGCGGTCTGGCTGACGCAGAAAAAACGGCATCAGGTTTTCCCGCTCGTACATGCTGTCCGACTCAACCTCCAGCGCGCGCAGCGCATGAACGCTCAAGACGTGCGATTCGACACCTTCGGGATAGCCGGAATCATTCGGGTACTGCGCCCAGGCGGCCTTGGCCTCGACGGCCAGCTTCAACAACCCCGTCGCCAGGTTGGGATCCGTCACCGGGCAATCGCCCCACATGCGGACCAGCACGTCGGCCTTCAATAAATCCGCCGCCATCAAAAACCGGGTGACCAGGTCGTCGTCCGGGCCGCGGACGACGGCGATGTCGGGATAATCGGCAGCGGCAGCCTCAAGCGGGTCGTTGGCCTCGCCCGTCGGGATCGCCAGCACCAGGCCGTCGATGCCTTCGATCCGGCGCGCCCGGTCGAACAGGTGATGGATCACCGGCCGCCCGGCCAGCGGCAGCACGGCCTTCTGGGCAAGGCGGATGGACGTCAGACGGGCCTGGATCACGCCGATGGCTTTGGTCATGGATTGGATGCCTCCTGCTGGTCCAGGAAGATACGGGCCGAAATGAAGCTGAACAAGAACTTGGAAAAACTGTTCGACGCCATGTCGTTATCCAGGAACGCCCGGAACTTTTCCTGGTCGACCAGATCAAAAATCGGCCCGTCGGCCAAAAGCCGGTCGCGGGTGCCCGGGTCCGATCGGTCGACCAGCGAATTGATGGAGGCGTTAAATCCGCGCTTGCGCTTGTCCAGCCGCACCGCATCGGGCACCAACCCGGCGCCGGCCTTCCGCAGCAGCAGCTTCGCGAAACCGTCGCCTATCAGGTATTCGTAGGGCACGGAAAACAGGAACTCGACCAGGTCCCGGTCCAAATAGGGCGACCGGTTTTCGACCGAATAGCGCATGGAATTTCGATCGTCCTCGTGAAGGATGACTGGCACCGCTTCGGCGAACAGTTCGTTCATCATTCGGTTTCGAAGCAATTCGCCAGTAAACTCCGTTTCTTCGAAATCCTGATGAAAGGGCGATTTCATCAGGTCTTCGAATACATCCTGGTCGAGCAAAATATGCCCGCGTTCCGCCGGGTTGCGCACGAACGTCATGGGGTCCTGCAACAACGGGTTCTGGACGTATTTCCCGAAACCGCCTTTCCAATCCTTCAGCAGTTTTTCGAAATCCACCGCCGTGTCCCACTGCGCGCGCCGCCACATTTCGGCAAGCCACATTGCGTAGTGGTCGTAATACCCGGTGAAGATTTCGTCCGCCGCCGTGCCCGATACGGCAACCTTGTAGCCTTCCGCCTGAATGGCCTCCGACAAAAACGCGTGGACGTAATAGCTGATCGTCACCACCGGCGCGTCGTGATAGGCGACCAGGTCTTCCATCCGGGGAAAGAAGCCCTCGGTCGACGTCACCGTCGCGTGGTGCGGACAGCCGAGCGCCTTGACCATCGCGTAGATATTTTCCCGCTCGTCATAGCGTTCGTCCGAATCAAGAACCGAAAAGCAGTGAATGTCGACGCCGAGCTGTTTGGCGGCGATGGCCGCGATGGTCGCGGAATCGATCCCGCCTGAAAGGCAGAATGCAATCGGCACGTCGGCGCGAAGCCGTAGGTCGACCGATTTGAACAGCCGCTCGCGGGCGCCCTCGGCGGCCTCGTCGGCGGACATGGGGCGGGGGATATGGCGAAGCTGCCAGTAAAACTCCGGCTGTGTCAGCTCCGGCGATGTGAGGGTCAGGTACGTGGACGGCGGCAGTTCGAACACGCCCTCGAAAAACGTATCGCCGAATTTGTTGAGGAATTTGTATCCGGCGGTGAGATGGCGCAGCACCTGCGTCCGATTCGGGCGGGGGGAGACGCCGGCGAGCGCGCGAAGGGTTTTGACCTCGGATGCGAAATACAGCGTCCCGTCCATCGGCCACAGGTACAGGGGCTTTTCGCCGAACCGGTCGCGGCAAAAGGTGATGGTGCCAGCCTTCCTGTCGGCGACGGCGAAGGCCCACATGCCTTCCATCCGGTCGAGCGCATCCGGCCCCCATTGCCGCCAGGCGGCCAGCAGAACTTCCGTATCCGATGTGGTTTCGAACCGATGGCCGAGGGGTTCAAGCTCGGCCTTGAGCTCCCGGTAATTGTAGAGCTCGCCGTTGTAGGTCAGGACCAGGCCGTCCCGTTCGAACGGCTGATTGGCGCGCGGGTCAAGGTCGATGATCGACAACCGCGTGTGCAGCAGTTGCACCTGCGCGCCGCCCAAGTCGACCTGGCATTGGCCGGATGCATCGGGGCCGCGCTTGTCCATGGTCGCGAGGGCACCCGCGATCCGGGCCGGATCAGGCAGGGTGGGACCAATGCTGCCGGCGATGCCGCACATGCGCGTCAGCCGGCGTCAAGCATATCGGGGGTGATCATGGCGCCTTGAGCGATCGCGGTTTTCAGCTTCCGGCCAATGGCGCGGTTTTCCTCCCCCGGCGGGATACCACCGCCCGGTCGGATGCAGACGATGTCATCCGCGCCGATGGTTTCACCGGCGTTGACTGCGCGGGCCGCGGCGACGGACCGGCGGACCGGCTGGATCAAGTCTCTCTCGCAATCCTGGGTGCCGATGTCGCCCGGTCCCAACAGCGCTTCGGCCGTGCGCACACGCTTGACAAGGCGTTTCATGTCTTCGGGATCGGCGGACAGCTGATGATCGCGGAAATCCGAATAATCGTTGGCCAGCGTAAAATGTTTTTCGATTACCCTGGCGCCCAGCGCCACGGACAATACCGCCGCGTCTAGCCCCATCGTGTGGTCCGAATAGCCGATGGTGTGCCCGGGAAATGCCGCCGCCAAGGACGGGATCGCCCTCAGGTTTGCGAATTCCGGTGGTGCCGGATAGCTGACGATGCAATGCAAAAGCGCAAGATCACCCGCATGACCGATATCGGCCCAGGCGTCGGTCGTGGTTTTCGCCGCCTTGGCGATGTCGTCGCGCCCGGAAATACCGGTCGAAATGATCAGCGGTTTCGCCGCCCGGGCCGCGATATCGATAAGGGACCAGTAAGTGTTATCGCCGGACGCGATCTTCATGGCGTCGACGATGGCGCCGAGAAATCGGGCACTGTCGAGGTCGAGCGGCGTCGAAATGAACTGAAGGCCGTGGCTGCGGGTGCGGTCGGCCAATTCGGCGAAGTCGTCGAAGGAAAGCTGAAATTTTTGCAGGCGCGCGAACCGGGCGGGGTCCAACGGCGCGGTGAATTTTTCCGTGATGAAGGTCTGGAATTTGACGGCGTCGACGCCGGTTTCGGCGGCGCGATCAACCAGTTCCCGGGCGGCGCCCATGTCGCCTTCGTGATTGTTGCCGATTTCGGCGATGACCAGGGTCCGGTTCAGGTCCTTGAACACCATGTCCTCCTGTTATCGTGGCGATACCGCCTGCCGCACGAAATGCCAGGAGACCCGCCGGCTTTGGACCCTAACCGTGATGCATTAAGGAGTGGTTTAGGAAAGGGGTTGCGATCCCCCGGCAATCGCCGATCATTAACGTTTCCTTATGCCGTCTGATCCTAAATTGGAAGCCAATTCAGAACCTTGAACTGAAAATTCCGCCGCATGAGCGTTTTGATCCAGAATCTGCCCCTTGAACCCGGCCCCAACGGCCGGTTCACCATCAACGACGGGAACCGCCCGCAGCTTCATGCGATACATCCCTGGACTTTGCATCACCTTTACCACGACGAGTGCCGTCGCGCGTTCCGCGAAGCGGACGGGCAATTGCCGCGCGTCGCGGAGGGCGAGGAAATGATCGCGCGGGGATACCGCAGCTTTCACGGGCTGTTGGAACAGTCGGAGGTGGATTTCTTGACCGGGATGATCGATCAACGGATCGCCGATTCCGGCGGCGCGCCCGCACGCGACGAATGGGGCTGGTCGCTGCCGTGGAACATGCTGCGCATTCAGGCCGTGCGCCCGATCATCGCCCGTGTGTTCAACGGCGTTCTGGGCGATGTTCTGACGCAGTATTTCGGGTGTCATTTCAGGTTGTTCTCGCTCTCGCTGACCCGCGGTTTTCCGGGCTCGGCGCAAGGTTCGTTCACCTGGCATCGGGATGTGGAGCCGCCGCAGCAGACACATCTGATGCTTTACCTGACGCCCAGTTCCGACGAAGGCGGCGGCACGTCGTTCATCGACCTGGAGGAAACCCGCCGGGCTGCGACGGCGGGCTATCATTTCCCTGCCGATGCGGAACGCGTGACGCATTTGAGGGATTTAGGCCCCGACGGCGGCGCGTTTCATCCGGATAAACCCACGGTCGCGCCGGGCGACGGCATCCTGTTCGGCGCCCCACGCGTTCTGCACAAGGGCATGTTGCCGACGGCGGGGCATCGCGATGTCATGACGGCGCTGATTCTGCCGAGCCCGGTTCCGTGGGAGGAATATCTGGCCCGCGGTACGGCGCGGGTGTTCGTGACGCAACATCCGGGCGTGTCGAGTATCGATCCGTTCGAGGACCGCGTGATCGAGCGCAAACCGTTAACCCACGTGCCAGACTGGGCCCTTGCGGGCGACCTGTTCCCGCCCAATTACCAGGGCTGAAGGAAAGGCCATGGACCAGCAACCTGATCTGACGGAATACACGGTGGATGAACTTGGGGCGGTGCACCTCTCGCAGGAACTGACTGACTGGGTCGCCGCCGGGACCGCATGGCGCCGCCACTGGCTTTATCACCGGATTTGCCGGGAACAGTATCAGCGAACCCACGGCGGGCCGCCGCCGGAAACCGAGGCCGGCACCGCTTTCAGTCGCACTGGGTACCGGATGTTGCCGGGCGCGATCCCGGAAAACGACTGCGGTCTATTGTCCCATTCAGTCAGCCAGTTCGTCGAAAACAAATACGGCCGATTGACGGACCTGGATGAAACCGCCCTATCGGCGTCTTGGTCGCACCAGCGCGCGGCAACGGTCCGCCGGTCCCTGCCGGGCATTCTCAATTCCGATGTGACGGCGATGATCGAGGCCTACTACGGATGCCATTTTCAAATCTTTTCGGCGACCTTGAACCGCTACCTGCCGTCGGAAGACAAGGACGTCTCGTTCCTTTGGCACCGGGATTGCGAGCCGCCGCAGCAACTGCACCTGATGGTCTATCTGACCGGCGCGTCAGACGAAGGCGGACGGACGGCGGCCGTCGACCTTGAAGTCACCCGCCGGGCGGGCGAGGCGGGGTACGCCTACCCGCCCTTGGTCGACCGGGTGACGGACCTTGCCGATGTCGCGGGTCTTGACGGTGATGTTGAATTCCTTAATCCCGAACTGGGGCCCGGCGGGGCGTTTTTGTTTGCCGCGCCCAGAATATTGCACCGGGGGCAGTTGCCGTCCGCCGGCTGGCGGGACACCCTCCTGATGCTGATCTGGCCGAGTCCAATCCCCTGGCAGGAGCGGTTCAACAACAACTTTCCGACAATGCTTCGCGACGGTCCTCATTACATGAGCGGCGCGCTTAATCCGTTCGGCGGCATCAGCCTGTCGCCGCGCGAACAATTCGGACAGCCGCCGCGGTGGGCGGAATTAAGCCATTTTTTCCCTCCGGAAGGCGAGCTGCCAGCCTGAGGGCGCGGACAATTGGATAAGCGGCATGAGGAAGAACCGGTGACGGAACAGAACGATACAGGCGCGGGGAACGGCGCCTTCGTGATCGACACGGTCGGTGGGTTAAGCGGCGAGGAGTCGCGGAGCCGCACCGTCTTGATCGATTTCATCTTCAGCGACACGGCGTTCAAGACGCACCTGAAGGAAGCCGCCAAGCACAGCGTGGCATTCGCCGATCAGGCCGCATTCCTTGAGTTTTGCCGAAGCCAGGCAGGTGCGCATTTTGGCGCCGGCGATGGCGGCGGCAAGGCGATCGCCGAATTGGACGCTTTCATCGGCAAGTCCGAAAATGTTTCCGAACGGTTCAAAGGAACCCTCAAACCCAATCCGAAAGCGATTTTCTGGCCGGACCCGACACGGGGCGACCCGCTGTTGGCCGACGTGCTACCGGTCGCGAAGCGCTATCCTTTTATCGATCAATCGACCCGCATTGCCTCCGCCGGCAGTTGTTTCGCGGTCGAGATCGCGCAAAACCTCATCCGCCGCGGCTTCAACTACATGTGTCTGGAAACCACCTATGACGAGGCAACCGGCACCATCTGCCTGGGTACGGATTCGCAAAAACCCGAGGTTCAGTATTCCTGCCGCTGGGGCATTCTGTTCAACACGCCGAGCTTCACCCAGATCGCGGAAAACGCTTTCGGCGTCCGCCCGCTGCCGGAATTGCTGATCGAAATCCATGACGGTCCCGTTTATGCATTTCTGAATCCGTTTCGTGAATCGGTCGCGTTTCCGTCCGTCGAGGCCTACCGGAAAGAAAGGGAAACGCACCTGGCCAACACCCGCAAGGTTTTTACCGAGGCCGACGTGTTCGTGATGACGCTGGGACTCAACGAAGCCTGGCAGTATACGCCGGACGGGTCCTACATCTCGCGCAACCCGCGGAACGCCGCGCTGAACGGCTTGCTGGACCACCGCACCCTGACGGTCCAGGAAAACATCGATTACCTGCAGCGGTTCATTGATGTGGTCCGCGCGCACAATCCGGACCTCAAAATCATTATCACCGTGTCACCGGTGCCGTTCATGGCGACGGGTCGCGCCGACACCCATCACGTGGTCACCGCAAACACCCATTCGAAGGCAGTCCTGCGGGTGACGGCGGAGGAAATCGTCGGCCGAAACAAGGATGTCTATTATTTCCCGAGCTACGAAGTGGTGACTGTCTGTTCGCCCGAAATCTGGACGGAAGATCAGCGCCACATCCACCGCGACGCGGTCCAGAGGGTCATGGATACATTCGACGAAATGTTTTTGATCCGCGCGGCCAGAACCCTGGCGAAATTGTCCGCGGTAGGTTAGGGGGCGGCGATGATGCAAGCCGGACGCGGAACGCCATCAAGGCCACGGATTTAAAGGTGGCTGGCATGGCTTCGAACCCGAAAAGCAATGATGATGGCCCGCTGCTGCTTGATTCTTCGGGCGGCTTGTCCACCGACGAGTCTGTCAGCCGGGAAATGCTGATCGACCTGATATTCGACGATCCCTCGGTCAAGGCGCACCTGCGCGACGCGGCGAAAAAGCAGGCGTCCTCGCTTGTCGATCAGGCGCATTTTCTCACGTTCTGCAAATCCGAGATTGAGCGGCGGATTTCGACCCCCGCGCTGGCGCCGGCCGGCCAGGCCCAACTCGCGCGGCTTTACGGCTACATCGAAAACACCAATCAGGTGCTGAACCGGTTCAATAAAGCGACGAAACCGAACCCGGACGCCATGTTTTGGCCGGATCCCACGCGCGGCGGCCCTGTGTTGGGCGATGTCCTGCCGATCGCCCGAGAACAACCATTCATCGAGCGGTCGACAAAGATCGGTTCGGCGGGCAGTTGTTTCGCCGTTGAGATCGCGCGATTTCTGATGGGGCATGGATTTAATTACCTGGCGCCGGAAACGAGCTTCGATCCCGAAACCGGCGTCATCATGATGGGCACAAGCCGTATCAATCCGGAAATTCAGTTTTCCTGCCGCTGGGGCATCTTGTTCAACACGCCGAGCTTTACCCAGATCGTTGAAAATGCCTTCGGCGTCCACGCGCTGCCGGAAATCTTAATCGCCCACACGGAAGGCGAAGAACAGTTCTACATCGACCCATACCGCGAGGGCATCGCCTTTCCGTCGCCGGCGGCATATCGGGCGGAACGGGACCGCCATCTCGCGAATACCCGTGATGTGTTTACTCAGGCGGACGTTTTCGTCATCACTTTGGGGCTGAACGAGGCCTGGCGGTTCATTCCGGACGGCACCTACATATCGCGTAACCCGAGAAATCCGGCGCTAACAGGGTTTCTCGACCACCGGACGCTGACGGTCCAGGAAAACGTCGATTATCTGCAACGGTTCATTGATGTCGTCCGCGCTCACAACCCGGGCCTGAAGCTGATCGTCACCGTTTCGCCGGTGCCGTTCATGGCGACCGGCCGCGCGGACGAATACCATGTGGTCACCGCCAACACCCATTCAAAGGCGGTGCTTAGGGTCGCGGCCCAGGAAATCGTCGAGCGGAATAGGGATGTTTATTATTTCCCGAGCTACGAGGTCGTGACGGTCTGTTCGCCCGACATATGGACAGAAGACCAACGCCATATCCACGGAGACGCCGTTGCTCGGGTCATGAAGACGTTCGCGGAAATGTTCATGACGCGGGGCGCAAAAAAGTTGATGAAACTGGCCGCCCGCTGAGCGTGCGAAATCCGCCTGCAAACTGCCCGCGTCCCACGCTTACGGCGATCAGTCGGCGCTTTCCAAACGGTCGGCAAGTTCCTGGGACGCCAGACTGTCGGCAAGCGCGGTGAAGGTGTCAGCTTCGTGGCGAATGAGTTTTTGCGTGGTCTTCAGCGCCCGGTATAGTTTGGCGTCGTCGACGAATTTGAAGATTTCGTCGCCGATAGCCTTGGCGCTCGGCGCGGCGGCGACGTAGTCGTTCAGATATTCGCGGAAGGCATCCACGTATTCGGCCTCGTGGCGGGGGAACATGTAGGCGCATTGCAGGGCGAAATAGACGCGTGCCGCCGGGGTGTTGGTCTCGGCCTGGGCGAGGACTTCCTTTTCGCGAATAATCGCAGATTCGTTATGGACCAGCAGTTTGGCGTTGCCGCCGACATTTTCGACGACGGCGCCGTTAATCACGAGTTTCTCACCGGCCTTGAAATCCAGTTTAAGAGGCATCTCACGCCATCCCTTGCGATACCAGGCCCAGGAAAGTCAATATATGCGCTATTTGCCGTTTATAATCAATACTTGGGCGGTCCTTCGGCGGCGGACCCGGGCCGACGGCTCAAACCCCGTGCGGCAGCGGCTTCCGGGGCCGCCGCCCACCCACATGTGTATGACAATAAAATGAACAAGTATTTGTTAACCATAACATGATAATTTATCCTGTCGATGGTTGGCAGAAAGCGCAACGTAAACCGCGCTCACTGCCGGAATTAGTAGAATTCGCGCCGGTGTAGATGTGAGGCAATGGAATGTCTGATCTCGCTCTCTCTGCTGCAGTACGCAGCTCCCTGCTTGCGTTGCAACGCGCCACCGAACTCATCGACCGCACCAACAGCCGTCTCGCTTCCGGGCTTCGCGTCCGGAGCCCCGTTGACGACCCGGTCGCCTTTTTCTCATCCAAAGCCCTGACTGACCGTGCATTCGACTTCACCGAACGCATGGACGGCATTGACCAGGGCATTTCGACGGTTTCGGCGGCCCTTGACGGCGTCGAAAGTATCGACAGCCTCGTGCGCCAGCTCAAAGGTATCGCCAACTCCCTGAAGTCCGCTACGGGCACGCAGTTCACTGACCTGGTCACCCAGTTCAATGATATTCGTGCCCAGATCGGCGACCTCGCGAACGACGCCGAATATCAGGGCGTCAACCTGGTCGACAACACGTCTGAAACGCTGACGGTCAACTTCTCGAACAACACCACGAGCTTGTTGACCATTAACGCCGTGCACCTGCAGGAAACCGGCCTTGGCATTGACGGCATGGTCGTCCGCGCCAACAGTCAGATTTCCTTCACCGGCACGCCGACGTCGGGCGTTTCGCTGGGCAACACGGCGCTTACCGCGGGATCGTTCACGGGTGCGACACAGGTTTCCGATTTCGGTGGCCAGCTTGTCGTAACCTATAACGGCACCGGCGCGGTCATCACCAACACCGGCGCCGAGATCGTGTTCTCGCTGAACACCCAGGTCTCGATCACCGTCGCGGTCGGCTCCGGTGACGCCACCACCGTCACCCAGGGCCAGACCCTGACCCTGCAGCTGGCGTCGTTCAATGCGGCGGCGGCTTCCGGCGTTTCGGCGGCGGCGGGCGACACCGGCTTCTTCGGCACGACCTTTGTGACCGGCGCCGAACCGTCCGTGACCGGCGTGTTCGTCGGTATCCTGTCCGGTCAGACCGGCGCACTGGCGCAGTCCGGCATTCAGCAGCTTGCGGTCAACACGGCCGGCAGCCTGCAGAGCGGCATCGACTTCGTCGCGGCCGGTCAGAGCTCCGACGCCGATACGGTCATCGCCGGCCTTGACTCCGCCCTGACCACGCTGCGTTCGCAGTCCCAGAAACTGGGCTCGAACGTTGCGTTGCTCCAGACGCGCTTGGACTTCACCAACCAGTACGTGAACACTCTCGAAGAAGGTTCGGGTAAGCTGACGCTGGCCGACCTGAACCAGGAAGGCGCCAACCTGTTGGCCCTGCAGACCCGGCAGCAGCTGGGTATTTCGGCCTTGGCCTTCGCCGGTCAGTCCGAACAGGGTATCCTGGC
>JAYNIR010000028.1:0-18650 GCA_038109305.1 Rhodospirillaceae bacterium
ATTCCGGCGAAATCGTCATCGCCACCGGCGACGAAGAAGGTGAACTGGTGTTCTAAATCTGATCGGGTAAGTGCCCTGCCCTTTTATTTGGCCCGGAGGATTTCCGACAAAGTCCCTGATATTTCCACAGGTCCTCTCGCGCGTTCATGCAACGGTGATCCCCCGAATTGTATCCTGGTCGCGCCGCCTGCTAAATTCCAATCTACTTTTGCCTTCGAATGGCCGACGTCAAAATCCATGATAAGATCGTCACTATGGAGCGTGCCGGCGTCGACGGTAAAGTTCATCGAGGCCCATGCTAGTTGAAGGTTTCGCCGGTTCATATCGATCGCCTTTTGAAACCGAGAGCCGAATACTCTGCCCTCCGTGACGCTGATCCGGCCTGATCCGCCTGCGGCTTTCAGCAACTCAGCAGGCGTCGACCCGACGGCGAGAAACTCTGCTTTACCATGGAGCCGACCAGCAACGCCGGAGGATCCCGTCGCGAAATTAAAGACCTTTGCTGCTTCCAAATCGCTTCCGGTGATGGTGAGTAAAATTGCTGTCTTCCCCTCGTTCGCCGTTATTTCCGCCCGCCCGCCAAGGGTGCCATCGAACGCGGACATGTTCGACACTTCGATCGCTAGATTAGGCGTGCCCGTCCGCCAGGACACCCCGGCGCCGCCGCTTCCGAGATCGCCGTCGTCCGTTACCAGCCGGTTCCAGGTAAAGCGCGCACCGCCGCTGGTGATATATTTCCGCTTCGTGGGACTTTTGTGGGCGCCGATCAATCCGGCGGCAACGCCGATTGTCCTTATATGGGACAAATCAAAGGCACCCGCTGATAATTCAATATCTAATCGCGGATCGGTGGCCGAGGTATCGAAAGACAATGTTCCGGTCAGATCCGTTCGTCTGTATATCAGGCTTCGGACATCCGACTTGAGCCTATCGCCTTGAAATTCGACCGAGCAACGCAACGCCGCTGTATCGGCAATGTCTGCTGGGATGAATGGAAGAAGACGAATCAACGCGGCCGGATCGTCGATGTCGATCTGGATATCTGCATTGAAAGCCGGACGATGACGGACCGCCGCATCCCCTTTGATCAGGAGCCGTCCGGGTTGCGCTTCCGCCAGAAGGACGAAAGGCGCGCGTGTTCCCGCGAGGAATTCATCCAGACGCTGAATTTCGGATTCAATATAGATCGGTTCGCCAAGGTGGCGTGCATCCCCTCGCAGCCGGAATACCATCCCCTCGGCACTTTCCGAAATACCGACGTCGAAATTTACGCCATCGAATGACAAGTCTCGCGTTAAGCGTTCATCCGTGTATCGGACCGAACCATCCGAAACGTTGAAGGATGCGACTTTCATTTTACGCCAGAAGGCAGTTTCGCGAGATTGCACCGGACCGAGTTTTGATTTGTCGGCGACAGTCCAGTTTGCGATGCCGCCGGAAGTCCGGTGAAAATGAAAACCGGGCCTAACGAGGCTAAGCTGTGAAAAGCCGATTCGCCCGGTCAGCAGCAACCAAGGGTTAATATTGGTTTCAATGCGGGCGATTTGGAGGACTGGAGGATTATCGACCGGGATGAAGTGTGACTCGGGAATAGAAAACACGGCGTCTTCGACGACTAGACGAATTGGTGCCGCAATGCTTGCATTGAATTGGATATCCGACTTGCCGCGGACGGTGACTTGATACCCGGTAACATAATCGCCGACGCTTGCCGCCAGGCGTTCAGCACCCACCATTAAAGGCGCAGCAATCACGCAGCCGAAAATCGTACCGGCTGCGATTAATATCCACCAGGCCCGCGTCACCTCAGGTGACCCTTTTGAATTTTTTCCTGTGAGACGCTGGTGCGGATTGTCATGGCTGCTCGAGACTGGGAAGAGGATAGAGTCGGCATACGCTTAGTTTTCTGTTTAGGGCCCAGTGTCCGCTTATTGCGGTTTATTCATTCTGTGCCGGATTTTTTCTACTTCGAGATCAATACGGAATTTTCGGCCTCCGCCAAGACTTTGAATGAGACGCCGCCCATGAAAAACCGCTTGATGCCGGTAACACTGGTGTCCGCAACGACGATGACCGAGTAGTTCTTCCCGGCTTCGCATATCTGCGTCACCGGATCGCCGACCGGCGTTAGCACGTCGACCGGGGAATTTCCGACTTCTGCCAAGGCCGCGATCGCTGCGTCAACATTGCCCTTGGCCTGCGGTAGACCTTCGTCATCCAAAGCAACCGAAATGATCGAAACGGGACAACTGCACGCCAATGCCAGTTGGCCATCCCGGCGGACCATGTCCAGCGCCCGGTCGGAACCGTCCACGCAGAGCAAATGGCCCCTACCCTGTTGCAGGTCGCGGGCAATCAGAACCGAACACGTTGCATGAATTGCGACCTTTTCCGCCACCGCCGGATCCCAAAGCGATTTCGCGAGGCCACCGGACCGGTCGCCAAGTTGGTCGCCCATGATTATCAGGTCGTATTCCCCGAGTTCCCACTGCTCGAGAATGCCGCGGGCGACATCTTCCGCAACTTTCAGCTTGAGGATGATTTTTCGTCCGTCCGCGTTTACGTATTCGATTGAATTGTCGCCCAGGGGATCTCGTTCGATCTCAAGGTGGGTGGTAGTTTCGGTCCAGTTTTCGCCATCCATCACCTCAAGTTCCTTGAGTATATCCAAGCCTTTCTTGAGATACTTGATGCCGGGAAGTTCGAGGCCCCACTTCAACATGTTTTCGCGGGCAACGCGTACCTGTAGCCCGCCGGACCGCAGCCCTTGATCAGCCGGTCGGATGTAGAGCAGGACAATATCGCAATCCAGGCCCCTGCCCAGGCGCGCCGTGTATAAAAGGCCCCGATAGGACTCGTCAGAACCGTCGATGCATATCAGAATTCGGAATCTGTAGCCATCCATTGAGTTTACCCCAGAGTTTCCGGTCATATACCAACGAGTGGCCACCAAAGCGATGCCGCCATCAGCATGACGATGGTGGAAAGGATACACATTTTCCATCCTACTTTTAGAAAATCCGTCGCTTTCAAATATCCGGACGCATAAACGATTGTGCAGGCCGGCGTGCCGACGACCGTCAAATAGGCGAACGCGGATGAAACGGCCGTTATGTAACCGATAATGATGGGGCTTTCGCCAGCCAACAGTGCAGCCTTGAGGACAATCGGCCCGAGGACCGCGACCGCGGCGCCGTTCGACATCGTATTGGTGACGGTGGTTGTCAGGACGGAGACCGCGGCCCAAAGGCCGAACCCTTCGTTGGCGCCAAATGGCGCAAGGAACTGAAGGAACGTTTGTGCGACCCATAGCGCTGCGCCGGTGTCCTTCATCTGAACGCCGAGCGAAATTGCTGCGGCGTAAAGCAGCACGACACCCCAGTTGACGCCCGAGTTGATATCTTCCCAGCGGACGAGGCCGGAAACGAGGAAAAGGACGGCGCCGGCAACCGCGATCGTGCCCATGCCGAATTGGCCTGAAATGGCGATCCAACCCGTCAGCACGGTCAAAAAAATCATGATCGCGATCCAATCCGCCACTTTCATCGGTCCTTCGTTTTCGACCTGTTGCCGGAGGCGTACGACGGCGCGGCGTAAATCGTGGTATTCCGGCCTAAAGGTTCGCATCAGGACGAACGTCACCAACGGCAATTGGACCAAAAACATGGGATAGGCGTGGATCATCCAATCCAGGTAGTCGATCAGGTATTTCGCCGTCGCGGGATCGTCGGCTTTGTAGAAAAACTCTTTCCAATACCCGATCATGATGGGGTTCCTGGCGCCGCCCGACGGCGTGCCGATGCCGGCGACGGAACATCCATATGAAATCGAAAACAGGACGACCGCCGCCAGATTTCTGACTTTTCGGGGGTCTTCGGACGTGAGTGTAATCAATGTTATCCCGACCGGAAGCATCATCGCAGCAACGGTGTGTTCGCCGACAAACGACGCCAAAACGCCCGAAACGACCGAAATCCCAAAACAAATCCATACGGTTTTGAACCCGGTCACGCGGACGATCAGAAGCGCGATCCGCTTGTCCAGTTTCTGCTTTACCACGGCGACCGCCAGCATCAGCGATCCCATGATAAACAGGACGGAATCGCTCATCAGGCTTTGGGCGACTTCCGATGACTCGTGTCCCATCAAGACGACTTGTCCGATAACGATTAAAAGCGCCACGGTCGGTAACGGCACCGGCTCGGTAATGAACAAAATGATCGCGGTGACCGTCATAGACAGGACGATCATTCCCTCGCGGGGTAACCCTTCCGGTTGCGGCAGCTGCAATAGTCCGGCGCAAACGAGGATCGCGATGAAAAACCAGCGCTTTTCCCAGAAAAAATATAGCCGCAACTTCGACGGAACGCGGAACACTCGCCGAACAGGCAAGCGGGTCCATCGGATTTTTGCGCTGATTTCCCTTATTTTCTTAACCGGGGGCCCCATCTCGATTCCCCTCTTCGCTGTCAATGGTCATATTTTCCGCTTCACGCAGTCTTCTTCTCGAAGGCTCCTAAGCGCGGTCATGGCACATTAGCCCAGTTTTGCCCGTGCAGGAATGGTCTCGACCAGACTGAAAATGGGATCAGCCGTCGACGGCGGCTCTAAGACCGCCGATGGTGGCTGCATAGTCGCTACCTTTAAACACGGCGCTGCCGGCCACCAATACGTTGGCGCCGGCGTCGACGACCGATTTGATCGTATCGGCGTTGACGCCGCCATCGACCTCTAATTCGATGTTACGGTCGCCGATCATTTCCCGGATGCGCCGGATCTTGTCCAACTGTGACGGAATAAATTGCTGGCCGCCGAAACCGGGGTTCACGGACATCACAAGGATTAGGTCGACACGGTCGAGGACATAGGCAATCGTCGTTTCGGGTGTGCCCGGATTCAGCGATACACCGGCTTTTTTCCCCAAATCGCGGATTGCCTGAAGTGATCTGTCGAGGTGTCTATCCGCTTCGGCATGGACAGTAATGATGTCGGCGCCCGCTTCCGCATAATCGGCGAGAAACGGTTGGGCCGGATTGATCATCAAGTGAACGTCCAGCGCTTTATTTGTGTGCGGCCGGATTGCTTTGATTACAGCTGGCCCGAATGTCAAGTTGGGAACGAAGTGCCCATCCATGACATCAACGTGTACGTAATCGCACCCGGCCGCATCAATTGCCCGCACTTCTTCGCCAAGCCGAGCGAAATCGGCGGAGAGGATTGACGGCGCGATCTTTACGGCCCGGCTCATGTCATCAACCCGGTGGCGGCGGCGTTAAGCCGCCTTTCCCTCGGTCTCCCCCTGATAGGTGCCGGTGCAGGCCGCGCTATTGAGGCGCGCGCGCTCCAACAAGGCCGCTTGGGCCGACGCCACATTGCCAGGCTGCCCTTGCCAAGTTTTGAGCGCACTTTGCTGCAACGCCCGGCCGTATGAATAGCTGAGCGCCCAAGGCAGCGGCCCGTGGTTGGCGTTCATCGTGTTGAGGTTGCGGGTCGCCTCTTCTTCGGACTGGCCGCCGGAGAGGAACATGATGCCGGGAACCGCTGTCGGCACACACCGCTTCAATACCTTGACGGTACGCGCCGCGATTTCGTTCGTGTCGGCCTGGGTCGAACAGTCGGAACCGGAGATGACCATGTTCGGTTTGAGGATCGTGCCTTCAAGCTCAACGCCCTGCAGATACAGTTCGTGATAAACCGCTTCCAGCGTATCGGTCGTTACGCGTTCGCACACATCAATCGTGTGGCTACCGTCCATCAGCACTTCCGGCTCCACGATGGGAACTAATCCTCCTTCCTGGCAGATCTTGGCGTAGCGCGCCAGCGCGTGCGCGTTGACGTGGATGCAGTGCGGCGTCGGCATGTGGTCGCCGATGGTGATCACCGCCCGCCATTTGGCGAAACGCGCGCCCAGCTCGACATATTCGGAAACCCGTTCCCGCAGGCCGTCGAGCCCTTCGGTGATTTTTTCTTTTTCGCTTCCGGGAAGCGCCTTGGCGCCCGTATCGACTTTTATCCCCGGCAATACGTTTTCCGCGTTCAACAATTGGACAAGCGTTGTGCCGTCGTCGGATTTCTGACGGATGGTTTCGTCATAAAGGATCGCGCCGGAAATGTATTTGCCCAGGCCCTTCGTCCTGAACAGCAATTCGCGATAATCGCGCCGTGTCATTTCAGACGATTGCACTTTGATCGAATCGAACCGCTTTTTGATGGTGCCCGTGCTTTCGTCGGCGGCCAGCAGGCCCCGGTGATTGTCGACCATTTCCCGCGCGGTGGCGGTCAAAGCATCAAGGTTCATTTCCCTATTCCCTGTTTCCTGAATTCATGCGTCGTTTTTAAACTCGGTTTTTGACGGCGGTGACGACCGCTTCCGCCGTTATGCCGAAATGCTTGAACAATTGGCCTGCCGGTGCTGACGCGCCGAACCCGGTCATGCCGACGAAACCGCCCTCCGATCCGATGTAACGGTCCCATCCCTGTTGCACTGCGGCTTCGACCGCGACGCGGGCCGTGGCCGGCCCCAATACCGCTTTACGGTAAGAAGCATCCTGTTCTTCGAATAATTCCCAGCACGGCATGGAAACGACCGCGGTGCCGATCCCTTCCGCCTGAAGTTTTTCCCGCGCAGCCATCGCAATGCTAACTTCGGAACCGGTCGCAAAAATCGTCGCCTTTCGGGTTCCTTCGGCGTCGGCAAATACGTAGGCACCGCGGGCGCACTTGTTTTCCGTGTCTGCGCCGCGCAGCAACGGAACGCCCTGGCGGGTCAAGACGACGCCCGAAGGCCCGCCGGTCCGCTCAAGCGCCAATTCCCAGCACTCCGCCGTTTCAATGGGGTCGCACGGGCGAAAGACACTGAAATTCGGTATCGCGCGCAGCGACGCCAGCGTTTCGACCGGTTGGTGGGTCGGGCCATCTTCGCCAAGTCCGATGGAATCGTGGGTCAGAACATAAACGACCCGTTGCGCCATCAACGCCGAAAGCCGCATGGCCGGGCGCATGTAATCGGCGAAGACCAGGAACGTGCCGGCATAAGGGATGATTCCGCCATGCAGCGCCATGCCGTTCATCGCTGCCGCCATACCGTGCTCACGAACACCGTAATAAATGTAGCGGCCGGAGAAGTCGTTCGCGTCGACGGGGTTCAAGCCCTTCGCCTTGGTATTAACGGAACCGGTCAGGTCGGCCGATCCGCCTATTAATTCAGGAACGCGGGCGCAAAGCACATCAAGGAACTTGCCGGATGCCTGCCGGGTCGCCCACTTCGGTTTTTCATCCAGGACCTGCTTTTTGTAATCCGCGACGGCTTGTTTCAATCCATCGGGCAGTTTGGCGGCGGCAAGACGCTCGAACTCGGCCTTTGCGGCAGAAGTTGCCAGCCTTCCCTGCCACGCCGCGCGGTCAGCACTGCCGCGGCCGCCTGCTGCGCGCCAATTGTCCAGCACGTTGCTCGGGATTTTAAACGGCGGATGCGGCCAGTTCAATTTTTCCCGGGCAAGGGCGAGCTCTTCATCGCCCAGAGGCGTGCCGTGCGTTCCCGAGGTGCCTTGTTTATTGGGGGCGCCGAAACCAATGATCGTGCGGCAGGCGATCATGGTGGGTTTATCGGCCTTTTGCGCCTCAGCGATTGCTCTGGCCACCGCGCCTGGATCATGTCCGTCGACGGCGATGGTGTTCCACCCAGACGCTTTGAAGCGGGCGGTTTGATCGTCGCTGACAGACAGGTCTGTTCCACCGTCGATGGAAATTTGGTTGTCATCCCAAAAAACGATCAGTTTGTTGAGTTTCAAGTGCCCGGCGAGCGAAATTGCTTCGTGGCTGATGCCTTCCATGAGGCAACCGTCGCCAACGATGACATAGGTGTAATGATTGACCAGATCGTCGCCGAAACGGGCGTTCTGGAGCCGCTCCGCCAGCGCCATGCCGACCGCCGTCGCGATGCCTTGACCCAGGGGGCCCGTGGTCGTTTCGATGCCGGCGGCGTGGCCGTATTCCGGATGACCTGCGGTCTTTGAACCCAACTGGCGGAAGTCCTCCAGCTCCTTCATGGTCATGTCGGCATAGCCGGTCAGGTGGAGGAGCGCGTATAGCAGCATCGACCCATGCCCGGCGGAAAGCACGAACCGGTCCCGGTCTGGCCATTCAGGGTCGGCCGGGTCGAACTTCAAGAACTTGGTAAAAAGGACCGTCGCCACATCTGCCAAGCCCATGGGCATTCCGGGATGGCCGGAATTCGCTTTCTGCACCGCATCTGCCGACAAAAACCGGACGGCGTTGGCCATTTCCTGATGGGAAACGTCGGGGGACGCCGCCTCTGCGGCCGAGCCGGAGCCAGAGTCTGCTGCCGTCATGGGTATCTCCTGATGCGGATTCCTGCACCGTTTCCTGGACTCCCAGAACGGGCGTCTGTATGCGTCCGAACGGCCAGCCATGAATAGCGGCTCAAGCCTAACAGGGCAAGCCGCCAACGTGGGGAAAACTGGGCATCTGGGGGAAAACTTGTCGCATGCCTCGGCAGCCCTTAAATTAATCCCCGGCGACGGATTTCCGCTGCGCCCTACCGCAGGAACGACAACAGTGATGGTAAAAAGCAGAATCCAGCAAAAATTGGCCGAATCCCTTGATCCGGCGCACCTTGAAGTGATCAACGAAAGCCATTTGCACTCGGTTCCGCCAGGGTCCGAAAGCCACTTCAAGGTGGTTATCGTTTCGGAGGCGTTTTCCGGCATGAACAGGGTCCGCCGCCATCAGACGGTCAATGATATCCTGAACGACGAATTGGCGGGTCCTGTCCACGCGCTCTCCATGCAGACCCACACGAGGGACGAATGGCGTGCCCGGGGCGGCGCCGTCATGGCGTCGCCGCAATGCCTCGGCGGGTCCAAGGCCGACGCCTCGTGAGCTGCTGGAGCGTCCTCACGCTCCTTGCCGCGGCTCTGGCCGGCGCCTCAAATGCCCACGCTCTTTCGGATCGAGAAATTTGCGCTACTGAATGGCGGCGCGGAAATTTCCAGGTGTGTGAGAAACCCGCGGCAACCCCTCCGACCGACTTTGCAATCCTCCGAAACCTCGCCGGCGCCTGTGTAGAAGTCGGCGATTTTGCGTCCGCCTTGGAAGTTTATGAAAAAATCGCCCGGCCCAACCCTGAAGACCCCAGGACCCATGACGATCTGGCGGGGACTTATAGTTCTGTCAGGGCCCATGCCGACGCGGTCACGGCGATGGAAACGACGTTGGCGTTGCGCCCGCCGAGGCCTGGGGACTACCGTGCACCGGCGATCATGTAAATCAATCTGAACAGGGCAGAAACCGCTGCCAAGATGGCATTGCAAGCGGCCCGTATGGGCGATTCTATCGCCATGTTCGACATGCGGCAGTATTACCGAGACGGGTTCGGCGTGACGTTCTTCGGGTTGGTCTTCACGCCGATGTTTTACGTGGTCTGCCGGGTCGCCGACGACCGGCTGCGGCGCCTGATCCGAATGGACGGTGCCGGCTCCTAACTCTTATTCTCTTTGCGGAACTGAACGCCGAGCGCCTTTTCGTACACCTTGATCATCGAACTTTTCGGGTTCGGCCCATATCCTTCGGCCATCGCCGCCTGATAGATCGCCGTCATGGCGTTCATGACCGGCGTCATGGCCTTATGTTCGACGGCCACTTTCTGCATGTTCAGAATATCTTTGTAGGCCCAGGCCATGGGGAAATCGTCGTCGAACTTGCCTTCGTAAATCCGGGGCGCGAAGTGTTCGGATGCGAAGCTTCGCGAACTGCCGCTGGTGACCAGTTCAAGCACCAGTTCCGGATCGAGCCCGGCTTTGATCGCTAACGGTAGCAATTCGCAGATACCCGCGATATTGATGTTATAGATGACGTTGTTCAGCGCCTTCATCATCTGACCCGCGCCAATATCCCCGCAATGGATGACGTTCGAACCGCAAGTGTCGAGAAACGGTTTGGCGAGGCCGAACGCCTGGCCCGAGCCGCCGAACATGATGGTGAGGGTCCCGTCAGCGGCGCGCCTGGGCAGCCCGGACACCGGGCAGTCCCAATAATCGATCCCCTTTTCATCGGCCTCCCGGTGGATGTCGATGGCGTCGGTCCGGTCCATGGTCGTGCAGTCAACGACGGTTAGGCCGCTCTCTCCCGCCTCTGCCAGGCCACCCTTGCCGAACATGATCTGGCGGACCTGCGGCGCGTCAGGCACGCAAATCAGGATGATCTTGGTTTTCTTGGCGACCTCGGCGGGTGATGCACAGGCGACGGCGCCGGCATCGGTTAGGATTTTCAGCGCATCTTTTGACAGGTCGGAGGCGTAGAGCGTTTCCGCCGTTTTCGCGAGGTTCAGGGCCATGCCCCGCCCCATGGCGCCGAGACCGATAAAGCCGACTTCAGGGAGTGCCATTGCGTTGTTCCTTTTTAGTCCGGGTGACGGGGTCAGTGACCCGAAGGCGCCGCATGGCCTTCAATCATCGCCACGATACACGCGGGTTTGCCGCTATCGGCCGCACGGTTCAGCGCGGCGGAGAGTTCCTGGGCTGTCGTCGCCCGCTCGCCCTGACACCCCAATCCGGCGGCGGCCAGGTCGTACCGGGCCTCCGACAGTTCGCATTCGTAAAGTCGGTCGGAACCGTAATCCCTGAGTTGGATCTGATATTCCGCGTTCCAGCGGCAGTCTTGGCCGATTACGGCGATAATGCCGGCGCCATAACGCGCGGCGGTTTCGAACTCGGCGAAATGGAAACCGGCGGTGCCGTCGCCCATGATCACCACGACGGTCCGATCCGGTTCGGCGATTTTCGCCGCGATCGCATAACACAGGCAGCCACCGATGGCGCCGGATGGCCCGTTGATCAGACGGGTTGGCGCTGTAATGCCCGCCTGCGCCCACTGCCCGACTTCACCACCGTCAATAACCGCAATCGAGTTATCTTGGCTGTCCAAGAACTGTTGAATACCGGCGCTCATCACCGCCGGATGCATGGCTTCGCCCGGTTTCCCATGTGTCTCTTGCCGCTCGGCCAACCCTGCCGCGATTTCGGCCCGCCACGGCGCCCGGGCGTTGCTGCTTTTGCCCAATGCGGTAAGCGCCCTCGCGGCGTCTGGCGCGTCAGCCTTGACCGCCATCGCCATCCGGCCGCCCAATGCCTTGTGGGCGCGGTCGATGACGTCGCTGTCGGGATCGATCATATAAAACCGGCAATCGTCCCCGATCGTGGGCGGCTTGGCGAAACCCGTCGTGAAATCCATATTCTTACCGAGGCTGAGGACGACATCCGCCTTTGCCAGCACTTTGGCGACCCCGCCGAGCGACGGGTCCTTGATGCCGCGCGGGCTTTCCATGGCGAACACCGGGGCATCAAGCGCGGTTTCGAGCGCGGCGACGACGTCCCCTCCCCGGCTCCGGTTCAAAAGCGGCCCCGTCAGGATTACCGGGCGTTCCGCGCGGGCAACGGCGTCGGCAATCGACTTTATCGTTTCCGTGCCGGCCGAAATGGCCTCCCGAGCGAAGGCGTCGGCCACCGGAACCAGCGTGTTGCCGACTTCGGCATTCAACAGGTCGAAGGGCAAGGCCACGTGCACGGGCCCGGGCCGGCCGGATGTCGCCGTGCGGATCGCGGTGGCCATGTCGTTGCCCAGCTCTTCAGCGCGCTTGGGACGAAGGGAAAGCTTGGTCACCGGCGCCGACATGGCGACTTGATCGAGCTCCTGAAAGGCGCCCTTTCCGTCCATCGACCGGGGAGAATCGCCGGACAGGAACACTACGGGACTCTCCGCCATGAGGGCCGAATAAACGCCGCCCAGGCCGTTGGCGAAACCGGGCGCGGCGGTGACCAGGGCAATTCCGACCTCGCCGGTGACCTGCGCATAGGCGTCAGCCATAAAGACGGCGGCGCTTTCGTGCCGTGTGTGGATCAGGCGAATGCCGGCGTCAAAGCAGGCATCGAAGATCGGCATGATCTGGTTGCCGGAGAGCGTGAAGATGGTTTTGACGCCGGCTTCCGTCAGGCTTTTGACCACTAGGTCGGCGCCGCGCATGGAAAAGCCTCCGATTAGTCTTGGGCCGGATCGATTTCCAAACCGGTCGAATAAAATGGGGTGGCTGATGGGATTCGAACCCACGACCCTCGGCACCACAAGCCGATGCTCTAACCAGCTGAGCTACAGCCACCATCGGACTGCCGGTGCGAACCTCCGGGCATCCGGGAGAGAGCGCTTTTACTAATCCTCCGCCGATGGCCCGTCAAGCGTTGTCCTGGGCCTCGGATTGAGTTGCGCCGGGGTGCCGCATTCCATTACAGTCCGCAACCGTTTAACGGCTGAAAGCCGCCACTAACCAAGGATCACCGACCATGCTCCAGATGGCGAAAGCCATGTCCCGGCTCGGCACCGAGAGCGCCTTCGAAGTGCTTGCCCGGGCCAATGCCCTTACCGCGCAAGGCAAGCAAATCATCAATCTTGGTATTGGTCAGCCGGACTTCAAAACCCCCGGCCATATCGTCGAGGCGGCGATCAAGGCACTTAAAGACGGCCATCATGGGTACACGCCGGCCAACGGCATCCCGGGACTGCGCGAGGCCATCGCCCGCGACATTCAACGCCACCGCGGCGTCGAGATTGATCCCGGGAACGTCATTGTCGTGCCCGGCGGGAAGGTCACGATGTTTTTCGCCATGCTAACCTTCGGTGAACCGGGGGCGGAAATCATCTACCCCAACCCCGGCTTCCCGATCTACGAAAGCGCCATCAACTTCACCGGCGCCAAGGCAGTACCGATGGCGCTTCACGAGGAAAAGGGCTTCGCCTTTTCGGCCGAAGAGGTGCTGGGCCTGATCAAGCCGGCGACCCGGTTGATCATCCTGAACAGCCCAGCAAACCCCACCGGCGGTGCGGTGCCGAGGGAAGAATTGGACAAGCTGGTGGCCGGCCTTTTGAAGCATCCGCAGGTCGCGATCTTGTCCGACGAAATCTATTGCCGGATGCTCTATGACGGGCGCGAGCACGTTAGCATGCTGGAATATGAGGAAATCCGGGACAGGGTAATCCTGCTCGATGGATGGTCCAAAACCTACGCCATGACCGGATGGCGCATGGGATACGGCGTTTGGCCGACGGAACTGGTCGAACCGGTCACCCGCCTCGCGATCAATTGCAATTCATGTGTCAATGCCGCGTCGCAGTGGGCCGGGATCGCGGCGCTGGACGGTCCGCAAGACGAAGCCGAGGCCATGGTCAAGGCGTTTGACGGGCGGAGGAACGTCATCCTGCGTGAGTTGAACCAAATTCCCGGCTTCCGGTGCGTGGAGCCCGGCGGCGCGTTCTACGCCTTCCCCAATATCGAAGGCACCGGCCTGACGGCGATGGAACTGCAGAACAAGCTTCTTAACGAGGCGGGTGTCGCAACGATTGCCGGGACCAGTTTCGGCGCCCACGGCGAGGGATACATCCGTTTTTCTTATGCGAATTCACGGGAAAACATCCTCGCGGCCATGGAAAAAATCAGAGTCTGCCTCGCGGATTGAGGCGAGAAACATGCTGAACACCGCCAATTTCCTGGTTGGCCGCCGGGCGAAACTGCACATTTTTTGAGCCCTTGCCGGTAAAATAATCAAAGAGCCTAATATTTATTCATATCTATGTTTAAAATTATCTATCAACTAATTGATTTCAATTTATTTATGTTTCGGCCAAAATTTGGCACGCCCCCTGCATTCGCCTTGGCGAACACGGAACAGGGGAACGATCCAGTACCCCGCTTCTGCGCGTTACAAGTCGACAGACGTTTGGGCAATGACGTCCGGCGCGCTTTACGAAGAGACACGGGCCAAGGCCCGAAGGAAACACGCGGATGAAAAAGATCGAAGCCATCATCAAGCCTTTCAAGCTCGATGAGGTGAAGGAAGCGCTCCACGAATTGGGGCTCCAGGGCATTACCGTCTTGGAAGCCAAGGGGTTCGGTCGCCAGAAAGGGCATACGGAACTCTATCGAGGCGCCGAATACGTCGTCGATTTTTTGCCCAAGGTAAAAATTGAGGTTGTTGTCGATGACGACATGCTGGCCAAGGCCGTGGAAGCCATTCAGCAGACCGCCCAGACGGGCCGCATCGGCGATGGCAAGATTTTCATTCTCCCCGTTGAAGAAGCGATCCGCGTTCGCACCGGCGAGCGGGGATCCGAAGCGATTTGAACCAAAGCTGCCTAATAGCGCGTTACTCTAAATCCTGAACATGAAGTCAAAGAAAAGGAACTGAAGATGAGCTTGAACCTGAAAAAACCGGCAGATGTCGTTAAGTATTTGAAGGACAACGATATTCCGTACGTCGACCTGCGGTTTACCGACCCTCGCGGCAAGTGGCAGCATCTGACCATGACCACCCCCTTCGTCAAAGAAGACGTATTTGAAGATGGGATCATGTTCGACGGCTCCTCAATCGCCGGCTGGAAAGCGATCAACGAATCCGACATGGCGCTGATGCCCGATCCGTCGACGGCCGTCATGGACCCGTTTGCGGCGCAGCCCTCGCTGATCCTTTATTGCGACATTTATGATCCGACCACCGGTCAAGCCTATGAGCGCGATCCGCGGTCGATCGCCAAGGGCGCAGAAGCCTACCTCGGGACCACCGGTATCGGCGATACCGCCTATTTCGGCCCGGAAGCCGAGTTTTTCGTGTTCGACGACGTCCGCTTCTCGGTCGACATGAACAATTGCTTCTATCAGTTTACCTCCGAAGAAGGCCCCTATGTATCGGGCACCATCTTTGACGAGGGCAACCTGGGCCACCGCCCGGGCGTCAAAGGCGGCTATTTCCCGGTTCCGCCGGTGGACAGCGCCCACGACCTGCGCGCCGAAATGGTTAGCGTCATGCAGGAAATGGGTTTGAGCATGGACAAGCACCACCACGAGGTGGCGCCGTCCCAGCATGAATTGGGCATGGAATTCTCCACCCTGGTTCGCGCGGCCGACAACATTCAGATCTACAAGTACTGCACGCACATGGTCGCCCATACTTATGGCAAGACCGCGACCTTCATGCCGAAACCAGTTTTCGGCGACAACGGCTCGGGCATGCACACCCACCAGTCCATCTGGAAAGATGGCAAACCAACTTTCGCGGGTTCTGGCTACGCCGATCTGTCGGAAATAGCGCTCTACTACATCGGCGGCATCATCAAGCATGCCAAGGCGATCAATGCCTTCACCAACCCGTCGACGAACTCTTACAAGCGCCTTATTCCAGGATTCGAAGCGCCGGTTCTTTTGGCCTACTCGGCCCGCAACCGATCGGCGTCCTGCCGCATTCCGTTCTCGTCCAGCCCGAACGGCAAGCGGTGTGAAATTCGTTTCCCGGACCCGATGGCCAACCCGTACCTGGCCTTTGCAGCCATGATGATGGCCGGCCTCGACGGTATCCAGAACAAGATCCACCCGGGCGATCCGATGGACAAGGACCTCTACGACCTGCCGCCGGAAGAACTCGAAGGCGTGCCGACGGTTTGCGGTTCACTCCGCGAAGCGCTCGGCGCTCTCGATGCCGACCGCGCTTTCCTGACGAAAGGCGGGGTCTTCACCGACGACGCCATCAACGGTTACATGGATCTCAAGTGGGAAGAGGTCTACAAATTCGAACACACGCCGCATCCTGTCGAATTCATGATGTATTACAGCTCGTAAACACATGAACCGGATGCGCGCGTAGGCTCAGTTTTACGCGCAAAACTGGGGGCTCATCGGTTAGCCGATGGCCCCCCTTTTTTATTGCTTCCCGCCTTAGTGCGTCGGCGTCCGTATGCCTTTGAAATCCTCGTCGATCACCACGTTGAACTTTCCAATTTTCAACTGATCCAGGGGGATGAGCGCTTCTCCTTCCGTGTGTATGGCGCATATCCATCTTTCTCCACCGGGAAAAGTCCCGTTGGTCTGGGCAGCGAGATCGACGATTACGGCAGGTGTTGCGCTAACCGCGCGAAAGAACGCCCGATCATGGATGAAGGTGTTCCGGATCGCCTCCGCCTTTGTCAGGCACGGGCTGTACATCCGGTAATTCTCCGCCTGGCGGTTCGGCCGGAGATAAGTGTTTTTCTTGCTGATGGTCGGAGAAGTAGGCGATGACGCGATTGATGCCGTCAAGTGTCTAACGTCAGCACCTTTGGGACATATTGAGGTGTTTGCATATCGGAGGATTTCTGGCTCATCGTAGTGACCGAAGGGAACAAAGATGAGACAGAAATCCATGAGCAAGAAAGCCCCAGCCGATCAGGCTGTCCGTGATATCCGGCGTAAGACGCGCAAGTAGTATTCGTCGGAAGAGAAGATCCGCATTGTCCTTGAAGGGCTGCGGGGCGAGGAAAGTATCTCTGCCCTATGCCGCCGGGAAGGCATCGCTGAGAGCGTGTATTACAGTTGGTCGAGAGAGTTCCTGGAAGCGGGCAAGAAGCGACTGGCGGGCGACACGGCGCGCCAGGCAAACACAGGTGAGCCAGATCCTCCGTTACAAAACAGGATCAAATGCCCCCATTTATTTTGACGACGGACAGCCCTCGAGAAGCGCATTGTCGCAGGCGTGCTCGCCCTCCTACCCAGCCGCCCGAGTGTAGCAAATGTCGTACTGCTAGCAGAGGACGTTGATGTCATCCTTGCGGTGCTTGGATTGCAGGACCGGCAGGGACTTCAGATAGCGCACCTTTTCCTCGACGGTCTCATGGGTTCCGTCGGGATTGTCGTTCGGATATCCGGGGCCGCAGAAATTACCGCAAAATTCGGCCCGGATGACGATGCCGTCGAGGACCTCGAACTCGTCGGTAATCGCGAACCCGCCGGCGCGGGCCCTGCTGGCCGCCATCAGAACTATTCCGGCAACGCAAAGCGCCGCCGAGACGCATCGAGACAATCGCTGCCGCCCGCGGGTCAGCGCACCCTCACCGGTTCGTATTCCTCGACCCGGTCGGTCGCCGGTGCCGGCGTGCGCGACAGCGCCGCGATCGCGTCCCACAGGTCTTGGTTCATCTTGACGTCGATCGATTTCAGGGAAGGTCCCATCTGTTTCAAATCCCGGGCGCCGACAATGGGCGCCGTTACGGCGGGATGGGCCGCCGCCCAGGCGACGGCCAGGGTCACCGGGTGGATGCCCTGCTTCTTGGCGAATTCGGTGAATTTTCCGGCGGTTTCGAACTCCCAATCGGCGGAATAACGGGTTTTGTAGTTCTTCAGGTCGACAATCCGTCCGGTTTTCGGCCGCTTTTCAGGACCGTATTTGCCGGACAGCAAGCCGCCGCCGACGGGGCTGTAGGTAATGACGCCGATGTTCTCCGAGAGCGCCATGGGGAACATTTCCGCCTCGGCGGCGCGTTTGACAAGATTGTACATAGGCTGGATGACATCGAACCGGGACCAGCCGTTCTTTGCCGATATGCCGAGCGCTTTCGCGACCTGCCAGGCGGTGTAGTTGGAGGCGCCGAGGTAAAGAACCTTGCCGGCGCGAACCACGTCCTCAAGCCCGCGGAGGACTTCATCGATCGGTGCGCTTTTTTCGAACCGATGCATGAACAGGACGTCCACCCGGTCGGTTCCAAGGCGCTTCAGGCTTGCGTCGACCGCGCGGGATACATACCGACGGTTGCCACCGCCGGCGTTGATGTCGTCGCCCATTTTGTTGAAGCACTTGGTCGTGATCACCAGATCTTCGCGGTCTCCCTTGATGATCTTGCCTAGGATCTGTTCGGCCTTGCCGTCATTGTACGCATCGGCGCAATCAATGAAATTGACGCCTAAGTCCCTGACAGCCTTGTACATTTTTTTTGCTTCGGCCAGGTCGGCGTCGGAGCCGATTGACATGGTGCCGAAGCACAATTGCGACACCTTGACGCCGGTGGCGCCGAGATTCCGGTATTCCATGGGGGGCCTCCCGTTCTGCCCGGCCCCGTTTCGGGGCCGCGGGGCCTAGAACGGAAGCCAGGAATGTTTCTTGTTGTAATGGAGATAGCCGACGTTGGCGCCCGCGCGCAAGCCCACACCCGTCCGGATTGGGGCGAGGATCTCCTTGCCGGCCTGCTAATGTCCGCCCTTGTCAATAACGACAGCGGAACCCACGGGATCGGGGAGACGCTGGCGGCGCTGGATGCGCTCGACAACGGCGCTACTACAGCAGTTGCAGATTTGTCGTCAGCCTCTTGTAATATACTGCGTGACCTCGGGTCCGACCAAGACGGTGACGTTTTAAGGTGGAATGGAGATAGCAATGCCAGAGGAAGTATCACCGAAAAATATATCGGAGGTCGCCTTGCAGATGTTCTCGGCGAGCGAGCTGCAGAAGATGGGCGAGCAATCGAGAATAGCAGTCGGGCGCAGGCTGAGGTGGATGTTGGAGGACGGGGTAAAGTTCGAGCAGAAGACATTGAACGAGACCCGAGCGTCACTGGAGCAGACGGCGCTAGATCCCGCGTTCGCGCCATTGCCGAGCGCATCTCGGAGCTAAGCCCACTTGCTCGGGAAAACCTAGGCCTGACGGAACAGGATCGGGCGAACGTCGCCGCGGTGATCGGCGGCCCGGATGTCTTGTTCCAGCAGCAGCAAGAAGGCGTAACCGCCCGAGGTTCTATCGATATCGGGGCGGCAGAAGGCATAGTCATCCGGCTGTATGATGCGGAGA
>JAYNIR010000028.1:18750-24629 GCA_038109305.1 Rhodospirillaceae bacterium
GAGCATCGGGACAATTCCGTTGAGTACGAGCCGGTTACACCTCGAACTATAGCCGCCTCCGATATGCCGACTATGACAGGGATCACATGGCTAAAACATTTTGAACCGACCTCTCGACTATCTCTCCGGGAGTTTCACGCGGAAGGTTTCCTTGCCGTAGCCGCGGACGGTATCGTGGGCCCGAACAATGACTTCTTTAATGCCGGCCGGTACTTTGCCACCGCCGACAGAGCTCGTGAAAGGCTGTTCGGTCTCATGCAGGTGGTAAAGGACCCGGCGTGACAACAGCTTGCAGTCGGGCGACAGGACTTCGAAATTGTCGGCATAGTGCTTCCAGCCGGTATCGCCCGCACGGTCGCTGAAATGGTGTACGTACCGTCGCCGTCAAGCGACGCGGTGGCGTTGACGACTTTCGGGGCGTCGGCCGCCGCAACCCCGGGCAGGATGAGGCACGCGATCAGGACCGCCCCTGCTCCGGTCATTGTCGCGGAGAGGCTTATTCGAACGGATTGTGCGGCCATTGCCCCTTCTTTTCAGTCATCACGTAACACCGTCACTTTAGGGCATATCCAGAAGGCGTGGCGGGAAAATGGCTGAGGAGAGCCTCAAGGCAATATTGCGGGTGTTGACAGGGAGCGGAATATTGGTCATTAAGTTGTTCTTGCTTTGTTCTTTCCGGAGAAATCGCCATGATCCGCGCCCGTATCAACGAATTCGTCGCCCTGTCCCTGATGGTTTCCGCCGGATACCTGTGCATGTTGGTTAGCTAGGACGACAATTGGCCGCCTTTCGACGGCACGCTCAGTCACTCGGTAAGACTCGCTTGTTTCCTTGGTTGTCCAGCGCGACGAAGGTAAAAACGCCTTCGGTCACTTTGACGCGATGCCCAGTGTCGCGGCGGCGAAGCACCCAGGCCTCGATCCGAATGGCGATCGAAGTCGTGCCGACGCGGATGACGTCGCCGTAACAGCACAGCACATCGCCTACGTAGACAGGTTTATGGAACTGGAAGCCGTCTACGGCGACGGTTGCCACCCTGCCCTTAGCGTGTTGGGCCGCGGTTATTCCCCCGGCGATGTCCATCTGAGCCATGACCCAGCCGCCGAAAATATCACCGGACGGATTGGTGTCCGCGGGCATGGCGAGGGTCCGGATCGCGAGTTCGCCCTTTGGTTTGGAAGAATCGTAATCGGCTGATTGGCTGGTCATCGTCGGGCCCCTGTCTCAACTAAACGGTGATAGGCTTTATGGCACAATATATGGTAATCCATTGCCACTCTCCCCTACCCTATTATGTTATGGGATGGGAGTGTCAAGAGGCGGAAAAACCGCTTGCAGGCGCCGCGGTTACCGCCTAACGGAATGATCATGACAGACCTTTTCCAGCATGCTGAGAGCAAAAATAAGCGGGGCAAATCCGCGCCCGCCAAGGGTAAGCCCAAGGCGACGGCCAAGCCGAAACCATCGGCAAAAAAAGGCGCGACGCCGCCGGTAAGCACGAAGCCAGCGAAGAGAGAGGATGTGGCGGGGAAAAGCGACGCTCAGGTCTCAGGCGGCGCTTATACCGCCAAGGACATCGAGGTCCTTGAAGGATTGGAACCGGTTCGCCGTCGGCCCGGCATGTATATCGGCGGCACCGACGAACGCGCCCTGCATCATCTGGCGGCGGAAGTTCTGGACAACTCCATGGACGAAGCAGTCGCCGGCCACGCCAGCCGCATCGAGGTCTTTCTCGCCGTGGACGGCACCCTGACCGTGAAGGACAACGGCCGCGGCATCCCGGTCGACCCGCATCCGAAGTTCAAAGACAAGTCGGCGCTGGAAGTCATTTTGACGACGCTGCATTCCGGCGGGAAGTTTTCCGGCAAAGCCTATGAAACGTCAGGCGGCCTGCATGGCGTCGGGATTTCCGTCGTCAATGCGCTGTCATCGGCGTTGATGGTGGAGGTCGCCCGCGACAAAAAGCACTTCCGCCAGACCTATGCGCGGGGCAAGGCGACGTCGAAATTGAAAGACCTGGGCGCCATCAACAACCGGCGCGGCACGACCGTCACGTTCATGGCGGATACGGAAATTTTCGGCGCCAAGGCGGCGTTTAAACCGCAAACGCTTTATCGGATGGCGCGTTCGAAAGCCTATCTTTTCCGTGGTGTCGAAATCCGCTGGTCCTGCGATCCAAAGCTTTTGAAAGGCGGCGATCCCACGCCGGCGGAAGCGACGTTCCATTTCCCGGGCGGGCTTGGCGATTTCCTTGCGGCGACGCTTGATAAGCGCAAGACGCTGACGGATCAGCCGTTCGTCGGAGAAAGTAGGCTCAACGGCGGGACGGGCAAGGCCGAATGGGCGATCGCCTGGCCGCTGGACGAGGAAGGGTTCTGTTCGTCCTATTGCAACACCATCCCGACGGCCCAGGGTGGCACCCACGAAGCCGGCCTGAAGTCGGCCCTGGCCCGCGGGCTCCGGGCATACGGGGAGTTGGTCAACAACAAACAGGCGTCGAAAATCGTCGCCGATGACGTCACCGGCGGGGCGGCGATCATGCTGTCGGTGTTTATTTCCGATCCGCAGTTCCAGGGGCAGACCAAGGATAAACTGTCCACGGTCGAGGCCCATCGGTTGGTGGAAAACGCCGTCCGCGATCATTTCGACCATTGGCTGTCGGGTCATCCGGCGCAGGCCAGCGCGCTGTTGGAACAAATGATCGAGCGTGCGGAAATGCGGCTCAAACGCCGCCAGGCAAAAGAGACAAAACGCGCGTCGGCGACCCGGAAAGTCCGCCTGCCCGGCAAGCTGGCGGATTGCACCCGCAATCGGTCGGACGGGACGGAATTGTTCCTGGTCGAAGGGGACAGTGCCGGCGGTTCCGCCAAACAAGCGCGCAACCGGGAAACGCAGGCCGTGTTGCCGCTCCGCGGCAAGATCCTCAACGTCGCCAGCGCCACCGCTGACAAGATGCGGGCCAATCAGGAACTAAACGACCTCATGGAGGCACTCGGCTGCGGCACCGGTGACCAGTTCATGGAGGACGACCTCCGGTATGAAAAGGTCATCATCATGACCGACGCGGATGTCGACGGCGCCCACATCGCGTCGCTGCTGATGACGTTCTTTTTCATGGAAATGCCGGAACTGGTCGAATCCGGGCATCTATACCTGGCCATGCCGCCGCTTTACCGGCTGAACCAGGGCGGCAGAAGCGCCTACGCCATGGACGACGCCCACAAGGACGCGCTGATGAAGACAGAATTCAGCGGCCGCGGCAAAGTTGAAATCAGCCGCTTCAAGGGGCTTGGCGAAATGCCGCCGGGCCAGTTGAAGGAAACCACAATGGATCCGAAGAAACGAACTCTTCTTCGCGTGACACTCCCGGACATGAAAGCAACGGAGACTCGCGCCGAAGCCCGAGAGACCGCCAAGCTAGTCGATAACCTTATGGGCCGGAAACCGGAAATGCGGTTTGCCTTCATCCAGGAAAACGCGCGTTTCGTCGAGGAAATCGACGTCTAGCCGAATTTCCCACGTTACGCCAAAAGCGCCGCCGGGCTATCCAGTCCGGTTTCCTCGGGCGCGCCTAGCATGATGTTCAAAAGCTGCACTGCCTGGCCGGAAGCGCCCTTGCCCAGGTTATCCAGCAGCGTCGTTAGGACGATCTGGCCGCTGTCTTCGTTGGCGAAGACGATAAGCTCCAGATCATTGCTGCCGTTAAGTCCCTCCGGCTCCAGATGGCCGAGCGCCATGCCCGCGTCATAGTCGGTGACGGAAACGAACCGGGCGCCCTTGTAGTGGTCCACGAGTATCCCGTGGATATCGCGCGCCGTCGGCGTGCCGGGCAAGGTCCGGAGCTGAACTGGAATCTGCACGATCATACCCTGCATGTACGAACCGACGGTCGGGACGAACAGCGGCGGATGGGTCAACCCGGCGTATTTCTGGATTTCCGGCACGTGCTTGTGTTTGAGGCCGAGGGAGTAAACCCGAACCGCGGCATCGATGTGGTTATCCGCCGTGGGATCTTCGAATGCCTGGATCAACAGCCGTCCCCCGCCCGAATAGCCGGAAACCGCGTTGATCGTCACCGAATAATCCGGCGGCATGGCGCCGGCCTTGATCAGGGGGTGCAACAGCGCCACCGACGCGACAGCGTAGCAGCCCGTATTGGCAACCCTGTCGGCGCCGGCGATGGCCTCGCGTTGGCCGGCCTTATATTCCGGAAAGCCGTAAACCCATCCGTCTGCCGTCCGGTGCGCGGTCGAGGCATCAATGACCCGGGTATCGCCGTCGATCAGTGTAACTGCTTCCCTGGCGGCGTCATCCGGCAGACAGAGGATCGCGACATCGGCCGCGTTCAGCATTTCGGCGCGCGCGTCGGCGTTTTTCCGCCGGTTTTCCGGCAGATGCAGCAGTTCCAGGTCGGACCGGCCTTCCAGCCGTGTCTTGATCTGCAGGCCCGTGGTCCCGACCTCGCCGTCAATGAAGATTTTCGCGCTCATGGCTTTCGATACCTGCAACCGTAGGCGACCTGATATACATACCGGAAATCCGGGCGTCCAGCCGCATATCGTGTTGCCCGGCCCGTGGCGCGGGCGATAAGCTTCCGCCACCCTAACCAACGGAGTCCATCAGGCTATGTTGCTGCCCACTTCAAAAACATTCACCAGCACCGATTTTACCCTGACCGGCGGCGCGACCCTGGAAGAGTTGACCATTGCATATGAAACCTGGGGGACGCTCAACGCGAACGCCAGCAACGCCATCCTGTTGTGCCACGGGTATACCAATTTCCCCCATGCCGGCGGCGGCGCCAGCGGCTGGTTCCACAACCACTTGGGCCCGGGAAAGGCGGTGGATACCGACAAGTATTTCGTCGTCTGCTCGAACATGCTGGGTTCGGCCTATGGAACGACCGGCCCGGAATCGATCAATCCCAAAACCGGCAAGCCCTACGGCCCCGATTTTCCGGAATACTCTACAGTCGACATGGTGGCCGCACAGGAACGGCTGATCGACCACCTGGGCATCAACCAGCTTAAAGCCGTGATGGGCTATTCCTACGGCGGCCACCTGACCTACCGTTGGGGCGCCACCAACCCGGACCGGATGCGGGCCCTTGTGCCGATTGCCGGCGTGATCCAGCGCAAGACCTCACGGGATCAGATTCAGGCGATCAAGGACCGGTTCGCCCAAAATTGCCCCGGATGGAACGGCGGCTGGTATTACGGCAAGGAAAAGGAAAGCGGCGTTTTCGACGAGATGATAAAGATGCGGGTCGAACGCCTCACCATTTACGGTGTCGGCAAACATCTGGAAGATACCGTCTCGGACCCGGCTGAGCGGAAGGCGATCATCCATAAGCGGGCCGAAACGTGGGCCGGAGAATTCGACGCCAATTCGCTTTGGGTGCTGTACAAAGCTGGTGTCGGGTCCGACGTGACGCCCATGGCCAAGAACATCAAGGCCCCTCTGTTGAACGTCTTGGCGCGGACCGACAGCGTCGTCGATGTGGCGCTGGGCCAACCGACCGTGGACCTGTTGAAAGGCCATGGCGTCGACGCCCGTTTCCTCGAAATCGATACGGAATACGGCCACGCCGGGCCGATGATCGACGCCCATTTGTGGACCGATAAACTGGCGGCGTTCCTAGAGGAAACGCCCTAGCTCGCAATAAAAAAGGCCGCCCGTTTCCGGGCGGCCTTTTCGCAACCGATGTCTGCCAGCGTTTAGCGCTTCGTATACTGTAACTTATTTTCTTTGTTTATTTTCAATAGCTTATAGTGTACTTTTTGCTACGTGCTATACACGTGTCTCGCTGTTGTATTCTGTACCCTTACGCCCTCAATCTTCAGCCGCATCCACCACATATCGCCATTTACGTCGCTGCG
>JAYNIR010000029.1:0-22855 GCA_038109305.1 Rhodospirillaceae bacterium
AAGCAGTGGGCGGCCCCCTTCAAGCAGGCTTTTCTGAACGGGTTGATTGAGGATGTCGCGGAAAGGTTAAGTCAAACCGTCGCGCGGGATGTATCCCGAGTTTCGTCTCCGGATGACATTTTGACTTGGGCACAGGACCAACGTCTTGATTGCTTGGTGACGCCCTTTGCCCCAATCGGTGAAACCGCTGACCAGATCGATCAAATCGGCCGTACATTGTCCGGTCACGGCATCAAAGTTTTGATAAGCCAGAGACAATGGGATCACGCTTTTTACCCTCACGCCCAAAAAGGCTTTTTTCAGATAAAGTCAAAGATCCCACATATACTAGAAGCCCTCAAGCTCGCGCGCGCTTGATACGAGCTTCTGAAACCACTTTATATTGGGTGCTCAGACTATTCGATGAATTGTAGTTGCTTGAACAAATCCTGCCCCCGCAACCACAAGCGGATCGAGCTCTTGAAAAAGACCCGGAAGGACCCGGGTCTTTTTTTGTAGGGCGAGACCGCGAAGTCCCCCGGAGGGAAAAGCCCGCCAGCGCGTTCCCCCGGAGGGCGGGCCTCAAGCCGCTAACAGCGGCTTTTTTATGCCCAAAGCAAAATCCAAGGCCGCGAAGGGGCCGACGTTGCCTTTGCGAAATCAAAACTAGCAAAACCCGGGAAGCCTTCGGTTCCCGGCGGATGAACGAACTACCTGAGCGCCGCGCAGGCGCGCTGAATGCGCTCGCAGGCCCGGCGCAGTTCCTCGATATCGGTGGCGTAGGAAATGCGGAAATGCGGCGACACGCCGTAGACCGCGCCGTGAACCGTCGCCACGTTTTCCGTTTCCAGCAAGTACGAAACGAAATCCTCGTCCGTTTCGATGGTCTTGCCGGACGGCGTTTTCTTACCGATCAGGCCGGCGCAGCTCGGGTAGACATAAAATGCGCCCTTGGGCGTCGGGCACGAAACGCCCGTCGCCTGGTTTAGCATGGAGACAACCAGATCGCGCCGTTCTTCGAACGACTTGGCGCGGTCGGGCAGAAAATCCTGCGGCCCGTTGAGCGCGGCGATGGCCGCCGCCTGGCCGACGGAGCTGGCGCCCGTCGATACCAGTGACTGCAGTTTCAACATCTGTTTGATGGTCGCCTTGCCCGACGCGCCGTAGCCGATGCGCCAACCGGTCATCGCATAAGCTTTGGACACGCCGTTGCAGACGACCGTGCGGTTCCGGAGAGCCGGTTCCACTTGCGCGATCGTCGCAAACTTGAGCCCGTCGAAGGCGACGTGTTCATAGACGTCGTCGGAAATTATGCCGACGTGCGGATGTTCCAGCAGCACGTCGGCGAGCGCGCGCAGGTCGTCCGCGTCATAGACCGCACCGGACGGATTATTGGGCGAATTGAGCACGAGCCATCGGGTTTTCGGCGTGATGGCGGCGGCCAGTTGTTCCGCCGACAGTTTGAAATCCTGATCCGCGCCGCAGGGCACGATCACCGGGTTGCCGTGAGCGAATTTCACCATGTCCAGATAGGCGATGTAGAAGGGCGCCGGCAGAATCACGTCGTCGCCCGGCTCGCATCCGGCCATGATCGCGTTGAAGATCACCTGTTTGGTGCCGTTGCCGACAATGATTTCGTCGCGGGTGTAGGTCAGGCCGCTTTCGCGTTGAAGCTTGCCGATGATCGCGTCCTTAAGATCGTTCGAACCGCCGACGGAGGTGTATTTGGTTTCCCCCCGGCGGGCGGCCGCCATGGCCGCGTCGATGACGTGCTCGGGCGTCGGAAAATCGGGTTCCCCCGAAGACAGCGCGATGACGTCCATGCCGTCGGCTTTCATTTCCCGGGCGCGCTGCGATATCACGGCGCTGGGCGAGGTTTCGACGAGAGACATGCGGGAGGCGAAGGAGGGATCGGTCATGGTCGGGGCCTGTTGTTGACTTGGGCTGAATTCGGCGGGAACTATAACGGCGAATTTATAACCAAGGAAACGATCATGAAGCGCACAGACCTGATGGCCTTGCTGGGATTAGAAATTCCAATCATTCAGGCGCCCATGGCGGGCGGCAGCGACTCACCGGAATTGGCGGCGGCGGTGTCGGAGGCGGGCGGGCTCGGCTCCATCGGCGCCACGTACCTGACGCCGGAGGCCTTCAAGGCGGCGGCCGAAGCCATCCGCGGGCGGACAAACCGGGCGTTTTGCGTCAACCTGTTCGCGCCGCAGCCGGTGCCCGAGCGGCCGGATGATTTCACCGCCGCCGTGAGCGTTGTCAGCCGTCATTCGGCGGCGGTCGGCGGCCCGCCCGCCGATCTGCCGAAAACCATGACGGATCCGTTCGAACGGAATTTTCCGACGGCGCTGGAGAGCGGCGCCAAGGTTCTGAGCTTCATCATGGGGACGCTCCCCGATGACGCCGTGCGGGCGGCCAAGGCGCGCGGCATGATCCTGTTCGGTACGGCGACCACGGCGGCGGAGGCCAAGGCTGTGGAACGGAACGGCGGTGACGCGGTCATCGCCCAGGGCGGCGAAGCCGGCGGCCATCAGGGCATTTTCGACGGCACGGTTCAACCCGCCGGCATCGGCACCGTGGCCCTGGTGCCGCAAATCGTCGATGCAGTGTCGATCCCGGTGATCGCCGCCGGCGGCATCATGGACGGGCGCGGCATCGCGGCCGCCCTGGCGTTGGGCGCCCAGGCGGTTCAGATGGGCACGGCGTTCCTGACCTCCGACGAAGCCGGCGCGCCCGAATGTCACCGCGCGGCGATCATGGCGGCAAATGCGGAAGACACGCGCCTGACCCGTGCGTTTTCCGGCCGCGTCGCCCGCGGCATTAAAAACCCGTTCATGGAGGCCATAGAGCCCGGCGGCGATGCCAAGGACGTCCTGCCGTTTCCGTGGCAGAACGCACTGACCCGCCCCATGCGGACGGCGGGCACGCAGGCCGGCGACGGGTCAGTCCTGTCGCTCTGGGCCGGGCAGGGGGTCGGACTTTCCCGCCGCCGGCCCGCGGCCGAGTTGATGGCGACATTAGCCGCGGAGACCGAGGCGGCGATCAAAAGGCTGCGCGGGTAGCGCCCGGCAATTGGGGGGGGCAATTAAATTGACCAAGCATTTCCTCTATGTCGCCGACCCCATGTGTTCCTGGTGCTGGGGGTTTTCGCCGGTAATCGGCAAGGTCCAGGATACATTCGGCGACGCGGCGCCAGTTCGCGTGATGGTCGGCGGGCTTCGCCTCGGCACGGCGCACGCCATGCGCGACAAGGACAAGGACTACGTTCGAAGCCATTGGGAACACGTGCGGGACGCCTCGGGCCAGCCCTTTGATTTCAGTTTCTTCGATCAGGACGGGTTCATCTACGACACGGAGCCCGCGTGCCGCGCGGTCGTCACGGCACGGAAGATCGATGACGCCAAGGCGCTGCCGTTTCTGGCGCGCCTCCACAAAGCGTTTTACGTGGAAAACCGCAACACGGCCGACGAAAGCGAGCTGGCGGACATCGCCGGCGAGTTCGGTTTCGACCGCGAAGAATTTTATGAGGTTCTGATCGCGCCGGAAACGCGCGAGGAAACCCGGGGCGATTTCTGGTTCGCGCAAAGCTCCGGCATTAACGGGTTTCCCACGTTACTGGCGGTCGAGGATCAGAAGGCAATGCTGGTCACCGCCGGATTCCAGCCGTGGGAGGCGCTTGAGGCGCCCCTTTTCGGGTGGGTGGCGGATCAGCCCGAGTCCTGAAGAGGCGCGGTAAAGGCGGATTTCGCAATGGCAAAATGGCCGAAACGAATTCTTTCTTACTTCAGAAGTCCATCGTTACCGGCGTTCCATGACCCAAGACAAAAAATATCATCCGCCCGACGTTGGCCATAAGGCCTCGGCCGATCAGTTGCATCACCACGCTGACGTCGTGCATCAGCGCCAGGTGATCGAACAGCAGAAACAGCGCGCGAAGGCGGAACACGAAGCTCATCACGCCTATTTCGAATTCATGAACCGGGAATTCACCGACGAAGATATTAAGCAGATTGAGGAATTGACCGGCGACGCCGTCCACCGCGGCGATTACGAGGTCGAAATCCTGCGGTTTCCGGCGTCATACTTGGTGGACAAGGGCCGGGCGATCAACAATGCGGCCGAAGACTGGCTGGCGTCGCTCACCGGTTTCACGAAAAGCCTTTACGACGCCTACCACGAAATCGGCGAGCCCATGGGCTACCGCCTGACCGCCCGGGCGCTCGACTACCCCAACGGCATGCTCGGCAACGTCGGTAGTTTCCTGAAGTGGTGAGGGCTTCCTGAAGGGGCGATGAGGGCGGGCGCAACATATGGGGCCAAGGTTTTGCGGCCTTGCTTTGATTTGTGCAAAGCCACTTCGCAGCCCTACGATCCGCTCAGGTTTTGCGACTAGACCTTCCCGTCGACCACCACCTCGATCAGGTTCGGTCCCGGATTGGCCAGCGCTGCCTGCAACGCCGGTTTGAACTTCGCCGGGTCGGTTACCCGTTCCGCCGTCAGGCCCATGGAGCCTGCGACGCCGACGAAGTCGATGGCCGGGTCTTTGAAGTCCATGGCGATGAAGTTTTCCGATTTGTGGAACGCCTTCAACCGCTGCTTGATGATGCGGTAGCCGCCGTTGTTGCAGATCAGATAGGTCAGCGGCAGTTTCATGTTGGCCGCCGTCCACAGCGCCTGGATCGAATACATGGAACTGCCGTCGCCGATCATCGCCAGTACAGGCCTGTCCGGGTGCGCCGCCTGAATGCCGACGGCGGCGGGCAAGCCCCAGCCGATGCCGCCCGACGCCAGCGCGTGATAGGCATAGCGGTCGCGGAAGGGAACCAGTTGTTCGATCAGCCGGGCGGAGGTCAGCGCCTCGTTGACCACAATGGCGTTATCCGGCAGGCATTCGGCGATCCAAAGCGCCATGCGGTCGTAATCGATGGGTGTTGGTCCCAGGTCGCCAGAAAGCTTTTTGACCAGCTTGGCGCGCCGGGCGGACCAGTTTGTGTCGGCGAGCGCGGCCTTCGACGCCGCCGCTTTTTTCTCGAGCGCGTCGCCGCCCCGTTCGGCCAGCACGCGGGCGAGCGCCGGCAGCGTGATTTTGACGTCGCCCAGGGCCGCCACGTCGACCGGATAGTTCTTGGCGATGTCCCAATCGTTGAGCCCGATCTGCACGATCTTCATGCCGTCGGGCAGCGGATCGATGGGGCTGTCGACGGACATGGTCAGCGGGTCCGAGCCGACGGCGATCATCAGGTCGTAGGGGGAGAGCGTTTCGCGGGCGGCTTTCTGTACGCGGGCAATGGCGCCGACAAAGCACGGGTGTTCGGACAAGAACATGGCGCCGTAGTTGGCGGTCTGCTGATAGACCGGCGCGCCCAGCACGTCGGCGAACGCGGCCCCTTCGGCCAGCGCATCCGACGTCACCATTTCGTTGCCGACGACGACGACCGGGTTGGCCGCCGCCAGGATCCGGTCGGCGAGTTTCACCAAAACCTCTGCCGCCGGGCAGACGCGGGTATCGATGCGCGTTTGGGCGCCCAGGTCGATCCCGGCTTCCATGTTCAAGATGTCGCCGGGAAGCGAAATGAACACCGGCCCACGCGGCGGCGTCATGGCGACCTTGGCGGCGCGGCGCATGACGCGGGGCAGGTCTTCCAGCCGCGTCACCTCGATCGCCCATTTCACCAGCGGCTTGGCCATGGCGACCAGGTCGCCGTAGAGAACCGGTTCGGTCAGGCCGTGGCCTTGTTCCTGCTGCCCCGCGGTCAGGATCATCGGCGTGTTGGTGAATTTCGCGTTGTAGAGCGAGCCCAGCGCGTTGCCGAGCCCCGGCGCCACATGCACGTTGCACGAAACCAATTCGCCCGATGCGCGGGAATAACCGTCGGCCATGGCGACGACCAGTGCTTCCTGAAGGCCCAAAACATAGGTAAGGTCCGGATGGTCGGCGAGCGCATGCATGATCGGCAATTCCGTGGTGCCGGGGTTGCCGAACAGGTGGGTGACGCCTTCGTCTTTAAGCAGGGCAAGAAAGGCCGAACGGCCCCAGATTTTATTCGCGGTGGTCATGATGGATCGTCCTGGATGGTTGGTCATGTTGGGGGACAGCCTAGCGCCGTTCGACCTGACCGCAAACCGCATTCGTCAGCCGCCTGACACATTCATGGACAAACGCCGCCAAACCCCCCACATTACGGGCATGTCAAACCAAGAGACTGAAAAGAAACGCGTTCTGATCGCCGTCACGGGCGCTTCCGGGGCTGACTATGGACAGCGGCTTTTGGAAATGCTTCGCGATGCGCCGGACGTGGAAAGCCATCTGGTGATTTCCAAATCCGGGCGGCTGACCATTTCGGCGGAACTGGGCCGCGACGCGGCGGAGGTTGAGGCGTTGGCCGACGTCGTCCACCTGTCGGGCAACGTGGGCGCGGCGCCGGCGTCGGGGTCGTTCCGGCTGGACGCCATGATCGTGGCGCCCTGTTCGGTGAAGACCGCGTCCAACATCGCCTACGGCAATACGAGCGATTTGATCACCCGCGCCGCCGACGTGCAGTTGAAGGAACGGCGGACGTTGGTGCTCGCCGTCCGCGAAACGCCGTTGCACGCCGGCCATTTGGAAACGCTGACCAAGCTCGCGCACCTGGGCGCGGTGATCTTCCCGCCGGTGCCGGCGTTTTATCAAAAACCAGAAGCGGTCCGCGATATCGTCGACCAGACCTGCATGCGGCTGTTGGATCAGGCGGGCGTGCGGGTCGAGGCGGCGCCCCGCTGGGGCGAAGCCGGCGGCATCAAAGCCATCGGCGGCGAAGGCTGATCCCGTGACGCGCCGCGTGGCCGGGGGCTTGACCGGATGTTTGGCGTGCGCGGTCGTATGGCTCGCGGTGCTTCCGGCGGCGGCCTACACCATGGCGGAATACGAATGGCGCCGCGCCAACATGCGGGATCACTGAGAAACCGCGTTTGACGCCTGTGCCCGCGACGATTGTTCACGCATCACCAACAAAAACAACGCACAGAAACGCGCCTGCTATCAACGGCGCAAGGACGACGCCATCGATGCCTGCATTGCCCGGTGAGGGCAGGTGGCAGCGCCCGCAACCTCCGCGTATCCGTCGCCCGCGCGGCGCCTCCAACCGCAGGCATCGTCGCCCGCCAATCGGGCCCCGCCGGCTCCACCCGTCGCCCAGCCCGAGGAGTAAGGGGGCCTGTTTTCCCGATTTCTGCGACCGTTTAGATCAGCGCCCGAACCCGAACCCAAGGCGGTGGAAAATCCGCAAGGCATCAAGGCGCAACGGCAAGCTGTCCAGCCGCCACCGGAAAACAAGGGATTTTTCTCCCGCGTCGTCGACGGCTTCCGCAACGAAGACCTGGATTGGTGCCAGGCCAACTGGCATCCCTTCGACGATGTGTTCGGCGACTCTAAGGGCGGCTGCCTCGCGAGTCCGTTGGACAAGGCCGGCCGGCGCCAGGCGTGTATCTCCAAATGCCGGGCCGACGCGGTCGAAACCTGCCGCAGCCGTACCGGGCGACAGGGCGCGCGGATGGCGGCCCGGTTACGAGGCCGTATCAGGATCAGAACCTGTAGATTTCCTTGGCCACCCTGTAGGTGTTGGCGTAGGCCGCGACGGACAGTTCGATCTTCCCCGCATAACCGCCGCCGATCGCCATGGCGACCGGGATGCTGCGCGAGTTGCATTCGCTTAAGACCAGCCGGTCGCGTTTCATCAGGCCGTCGTGGCTCAGGCTCAGCCGGCCGTAGCGGTCTTCCTTCAACGGGTCGACGCCGGATTGGTAAAGCACCAGATCCGGTTTGAAGTCGAACACGGCGGGCAGGTGATCGGCGAGGGTGCGGAGGTAGGCGTTGTCTTCCATGCCTTCCTCCAGTTCGACATCCAAATCCGACGGCACCCGCTTGGCGGGGAAGTTGCCTTCGCCCTGCATGGAGAAAACAAACACGTCCGGATGCGGCGTTAGGATCGCCGAATTGCCGTCACCCTGGTGGACGTCCAGATCGACGATGGCGATGCGCGATACCCAGCCCTCCACCAATGCTTTCAGGGCGGCGATGGCGAAATCGTTGAAGATGCAGAACCCGGCGCCGAAATCCCGGTGCGCGTGATGGGTGCCGCCGGCAAGCTGTCCGGAGATGCCTTGTTCCAGCGCCGCCTCGACGGTTTTGACGAAGCCGCCCATGGTCGCGTGGATCCGCCGGACGAGCGTTTCGGACCATGGAATGCCGATCCGCCGCTGTTCGGCGTCGTCAAGCTGCCCGGCGCGGACGCGCGCGACGTAGTCCCGGTCGTGGGCGCGGTAGAGATCGTCGTTGTCGACCGGCGGGGAGGGCAGGATTTGTTCGGGTTTCAACACGCCGTCGCGGATCAGCAGTTCGCGCAGCAAAACATACTTACGGCCGGGGAAATTATGGCCGCCGGGGAGCGGGATGACGAAGTGGTCGGAGGTGTAGAAATGCATGGCCGCAAGATGGCGGCAGTCGGCATGCAAGGCAAAAGAAAAAAGGCCGCTCCGGGTGGCATGCCGGAGCGGCCGTAAAGTGCGGTCGATGACCGCCAGGGGGGTATGTGAAGAAATGACAATGCCTAATCGAACCGCCGTTGGGCGCGCGGCTCAGTCGCTGCGGCGGCATGGCGGAGGATGCGGGCCCGGCGTTAGCGTTTTGTTGCAGGCCCGTGAGGGTCTCGTGTCACCGCGCCGATTTCTGGGCGACCTTGCAATTGGGCTATTAATTCGATAATTGTAGAAATATCAAAATATAGAGCGAAACGGGGATTTCATGACCGACACGGGCGCGCTGCGGGGCATCCGCATCCTGGATATGAGCCGGGTTCTGGCCGGGCCCAGCTGCACACAGTTGCTGGGCGATCTGGGCGCCGATGTGATCAAGGTCGAACGGCCGGGCGTCGGCGACGAAACCCGCACCTGGGGCCCGCCCTATGTGAAGGATGCTGACGGCAACGAAACCACGGAGGCCGGGTATTACCTGTGCGCGAACCGCAACAAACGCTCGGTCGCCATCGATGTGGCCGAGCCCGAGGGGGCGGCGCTGGTCAGACAACTGCTTGGTCAGTGCGACGTGCTGATCGAAAATTTCAAGGTCGGGGGGCTCAAGAAATACGGGCTTTCCTACGACGATCTGAAGGAAGAGTTCCCCGGCCTGATTTACTGTTCGATCACTGGCTACGGGCAGACCGGGCCCTACGCGCAAAGGCCCGGCTACGATATGATGGCGCAGGGCATGGGCGGGCTGATTTCCATGACCGGCGAGCCCGACCGCCCGCCGGTGAAGGTGCCCATCGCCATCAACGACGTGATGACCGGCATGTACGCCGCCGTCGGCATTCTGGCCGCGATGCGCCATCGGGACGCGACGGGTGAGGGCCAGTACATCGACCTGGGGCTTTTGGACGTTCAGGTCGGCTGGCTTTACAACCAGGGCCTCAACTACCTGATCGGCGGCGGCGTGCCGCAGCGGCTTGGCACCCAGCACCCCAACACCGTGCCCTATCAAGCGTTCGAAACGGCGGACGGGTTCATCATCCTGGCGTGCAACAACGATGGACAGTTCGAACGGTTCTGCAAACTGGCTGGGCGGGAAGACCTGCTGGCCGACGACCGCTTCAAGACCAATCCGGACCGGGTCCGCAACCGGGACGCCTGCGCCGATGCGGTCGGCGAAATCATCAAGGCGAAACCGTCGAAATACTGGATCGAGGAACTTGAGAAGGTTTCCGTTTCGTGCTGCCCCGTGCACACCCTGGACGAGGTATTTGACGACCCGGGCGTGCAGGCGCGGGGCATGCGGCTTTCCATGGCGCATCCGCTGGCCGGGTCGGGGCAGGTCGACCTGATCGCAAGCCCGTTGAAGATGTCGAAAACGCCGCCCGATTACCGCCGAGCGCCGCCGACCTTGGGCCAGCATACGGACGAGGTGCTTGAGGAACTTCTCGGCTTGACCGAAGATGACCGGGCGGCCCTTCGCGGCAAGGGCCTGATCTAGGAGCGATTGATGACCCACACCGTGACCTTTGCCGGATCGGGCGACGCCTTCGGCGCTGGCGGCCGGTTTCAGACCTGTTTTGTGGTCGACGGGCCGACCAAGAAAGTCGCCATCGACTTCGGCGCCTCAAGCCTGATCGCGCTGAACCAGGCGAGGATCGAACACCGGGATCTGGATGCGGTGGTGTTGACTCACATTCACGGCGATCATTGCGGCGGCCTGCCGTTCATGATCATGGACGCCATGCTAGGCGCCAAGCGAGAAAAGCCGCTGACCATCGCCGGGCCCCGCGACACGGAAAAACGCGTCAAGGAATACTGTGACGTGTTGATGCCCGGCATGCACGTGATGACACCCAAGTTCGATCTCATCTGGGTCGAAATGGACGTGATGAAGGAAAACCAAGTGACCGACGGCGTCACCTGCACGCCGTACCCGGCGCTGCACACGGGTGAAACGAACCCGACCAGCGTCCGCGTCAACGTCGAAGGCAAGATTGTCAGCTACACCGGCGACAGCGCCTGGACCAAGCACATGCCCAAGGTCGCGGGCGGCGCCGATCTGTTCATCTGCGAATGTTATTATTACGGCAAGCCGATCAAGTTTCACATGAACTATCCGGATGTGAAGGAACATTGGGACGAACTGGGCGCCAAGCGGGTGATCCTGACCCACATGTCCCGCGAAATGCTGCCGCACGCCGATGAAATCCCGGAAGAAACCGCACATGACGGATTGGTGGTGACGATCTGATCCTGGCACGATCGGTCGCCGCCGGAGGGTGCAATGTCAGACTGGTTATCCCGCGCGGAAGGGTTCGACGTCTTGGACGAACCCGCCCGCAAGGCGCTTCGGGGCCTGACGCCGGTCTCAGTCCCCAAGGGACAGGTGCTGTTCCATCCGGGCGACCCGGTTTCCGCCTTCGTCGTCGTGCCGGACGGCCGGGTCGATGTCTTTCTGACGGGCGCGGCGGAAGCGGACTAAGGGCCGCAGCCCGCTCAACGGGCGATGCCAGGTTCAAGGCCGGGGCTGCTTGGGCATCGCCGGCCTTGGTTTTTTGGGTATTCTGTTGGCTGGCCAGTCCGCTTTGCCGTTGGCGCCCGGTAACTTTCCCACGATGCGGGAGCCTTCAGCCTCCCGAGATCGCGTCCGAATATGTTATCATACGCAAAATACTCACAACCTCGGGTTTCGGGACCATGGGCGGCGCCGCCGGCAACGACTTTTCGGAGTTCACCCGCCGCTATTGGCGGAAAGACGGCGGCATGCCGAAACACGAAATCCTGCGCCAATCGGTGACGGCGGCAATCGCCGAGGGGTATTGGCCGTCGGGCGCGCGCCTGCCGACTGAAGCCGAGTGGGTCGCCTACACGCCGTGTTCGCTCGGCACCGTGCAGCGCGCCCTTCGGGCGTTGGTCGATGACGGCCTGATCCAGCGCCGGCGTGGCAGCGGCACCGTGGTCGCCGATTTCGCGCCGCCCCTGGATCATCCGCTGCACATGCGGTTTTTCCAGGTCGGGCAGGGCAATCGGCAGATGCTGCCGGTCACGTCGCGCATCCTGTCCCGTAAAATCATCCGCCATCAGGGGGCATGGTCCGACGACGTCGGACAGAACGGCCGGCCCGTCGTGAGGCTCGACCGGGTGATGGAGGTCGGCGACGACCTGGATGTCTATTCCGTCTTTTACGCCGTCGCCGACGAATTTCCCGAACTGACCAAATTGCCGACGCAAAAGCTAAACGGCGTCGACCTGAAACAGATTCTGTCCAACCGGTCGCACAACCCGCTGCACCGGGTGCGGCAGTTGATGCGGTTCGAAGCGCCGCCGGACCAGGTGGTCGCGGCCTGCCGCTGTTGGCCGGACGGCGCCAATGCCTCGATCCTCAACGTGGTCGGGTTCGGCGTCGACGGGCGGGGCATGTATTATCAAGACCTGTACATCCCGCCGACGCCCTATACGCTGGACCTGGGCGCGCAGGTGCAGACCTTATCCGCCGGAACCCGGCGCGACGGAGAAGATAACTAATCGTTCTCATCGATTATTCTGATTAAAATAACTCATTTTACAAATAATACAGTATCCTGCATACCTGCCGTGTCAGTTCAACCTGTCCCGGCGGCGCGGTGGCGCGCTCCCAGGCCCTTAAACGGATATGAGGCAAACCATGGTTTCCCAGACCAACAGCAAAGTTCCCCACTCCAGGTTCCAGGTCCGCGTCCGCAACAACGCCATCGAAGGCCCGAACCCGTACGAGTGGAAGGAAATCACCACCGACGACGTGTTCCGCGGCAAAACCATCATCCTGTTTGCATTGCCCGGCGCGTTCACGCCCACTTGTTCGACCACGCATCTTCCGCGCTATGAAGAGCTCTACGACGAATTCAAGGCCCAGGGCGTTGACGAGGTCATCTGCCTGTCGGTGAACGACGCCTTCGTCATGTTCCAGTGGGGCAAGGCGCAGGGCGCCAAGAACGTACGGTTGCTGCCCGACGGTAACGGCGAATTCACCCGCAAGATGGGCATGCTCGTCGATAAGTCGAATTTGGGCTTCGGCATGCGCAGCTGGCGGTACGCCATGCATGTGGTCGACGGCGAAATCAAAAAGATCTTCGTCGAACCGGATTTCGGCGACCTGTGCCCGACGGACCCGTTCGAGGTTTCGGACGCCGACACTATGCTCGCCTACCTGAAGGGCTCGGGCGCTAAGGCGGCGGCCTGACGGCGCGGGAATTACCGGGGCCGGTACTGCGTCTCATACCCAGTGGTGATGAACATCGCCGTCGTCGGTTCGTCGATGTCGGCAATGTGCCAAACACCGGCGGTGTTCACGGCATATTCGCCGGCAGCCAGCGTCACCTTTGATCGTTTTCCGTCCGGCGTTTCTTTTTGTAGGACCATGCAGCCTGATACGCAAAACACGATTTCGTCGCCGTGGGGGTGCATTTCCCATTTGTTCCAAGGGGGCCGTGTGGGAATGCATGGTGACAAGGCGGCCCAGGTTGCCGTCGGCGCGGTAACGCTCGCCGTATTCCGCATACCAGTTGCGGGCGCCGTTGAATTCCGGTTGCACCTCCGCCGAGGCGTCTTGGCCGAGGTGGATCGGAAACGTTTTCAGATTGAAACCGGACTTCATCGGCGTTTTCCCCTAGTGTCGCCCGGCGTCAGCCACCCCAGGCCTTGACCTCGTTCTTCAACTCGCCCAGGCCTTCGATGCCGGTGCGGACCACGTCGCCAGCTTTCAAAAACCGCTGCGGTTTCATACCGAGCCCGACGCCCGGCGGCGTGCCGGTGGCGATGATGTCGCCCGGCAGAAGGGTCATGTACTGGCTGACCACGTAGACCAGGTTGAACACGTTGAAAACCATGGTCTTGGTGTTGCCGTCCTGCATCATCTGGCCGGAAACCTCGCACCAGATTTTCAGGTTCTGCGGGTCCGGCACTTCGTCCGGCGTGACCAACCAGGGGCCAAACGGCGCGAACGTGTCAAAGCTTTTGCCTTTTGCCCATTGGCCCGTGGTTTCCAGCTGAAACGCGCGTTCCGACACGTCGTTCATGATGGCGTAACCGGCGATGTAATCACCCGCGTCTTCTTCGTCCACATACTGCGCGCGTTTGCCGATGACGACGGCGAGTTCCGCCTCCCAGTCGCCCTTTTCGGAATTTTTCGGCAGAACGATGGGATCGTTGGGCCCGCTCAAGGACGTGATCGCCTTGGTGAAGATAATCGGTTCGGCGGGCAGGTCCATGCCGGCCTCGGCCGCATGGTCGGCATAGTTAAGGCCGATGGCGACGATCTTGCCGACGCCGGCGACCGGCGGGCCGAGGCGCTGCGATCCGGGCACCCCCGGGAACGTCTCCGGGTCCATGCCGCCCAGGCGCGTGAGACGGCCGCCGCCCAGCGCCTCCGCCGAAATATCGGCGATGTGGTCAGACAGATCGCGTATCCGTCCCGAGGCATCGAGCAGCCCCGGCTTTTCCTGGCCCGCCGGGCCATAGCGCAGAAGTTTCATGATTGTCGTCTAGGTTGAATGCGTTGCTCCGGGTATCAGCGGTCATTAAGGAATCCCGTCCGATACCCGTCAAGCACGATTGGTTGGATTTTATGAAAATTATATAAAACATTGATATGAAATAATTAATTATGATCACCGTGGGGCCGCGCCGATGGCGGTGGTCTCGGAACTCGCCGGATTAGTCGAAGAGGGCTTGGGCGGTCTTGTCGCGGACGACGAAACGCTGCCGGTCTTTGTCTATCATCCGGAGGACGGCGTTAAAGCGCGGCTTCAGGCGATGCGCCTCGGCGCCGCCAGATTTCTGAAAGCGCCGATCGATTGTGTCGACCTTTTGCAATTGCTGGCGGCGCATACGGATGCGGCGCTGTAAGAACCTTGCCGCGTCGTCGTCGACGATGACCCGCCGACCCCTCAGCCCGCTAACCCTTCAGCCCGCCGACCAAAGGGGCGACAAGGCGCCCGACATATGGTAACGGTCGTCGCACACCACTACCTGAAACCCGCCTTTGGACAGTGTCGCCGCATCTTTACGCGTGGCGGCCGAGGTATTGTGTTCCGACCCGACCAGGACCCCACCCTGCAGGCCCGCCGCGCGGGCCGCCCGCATGTCCACGTCGCGGTCCCCGACCATCCATGACCGGCCCAGATCGACGGGAAACATTTCCGCCGCGCGCAGGATCATGCCCGGGTTCGGCTTGCGGTCAGGGTGATCGGCCTTGCGGAAAAGCCCTTTGCCGTCGGGGTGGAAGGGGCAGGCGAACAGGCCGTTGACGAAGGCGTCGGCGTTGGCGAGTTGGTTCCAAATCCAGTCCTGCAATATCCGGAAATCTTCCCACCCGTAGTAACCGATCCCGATGCCGCCCTGGTTTGTCACCATTATCACCGGGATCGCCCGCCGGTTGGCGGCGCGGATGGCGTTTAACGCGCCGGGCACGATGCGGGCCTTTTGGACGTCATGCAGGTAAGGGACTTCCTCGACGACGACGCCGTCCCGGTCGATGAACAGCGCCGGGCGGCGGACCGGACCCGGCGCGCGGTTGACGATCTGGGCCCAGATGCCGTCGTCGTCGACGAATTGCAATGTCGTGGCGTCAGGCACGGAAGTCCTCGTCGCTGTCGCTGCCGGTGAAGTGCCCGGTTCGCGGGCGCACCGGCGGCACGGTTCCCCGTCAGGCGGTAAAGGCCTGGATGCCCGTCTGCGCCCGGCCTAGGATCAGCGCATGAATGTCGTGGGTGCCTTCATAGGTATTAACCGTCTCGAGGTTAAGAAGGTGCCGGATGACATGGAATTCATCGGCGATGCCGTTGCCGCCGTGCATGTCCCTGGCCATTCGCGCGATGTCCAGCGACTTGCCAGTGGAATTGCGCTTGATCAGGGAGATGTTTTCCGGCGGACACGTGCCGTCGTCGAGCATCCGCCCGACCCTGAGGCATGCCTGCAGGCCGATGGTGATTTCCATAAGCATGTCGGCGAGCTTTTTCTGAATCAGCTGGTTGGCTGCCAGCGGCCGGCCGAACTGTTTGCGGTCGAGCGTGTATTGCCGCGCCGCGTGCCAGCAGAATTCCGCCGCGCCCAGTGCTCCCCAGGCAATGCCGTAGCGCGCCTTGTTGAGGCACCCGAAGGGCCCCGCGAGCCCGGATGCGATCGGCATCAGGTTTTCTTCCGGCACGAAGACGTTGTCCATGACGATTTCGCCGGTCAGCGACGTGCGCAGCGAAAACTTGCCCTCGATCTTCGGCGCGGAAAGCCCCTTCATGCCTCTCTCCAGGATGAAGCCCCGGATGACGCCGTCCAGCTTGGCCCAGACGACGAACACGTCGGCGATGGGGCTGTTGGAAATCCACATCTTGTTGCCGGTCAGCACATAGCCGCCGTCGGCTTTTTCGGCGCGGGTTTTCATGCCGCCGGGATCGGAGCCGTGGTCCGGTTCCGTCAGCCCGAAGGCACCGACCCATTCGCCGGTCGCGAGCTTGGGCAGGTATTTCTTGCGCTGGTCCTCGGTCCCGTAGGCGTAAATAGGGAACATCACCAGAGACGACTGGACGCTGAGGCTCGACCGGTAGCCGGAATCGACCCGTTCGACCTCGCGGGCGATCAGCCCGTAACACACGTGGTTGACGCCGGCGCCGCCGTATTGTTCCGGGATGGTCGGGCCCAAGAGGCCCAGTTCGCCCATTTCATTGAAGATTTCCCGGTCGAACGTCTCGTTCCGGAACGACCCCAACACCCGTGGCATGAGCTTGTCCTGGGCGTAGTCGCGGGCGGTTTCCGCGACCAGGCGCTCTTCCTCGCTCAGCTGGTCCATCAGGCCGAGAGGGTCTTCCCAGTTGAAGGCGGCTTTCTTCGGGCGGGAGCCGGTCACGGCGGCGGCCGCGGCATCGGTTGAGTCGGGCATGGTCGTTTCCTCGTGGCACACAAGCGGGGGGGGCGCGGCGTGTCGGTTGCAACGATGGCGCAGCGCCGGCGGATGTCGAAGGCCTGCAAAGTCGCACGGTTTGGGGCCTCGGGCAAGAGGCGCCGGGCGGGGCGGGGCGGGGGAAATCGCCCGTCTCAGGCCGAGTAGCCGGTACCGGCAGACGGGTGGTTGGGGCGGGTCAGTTACCGCTGTAGGACGCCATCCGGTATGGGCAGACGTGGCGCTTCTGTTCCTGATCGTCGATGGCGTCGATGCGAAGCGTGATCGTCACCGGTTCCGCGGCAGTCGCATGGACGGCGCGCAGGTCGGCGGTCAAGCGGACGCTGTTAACCGGCCACCACGTTTAGGTGCAGTCTTCGCCAAGTTCCATGATCAGGCGGTGGCAGACCGTCGACGTCGGTTTACCCTACAAGTCGCCGAGGTAAGCGTTCACTTCGTTTTCGGCGCGGTCGGTAAACATCCGGCGATAGGTCACGCGGTAGGCCGGCGCCGTGTCGGAAACGCCCCGGAAGCAGGCGTTGAAGCAATTCGGTCCGGCGGTCAGGACGCCGAGCAGGCCGCCCTTCATGGCGCGCACGTCTTCGGCCCTCTTGGCGGCCGACAGAAACTGACCGCAGGTCATGCCGCGCTTGACGGGGCCCATGGTAAAACGGGGCTCTGACGCGGTCGACCGCATCCGTTCGGCATACTGTCGAAGGTGCGTGCCGCCGAACAGGCCGTCGTCGGTGTTTTTGCGTTTCATCGTTTCGTCTCTCTGGCTATTTTTCTGACTGCCGGTATCGATAGGAAGGCGGTCTTTCGCCAAATTGATATCGAAATCGTAACGGACTGAAAAATCCCATACGAATCATCTATTTACAGGGAGTTTTCTGATAAATCCCTATAAATTTTATCGATTTCGCCGAGGGCAGGCCGCGAGTGCGGGCCGTTCCGCCGCGACCCTACGGCGGCATCCGCATTTCCTCGTTTGCCGCGCCTTGGGAAACCGGATATAGCCTGACCATGCGACGACGTTTTCCCGATATCGTGTCTCACGGGCCGTCTTACGGGCGGTCTGACGGGCTTCGGTCATGGGCCGCGGTGGGTCTGGCCGCGGCGGTTCTGGTCGGATGCTCGTTGGCGCAGCCGTATGTCCACCACGATTCCGATTTCGACCGCGATCATCCCGAATTCGCGAAAGACAACGTCGTTCGGTCCACGGTCGTGGTCTGTTATTCAAAATCCGCGACGACGCCCGAAAAAGTTGCGGCGCTTGGCCGCGCCGCCTGCGCCAAAATGGGCCGGACGGCCGAATTCGACACCACCGTCTACACGCTCTGCCCCATGGTGACGCCCGTCGCGGCGGTGTTTCGCTGCAACGAGGCAACGGGTGGCGCCCAACCATCGGGTGCCGTCGACAGGGCCTGGCCGGATGCCGCCGGCGCTGCAGGCGCGGCCGATACTCGGGGCCAACTGGGTCCGCCGATGGCGGGGTTTTCGGACGGGGCCAGACCGCTCGGCGCCTTGTTCGGGCGTCCGGCACCCTGACCTCGTCGCATGTGGCCAGTCCCGACCGAAGTCCGATGACCGTCGTTTTTCATTTCGCCGGATGGGCCGCGTTGCTGTATGCGGCCGTTGTCGCGGCCATGTATTTCGGCCAGCGGAGCCTGATGTACCCCGCCGGGCGCGACATACCGTCGCTTGAGGTGGCGGATCTTCGGGCAACGGCCGTGACCGCGCGGACCGCCGACGGGCTTGACCTGACGGCGTGGCATGCGGCGGCAGCTCCGGGCCGGCCGACCATCCTTTATTTTCACGGCAATGCCGGAACCATCGCCGACCGGGCCTACAAGGCGCGGCTGTTCCAGGCTGCGGGATACGGCGTTTTATTGGCGGAATACCGGGGATATGGCGGCAATCCGGGCGCCCCAGACGAAGCCGGACTTTTCGCCGACGGACGTGCGGCTATGGCGCTGTTGGCGTCGTTGGGTGTGATGCCGACGGGGGTCGTGCTTTACGGAGAATCCCTGGGCACCGGGGTGGCGGTCCGGATCGCGCGTGAACAGGCCGATGCCGGGCGGCCTGTCGCCGCCCTTGTGCTGGAAGCGCCATTTACCTCCATGGCCGATGCCGCGGCGCACCATTATCCGTTCATTCCCGCGCGGCTTCTGACCCGAGACCGATACGACAGTTTGTCTCTGATCGACGGCGTCGCCGCGCCGCTGCTGATCCTGCACGGCGATTTGGACCCGACCGTGCCGCCGGACCACGGACGGCGGCTCCACGATCGCGCATCGGAGCCGAAATCGAACGAGACGTTTCCCCAGGCGGGCCACAACGACCTCTATGATCATGGGGCCGGGGAGGCGGTTGTGCGGTTTCTGGACGGGCTCCCCCGCCGCTGACGAGGGGCCTTGGCGCCGTCGGTTCCGCCCCGCCAATTCAAGGTCTTAACGCCTTGTCAGACCGTTAAGAATTAGGTAAATCTATCTTTGTATTTGTGTACGTGCGTCTCAATGGGGCCATGTGTCCAGAATATACACGTTAACCCATTGACAACATTGATTTTTCGGCAGCGGCAGAAACGCCAGACCCCGGAAGCAATGGTGAAAAACGCAGTCGATGGTGAAGGTTCCATCCGCATCAGCGCCGGCAATTGCCAACGTCGCGACCGCCCGCATGTCCGGGGTGAAGGTCGCAAGCGCGGGCCGCGTTGAAGAACTGAACACCAGTAACGCGCTGTCGTTCGAGGCGGCGCAGTTCGGATTCGAAGGCCGCTCAGGCAACGAGCTTGATCAGCGCCAGACCATGCCGGACAGCGACCGGCGCCGGAACCCAAACCTGGGCCGCGGCCGGTTCAACGCGCCGAACGACACCTTCGCGAAAATCGTTGAAAACCAAATAAGGGTCGAGGCCGTGCGCGGTCATGGAGCCCACGGCGGTTCCCGCCAGTTCGCGGGTTTGGTGACCAAGGTGATCTCAACCTACGAATTGAACGCGCAGGTCATTCACGGGACCTTGCCGCGCCTTGGCACGTCGCTCAGCATCCGTCTTTAGGCGGCTTGGGTTCAATTTTCGACCGAGAGGCCGGCGGTTTCGCCGGTTTTTTGCGTCCGCCTGGGGCCGGATTTTCATTGTAATGTGATCGCGGTCATAGGCCTCACAGGCTGGCTCCCCTTAAAAAGACGCCGAAACCTTGGATCGGCACAAGACGATTTCTTCCGCGCTTCAAACCGCCGTATCGGGCCTGCAGGCCGCGAGCCTTCGGGCGCAGGTATCGGCCAACAAAATCGCGAACGTGAACACGGACGGCTTTCAACCATCGGAAGTGCGACAATCGACGGTCTATGCCGCCCCGGGCCGGGCGTCGGGCGTCCGCGCGGCGGTTTTTGCTGAAGACCGGGAGAGGGCGGGCAGGGCGGTGTCCGTCACGACGGATTTCATCCGACTGATCGAGGCGCGGGCGACCTACCGTGCAAACGCGGCGACGATCGAAACCGCCTCAAGCCTCGTACGGGACAGCATCAACCTTCTGGCGTGACCGAAAGCCCAGCCGCAACCCTCCTGATAATGATGGATTTTAGGTGACGCGGGGACGCCGACCCGTGTTAATCTTTTCGTCGGCACTGGCCGGATAAATTCGTATTCGGATGTTCGTTTCAAGGCGGTCGACCCCCACCCGGAAAGGCAACGGACGCAATGCAATCGGATGTAAAAAACGCCTTTGACGTGGCCTTTTGGTTTGCGGATACGGCGCTGGAACAGAACGAATATCTGCAGCCGCAAAAGCTGCAGCGCCTGCTGTTCCTGGCCCAGGGGTATTACGCGGTCCTGATGAACGGGCGGAAACTGATGCCGGCGGTGTTCGTGGCCGACGAGCTCGGCCCGATGGAACCCAATATTTACGCCGGATTTTCCAGGGGCCGCCCCAACATCGAAGTCGACCTGTTCATCCCGCATGAAATCGACGGGTTTTTATTGAGCCTGTGGAAGCGGTTCGGCCATGCCTCGGTCGAACGGTTGAACCAGATCACCAAAGGCACGGCCGCCTACCGTCAGGCGCGGTCCAAGGGCCCCCGGACGGAAATCACCCTGGACGCCATGCGCCTCTCCTTCGTCCGCGCCGACAACGCGCCGGGTGTCGAACAGGTGGTGAAACCCAAGGTCTTCATCACCCAGACCGGCAAACCGGTCCAGGTTAAGGCGTGGAACCCAGGCGCCAAAACCTGACGCGTTTTCGCACCTGCGAAACGGACCTTGATTTTGCACTTGCGGAATTTTTGAAGGCGGCACCGTCCCTTAAGCTCTTAGATTAAACGTCAAAATTACCTGCTTATCCTTGCGGAACGCGCCGATGTAGTTAATATCGGTGCCGAGCGGTCTTCCGGCCGTCCGGCGTTACCGCCGACGGGGATAGTACCGGGGGATGGCAAGATCAACAGAAACCAAATTGAACAGTCTGGGAGGACATTCATGAAGACCACCAAACTGCTTACCGCCGTGTCAGCCAGCCTTGCGGTTGCCGGCTTTGTTATGGCGGGACCGGCGCAGGCGAAGGTCGAGGGCGATACGATCGTGCTTGGCTCGGCGATTTCATTCACTGGCAAGTATTCGACCAACGGCATCCACGCCAAACGGGGCTATGACATCGCCGCGAAGAAGATCAATGACATGGGCGGCGTCAAGGTCGGCGGCAAGTCCTATAAGATCAAAATCCAGTATTACGACGATGAATCGACCCCGCTGCGTACCGCCCAGCTGCTGGAACGCCTGGTCAACCAGGACGGCGTGAAATACTTCCTTGGGCCGTATTCGTCGGCCACCACTAAGGCCGCCGCGCCGATCATGGAAAAGTACAAAGTTCCCATGGTCGAAGCCGAGGGTGCTTCCCGGTCGCTGTTCAACAAAGGCTACCGGTACCTATTCGCCGTGCTGTCGACGTCCGAACAGTACCTGGCGAGCTCCATAGACCTGGCCGCCGAGCTGGCCAAAAAGAACGGCAAGAAACCGTCCAGTCTTAAAGTAGCCATGGCGTTCGAAAACGACCCGTTTTCGCTCGACGTCCGCGCGGGTGTGCTTGACGACACCAAGAAATACGGCATGAAGGTCGTCATCGACGACAAGATGCCCCGCGACTTGAACGATATCTCCGCGACGCTGACCAAGGTCAAGGCGCTGAAGCCCGACATTCTGCTGCTGTCCGGCCACTCCAAGGGTGCGGCGACCGGCGCCCGTCAGATCGCCGAAATGAAGATCGACGTGCCGCTGATCGCCCTTACCCACTGCGAAGCGGCCAAGATTACGTCCAAGTTCGGCGCTGCCACCAACGACATCCTGTGCCCGACCCAGTGGGCGGAAACGCTGTCCTACAAAGGCAAGCACTTCGGTTCGGCTGCCGACTACGACAAGCTCTTTAAGGCGACCTTCGAAGGCTACAAGAACGTGCCGTATCAAGCCGCCCAGGCGTCCGCCGCGGTGCTGGTGTGGAAGGATGCGTTCGAACGGGCCAATTCGTTCGACACGGACAAAGTCCGCGACGCCATCGCTGCGACGAAGATGGCAACCTTCTACGGCAACATCGAATTCGCCAAGAGCGGCCAAAACACCGCCAAACCGATGGTGCTTCGCCAAATCCAGAACGGCAAATACAACGTCGTGGCGCCGTCCAAATGGGCGTCCCACCCGGTGAACTTCCCCCGGAAGGCGCCGTGATTTATTGATCACGGGCTGACGGGAAACCGTTCACGCTGAACACAAACCCCGCCCCCGGCGCTCAGGCGTTCCGGGGGCGGCGGTTCAGTCAAAAATCAACTTCGTTTAATCTATTTTGACGACGGCTATCCTTTCCAACGTGATAAGGCGGACTCGGACCATGTGGGACAACCTTCAAATTCTCGTACAGGCGCCGGTTTTCAACGTGCAGCTTGTTCTGGACGGTTTGTTTATCGGGTCGACCTTCGCGCTCGCCGCTTACGGTCTGGCGCTGGTATGGGGCGTCATGAACGTCAAGAACCTGGCGCAGGGCGACTTCGTCATCATGGGCGGCTACATTGCCTGGTTCCTTTCGACCAAGGGCATTCACCCGCTCTGGGGCCTGCCGATTTCCATCGTCCTGATGGCCGGCTTCGGATGGGTGATTTATAAATTGATCATCCGCCATGTGATCGAACGAGATATGTTTATCTCGTTGCTGGCGACATTTGCGTTGGCGTTGATCATCACGCAGACGTTGACACAGATGTTTGGGCCCGAGGTTCAGACGGCGGAAAGCGATTTCCCCGTGCGTTCCTATTTAGACAACAGCGTTACCGTCGCCGACATCCGGCTGATCAGTCTCGCGCTGTGCTGCGCACTGGCGATTGCAATCGTGTTGTTCATGCGTAATTCGCGCATGGGGCAGGCGATCCGCGCGACGGCGCAGGACGCCCGCGCCGCCAAGGTCATGGGCATCGA
>JAYNIR010000030.1:0-20641 GCA_038109305.1 Rhodospirillaceae bacterium
CCGCAGCGCCCGCCGCCGGCCCGGCCGGGGCGGGGCGGAACCCCGCCGCTCCGGCGCCGGCCCGCGCCAAGGTGAACGCCGCCGCCGCGGGAAGCTGACAATTTCCGACGCGCTCGAGGACGAAGAAGGCCGGCAACGGTCGATCGCGTCCGTCAAGCGCGCCCGCGAACGGGAAAAACAGAAACAGCGCGAATTTCTGCAGGTAGGCGCCAAGGTCTTCCGCGACGTGACGATCCCCGAAGCGATCACCGTGCAGGAGCTCGCCAACCGCATGGCCGAACGCGGCGCCGACGTGGTCAAGGCGCTGATGAAAAACGGCTTGATGGCGACCATCACCCAGACGATCGACGCCGACACGGCGGAATTGATCGTTGAGGAATTCGGTCACCGCGTCCGCCGCGTGTCTGAGGCCGATGTCGAACAGGGCCTGAAGCGCGACGAAGACGCGGCGTCTGATCTGAAACACCGGGCGCCCATCGTCACGGTCATGGGCCATGTCGACCACGGCAAGACGTCGCTTTTGGACGCGCTGCGATCCACCGACGTGGCCGGCGGCGAAGCCGGCGGCATCACCCAGCACATCGGCGCCTATCAGGTGACGACCAAGGGCGGCAACAAGATTTCGTTTATCGACACGCCGGGCCACGCGGCCTTCACCGAAATGCGCGCCCGCGGCGCCCAGGTGACGGACATCGTCGTGCTGTGCGTCGCCGCCGACGACGGCGTCATGCCGCAGACCATCGAAGCCATCAATCACGCGAAAGCCGCCGGCGTGCCGATCATCGTCGCGATCAACAAAATCGACGTGCCGGGCGCCGACCCCAACCGGGTCCGCACCGACCTGCTGCATCACGAGGTACAGGTCGAACAGATGGGCGGCGACGTTCAGTCCATCGAAGTGTCGGCGTTGAAGAAAACCAACCTGGACAAGCTTGAAGAAGCGATCTTGCTGCAGGCCGAATTGATGGAACTCAAGGCCAATCCGGACCACGCGGCCGAAGGCGTCATCGTCGAAGCCCGCATGGAACAGGGCAAGGGCTCCGTCGCCACGGTCCTGATCCAGCGCGGCACGTTGAAGGTCGGCGGGATCTTCGTCGCCGGCAACGAATGGGGCCGGGTGCGCGCCATGATGGACGCGCACGGCGAACAATTGACCGAAGCCGGGCCGTCGGTGCCGGTAGAAATCCTGGGTCTCAATGGCACGCCGCAGGCGGGCGATGATTTCGTCGTCGTCGAAAACGAAGGCCGTGCCCGCGAGGTCACCGAATTCCGCACGCGTCAGGAACGCACCCGTCAGGCCGCCGCCGCCGGTCGCGGGACGCTTGAACAGATGTTCGAAAAGATCCAGGAAGGCGAGGCCCAGGCCATGCCGCTGGTCATCAAGGCGGATGTGCACGGTTCGGTCGAAGCCATTGTCGGCGCGCTCGACAAACTGTCGACGGACGAAGTCCGGGTGCAGGTGCTGCATTCGGGCGTCGGCGGCATCAACGAGAGCGACGTGACGCTGGCGCGCGCGACCAATGCGTTGATCGTCGGCTTCAACGTCCGCGCCAACCCGCAGGCCCGCGATCTGGCCAAGCGCGACGGGCTCGACATCCGCTATTACTCGGTGATCTACGACCTGATCGACGACATCAAGTCGGTGCTGTCGGGCATGCTGGCGCCGACACTGCGCGAGACGTTTCTGGGCTACGCCCAGGTCCGCGAAGTGTTCAGTGTCTCCAAGGTTGGCAAGGTCGCCGGCTGCATGGTCACCGAAGGCGTCGTCAAGCGCGGCGCCAAGGTTCGGCTGCTGCGTGACGATACGGTGATCCACGAAGGCGAGCTGAGCCAGCTGAAACGCTTCAAGGACGACGCGAAGGAAGTGCAGTCGGGCACCGAATGCGGCATGGCCTTTGCCAACTTCCAGGACATCCAGACGGGCGACATGATCGAATGTTTCGAGACCGAGGAAGTCGCCCGAGAGCTCCATTAAGTAAGCTAGACAATGCGGGCCGGGACCGGCCGACGGCGTCTTTGATGACAGGACCGCGTGCGCGCGGGCTCGACCCATGGCAAAACATTCGGATAAGCAGCGGGGCCCCCGCCCGCCGTCACAACGGCAGTTGCGGGTCGGCGAGGAACTGCGCCATCTGCTCGCCGACATTCTGGAACGCGGCGACTTTCGCGATCCGGCGTTGGCCGGCGCCAACCTGACGGTCACCGCCGTCGACGCCAGCCCAGACCTGCGCAACGCCACGGTGTTCGTGGTGCCTCTGGGCCGGGGCGTGAGTCTCGACGCCGAGGCCGCCGGATCGGACGGCATTGGCGAAGTGATCAAGGCGCTTAACCATGCGGCACCCTTCATCCGCCGCCAGGTCGCCGGCAAAATGCGCATGAAGTTCCTGCCGGCCTTTACCTTCCGGCTTGACGACAGCTTCGACCACGCAAGCCATATCGAGGCGCTTTTGCACGACCCCCGCGTCGCCCGCGACTTGAACGATGGCGACGACGGTGACGGCGGCGACGCCTGATCGGAAAGACCCCAAGATGGCGCGGCGCAAAAAAGGCGATCCCGTTCACGGCTGGATCAACATCGACAAGGCCGAGGGCGTGACCTCGACCCAGGCGGTCGCCCGGGTCAAACGCGCCTTGGGCGCGCAGAAGGCCGGCCATGGCGGGACGCTCGACCCGCTGGCCACCGGCGTGCTGCCCATTGCCTTGGGCGAAGCGACCAAAACCGTGCAGTTCGCCATGGACGGCGACAAGGAATATGAGTTTACCATCCGCTGGGGCGAGGCCCGATCGACCGATGACCGGGAGGGCGAGGTCACGGCGGGGTCCGACGTCCGCCCCGACGAGGCCGCGATCCAGTCCGTGCTCAGTGGGTTTTTGGGCGATATCGATCAGGTGCCGCCGAAATTTTCGGCCATCAAGGTCGCCGGCGAGCGCGCGTACGACCTGGCCCGCGAAGGCGAGACGTTTGAGCTGCAGTCCCGAACCATTGAAATCCGCGGCCTTGAGCTGATCCGGATGGCCGACCGGGACCACGCGGACTTCCGCTGCCGCTCGGGCATGGGGGCCTATATGCGGGCGTTGGGCCGGGATATCGCGCTGGCTTTGGGGACCGTTGGGCACCTGTCCCGGCTGCGCCGGACGGCCGTCGGGCCGTTTTTAGCGGATGCAGCAATTTCGCTGGAAAATCTGGAGGCTCTGGGGCATAGTGCGCGCGATTCCGGGCCGTTACTGCCTGTTGAGACCGCGCTGGACGACATCCCGGCGCTGGCCCTGACGGAACAGGAGGCCCGGCGGCTAGCCCAGGGACAGCCCGTTGCGGCGCTGCCCGTGGCAAGCCGGTCTCCCTTCAGGGACATCGTTCAAGGCGACATGGTCTGCGCCATGTCGGGCGAACGCTTGGTGGCCCTAGCGGAGATTCGTGGCGGGGAAATTCGCCCCGTCCGTGTCTTAAACCTTTAGGCCGGCCCCCTTAACGGAGCCGGCCCAAAAACAGAACAGGAGTATTGTGATGTCGATTACCGCTGAGCGGAAGCAGGAGCTCATTGCCGAGTTCCAATCGGCCAAGGGCGACACCGGGTCCCCGGAGGTCCAGGTCGCGATCCTCACCGAACGCATCGCCAATCTGACCGAGCACATGAAAGACCACAAACGGGATTTCCATTCCCGGCGTGGTCTGTTGATGATGGTCGGCCAGCGGCGCCGTCTGTTGGACTATCTGAAAAAGACGGATGACACCCGGTACGAGGACATCGTCAAGAAGCTGGGTATCCGGCGCTGACGAATGTGTAGGGCGAACGTCCGCGGTGGACGTTCACATTGTTGTAATGGGCGGCCATAGGTACGGACGCCGCCCCGTTCCCGCCAAGTCTCCGCGTCATGGGACGTGGGCATGGGCCTGGCGGGGCAAGGCCACCGGCCTGATGCCGGATGTCCGGAAACCGGGCCGGCCTTACGGGTTGCAGGCCAGCGTAGCATTGACGGTATCACGTGATACCAAGGGCGCTGGTTTACTGCCCCACGTACGTTTGTAGGAAGAGAAAGACAGATATGTTCCAGGAATTTCGCAAAGAAATCCAATGGGGTGGGCGGAAGCTCGTCCTGGAAACCGGCAAAGTCGCCCGTCAAGCCGACGGCGCGGTCATTTGCACATACGGCGAAAGCAAGGTGCTGTGCACCGTCGTCGCCGAAAAATCACAACGGCCCGGGATCGACTTTTTTCCGCTTGCCGTTCACTACCAAGAAAAGACATTCGCCGCCGGCAAGATTCCGGGCGGGTTTTTCAAACGCGAGGGTCGGCCTTCGGAAAACGAGGTTTTGACCTCGCGCCTGATCGACCGACCGATCCGCCCGCTGTTCGCGGATGGGTTCCGTAACGAAGTGCAGATCATCTGCACCGTTCTGACCCATGATCTGGAAAACAACCCGGACATCCCGGCCATGATCGGCACCAGCGCAGCGCTTTGCATTTCCGGCGCACCGTTTTTGGGCCCGATCTCGGGCTGCCGCGTCGGCATGATCGACGGCGCCTTCGTGCTGAACCCGACCTTGGGCCAGATGGCCGACACCAAGCTGGACCTGGTTGTCGCCGGCACCAACGAAGGCGTGCTGATGGTTGAATCCGAAGCCCACGAACTGTCGGAAGACGACATGCTGGGCGCGGTCATGTTCGGCCACAAGGCCAACCAGGACGTGATCAATGCGATCATCGATCTGGCCGAAGCCTGCGCCAAAGAGCCCATGGACCTGCCGACCGAACCGGAAGGCAAGCAGGCCATCGGCGAGAAGATCAAGTCGCTGGCCGAAGCCGACCTGCGCGCCGCCTACGGCGAAAAGGTCAAACAGGTTCGTCAGGCCGCAGTTTCCGCGGTGAAGGACAAGGTCAAGGCCGAACTCGCCGCCGATGCCTCGCTCGATCAGGACCTGGTCGGTGCCGTAGCGCCCGAGCTTTTGAAAAAGCTTGAAAGCGACATCGTCCGCCGCGACATTCTGAATACCGGCAACCGCATCGACGGCCGCGACACCAAAACCGTCCGCCCGATCGCTGTCGAAGTCGGCATTCTGCCCCGCACCCACGGTTCGGCGCTGTTCACCCGGGGTGAAACCCAGGCGATGGTCGTCGCCACGCTGGGCACCGGACAGGACGAACAGATCATCGACGATCTGGCCGGCGAATACCGCCGCACGTTCATGCTGCACTATAACTTCCCGCCCTATTCGGTCGGCGAAGCGGGCCGCTTCGGCTTTACCGGCCGGCGCGAAATCGGCCACGGCAAACTCGCCTGGCGCGCGCTTAACCCGCTGATGCCGTCTAAGGAGGAATTCCCCTACACGGTCCGCGTGGTTTCGGAAATCACCGAATCCAACGGCTCGTCCTCCATGGCGACGGTCTGCGGCACGTCCCTCTCGCTGATGGACGCCGGCGTTCCCCTGCCGCGTCCGGTGGCCGGGATTGCCATGGGCCTAATCAAGGAAGACGACGACTTTGCCGTTCTGTCGGACATCCTGGGTGACGAAGATCACCTGGGCGACATGGATTTCAAGGTCGCGGGTTCCGAAAACGGCATCACCTCGCTGCAGATGGACATCAAGATCACCTCGATCACCGAGGAAATCATGAAGATCGCCCTGGCTCAGGCCAAGGACGGCCGTCTGCACATCCTGGGTGAAATGGCCAAGGGCCTGAGCACGGCGCGCGAAGGCGTGGCCGATACGGCGCCGCGGATCACCCAGTTCACCATCAACAAGGACAAGATCCGCGAAGTTATCGGCCCGGGGGGCAAGGTCATCCGGGAAATCTGCGAAACCACCGGTGCCAAGATCGACATCGAAGACGACGGCACCGTGCGTGTCGCGGCTGTCGACCTGGCGGCCGGCGAAGCGGCGATCAACTGGATCAAGTCGATAACAGCGGAACCGGAAGTCGGCGCGATCTACGCCGGCAAGGTGGTCAAGGTCTTAGACTTCGGCGCTTTCGTCAACTTCATGCCGGGCAAGGACGGTCTGGTCCATATTTCCGAGCTCAACAACGAGCGCGTGGGCCAGGTCACCGACGTCGTCAACGAAGGCGACGAGGTCAAGGCGAAGCTGATCGGCATTGACGACCGGGGCAAGGTCAAATTGTCCATGCGCGTCGTCGATCAGGAAACCGGCGCCGACATCACCGACCAGGTCGGTGAAAAGTCCGGCGGCGGCGGTGATCGCGGCGGCCGTGGCGTCGGCGGGCGCGGAAAACCGCGGGAGCGGGCTGACGCCTGATCCCCGGCCCGATCGGCTTAAGATCGGCCACATCAAACAAGGGCGGTCTACTTGATCGGGTCGCCCTTTTTGCTGGCCCCGGGCGGCGATGTGCGCTCCGGCGGGGGGCGGGTTGCCCCATATTGGGGCGCGTTCTGCATGGTTGCCTTTGCGGCCCGTCTCTGGCTATTGTTCGGTTCAAGAAACACGTTAAGAAACGGGGGCTTAGCCCTCAGCCGTCAAGGGAAACATCGGCGCCGCTGGGGGCGTCAAGCCGCTGTCCGGCAACGACAGGGCGGTCGGGCAGGGGAAGCCGAGCCAATCGTGACCAAAAAGAACGCCTATTCATACGAAGACCTGCTGGCTTGCGGCCGGGGCGAATTGTTTGGGCCCGGCAATGCGCAACTGCCGCAGCCGCCGATGCTGATGTTCGACCGGATCACGCAGATTTCCGGCGAAGGTGGCGCCAACGGCAAAGGCTTCGCCGAGGCCGAATTCGACATCAAGTCGGACCTGTGGTTTTTCGGCTGCCATTTCCAGGGCGATCCGGTAATGCCGGGGTGCCTGGGTTTGGATGCACTGTGGCAGCTTTTGGGATTTTACCTGGGCTGGACCGGGGCGCCGGGACGCGGCCGGGCGCTCGGCGTCGGTTCCGTCAAATTTTCCGAACAGGTGCAGCCCAACGCTAAGCTGGTGACCTACCGCATCGACATCCGCCGCGTAATGGCGCGCAAGATCACCCTCGGCATCGCCAACGGGGTGATGCTGGTTGACGGAAAAACCGCTTACGAAACGGAAGATTTGCGCGTAACCTTGTTTACCGATGGCGATCAAGGGTAAGAGCTGCATATGAGACGTGTCGTCGTAACCGGAATGGGGATCGTATCCCCCATCGGTAACAACGTGGCCGAAGTGACTGACAGCCTGCGGGCCGGCCGTTCCGGCATCGTGCATTGCCCGGAATATGCCGAACTGGGCTTCCGCTCCCATGTTCACGGCCAGCCGCAGATCAACATGGATGACATGATCGACCGCAAGCTTCGCCGCTTCATGGGCGACGGCGCGGCCTATAACTATGTCGCGATGACCGAAGCCATCCGGGATTCGGGCCTGACCGACGACGACGTGACCCACGAACGCACCGGCCTGGTCATGGGATCGGGCGGGCCGTCGACATCGGCCCAGGTCGCCGCCGCGCAGACGGCGCTTGAAAAAGGTCCCAAACGCATCGGCCCCTATGCCGTGCCCAAGACCATGTGTTCGACTAATTCGGCCAACATGTCGACGGCGTTTCACATGCGGGGGCTCAGCTACTCCATTTCGTCCGCGTGTTCGACCTCGGCGCACTGCATCGGCAACGGTGCCGAACTGATCCAGTGGGGCAAACAGGACGCGGTCTTCGCCGGCGGCGGCGAGGAACTGCACTGGACGCTGACGGTTCTGTTCGATGCCATGGGCGCGTTGTCGTCCAAATATAATGACAGCCCGGCCCGCGCGTCGCGCCCGTTCGACGCCGACCGCGACGGGTTCGTCATCGCCGGCGGCGCCGGCGTCGTGGTGCTGGAAGAATTGGAACGCGCCAAGGCGCGCGGCGCAAAAATTTACGGCGAGATCGTCGGCTACGGCGCAACGTCGGACGGCGTCGACATGGTGGCGCCCTCGGGCGAAGGGGCGCGGCGCTGCATGCGGCTCGCTACGGCGGGTCTCGGCAACACCACGGTCGATTACATCAACGCCCACGGCACCTCGACCCCCGCCGGCGACATGACGGAAATCAAGGCGATTCAGGACGTATTCGGCGCGCACCGGCCGAGAATCACCTCGACCAAATCGCTGACCGGCCATTCCCAGGGCGCGACCGGCGTACACGAAGCAATCTATTCGCTGATCATGCTGAACAACGACTTCATCGCGGCCTCGGCCAACGTGGACAATCTTGATCCGGAAGCCGGCGACGCCGAAATCGTCACCAAGCGGATCGATAACGCGGGCCTCAACTGCGTCATGTCCAACAGTTTCGGGTTCGGCGGCACCAACGCGACCCTGGTGATGCAGCGGCTTGAGGCCTGAACGCAGGCAACGTAAAGGAACGGCCTTTCCATGAACGGTCCCGACGACGGTTCCGGCATGCCCCCGGCGGCAACGACTGCCGCGCCCGCCTTGCGGCCCACCATCATGGCCGGCCGCCGCGGCCTTGTGCTCGGCGTCGCCAACGATCATTCTATCGCCTGGGGCATCGCGCGCATGCTGCGCCGCCACGGGGCGGAGCTTGCCTTCACCTATCAGAACGAAGCCTTGGCCAAGCGGGTGACGCCCTTGGCGGCCGAGGCCGGATCCGACATCGTCCTGCCCTGCGATGTCGAGGACGACGCCAGCATCGACGCCGTCATGGCGGCGCTCAAAGACAAATGGGACGGGCTGGACTTTCTGGTCCACGCCGTCGCCTATTCGGACAAGGACGAGCTCAAGGGCAAGTACCTGAACACCAGCCGTGACAACTTCCTCCAGACCATGGATGTCAGTTGTTATTCGTTCACGGCGCTGGCCCGCGCGGCGCAGCCGCTGATGGGCCCGGGCGGCGCGCTGGTGACGCTGACGTATTCCGGCTCGACCCGGGTGATGCCCAACTACAACGTCATGGGCGTGGCTAAGGCGGCGCTTGAGGCCAGCGTCCGCTATCTCGCCTCCAACCTGGGGTCGGACGGCGTCCGGGTGAACGCAATCTCGGCAGGGCCCATGCGGACGCTCGCGGGTTCCGCCATCGGCGGCGCGCGGCACGTGTTCAAGTGGAACCAGCGGCATGCGCCGCTGCAGCGCACAGTCGGGCTCGACGACGTGGGGGGTGCGGCGCTTTACCTGCTGTCCGATCTATCCGCCGGCGTCACCGGCGAAGTGCACCATGTTGACTCCGGTTACAATATCATCGGCATGCCGCTCCCGGAAAATCTTGAACCGGACGTAGGTTGATCCCGGTCGCTGGCTATAAGGCTTGAATAAATTAAGCCTGGAAAATCACTTAACCATCTCCGTATAATCATTCTAATAAAAAGTTCGGGCTGCCCAGAGGCGCGCCGGGACAGGGGAAAGGATTTGACCGAATGGACAATCGGCGGCCCTACAGCGGCGTGATCGACATTCTGAAACAGGCGGGCCTGCGCCCGACGAGTCAGCGCCTGGCGCTGGCCAGGCTGCTGTTCGAAGGCGCCGACCGTCACATCACGGCGGAAATGCTGCATGCGGAGGCGACGGCGGCAAACATCCGCGTCTCTGTCGCGACCGTCTACAACGCGCTGCATCAGTTCCGCCGGGCGGGGCTTCTGCGCGAAATCGTCGTCGACAGCCAACGCGCCTACTTCGACACCAACCTTGCCCGCCATCATCACTTTTACCGGGAAGACACCGGCGCGCTCGAGGACATTCGGGGCGACGCGGTGGAAATCGCCCAAGTGCCGGCGGCGCCCAAGGGCACCCGGGTGCAGCAGGTCGACGTGGTGATCCGCCTGGCGCCAGACGATCTTACATGATGACCCGGCGAGACGGCCTGGCCTGAAGACTGCGTATGACTGGCGGCCCTGCCAAAGCGCTCAAAAAAAATTAGAATAATTCTAATATTGACACTAAAATTATGTTATTACATAAAAGAAACTATGACAACGGTCGGCATTCAACGGCCCGATAATACCGCACACGACATCAACCCAATGGAGATACCCATGAGCCTCAGTGGAAGCAAAACCGAAGAAAACCTTAAAGCCGCGTTCGCCGGTGAATCCCAGGCCAACCGCCGCTATCTGTATTTCGCGCAAAAGGCCGACATCGAAGGTTACAACGATGTCGCCGCCGTGTTCCGCTCCACCGCCGAAGGCGAAACCGGCCACGCCCACGGCCACTTGGAATTTCTTGAAGAGTGCGGCGACCCTGCGACGGGCAAGCCGATCGGCGGCACGTCCGACAACCTGAAAGCCGCCATCGCCGGCGAAACCCACGAATACACCGACATGTATCCGGGCATGGCGAAGACCGCGCGCGACGAAGGCTTCGACGAAATCGCCGACTGGTTTGAAACTCTGGCGAAAGCCGAAAAATCCCACGCCGGCCGCTTCCAGAAAGCGCTTGAAACCATGGAATAGGACGCCTGGTTCCGGCATCGGCGGTGCGTTCCCGCGCCCGCCGGGCCGGGCCGGTTCCTTAAATTTCTGATTTCTTACGGGTGCCTTGGCGGAGGCGCATCCCGTCCTTTGGCGCTAATAACCATGCGCGAGGTTTGACATGAGCGAAGGCAGTCTCGAAGCCCCCATCCGCCACCCGGTCCCCTGGCAGGACCCCGATTTTTACGACGAAGCGAAACTGGACGCCGAACTCCGCCGCGTGTTCGACATCTGTCACGGCTGCCGCCGCTGCTTCAATCTGTGCGACAGTTTCCCCCGCCTGTTCGATCTGATCGACGAAAGCGAGAGCGGCGAACTGGATTCCGTCTCCTCCAAGGACTTCAAGCCGGTCATAGACGCCTGCACGCTCTGTGACATGTGCTTTATGACCAAGTGCCCGTATGTGCCGCCGCACGAATTCAATTTGGATTTTCCGCATCTGATGCTGCGTGTTCGCGCGGTCGAGGCGAAGAAGGGCGCCGTGACCTTCGCCGCCCGGCAGATGACCAAGACCGACCGCAACGGCAAGCTGGCGGGCGCCGTGGCGGGCCTCGTCAACTGGGCGTGCAACTGCTCTAACAAGGTCACCCGCCCGGTGATGGAATCCGTCGCCGGCATCCACCGGGACGCCAAGCTGCCGGAATTTCACGGCCAAACATTCATGGACCGCGCCAAATCGCCGCCCGCCATCAATAAGGATGCGCCGGCCTACGGGCGGAAGGCTGTTTTGTATGCGACTTGTTTCGCCAACTACAACAACCCCGGCATCGGTGAAGCGACGCAGGCGGTGCTCGCGAGAAACGGCGTTGAAACCGAAGTGGTCTATCCCCGTTGCTGCGGCATGCCGCAGTTGGAACAGGGCTACATCGCCGAGGTCGCGACCGCGGCGCGCGAGGTTGCGGCGGAACTCGCCCCCTGGATTGATCGTGGCTACGACGTCATCGGCCTGGTGCCGTCGTGCACCTTGATGATGAAATTCGAATGGCCGCTTCTGGTCACCGACGACGACAACGTGAAAAAACTCTCGGCGGCGACCAGCGACGTGTCGGAATACGTCGTCGCGATCGCCAAGAACGAAGGCCTCACCCCGGGTATGGCGGCGCTCGAAGGCGGCGTTACGGCGCACATCGCGTGCCACGCACGGGCCCAGAACATGGGCCAGAAAGCGGCGGAAATGCTGCGCCTTTTGCCCGATACCCCGGTCACCGTGATCGAACGGTGCTCGGGCCACGGCGGGTCGTGGGGCATCACAAAGAAATTTTTCGACGTCGGCATCAAGGTCGGCAAACCGGTCGCCCGCCAGGCGGCCAAGGCAAACGCCGGGCACGTGGTCTCCGAATGTCCGCTCGCCCGCGATCACATCGTCCAGGGGATGCAGCTGCTTGACCACGACGTGTCGAATATCAGCCAGGCGCAGCACCCGGTGGAACTGATCGCCCGCGCCTATGCGCAGAGCGGCAAGGGATAACGGCGATGGACGGAGAAAACGCTATGGCACCGAAACGCGAAATCACGCCCCAAGACGTTCTTTCGACCAAACAATACGGGCAGGAACGGGCCGAACGGCGCAAGCGCATTACGGAATTAAAGCGCCACCGCCGGGTATCCGTCGGCCCCGACGCGACGTTCTATTTCGAAAGCTACGACACCATGCTCCACCAGGTGCATGAAATGATCTACATCGAAAAGGGCGGCGAGGAACAGATCCCGGATGAACTTGCGGCCTACAACCCGCTGATCCCGAACGGCCGTGAACTGGTGGCGACGCTGATGTTCGAAATCGACGATCCCGTGCGCCGCGCGCGCTTTTTGGATGGCCTTGGCGGGGTCGAGGAAACGGTGACCCTCGCGTTCGCGGGTGAAACGGTCCTGGGCGTCTCCGAAGCGGACGTCGACCGCACCACGGAGGATGGCAAGGCGTCGTCCGTGCAGTTCATCCACTTCCCCTTCACCGACGACCAGGCGGAAAAATTCAAGGCCCCGGGTACCGAAGTGCAGCTCCGCATCAGTCACGCGAAGTACGGCCACATCGCCATCCTGCCCGAAGACACGCGGAAGGCGCTCGCGTCCGACTTCGACTGACTGCGTCAGGGCGAGAGTTTTTGGGGTGTCCTCGCTGCGCATATATTTGTTTTGCGCGCTCGGGTCGGTGATTGTTGATTGCTTGCGCCCGTCGCCGTCGCGCCCATGGCGCTCCGGCCGGGCTACTTAACGATTTCGCCGCTCCGGATGCCCCAGATCTCGACCCGGCGGAGCCATCCCTCGAAGCCCGACGCGCGGACCCGGCACCATCCGTTTTCGTCCGGGCACTGCAGCACCTGAATGATCACGTCCGGTTCCAGCTTGGCGAGCGCCCGGCTATTCGCATCGGCGGCGGCGCGGACGGTCCGCATCCGGCCCAGCACAATCGCGGTCCGATCACTGCCCAGCATGCTCTGATGCACCCAGCCCTGGGTGCCCTGATGGTCGCGCACTTTCCGCCAGGTCTGAAACGCGGCGATCACCTCGACCGGCAGATAGCGGCGCTTGTACACCCAGTCGACCGGGTACTGCACCCCCGGCCCCGACCGCATGTTGACCTCGCCGGCCCGCAGGCTTACGAACCGGGGCAGCGGCTGCCCAGACACCGCGCTGGCGGCGGGTGCGCCTTCGGGCGCCGCTGACGGGGCTTGAGACGGGGGTTGCGCCGGGGTCGGGGCCGGTGCCTGGGCAAATCCGTCCCCGACCACCCCGAAAAGGGCCAGAAACGCGGCCAAAACGGCGGCAAAAACCGCGGGGGGCGTGCGTCGGTGGGGGAATTTGGGTCGGCCCAAGGGCATCGCGGCGGGTCCTCCGTACCTGATTTCGGGCGTGTCCGGCGTCTTATCGCTGGCCCTGCGCCGGGCGTCAAGGGCTACCCCCGGCGCATCCGGGGGCCATAGGTGCGCCGCACTATCGTTCCACTGGACAAAACCCATGATATGTTGCTATGGCCCACACGAACGGAGGCCCCACCATGCCCGCAAAAAAGCCCCGCGTCGTCGTTACGCGTAAACTGCCCGACGCCATCGAAACCCGGATGATGGAACTGTTCGACGTGCAGTTGAACCTGGACGACCAGCCGATGACCAAAAGCCAGTTGATGGAAGCGGTCAAAACCGCCGACGTCCTGGTGCCGACGGTGACCGACAGCATCGACGCGGGCATACTCGCCCAGGCGGGGGATCAGCTGAAAATGATCGCCAACTATGGCACCGGGGTCGACCACATTGATTTCGCCTCCGCCCGGCAGCGCGGCATCACTGTGACCAACACGCCCGATGTCCTGACCGAAGATACCGCCGACATGACCATGGCGTTGTTCCTTGCCGTTTCCCGCCGCCTCGCCGAAGGCGAGCGCGTCATGCGGACCGGCGACTGGAAGGGCTGGGCGCCGACCTGGATGCTCGGCCGGCGCATTCACGGCAAGCGCTTGGGCATCATCGGCATGGGCCGCATCGGCCGCGCCGTCGCCTGCCGCGCCCGGGGCTTTGGCCTGTCCGTGCATTATCACAACCGCAAGCGCGTCCACACGGATGTGGAACAGGAACTGGAAGCGACCTATTGGGAAAGCCTCGATCAGATGCTGGCCCGGGTCGATCTGGTGTCCGTCAACTGCCCGCACACGCCGGCCACGTATCATCTGCTGTCGGCTCGCCGGCTGCAGCTGCTGCAGCCCCACGCCATCATCGTCAACACGGCGCGCGGCGAAGTGATCGACGAAAACGCGCTGACCCGCTTGCTCGAAGCGGGCGACATAGCCGGCGCCGGGCTCGACGTGTTTGAACACGAACCGGCGGTCAACCCGAAGCTTCTGGCGCTCGACAACACGGTGCTGCTGCCGCACCTGGGCAGCGCCACCTTCGAAGGCCGTATGGACATGGGCGAAAAGGTGGTGATCAACATCAAGACCTTTGTCGACGGGCACAAGCCGCCGGACCGGGTTCTGGGCGAAGCATTCTGACGGCCGGCCGGGTTCCGCCCGGCGGGCGGCCGTCTGTGGAAAGACACGCGACCGCACCATGATCACGACACAGCCGCTTCACGTTCAACCGGTTCCTTATGTTGAACCGGTGCGGGCGTTTCAGCCGTTTTCCGGCGATCCCGTCGCGGCGCTTCTGGACAGCGCCGATGCCGTTGGCGGGCGCGGGCGCTACGCCTTCATCACCGCCGATCCCTATCATGTTCTGCAATGCGACGCGGCCGACGATCCGTTCGGCCAGCTTTCGCGCGAACTTGCGCGCGCGCGCATCGAGACGGTGCCCGGCCTGCCGCCGTTTCAAACCGGCGCCGTCGGGTTGCTGGGCTACGAACTCGGCCGCGCGCTCGAAAATCTGCCGGCCGCCAAACCGGGCCGCCTGCCGTTCCCGGACATGGTCATTGGGTTCTACGACACGGTCGCCGCCTTCGACATGAAATTGCGCAAGGCTTGGGTCCTCGCCGCCGACATCGCGCCCGGCCGGGGACGCCCGGGGCCCGAGGCCCGCGCCCGCGCCATGGCCGCCCGCATCGCGGACGCGGCGGCGGGTAGCGATTCCATCCTACCCGACTGGCCCGACATCGAATGGCGGCCCGATCTGGACCGGCCGTCATTCGAGGCGCTGATCGCCAAATCCATCGACTACATCTACGCCGGCGATATTTTTCAGGCCAACATCGCGCAGCGCTTTCTGGCCGACCTGCCGGCGGGCATCACGCCGTTCGATGTTTACCGGCGGCTCCGCGATATTTCATCCGCCCCCTTCGCGGCGTATCTCAACTGCGGGCCCGGTCGCGCCGTGATGTCGGCGTCGCCGGAACGGTTTTTGTCCCTGGGCCCGGGCGGCGCCATCGAAACCCGGCCCATCAAGGGCACGCGCCCCCGGGGCGTCACCACGGAAGAAGACCGCGCTCTCGCCGCTGAACTGATCGCCAGCGAAAAAGACCGGGCGGAAAACCTGATGATCGTCGACCTTTTGCGGAACGATCTGTCCCGCGTGGCGCAGACCGGCAGCGTTCAGGTCTCCAAACTGTTCGAACTGGAAACCTTTTCCCGCGTCCATCATCTGGTGTCTGAGGTGCGCGCCGACCTGGGTGCGGGGCTCGACGCGGTAGATCTTCTCAAGGCGACTTTCCCCGGTGGTTCCATCACCGGCGCGCCGAAAATCCGAGCCATGGAAATCATCAACGAACTGGAGCCCGTGGGCCGCGGCGCCTACTGCGGGGCGGTCGCGTGGTTCGGCTTCGACGGCGCCATGGATTCCTCCATCGCCATCCGCACCATGACCTATTCGGGCGGCGTCGTCGCGGCGCAGGCGGGCGGCGGCATCGTCGCCGACTCCCTGCCCGATCTGGAATACGACGAAAGCATCACCAAGATCCGCCCGCTTCTAGCGGCGCTGGACCGCCGGATTTTGCTGCCGTGACGGGCCGCCGATCGTGAGGACCTGCGCGTGATCATCGATTTCAACGGCGACTTGATAGACGCGGCCCTGGCCCGCGTCGATCCCTTTGATCGGGCGTTCACCTTGGGTGACGGCATTTTCGAAAGCCTACGGGTGCAGGGCGGGCAGCCGAAATACCTGCTCGAACACCTGGCGCGATTGCGCGAAGCGTCCCGCGTCACCAAAATCGCCCTGCCCTTCACCGACGCCGAATTGTCGGATCGCGCGGCGCGGCTGGTCCATGCGACCGGTCAGCAGGACGGCGCCCTTCGCCTGACGGTCAGTCGGGGCGCTGCTGCCCGCGGCGTCGCCGCACCCGCCGATTGCACGCCGACGGTGACGCTGGTGCTCCACCCCCTGCCGCCGACCCGGAACGATCCGGTCGCGGTCATCATTGCGACAGTGACGCGGCGGAACGAATTTTCACCGCTTTCGCGCGTCAAGGCGACGCCGTACATGGACAGCATCCTGGCGCTTGACGAGGCAAAATCGAAATCCGCCCAGGACGCGATATTGCTCAACACCCAGGGCTGCATCGCCTGCGCCGCCTACGCCAATGTGTTCGCGGTGATTGACGGCCGGGCCGTGACGCCGCCGCTCGCCGACGGGCCGCTCCCCGGCGTCACGCGGGGGCAGCTTCTCGCGGCGCTTGACGGGGCGGAACGAAGCCTCGTGCCCGAAGTCCTCGTGGGCGCATCGGAAATCTTTCTCTGCAATTCCTTCAGCGTCCGCGCCGTCAGCGCGCTCGACGGCCGGGCGATCCCCGCGCCGGGACCGGTCACGGGAAAAGCGCTGGCGATTGCAGGCTGAGATTTCTTGTTAGATAAATAATATCGCGCCGTCTTTCGACGCGTCGTTCAGGAAGGTGACGAGCCCGCCCGGCTGGATGTCGATGTCGCTACGAATCTTCATGCCTTCGAGCCTTCGGGCGCGGAGCCCCATTTCGCAAACCATGAACACCGCGCCCATTTCGGCGCAGGATTGGATCAGAGTTTCAAACGTCGCGACGCCACGGTCCTGGAATCCGTCGTCCATGGCGCCGCCATCCGCGGCATCGCCCTGGCCCACCGGCATGGCCCGCCACGCCTGCTCGGCGCCCAGCGCCCGGCACGCATCCATGGTGAAAAACAAGGTCGCCTGCCGGCCGACGGCCAAGGCTGCGGCGCCAGTCGCCAGCGCATAATGAATTTTGTCAAAGTCGCCGGAATAAACGATGACGGAAATCTTGTCCGGCGGGGTGTGGGATGATTCCGCCATGGCTTAGCCCGCCTGGCAGGTCGGGCCCGCGCTTTCGCCCTGATGAACGGATAGGTCGGTGATCGTCGGACTGTCGCCGCAGAGCGGGCAACCCGGATCGGCCTTAACCTTGATTTTACGGAAATTCGAGGACAGCCCTTCGTAGATCATCAGTCTGCCCGACAGGCTTTCGCCCGCGCCCGTCAATTCCTTCAAAATCTCCGTCGCCTGCAGCGACCCCATGGTGCCACAGAGCGCGCCCAGCACGCCTGCCTCGGCACAGCTCGGGATTTGTCCCGGCGGCGGCGGTTCGCGGAAGATGCACCGGTAACAGGGTCCGTGGTGGCCGTCGGCATCAACCTCGTGCGCCTTGAAGGTCGCGATCTGCCCGTCGAAGCGCAGGATCGCCGCCGTCACCAGGGTCTTTTTAGCGAAATACGCGGCGTCGTTTACCAGAAACCGGGTTTCGAAATTGTCCGATCCGTCGGCGACCAGATCATACTGCGCCATCAGGTCCAGGGCGTTTTCGGCGTTGATGCGCTCCCGGTGGGCGATTAGGGTCACATCCGGGTTGAGCGCCTTCAGGGTTTTTTCCGCGCTCGCCACCTTGGGCATGCCGATGGCCGCGGTCGAATGCACGATCTGGCGTTGCAAATTCGACAGGTCGACAACGTCGTCGTCAATCACGCCGATGGTGCCGACGCCAGCGGCGGCCAGATACATTAATACCGGCGAGCCCAGCCCGCCCGCGCCGATCACCAGAACGCGGCTCTCGAGCAGCTTCGCCTGGCCCGTGCCGCCCACTTCCCGTAACAGGATGTGTCGGGCGTACCGGTTGACCTGTTCTTCCGTGAAATCGGCGATGTCCATGGTTAGGTGGTCCGTTGGGTCCCGGCCGGGCAGGCGGCCTAACCTTGTGCGCCTTCGCCCAGCCCGTCGAACAGTTCCGTCGACAGGTAGCGTTCGGCAAAGCTCGGTAAAATGATGACGATGCGCCTGCCCGCCATCTCGGGCCGCTGGGCGATTTCCAGCGCGGCGGCGACCGCGGCGCCCGACGAAATGCCGCAGGGCAGGCCTTCGAGCCGCGCCACCTTGCGCGCCGTCGCCATGGCCGTGTCGTTGGAAATCTGCACGATCTCGTCGATTTCCTTGGTGTCCAAAATCGCTGGCACGAACCCCGCGCCGATGCCCTGAATTTTATGCGGACCCGGCAGGCCGCCCGACAGCACGCCGCTGTCTTCGGGTTCGACGGCGATAATTTTAATGTCGGGATTACGCGGGCGTAGCACCTGGGCGCAGCCGGTCAGCGTGCCGCCCGTGCCGACGCCGGAAATGATCACGTCGACGCGCCCGCCCGCGTCGGTCCAGATTTCCTCCGCCGTGGTCTTGCGGTGGATTTCCGGGTTGGCCGGGTTTTCGAACTGCTGCAGCATGATGGCGCCGGGCGTTTCCTTGACGATCTGCTTGGCCCGTTCGATGGCGCCGCGCATGCCCTGGGCGGCGGGGGTCAAAACGATTTCCGCGCCCATGATCAGCAGCATCTTGCGCCGTTCGAACGACATGCTTTCCGGCATGGTCAGGATCAGCCGGTATCCCTTGGCGGCGGCGACGAAGGCGAGCGCGATGCCCGTGTTGCCCGATGTCGGTTCGACCAGGGTCGCGCCGTCCTTGATGCGGCCGTCCCGTTCGGCGGCCTCGATCATGTTCAGCCCGATGCGGTCCTTGACCGACGCCATGGGGTTGAAGAATTCGCACTTTCCGATCAGCTCTGTCTTGACGCCCGAGTCCTTTTCCATGCGGCCCAGCCGCACCAGCGGCGTCGCGCCCACCGTGTCGATGATGCTGTCGTAAATGCGGCCGCGAAATCCGGAACCGCTTTTTCCGCCTTGCTCGTCCACGTTATCGTTCCTTGTCCGCTACTTTTCCTAATGATGGCCCTAACAATGGGCCACACAGATGGGCCATAGAGATGGGGCCGTCAGATGATAAAATCCAGGTTCGGCTGGCCTTCGCTTTCCACGCCGGCCTTGTTGGCGGCGCTGCACAGGTCGTCGATGATCGTGTCGTCTAGCCGCGCCATGGCTTCGTCGCGGAGCCGCGCCCACAGGGGCCGGACTACGCGGACGGCCAAGTCTGATCCGTCTGAATTGTCGGTCAGGTCGTCGGCCTCGTCGCCGGCCACGGCGCGGACGATTTCGCCGACGGAAATCCGCCTCCGTTCCCGCGCCAGCCGGTATCCGCCCTTGGGCCCGCGCATGCCGATCAGAATGCCCGCCCGCACCAGTTGCTGCAGCGCCTGTTCCAGATACCGCCGGGGGATGCCCTGGCGGCGGGTGATGTCGCGGCTCTGCACAGGCTGCGGGCCCATGTGATAGGCCACGTCGACCACCGCCTCGATGGCATAAAGCGTCTTTTTCGAGAGTTTCAGCATGCGGTCTCGGTCTTTTCCTTTTGGGCTTTACGCCGTATTGCCGGCGATGCCGGTCGACCCGAAGCCGCCGGCGCCGCGGACCGTTTCGTCCAGGCTGTCCCGCTCGGCCCAGGCCGCGCGCGCGACCGGTGCGATCACCATCTGGGCGATGCGCATGCCGCGCGTCACTTCGAAGGCCGTGTCGGAATGATTGATCAGAATGACGGAAATTTCGCCCCGGTAATCGACGTCGATCGTCCCCGGGCTGTTCAACACCGTGATGCCGTGCTTGGCGGCCAGGCCCGAACGCGGGCGTACTTGCGCTTCATATCCTTCTGGCAAAGCAATGGCGATGCCGGTCGGGATCATGTCGCGCCCGCCGGGGGCCAGCGAGCGGGGTTGATCGATGGCGGCCAGCAAATCCATGCCGGCGGCATGCGCGGTCGCGTAATCGGGGAGCGCCAGATCCCGCCCATGGGGCAGGCGCTTGACGGCGACGGAGACAGTTTCGTCACCGGCGGATTGGGGCGCGGGCCGGGTCATTCGGCGGCTTGCCCTGCTTCGCCCGAAAGTCCGCCGCCGCCGCCCGCGAAGTGACGGGCGATGCGCTGGGCCAGTTCGCCCGCGACGGCGCTTTTCGGCATGCACGGCCAGGTTTCAACGCTGTCGGGGCGAACCAGGTGGACCGTGTTGGCGTCGCCGCCGAAGGTGCCGGTTTCCGGCGACACGTCGTTGGCGACGATCCAGTCGCAGCCTTTTTTCGCCAGTTTCGCCTTGGCGTTATCGATGACGTTTTCCGTCTCCGCCGCAAAGCCGACAACCAGGTGCGGCCGCCCGGCGGGAAGACGCGAGAGCGTTTTCAGAATGTCCGGATTTTCCGCTAGCGCCAGGGCCGGCGGTTTGCCCAATCCGTCCTTTTTCATTTTCTCGGGTGCTACTTCGGCGGTGCGCCAGTCGGCGACGGCGGCGGCGCAAACCAAGATATCGGCGGGCAGCGCTCTTTCGCATCCGACCAGCATGTCGCGGGCGGATTGCACGTGCACGACGGTGACGCCCGCCGGATCGGCCAAGGCGACCGGCCCGGTCACCAGGGTGACGTCGCAGCCCAGATCACGCAGCGCTTCGGCGATGGCGTGGCCCTGTTTGCCCGACGACCGGTTGGCGATGTAGCGGAC
>JAYNIR010000031.1:0-20141 GCA_038109305.1 Rhodospirillaceae bacterium
TCGCCTTTGCAATCATCTGCATCGTCACGGGCATGTCCCTGGGGGCTGACCTCGCTCTGCCGCCGGCAATCCAGGCGGATGTCATCGACTATGATGAATGGCGTTTTCGCCGCCGCCGCGCCGGCCTGCAATTCGCACTTTGGGGGATGAGCACCAAACTGGCGCTCGCCGCCGGCGTCGGGCTTTCGCTGCCGGCTTTGGAAGTCCTCGGCTTCGATGTGCAAGCCCCGGACGAAGCCGGAAAATTCACGCTCGCGGTGATCTACGCCTGGGTTCCGGCCGTAATGAAAGTAACAGCGATTGCGACGATCTGGGCGTTTCCACTGACCCGGCGACGGCATATAGCAATCCGTCGACGCCTGGCGCGGCTTGGGCAATCTAGAAAACAGACGGAGCTCTTTTCCATATGACGATACGCCAGGTCATTGTCGTTTTGATATTTATGTTCCTGAGCGGGTGCATGCCGATGAAAGCGATCGATTTCAAGAATCAAGAACCGCGGTTCGTGCTCGAGACCTACTTCGAGGGCGAAACCCGAGCCTGGGGAATTTTCGAGGACCGCTTCGGAAACCTTCGACGTCAGTTCACCGTGGACATCGCCGGGACCTGGGACGGCAAGCGCCTACGGCTCGATGAGCGGTTCCTCTATAGTGACGGCGAACGGGAAACGCGCGTTTGGGAGATCGAGAAGATCGGTCCACATGAATACCGAGGCCGCGCTGACGACGTCGTCGGGTGGGCTGCCGGGGAAACCTACGGCAACGCGCTCAATTGGCGTTACGACATGGACCTCAAGGTGGGTGACGGCACATTGCGGGTGCATTTCAACGACTGGATGTTTCTGCAGCCCTCCGGGGTCCTGTTGAACCGGGCGCGGGTTTCGAAATTCGGCTTGGAAATTGGCACCGTCACGCTCGCCTTCAAGAAGCCCCAAGCGCGATCCGAGGACCATACACGCAGGTCAGTTATCGAACGGCCAGACGCATTCGAATCCTTTCAAGCAGCCAACCAATGATGGGCAACCGTTCGTAGAAATTAGCGGCGGCATCCCAATGGTCTAGTTGCTCGACGACCCGGCCTGCTGCGTCGAAGCGGACGACGCTGGTGCCTTCGAACGTCCAAGGCTTGCCGCGAAGCGTGGATGAGAATCGCCACACCATCAGGCAAACCTCGCCGTCGAAACTCAGCCTCTCTACCTCGAACCTCACGTCGCCCAGGCTTTCGAACATGTGGCGAAATACGGCGGCCATGGCATCGACACCGCGCACGTCGTTGAAAGGATCGACGAAGCGCACGTCGGCCGTCACGAAATCGGGGAGGCTGTCCAGAGTCTCGGGGGTGAGCCCCTCGAGAAACTCGCGGTAACGTAGGTGCGGCGCAGTCATGGAGCTATCATCCGCCGTATTGCAGCGAAGAAAAACCGGTCCGGGAGCATGCGCAACACCTTCATCAGCCAGGCGAACCGGGTTGGAAACGCGACCTCGAAGGCATCGGTGGAAAGGCCCCGCACGATCCGCGCCGCGGCCTCCTCCGCGCTGATCAAAAACGGCATGGGAAATGAGTTCTTATCGGTCAGCGGCGTTTTTACAAAACCCGGATTGATCAGGGTCAGCGCGACACCATGTTTCTCGAGTTCGGGTTTCAGCGCCTCACACATGTTGATCAACGCTGCCTTGCTTGCGCCGTACGCCGCCGCCGTCGGCAACCCGCGATATCCGGCAAGCGAGGCAACCACCGCGATATGGCCGTGCCCGCGCGCCATCAACCGCGGCATGATTTCGGCAAGACCGTTGGCCGTACCCATCACGTTGGTTTCCATGAGTGCCCGTACGTTGCCGATGGAGAAACTTTCCGCAGGTGTTGGCTTGTGGGTGCCGGCATTCAGGATCACCGTGTCAGGCAGGCCAAGTATACGTTCCATGTCATCGAGCGCCCGCCGGGTCGCCACGACATCGGTGACGTCGAGCGGGAAGCCGACAACGCTGCCCGCCGGCGCCTCACGCTCAAGGGTGTCGAGGTCTTGACGCGTGCGTGCGGAGGCGGCGACATGCCAACCGTCCTGCGCGAGTTTTATCGCAACCGCACGGCCGATCCCCTTGCCGGCACCCGTGATCCATACGAGCTTTCCGTCGGTCATTGCCGGGCCTGTCTGGGGTCGCGGCCCTGGCAGCGCCTGCAGACGTACTCGATCGTCGACCCGTCGCGGCCGAGAAACCGCATCTTCACCCAACGGCCCTCGTTGTCATACCAAACCTCGTTTTCTAGGTCGCCCGTATAGACATAGCGCGTCGCCATGACATTGCCCACCTCCGTCGTGACCGGTTCGCTCCCGCTCGGTCGAATTGTGACGTCGTTGACCCGCCCCGTGAGCGTGTTCAGCACGCGAACCTCGCCGATCACGCCCGGGTGCCAGTGATTGGTTGGGTAGATCGACTGGTCAATAGTGTGACGGGTCTCAGCGCGGTCGACAGCCAAACCATCCTTGCCTCTCAATGCGCGGAGGCTCGCCTCGGCGCCATCGTCGTCGACCTGTACGTCGAGCGAGACCAGCTGATCGCTCTGCCAACGCGCCTTGGATTGGTAGCTATATCGATAAGCGGTGAAGAAGAGAAAATCGACCTTGATCTCAAACCGGGTGGTCACCGCCAGGCCGTCCGCGTCGCGTGCGAACGTCACCCGATGAAAGCCGACGGAGTTTCCGTTGCGGCGCACGTCGAACAGGATTTCCGTACCGTAGCGGTCCAGCGGATCGAAGGTATCCGATGATATCGAATGCGTGTCAGCCGAAGCGATCGCGCCTGCGGAAGCAGCAAGGCACGAGACAGCAGCCCAAATCGTGGTGATGCTTGCTCGGCGCATGGATTTGGCAGATCTCCTGAGACCTAACGATAATATTTACGGATTTCCCCGGACTTTGGATCACCGATCCGTAATCGAAACGGTGGGGGTGATCCAATCGAGGGAACCCACCGTACATCGTTAGAAAGGTACCGTTATCCAATGCACAATCAAATGCTAGCGAGACGAAGGACCGCATCGTCGGGCATCACCGTCCTTTTTGACGGGGCCTGTCCGCTCTGCGCGCGCGAGATTGCCATGTACCGAAAATGCCGGGGAGCCGACCGTATGCGTTGGATCAACGTCGCCACTGCACCGGCGGAAGTTTTGCCCGAGGCTCTCACGCGCGACGAGGCATTGGCGCGCTTCCACCTGCAGGATAGGCACGGACGAATCGTCTCCGGTGCAGAAGCTTTCGCGATTCTGTGGTCCGCACTGCCCGCCTTCCGATTTCTGGGATGGGTGTTTCTCCAGCCAGTCATGACGGCAATTCTGGAGCGGGTTTACGTGTCCTTCTTGAAACATCGACCGAGGATTTCCCGTATAATTTCGGGGCGGGGGTCGATTTGTGCCGGAGATGCTCAATGCGGATCGCCGTGAATATTTTTGTTTTCGCGCTCCTGGCGAGCCTGTCGAAAGTTGCCACCGTGGAAGCTGAAACTGCGAAATCTGCACATACGTTTTCTTTCCGGGCCATTGATGGCGGAGAAATGCCGCTTTCGACGTTTGCCGGCAAGGCCGTTCTTGTCGTCAATACGGCTTCGCAATGCGGCTTCACCAAGCAGTACGGCGAGCTACAGGCATTATGGACGCGCTACCGAGCGCGCGGTCTCGTGGTGCTTGGCGTGCCATCTAACGATTTCGGCGGCCAAGAACCGAGGCGCGAGGCGGATATCAAGGATTTTTGCAAAGTGAACTTCGACGTCGATTTTCCACTCACGGCCAAAGCAGTGGTCAAAGGGGCGGACGCACATCCGTTTTACACATGGGCCGCAGACACCCTCGGCGGCATGGCGAAGCCCCGATGGAACTTCCACAAGTACCTGATCGCGCCGGATGGCCGTCTTGTCGATTGGTTTTCGACCCCGACGTCACCTACGTCTTCTAAGGTCGTGCGTGCTATCGAGGCCAATTTGCCTCCGCAGTGATCCAGCCCGCCACTCTCCGCGTATCAATAAGCATCATCGAAATTAGGAGGGTAGGGGATGACACCCGCACAACTCAGTCTGGTCAAATCTCACGAACTTGACGTTCATCGCATTCGCGAGGAACGACCCAGCGCCGAGGCGGCGGAAGAGGCAGTGAGAACCCTGTTGGCCTACGCCGGCGACGATCCCGCCCGCGAGGGGCTGCTCGAAACTCCTTCCCGCGTCGTGCGGTCCTATGACGAGTTCTTTGGCGGTTACCTGAAGGATCCGGTCGGGGTGCTCGAGCGCACCTTTGAGGAGACCGAAGGCTATGACGAAATGGTCTTGCTCAAGGATATTTGGTTCGTCAGCCATTGCGAGCATCACATGGCGCCGATCCAGGGTCGTGCCCACGTCGCCTATTTACCGCGAAATCGCGTTGTCGGCATCAGCAAGCTGGCCCGCGTAGTCGAGATTTACGCACGGCGGCTACAAATCCAGGAAAAGATGACATCGCAAATAGCCAACGTCATCGATACTGTCCTGCAGCCGGAGGGAGTGGCGGTCATGATCGAGGCAGAGCACCACTGCATGACGACACGCGGCGTCAACAAGGCCGGCGTCGCCATGGTGACGTCGAAAATGCTCGGTGCCTTTCGCGACAATCCGGCGACGCGACGCGAGTTCCTGGCCAACGTCGGCCTTATATGACTGCATTGACAGCCTCGTTCCGGGAGGCCGAAGCGGCAACCCGGCGGGCGCCGACGGTGTTGAGGTTTTGAATTGGAAATGCCGGCGGTGGCTTTGACACACCGGAAAATTGATCTTCCGACAAAGCTCTGTTCGGTTTGCCATCGGCCGTTTGCGTGGCGCCGGCGATGGCGGAATTGCTGGCAGCATATCCGCTATTGTTCGGAGCGCTGCCGGAACGCCCGGAACCGCCCGGCGGCGGCGCATTCGGGGGCGTGACAGTGAGCGCACTTCACATCGTGTTGGGGGATCAACTGTCGCGGGAAGTGTCTTCTCTCCGTGGATTCGATCCATCGACCAGTGTCGTGTTGATGATGGAACTCGCCGACGAATGCCGGAATGTCGGCCACCACAAGCAGAAGATCGCGCTATTCCTGGCTGCCATGCGTCATTTCGCCGCCGAACTTCGGGCGGACGGCGTGGTCGTCGATTATGTCGCGCTGGACCAATCGGACAATACCGGGAACCTCACCCGTGAGGTCGAACGCGCCATCGGGCGCCACAAGCCGGACCGCATCGTCATGACGGAGCCCGGCGAATGGCGGCTGAAAGTCGAAACATCGTCCTGGGAGCGAATGTTCGGGCTACCGACGGAAATTCGTGAGGACGATCGGTTTTTCGCCAGCCATGCGCGCTTCCGGCAATGGGCGCATGGCAGGGCGTCCTGGCGAATGGAGCATTTCTATCACGTCATGCGCCGCGAACACGACGTCTTGATGGATGGCGACAAACCAGTTGGCGGCCAATGGAATTTCGATCAGGCCAATCGCAAGCCTCTGCCTAAATCCGTTCAGTTACGCAGCCACAAGAGGTTTGTGCCGGACGCGATGACGCGCGAGGTCATCGAACTGGTGACGGAACGGTTTCCTGACAATTTCGGCGCCCTGGCGGACTTCGATTGGCCGGTGACGCGGGACGGCGCCTTGGCTGCACTGGCGGATTTCATCGCCGAGCATTTGCCCGATTTCGGGGACTACCAAGATGCCATGAAGGCGGGGGAGCCGTTCGTCCATCACTCGCTTCTCGCGCCCGCGATCAATATCGGACTGCTGTCGCCCCGCGAGGTCTGCCAGGCAGCAGAGCACGCATGGCGAAACGGCACAGCGCCATTGAACGCAGTCGAGGGGTTTATCCGACAAATCCTCGGCTGGCGAGAGTACGTGCGCGGTATTTATTGGGCATCCATGCCGGAGTATGCCGAGCGAAACTTCTTCGGCGCTTTGAGGCCGTTGCCCGGCTTTTATTGGAACGGTCGGACTAACATGAACTGTCTTCGAAAGGTCATTTCGGATACGATGCACTACGCCTATTCGCACCATATCCAGCGGCTCATGGTGACCGGTAATTTCGCGCTGCTGGCCGGCATTGCCCCGCGCGAGATCGAACGCTGGTACCTTGCGGTGTACGCCGATGCCATCGAGTGGGTGGAAATGCCGAATACAATCGGAATGGCGGTTTACGCCGATGGCGGCCTGATGGCCTCGAAGCCTTACGCGGCGTCGGGTGCCTACATCAATCGAATGTCGGATTTCTGCAAGACTTGCCGCTACGACGTGAAACGTAAAACCGGACCAGATGCTTGTCCGTTCAACTACCTCTATTGGGCCTTCCTGATCCAGAATGAGGGGCAGTTGAAGAAAAACCCGAGAATGGGCATGCCGTACAAAACGCTCGCAACATGGGACGATGCGTCGAAAAGCCAATGCCTGGCGGAAGCCAATGAGTTTCTCAACGCGCTTTCGTAAAAGCCGAAGCCAACAGTAAGCGCCGTCGGATAAGCTCACTCAATTTAACAGGTTTGGTGCCGGTTTTTTGTCCGCTTTGGGTCATAAGCGGCCAATCTTACGACAGTTTGTAATAGTCCGCTTAAGGCAATTAATCCGCCCCCATGGTATTTAGAGGTGTTCCGTTTCAGAACCGAAAAGTCGCGCGAAATTGGAGCTGACGGCGTCTCAGATGGAACCGTAAAATATTTGTCGGTGTTGAACCGGAACCGTCAGGCGAGCGCTCGGTTCCTTCACAGAACCGTAAAATGAATTTCATCTATCGAGAGCTGGGCGCCAGCGGTTCCAGCCCCGTGATGGCGCATGCCCCTGATATGAGCGGTCAGTGACGGCCCAAGTCGTCGCCCGCCGGCCGTGCCAACTGAAGAGTTTGATCATCTTCAACAAGCCCTTCTCTTCAAGTTCTGCAAAGGCCCGTTGCGCAGTCGCCTTGCCGATGCTGAGAATGCGGGCGACCTCATCGAGCGAACGCGTCAAGTTGCCATTGTTACGCCCGTTAAACCGGGACCGGAGTTCAGCCCAGACCTTTAGCGCGGTTCCGCTCAGGCTCCGGAAGGCGGCGCTCCGAGCAATCGCGTATGGAATGGGAAGGAGCTGCTCGGTCTCATTTCGCCCCGTGGCGTTGGCGCGGTTTGATCTCCGTTTGCGTTTCATGCCGCACCTCGCCGTAGCGGGATTTTGTGCCAAGTACCCGAGGAAAAATGGCGTCGGGCTCTGAGAGCGTCCGGTGGTGCCTGCCGGGGCGGCCCGCCAATAAAGTTCCTTCTATCCGTGGTTTTCAGGCCTGTCTCGGCGAATAGCCTGTTAGCCAAGACAAGGGGAGAGATGCTCCACATCCCTGTGACCAAGAACGGCCATCTAAGGACAATTCCGATGACTGGGAAGGCGTTGGAGGTTTTGAGGAGCTTGCAAAGGACAGAGGAGCGAGTGTTCCCAATGTGCGGTATGTCCGTCGTCAAAATAAATGGGGCATTTGATCCTGTTTTGTAACGGAGGATCTGGCTCATCTGGGTTCTATGTTAAGCCGCTCGGCGTTGATGTTTTAAGCAGCGGTTTCGGATGGTGAGTTGTTTGATCTTTCGTCTTCTTTCAATGATGGCGGTGTCCCTGCCGAAGTAGGCGTCGGCGGGTGTGACGGCGTGATCCTCACCTCAGGGAAGGTTGGATCAAGGATGGAAACGAGACAACATCAGGAGGGAATAGAGCGTTCGAAATTTCTATGCGTAAATTTCAGCGCCCATGAAGACTATGTTGGCTTTTCCCTATCCCCCTGCCTGCTCCTGTGGAGATTGACAGAAATTATCCACATAGCGTCTTCAGTTCATTACTAGCCTGAGATAATTCTTGGCACACTCCTGGCACACGTACGGCACACGGACGGGTCGGGAAGCAGGGTAGATAGCGCTTCTGTTGATCCTGCTTATTTGATAAAATAGAGTAAGTTGCTGATTTTATTGGCTGATTTGGGCGTCCTGGGAAGTCCGTTGATGGACGGGGCTGTAGCTCAGTTGGGAGAGCGCGTCGTTCGCAATGACGAGGTCAGGGGTTCGATTCCCCTCAGCTCCACCATTCCTTTGAATGTATCGGTCAGAAACGCGCGCGATTGGGATGGCGCGGTCGGCAATGGCGCGCCCAATTTTTGTCCGCAACGATCCGCTCTGCCTTTGTTAGTCTGCGAGCCTCAATACTCCGACAGCACCGATTCCCAGTAAAAGACCTGTGCGCCGGGTTCGATGCCCGGCTCCGGTTTGCGCGATTTCGCGATCAGCGTGTTCGAACGCGGCGTCGCCAGAATAAATCGGTCGGTCTTGTTCAGCGCTTCACCCTCGAGATAAACCTGCGTTATCAGGCGGCTTTCCCGCCCCGAAATGTCGACGTGGATGTGGGGTGCCCGCATCCACCCCTTGCCGCCCGGATAGGGGCCGGGCTTGATCGTCTTGAACCGGAACCAGCCTTGGTCGTCGGTCATCTGCAGGGCATAGCCGTCGAAATTGGGATCGAGCGGATACTTACTGTCGCTGTCGGACGGGTGGGTGTAGCGGCCGGCGGCGTTGGCCTGCCAGATCTCGATCCGGGCGCCCAATATGGGCTTGCCGTTGCGGTCGACCACCCGGCCCGTGAAATAGACGATGTCGCCCTTGGCGCGGCCCGCCCCGCCGGGGCCGGTGGTCAGGTCCCAGTCCTGGTCTGCCGGCTTTTGCACCGGATAGGTGTAACCCATGACCTGATGCGGCGAAGGTTTTTTCAGCTTGGCCGCCGCGGGGAAGGCAGCCAGGCAAGCCGCGAGGGCGCCCGCCCTAGTGACGACAAACCGCCGCAAGAAGAAGCAATCCGATGTCAATTCCAGCCCGCATGTCAGGGGGATGCGCCGAACCTCGGCGCCGGGCCCGGTCCGGCCCGTGACCGCATTATCGCCGACGCCGCCAGTCCGGTAAATCGGGATTACGCCAATCCGGTATATCGCGATCGCACCGGAACGGTATTTAGCGGTCGTGTATGTCGTCCAAGACCGTCATCGCCCGCCCCTGCCACGTCATAGCGTAAAGCAATGATATTTTAAATAAATGTTGACCAATAAATGAGATACTTTTTGCAAACGAGTATGGATAAGCGTAGTTTGCGGCGCGTCTCCGGACATTAAATAACTCCAAATCACGACTGCCGGTCCCCCGATGGCGATCAAAAGTCTACAAATGCACGGCCTCTGGCCGGTCGCGTTCCGCCAGTTGTTTCCATTCCTGCAATGGACGCCACTCGTCACGCGCGCCACGTTTACGGCGGATTTGTTCGCCGCGCTGACCGGCGCCATCATCGTTTTGCCGCAGGGCGTGGCATTCGCCATCATCGCCGGTCTACCGCCGGAATACGGACTTTACACGGCCATCGTCACGCCCGTGGTGGCGGCCCTGTTCGGGTCGAGCTGGCATCTGGTGTCCGGGCCGACGACGGCGATTTCCATCGTCGTGTTCTCGACCGTTTCCCGCCATGCGGAACCGGGCTCGCCCGAGTTCATTTCCATCGCGCTGACCCTGACGTTCCTGGCCGGTGTCTATCAACTGGCGTTCGGGCTGGCGCGGCTGGGCAAGCTGGTGAATTTCGTGTCGCATTCGGTGGTGGTCGGGTTTACCGCGGGCGCCGGCATTCTGATCGCCACTAGCCAGATGAAAAGCGTGCTCGGCATCAAGATCCCGGCAGGGGAATCTTTCCTTCACACCTGGTACGACATCGGCCGCGACATCGGTCTCACCAATCCTTACGTGATGGCGGTGGCGCTCGGTACGCTCGGGCTCGCCATCGCGATCAAGACCATCAACAAAAAACTACCCTATATGCTGATCGCCATGGTCGGCGGCGGATTCTTGAGCATTGCGCTCGACGGCCCGGCCCACGGGGTCACGCTGGTCGGCGAAATCCCGGCCCGGTTGCCCCCGTTCTCGACGCCGGATTTCTCGTTCGAAACGCTCCGCGCGCTGGCGCCGGAAGCGCTCGCCATCGCCGTCCTGGGCCTGATCGAAGCCGTGTCCATCGGCAGGTCGATCTCGCTCAAATCCCATCAGCGGATCGATTCGAATCAGGAATTCATGGGCCAGGGCCTGTCCAACGTCGTCGGCAGCTTTTTCTCAAGCTACGCCGGATCGGGCTCGTTCACTCGGTCAGGCATCAATTACGAAGCCGGCGCGAGAACGCCCATGGCGGCGATCATGGCTGCGGCCTTCCTTGCCGTCATCCTGCTTTTGGTGGCGCCGCTGACGGCCTACCTGCCGATCCCCGCCATGGCCGGGATCATTCTGTTGGTCGCTTACAACTTGATCGACGTGCACCACATCATGACGATCCTGCGCGTCTCGCGCCCGGCCAGTTCGGTGCTGCTGGTGACGTTCACGGCGACGCTGCTGCTCGACCTGGAATTCGCGATTTATGCCGGGGTCATGCTGTCGTTGATGCTGTACCTCAACCGCAGCGCAACGCCGCGCATGTATTCCATGATCCCGTGCCCGGAAAGCTCACCGCCCCGGTTCATCCCGGTCGCGCCCAATTCGCCCCGGCGCTGCCCGCAGTTGGACATCGTGCAGATCAACGGCTCGATCTTTTTCGGGTCGGTCGACGCCATGGTGCAGCGGCTGAACGCGCTGTCCGCCGAAGACACGGGCTACAAACACGTTCTGCTGTCCTTGGAAAGCGTTTCGAGCCTGGATATCACCGGCGCCGAAGCGCTGGCCGAGGAAGCTCAGAAATGGCGGCAACGCGGCGGCGGGCTCTACATTTCGGGCCTGCGCATTCAGGACAAGATGTTCCTCAAACGCGGCGGCTTTTTAGACGTGATCGGGCGGCGCAATGTCTTCCTGTCGAAGGGCGATGCCATTCATGAAATCTATCAGCGGCTGGACCGCGGCATCTGCCGGGCCTGCACGCGGCGGATTTTCAACGAATGCAACGACGGCGTCAACGAAGCGGCTGATTAAACCGTGCTGTCACCCGGGCGATGCCCGGCGAGCCCAATCCCTACGGTAATCCGATTTGCCGGCGCGGGCCCGCGCTCAGTCCAGCTTCGCGGGTGCGGGTCCGGTTCAGTCTAATTTGGCGGGCGCCGGCCCGGCGACCGGGATTTCCATCAGGTCGTGGCCGAAAAACAGGTTTCCGGAATACCTGGCGCCCATTTCCCGCAAGATACGCTCGCGCACGCCGGGGCGGTCCATTTGTTCGGTGACGTGGCTGATGACCAGGTTTTTGACGCCCGCCGTTTCGCCCAGGTCGGCCAGTTCTAGATGACCCATGCAGCCTTCGGCAAATTCTTTCCCCAATTCCGTACCCGACAGGTAATGGCACATGTTGACCAGCACGTCGGCGTCCTGCGCCAGTTTTTCGATCGCCTTGCACGGCCCCGTGTCGCCCGAATAGACGAACACGCCGGCATCGGTTTCAAGCCGGTATCCGTAACAATGCAGAAACGGCTGCACGTGGCGGACGCTGGCGGCGGTCAACTTCCAATGATCGGTTTCGACCGTGTCGCCGCTTTTAAGCTCGGTGACGACCGGCGACGGTTTGGTGCGCTGCCCTTCGCCGCCCCGAGCATTGTAAATGACGGTTGACAGGGGGTGTTCCGTCCGGGCCTTCAGGTCCGGGCCCCAGATGCCGTCTTCGGAAAACAACAACTCCGTCATCTTTTGGGTAAACGGCGGCCCATAGACCTGCAGCTCCGGCACACGCCCCGCACCCTGATCCCAATGGGTCAGAACCAGCCGCCCGTAATCCAGGCAGTGGTCATAATGCAGGTGGGAAAAGAACACGTGGGTGACGTCCGTCGCGCGTTTGCCGGCTTCCAACAGGCGGTGGTGCGCGCCGGGCCCGTGGTCGAACAGCATGACGTCGCCCGCGACCTCGACCATGTATCCCGAACTCATGCGGGTCTGCGACGGTGTCGGCGTGCCGGTGCCGAGAAGTTGGATGCGCATGGTTCACACTCCTTTGTAGCCTGTACTATAGGGGCGTCTCATCCGGCTCTCAATCTTTCGCGCGGTTGGGGATGGGCGGATGACCCAGGTCAATGAAATATCATTACATATTAGTAAGGTATTAGGTGACAGCGACCAAAGGGGGGGGAGTGCGGCCGCGAGGGAAACATTCCAAGAGGAGAACCGACATGAATTTCCTCATAAAGGCATGTGCCGTCAGCACAACGACAGCGATATTTACGGTGGTGTCGCTATTCATTCAGTTGGCTCGCGCCGCCGACATCCTTGAAGCCGAAATGTTCGCGATTTCCAGGGGCGGGCAGATTTACGACAACTGGATGTCGGCGCTTGAATCCGACAAACCGAAATCGACCCATGCGCTATACCCGAAATCCGGCAAGTAATCCGGCGCTGGAACCTGGCGATGCAAGGAATGCGATGGCTGAGATTACATGGGCAAGGACGGCGCCTATGCCAAAGGGTCGCACTTCACCAGCATTAAGGGAATCAGGCCTTGGGCGGACGGTGATCCTGACAAGTTCGCCGAGATTGTCCGCGGTAAGGCGCATGGTTATACGCCGGCCATGATGTCGGATACCGCGCTTAAAAAGCTCGTTCCGTTCGTCACCAAGGGTCAGATCGACATGGACAAATTCATCGACCGCAAGTCCAAAAAGGCCAAGGGCGATATCCGGCGCAGCGCCGGACTTTATCAGACCATCTGCTCGATTTGCCACGGCGTCAACGGTAAGACGATCAATTTCAAGACGCCGCCGAGGGCGGAATACATCGGCACGGTCGCTGCGGGGAACCCTTCGGAAACCTTGCACAAAATCCGCAATAGGCAACCGGGTGTATCCATGGTCGCGTTGAGCGGCCTCAGCGTTCAGGATCAGGTCGATATCCTGGCCTATGCGAAGACGCTTCCCGTGAAATAAACGGCTAGGCGAAATCATAATCCAGGTTACGGCGGCGTCCTCTGCGGCGCCGCTTTTCCTTTTGCGCTTTGGTGTCGCCATCATACAATTTCACCAAAGGATCAACGCTGGTCGAGAGGGGACAGGCCATGACGATTAAAGAAGGCGACGCTATCCCGGCGGCGACGCTGTTTAAACTGGTCGACGGCGGGCCCGAAGGCGTCGCCACCGGCGACTTTTTCCGTGGCCGCCGCGTTGTCGTGTTTGGCCTGCCCGGCGCCTTCACCCGCACCTGTTCAGCCAAGCACCTGCCGGGCTTCGTCAAACTTTCGGACGCCATCAAGGCGAAGGGCGTCGACGAAATCGCCTGTATCTCGGTGAACGACGCCATGGTCATGGGCGCCTGGGGCCAGTCCCACGGGGCCGACGGAAAGGTCATCATGCTGGGCGACGGCAATTGCGAACTGACCCGAGCCATGGGGCTCTCGAGCGATATGTCAGCGCGCGGCTACGGTACGCGGTCCAAGCGCTATGCCATGATCGTCGATGACGGGAAGGTATCGAAAATGATGCTCGAGACCGAAGCCGGCTGCTACGTATCCGCCGCCGAAGACGTGCTGGAGGCCCTCGGTTGATCCGGCGCCGCCTGATTGCCGCCGCCCAGGCCGGCGTGATGGCCGGCGTAATCGCCATCGCTGGTTGGCCGGTTGCAGCGCAAACGGTGCCCTGCGACAAGGTCTATCTTGACGATCTTAAGCGGCGCATCAAAAAGATCGAAGCCACGGCCCAGGCCGAGGTTTTGAAAAAGGCGCAACGCCAATACGAACTGGCGGAGAAAGTCTACATCAAAGGCAAGGTGCGGCTGTGCGGTCTGGCGCTCAAAAAAGGGTTTGAGGTGGTACAGGAAAATGCCCGCTGACAAAAAAGAAAACGCCGCGCCAAAAGCCGGCGGCAATGCGCGCGAACTGCGCTTCACCCATTTCGGTGCCGCCGGGTGGAAGGTGACGGACGGCGAAACCGTCATCCTGCTGGATCCGTATTTGTCCCGCGTGCGGTTTAAGGGCCGCCGTTACGGCCCGCATGACGCGATCGATGTGTCGGATGATCCGCGCAAGGTCGTCAAAATCGACGAACCAGCGGAAAGCGACGCCGAAACCATCGACCGCCACGTGCCGAAAGCCGATTGCCTGATCTTGTCGCATTCGCATTTCAATCACGCCATGGACGTGCCCTACATCGCCAACAAGACGGGCGCCGTGGTGATCGGCACGGAAAGCACGTGCAACATCGCGGCCAACGGCGGCGTGCCTGATGAACAGATCCATGCCGTCCGGGGCGGCGAGGATTATGACTACGGCAAATTCTCCATTCGCGTGATCCCCAGCTTGCATTCGGCGCTGTCCTGCAAGCTCTACAAGGACTTCGGCACCGTGCCAGTGAAGGGCGCACCTCTGAACCTGGATGAATATGTCGAGGGCGGCACGCTCGCCTATCTGATCCGCATCGGCGGGCGGGAGGTCCTTCTGTTCGGGTCCATGAATTACATCGAACGCGAGGTCGAAGGCCTCCGCCCCGATGTGGTCTTTATCGCGTCAGCGCCGCCGCGGCTGGAAATTCACGACTACACCGGGCGGCTGATGCGGGCTTTAGGCCTGCCGCCCATCGTCGTCGCGACCCACTGGGACGACCAGGGCCTGCCCTTCGGTGCGCCGCAGGACAAGGCATTTGCCCAGACTGACGCCTTCGTGCAGGAGGTCAAAGCCGTTTCGCCCAAGTCCGAGGTGTTTGTTCCGAAGCACTTCGAAACAGTGGTGCTGGGCGCCGACGGGCAAATGAAATTTTCCGCCTGATCGCCGGTGTCGCGGCCGGCCCCGGCGTGCTAGGCTCCGGCAAAACCAGTGTACGGGAGGATTGATACCATGATGGACACCGTCAACACGCTGCTGCCGACATCGCTCGTCGGATCTTACGCGCAACCCAACTGGCTTCTGGATCGGGAAAAACTTGCTGGGCGCTTCCCGCCCCGCACCCGCGCTCAGGAACTGTGGCGCGTCGACCCGAAATATCTGGAAGAAGCGCAGAACGACGCGACCATCCTGGCCATCCGCGATCAGGAACGCGCCGGTCTTGACATCATCACCGACGGCGAAATGCGCCGCGAAAGCTATTCCAACCGGTTCGCGACGGCGCTGGAAGGCGTCGATATCCACAATCCGGGGACGGCGCTCGACCGGTCGGGCCACCCGAACCCGGTGCCGCGCATCACCGGCGAGATCAAACGCAAGCACGCGGTCGAGGTTGAAGACGTCAAATTCCTTCGCGCCAATACGGACCGGCGCATCAAGATCACCGTGCCCGGCCCCTTCACCATGTCGCAGCAGGCGCAAAACGACTATTATGAAGACGAGGCCGAACTGGCGCACGACTACGCCACCGCCGTGAACGCGGAAATGAAGGACCTTTTCGCCGCCGGTGCCGACATTGTCCAGTTCGACGAACCCTACATGCAGGCGCGCCCGGAAAAGGCCGAAAAATTTGGTCTGCAGGCGCTGAACCGCGCGCTCGAGGGTGCGCCCGGCGAAACCGCCGTGCACATCTGCTTCGGCTATGCCGCCATCATCCACGAACGCCCGGCGGGCTATTCCTTTCTTCCGCAGTTGGCGAACTGTTCCGTCCACGGCATTTCCATCGAAACGGCGCAGTCCAAGCTCGACTGCAAGGTGCTGGAAACGCTCCCCGACAAAAAGATCATCCTGGGCGTGCTCGACCTGTCGGACATGACGGTGGAAAGCCCGGAAACGGTCGCCGTCCGCATCCGCAAGGGATTGGAACACCACCCGGCGGAACAGATCATCGTCGCGCCCGACTGCGGGCTGAAATACCTGCCCCGCGATGTCGCCTTCGGCAAGATGAGGGCGATGGCCAATGGCGCCGCGATTGTCCGGGCGGAGATTTCATAGGTTTCACTAAACCGATTGAGTGACGATCTGACGCCCGCGCCGAGCAACATGATCTGCATTTGCCGAAGCGAAGCTCCGGCTTTGCGCAGGCAGGCGACGGCAGACGCAAATCAAGGCTTAGGTTTTACGATATTTTTATTCGCGCAAAGCCACTTTCGAGGTTCTGACGCAACGCTCAGGTTTTGCGGCTAAACGCACGTCGCGCCGCGCAGGTTCGCCTTGCCGTCGGTGCCGAAGGCGCCCTTGGCCACGGTCTTGCCGAATTTTTTGCTGGTCAGCAGCGCTTCGGCGCGGGTGTTGTGGATTTCATTGCCTGAAATGTGTCCCTGGCCCCATTCGGAATTTCCGACCCGGTCGTCAATGTCGACGGTGAACATGAAGGACTTGCCCGGCTCGAAACTGAGGAAGCTGAGCGTTAGTTTTTCCGACCCGTCGGTCACCTTGGGTACGATGGCAAGCCCGACGTCGTTATCGACGGCCTCGAACTGATAGGGCGAGTTGTATCCCAGGCCGCCTTCTTCGGTGTCGAAGACCAGCTTGCCGTTCGACCCCGTGAGGATGATTTCAAGGGTGACCAGGGTCCAGGGTTCCTGGCTTTGATTTTTGATGACCCAAAGATCCGGCCCGCTTTCGTAGAAATGAACTTCGATGATCGGGCCGCAGGCCATGGCTGGCAGGGGGCGCGCCGCCCAAATCATCAGACCGGTCAAAACAATGACCACCGCCCGTTTCATCCGCCCGTGATCCCTAGGTTGCCGACAACAGGTGAATACTGAATAGGTCCGCGTCGTCCGTCCAGTGGCATTTGGATGACCATCCCGCCGCCCGGGCGACATCGCCGAATTCGTCGACGGCGTATTTATAGGAATTTTCCGTGTGGATGGTTTCGCCGGCGGCGAATTCGAACACATGGCCATCGACGCGGACGGTTTGATTGGCCGTGCTCTCGATGTGCATTTCGATCCGGCCTTCGGCTTCGTCATGCCGCACGTGATGGCGGAACCGGTCGCGGTCAAATCCGGCGCCCAGTTCCCGGTTAATCCGGTCTAGAAGGTTCAGGTTGAAATCCGCGGTCACGCCACGCGCATCGTTATAAGCGTCGAGCAACACCTGTTCATCCTTTTTCAGATCGACGCCGACCACCATGTGGCTGCCGTCGCCCAGCATGGATCTGGCCCGGCGGAGAAACGCCGTCGCCTCCGCCGGTTCGAAATTGCCGATGGTCGATCCCGGAAAAAACCCGATCTTGGCCTCGTCCTCAATGCCGTCCGGTAGCGGAATGCTCTGCGTGAAATCGCCGACGATGGGGCGGACTTCAAGGTGCGGCAGGCGCTCCGCCAGGGCTTCGGCGGCGGCATCCAGATAATCGCCGGACACGTCGATCGGGACATATCCCTGCGGCGACTGCAGCGCATTCAAAAATAAATCCGACTTGCGAGACGATCCGGACCCGAATTCGACGACCCAGGCCGAATCCGGCAGAACGTCGCCGATGTCGCCGGCCAATGTTTCCAGCAGGCCGATTTCCGTCCGCGTCGGGTAATATTCGTCCTGTCCGGTGATTTCCTCGAAGAGTTCCGATCCTCGCACGTCGTAAAACCATTTGCACGGCAGCGTCTTCGGATCGCCCGAAAGCCCATTAATCACATCTTGGGCGAAGGCCTCGCGCGCGGCGCGGCTGAGCCCACTGTCTTCGATGTCGTGAAAACCGTCCATCGGTTATGCATCATCCGCCAACCGCACGCCGGTGAACTGCCAGCGTTGGTGCGGATAAAAGAAATTACGGTAGGTCGCCCGCGCGTGGCCGTCGGGCGTGGCGCACGACCCGCCCTTCAACACCGTCTGCCCGGACATGAACTTCCCGTTGTATTCGCCGCCAGCGCCGTCCGTCGCGCGAAAGCCCGGGTAGGGGGCATAGGCGCTGGCGGTCCATTCCCATGTATCGCCAAACATCTGCCGAAGCCCCGTACCCGCCGCCGCCGGGACGGGGCGGAATTGGCCGGAACCCATAAAGTTTCCCTGGACGGGCAGGCCTTGGGTCGCGGCCTCCCACTCGAACTCCGTCGGTAGGCGCTTGCCGGCCCAGCGGGCGTAGGCATCGGCCTCGAACAAACTGATGTGGGCCACCGGCGCCGCCGGGTCGACCGGCTGTATCCCGCGAAGGGTCATCGACCGCCACGCGCCGTCGGCATCTTCCCAATAAAGCGGCGCGCGCCATCCGTTTGCATGGACCGTCGCCCATCCGTCCGACAGCCACAACAACGGGTCCGCGTATCCGCCGTCGGCTATGAAGTCGATCCACTCGCCATTGGTGACGGGGCGGGACGCAAGTTTGTAAGGCCGCAGCAACGCATCATGATCGGGCGTTTCGCAATCGAACGCGAAACCGTCGCCTGACTTGGCGCCGATGCGGCGGATGCCGCCCGATAAATCGATCCAGGTCATGTCCGGGGCATGGGCGGGGGTGGCGGCGCCGTCGTCCGCATCGGTGATGAACACGGGGCGAAGCGGGCTTTGTGCAAACAGATGCAGGATGTCGGTCACCAAAAGTTCCTGGTGCTGCTGTTCGTGATGCAGGCCGAGCTCAATCACTTTCAGAATGTCGGGCGAAAGCGCACCCTGTGACATGAGTTTTTCAAGCGCGCCGTCCACGTGCGCGCGGTAGGCGATCACGTCATCCAGCGCGGGCCGCGTCAGCATGCCGCGTTTCGAGCGCGGTTGCCGGTCGCCGACGGTTTCGTAATAGGAATTGAACAGATAGGCGAAGTGGCCGTCGAAAATGTCGTATCCCGTCTCGGCCGCCGACGGCGTCAAAACCAGCGCCTCGAAAAACCACGTCGTATGGCCCAGGTGCCACTTGGCCGGGCTGGCGTCGTCCATGGATTGCACGGCGGCGTCCGCGTCGCTCAGATCGCGGACTAGTGACAAGGTCGCCCTCCGGACGCGTCGAAGTTGGTCGTATAGGGCCTGCTGGTCTGCGTCGACCGGCGCGGTTGGGCTTGATGAGTCCATATCAACGGGGATTGATGCCGTTTTGACCGCTGTTTCCATGCACAACCCTCGTGACGGGGCTGCGCTCGCATAGTTTAGCGAATCAACACACGCCTGTGTGGATTATTTTTTTACGATTTCGTGACGGAGATTTGTCAAGGAAATGACGGCCGTGCCGGCGCCGGAAGCTTAGACCTGATTTTCCTTGAAATATTCGTCGGGGCGTCCGCCGCTTTGCTTGATCAGTTCGAAGTAGCGCCACTATTCCTCGACGTCGTCGCCGGGTTTTGGACCCTGGCCGATGTCGTAAAGCTCGAACTTTTCCCGGTCGGTCAGGCCTTCCAGATCTTTCTTCGACGGTTTCTTGCTGGGCGAGGTCACTTTCAAAATCACGCCCGCGACGACCGTCGCAACAACGAGCAAGATCGATACCGGCAGCCAGTCGAACTGTTTAATGACTGCAATCGCCGTTCCCTTCCGTCATCTCTTGGGCGTGTCCCTCCGGGGAACATCGGCGCCGCGTCGAGGCCACAAGAATCAGCAACTTTATTAAAGCACAATATCCTCCGGGCCAAGTCCCGGTCGCGGCTCGAATCCGCGCCGTTAATTAGGCTGCTCCGGACCGTTTTTGATTTCCAAGAAGATTACAACCAGCCGGCGCGGTTATAAACCCCCAATCTTTCCATCGGCTTCCAACATTATGCCCGACGCCGGGCGAAGGCCTTGCGGCGGATTCTCGACTCTGCCTAAAAGTACGACATGAAGCAACGCCCTGGGACATTCGGCCGCGGCATGGCGGCGGCGATCTTTTTTTGCATCATGCCGATAACGGCGGCCCTTGCGGCGCCGGGCGCGGCCGGCCGTGCAGAAACCGCGGCGCCGTCCCCGGCGGTGCCGGCGTCCACCGCGCGGGTGCTTGCCTACCGCACCGGCCGTCATGCCGGGTTCCTGCGATTGGTGGTGGATCTGTCCGGTCCGGTCGGCCATCAGGCGACCGCCATGTCGGCCCGCGATTTCCTTCTCACCCTTCCGGGCGCCCGATGGCTTGGGCCCGCCGATGCGGCGGCGCGCAACCGGGGCGGGCCGCTTAAGGTGGCCGTGCTCGACGGTTCCGGTGCCGACGGCACCATGCGGTTTCGGGTCTTCAGCCCGGGTGCGGCCTTCATCCGCCGCGTGTTTGTTTTGAGACCGCGACCGGGTGCGGCGGAGCGGACATGGCGTCTGGCGATGGATCTGGTGCCGGTTGCGGCACCGCCCGCGGGCGGCGGCAATCCGGCCGGATACCGGACCGCGTCCCTGCCGTCGCCGCACGGGTTGATGC
>JAYNIR010000032.1:0-20114 GCA_038109305.1 Rhodospirillaceae bacterium
GACCTCTGCCTTCGGAGGGCAGCGCTCTATCCAGCTGAGCTACGGGTGCCCGAATTCCGGCGGCTGAAGACAGCCCCGCCGGACGATTGGCCGGACCATACCCTCAAGTGCTCGGAGCGGCAAGGCTCCTGTCAAAACGCCTGCCGCCTCTCACTGACCCCGCGCCGCCCGCCGAGGCTTGAACGGCCGGGCGATCCAAGGCAGAGGTTTACTGTTGGGCTCGGCCAAACCGTTTAATCAAGAGCCGCGGCCGGTATGGGAGGACATACACCATGAAACACCTGATCCTAGGCACCGCCATCGTGGTGGTCGCCGTATCCAAGGGCGCGGCCCAGGGCCACGCCGCCAACGTAAAGGTTATGCCACTCGGCAGTCACGACGGCGAATTCTGCCGGTACGTTCGGGCGATGATTTTTGAGCATCCGGACGGCACGCGGATTCTGTATGACGCAGGGCGCACGGTCGCCGGCGCCAAGGACCCGCGCCTTGGCAAAATAGACGTCATCCTGGTCAGCCACATGCACGGCGACCATGCGGATGATCGCCACATTCCGGCGCCGAACGCCGGCACTTGCACCAAGCCGGACATGTCGGTCAAGCCCGTGCCCAACACCAGCACGATCAAAATCGCGCTAGCGACCAAGGCCAAGGTCGTCACTGGATCGGCAATGCCTGCATTTTTGGGGAAGAAGCTGAAGGCGAACGGTGGTGACGCAAAAAATGCGCAGCTCGTCAGGTTCGGCGCCAATCGCAAGGTCAGCGGCATCACCTTCACTACGGTACTGACGGCGCACTCCAACGGCGTCAGCCCGGCCTTCATCGGCGGCGACCTGGGTAAAATGACGGGCGAAGCGGGCATCGCCGGTTACGCCGGTCCGCCCACAGCAACGTGATCACGTTTTCAAACGGCCTTTTTGTTTATCTGTCCGGCGACACGGGCGTGACGGCGGAACAGAAAACCGTCGTCGGCGATTATTACAAGGCGAAGCTTGCCGTCATCAACATCGGCGACAACTACACCACCGGCCCGAAAGAGGCCGCATACGTCATCAACGATTTGGTCAAGCCCGCATCGGTCATCGCATCCCACGCCAACGAGGTGGGCACCGACGGCGGCAAGCCGGTCGGCAAAAAGCTGAAGACCTTCATGGGCGTCACTAAGGCACCGGTGCATGTGCCGCTGAGCGGCAAGACCATGGAATTCGACGCCGGCGACAAGTGCGTCGGCAGCCGCTGATCCAAGGGATCGGAGATTTTTGACTATCGACCGGTGGCGGGCATTCCGCGGCCGGCCATTTTTTTTGCGCCTGCCGCATCGGCGCCCGACGGCAGCGCCCCGCCCGCGCCGTCAATCCAGGCGAGAATGTCCTGCCACACGACCTCCGCCTTCAGGTCGCGAAGCAGCATGTGATAGCCGCCGTCGTAGAGTGCAAAGGTCTGCGCGGGCGTGTTTATCGCCGGCAAGCGCCGGACCATGTCGAATGTCGGGTCTCCCGGAATGATGTCGTCCCTGGCGCCGTAAAGCACCAACGCCCGCGCCTTGAACCGGCCGGCTGACGCCGAGGCTTCATCCATCATCCCGACCAAACCGTGAATGGTGCCGACGCGGGTGCGTTTGATCACTCGCCAGTCGCGGCCGAGTTCGCGCAGCATTTCGATGTTGTCCGAAGGCGTGATGTTGAGCCCCTGCCCCGATAGCCGCATCCATGGCACCGTGTGGGCCATCAGCCAAAGGGCTGACCGTTCGTACCAGGCCATGGACGCCCGACCCCACACCGCGGGCGCGGCCAGAATGTAGCCGTCTACATCCGGGCCGCGCGGCCCGGACGCCGCGACCATGGCGACGGCACCACCGAAGCTTTCCCCCAAAACATACACCGGCAAGCCCGGATGGGTGCGGCGGACCAAATCGACAAAATCCGACAAATCCCGGGCATAGGCGCCGTTGCCGGCCCAAAGGCCGCGGTCTGGGCCATCGCCGAACCCGCGTTGATCATAGGCGTAGCTGATGAGCCCCTTGTCGGCGAACCAGGCGCCCGGCACCTTGAAGAAATTGCTGTAATCGTTGAAGCCGTGAAGCGCCACGATCACCGCGCGGGGCTTGGCCTCCGCCGGCGCCCACTTTTTGTAGGGCTGGCGAAGCCCGTCAGTGGTGATGAACCAGTCGAGATAAAAATCAGCCGCCTGAATGACGGGACCGGGCGCTTGAATTCGCGGCGAGGCACAAGCCACCAGCATCAGAACAACGGCGAGTAGCGCAACCGCGCGCGGGGTAAAGTCCGGCCGGCGCACCTGACGGATCACCCGGCACTGCCCTGTCCGGAGCCGCTTGACGTCAGGCGGAGGAACACGTCTTCCAATACCGCCTCCTTGGTCGACAGGTTTGTGATGACGTGACCTGCCTCTTGCACGGCGGCGATAATTTGGCCGCTGTGGGCACGCGTCGGTGGATAGGAAACCCGGATTTGCCGCGAATTTGGCCGGTCAACGCGAAACCCTTCAAGTCCTTTGGGGATGGCAGCGAACGCTGCCTCCACGGTGATCAGCATTTCCTTGGAATCCAGGCGCGCCAATAACGCGGCGGTATCGTCACAGGCAACCAGTTCACCGTGATTGATGATTGCCACCCTGTCGCAGAGCGCTTGCGCCTCTTCGAGGTAATGCGTGGTCAACACGATGGTCGTGCCGCGCGCGTTCAGCTCCCGCATAGAATCCCAAAGTTGGCGCCGCAGTTCGACATCAACGCCGGCGGTCGGCTCGTCCAGGATCAGCACCGGCGGCGAATGCACCATGGCCTTGGCCACCAACAGCCGGCGGCGCATCCCGCCGGAAAGCGAGCGGGCATAGGCGTCGGCCTTGTCGCCCAGACCGACGGCGCTTAAGATTTCATCGGTTCGGCGTTCGGCCACGGGCACGCTGTAAAGGCCGGCCTGGACCTCCAGCGTTTCGCGCGGCGTGAAAAAGGCATCCAGGTTCAATTCCTGCGGCACCACGCCAAGCGACAGCCGGGCCGCCCGCATATCGCGTTCGATATCGAATCCCCACACATGCGCGTCACCCGCCGTTTTTGTGACGAGGCCCGCGAGAATATTGATAAATGTCGATTTTCCGGCACCGTTCGGCCCCAGTAGCGCAAAGAACGACCCCCGCGGCACCCGGAAGGTCAATTCTTTCAACGCCTCAACCGGGGCGCGGCGGCGCCTGGGCCCGCCACGACGGTTATAAACCTTACGCAACGCGCTGGTTTCAACAGCGAAATCAGGCGGCGCGGTAGGGGATATTTGGGTCATTCCGGTCCTATGCCGGGCGGCTCGGCACGGCAATTCGGCGATTGCCTCATTGATTGTATGGCCGCAATCGGTATCATCCGCTTGAGCGCATGGTCAACGGTCATGGGGACTGGTTGGCGGGTGAAATTGACGAGGACGCCATGGAACCGGACAAAACCATTTATGTCGATACGTTGACGGTCGCCTGTGACGGCGGCGGCGGTGCGCTGGGCCATCCGAAGGTGTATCTGCGGTTCGATGAGAGCGATGAGATCGTCTGTCCGTATTGTTCGCGCAAGTTCCATTTGAACGAGGGCGCCCGCGAGGCCGCCGGCCACGGACACTGACGTCTTTTTCTTGTCCTTGAGCCGACTTGGGTGCCGCTCACACTTTCTTCTCACTGGAATCTTAAAATGGCCGAACACCGCGAACATGTTTTCCTGGTCGACGGGTCCGGTTTTATTTTTCGCGCTTATTACGCCCTCCCGCCGATGACAGCGCCAGACGGCACGCCGGTCAATGCGGTTTTCGGCTTCACCAAGATGCTGATGAAGTTGATTGAGGATACCGAGGCGGATTACGTCGCGGTCATCTTCGACCGGGCGCGCAAAACGTTCCGCAATGACATTTACAAAGACTACAAGGCCAACCGCGACGCGCCGCCCGAAGACTTGATACCGCAGTTCGATCTGGTCCGGATGGCGACGAGAGCCCTGAACGTGGCCGCCGTCGACATGGACGGGTTCGAAGCCGATGACCTGATCGCGACCTATGCCCGGCAAGCAAGGGAACGGGGCGCGGAAGTGACCATCGTCTCGTCGGATAAAGACCTGATGCAACTGGTCGACAACCAAGTCGTCTTGTTCGACGCCATGAAGAATCAAGAGATCGGCCCCGATCAGGTAATCGAGAAGTTCGGCGTGACACCGGACCGCGTTGTCGATGTTCAGGCGCTTGCAGGCGACTCGACCGATAACGTGCCGGGCGTCGCCGGGATCGGGATTAAAACCGCTGCGCAGCTGATCAATGAGTACGGCGACCTGGATACATTGCTTGCCCGCGCCGAGGAAATTAAGCAACCGAAGCGCCGCCAGTCGCTGATCGAACAGGCGGACATGGCGCGCGTTTCCCGTGAACTGGTGAAACTTCGTGACGATGCGCCGACGGACGTATCGATCGACGATTTCCGAAAAAAGTCGCCCGAGGCGGAGACGCTTCTGACGTTCCTTCGCGACCTTGGGTTCAAGTCCTTGGTCACGGCCGTCAAGAGCCGTCTTGGCGGGACCGCTGACACCGGCAAATCAAAAGGCCCGACCCTTCCCGCCGGCGACGCAAGCTATGAACTGGTCCAGACCATGGACCGGCTGGATGCCTGGATCGCGGATGCGTGGAACGCGGGGGTCGTCGCCGTCGACACGGAAACGGACGCGCTCGGTTCCATGGGCGCCGGACTGGTTGGTGTATCACTCGCGGTTGAACCGGGCCGGGCATGTTATGTCCCGCTTGCCCACGTATCATCCGCGCCGCAAGGACAGTTGGATTTGGGCGACAGCGGTGAGGCTGCGGCCGGTGACAAGCCGGAGCAAATCCCCATGGCCTACGCCATTAAAGCGTTAAAACCGCTGCTGGAAGATCCATCGATCCTGAAAATCGGGCAAAACATCAAATACGATATACAGGTCCTGGGCCGATACGGCATCGAGGTGGCGCCCATCGACGACACCATGCTGCTGAGTTACGTGCTTGAGGGAGGATTGCACGGCCACGGCATGGACGACTTGGCCGAGATGTTTCTGGATCACAAAACCATAAAGTTCAAAGACGTGACCGGGTCGGGCAAATCGCAGATATCGTTCGATCAAGTGCCGTTGGACAAGGCGCTCGATTACGCGGCGGAGGACGCCGAGGTGACGCTTCGGCTCCACCACATTCTAAAACCGCGGCTGGTCACGGAACATCTGGTCACCGTTTACGAAACCCTGGAACGCCCCCTTGTGCCGGTGTTGCGCGAAATGGAAAAACGCGGTGTGCGTGTTGATGCGGGGGCCTTGAAGGGGCTGAGCGAAGATTTTCAAAAGCGCATGAACGGTCTGGAGGGCGAGATTTACGAACTCGGCGGACACGAGTTCAACATCGCGAGCCCCAAGCAACTGGGTGAAATCCTGTTCGATGAAATGGGCCTGGAAGGCGGCAAGAAAACCAAGACGGGCGCCTATGGCACCGGCGCGGACGTGCTGGAAGACCTTGCCGCGCAGGGCCATGATTTGCCGGCGCGGGTCTTGGACTGGCGGCAGTTGGCAAAGCTGAAAAGCACCTATACGGACACGCTGATCGGTCAGATCAATCCTGATACGGGCCGCGTTCACACCAATTATTCGCAGGCCGTGGCGACCACCGGGCGGCTGGCGTCATCAGACCCCAACCTGCAGAACATTCCGGTCCGCACGGAAGAGGGGCGGAAAATCCGCCAGACCTTTTTGCCGGAAAAGGGCCACACCTTCATGTCCGCCGACTATTCTCAGATCGAATTGCGGCTGTTGGCGCACGTCGCCGGGATCGATTCCCTGAAACAGGCGTTTCACGACGGCATGGATATCCACGCGCTGACCGCATCACAGGTCTTTGGGACTCCCGTCGACGGCATGGACCCGATGGTCCGCCGCCGCGCCAAAGCGATCAATTTTGGGATCATCTACGGCATTTCCGCCTTCGGGTTGGCGCGGCAGCTGGGCATTTCCCGTGGCGAAGCCGGCGACTATATCGATGCCTATTTCGAACAATACCCCGGCATCAAGGATTACATGGAACGCACCAAGGAACAGGCGAAGAAAGAAGGCTTCGTCACCACGCCGTTCGGGCGCAAATGCCATACCCGTGGCATTAATGACCGTAACCCCAACATGCGGGGTTTTGCCGAACGCGCGGCAATCAACGCGCCGATCCAAGGTGGCGCCGCCGACATCATCAAGCGCGCGATGATTCGTCTTCAAGGCGCGTTGGACGATGCCAACCTGGGCGCCAAAATGCTGCTGCAGGTCCACGACGAACTGATTTTCGAAGTCCCTGACGAAGAAGTCGCCGTAACCAAGGAAGTCGTAAGGAAGGTCATGTCCGGAGCGGCGCACCTTTCCGTGCCGCTGGACGTAGACGTCGGCATCGGCGCCAACTGGGATCAGGCCCATTGATCCGGCGCTTTGACCGGCTGTATTCCCTTTTAAAATTTATGGCACGGCCCTTGCTACCCTAGCGGGAAGTACAAAACGCGCACCTTCGCCAGAATCAATGTAGGCTTGCCATGAAGATCGACGAGACGCCGGCATTCAATTTTCAGCCGAAAACGGCCGCACCCGCCAAATCAAGCGCCGGATCGGCATCGTTCGCGGAAATGGTGGCCGCATCTGCGCCGATGGTCGAAAACGACCAGCCGGACAAAAAGAACGCTGATTTCGAACTCATCCGAGAGAGGGGTTTTAGGGCTTATGCCGAAGAAGTCGAAAAGGAAAAAATGTCGCAATTACGGGAGAAAATCCTGCATCGCATGGGCCTGAGCGAAGCGGATCTGGAACGCATGCCGACTGAACAACGGGACCAGATCGAACGTTTGATCGCCCAGGAAATTCAGCGTCGAATGCAGGCCAATGCCGAGGCCGATAACGATGACATCAAGTCCGGCGCGGTTGATACGGACCTTGCCCGCGCCATCGCCGATCCGGCCGGTTCGGGCGGCGCGGGAGCGGTCATGCTCTCCGTCCTTGGCGCCCGCGACTGCCCCGCAGCGGACGGCGTGACTCGGTCAGATTTGCCGGGCAACCGGGAAGAAGGTTCCGCCTAAGGCGGATATTGCCCGCTGTCCATGACCCGGACGCCGCCATCAACTTATGAACACCCAGCGGTTGCCTAATCCGCTGCCGTCGATCACCATCCCACCCAATATTGGGAGAGAGGAGAATACCAATGACCGGACGCAGACTTTTTATCTGTGCCTTCCTGCTGGCCGTTTCGGCCGTCCCTTGTGCAGGCACCGTTTTGGCCGGGGCCGGCCACGGACACGCCCACAGCAGGACTGAAATCGCACAGACGCGAGAGGCGAAAATCGCAACGCAGGCCGTTGCCGGCAGCGTTTCCATACTGATCGGGCAAGGCGGCTTCACCGGCGGCAACGTCGCGGTGCTGCCGGGGCCGGACGGGTTGCTGATCGTCGATGACAAGCTTTCGGACTTTTCAGAAAAATTAGGCAAGGCGCTTGACGCATTCGGCAAAGGCCGCCCGAAGTTTGTTCTGAACACCCACTGGCATTTTGATCACACGGGCGGCAATCAGAAATTAGGCGACGCCATTATCGTCGCCCACGACCACGTGCGGGCGACCATGTCCAAACCAGCGGAAATGAAAAGCCTGGGTCGGGTTATCCCAGCGTCTCCGCCGGAAGCGCTCCCGGACGTGACGTATTCAAAGTCCCTGACATTGCATTTCAACGGTGAAGAAATTCAAGTCACCCATTTGCCGAGCGGCCATACGGGCGGCGACAGCATCGTTTATTTCAAAACTACAAATGTCCTTCACCTGGGCGATCTTTTTTTCAACGGCATGTTTCCGTTCTGCGATACGGAGTACGGCGGCAACGCTTTCGGCATGGTGCACAACATCGGCGAAATTTTGAAAACCTTTCCGGCCGATGCCAAGGTCATCCCGGGTCACGGGCCGCTTGCGACCATGAAGGATTTGAAGGCGTACCACGACATGTTGATCGCGACGACCGCGCACGTTCAGGCGGGAATCAAAGCGGGACAAGACTTGAAAGCGCTTCAAGCCGCGGGTTTTCCGGCGCAATGGAAAACGTGGGAGTGGGCGTTTATCGATTCCAAAATGTGGATCGGTTTGATTCACGCAAGCCTGAACAAGTAGGCGGCCGGAACCTAGGCCGCCTGCGCACGGCTTGCGCGGGTCTGAAGCCAGACGACCAGGCGATAGGCCAGCAGCGCGCCAGCCACACCGCCGTATATGAGGGGTTCAATCTGAAACCCTTTCCGCATCATGAAGAAGTGGATCGGCGTGGCGATCGCGGCGACGTAGACGAGTTTGTGCAGCCGTCGCCAATTGCGGCCGCCCATTTTTTTTACCATCGCTTTGGGCGATGTGATGGCCAAGGCAAATAGGATTAGAAACGCCAACATCCCAACCGTGATGTAATTACGCTTTAGGATGTCTTCCCAAATCGCGTGCCAGGCAAAATACTGGTCGACGAAGATATAATTGGCGATGTGGAGGAAGGTCCAGAAGAACGCATAAAGGCCCAACATGCGGCGAAACCGCATGACGACGTTCCACCCAAAAATACCGCGCAAGGGCGTGACCGCCAACGCGATCAGCAAGAAGCGGATCGCCCAATCGCCGAGGTATCGGTTGATGAATTCCGCCGGGTTGGGGCCGAATTGTCCAAACGCCCCCAGCCAGACTAGCCACGCAACCGGCGCCAGCGCCAGCAAATGAACACTGGGTTTATAGACCCAGGCGATGCGGGTTTCTTTATTCATTTTTTGCTACCGGGCGTTTTCCCTGCCCGCACGGCCCCGATCAAAAGAATTTCGACAAATCCATACCGGCATACAACTGGGCGACTTCTTCTTCATAACCATTGAACATCTTTGTCGGTACGCGGATCGGCAGCCCGAAGACGTTGTTCTTGCCGAGCCGCTTTTCCGTCGCTTGGCTCCATCGGGGATGGCTGACAGTGGGGTTGACGTTGGAATAGAACCCGTACTCGCGTCCATTGGCGATGGACCAGGACGTGGGTGGTTCTTTTTCCTGGAACCTGATTTTGACGATGGATTTAATTGATTTGAACCCGTACTTCCACGGCACGATCAATCGAACCGGCGCGCCGTTCTGATTGGGCATCACTTCGCCGTGCACGCCGACGGCGAGGAGCGTCAACGGATTCATGGCTTCGTCGATCCGAAGCCCTTCCTTGTACGGCCATTCCAGAACCGGGCGGCGCTGGCCCGGCATCTGATTGGGATCAACCAGGGTTTCAAAATAGACGTACTTGGCCGCGGACTTGGGCCCCAAACGGGAAATGATTTTCGACAGCGGCACGCCGAGCCACGGCACCACCATTGACCACGCTTCGACGCACCGGAACTGATAGACGCGGTCTTCGACGTCCTCCACTTTGATCAAGTCATCAATGCTGTACTTGCCTGGTTTCTCGACTTCGCCTTCGAGCTCGATGGTCCAGGGCTCAGGCTTGAGTGTGTGAGCGTTTTGCGCCGGATCCCGTTTCGCAGTGCCGAATTCGTAGAAGTTGTTGTAGGTGGAGACAATATCGAAACTCGTCAATTCCTCGCCCAATACCTTGGCGTTGTATTTAGCGTGCGGCACACCCTTAAGCGTGCGGCCTTTACCCGGACGCCAGTTTGCCAGGGCGGGATACGCCGCAAACATCGGCATGGCCGCCGCAAGGCCGCCAAACCCGATTGCCCGAAGGACCGCCCGGCGGTTTTCGAACACAGACCGCGGCGTGATTTCGCTGGACGGAATATCAGACGGACGGCGGTGCTTAATAATCATCAGGTATTCCCTTCATCGCCGGATCGGCGTTTTCGGCTGCTTCAGCATGGTAAATTTCAGGTTCGGATACAAGTTTACCTCAATCCGCTTGCTTTTTTTCCGCCGTAATACAGCGCGGAAAGGGCATCTCCGTCACATGTTCGCGAGGTCTCTGTTACTAGGCGGAACTTGGGCGGGGTCAGCAGCCTTGTTGCACCGTGCGGGCCCACCCCGATTACGGCTTTTCTTTCCGGCGGAATCGGGTATACGAAACCCTCATGCGCACGCTTTACCATCTCTGGTTGTCACCTTTCTGCCGCAAAGCGCGGATCGTCCTAGGCGAGAAGAAACTTGAACACGAACTCAGGATCGAAAACATCTGGGAACGGCGCGAGGATTTCCTTGCACTCAATCCCGCGGGAACCCTCCCGGTGTTGATGGAAAACGACGGCACCGCGATTTCCGGGTCCGATGTGATTTGTGAGTTTCTTGACGAAGTCCATGAAGACCCGCCTCTGTTCGGTCGGACACCGGTCATTCGTGCGGAAGCGCGGCGGCTTGCCAACTGGTTCGACGAAAAGTTCAACCGCGAAGTAACGGATAACCTGGTCGGGGAGAAAATCATCAAACGGTTCCTTGGTCAGGGAGAGCCGAAAAGCTTAAAAATCCGCGCCGGGCACACGAATATTCATCATCATTTGGTGTACATCGAGTTTCTGGTTGAGCGGCGGCGCTGGCTGGCGGGGGATGATTTTTCCATCGCCGACGCGGCGGCGGCAGCGCATCTTTCGTGCATCGACTATCTGGGCGATGTCCCTTGGGAAGACCACCCGGAAGCCAAGGACTGGTATGCGCGGCTGAAATCCCGGCCGAGCATGCGCTCCATCCTAAATGACCGGGTGCCCGGCTTTCCGCGCCCGAAACAGTACGCCGATCTTGATTTTTGATCGCCGGCGCGGGTCAGCGTTTCGGCGGTGACGGCTCGGGGCCGGGCCTTACGTCCATTTTTTCGATGTTCTGCCGTGCCGCGCCTGCGGCCGCGCTATCGGGCATGCCGTATAGAATCTTCAACCAATCCGCCCGAGCCCCCGCCCGGTCTCCCGCGATCCGCCGGAGGATTCCGCGTTCCAGCAACGCTTCTGGATTGTTGGGGGCAAGTTCCAACGCCGTTTGCGCATCGGTCATGGCGTCGCCATTACGGTCAAGAAATCGGCGAGCGCCCGCCCGAAGTGCGTAAATGTCGGCGCGGGACGGCGACAGCCCGAGCGCCACGCTCAGGTCGGCCTCAGCCGCGTCATAATCAGCCCGGGCCGCCCAGGCCTGTGCCCTGTCGACGTACAAATCGGCCTCGCCGGGTTTCAGGCCGATTGCCGAGGTAAACGCTGTCGTCGCAGGTTCGAATCGGCCAAGCAGCAACCAGGCCTGTCCCGCCTGAGCATAGAGCCCGGCCTTGATTTCGGGTTCTTCGAGCGATGACTTTGCCAGCTTTTCCAGACGCGATGCGGCTTCGCCGTACTGCTTAAGTTCGATCAACGCGACAGAGGCGCAGTGGTCCGCCGCCGTTCCGCCCCCAAGCGAGCGCCAGGCAAGGGCTTGTTCAAATCCATCCTCTGGCCTTGTCCGGGCTAGTTTCATGCAGGACAAGTATTCGGACTTGTGATCGACCTCTGCCGCCCATGCGCCATCGCCTCCCCGATATGCGGGATACATGAGAAGCAACAAGCCTGCCGCCGTCGCCAAGCAGGTACGGACGGGACGAAAAGCATGGGGCGGCGTTGCGGAATGTGGCATGACGGGGCGGACCTCTGTATCCTTGCCTTCTCTTCCTTTGGGCGCTTATAGGGCGTCCCGCAGCCGGTTGTCGAGGCGCCGGAACAACTCGAGGCAAGACTGATGATCAAGCTTTTCTGTTTTGGACTCGGTTTCAGCGCGCTTGCGCTTGCGCGCCGGGTAAAGGCACAGGGATGGTCCGTTGCGGGAACATGCCGGACGGAAGGCAAGGCCGGGCGACTTACGGGCGACGGGATCGAGGCGCATGTATTCGACGGCAGCGCCCCCATGGCAAACGCAATCGCTGCTCTCGACGGCGTGACGCATGTGTTGATTTCCATCCCGCCGACTGACGCGGGCGATCCCGTAATACGCCATCACGCCGGCGATCTTCGCATCGTTGCGGGTTCCGTCGATTGGGTTGGGTATTTATCGACCACCGGCGTCTACGGAAACACCGATGGCGCTGAAGTCACCGAGGCCTCGCCACGAAACCCGTCTTCGGCCCGAAGCGTTCATCGCGCTAAAGCCGAAGATGATTGGCTTAAATTCGGCGGCGAATGCGGCCTGCCCGTTCATGTGTTCCGGCTTGCGGGGATTTACGGGTCGGGGCGGAGCACCATAGACCAGGTTCAAGCCGGACAGGCACGGCGCATCGAAAAGCCGGGCCACCTGTTTTCCCGCATTCATGTGGAAGATATCGCAGGCGTGCTTGACGCCTCCATCCGGTGTCCCGACCCAGGCGCCGCCTATAACGTCTGCGACGACGAAGCCGCCGCCCAGTCTGACGTCGTCGCATTCACATGCGGCCTATTGGGAATCGATCCGCCGCCCTTGGTCGCCTTCGATGACGCCAAGACGGAAATGTCGCCCATGGCGCTCAGTTTCTGGAACGACAACCGAATCGTCAGAAATGATCGAATGAAAAATGAACTGGGGGTTTCGTTGACCTATCCCACCTACCGCGAGGGGCTCCGGGCCATATTCACGGCAACAGAGAACCAGTAGAACGCAGCCGCAGAAAAGAAAAAATATTTGAATTAGGTATTTTTTCTTTTCACCTTATGCCCCGGCGGCTACCAAGTGCTTCCGCGAACGGGGGACGTGTATCCGCCCTCCGGCCATCGCGCCGACACCCTAGCATTCACGAGAATATGACTTATAACCGCGCCAACGGACCAATCGGCCGTCTCCGCCTTGCAGACGGCTACAACGCGCTTCGCGAAGCAAGCCTTGCCAAACAGGCGGTGATCGCCCACGAACGTCAATGCGTCGAACGATCACGCGATGTCGAAAATGCTCTGAGCCACATTTCGAACGACATCCGCACCTATATCGGCGAGGCAAATGCCGCCCGCGCCCGGCTGCACGAACGGGCCGATCAAACGCAGAACCGGATTTCGGAGAATCAGATCATCGTGAGCCGCAGGTTCGGAGGCCTTCGCGCCGGCACCATCCGGGGCTTGTTCTCGACATTGATGTCGTTGGCCGGTGCGTTCGGCGAGGCACTTTGGTATTTGCTGACCCACCCGTTGAATTTCCGGGCCGGAAAGCCAGCCAAGTACGTCAGCCTTCGGACGTGATCCGGTGAATCAATTCAGCCCTGTTCCTTAAGCGCCCGGGCCAACGGCTTGCCGGCGCCGAACACGGGCGACACGGCCGGCTTTTTCTTCTCTTTTTCTTTTTCGGGCGCGGGAGCAGGTGTTTCGGCGGATATGGGCTCAGCGCTTGGCACCGGCTGCATGGCAAGCGTCGACGGCATGCCGCCCAGAATGACGGTGCCGATTTCAAGCGTTTCGAACCAGTCAAGGAACCGGCCTGCATTTTCGCCCGTGAACGCGAGGCCCCGTTGCGGCACGATGATTTCAGGCGCCAAGGCGCTGATCCGCCGCACCCAATCGTCGCGGGCAGCGGGCGAGCCCTTCCAGCGTTGGTGGGAACCCCTCATGAATTGAATGTGGCGTTCGAAATCCTTGACCACGAAGCCGTCGCGATCATCCGGCGGCACCAATGCGCCGCCAACGTCGCCGGAAAACAGCGCCTTGGCCTTCGGGTCGAAAACGGAAAAATTACCCGGCCAATGCAGAAAATGCACCGGGATCAGTTGCAGATGTCCGCCGTCACCGAAGCAAATTTCCATGCCGTCGTCGGGAATGGCGACGAAATCGCATTCCCGGTCGTAGTGGGAGACATACCCCATCCAAAGCCACGGCACGTGAACCTTGAGCCCATCTAGGTACACCTCGCGCCAGAGCGGCAAAGACGATCCCGCGTCAGGTTCCTGGTGGGTCAGGACGATATGCCCGATCTGATCAAGTGGGGCTTTCCGCTCGACCGCGGTCAGCAGCGCCTAAAAGGTCTCGACGCCCCCCCGGATCGATCAGAACGGACGGCTCGCCGGCTTTGACCAGGACCTGGTTGCTGTCGACGATATCAACGGGCTTGTCCGTGTCCTGCCCGAACACGACCCACGCCATGGCACCGTCGCGAAATAGGATTTCCGTCCGAACCTACGCCTGCCCTTTTGCCTTACCCCGACCGACTACCCCGAAAGCACACGATCTTATTGTTCTGACAGGAGAATAGAGGATTACCATCGCCAACGACAAGGTTTTGGTCATCAAGCACATTTCCCCTGCATGCAAACCCTTATAACAAGCAGCGCCCCCAGCGCGCGCGGGACCCGATCCGCCCGCCACAACACAGCCAGCCACGAAGACCGGCCCGATTAGCCGAGCCGGACCAATAAGGCTTCCAACGTGCGGCAGAGCCTGTCGAGATCGTGATCTTCCGACAGGCGGTGGCCGCCGTCCTTAACCAATTGGACCTCCACGTCTTCAGATTTGAGTTGTTCTTGTATGCGGAGGCTGGTCCGCCACGGCACGTCCGCATCCTTGAGCCCATGGATGAGGCGCACGGGAATGTCGAGCTCAATGGGATTGTCGAGCAAAAGCCGGTCCCAGCCGTCATCGATCAGCGGCTTGGCGATTCTGTAAGGCGCTTGATCGTCGTAGCAGTTCGGCAGTTCGACATAGCCCTTGACGTCCAATTCTGCCTTTTGCGCGTCGGTGAACTCGTTCCACAGCAGATCGCGGGTGAAATCGGGCGCGGCGGCGATACCGAGAAGCGCAGCCACCCGATCCTTCCGGGCAAGCGCTGCCAACAGCATGATCCACCCGCCCATGGAGGAGCCGACCACTACCTGCGGCCCTTGGGTCAGCCGGTCCAGCGCCGTGACCGCATCATCCGTCCACTGCCCGATGGAGCCTTCTTCGAACATGCCGGAGGATTGCCCGTGGCCAGTGTAGTCGAAACGAAGAAAAGCCCGGCCCCGGGCGCGGCAGAAAGCCTCCAGCGCCAGGGCCTTCCCGCCGGTCATGTCGGATTTGAAGCCGGTCAAAAAGACGACACCGGGAGACTTTCCTTCCGTTTGGTGATAGGCAATAGTTCGACCATCGTCGCAATCGAGGAATTGCGGCGGGGTTTCCCGGGATTTATCCGTTGGATTGTCGGTCTTTGAGGGCAAGCGCGTTACTTTCGTATGAATAAGGTTCCTGACCATAACACCGGCTCGTCCGCAGTTGAACGCCCACAATCGGGCGAAGAACGTTTTGCGACGGTTCTTCAGGTCCTGCCCGCGATGGGGGCGGCCGGCGGGGTTGAGCGCGGCACTGTGGAGATTGCCGGCGCCATCGCCGAGGCCGGCGGGCGAGCAATCGTCGCATCGGCCGGCGGCCCCTTGCTGCACGAGCTGGACCGCGTCGGCGCCGAACACGTCACCCTGCCGCTGCAGTCCAAAAACCCCGTGACCATGTGGCATAACGTCGAGCGACTGGAAAAAATCATCCGCGATGAAAAAGTCGATATCGTCCATGCCCGGTCGCGCGCGCCGGCGTGGTCCGCGTGGCTGGCCGCGAAACGCGCGGGCGCCAGGTTCGTCACGACGTTTCACGGCACATACGGCGCGGCAAATCATTTCAAGCGGACGTACAACTCCGTGATGACGAAGGGCGAACGGGTCATCGCCATCAGCCAGTTCATTGCCGTTCATGTGCGCCAGCTATACGGCGTCCCGGCGAACCACATCCGCACCATCCACCGGGGCGTCGATTTGGACCGATTCGATCCGGCGAAGGTCACGGCGCAGCGCGTTGTCAATCTGGCGACGGCTTGGCGGCTTACGGACGGCATGCCGGTGATCATGCTGCCAGGCAGGCTCACCCGATGGAAAGGCCAGCCAGTGGCCATCGAAGCGCTGGCCAAACTCGGTCGTAAGGATGTGCGGTGCCTTCTGGTTGGCGGCGACCAAGGTCGATCCGACTACCGGGCGGAGCTTGAACGGATGATCAACGAGCGGAATCTGAACGAGATTGTCCGCCTGGTCGATCATTGCGACGACATGCCGGCGGCTTACATGTTGACGGATGTGGTATTGTCAGCCTCAACCGATCCGGAAGCCTTCGGCCGGGTGATCGCCGAAGCCCAGGCGCTCGGCAGGCCGGTGATCGCGACCGACCACGGCGGCGCCAAGGAAACGATCCTTCCTGGCGTTACCGGGTGGCTGGTGCCGTCGGGGGATGCGAACGCACTGGCCGATGCGCTGCACCATGTATTGGCGCTTGACGGCGACGCCCGCAAAAAACTCTCCGACCGCGCCATCGCCAATGTTCGGGAGAATTTTTCCAAGGCCGCCATGTGCCAGAAAACGCTCGACGTTTACGATGAAGTCCTTGGCATCGCGCCAAAGGGCTGAACACGCGCGATGAGAGGCCGCATCCTTGTCATCAAATTGGGCGCCTTAGGCGACTTCGCGCAAGCGCTTGGCCCGATGCAGGCGATCCGGCAACACCACCAGGGCACGCCGGTCGACCTTTTGACAACGCCGCCCTTCGCCGAAATCGCGGAAGCAACGGGATATTTCGACCGTGTAATGGCGCGCGGACGCATGAAATGGCATGAGTTCGGCAAGATCGCGGACCTGCGCCAGCTTTTGCGCGGCGGCGGATACGACCGCGTATACGACCTCCAGACTTCGGATCGAAGCTCGTTCTATTATCGGCTGTTTCGGCCGGGGCCTTTTCCTGAATGGTCGGGGATCGCCCGCGGGTGTTCCCACCCGCATGCCAATCCGGACCGCGATCGGTTGCACACCATCGAACGACAGCGCGATCAACTTGCGATGGCCGGCATCCACGATGTGCCGCCGCCGGATCTGAGCTGGGCCGAGGCGGATATTTCCCGCTTCGGGCTCGACGGCCCCTTTGCCCTGGTCGCGCCCGGGGGCGCCGCCCATCGGTCGGAAAAGCGTTGGCCGGCGGACCGGGTTGGCGCGCTGTCGGACCTGATCGCTCAGGCGGGGATTGCGCCCGTCCTGATCGGCGGGGCGGATGAGAAACCCCTGCACGACGCGATCAGGGTAAGCGCGCCGGCCGCCCGGTCCCTGGCGGGGAACACGTCCTTGCTTGAGCTGGCGGCGCTTGCCAAATCCGCCCGGTTTGCCGTCGGCAACGACACAGGCCCCATGCACTTGGCGGCGATCGCGGGCATTCCGACGGCCGTCATCTATTCCCACGCTTCGGACCCGGCCCTTTGTGCGCAACGGGGGCCCAACGTGACGATCCTTAGGGAACCCAAGACGGAGGATGTGGCGGTTGACCAGGTCGCGCAGGCGCTCGGGCTTTGACACCTGACTTGGGACGCTTTTGGGGACGCTTGACACACGCGGCTTACGGCCTACATTCCCGGGCATCTTTCCCTGAACGGAACGGCCCTATTTAATGGTTGCGATCACTCTTCTCGACGGCTCAGTCCGCCAATTCGACGGCCCGGTAACGGGCGCGCAAGTCGCCGCTGATATCGGCCCGGGGCTCGCCAAGGCAGCCTTGGCCGTGCGTATCAACGGCGTTCTGCGGGATTTGTCGTACCGGATCGATCAGGACGCCGGCCTTGCGATTATCACGGACACAAGCGACGAAGCGCTGGACCTGTTGCGCCATGACTGCGCCCATGTGCTGGCCGAAGCCGTGCAGGAGCTGTATCCCGGCACCCAGGTAACCATCGGCCCGACGATTGAAAACGGCTTCTATTATGACTTCGCCCGGGACGAGCCCTTTTCTTCCGACGACTTGGTAAAGATGGAAGAAAAAATGCACGAGATCGTCGACCGCGACGCGCCCTTTACCCGCGAGGTGTGGGACCGGGACACGGCCATCAAACATTTCGAAGGCATCGGCGAAAAGTATAAGGCCGAGATCATCCGCGACCTGCCGGCAAGCGAAGAGATCAGCATTTACAAACAGGGTGATTGGGCCGACCTGTGCCGCGGCCCTCACCTGCCGTCGACGGGGCGGGTCGGCCATGCCTTCAAACTGATGAAGGTGGCCGGCGCCTATTGGCGGGGCGATCACCGGAACGAGATGCTGCAACGCGTTTACGGCTCCTGCTGGTTCTCGGAAAAAGATTTGAAGGCGCACCTTCATATGCTGGAGGAGGCGGAAAAGCGCGATCACCGCAGGCTCGGCCGGGAAATGGATCTGTTCCACATTCAGGAAGAAGCGCCCGGCGCAGCGTTTTGGCACCCGAAGGGCTGGACGCTTTATCGCCTCTGCCAGACCTATATGCGGAAACGTCTGGAAGACGCGGGTTATGTCGAGGTCAACACCCCGCAGCTGGTCGACCGTGCCCTGTGGGAAGCGTCGGGCCATTGGGAAAAATTCCGAGAGAACATGTTCATCTCGGAAGCCGAAGAAAAAATGCTGGCGATCAAGCCCATGAACTGCCCCTGCCATGTGCAGATTTTCAAGCAAGGCATCACCAGTTACCGCGACCTGCCGATCCGCATGGCCGAGTTCGGCTCGTGCCACCGGAACGAACCGTCCGGCGCGCTGCACGGATTGATGCGGGTTCGCGCGTTCACCCAGGATGATGCACACACCTTCTGCCGCCCCGACCAGATCGAGGCGGAAACCCGCATTTTCATCGACTTGCTGTCGTCCATCTATAAGGACTTCGGGTTCGCCGAATTCGTCATCAAGTTTTCCGATCGGCCGGAGGTGCGCGCCGGATCGGACGATGTGTGGGACCGGGCGGAAAAGGCGCTATTGGACGCGACCAAGGCCGCTGGCCACGACCCGGCGCTTAATCCCGGCGAGGGCGCCTTTTACGGACCGAAGCTGGAATTCGTTTTGCGCGACGCCATCGGGCGTGATTGGCAGTGCGGGACGCTGCAGGTCGATTTCGTCCTGCCGGAACGGCTTGACGCAAACTACGTCGCCGAAGACGGCACCAAGCACCGGCCGGTCATGCTGCACCGGGCGATCCTGGGGTCGTTCGAACGGTTCATCGGTATTCTGATTGAAAACTACGCCGGGCGGTTTCCGCTTTGGCTGGCGCCACATCAGATCACCGTCGCCACCATCACCAACGACAGCGATGCCTATGCCGCCAAGGTCGCGGACGCGTGCCGCAAGGCCGGGCTCCGGGCGGAAACGGATACCCGCAACGAAAAGATCAATTACAAGATCCGCGAGCACAGCCATGCCAAGGTGCCGGTGATCCTCGTGGTCGGCGCCAAGGAGGCCGAAGCCGGCACCGTCGCCGTGCGGCGGCTCGGCGGCAAGGATCAAGAAATCCTTGCGCTGCAAAGCGCGATCGATACATTAGTAGCCGAAGCGGCGGGACCGCTGGGCGCTTAAGGGCGCCAGGCCGGGCGGGGGCCCATCCACTGGATCGTACCCCGCCGAATCCCGCCAATTGTCGACAACAGAGTAAGGAGCAAGGCAATAGCACGCCGCCCTATGCAACAGCAGCAGCCGTCCAAGGATGGACCGCGGATCAACGATGAAATTGACGTGCCGGAAGTGCGCGTCATCGACGCCGACGGTGAAATGGTCGGCGTTCTCTCCGTCGCAGAAGCCATTGAAATGGCGTTCGAAGTCGGCCTGGATTTGGTAGAGGTCGCGCCCAATTCGGACCCGCCCGTTTGCAAAATTCTCGACTTCGGAAAATACAAGTACGAAGCCCAGAAAAAAGCCAACGAAGCCCGCAAAAAGCAAAAGGTCATCGAGGTCAAGGAGATCAAGATGCGGCCGGGCATCGACGAGCACGATTATCAGGTCAAGATGCGATCCGTCCGCAAGTTCCTGGAACATGGAGACAAGGTCAAAATGACCATCCGGTTCCGTGGCCGGGAAATGGCCCACCAGGACCTGGGCTTGAAGGTTTTGGAACGGGTGCAGGAGGACGTGGACGAAATGGCCAAGGTAGAGCAGTTCCCCAAGAGCGAAGGCCGCATGATGACCATGGTGATCGCGCCGCGGTAACAGGCGCGGCCGAAAGGCTCCGGAATCAGCCAAATATCGGGTTCAGAAAAAAATCATATTAAAAGGATTTTTTCTGAACATGCCCTTGAGCCGCACCTAGATTGGTTTCAGCGAACGGGCGACGTGTGTACGCGGTTCGGCGGGCTCAAGACTGATCCTCCCCCAGTGAATTGGTCCACCGTGTATTTTAGTCAGCGGAGGATCG
>JAYNIR010000033.1:0-19326 GCA_038109305.1 Rhodospirillaceae bacterium
TCGCCGCTTTCTCAGTGCCTTTGAGGGCTCTGTAGTCGTCCTTAATGCGGGCCATCATCACCCCGGAAATAAAAAGAGCTAGACCAACACTATGCAAATTTACTTCAGACCACTGCCGTTTGCACCCGGCAAATTCGCCAATACGGCATGTTTGGTTAACAGGTAATTAACCGGCGCCGGGTATACTCCGGCCTGGATATTCAGCAATTTCAATTCCCCCGGTTGGAGGATTCATTCCAATGTATGCGACAACTCGATCAAGCCTCTGGGCGTTTGCCGGCCTCACCATGATGGTCAGCGTCGACGCCTCCGCAGAGGTCGTGAACGGCCGCATTCAGCGCGCGAATGATATGCGGCCGGGGGGTGCGCTACAATTGGAAGGGCTCGGATCGCAAACTTCCGTCACGACGGGCATCGTAGCGCCGGGAACCCCGGCGCAGTCGCGCCCGAATGTCATCAAGCAACCCAGCCAGTTCGTCCATCCCATTCGCAACTTCAGTCTGACCATTCCTGCGGGCGTGGTGATTTACCAGCGCGGCGAGGAAAAGCACCTCACCATGCGTTCGCCCGAAGGATACCTCCTGAATGTTCAGACCGGAGACCGCAACGGCGACATTCCGCTGCCGTCCATGTTGGCACGGCTAGAACAACGTTACCTCGGCGAACAAGGTCCTTGGCACCGCAAATTGAACGCCGAAGAAATGAATGTCGGCGGATTGCTCGCAATTTCCGCACTTTATCGAGGCCACTCCGCGCGGACGCGGGTCGTCATCGCGCGGGGCGCCAAAACGGATTTCGTCTTTACGTTCCTTTCGCCGACCGACCTTTTTGAACGGCAGGAACGGACGTTTGAATGGGTTCTGGACAATTTCAAACCGGATAGCCCCGAATTGACCAAACAGGCGACCGCCGCCGCGCCAAATCAGGGCGCCGTCCAGCCGGGCCCCGGTTCAGCGCCGCAACCCATCCACGCAGGCGGGTCCGTCGCTTCGTTAGCCGATGGCCGCCCGGCGCCGGATAAACCGGACAAGCCCCGGGCCGATATGAAGCGGTTTGTCGAACCCGGTTTTGGATTTATGATGAACTATCCGATCGACTGGCAAATGAACAAACCGACGGCCTTCACCGCGACCTTCAGCGGCCCTGAAGGATCGCAGGCGTACGATGCCGTCGTCGCCGTGCAAAACGTACGTCCTGGCAATAGCGAAACGAAGGAACAGTCGGCAACCGCCGCCGCCGCAGACCTTTTGTCTTCACTGTCCAAATCGACCGACGGCATGAAAATCATCGCCGAAGGCAATCTAGCGGAGTTACCAGGCTCGCAGTTCGTTGCGAAATATAGTTATGCCGGCAAGGCATATCGCAAGTGGGCCGTGGTCGTGCCTCGTCCCGAGGGCCAAATTGCCCACGTCTGGTCATATACCGCACCGGATGCGGCGTTCGACCAGTTTCAGCCGGTTGCGCAATCGATGCTTCGTTCGTGGACGCTGACCCGTTAGCCTGGTGTACCCGGTACTTGCCGAAAGGCGGACCTGTATCATACACAGACTGACAGGCGCACGGTTCGTGTTCAAAACCCAATTTCGGCGGCTATTCGGCCCATTTGTGATCGCGTTTTTAGCGGCGGCTTTTTCGCCCGTTTCTGCCGGGGGCGTGCGGGCCGCGGATGATGCTGTTCCCGACCTTGATAAGATCGTTCAGGCGTTCGACACCATTGCTTTCGGGTCGGAAGCGCGTAACGCCAAGGCAAGGACCGCCCTGTTAAATTAGGCGCAAAAGGAAATTCCTGTGAATTTTACCGCCTTGAACGCAAAAGAGGGCGATGTGCCGCGCCTGGCTACGGTAAAAAGATTTCCGAAATTCAGCGCCTTGGCGCACCTAAAAACTGTATCTCGGTTGACCGGCATCACGTTCACCGATTCCGTCCGCGACAAAAAGCGCCTGTTTATTTCCGCCATCTTTGTCCCCCGGCGCTGAAAGTTCCCATACCGGGCGTCGACAAACCTCTCCCTCGCGAACTTTCAGCGCCGGGCGGCTGTTTCTTTCTTTCATTTCCCGGCAAAAACGGCGCGATTCCAAGATCCGTCGTCGTCGTCAATGTCGACAGGGGAGACGATCTCATCAGCCATTGCCTGCTTGAGGAATTGACGCAGGCGCTTGGGCTTCTGATCGATACCGACCTCGTGCGGCCCTCAATCTTCAGTGACCATGATTTTTTGACGAAATTGACGCCGATCGACGAAATAATGATCCGCACGCTCTACAATCCCTGGATGCACGTCGGGACAGACCGCGACGAAGCAAATCGGATCGCGCGTTTAATCATTTCCGAACACCTGGCGCGAATACGTTAATGAACTCAATCGGTTCGACCAGAATCAAATGCCTCGTCGGTTTTGAACTCTGGTGTAATGGCTCTATGATGAAGTAGGGGAATATTAACCCGCAAAGGCTAGCATTTTCGGGGGTTTAACCCCGTTTGGGCACGGGGCTGGGAAGACTGGGATCAATGGCAGCCGTTTCTGAACCGATTAGCCGGATTGACAAACATCCGCCGCCTCGGCGGTTGACGTGGGAAACAGTACTCGGCGCCACCGCGGCGGCGCTGCTGACGCTCGCGGTGCCGTTGCTGATTTTGCAGACATTCGATCATGCACTGCCGTCCGGCCAAACATGGTTTGTGTTCGCGTTTGCGCTTGCCACCGTGATTTTGGGGGCAGGGGCCAGCGCGTTTCGAAGCCTCATCCTCGACGTATCCGGTATTTCCCGGATCTGCCGAATTGAACGTCGCTTGAGCGCGCCCGCCGGCGGTCTGCCCGACGCCATGCCACTGACGGCGAACCTCATCACTACTGCGATCTTGCTGACTGCATTGACCATCGTCGCGGCGCCCTTGGCTGCTCCGGCTTCGGTATTGATGCTGATCGCGTTCATTTGCGGGGGTGTCATCGGCCGCGCGTCGGCAAAAGCGGACGCGGGGCCGGAAGACGACGGCCGGGCGCTTGAACGAAGCATTTTGAAATCGCTTTGGACGATCAAGGCGCTGGGCGCGGAACGCCTCGTCTATCGCCTGATGGCGGGCCGGCGGACTGTCCCGTTAGAGCGTCTTGCGAACGACGGCAGCCGGGCTTTCTCCATAACGCTCGCGGAAACTTCGCTTCGACACGTCACTGCCGTCACCGTGATCGCGGCGGGCGCCGTGCTGACGATCCTAGATTACTTGACCATCGGGCAATTGTCCGCGGGCACTTGGATTGCGGTCATGGCATGCCCGTGGGCCGCACACCTCGGGCTATCATTCGCAACCCGCCGTGTTTCCGCGGGCTCGGAAAGCGGTCAATCACGCGATACCATTCGCGCCCAGACGCGTAACGATGACGCGTTGCCGGCTTTGCCCCCTGTGACCGGGAACGTGTTTTTAAACAACATCGGAATTTCGGTTGCCGCAACAGACGCGGTCTTTCGCACCGGCGTCTTCATCGACGGGTTGACTCTCGACATTCCGCAGGGCGAGGTACTTCGAATTACCGGCGATGACCGAAACAAAATCGGTGTTCTGCTGCAATTGATTGCCGGTATTGAAAGGCCGGACAGCGGCCAAATCCTGGTCGACGAGCATGACCTAAAGGAATTCCGCGGCGCTAGCATCTCTCGGCGAATCGCCTACGTCCCCGCCAAGGTGGACGTCTTCCCCGGTACGATCATGGAAAACCTGACCGCCTTCAACCGAGACCGCGTCGTCGACGCCAAGGGGGCCGCCCGCCTGGTCGGACTTGACCATGCCGTCTCGGCGATGCCGGAAGGGTATGACACGCGCCTTGCCGGCGTGGCGCAGTCCTATCCCGCAGGCTTCCGCCAACACCTTGGCATCGCCCGGGCCTTGGCCGTCAAACCGAAGGTTTTGGTCTTGGACTTTGCGACGGAAGACCTGGACAGCCGGGATTTCAGGACGGTGACATCCATCCTGGAACGGTTAAAAGGCCGGGTGACCATCGTTTTTGCGTCGACCCAAATGGGGCTTCACCTGCTGGCCGATCGGGAGATCCACATCGACGAACTGCCGACTGCGCGTGTGGCAAGCGACCCGCAAATCGAACTGGATGAGGTCGCGGAAAATGAGGCGCCGGGCGCCTCCGTCGACGCTGCGGACTCGGCCGGCGACAGCTGCCGCAACGGAGCTGAATAGATGGCCCGGCAAATTCCAAGATTTGAGGCGGATACCCGGCTTTTCGATAAAGCGAACATTGCCGCCAAGGTTCTATCGGATGGGTTTTCTGCTGGATTTCCCGCCCCCGATCACGCAGCGATCGGCGGGGCGCTCAGACTGCCCCGTCTTGAGGGAATTGACGCCGATGCCCCAGGCATGGCGCACGGCTCTCAAATCCAGGCGCCCGACCCTGAGACAGATACGGGCCTAACGGACGATAGTGCCGAAGTCGAGGCGGAGGATTTCCGCGCCGAACTGTCCGACGCCACGGAAATTCGGTCCGACTGGACAAGTCTGGCTCTCATGGCCGGCGGGGATTCCGTTGCTTATTGTCTGTACGAAATGCTCACGGCGCTGAATTGGGTCGGCGATCCCAGGCAGGTCGCGGAGGTGCTACCGACCCATCAACGGGGACTGAACCAAGCTGATTTGCGGCGCGTCTTCCACGAACTTGGCTATTCCAGCAAGGTGTCACAAGCGGTCGTCCACGATGTGGGCGCTGACGATCTTCCTGCCATGTTTATCGATCGGGAGGGGAGAGCCTTTGTCCTGCTGGAGGCCTCCGCCGGCACGGTTTCCGGCTTTGACGGCGCCCGCCGGATATTCGCGCCGGTTCCGATAACCCGATCACAAGGGACGATCATCCAATTTTACCGCGCTGAGACCGCCACCCCGACCCCTTCGCTTCCTTGCGCCGGAACCCGCGCTGCGCGGGATTTTGTTTTATCCGCCATCGCCCGCATGTGGCCGTTCTATGCGGGCGGCGCCGCCTTATCCGGAATGTTTGGATTGGCGGCGGCGATCATGCTGCTCGTCGCTCTGGACCACGCCGTGCCGTCTGGTTCAATCCCGCAGATATTGTTCTATAGCGGACTGGCGGTCATTGCGCTGTTCCTGGAAGGGGTCGCATTGCGGACCTTACGGCGCGCAGCCTGTCGCCGGGTGGCAAGCGCGCGCGACCATGGGCGGTTACGAGTTCTGCTTCACACCTTGATGCTTCCCGTCGATGCAATCAGGAACACGACGGCCAATGCCCGATTGGCCCGGCATGAAAACCTGACGTCGAACAACCTTGACGCACTAGCCCGCGGGAGCTGGGGATTGGCATACGTCGTCATTGCCGGTGTCTTCATTGCGTTCATCGCCGTGGTTGGCCGCTGGTTCGTTCTCGGGCCGGTTCTGATTTTAGCAATGATGATCGCGGCAGGGGAACTCGCGGTCCAGGGGTTTTCACCACGTTGGGCGGCGCTCCTTAGGGCTCGGTTCCGCGCGCGCAACGCGGTCGCCAGCTTTCGGGACCGAGCCAAAGCGGCACTTCAGGCCGGGTGTGCCGACGCATTGGAAGACCGTGTCGTTCAATCGATCTCGTCCGCGGTCGATGCCGAAACGGCTGCGCAATCGGCCAATGCGCGAATTCGACTAATGCTTGCCGTTCTCTCCGCTGCCGGTCTTGCCGGCGGCGTCATCCAAGGGCTTAACCTTCATGAGGCAGGGATGATCTCAGCCGGTCAACTAGCCGCATGCCTATTCCTAAGCTGGTGTCTCTATCGGGCCGCCGAGGACTTTTACGGCGACGGTGCGTCTTTCGGCCAGTTGCAGGCGATGCTCATGGAACAACATTTACTGGCTGCCGCACCCAAAGACCGCCGGGTGTCCACACCCTCGGCCCCGCCGAAAGTGTTTTCCGGTCACATTGACGTCCGGGGGATTTACTGCCACGCCGAAAATGCGATAGAGGCGCCCCTTGAAGATGTCGGTTTTCATGCCCAGCCGGGTGATGTGGTCGTGATTGCCGGTGGCTACCGATCCGGCAAATCGTTGATGCTCCGAGCCATTGCCGGGCTTGCAACGCCATCCAGCGGGCAAATCAGGCTGGACGGCGCCGACATCGCCGCTTTCGATCCGATCCAATTGAGGCAGTCCGTCGCTTACGTCCCGGAAACGCCCGAATTCCTTGACCTGACCTTGGCCGAAAACCTCCGGCTATCCAATCCGCTTGCGAAAGACGCGGACCTTCATAACGCATGTGCCTTAGCCGGTGTTTTGGAAGAAATTCAGTCCCTCGAAACGGGAAGCGGGCGTGACCGCCGCTCCGGCTTCGAGCTTGAAATGAATCGCCTCACGACTGAACCCTTCGTTGGTTTGTTCAAGAAGCTTGCGCTCGCGAGGGGATATTTGGCGCTGTCCAACATTTTACTATTTGACAATCCGGACCGGTACCTTGACCCCAATGGTCTCCAAGAATTCATGGGCTCCGTCGAGCAGCTTCGCGAGGGCAAAACCTTAATCATCGCAAGCGATAAGCCATCGGTCATCCGCTTGGCCGATAAGGTCGTCTGGATAGATGAAGGCCGCGTCAGGGCGCTTGGCCCTTCCGACGAAGTTCTTGAGAACCTGTATGCGTCCGGCCAAATCGGTCAGACCATGGAGGCCGAATGAGCGACAACGGCCACAAAGCATACACGGAAACGACCCAGATACCGGTGGCAGGCGAAACCACGGCGGACACCTCGGCCGGCGGAACGCCGTCGGTTCCTCTTGCCGACCAGTTCAGGGTTGCACGGTCAAGGAGTTTTATTTTGACCGGTGTCCTGGTGCTTGCTGCGTTGACGACATGGGCCGCGTTGACGGAGTTCGAGTACACCGTCGCGGCCGATGGCGCGATCATACCCGCCGGTCGCGTTCGTACCGTTCAGCACGCCGACGGCGGCGTAGTTACCGAAGTCGCGGTCAAGGAAGGACAGTTGGTTCAAGCCGGTGACGTATTAGTGAAACTCGATTCGGCCGTCGTAAAAGGGCTGTTGAACCAGGCGCGCGAAGAGCAAACGATGAACCGGCTGAAGGCCGAGCGTCTCCGCGCGACGGGCGAGGGACGGGAGCCTAACTTTGCCTTCGCCCCGCCGGAGTTCAGGGGTTTGGTGAAAGATCAATGGGCCGTTTACAACGGATTTCTGCGCACGCAGGAAAACCGGCGGGCCATCTTGGAGAGCCAGGCAGAACAATTGCAATCAGACCTGAATTGGGCCGATACCGAAGACGTGACGCTTGCCCAAAAAGCGCAAATTCTCGCAGAAGAACTCTCCATGCGCGAAGCGCTCTACTGGAGAGGTTTGAGCCCGAAATTCATCATGCTGAAGACCCAGCGTCAAATTACCGATGTTCGTTGCGAGATGGCCGCGTTGATTACCCGGCGTAAAAAGATTAACAAACAAATTGAAACGGTAAAAACGGCTCTGAAAACAGTTGAAAACGACGCCAGGGTGGAGGCCTTGGAAGAACTGGCGCTGGTCACCACGGCGATTTCCCAAGTGGAAGAACGAACGAGACGGCTGGCCGCCAGTCTGGCTGCGCTCGACCTGCGCGCGCCGGTCCGGGGCGTAGTCAAAGGCGTCGAAAACCTGAAAAAAGACCGGGTCGTGAAATCCGGCGAAGTGGTGTTTGAAATCGTCCCTGTCGACAATCAACTTGTCGCCGAAGTCAGCATCGCGCCAAAAAATGTCGTCCGGCTGCGAACCGGGCAGGCCACCGTCGTATCGGTCGCGGGCGCACCCGGCCCCCTTCGCGGCGAACTTCGCAAACTGTCTTCGGATACGGTGACTTCACGGTCCGGCGGCCGAGTTTACAAAGGCGTCATCGCCTTGGACCAGCCTTATGTCGGCGGCAACCCTAAGGAAAACCGCCTGATCCCCGGTATGACCGTATCGGTAAAAATTCTGACGGGGAAACGCCGCGTGCTGGACCACCTGTTCGCGCCGCAATTGCCGGCAAAACGGTTGTTTTAAGCGGACGATCCTTCAGTCGGGGTTTCCGACGCCGCCATTTCCAACGCCAGTGAAATAATCCTGCGGGTTTCGTACCAAAGGTCGAGGTCGTCAATTTCAAACGGTGTAAACCACTTGGCGTCCGCGGCATCCCCGCCCGCAATCGTGTCGCCGGAAACCCATCGGCATGCAAGGTCGACCAGCGTGTAGTGGTATTGCACCTTGCCCTGACTGTCCCTTGTCATTGAATCGACGACATCAATCAGACCGATGATTTCCACGTCGACCCCGGTTTCTTCCTTAACCTCGCGGAGGGCGCCCTGAAAGACCGTCTCGCCGACTTTCTGCGCCCCACCGGGAAGGCTCCACCAACCTGCGCGAGGCGGTTTTCCACGCTTTATCAGCAGGACATCGCCGCCGTGCACGACGACGGCCCCAATCCCCACAATCGGCCTATCCGGGTATTCACGCGGCATTGATTAGGACCCTCGGCGCAATCGGCAATAAACAGTGGGAAACATCCAATTTTGACTCCCTTTCATCAGGCGAACGATTAAACTAATTAAAATCCCCAGGGATTATAAGCGACAAATACGTTAAGCGCGGCGGTTAAACAATCACGAGGTCCAAAATGACAGCGCAGGTCGTTGAACGAAAAATGTATCAATCCGGTGAGCGGATTTTCAAAGAAGGCGACGAAGGGCTTTTCGCGTACCTTGTGCAAAGCGGCAATGTGGAAATCTACCGTGAAGCGACCGAAGAGGTACTGGTGACCGTCGGTCCGGGCGGCATTTTCGGCGAAATGGCGCTTATCGACGGTAAACCGAGGGTGGCTTCCGCCCGCTCTTCAGGCGGCTGTACTGTCGTGGTTATCAACCGGGCCAATTTCATGCAACGGATGAAAAAATCAGATTTGTTCATTCAAGGCCTTTTGAAAATCCTGGCCGAAACCGTTCGCCGCAACAATACGTGAACAGCGAATTGAACCGGGTAACCTCATTCGATGTTTAACGGATTTACATCCGCCACGATAGAAGCCGACTCAGTCTCGATCAATCTGAAACACGGTGGCGACGGCCCGCCGGTCTTGCTGCTTCACGGATACCCGCAAACCCACGTCATGTGGCATCGTATCGCGCCGATGATGGCGGGTGACTATACCTTGGTGGCGCCGGACCTTCGAGGTTACGGCGACACTTCAAAACCGCCGACGGATGCGGACCACGCGCCTTATTCGAAACGCGCCATGGCGGCGGATATGGTTGCCGTCATGGCGCAACTCGGTTTTGACGAATTCCACGTGGTTGGCCACGACAGGGGCGGGCGGGTCGGCCACCGGTTGGCAGCCGACCATCCGGACAAGGTGAAAAAACTGGCGGTGTTGGACATAGCGCCGACGCACCACATGTATGCCGAAACCGACAAGGAATTCGCGACCGGGTATTATCACTGGTTCTTTCTGATCCAGCCCGCCGATTTACCGGAGCGACTGATTGGCGCCGACCCTGAATATTTCCTTCGCAAGAAAATGGGGCATTGGAGCGCCGATGGCGCGGTGTTCGATCCAGCGGCGATGGCCGAATACATCCGATGTTTTTCCAATCCGGCGACGATCCATGCCACGTGCGAAGATTACCGGGCGGCCGCTTCGATCGACCTTGGCCACGACGAAGCCGATATGGGCGTGAAACTGACATGTCCGGTGCTGGCCCTTTGGGGTGCGCGAGGTCTGGTCGCCCGCCGGTTCGATGTTTTGTCTGCCTGGCGCGAACGGGCGGAAAACGTATCAGGCGGAACAGTCGATTGCGGCCACTTTCTTGCCGAAGAAGCACCCGAGGCGACCTATGCGGCGCTTCGGGATTTTCTTCAGTGATTGTTCGCCCTCAAGCCAGCGTACTGGACTCCCAGCGTCGAATGCATCACTACTTTAGTACGCGGCCCTGAGCCGCCAGCCGAACGCGAAAATAACCATGACACCAGACGCCTCCGATCAAACGAACCCGCCGGATCAATCCCCGAAACCGGCAAAGATGAGCCTGATGGGCCGGGTAAGGGCTTATTTCTTCGCGGGCATCCTGATTACCGCACCGATTTCCATCACGCTTTATTTGGCCTGGCAGCTTGTCACCTTCGTCGACAACTCAGTACGGCCCCTCATCCCTGTCAAATACAATCCGGAAACCTACTTGCCGTTCGGCTTGCCGGGCCTGGGCCTGGTCGTCATTTTCATCGTCCTGACCCTGATCGGCGCCTTCACGGCCGGATTTGTCGGCCGGTTTTTCATCCGCCTGAGCGAAGAACTTCTGGGACGGATGCCGGTTGTTCGAAGCGTCTATAACGCCGTGAAACAAATTCTTGAAACCGTCCTGGCCCAACAGTCCAACGCGTTCCGCGAAGCGGTCCTGGTCGAATACCCAAGGCGCGGTTTGTGGGCCATCGCCTTTATCACTGGCCGGACGGAAGGCGAGGTTCAAAACCTGACGGAAGAGGAAACCATCAACATTTTCCTCCCGACCACGCCCAACCCGACATCCGGGTTCCTCCTGTTCGTACCGAAAGAAGACATCATCCGCCTGGATATGTCGGTGGAAGAGGCAATCAAGATGGTCATCTCAGGCGGCCTTGTCACACCGCCGGACCGGCGCAAGAAGGAATTAAAATCGCAACCCTTGACATCGGCTCGGGTTTACGAGGATGTCGACGTACTGCGGGAGGCGAAAAACGTGCCGGTGGCGCTTGTCGCCCGACGGCCGGGGGAAGTTCAGGAAGAATTGGAAAGCGCCGCCGGCGTCGACCGGGGCAGCGTCGCTGGGCCGCCGCCGAAGGGCCAAAACAAATAGGTCCTTTAACCCGAACGCAGGGTCCTTGCCGCCGCATCCCGCTCAAACAGGTACAGCAGCACCCGAAGCGCCTTGCCGCGATCCGACGTTAGGTCCGGATCCCGGTTCAACGCCAAAGCCGCATCGTCGCGCGCTGCGTCTAGCAGATCGCCATGCACGGAAAGATCGGCGAGCCGGAAGTCGGGCTGGCCACTCTGCTTGACGCCCAGCAACTCACCGGCCCCGCGCAGTTTTAAATCCTCTTCGGCAATCCGAAATCCGTCTTCCGTTTCGCGCATGACCTTGAGCCTGGCCTTGGCGGCGTCGGAAAGCGGGGCCCGGTATAAAAGAAGGCAAGTTCCGGGCCGGTTTCCGCGCCCGATCCGGCCGCGGAGTTGATGCAGTTGCGCCACGCCGAACCGTTCCGCATGTTCGATGATCATGATCGTTGCGTCCGGCACGTCGACGCCGACCTCAATCACCGTGGTGGCGACCAGGATGCGAATGGCGCCTTCTTGAAACCGATCCATCACCGCATCTTTTTCGGTTGCCTTCAATCTCCCGTGAATAAGCCCAACCCGGTCGCCGAAAAGACCGGCCAGATGACGGAACCGGTCTTCCGCCGCCGAGACGTCCAGTTTTTCCGATTCCTCGACTAATGGGCAGACCCAGTAGACTTTTGCGTCGTTCTTGAGCGCACGTTTAAGTCCGTCAACGACTTCGTCCATCCGCTCAATGGACAGCGCCCGCGTATCGACCGGCGCCCGGCCGGGCGGTTTTTCCGTCAGCCGACTTACATCCATGTCGCCATAGGCGGTCAGCATCAGAGTCCGGGGGATCGGGGTCGCCGTCATCACCAGGACGTCGCTTTTTCGCCCCTTATCGGTGACCGCCAGCCGCTGATGAACGCCGAAACGATGCTGTTCATCGACGACGGCAAGCGCCAAATCCTTGAACTGGACGTCCTCGGTCAAAAGCGCATGCGTACCGATGGCGATGCCGATCGTTCCCTGGGCGAGCCCGTCCAGGATCGCCGCCCGTTTCTGGCCTTTTTCGCGGGCGGTGAGGAGTACGGTTTCAATCCCAAGGGCATCGGCCAGCGGCTGAACGACCGCGTAATGCTGACGGGCCAGAATTTCCGTCGGCGCCATGATGGTGGCCTGCGCGCCGGCCTCGACCGCGCGGACCATGGCGGCAAGGGCGACCAGCGTCTTGCCGCTGCCGACATCACCTTGAAGCAGCCGGAGCATCCGTTCAGACCGCGCCATGTCGCTAGTAATTTCATCAATGGCCGTCCGTTGCGACGGCGTCAGATCGAAGGGAAGGGCGGCGAGCAATTTTGTCAGCAGGCGTCCGTCGCCGGTAATCGTCCGCCCGGCGACGCGTCGCATGTCGCGGCGGACTAAGGCCAAGGCAAGCTGATTGGCCAGCAATTCATCATAGGCTAGGCGTGACCGAACAGGCGTCAGAGGGGAAAAGTCCGAGACCGTTTCAGGGCCGTGCACCGCTGCCACCGCGGCGCGCCAGCCGGGCCATTTTTCCCGTGCGAGATAGCCTGCGTCCGCCCACTCCGGCAGCGGCGGCGCCGCCTCAATCGCGTCGTGCACGGCACGGGCGAATGTTTTGGGCGAAAGCCCCTGGGTCATGGGATAGACCGGTTCGACCCTCAAAACCTGATTCGGTTCGGCCTCCGTCACGATGTGATCGGGATGCGTCATCTGCAGGCTGTCGCTATATTTTTCAACAACGCCCGATACGATCCGGGTCTCGCCCGGCGGCAGCATTTTCAGGAGGTAGTCCTCCCGCGCGTGAAAAAACACCAGATTGATCGCACCGGTATCGTCGTTTGCCGAAACGCGGTAGGGCTGCCGCCGGTTGCGGGGTTTGTGGTGGGTGCAGATCTGAAGCTTAAGGGTCGCGACCCGGCCCGGTTCGGCCTCGGACAGCGATGGCGCGTACCGCCGGTCGACAAGGCCGGCCGGCAGATGAAACAGCAGGTCAACCAGCCGACCGCCGCCCGTCAGGCGCTCGATACCCTCGGCAACCCGCGGCCCAACCCCTTTCAGGCTGGTCACGGGCTTGAACAGGGGAAAAAGTATTTCGGGGCGCATGACAAAAGGGATTCCGGGGTGGCTGACATCTGCTCCGCGACCGACTATACCTCATCGGCAAATGACCGTCCCGTTGAACGCGAGATAAATTCCGCCATGGATGCACGACGAAAACGCCTGCTTTTCCGGGCCACCCATTGTGGAATGCGGGAAAACGATATTCTGCTGGGAGGCTTCGCCGAGGCTGAAATCCACCGGCTTTCGGACGTGCACCTTGATCAGTTCGAAGCGCTTTTGGGTTTCCCGGACAATGACCTGTACAACTGGGCTTCCGGGCGGACGCCGCCACCGGCCGAGGCCGACACGCCGGTATTTCGAATGATCTTCAATTTCAACAGCGGCAACCCTTCGGGCGACGAATGACCGACGCCTGGTTCGACAACGGTATTCGGCGCGTGTTCGGCGTGCCGTCCGGCAGCGAGGCGATCATCCTGTCGGAGGCCGCCGGGGCGGAGCGGAGCGTCCTGTTCATCGCCCGCGACGACGTGCACCTGGAACAGGCCAGCGAAGCGCTCGGGTTTTTTGCATCGGGCCTGACCCAACTGGCATTCCCGGCATGGGATTGCTTGCCATTCGACCGCGTTTCGCCAAAACTGGACATTGTCGCGGGCCGCGTCGCGACGCTTTCGGGCCTCGCCAGTCGAACGGGCAACGCGCCGGTCATGGTTCTGTCTACGATATCGGCGGTGCTGCAGCGCGTGCCGCCCAAGTCCTTCTTCGCTGGCGGACGGATGCGGCTTGTGGTCGGCGAGCGCAAGGGGCCGGACGAAATCGCCCGCACCCTGAGAGATTTGTCCTACCGGCGGGTTGATACCGTATTCGAAGCCGGGGAGTACGCCCGGCGCGGCGATATTCTGGATATTCACCCGGGCGGCGCGGACAGCGCCTACCGACTGGATTTTTTCGGCGAGGAACTGGAACGCGTCCGGCGGTTCGACCCCATGACCCAGCGGTCAACCGGCGACGCGAGAGAAGTTGTGTTATCGCGATCGCAGGAAACACCGCTGGACAGCGACGCGATTTCCCGGTTCCGGTCCGGGTATCGGGTCGCCTTCGCCGCATCGGGCGAAGACGATCCGCTTTACGAAAGCCTGTCCGCCGGCCGGTCGTATCCCGGGATGGAGCACTGGCTGCCGCTATTTCACGAAGGCATGGCGACACTCTTCGACTATCTGCCCGAAAACTGCCTGATCGTTCTGGATGAGGGCGCTCTGGACGCCGCTGGCGAACGGCTCGACCTTATCCGCGATTATCATGGCGCGCGGGCCGAACGGCAGGTCGCCGCCGCCCGGTCGGGCGCGCCGTACCGGCCGCTGCCGCCGGATGCGCTTTATCTAAATGAAACGGAATGGCAGGCGGTGCAGGCAGGGCGGGAACTCAGGGTTTTCTCGCCCTTCGATATGCCGGCCGACGGCGGCGACGCCATCGACCTGGGCGGCAAACCGGGCCGGGAATTCGGCGATATCCGCGCCCGGCCGGGTGAGGATGTATACCGGCACGCAGGACAGTACTTGCATGACCTCGCCAAAAGCGGAGCGCCGGTATTGCTGGATACCTATTCCAACGGGTCACGCATCCGGATGACGTCGTTGTTGGCCGAACGGGATATTTCGGTCGCCGCCGCCGATACGTGGGAGGTAGCCCGGAATGCGCCGCCGCGTGAGCCCGTCGCTGTCGTGCTGGGCCTGTCCAAGGGGTTTGTCCTGCCGGGGCGGATCGCCGTCGTTACCGAACAGGACATTCTGGGCGAACGGGTGGTTCGCCGCCACAAGGTCAAGGTGCGGCCGGAAAATCTGATTGCGTCGATTTCCGATCTGGCGCTGGGCGATCTGGTGGTTCATGCGGAACACGGCATCGGGCGTTTTGACGGGCTGGAGCCCATCGACGTCAGCGGCGCCGCCCACGATTGTCTGAAAATCATCTACGCCGGCGACGACAAGCTGTTCCTGCCGGTCGAAAACCTTGAAGTCCTGTCGCGCTACGGCTCGGAAACCGGCATGGCGCAGCTCGACAGGCTGGGCGGCGCGGGCTGGCAGGCCCGCAAGGCGAAGATGAAGGCGCGCTTGAAGGACATGGCCGACAAGCTGATGGAAGTCGCCGCCGCCCGGGAACTGAAGGACGCGCCGAAGCTGCCGGTGCCCGCCGGCGCCTACGACGAATTCAGCGCCAAGTTTCCGTTCGAGGAAACCGAGGACCAGTTGTCCGCCATTGAGCAGACGCTGGACGATCTGGCCGGCGGCCGGCCCATGGACCGGCTGGTATGCGGCGACGTCGGGTTCGGTAAAACCGAAGTCGCGCTGCGAGCGGCGTTTGCCTGCGCGCTCGAAGGCAAACAGGTCGCATTGGTCGTGCCGACGACGTTGCTTTGCCGTCAACACTTTCAGACATTTCGAGACCGGTTTGCCGGTTTCCCCGTGCGCATTGGTCAACTGTCGCGGCTGGTATCGGCGGTTGACGCCCGAAAAACTAAGGAAGGCCTTGCGTCCGGCGCCGTCGATATCGTCATCGGCACGCACGCGCTGTTGGCCAAGGACGTTCGGTTCCGGGACCTGGCGCTGCTGATCATCGACGAGGAACAGCACTTCGGCGTGACGCACAAAGAGCGGTTGAAGCAGATGAAGACCGACGTGCATGTCCTGGTCCTGACGGCCACGCCCATTCCCAGGACGCTGCAGATGGCGCTGACCGGGCTCCGCGAGATGTCGTTGATCGCGACGCCACCGGTTGACCGGCTCGCCGTCAGAACGTTCGTTTTGCCCTACGACCCGCTGATCGTCAAAGAAGCGCTGGACCGGGAACTGCACCGGGGCGGGCATGTATTTTACGTGTGCCCACGCATCGCCGATCTGGATACGGTCGCCGCGCAGGTTGCGGAAATCGCGCCGGAAGCGCGGATCGCTGTCGCCCACGGGCAGATGCGCCCGACCGACCTGGAAAACGTGTTTCAGGCCTTTGCCGACCGCGCCTATGACATTTTGGTTTCGACGAACATTATTGAATCGGGGCTCGACCTGCCGTCGGTCAACACCATCATCATTCACCGGGCAGACCGCTTCGGATTGTCTCAGCTCTATCAATTGCGGGGCCGGGTCGGGCGGTCGAAAGTGCGCGCCTATGCTTATCTGACGCTGCCCGTGCGCGGCCGTCTGACGGCCCAGGCGGAAAAACGCCTGCAGGTGATGCAGACCCTGGATACGCTCGGCGCCGGTTTCTCGCTGGCCAGTCACGACCTGGATATTCGCGGCGCCGGCAACCTACTGGGCGAGGAACAGTCCGGCCACATACGGGAGGTCGGCGTCGAATTGTATCAACAGATGCTCGAGGAAGCCGTCGCCAACGCCCGCGGCGTCGACGGCGGGGAGGGGGCGGGCGCCCAGGACTGGACGCCGCAGATTTCCCTCGGCACCGAAGTGTTGATCCCCGATCATTACGTGCCGGACCTCAACCTGCGCCTGGAGCTCTACCGAAAAATTTCCAACCTGACCGACGCCGAGGCCGCTGAGGACATGGCGGTCGAGATGATCGATCGGTTCGGCCCGCTGCCGCAAAGCGTCGAAAATCTTTTAGATATCGTGCGCCTGAAGATCGCCTGCAGGCGGATCGGCGTGCTCAAGGTCGAAGCCGGACCGAAGGGCGGATCGGTACAGTTCCGAAACAATGAATTTTCAAACCCGGGCGGCCTCGTCGCCTGGATATCGAACAATTCCGGGCGTGTGAAACTCCGGCCGGATCACCGGCTTGTCATCATCGGGGACTGGGACACAGGCCGCCGACGGTTTCAGGGGATGCGGGGCGTGTTGCGGAATCTTCTGGAAATCGCCGAAGCGGCGTAATCCAGCATCAAGAAGTCAGTGGATAGCGCGGGTCGGCGCCGCCGCCTGGGCCGGGTCGCCGATGGCCAGGTTGAGCCCCCAGCCAGCTTTGTGCACGGTTGTTGAGATCATGTGGCAGAAACCGTGCAGCAGCTTCTTGTCCAGGGTGACCGTTATATTGGAGCCGTTCTGAGTCTGCAGGCCCATGACCAGCCGCTTGCCGTCCCATGGTTTGACCTTGGCCCCGGTCACCATCATGGGCCCCGTGTTGGCGGTCAGGTCGACGTTGTCTTCTTCGTGGGTTTTGCTGAAATCCGATTGGTCGATTGCCGTCTGGTGCTCCATCCCCAAAAGCGCTTCACGAACCTCCGGCGTGACCGGTGGTTTCGTCTGAGGTGGCTCGGGTGCCGCGGACTTACCGACGGGGCCGTCCTGAGGCACGGCTGCCGGCCGGCGTAACGCTTGAACATCCGCCGTTTCCGCCAATTGCCCGCCGAGCGACGGCCACAACGCGGCGATAAAACGCCGGGTGAGCCAGAGTCGGTATTCGGTTTTTGCACTGGTTCCGATCCGGAGCAGGATGCGGTCTTCGGCAGGAAGATACTTGACCGTCAATTGGTGCAGTTGCGTCGACATGGGAAATCCGCCGTTAAGCCAGACTAAGGCCGTCCGGACGCGCCGCCCGCGGCAACCGTCTGCATGGCGAAAGCGGCATCGAGCATTCGCGCTAGGACCTGCGGTTCCTGAGCGCCGGAAATCACCATCGGGCCGTCAAACACGAATGATGGCACGCCGTTCACGCCCAGACGGTGGGCATAGCTATTGTCCTTTGCCACTTCGTCGGCATCGTCGCCTGACGCCAAATAGGCGCCGACGGCGCTACGGTCCAGACCGATTTCCTCCGCAACATCGGCCAGCACAATATGGTCGCCGATATCCAGTCCGTGCACAAAGAATGCAACGTAAAGTGCTTCGACGGCCTCGTCTGCGTAGCCCTGCCGCCCGGCGTATTTTACCAGCCGGTGCGAGTCGACGGAATTGGGGGTCCGTTGAATGCGGTCGAAGGCAAATTCGATTTCCACGGAATGTCCAGCCTCGCCGATGGCGCCGTATATCCGGCGGACGCGCGTTTCGCTGCCGAATTTCTTGACCAGATACGCCGTCCGGTCGATGCCGCCCGGCGGCAGTTCGGGATTCAGCAGAAAAGGCCGCCAATTGCGGGTGATGGTAAGGCCCGGGCGCTCGGCCAGCGCCTGTTCAAGCCGCCGCTTGCCGATATAACACCAGGGGCAGACCGTATCGAAAATGACGTCGATGTTCATACCAGTCCCGATCTGTGCCGCGAGTGCGCTCCGTCGCTGGGCCTCGGCATCGGGGCGCACCGGACGCCCGGAAACCAAGTCCATCTAAGCTTAACGGCATCGAAACATCGCCGCTAGTGCCCCGATGAATTTTCGGGTGGCGGATGGGGTGTCCGCTCAATGTGTAGGATTCTTGGGGCTTGTGAGATCGCTGGCTGAATTACCCATCCTTTTATCCGTCCAATTGGGGGCGTTGGGATGCAGCCATCGCTTGATGGACTCTAGCCTAAAATTGAAGTGAAACGCGGGGCTCAGGTCATAATCCAGATATTTTTGTTAATAGCCTATTTACCGACAGACGGAAATAAATCACACTAATTTAGGTTGCTTCACAATTCATTTTCGGATGCTCGAGTGTTTGAAGGGCTGGCAGTCGTTAACCCAGCGTAAAAAATCGAGGGTTTTAACGCATGCGTAACAGATTGATAAATAATCGAATTGTTCCATTCATTGTATCATGTACGGCCATGTTCGCCGCTGTCCTTCCCATCCGATTGTACGCCCAAGAAGTAGTAAAACCGAAAATCGCGATTTTGGAGCCAAAAGTAGGGGACGGGGTTTCCAAAGGCGGGCGTCAACACCTGAACCTGGACGTGCTCACAACCGAGATGGAGCGCGCGTTGCAGGGGACACGTAAATTTTCGGTGCTTACACGTGATGACAAAAAAATGGCGGCATTATTAAAAGAGCAGGATTTTGCCGGTTCTAAGGTCTCTTCAGGTAACGCCGCCAAGTCCGGTCTCATGAACGCGGCGAATCTCCTCATTTTGCCGACAGTGCAAGATTTCATTTTTCACCGTGACGCGAAGCCTGTGCCGAATTTCCAGGGCAAGTATACCCGCGTCGATTCCGGGCGACTGAAGGTCACTGCTCAGGTCATCGACACCCAAACCGGTGAAATCAAGACAACCTTTGACCTTGCCGGTTCATTCACGACCGGCCAGGAGGTCGTCAATTTCAAATCTGGTTCTCCGAGCCCTGTCAACTTTGAGCGAATGGCCAAAGATGTTTCTGGGAAAATGGCTGACCAGTTGGTCGATAGGGTATTCCCGATGAAGGTAATGGCTGTCCAGAACAACCAGGTCTTCATCAATCGCGGGAAAGACGGTGGCTTGAAAATAGGCGATGCGTTGACGGTTTTCCGTCCGGGCGTTGCTCTTCGGGATCCCTACACAGGCGAAATGCTTGGTTCAGCAGAAGTCGAGATTGGAGCCATTCGCGTTGTTCGAGTGAATCCAAAATTCACCATCGCGGA
>JAYNIR010000034.1:0-1511 GCA_038109305.1 Rhodospirillaceae bacterium
CTGACCTTGAAGGCGTCAGGCTGTGACAGGGCCGAAGTTGTTCACAAGCCGCGCCGGTGGCTGGGCCGGAACCAACCCTCTGCCGCCGGGCGATAGGATCCGTTGTCCCGGACCGCGTTTCGACGGAGACGCGAAACGGTGTCACAGCGGCGCCGATGGGGTGAGGAGTTTTCGCCTACGCGGGTATGCGGCGGCCGGGGCGCCGCCACACCATCGTCAGAACCAGAACTTGATCCCGGCGAGCGCGTAAAGATTGTCCGCGTCGCCGCCTTCCTCGCGGGCGTGGTTGGCCGTCGCGCCGAATTTTCGTTCCCAGTGCAGGCCGATGTAAGGCGCGAATTCACGCGTGACCTCGTACTGAAGGCGAAGGCCCAGTTCCAGTTTGTTGATGCCGGCGCCGGATTCGATCGCCGCGTCTTCGGAAAACGCGACGTTTAGTTCCGCCGACGGCACCAGATGCAGGCGCTGGGTCAGCAACCATTCGGTTTCGATCTCGAGCCTGGCGGACACGTCGCCGGTTTCGGAAATGAACAGGTTGGCGTCCGTGTGCACGAACTGCTTGGCGAGCCCCTGGATGCCCAGCACCGCATAGGTGCGGTCCGGGTCCGGGCGCAGGTCATGGCGGACGCCGACATTGACGTCGAAAAACTCCGACACCGGGCGGCGGTAGAGAAATTGAAACTCCGCCTGTTCAAGGCGCTTGCCGACGGGGTTTTCGCCCTCGGTCTTGAAGGCGAGGCGGTGATCGTCATTGCCGATCCAGCCGTTTGCGTCCCACGCGAGAATGTCCGAACCGTCGCCCACGCGGTATTCCAGTTGTTCGACTTCGAAATGCGTGAAGATCATGTCGTCCATGCCGGCGGCAGAGGCGGGCGGGGTTGCCATGACGCTCAGGGCCACCATGACGGCCAAGCCGAACGCCGGGGTCGTGACCCGGCGGCAGGGGAAGATGTGCCGGTTCATTGTTTCAGCTCCGCCGCTTCGCGGATGACCTGAACTTCGCGGAACATGCCCGTCGCCATGTGGTACATCAGATGGCAGTGAAACGCCCATCGGCCCGTGGCATCGGCTTCGATATCGGCTTCGACCGTCATCCCCGGCGCGATGGAGATGGTGTGCTTGGCCGGGTTGAACTTGTCCGATCCGTTATCCAGGATCTGCCACATGCCGTGCAGGTGCATGGGGTGGGTCATCATGGTTTCGTTGACGAACTTGAAACGCACCCGTTCGCCGAATTTCAGCTTGATCGGCTCCGCGTCCGAATACTTCCGCCCGTTGATGGACCAGACATAGCGTTCCATGTTGCCGGTCAGGCGCACCTCAATGGTGCGGTCGGCCTTGCGGTGCGGGTAAAGCGGACGGATCGCCTTCAGATCCGCGTAGCTTAAAAACTTGCCGCCCGATACCGCCGTTTTGGGCATCAGGCCCGATCCCGGCTGATAGAACGGATCGGGTTTCTCCGTTGCCGCGCCCGCCGCGCTATGCCCGGCGTGGCCGCTGTGATCCATCTT
>JAYNIR010000034.1:1611-19017 GCA_038109305.1 Rhodospirillaceae bacterium
CGCTGTGATCCATCTTTGACGGGGCCGCGGCCGGAGGCGCGGATGGAGCCGCGGGTTGGCCGTGCCCGGCATGGGCGTCGTGTGCCGCCCCCTGCATGACCGAACCGTCGGGCATAACGTGGGTCGCGCCCCTGTGGTCCATTTTGGCGGGGCCGGTGTGGGCGGAATGGTCAGCCGCACCACCGCCGTGGCCCGCGTGATCTCCGTGCCCGGCGTGGCCCGCCATGTCGGCCATGGTCAGGTAGTGCGGCGGGCGGTTTTTCGGTAGGTCGTTCCGCATGTTTTTTCCTTGGCCCATTTCCGGCGCCAGCGTGCCGCGGGCGAAGCCCGTGCGCGCCATGCTTTCGGCCAGGATCGAAAACGGCTTGGTTTCCGTCGGTTGGACGATCACGTCGTACGTTTCGGCGACGGCGATGCGGAATTCATCGACCGGCACCGGCCGCACGTTGTTGCCGTCGGCCTGCACCACGGTCATTTTCAGACCCGGCATGCGCACGTCGAAAAACGTCATGGCCGCCGCGTTGATAAAACGCAGCCGCACCCGTTCGCCCGGCTTGAACAGGCCGGTCCAGTTCTGGTCCGTGTTTTTGCCGTTCATCAGAAAGACGTATCCCGATACGTCGGCGATGTCGGACGACAGCATGCGCATCTCGCCCCAATCCATGCGGTCGGCGACGGCGGCGCCCAGGCCCATTTTCTTGGCGTCGTCGGCCAGGTCGCCTAGGGTCTTTTGCTGATAGTTGTAGTAATCGGGCATGCGCTTGAGGTTCGAGAGAACTTTCTTTGGGCTGTCCTTCGGATGCCAGTCCGACAGCACGATCACGTATTCCCGGTCATAGCGGAACGGCTCCCGCGCCTTGGGCTCGATGACCATGCCGCCGTAGACGCCCATGGGTTCCTGCATGCCCGAGTGGCTGTGATACCAATACGTGCCGCTCTGTTGCGACGGGAAGGTATAGGTAAACGTTTCTCCAGGCTTGATGCCGTCGAAGGTCAATCCCGGCACGCCATCCTGGGTATAGGGCAGGATCAGCCCGTGCCAATGGATCGAGGTGTCTTCGTCCAGGTTGTTTTTGACCTTGAGAGTAAGCTCCTCCCCTTCCTTGAACCGTAGTACCGGCCCCGGCAACTGGCCGTTAATGCCCATGGCGGTCTGTTTCTTTCCGGCGACGTCGATTTCGACCTTGTCGACGGTCAGTTCATACACCCCGGCGTGAACCGGCGAGGCGACCAAAAGCCCCACGACCAGGCCGCCGAAAATCGATTTCATGTTTTTCATTGTCCGGTACCTCTTATCGCACGGTGAGAGGGCCGACCATGCCGGCCTCGTAATGGCCGGGAATGGTGCAGGCGAATTCAAGCGTCGTTTCCTTGGGGAACGTCCAGATCATTTCCGCCGATTTGCCGGGTTCGACCAGGACGCTGCCGCTTTCCGGCCCGTGCATGTGGTCCATGTGATTTTTTCTGTCGCCTTGATTCATCTTCATGCGGTCGTGGTTGATGCGGTCGGCTTCGATCATGCCGTGTTCCAGCATCATCGCCATCATCTTCTTGTGCGCGGCGTGGGATTGCGCGGTGCCGAGCGCGAACTCGTGCAGTAACGTGCCTTGGTTAACGATCTTGAAGCGCACGGTCTCGCCCGCCTTGATCGCGATCTTTCCCGGCTCGAAGTAAATGTCCTGCAAAACGACGTTGATATCGCGGCTGACGTCACTTGCCTTGCCCGGCTGGCCGATGGCGGGGTTTCCGGCCGCAGGGCCGCCCATGTGGTTATCCATATGCTCGCCGCCTTTCATCATGGCGCTGCCGGGCATCATGTGGTGGCCGGGCTTGGCGTCGGCGCCGTGGCCGTGGCCGGGTTGTCCGGCGCCAGCAAAGACGGGCGCCGAAACGGCAATGGCCGCCGCGAACAAAACGGCAGCGGAACAATAGTGAAGAGTTCTTTTCATGGCGAAGTGGTGCATCGGTTTAATCCTTTCGAGGGTCGGCGGTTGATCGCGCGGCGGCGACGGTAAGGCGGCGCAAGCCGACGAGCGTGATCATTTGCCGGTCATCAAGTTGTTTTTACGCTCGTTGTATTCGGCTGTGTCGATTTCGCCCCGCGCGCAGCGTTCGTTCAGAACATTCAACGCGACGGCGTTCGCGGCGTTCGCGCCGACGTTGCCGGCAATTCCCTTCACCAGCAGGACAATGATGACGACGACGACAAGGATCATGATCGCCATCATGCCGAAGCCCATGAACATGCCTCCACCGTCCCACATATGATGGCCGTATCGGCCGTCTCCGGGATCGGCAAGGGCGTCGGTCGCGAAGGCGCCGGCGGCCGCGGCCGCCAGGACGGCGAAGGGTCGAGATTCGATGATGTGCATAAACATGACGTTCGTCCTTATCAACAATCGAGGAAATCGCTCGGTTGTTCGATTTGACGGGTCTTCCGGGGCGCCTGGTGCCGGTTTGGGGAGGCGAAACGCCGGGCGGAATAGACGGTCAAATTTCCCGAGAATCCGGTGGGACGGTGTCCGGCAGGCATTTCGGAGGAGGGAACGGTCGGTTCAGTCCCCCGGACGCACTGCGTCCCGATACGGCGCCTCGGGCGAAGGGACGCTTAGCGGGGCGGTCTGAACTGACCTTCGGGGAAAACCGTGAAATCCGTCCGGTCCTTCATCGGCGTCAGGCGTTCGGTCTCGTGACCAAAGCCCAGAAAATCCGAAGTGTCCCGAACGGCGACGGAGAGCGGCAGGGCGCTATGGCAACAGCCGCCGTCTTCGCCTTTCTGCGGTGCCGGCATTTTCGAGCCACCGTCCGCATTGCCGTGGCAGTTCATTTTCTGGTGGGTGGACCGGTGATCCGTTTTGTCGGCATGGGCGCCGGCGTCGTGGTCGCCTAGTTGGTGGGTCTGCGCTGCATCAAGTTGGCCGGCGGCCATCGGCGCGTTGGCGTGCGCGATCCCCAAGCCCGCCAGTACGACGGAAACGGCCAATAACAACGCCCAAACTTGCCGAAGGCTCGTTCTCACTTCGCGGTTTCCGCCCATCGTCTGGTTTTTACTCGGTTTCTTGCGCAATCGTACACGAAATCGCATAGTCGTGAAACACAGGCCGCCAACCGGAGCCGGAGAAACACCGGTCCATCGGCAGGCTTAAAAGTGAAATGTGGTGACATTATGGTCATTTTGCGCCGTTCGCCCGTTCATTGATCTTGTCGTGGCGCTGCTTGATTCGGTCGGGCCAGGTGCTTTTGATGTAGGACAGCACCGCAACGATATCGGCGTCGGACACCTGTTCGACAAACCCCGGCATGTTGCTTTGGTAACCGCCGCCGACGACTTTCGCGGGACCGTACTTGGTTATTTTAAACAGCACCGCGTCCGCGTGGTGCCAGGTATGGCCCGATGCGTCGTGCGGCGGCGCCTTCATGCGCCCGTTGGGCAAAGGCTCCCGCCATCCGGCCTCGCCCTCCAGATTCGCGCCGTGGCACTGCGCGCATTGATCGCGGTAGACGTCTTTTCCGCGGGCGACCACGGCGGCGTCATGAGGCGTGAGAACGACCGCGGCCTCGGCGGCGCGGCTTTCCTTGAACCGGTCCCAGCCTGCCGACGACATAACCGCCGCCGCGATGACGGCCAAGACCGCCAGGGTGAGGCGCCGCGCGGTCATTTCCCGCCGCCTTTGGTCCGCCCGGCAAGGCCGTCGATGATCGGGCATTCGGGCCGGGCATCGCCCAGGCAGGGGTCGACCAGGTGTTTAAGGGTGTCGCGAAGCGTCCGCAGTTCGGTGATTTTGGCCTCGATTTCCGTCAAGTGATCTTCGGCGATGGCCTTCACGTCGGCGCTGGCTCGGTGCTTGTCTTCGTACAACGACAACAGCGTCCGGCAATCGTCGACGGAAAACCCCAGGCTGCGCGCGCGCTGAACGAACTGTAATTTGTTCACGTCGCGGCCGTCATAGGCCCGGTAGCCGTTTTCGGACCGGGCCGGGACGACCAGTTTGATTTCCTCGTAGTAGCGGATGGTCTTGGCCGGCAGGCCTCTTTGTTCCGCCGCTTCGCCGATGTTCATGGCCGTGAATCCTCATCTGTATGGGGATCAGTTAATCCTTCCAGTAACTGGAAGGTCAAGGGCCGGGCGGTAACTTATGCGGGTTTTTCCGACTTGCCCCGGGTAATCAGGTAAAACCCGGAGCCGGCATGCGGCGGCAGGGGGCTGAGTTTTTCCAAGACGCCTTTCTTGCGCGCCGCCAGCAACTGCCGGCCGATGGGCTGGAACAGGGTTTCGCCGGTGTCCGGCCCCGGCGGGTCTAGCCTGACGATCACCGAGCGCGGGGCGCGAAAGCGGGATTTTTCCAGCATCTGGCGGACCGATTCCTCGGCGTGCGCCCGGTCGAGCCCGCACAGGTCCAGCTCGTATTCCGCCCGGTCGTCGTATCCGATGAGGCGTTTCAGCTCGATGTCGTCGAAGTCGTCCATATCGTACCGTCGGCTGGCCTGCGGGGATCAGCAGCCGAGCGCCGTCGCCAGGTCCTCGACCGTATCGCAGACCACGTTCCAGTCGCTGTCCGCCTTGAAGTCTTTTTTCTGGTCGACCCCATATTCGTAAGGCCGGTTGATGTAGCCGGTGGCGAGCCCTTCGGCGCGGGCGGCGTCCAGGTCGTCGTTGTGGGCGGCGCCCAGCATCAGTTCGCCCGGCTCGATCCCCAAAAGCGCGACGGCGTTCTGGTAAACCTTGGGGTCGCGCTTGTAGGCCTTCGGCATGTCCGAACACAGGACGAAGTCCCAAGGGATGCCGGCGCGTTTCGCCATCGACGTCAACAACATCAGCGATCCGTTGGACAAGGGCGATATCAGAAATTTCTTTTTGATGCGGAGCAAACCGGGCACGCTGTCCGGCCACGGGTCGAGCCGGTGCCAGAACAAGTTCATGTCGGCCCGTTCGTCTTCTGAGAATTGTTCGGCGATGCCGAATTCCGCCAGGATCACGTCAAGCCGTTCGCGGTGGATGACGTCGACGGGCGTCCATTCCCGCTCTCCGGAAATAACCTTCGCCAATCCCGGCCGGTACCCGGCCCGCCAGGCCCGGGCAAAGGCTTCCCAATCAACGCCCATGATGCCTTTTTCCTTGGCCAGCGCCTCGCCCATGCGGGTGATCGAGCCGCGCCAGTCGGAAATCGTGCCGAATGTGTCAAACACGACGGCTTTCAGCCGGTCCGGATTGAAATCGCTCATATCTCCACCCCCTCCCTGTGATGTTTTGGTTGGCCGATGACTTAGCCTTTTCCGAGCCTTCTTCGCAATTCCTTTGCGGCGGGACGAAATCCGGTGTTTCATCCGTCCATGTGGAGAGGACTTGTCGCGGTTCTGGCGGCTTTGTCGTTGGCGTCGCCTTCACTGGCGCGGGCGGACGGCCCGGCGCTTGAACCGGTCGATCTGGAACTGATTCTCGCGGTTGACGTTTCCGGCAGCATTGATGACGAGGAACGGCAGCTCCAGCGCGAAGGGTTCGCCAAGGCGATCACCAACGAACACATCCTGAAAGCGATCCAGTCCGGCCCGCTTCGCCGCGTCGCGGTCCTGTATATGGAATGGTCGGGGTTCGACCGGCAGCGCATCGCCGCCGACTGGGCCTTGATCCGCGACGAAAACGACGCCAAGAAATTCGCCGATACGATCATCGGCGTGGGCCAGTACCGGGGGCAGTGGACGTCGATTTCCAGCGTCATTGACCGGTCGCTCAAGGCGTTCGGCGAAAACAAGTATAAAGGCGCGCGGCAGGTCATCGACATATCCGGCGACGGCGTCAATAACAACGGCGACACGGTTTTGGAAGCCCGCGGCCGCGCCATCCGCGCCGGCGTCACCATCAATGGCCTGCCGATTATCAACGGCCGTATCGGCTTCCAGGAGATGCAGCCGCTGCCCAACCTGGACCTGTATTACCGGGACTGCGTGATCGGCGGGCAGGGGGCGTTTATCGTGGTGGCGCGGCGGTTTTCCGACTTCGCGCGTGCGATCCGGCGTAAAATGTTCCTTGAACTTTCGGGGTGGACGCCGCCGATCAACCAGGTGCTGGCCCAGGTCCGGCCGAGAGCGGACTGCCTTGCCGGTGAAAAACGCACGCTCCGCCAGTTGCAGGAGCTGAACAGGATCCTAAACGAAGACAGAAAGGCCTACTGACATGCGATGGCTCTGGCCTTCCCTGGTGGTGGTTTGGGCGTCCGTGCTTGCTATGCCCGGCGCGCGGGCGGCCGAGGTCGATCTCAACCTGGTGCTCGCCGTCGACGTGTCCGGCAGCATCGAACTAGACGAGGCCGAACTGCAACGCAAAGGATTTGCCGAGGCGTTCCGCGATCCGCGGGTAATCCGCGCGATCCAGGGCGGCAAAACCCGGCGGATCGCCGTGACGTATGTGGAATGGGCGGGCTCGCACTATACGCGGCTCGGCGTGGACTGGCGGGTCATCGACAGTCCCGAAACCTCTAACGCCTTCGCCGATGACCTGCAAATTCTGGCGTTCAATTCGGCGCGTTGGACGTCGATCTCCGGCGCCATCGAATACGGCGTCCAACGGCTTCGCGAAAGCCCGCATCGAGCGCCGCGCGAAGTGATCGACATTTCCGGCGACGGCGCCAACAACAACGGCGAATACGTGACGAACGCCCGCGACCGGGCAGTCAAGAAAGGCATCACCATCAACGGCCTGCCCATCGTCAACGCCCGGCCCAGCCCCTACGGCACGCCGCAGCTGCCGAACCTGGACTGGTATTTCGAAGACTGCGTGATCGGCGGGCCGGACGCCTTCATCGTCGTCGCCAACGGGTTTGAGGATTTCGCCCGCGCCATCCGCCGCAAGCTGATCCGCGAAATCGCCGACCCGGGCGGGTCGCGGTGGGAAACGTCGGTGTTGCTGCCGGCGGCGTCGCCGCACCGGCCGCCCTGCGATGCCGGTGAAAAGATCATCAAGGATCTGATCGACGATACATAATTTTTTTCCTCAATCGCCGGGTGGGCGCGTCCGCGCCCCTGGCTTTCGGCGCATTCGCGCCGGTCAGCCACTTGGCCGCGTTAAAGAAAATATTTCCCCGCAGTCGCCGGCTCGGGGGACACGGGGGTGCCCCCCGACACTAAATTTTACGGGGACACCCCGTGGCGCCGGGCCCGCCTGACAATCAATCGGAAAGTCCACCCCGCATCACCGGCATCCGCGACGGTGAAATCGCCCAGTTTTGCCACGCGATCAACCACCTGATCGACCGGACCGACGCGTATGTCTGGGAATCGACCGCCAGCGCGGAGTACGTCAGCCGCAATCAATATTTCCGGCGCATTCAGGAAAAAGGCATGCCGGGCGCGTTTCTGACCGCGAGCCGCGCCATCAACAACGCTACGCAATCCATGCAGGACCGTGTCGAAGTTTTCAGAACCGTCGTTTCCGATTTTGAATCCCGCATGGACGGCGTGACGGAGACCGTCGCCTCGGCGGCGGTGGAATTGGAATCATCGGCCGGCGCCATGTCGGCCACCGCCGGCGCGACCAGCTAACAGGCGACAGCCGTCGCGGCGTCCGCCGCCGTGCAAACCGCGGCGGCGGCCGAACAGCTGTCCAATTCGATTGCTGAAATCGGGCGTCTGGTTTCCCGCGCCGCCGGTATTTCCGACGCCGTTGAGGAACAGGACGCCGCGACCCGGGATATCGCCGCCCACGTCGAACAGGCGGCCACGGGTGCATCCGAAGTGACCCGTAACATCACGTTTGTGACGCAGGGTGCCTGAGAGTTTCCGGGGCGGTTGCTCCTTCGGCGCCGGCCTGTTTCGTAAAACGGCCGGGCTCTCCCACAGCGATCACATGAAGATCATTAGCCATTCTATCGAATGCGTTGGCGGGGTCAACCGAAGGTCTGAGATATCCTGAAGCAAAATGCAGGGGTCGGGCGGCCGGCGCCGCACCGCGCTACAGCCCGGGCCTGCGGTCGATCCGGTTCAATTTCAACTGGTCGCGGGTCAATTGCATGCCGACGAGGATGCGGTAATTGTCCCCGGTCTGGCCGGCTTGAATGGGGATGTCAAGGATGATGGCACCGCTTTCGTATTCAAGCCGCGTCTGGTTTTCGGCGAACACCACTTTCTCGTTGAGTCCTTCGCGATAAAGAACCTTGTCGGCCAGGTCGGTGACGGCGACGAAATAGCCGAAATCGACGAAGCGGTCCTTGTTGGCGGGGCCGCGCGAAATGGTCAGATCAAGATTGATCGACGCCGATACCTTGCCCGAGCGGGTATCCCGGTCGATTTTCGATTTACAGCCGACGGTAACCTGTTTGATGGTAATTTCGTTGTCGATATCGGTCAGGTCGCGGCCGCTTCCCTCGCGGTATTGAAGCCGCCTGACGGCGTCGGCGATGATATTCGCCTTGGGGCAGGCGACCGTGACCTCGCCCTTGACGGTGTCCATGATCTTGTTGCCGAGCGTGTCGCACCCCGCGGCCGAAAGCGCCACCAGCATAACGCCTGCAATGAACCGGTATCGCCGCAAGATCGCTGCCCAATCGCCCCGGGTCAAAGTCCGTTGTGGGTGCCGTCGCAAAACGGCGGCGATTGGGTCGCCTTACATCCGCACAGCCAGACGGTTTCGGATTTTTCGGCGGTGAAGATCACCGGCTTGATGCCGCAATCCTTGTGGGCGCCGTCACACAGCGGCTGCTTGGCCGACCGGCCGCAGGCGCACCAGGCATACTTCTTGCCGGCCTCGACCTCAAATTCATAGGGTTCCTTTTGGGTGCAAACAGGTTCGGTCATGGTCTACTCCTTGGGTTCCCCGCAAACGGGTTCGGGCGGCAAGTGGCCAGCGAAATCTAGCAAGCGCAATCTAATTGACGGGCAGGGTGGCGGCAACCCCGGCCGCCTAACGGTGATCGGGCGACCCCGACGCCGTATCGCCGCCTTTGGCCGCTTTCGGCGCCGCCAGGTCCAAAAGCGTCTGCGACAGGAGGACGAGCGACCGCGCGCGGGGCCAAGGCGTTTCGATTTCCCGGGCGATGGTCATGCCGCGGTCGGATGCCGCCCAGCTCTTGGACGTTTCGCCGGGGCGGGCGTGCATTGCGGCGGCGGCATGAATCCCAACCTGCCTGAACGGGCTCAGCACTTTTTTCGACGCTTCGATCGCCGTATCCAGGGTGATCGACGCTTTCTGCCGCGGCAGGCCGGCGCGCATTTGCCAGGCAGCGATTTCGAACAACACTTGCGCGCGAAGCCGAGCTTTCTTGATGCCTTCCGCCGCCCGTCGGGCGTGGGCGAAGTGTTTGGCCAGTTCGTTTTTTGAAGCACCGGGAATGCGGGCCCGCGCCGCTAGCGCCAAGACAAGGCGGCTGACGGCATAGGACCGGGCAAACGGCAGATGAACCGATACCGCGTCGTCGAAGGTGTGGTCCAGGATTTCTTCCGATTCCGCGTTGCGCCCCACCTTGGCCATATCCGCCAGCCGGAGCGCTTCCTCCACCTGGTCCAATTCGGCGAGGGTTCCCGCCACCTGCAGCCAGGCGCCGGGTTTGGAGTCGCGGACGATCTTGGTGTCCGTCATTTTCCGCGCCAGATCAAGCACCCGGCTCGCCGTCACCGTATCCCCGGCCTGATGCAGCGTCACCGCCGCCTTGGTGGCGAAGGTCACGCGGTCGATCGGCGCCTTCAAGTGCTGCGCCATGGCAAGCAAACGCGCCGCCGTGTCCTTAGCCGATTCGAAAACTCCCCGTTCGGTCTGCGCGTCGGCGATTTCCGCCAGGGCCTGAACCTGGGTGCGTTTCTCGGGGATGATTTCCGCGGCCGCCAGGGCTTGTTCATGTCGCCTGGCGCGGGCCTGGGCCGTCGCGATTTTGCGCAGCGCCCCCATCATCAGCCGCGGGTCCTTGATCCGCCGGGTTGTTTCCATGGCGTTTGTGTTCAGCCCGGCGCGCGCCTGCGCGGTCAAAATTTCGTCCATGGCCCAGTCGCGCAGGTCCTGCTTGTGCACGGCCTTGGCGCTTTCATAGGCTTCGGCCAGAAGGCAGCGCACCGTCGGCTTGTCGAAACATTTGGCCGGGTTGCGGGCCGCGTCGGCGACCGCCACCTCCCGGTCTTCCAAAAGCTCCCACGTCGCCGGATGGGACATCAGCGCCCGCCGGGCTTCGTCGGCTTCTTTCTTTCGGGAACTCTCGAGCACCTTCAGCATTTTGGTGACGCTGACCGCGCGTTCGATGTGGGCCAGAAGTTGTTCAGTCGCGCCGCCGTCGGTGTTCAGTCCCGCCTGCCGCTGGTAATTACGGATGACCGCGTCCAGGTTGCCGCTCATGCGTCCGTTGACCGGACCGAAATAAAGGCCGAGATCGGCCAGCGCCTGTTGAATTCCGCGGGTCAGTTTTTCGTCCGTTTGCGAAGGCGCGTCGCGGTCGAGCCCCGGCACATCGCCGCCGCGGGCCGCCACTTCGGCGGCGGCGGACGCAGGCAAGGGTGCGGGCAGCAGAGCGCCCAGGGCGGCTGCCGCCAATGCCATGCCAATCCGTTTATGCCGCCATGGGCTCATGCCGATTCGATCCCGATGTCGCGAACCCTCCGGGCCAAGTGGTCCTGGCCTCCCCCCGCGATTTCCTGTTTTATGGGACGAAAGATCCGGTCTCCGGCCGGCATGCGTTCCAGACCTCGCAATGAAACTGTAAAAATTACTCCCATGGCCGTATACACGGAAGTATCAGATGACGAATTGGTCGAATTCATGGCCGGGTACGCCTTGGGTGAGGTCATCGCCTGCAAAGGCATCGCCGAAGGCATCGAAAACACCAATTACTTGCTGACCACGACGGCGGGTAACTTCATCCTGACGCTCTATGAAAAACGCGTCGATCCCAGGGATTTGCCGTTTTTTCTGGGCCTGATGATCCATTTGTCCGGCGCCGGCGTGCCGTGCCCGACACCGGTGGCGGCACGGGACGGGGCGATGGTCCGCCTGCTTTCGGGCCGGCACGCGGCCGTCGTTTCGTTTCTTCCCGGCATGTGGCCCCGGCGTGTCACGCCCGATCACTGCGCGCTTGTCGGCGGCGCGCTTGCCCGCATGCATCTGGCCGGTCTGGATTACGCCGGCGCACGGCGTAACGCGCTTTCCGTCGCCGGGTGGCGGCCGTTGCTGGAAGGTGCGGGGCCCGAGGTCGACAACCTGCAGATGGGGCCCTACACCCGGCTTGAGAAAATGCTCGGCGACATCGAAGCCGGCTGGCCAGCCGGCTTGCCCGAAGGCGTCATCCACGCGGACCTGTTTCCCGACAACGTGTTTTTCCGGGGGGCCGAACTCTCCGGCCTGGTCGATTTCTATTTTGCCTGCCGTGACTTTTTCGCCTACGACCTGGCGATCTGCCTGAACGCCTGGTGCTTCGAAGCGGATCACAGTTTCAACGTGACCAAGGCCCGGCGGCTGACCGGCGGTTACCAGAAGGTACGCCCGCTTGAGGATGCGGAAATTCAGGCGCTGCCGATTCTGGCGCGGGGGGCGGCCATGCGGTTTTTGGTGACGCGGCTTTACGATTGGCTCAACACGCCCAAGGATGCCTTGATGACCCGGAAGGACCCCATGGAATACGACGCTAAATTGCGCTTCCACACGCAGGTGAAAAGCGCCCGCGAATACGGGGTCGATCCATGACTGGCGCGGAAAACCGGATCGAAATTTTCACCGACGGCGCGTGTTCGGGCAATCCTGGCCCCGGAGGGTGGGGCGCCGTGCTCCGTTGGCGCGGTCACGAAAAGGAACTTTCCGGCGGCGAGGCCGACACCACGAACAACCGCATGGAACTGATGGCGGCGATCCGGGCGTTCGAGGCGCTGACCCGGCCGTCGACCGTGCGGCTTGTGACCGACAGCGTCTACGTCAAGGACGGGATCACCAAGTGGATTCACGGCTGGAAGCGGAACGGATGGCGGACCGCCAACAAAAAGCCGGTCAAGAACGAAGACCTGTGGCAGCGCCTGGACGCGGCGCTTCAAGGCCACGACGTCACCTGGGAATGGGTCAAGGGCCACGCCGGGCATCCGGAAAACGAACGCGCCGACGAACTGGCCCGGGCAGGGATACCGGTGACGCTGTAGGGGTTGGATGCATTCGTGCCATGGCCGTTTTCGAGAGAAGTCGTCCGGACCTAGAGCGATTTATCCGCAGCATCGGTGGCAAATATTATGTGTACCTACTTTGCCGTTCGGACGGGCGCCCCTTCTACGTCGGCAAGGGCAGCGGTAGACGTGTCTTAGACCATGAAATGGAAGCCCGCCAGACCCATCCGGTCGGTGAAGGCAACCCGTTCAAGTGCAGCATCATCCGGAAAATGGATCGCCGTGGCGCGGCCATTTTGTATCGTATCGACAGTGTCCACGAACCGGATAGCGAACAGGCGAGCCTGGATCGCGAGGCGGAATTGATTTCCGAGTTAGGCCGGTTTCATGAAGGCGGCCCGTTATCAAATCTCGCGGGCGGTGCGGGAAATCGATCCGGGATTTCGCCTTACAGCGTGGAAAAACATGCGGCGACGCTGTCGGGCGAACCCAGCGATAAATATGAATGGGCAACGCTAAACCGTTTTCTGCAGGGGATCGGGCCGATTAAAAGCGTGCCGATCAAACCGATCAGGCAGATATCCAGAATTCTGCCGACCACGCTGCATCCCCAACCGCGTAATGCAACCACCAGGTGCGCCTATGCCCTGATCGCCAGTGTATCGTCACATGGTCTGCAAATTGAAACGGGCGTCGAAGTGCCGCGTTCCTTCATTTTCGAAGATGTTGAGGGGGGCATCGAGAACGGCGTTGCGCGGGATATTTTAAAGGCCGATATGGCTGATGTGATTTCCGCACCAGCGCCGAAGGACGAGAAGTTTCGTCTGGGCCGGCGCTAGTGCGACATTGTGATCAGCCTAGTTGGGCGCGAAAAGATGTCCGATATCGGCTTGATCTAGACGGCGCCGGCACCGGCGAAGACTCGACATATAGAAGTAGTTCCGCTTGCCGCTCAGCCGCCCAACGCCTTTTCGCTGCGTTCGACCCGCCAGGGTTCGCGCTGTTCTTTGGATTTGCCCTGATAAAGCATGTGAAACCGGCATACCGCGACATGGGGTTCGTGGCTGTACTGTTCCCAGTAAAGCCATTCGTCGATCTTCGCCTGCCGCCAGGCGTCGTCCGGCTGGAGCCGCGTGACGGTAGCTCGCAGCCCGAAAACCCGGCGGTCCGCCCCTAAGATTCACTCGCTAAGATTTCGGATTTGGAGTAACATCTGTCCCGATCGGTTGGAAGCCCTAGTTTGAAGGCGCCTCTCAGAAAATGAAAATCAGGTTTTCGCGGCGGCTTATGCTTGTCGCGGTTTTGGTTGCGGTTGCCGCCGCGGGTTACGCGTGGCGGATCGGCGGCGAGGCCACTGCCAAGGCGAAAGCCAAGGACAAGCCGGCAACGCCTGTGGTTGTCGCCAAGGTAACGGCGCGGACCGTTCCCGTTCAGATCCAGACCATCGGCACTGTCCTGGCGCGGGCGACCGTGTCCGTCCGCCCGCAAGTCGACGGCCAGATCCTGGAATCGCTGTTTAGGGAAGGCGAGATGGTGGAGAAGGGCGCGGCGCTCTTCCGCATCGATCCGCGCTCGTTCCAGGCTAAACTGCGCGAGGCCGAGGCCAACCTGGCCCGCGATCAGGCGTCGCTCGCCAAGGCCAAGGGCGATTTTCAGCGCTACGCATCCCTGAGCGGCAAGGGATTTTCGTCACAACAGAAATACGAAGAAGCCCGCGCCGCCATGAATGGCCTCAGCGCCACCATCCAGGCGGCCCAGGCGGCGGTCGATCTGGCCAAGCTGAATTTGGAATTTGCCACCGTGCGGGCGCCCATCACCGGGCGCACCGGTAGCGTCCTGGTCCAGGCCGGTAACATCGTCAAGCCGGAAGACCGCCAGCCGCTGGTCGTGATCAACGAAATCGATCCTATTCATGTTTCGCTTGCCATGCCGGAAATCCACCTGTCTGAAATCAAGCGGCGGCTTGCCGAAGGCGCATTGTCCGTCGACGCCGCCGTTTCGGAAAACGACCGCTCGCCAAGGCGCGGCAACATCATCTTCGTCAACAACGCGGTCGATACGCAGACCGGCACGATCCTGTTGAAGGCTGAATTTGACAACAAGGACGGATACCTGACGCCCGGGCAGTTCGTCCGCGTCGCCATCCGCATGGGCGCGTTGAAAGACGTGCCGGTGGTGCCCGAACGGGCGATCCAACTGGGACAGAAGGGGTCGTACCTGTTCGTGGTCGGCAAAAACATGGCGGTCCAGCCCAAGAACGTGACCCTCGGCCCGTCGGCCGAAGGGTTCACCGTCGTTGGCGACGGGGTCGGTCTCGGCGACACCGTGGTGACCGATGGTCAACTGCGCCTGTTCAAAGGCGCCAAGGTCACGTTCAAGACCAGCGATGTGAAAGCCGGCAAGGGCGGCAAGGAAAAGACCGGCAAGGATAAGGCCGGCAAGACCAAAGAAGGCGAAAAGTCGACGCCGAAAGCCGGCGGCTGAGTCCGGCATCCGGGCTGGGGGCCGGAATTTTGAGGAAGCGCGCCGAACAGGCCGTTGACGCACGATGAACGTGTCGGAACTCTCGATCCGCCGTCCGGTGATGACCACGCTGGTCATGCTGGGTCTTGTCATATTCGGCCTGTTCGCCTACCGGGTGCTGCCGGTCAGCGAACTGCCCAACGTCGATTACCCGACCATTGAGGTTCAGGCGTCGATGCCGGGGGCGTCGGCGGAAACCATGGCGGCGGCGGTGGCGACGACGCTGGAAGGCCAGTTCTCCCGCATCGCGGGCGTCCACAACATGACATCGATTAGTGCATCCGGCACCAGCCGCGTGACCATGGAATTCGAACTCGACCGCGACATCGACGCGGCCGCGCTTGATGTGCAGTCGGCAATTTCATCGGCCATGCGGGCGCTGCCCGATGAAATGACGGACCCACCGTCGTTCCGCAAGATCAACCCCGCCGACTTCGCCGTGTTCTACATCGGCATGAGTTCCGAAACGTTGCCGGTTTCCATGGTCAACGAATTTGCCGAAACCATGCTTGCGCAACGATTATCGACCATTTCCGGCGTCGCGCTGGTGCAGATTTGGGGACAGCAAAAATTCGCCGTCCGCGCGCAAATGGACCCGGATGCGCTGGCGACACGGGGGATTTCGCTCGACGAAGTCGAACGCGCGATCCGCGGCGGCAACACCTATCGGCCGACCGGCGCGCTGCACGGCCCCGACCGGGCAATCGCCGTCAAGACCACCGGGCAACTGAACGACGCTGCCGACTACGACCGACTGATCGTCGCCTACCGCAACGGCGCACCGGTGCGCCTAAGCGAAATCGGCACCGTCATCAACGGGGTCGAGGCGACCCGCGTCGCGACCTTCTTCGGTGAACGGCAGGGCATCATGCTGGCGATCTACCGGCAACCGGGATCGAACACCGTCAAAATCGTCGACCAGATCAACGGCATCCTGCCGGTGTTCCGCGAACAGTTGCCGCAGTCGGTGACGCTCGAAGTCATGTATGACCGCGCCCATAGCATCAAGGAATCCATCGCCGACGTGGCATTCACCCTAATGCTGGCCGCCGCGCTGGTCGTTCTGGTGATCTTCCTGTTCCTCCGCAATCTGGCGGCCACGCTGATCGCCAGTATCGCCTTGCCCATTTCGGTGATCGGCACGTTTTCGGTCATGTATCTGATGGGCTTTTCGCTGAACAACCTAAGCCTGCTGGCGCTGACGCTCAGCGTCGGCTTCGTCGTCGACGACGCCATCGTCATGCTGGAAAACATCATCCGGCATAAGGAACGCGGCCTATCGACCATGCAGGCGGCTCTGGTCGGCGCCAAGGAAATCAGCTTCACCATTCTTTCCATGACGCTGTCGCTTGTCGCCGTGTTCATCCCGGTGATATTCATGGGCGGGATGGTCGGACGGCTGCTGTACGAATTTGCACTGACCATCAGCGCCACCATCATCGTTTCGGGCGTTGTGTCCCTGATGCTGACGCCGATGATGTGCAGCCGGATGATCCTGGATCACGAACCGGAACAGAAAAGCCGCCTGCTGGCGCTGACCGAACGGGGCTTCGACGCCATGCTGCGTGGTTATGATGCGTCGCTGAAATGGTGCCTCGCCCGCAAGCCTTTGATCATGGTGATGTTCGTTGCGACGATTGTTGGCACCTGGGCGCTTTACGAAGCGATCCAGAAGGACTTTCTGCCGGTCGAGGACACGGGGCGGCTGATCATTTATACCGAAGGCGGGCAGGACGTGTCGTTCGACGCCATGAAGCGCTATCAGAAAGAAATCGCCGATATCGTCACCGCCGATCCGAACATCGCGGCCTCGATGTCGCGCGTCGGCGCGGCGGGCAGCCGCATTACCAACAATTCGGGCCTGCTGTTCGTCCGCCTGAAGCCGCGGGGTGCGCGCCCGGACAAGGACGTCAACGACGTGGTGCAGAAACTCCGGCGCAAGCTTAACCGCGTCGCCGGCATCAAGGCATTCGTGCGGAACCCGCCGGCGATCCGCGTCGGCGGCCGCCTGACGAATGCACAATACCAATACACGCTCCAGGATCTGGACCTGGAATCGCTTTATAAGTGGGCCGACATCATGGCGTCGGAAATCCGCAACATGCCCGGGTTCCAGGACGTGACGACGGACCTGAAGGTTCACAGTCCGTCGCTGGTCGTCAACATCGACCGCGACCGCGCCGGCACCATGGGCATCAAGGCCGACGATATCGAGTCGACGCTCGCCAACGCCTTCGGCGGGCGTAAGATTTCGACGATCTATACGGCGGCTAACCAGTACGCGGTGATTTTGGAAGTCGCGCCGCAGTTTCAGCAAGACCCGGAAGCGCTCAAAAAGCTCTATGTCCGCGCGCCCGGCGACCGGTTGGTGCCGATGAACGCGCTCGCCACCTTCAACCGCGGCGTTTCGGCGCTGACCATCAGCCATCAGGGGCAAATTCCCGCCGTCACCATTTCCTTCAACCTGGCGCCGGACGTGTCGCTCGGTACCGCCATCGACCGGGTGCACGAGCTTGAGCGCAACATCCAACTGCCGGCGACCCTGACGTCGAGCTTCCAGGGCACGGCGCAGGTGTTCCAGCAATCGTTGAGAGGCATGGGCCTGCTGCTTACGCTGGCGATCTTGGTTGTCTACATCGTGCTCGGCATTCTTTATGAAAGCTTCATCCACCCGCTGACGATTTTGTCGGGCCTGCCGGCGGCGGGCGTCGGCGCGCTGCTGGCGCTGATGGCCTTCGGCATGCCGCTGACGCTCTATGGCTTCGTCGGCGTCATCATGCTGGTCGGTATCGTCAAGAAGAACGCCATCATGATGATCGACTTCGC
>JAYNIR010000035.1:0-18914 GCA_038109305.1 Rhodospirillaceae bacterium
GGCCGCGAATAACATCTACCTCAATGACGAAGGTCAAATCGAAGGCCTGTTTTAAAGCATATCCCCCGAGGCGGGGGCATCTAACCCGACAGTTATTATCCAACGGTGAAAAGCCTGGAGGGAGATTAAGACAATGCATGTCGGCGAGGTCAAACAGGTCTTGAACGATACCTATCTGTTTGCCGGCGTTTCGGATGCGACGCTGTCCACCATCGCAAAATTGGGCCGCGTCGAGACCTTGGCGAAGGACGCTGTCCTGTAGGAGCCGGGCGACGATACAAAAGACGTCTATGTCCTGGCTAGCGGCGGCATCCGGTTCGTCCCGGGCGCCAAGGCCAGCACCATGTTTACGGGCGCCGTGCTGCGCAGCCGGATGATTTTCGGCTGGGCGTCGCTGATCCCGGATCATCCGAAACGGCTCGGCTCCGCCGAATCGGTCGAACCGACGCAGCGTTTGGTGTTCGACGGCGACGACCTAAAAGACGTCCTTCGGGACAATCCGGATTCCGGCTTCAAAGTCATGGAACGGTTATGCGGCATGATCGCCCGAAGTTTCATGGAACAGCAGGCGAAATAATCCACACGTCCGCCGCCCCCGGCGGTAGCCTGTAAAGCCAACGAATAAAACGAGAAAAGAAGGGCGGCCGGCCTAGAGGTCGGGTGCCGGGACGCGTCGCTGGCGGCACGCCGCCACGACCGTATTGCGCAGCAGACAGGCGATGGTCATCGGGCCGACGCCACCCGGCACCGGCGTGATCGCGCCTGCGACCTTGGCGGCTTCGTCATAGGCGACATCGCCGACCAGACGGGTTTTCGGCATGCCGTCGTCGTTCATGCCTTTTTCCGGCGCATCGATCCGGTTGATGCCGACGTCGATCACCACGGCGCCCGGCTTGATCCAGTCGCCACGGACCATTTTCGGCCGGCCCACGGCGGCGACGACAATGTCCGCCTCGCGGCAGCGTTCGGGCAAATCGACGGTCCGCGAATGCGCGATGGTGACGGTGCAGCTTTCCTGCAACAGCAGCGCCGCCATCGGCTTGCCGACGATGTTGGACCGCCCGATCACGATGGCCCGCTTGCCCGAAAGATCGCCGACGAAATTCTTCAGCATCAAATAGCAGCCATAGGGCGTGCAGGGCACAAGCGAGTCCTGTCCCGTCCACAGCCGCCCGACGTTGATGACGTGAAAACCATCGACGTCCTTCACCGGATTAATGGCCGCCAGAACCTTGGCCTCGTCGATGTGACCGGGTAACGGCAGCTGAACCAGGATGCCGTTGATCGCCGAATCCTTGTTCATGTCATCGATCAGTTTGAGCAAATCCTCTTCCGATGAATCGGCGGGCAGTTTGTGTTCGATCGACCCCATGCCGGCTTCAACCGTCTGCTTGCCTTTGGATCGGACGTACACCTGGCTGGCCGGGTCCTCGCCGACCAGCACCACGGCCAATGCCGGTTTGAAATTCAGCCCGGCGACAGCCTCGGCGACCTTGTCCCGGAAGCCGGCCGCGAAGGCCTTGCCGTCGATGATCTGCGCGGAGCTCATGGCAAATTCTTTCTTCTGGAATATACCGAATGGCGGCCCGTAAAACGTACCCGCGCGCCACCGGGCGCGCGGGCCGCAATTTTCGGCGGGGCCGGGCTATTTACGCTTTTTGCCCTTGGCGGCCGATTTACCTTTGGGGGCGGAACTGCCCTTGGCGGCGCGCTTGCGCTGTTCGGCCAGCTTCATGCCGTTGTCCCATTTGACCGCCTTGGCGAAGGCAGCCAGTTCGTCATCGGCCATGTAAACCGTGTGTTCCGGCCCCGGGTAGGCGCGGGTTTTCACATCGTCCATGTAGCCGGTGATGACCCGTTCCATGATCGGGATCAGGTCTTCATAGATCTTCGAATGCCGTGGCACGTGTTCTTCCCACAGGTGGAACAGGTCGGACGAAATGATGTGCACGCCGTCGGCCTTGTTACCAGCGCCCAGGCTGATGACCGGAACCGGCAGGGTTTCCGTCAGGTACTGGCAGACTTCTTCGGTGGTGACTTCGCAAAGGATTGAGAAGCACCCGGCGTCGACAAACGCCTGTGCGTCGTCGATCAGCGCCCTCGCCTTGTCGGCGGTTTTGCCCTGCGCGATAAAGCCACCCAGCTGCGGCATGCGCATCGGCGTGATGCCGATATGGCCCTGCACCGGGATTCCTGCCTTGACGATCGCTTCGATGTTGCGCGCGTGGTGCTGGTTGCCTTCGCACTTCATGACTTCGGCGTTCGCTTCGTGCACGAAGCGACCGGCGTTTTCGACCGCCTGTTCGGTGGAGACGTGGAAGCTCCAATACGGCATGTCGACCATGCGGAGCCCGTATTGCGAACCCCGGTCGATCGCCTGCGCCATCATCATCACTTCGTCGAAGCTCACCGAGACCGTGCTCTGGTGACCAAAAAGAATCATGCCGCCCGTATCGGAAACGCAAAGGATGTCCATTCCCAGACGGTCCGAGACCACCGCGGTGCGGTAATCATAGGCCGCCAGCTGCGTGATGCATTCGCCTTCACGCATTTTCCGATTGAGCATAGGTATAGTGACTTTCCGACGTGCTTGTTCCGCCATTTGGCCCTCCCAAAGAAGAATATGGCCCGCACGGTCGTTGCTGCCGCCGGGGATGCCAAGCACAATACTATCAGCCCGACCGTATGGAAAGTTGCAAGTTATTGATAGAACAGCTAAATTTAATAATAGATCAAGGCTTGGGAATGACCCGTCAGGTAAAAAACTGTCCATAAATCAACCGGCTGACGAAAAACAGCCCGACCCCCACCAAAACCCAGGCGAGGAACAGGCGGAGCCGTTCCCGGGGCACCGCGTGGGCGATTTTAGCCCCGATGGCGGAACCGACGATCATCGCGGCCGACAGGATCACCGCGACCGTCCAGTTCATGGTGCCATAAGTGATATTGCCGGCGGTGGCCAAGACGGCGATGGGCAGTTGCACGGCCTGGCTGAGCCCCACAGCGGTGAGCGCCGGGAACCCCATCCACACGGCCATGGGCACTAGAATAAGCGGCCCGCCGGTGCCGGTCATGGCGGACCCGACGCCGGTCAGGGCACCCATGCCCAGAAGCTTCGGCGTCGCGACTTGCGGGATGGCCTCGTCCGACTGGTCGCCGCTTTTGCGGAGTGCATTTATTCCGGCGATGACGATCAGACAGGCGATCAGCAGTTCAAGCCATTTGCCCGGCGCGACCGATACGGCGACGGCGCCGCCGAACGCCGCCGGCCCGGCGCTGATGAATAATATGAACGCCATGTTCCATTTGACGGAGCCGTGGCGGGCGTAGATCACGGTCCCGACGATACCGGTAAAGACATATGCGACCATGGCCGCCGCGATGCCTGTGTGAACCGGGATGGCGAAAAGATAATAAAGGCTCGGCACCAGAAGCACGCCGCCGATGCCGACGCAGCCGATGAGCCCGCCGACGAATGTCGCGATCAGGCCGATGCCTGCGATTTCCAGCCCGCTCATGCGCCGTCCCCCGGTTGCGGAGACGCTGCCGGCCCAGAAACGCCGGTTAGACGATCAGCGCGGCGAGAATAAAGAAGGCCACAGCGACAATCGGCCAGGAAGCGGGGGCGTCGCGGCCCATCCGGCGCTCGTGACAGCTGTAGCCGAACGAACAATTGGCGCTGCAGCCGGGGCTCATGCAGGCGGGACGGAAGGCTGCCGGGGTGCGAAGAAGTGACACAACCTGGCTCTCCACTGTTTTTTGGGAGGTAGGCCCATTGGATCAATTCGGTCATGTTAATTTCGCCTTGCACCTGGAACATTGATTTGAATCAAATTCCTATTGAAATTTAATTTTGATAGCCTAGACTTATCAAAGAAAAGTCATCCTGGCCTTAAGAAACCAGGAAATCCTTGGGAGTCTATCCAATGCTGTTCCGCCAAATGCAGTATCTGGTGGCGTTGAGTGTGGAAAGCCATTTTGGCCGCGCCGCCGAACGTTGTCGCGTTTCGCAACCGAGTTTGTCCAGCGCCATTAAGCAGCTGGAATTGGTTCTCGGCGTGCCCATCGTGATGCGGGGTCGCCGGTTCATGGGCTTCACGCCGGAAGGCAAACGCGTCGTCGAGTGGGCGAAACGGGTCATTGCCCAACGTGACGCCATGATGGTCGAACTTTCCCAGATGCGGGAAAACCTGGAAGGCCGCATCCGCGTCGGCGCCATGCCCAATTCGTCGCCGATCCTGCCGATCTTTTCCCGCATATTGGCCGAACACCACCCCAACCTGGACATCGATATCCGCTTCCTCGGCGTGGAGGAAACCAGATGGGGGCTCATCAATTTCGCGCTGGATGTAGGCATTACATATATTGACGAAGAATCCCTGTCCGACCTGCAGAGCATGCCGATCTACAACGAACGGCTGAGCCTTCTCGTGCCGGCCGAATCCTCGTATGCCGAACGAACCCAAATGACCTGGAGGGAAGCGGCGGAACTGCCGCTTTGTCTGCTGGATACGTCCATGCACGAACGGCGAATCATCGACGACGCGTTCGCTCAGGTCGGGCACGCGCCGAAAGCGCGCGTGACGACGTCGGATTCCATCCTGAACCTGATTTTCCACGTCATGTTCGCCGATCTGGTCACCATCGTGCCGAGCCACTTTGCCAAATTGCCGGGCAGCCTGCCCGGAACGAAAGCCATCGAACTGGTGAAACCGGACATCACGCGCCAGGTGGGATTGGTATGGTCGGCGACGGAACCGATGATGCCCATGGCGAGAATGATGGTGTCCATCGTTGAAGGGCTGCAGAAATCCGGCGAAATGAACCGCCGCCTGGGCAGCGGCTTCTTTTAATCGGGCATTCGTCCGGCGAACCTTCATCATGTTTGCGTTCCGGGCGGTGTGCGCCGCCGCCGGTGAATTGCAACGCCCATCCATAGAATAAAGACAAGGACCGGACCGGCCGCTATGTTCGCCACGACCAGCCGGCGCCCCAGTACGTCGATGCCTTCGCGGATCGAGCGGCGGATCGACCGAAGCTCCCGTCGGAGCGGCAACAAATCCTTCCGTTGCTTGTCGATTTCGGCCTTGAGTGCCGGCGGCAATTGATCGATGGAGCGGACGCCGGCGGACGCCGGAATTTCCGACAGTAGACGCTCGACTTCTGCCACGCGGGCCGATAGTTCCGTTTCTTCGCGCCGGAATTTCTCTTGTGCATCCTTGAACATCGCTTCGACCCGGGTGAAGGGACGGGCAACCGCGCCGCGCGACCGGATCGCGATCAGCGACCGTTCACCCGCGGCGAATTCGATCAGGTTTTGCAGAAACGCAAGATTGTCGTTCAACGGCCGGGTGATGACCTGGCCGTCGATCTGCGTTGTCTGCAGGGAAAACGGGTCGAACAGCCAGTCGACATCGGCAACGGCGTAAACTGCCGCATCGCCGCCCGAGCGTGCGGTGTGGCCCGCGCCCGCGTGGCCCGGCGGCGGGGCGGCGAAGGCACTTTGCATGGGGCCCGCGATCACCGCCGCCAAGACGCGGGACTTGCCGTCGGATTTGAAATCGGCGGCCAGGGCGGCGGGTGGCCGCGATTTAAAGACATCGCGGGGGAGTGTGCCACTCCCCTGCCCCGTCGTGATCAGCGGCTGGACGCGGGCCGCATCGGTGATTTTGAAACTGCCGCTTTCGACGAAGAATACTTCGTTAAGGCTGGCCGTCGCCGGATGGCCCGCCGCCAGACTTTCGCCCCGCAGCCGCATCCAGAACGGATAGCTCATGGATCGCTGGGCCGCATCGGCGACGACCGAGGCGGCGGCGCTGTCGCCGACCACGTGGGCGTTTTCATATCGGAGCCCCCATCGGGCAAGCAAGTCCGACATGTCATTGATGTCTTGCGACGGCGCGGGATTGACCATATTGCTGGCGGGATGCGCGCGAACGTAGGGATCGATCATGACGATCAAACGGCCGCCCCGCATGACGAATTGATCGATTTCATAAAGCATTTCAGCACGCAGGACCGCCGCGTCGACAACGACAAGAATATTGAGCCCTTCCGGCAACTCCGGCTTAAAGAACGGGATGACGGCAATGTCGAACGCACGCTTCAGTTCCGCGATGAACGTCATGCCTTCACGGCGGACATCGGCCAGCGCCACCTGCGACGGAACCAGCGGGCTGAGCAGGGCGATTTTGGGCGTTTGGAGGCGAGTCAGGCCGTTGAGCGCGAAGGCGACGTCGTATTCGGTCAATTGATCGCGGCGGATATCCATGTAGGGGATGTTGCCCGCGCGCTTGCCGTCGGTCACCGTCAGTCCGAACAGGAAACTGTCGCCGGACGACATGGGAATGCGCCGTGCCCCGGCGGCGAGCGCCGACAGTTCCTCGTCCGTGTCTGGCCTGGGGTCGACTTCATGAACGGCAAGCCGCCCGCCCGAGGCGGCCGCCATGTTGTTGAGAATGGACCGGACCCGCCGCGCATGGGCCTTGATGTTTGCCGGCACGCTGGCTTCGCTGGCGCTCCAATAAAGTGTCGCGCGGGTGCCTTCGGGGAGTTTTTTCAGGATCTGCCGGGTGCCGGCGTGCAAGGTGAATTCCTTGGATTGCGTAAGGTCGAGCGCCCCGGGCGCCCGCGCCGCCACCGGGATCAGGATAACCAAGGCCGCGAGCCCCGCCAGCACCCGACCCACGCGCCCGCGCCCACGCCGCCCGGCGGCCACCGTCGAGGTCGTCGCAAAAAGGGCAAAAGCAATGACCGCAAGGAAGTAGACGGCCGCGCCGGTGTCGATCACGCCCTGCGACATACGCGTCATCCAGGGATATGGGCTGTAAAGCGCAAGCAGGTCGATCACACCGAACGGCACGGACTGTTTCAGAATCCGCCCGAATACATCCCACCCCAACAGCAGCAGGAAAAATAACATCGCCAGCGACAGCACGAAAGCGCCGATTGGCTCCCGCGCCAACGACGCCGCGAACAACGAAAGCGCATAGTAGACCGCCAGCAACAACGCCGCGGCGGCGTATGCCGCGACCATGACGCCCATATCCGGATCGCCCAGGTAGGCGACCGTCGCCGCCATCGGCAGGGTGAACGCCAGCGTAATCAGCAACACGGCATAACCCGCGAGAAACTTCCCCGCCACCACGGCGACCGGCGGCATCGGGAGCGTCATGGTCAGTTCGACGCTGCGGTCGGTGTGCGGATCGGGCCACGACCGCATGGCCAGAGCCGGCACCAGAACCAGCGCGACCCACGGCAGAAAGACAGTCATCAGCCGAAGCGACGCTTCGTCCGTGGCGTAAAAATCGCCGATCAGGAAAATCGCGGCTATCAACGCGGCAAGGAACCCGATCTGAAACAGGTAGCTGAGCGGCGTATACAAAAGAAGCCGCAGTTCGTGGCGGCAGACCGCCCAGACGGCGGACGCAACACCGGGAGCCGAGGGCATGGACGACGTCATGATTGCGTCACCCGCCGGAACGCAGCCGCCAGCCGGCCCCGATCATCCGTCAACGCCGCCGGCTGGTCGTCGGCGACGATCCGCCCCCTATCGATAATGATGGCGCGGTCGCAAACCTCTTCGGCTTCTTCGAGGATGTGGGTCGATAGAAGAATGCATTTTTCCGGGGCCAAGCGGCGGATCAGGTAACGCATGTGGTCTTTCTGATTGGGATCGAGCCCGTCCGTCGGCTCGTCCATGATCAGAACCGGCGGATCGTGCAAGAGCGCCTGGGCGAACCAGGCGCGCTGACGCCAGCCTTTGGAAAGAGTGGAAAGCCGCCGATCGATGGCGGACCCGGCGTCGACCAGGCCGACCGCGCGGTCGACGGCGCCAGCAAGCGCCCGCCCCCACAACCCTCGGCATTCGCCCGCATAACTCAGAAATTCCCGAACGGTCAGGGCGCCGTAGCCGCCCGCCGCCTCGGGCAGGTAGCCGATAGCCGCCTGGGCGTTGCGGCGATGTTGAGAGAGATCGTGGCCGCAAATCGACACTTCGCCGCGGTCCGGCGCCAGAAACCCGGTCAGCATCCGCATGGTCGTCGACTTGCCGGCGCCGTTGGGCCCGAGAAACCCGGTGACGCCCGCGCCCAACGACATCGACAGGCCGTCGACGGCAACGGTATCGCCGAACGATTTGTAGAGGTTGCTCGCCTCGATCATGGCCATAGGATTGCCCAAACCCCCTTCCCGGCCTACAAAAAACTGATGGTAAGCGGTGCGCGGCGCCTATCTGTAGGCCGTTGCAAAACCCGCGACGATAAACAAACCGACGCTGGTCCAAGTAATCGCATAGCCGGCCCGAAGAATGAAGCGCGCGGTTTTAGGATTGGCATCTGATCCGGGCCTGACTAAATAACTGCCGGCTGTCGCGATAAACGCACCGACCACGGCCAGCGCGATGATAACCTCGCGCTCCAGGAGAAATGCCAAATGTTCCAAGGGACCGCCGCTTTGGTCAGCCTGTGACCCAAGCCGCCGTCAGTGTCCGCCGGCGACCGGCATCGCCATGCCCCTGCCACCGCTCGGCCGGTTGAAGCTGCGCATGGCTTCTTCGTGCAGAAGCTCCATCGCCTCGCGTTTGTGTTCGTAGGCCTCGGCCGAAGACAGCATGTGGAAGTCACGCGGCCGCGGCAGATTGATATCGATGACTTTGCGCACCGATGTCGGCCGGTTCGACAACACCACGATACGGTCGGCAAGGAAGATGGCTTCTTCGATTTCCGATGTGACGAACAGATTGGTCCGGCGGTTTTCCTCAAACAAACGGACGAAAAATTCCTGCATCAGCTCGCGGGACATGGCGTCGAGACCACGGAAGGGTTCGTCCATGATCATCAACAACGGGTGATTGATCATCGCCCGCGCCAGTTCGGCCCGGCGCTGCATACCGCCGGAAAGCTGGATCGGGAACTTGTCCTTGAATTCCGCTAGGCCGACTTTGTCCAGCAAGCGATCCGCCTCCGCATCGATCTCAACGTTCGGCCGTTCGCCCCGCAGTTTGGGCCCGAAGACCACGTTCTGGCGGGTCGTCTGCCAAGGCATCAGCGCGGTTTCCTGGAACACGACCATCCGGTCATGGCCAGGACCAGTAATCCGCTTGCCGTCGATCAGAATTTCTCCAGTGTCCGGACGGTCAAACCCGGCCACGAGGTTGACCAGCGTCGACTTGCCGCAGCCGGATGGCCCGACCAGCACGGTCAATTTCCCCGGTTCGACCGTCAGCGAGAAATCCCGAATGATTTCTTCCTTCGACCATTCGTCCCCGAACGCGCGGGAAATGTTTTTGATCTCGAGGGAAGCCTGTTTTTTACCGCCGTTGACGGAAGCATTTGTATTCATTTCATTCCCCCTAGAAGAGCCGGCGCCAGGGCATCGCGATCGAGCCGATGTAGCGAATCAGCGAACTCGAAAGATAGCCCGCAATGCCGATGGAAATCATACCGACGATAACTTGCGCGACCGTGCCGCCCATGAACGACGACCAGATAAAGAAGCCCAGTCCGCCGCCGCCCTGTTGGCCGCCGCCGGAAATCATTTCGCCGGCCAAAACCACTTCCCAGGTGATGCCCATGCCGACGGCAGCGCCCGTGAAGATCGACGGCAGAGTGCCCGGCAGAATAATCTTGCTAAACAAATGCCACTGCGTCGCGCCCATGGATTGGGCGGCCCTGAGATAACGGATATCGATGGATCGCGCGCCACCCAAAACGTTGATGACGATCGTGTAGAACGCGCCGAGAAACGTGACGAAGGTGATCGACATTTCCGTCGTCGGCCAGAAGACGATGGAGGCCGGCACCCAGGCTAGCGGCGGGATCGGGCGCAGGATTTCGAACGGCGGGAAAAAGATGTCGTAGAAATACCGGTTCACCGCCAGGCACAAACCGAACGGAATGCCCAAAAGCATGGCGATGATGAAGCCGCTGAAGACACGGCCCGTCGACAGGTACCAGCTTTCCCAATATCCCGGGAACCAGAAAATTTCCGACCAGGCGGAAATCACTTCGGACGGCGGCGGAATGTGCGCAAAAATCGGCATGTCATAGCCGGTCCATTCCTTGATGCTTGACAAAATCTCCCAGCAAACCACAAACCCGGCCAACGCAACAACACCGCGCCAGAACGTCTTGCTTGTAATCGCCTTCTCAAGCTTGGATTTCTTGCGCGGTTTCGTATCGCCGCTGGCATGACTGCCATGGGGCGAGGTGGCGTTTTGGGTCGTTTCGCTCACTTTCCCATCTCCCCCTTAAGCGAGTTCGCGTTCGCCGGCCTCGAATGCCTTGACGGCTTCTTCGTGGACGGCGTCCTTGGCGTCTTCCACCAGAACTCGGAATTGGTTCGAAGACAGCACCTGATAGCCACGAGGCCGCGGAATATTTACGTCCAGAATGACCTTCGTCTTCGCCGGCCGCGTCGTCATCACCACCACGCGGTCGCCCAAGAAGATGGCTTCCTCCAGGTCGTGGGTGATGAAGAAGATCGTGACCTTTGTCCGGTCGTACACTTCAAGCAGCGATTCGTGCATGATCGATTTGGTAAGCGCGTCCATGGCCCGGTAGGGCTCGTCCAGCAACAGCACTTTCGGGTCGTTGATCAGCGCCCGGACGATTTCCGCCCGCCGCGCCATACCCGACGAAACTTCGCCCGGGTATTTCTTCGCCATGTCGCCGATCCCGGCCTCGGCAAGCATATGGCCGGCTTTGTCCAGTGCCTTCGCCTTGCTCATCACGCCCTGGACCATGGGGCCGTAGGCGACGTTTTCGGCCAGCGTCTTCCACGGAAACAGCGCACCGTGCTGGAACACGACCATGCGGTCAGCCCCCTGTTCGGCCTTCGGCTTGATCGGACCGCAGAGCAATTCGCCGTCCATGTAGATTTCACCCTCGGTGATCGAGTGGAAGCCCGCAATAGCGTTCAGCAGCGTCGTTTTGCCGCAGCCCGAAGGACCGACGATCATGCAGACTTCACCCGCCGCGATTTCGAGCGAGCAATTGTCCACGGCCATGACGTTGACCCCTTCGGGGTCGTAGATTTTGGTCACGTTGCGGATAGATATTTGCCCTCGGGACTGTCGTGACTGGTCCGCCATTTTTTTATCTACCCTCCAGAGCGAGCGCGCGGACGCGCCACTCCATCATTTTGTTGCCAGCCATTCGAACCAGGGCCGCGGAAAGCCAACCGACGAAACCGAGGGTCAGCATGGCGATGACCATGATCACGTAGGTGACGTTCATATAGGCGTCGACGATTAGGTAACCGAGACCGAATTCGCCGGACACCATCTCGGCCGCAACCAGCGAAAACCAGGCGACACCGACGGAGATTTGCAAGCCGGTAAAGATAAACGGCAGAGCACCCGGAACGACGACGTGGATGAAGACATGGTGCGGTTTGGAACCTAGGCACCGCGCCGCGCGGAAATATTCCTCATCAATGCTATCGACGCCCAAAAGCGTGTTAAGTGTCGTCACGAAAAGCGACGCCAGCGTCGCCAGATAAATGACCGGCGTTTCCAATCCCGCGAACATCAGGATCGCCAGCGGAACCCATGCCAGAATCGGGATCGGGCGGAGTGTCTCAAGTATCGGGAACGTATAATCCCGGAAAGTTTTCGACCAGCCCATGAACAGGCCGAGCGGCACGCCGATGCCGGTCGCAATGCCAAAAGCGATCACAATACGCCGGCAGCTGACCAGCGTATGTTCGTAGTAGGCCGGGGTGAATACCGACATGCCCCAATCCGGATGGGGATTGAACCATTCGGAAATAACCTCAACGGGCCCAGGCAATTTTTCGAACCGGGGCAGTTCCCACCCTTCGACGAACAGGTAGTAGCAGCCCATCCAAAGTGAGATTCCGAAGAACGTCAGATACGGCGTCGGCGTCTTGAGAGCCTTTTTCGCCCTATAGATCGTCATCTCCAGACCGGAGGGCGCTTCGGATTGAGTGACCGTGGGTTTATCAGTCATGTCATACCTGCATACCGTTGCTGGCGGACGAATATTATCGATTTTGTGGATGAGGCCGGGCGCGGGGCTACAAAAAGGGTCCCGATAAAGTAACGGGACCCAATTTGTAGACCGGAGGTACGCTTACTTGTACTGGGAGAGCGGCACACCTTTGATTGTGGCGATCGGGCTCTTCAAGCCACGCTCGGCCAAGATCTTTCGGGCCATGTCGTCCCACACGGCTTCTTTCCGCAGTTCCGTGCGGCCGCCGAATTTCTTCAGGCCAGCAAGGAAGTCAGCGGAGGCCTTGAGCATCGTCTTGACTTTGTCGTTGAAGACGAAGTCGAGAGTCAGCTTTTCGGCGCCATTGTTATCGCCATAGAGCGATGCCCACAAGATCTTGCGATCCATACCTTCCGTGTGCTCGTCGGCCATTTTCGCCATTTCAGCGGCGTTTTTCGGATCGGCCAGGAACAGCTGGGCATCCAGTTCGGCTTCGAGCCAACCACGATGGACGTCCGGGCGATCCTTGATAATGTCGTACATCATGACCAGGAAACCGGCGTCGCCGGAGTCGTCGCCCTTGAAGTCAGCGCCGGTGGCGGCGCGGCGGGCGATGCCGAGCATTTCAATCTTGGAGGCGGTGGGCTCCCAAATGGCGGCGCCCTGGATCTTACCCGCTTCCAGGTTCTTGGTGATGTTTTCGATGTTCTGGTTCAGGTACTTGGACGGCTTAATGCCGGCCTGGCTGAAGGCCAGACGCGCAAAGCGGTCAGTGCAGGCGCCGTGCGGAGCCGCAATGAGCTTCTTGTCCATCCATTTGACCGCATCAAGGCCGGTTTTGAACTTCGGCGCGCTGTTCGGCACCAGGAAGATGTTGCACTGCTGCTTGGACGTGCCGAGCACCGAGATCATACGCAGGTCAACCTGCTTTTCGCGCATGGACGCGACGATCGAGGGCATGTCGCCCATGTAACCGATGTGGTTCTTTTCACCGAGCAACTTGCCGACGATGACCGAGCCCTGCAGGCCGATCTCGAACTTCACGTCGGAACCTTTCGGCAGATACTTTTTCCAAAGCTTTTTGCTGGCAACGACGACGCCGGACCAGGATTCCGTGTAATAAGGTTGATATCCTACGACGAGATTGACCGGAGCCCCCGGCTTCCCGAAGTCAACTTTGGCGTGGGCCGACGCGGCCGCACCCATGACGAACGCAGTTGTGGCAATCGCCCCAACCCAATGTTTGGCAGAACGTTTCATTCTAAGTTACCTCCCAATTCCCGTTTTATGAGCGCCCCCGGGCACCTTAACGGGAATGCTAATGTTTTCAGTTTGTTATGGACCAGATAGTCGATTGCAAGATTGTTTACACTTCCTCCCAGTCGAGACGCTCCCGCGCATATTCTCTCGAGAACAATTCATTAGTACCACAAAATCCGGTCCAAACTCGACCTATCTTGGCAACGGAATTGGTGATGCTCCAAGTGGGCTCACCATCTCGACAGACTAATTAGACTCGGTGATCTCTGCAATAAAGCAAGTCTTAAATTCTGATAATTTGATTTATTTTTCCTATTACATGACGCCCCACCGATATCGGCTGATCGCGCCGGCGAGCAGCCGGTGAATCCAATCGGAAACCCGGTGCGCCCCCCCCCGGATCGCCGGGTCTGGCGCACCCTCAAACGCCGGTTTGATTGACACAAATTGAGTTTTTCTGATTTTGTTTCGCTTTGCCTATTAATTTATAATTTTTTTTCGATTTACGGATTGTGAGGCTTGTGGGAGGTTTTAGCCATAGATATAGGCCCAAGGGCCGACGGCTCCAAAAAAAGTGCCTGAGTTCTGTAAGGAGATAAACCCATGCCTGCACGCAATCATAAACAATGGATGGAGAAGCCGTCCGTTGAATACGTCGACAGCCGTATCTATTCCGATCCGGCCATTTTCGAGGAAGAACTTGAAAACATCTTCAAGAAAGTTTGGATTCCGGTCTGCCATGAGTCCGAATTGGCCAATCAGTACGACTTCCGGACGACCTCCATCGCCCGGGAACCCGTCATCGTCTGCCGCGGCCCGGACGATCAGGTTCGCGCGTTTTTGAACGTCTGCCCGCACCGGGGTATGATGATCGAACGCCGCCCGTCCGGCAGCTTCCGGGAGGGCTCTGCTTCGGGCACGCCCAAGCACATGACCTGCATGTTCCATGCCTGGCAGTTCGACATGAAAGGCAACTGCGTCGATATCACCCGCGGCACGGAAGGCTACGGCGATCGCCTGAACAAGGAACAGACCGGCCTTCGCCGCCTGCGCTGCGAAGTCGCCTTCGGCGGATTTGTCTGGGTTTGCCTGTATGACAATCCGGCGCAGTCCCTGCAGGAATACATCGGCGAAGCCTTCGACTGCTTGATCAAATCGGTCGACGCGGAACCGCTGGAAGTGTTCCACTACCACAAGGCCATCATCGGCTGTAACTACAAGCTTTGGCACGACACGAACTGCGAATTCTATCACGACTACATGCACTACCATAACCGCGTGACGGGCTTTAATGACGAGTACTTCGCCCGCGACAATACGCCGTTCCCGAACGGCCACGTCACCGTCGGCACCTACGAAGTGAAATATGATCAGTACGAAGGGTTCGAATCTCGCGAAGCGTTGTCGTTCCCGCATCTGCCACCCAACCAGTGGTACATGATCGACCTGTTCCCGGGCATGAACTTCAACCTGCGGGGTTCCGCCTTCCGGTGCGACATCGTCACGCCGCTGGGTCCCAACAAGGTGATGATCGAATACCGGGGCCTCGGCCTTAAGCGCGACACGCCCGAAGAACGGATGGTCCGTATCAAGCATCACAACTCGATCTGGGGCCCGTTCGGTCGCAACCTGCACGAAGACCTGATCGGCGTTACCGGCCAGGGCTCCGCCATGCAGACCGGCGCCGAGCCACGCCGCATCCTGCACGGCCGCCACGAAAACGGCAAAATCCATGATGAAAACGGCATGCGCCATTACTATCAGGAATGGGGCAAGTGGATGAATCGCAATCCGTCCAATCCGACGGAACTCTACGTTCCCGCCGCGGCGGCCGAATAACTATTTTCGAGGCGCTGTTTCCGGGCGGTCTCACCGCCCGGAAACGCTTCGCTTCACGAATTCAAAACGAAAACAGATCGCGGCTCTATCGCAAAGCCGCGGCACCCGGCCGGACCTTGCGGCTGGGGATGCGTAAAATAAAACCTAGAAGGATTTAAGATATGGGCGCGAACGGATTGAGCGCGATCGAAATGGTCAAGGACACCATCTACCGGGGCTGTCTGCATCTGGATGATGAGCAGTGGAACGACTGGCTCGCCATGTGCGACGACAGCTTCGAATACAAGATTACGTCCTACAGCCCGGAAATTCAGAAAGACATGATCTATCTGTCGGGTAACAAAAAAGAAATGGCGTCGATGTGCGAGATGTTGCCGCACCACAATACCGACCATTCGCCGCTGAAACGCCATGTGACGGTTTACAGCGTCGATGTTTCGGGCGACGGCAAGTCCGCGACCGCTGTCACGTCGGTGCTGATTTATCAGACGTTGCTTGACGGCATTAACAGTCATGTCGACGCCGGCGAAAGCCGGTTGTTCTGCGTCGGCCGCTATATCGATACCTTTGCTATCAACGGCAAGGGCGCGAAAATGACGTCCCGCGAAACGCGGCTTGAAAATCGGCGGCTGGACAAAGGGTCGCACTGGCCGCTATAGCGGTAACCCCGTTTCGGTGGCCGGACGTTCGCAAACGCCGCGTCCCGGCCACCGCAATAATAAACCGCCAAACCGCTCGCCTTGGGGGCGAAACCAGACAGAGATCATACGATGAGCGATTGGAAAAAGGTCTGCGCTGCCGCCGACGTGCCGGAAAACGCACTCCGAAAATTCGACATAGACGGGAAAGAACTTGCCGTCGCCAATTACGGCGACGGGTTTCGCGTGTTCCCACCTTACTGCCCGCACATGCTGGAACCGCTGGCGGTTTCGGGCATGCTGGACGGCGGCATTCTCACCTGCGGCAAGCATCTGTGGCAGTGGGACCTTAAAAGTGGAGAAATGAAGGGCCTGTCAGAAAAAGACATCCTGCTCTACGACTGCAAGGTCGAAGGCGGCGATATTCTGGCCGATCTCTCCCAGGAATTGTCCTACGACTGGGAGGAAGAAGACGAACTGGACGACGACGACTTCTTCAACTGATTCCCTGAATCCGGGCTCCACCACAGGCCTTCTGCCTTATGCGCATTACCATTCAAACCAAAGGCGGCGAGTTCGAGGTCGATTGCGAGGCCGGCGACAACATGCTTTACGCGGGTCTGAAGGCCGGCGTCACCCTGCCTTACGAATGCGGCACCGGGACCTGCGGCACCTGCCGCTGCCGGGTGATGGAGGGCGACTGGGAACTGACCTGGGCGGACGCGCCGGGGTTGGCCTACGTCAAACAGGAAAAAAGCGAAACCTTGATGTGTCAGGCGCGGATGAAAGGCGATTGCATCATCCGCGTGCCGGGCGAAATCACCAAGGAAGACAGCGGCCCCGATCATTTTTGCGGCCGGCTTGAAAATCTGCAGCGCCTGACCCACGACGTCGCCAGCTTTTCCGTCCCGCTTGATCGGCCCATGGACTTCATGGCCGGGCAGTTCGTGGTGCTTGAAGCGCCCGGCTTGGATGGCGGACGCGCCTATTCCATGACCAATTACGGCACCGGGGTCAGCCGGCTTGATTTTGTCGTCAAACGCAAGCCCGGCGGCGGGGTTTCCGACTGGTTGTTCGCCGGTTCGCCGGTAGGGATCGAACTGGGCGTGTTCGGGCCCTTGGGCCGGGCAACGTTCGATCCGGCCGAAGACAAGAACGTCGTCTGCATTGCCGGTGGTTCCGGCATCGCGGGAATGATGGCGATCCTGGACCACGGCGTCGCCTCCGGCCATTTCGCCGATCACACGGCGCATGTGTTTTTCGGCGTGCGCACCGAAAAGGACATCTTTTTCGCCGAAGAATTCCGCCGCAGCGTCGAAAAATTTCCCGACAACGTCAACGTCACGATCGCGCTGTCGGATGCACAGACGACCGACGGCCTTGCGGAAAAATACCCGGGCCTGAACTTCGCCACTGGCTTCGTGCATGCGGTCGCGTCCGAGCGGATGTCCGGAAATTACGATAATATGGTCGGCTATGTCGCCGGCCCGCCGCCCATGGTGGACGGCGCCCTTCGAATGTTGGTGCTGGAGGCACGGCTGCCCGGAACCGACATTCGCTACGACAAATTCAGCTGAGACCAGGCGCCGATCGCCCCGCCGCCAAAAGAGGAACTGAAATCATGTCCATCGCCGACGATCTTGCAAAAACGGAACTGTTCCAGGATCTGGACTCTGTCGCGCTGCAGAAAATCGCCGCCATCGCCAAGAAGACGGAATTCGACGAAGGTGATACGCTCTACCAATTCGGCGACGATGCCAGCGACCTGTACTTCTCTCAGAAAGGCCGCATCCGGTTCAGCCTGGGCGTTTCCAGCCGCCCCGATCGGTCGGGCGCCATCATCGATCCCGGGCACGTATTCGGGTGGGCCGCGCTGCTGCCGGAAAATCCGCGCCGCGTGGCGACGGCAATGCGGGTTTGGACGCAGCCTTGGACGCCGCTTCCGACCCGCTGATGTGGCAGGCGACGCCGTTGCCCCGTGGCTTGGTGCCGGGCGCCATGGCGGACCATTTCGGATCGCCTGCACGCGAGGCCGCCGCCTGCCGGACGTCGGCGGCACTCTTCGACTACTCGTTCCTTATTCGTCTCGTCGTCCGGGGCCCAGATGCTGTTGCCGGGGTTTCCAGGTTTTGCGCGCGTGACTTCAGCGACCTGAAAATCGGCGACATCCGATACGCCCTGCACGCGGACGCTGAGGGCATGTTGCTGTCCGATCTGACCGTTTGGCGGACCGGTACCGACGAATTGGAGGTCATGAGCGGGCGAACCGAAGACCCCCCGACGCTCCACCGTCTGTTCACCGGCAAAAATGCGCATGTCGCCGACCTGTCGTCGGAAACCGCCTGTTTTGCCGTCCAGGGCCCGGCGACGGACGGCATCCTGGCCGAATTACCGGGCGGCGAGGCCTTTTCCGACATTCCCTATTTCAAGTTTCGGCAGCTTCGGCTCAATGGGGTTCCCTGCTGCATCGGGCGCCTTGGGTTTACCGGCCTGCCGGGGGTCGAAATCCTCTGCCCGCTGCAGCGCGCGGCGGAACTCTGGCGCGCCTTGGCTCGGCTTGCGCCGCCGGCGGGGCTGATCGCCGCCGACCGCATCCGGCTTGAGGCCGGGCTACCCCTGTTTACCCAGGATTTCCGGCCGCCGGTGACCGCCGCAGAGGCCGGGCTCGCCCGTGTCAGGCCGCTATCGGCCAATCCGAACCATCCGGCGTTGCTTCGCGTTGTGCGCGTCACGTTCCGGGCCCGGCTGCATAACCCCAAGGCGGACAAAGTCGACGTCGACGGCATCATCTGGAACGACGGCGATCCCTTCCCGCCCCTTCCCGGGACGGTCGCCGTGACCTCGGTCGCCCGCGACCCGGATGGCGAGTCCGTCATCGGCATGGGATACATAAACCGGAGTGACTACGCCCAGGCCGTCCGTGACGCCAAAGGTATCCTGGGCCCCGTTGAAATCACCCGGCATATAGATGGCGGGGGCCGCCGCCCGTGAACGGGGCCGGCGACCGGATTGCAGGGGGCCGCCCCGTCATAGACAAGCCTTTATGCGTCATAGAACAGAGTTGTTTGACGTGTTATTCCCGACAAGTCATAGACGACATAAGAAAAACTAACTTGCCGCTCGAAGGGCCCCAGGCCCCGGTAAAATAAGTGGCACGTTCAGGGAGACGACAACCGGATGCCTAAAGATCTGGTCATGATTTACGGTTTTGTATTGCGGTGCG
>JAYNIR010000036.1:0-18598 GCA_038109305.1 Rhodospirillaceae bacterium
CTATACCCGGCTATTGCTGTGGTGAGGGGTCTTAATGGCTCCGCGGCGGGTATTTTGCTGTTCCGGCGGTATCCATTGGGGGGGGGGGGGCGGGGCCCCCCCCCCCCCCCCCCCCCCGATCCTCACGGGCACACCTCTCCCTCGGCTCCCGACACCACTGCAGGGGGCAACCTGGCAACGGCGGCAGGTCAATGAAAAAAACACTCTTTCCCCTTCTCGCTTGTTTGATGTTTCTCGCCTGGCTGATTCCGGCCGGCGCGGCGCACGCGGCGGATGATCCGCTCCGGGCCGAAATCGACAAGCTCGCGGAAGGCGGCTTCTCCCAGACAGCCAAACAAGTAGACGCACTTGCCGCGACCCGCGACGACCGGGTCGTGCCGCCGCTTCAGGCGCTTCTGGTCGGCAAACTGTTCAAACGCCTTTCGGACAACCGGGTTTTCATCGTCACCGAAGGCAAGGACGGTTTCGCGTTGACCGATCCGGTGACCGGCAAGGACGCGGGCAAGGCCGGCACCGGCGAGATGGAAAAAATCCGCGTCAACAACCGGCTCCGCCGCGGGCTCAAGGCAGCGCTGGGGTCGCTGACGCTGCTTTCCAAAGATCCGAAAAAACGCATTCAGGCGGCGGAGGCGCTGTTCAAGTCCCAGGACGCGGACGCGCTCGCGGGGCTCGACACCGCGCTCGCCAAGGAAACGGACGCCGGCGCCAAAAAGGCATTGGAAGCGGCGCGGGCGGCGGTGCTTTTGAAGACGTCCGTCCCTGACGATCAAAAAATCGCGGCGCTCAAGCTGTTGGAAGCGCGCGGCGACCGGGAAGCGCTTTCCAAGGCGCTGGCGCTCGCCGGCGAGGCCGAAGGCGCACTCAAGGCCGCGGCCGAGGCGACCGCCAAAGCCATCCGCCAGTCGCTGGAGCTGTGGAGCGCCGCGCAAAACGTCTGGTACGGGTTGTCGCTGGGCTCGGTCCTGCTGCTGGCGGCCATCGGGCTCGCCATCACCTTCGGCGTCATGGGCGTCATCAACATGGCGCACGGCGAAATGGTCATGCTCGGCGCGTATACGACCTTCATCGTTCAGGATGTCATCCGCACGTCGATGCCGGGACTGTTCGATTATTCGCTGCTGATTGCCGTGCCCGCCGCGTTCCTGGTGGCCGGGTCCGTCGGCATCGCCGTCGAACGCGGCATCATCCGCTTTTTGTACGGCCGCCCGCTCGAAACGCTGCTCGCGACCTGGGGCCTGTCCCTGGTGATGCAGCAGACGGTCCGCACCATCTTCGGCCCGACCAACCGCGAGGTCGGCGCGCCTGAGTTCATGTCGGGCGCGTTTCAGCTCGGACAGCTGACCATCACCTACAACCGGCTTTGGATCATCGTGTTTTCGCTGGCCGTACTGTTCACCCTGATGGCGGTGATGAAAAAGACGCCCCTGGGTCTGCAGATGCGCGCCGTCACGCAAAACCGCCGCATGGCCGCCGCCATGGGCATCCGCACCAACTGGGTCGACGCGGTCACCTTCGGGCTCGGCTCCGGCATCGCCGGGATCGCCGGCGTGGCGCTGTCGCAGATCGACAACGTCAGCCCCAACCTGGGCCAAAGCTACATCATCGACAGCTTCATGGTGGTGGTGTTCGGCGGCGTCGGCAACCTGTGGGGCACGCTGGTCGGCGCCATGACATTGGGCGTCGCCAACAAATATCTTGAACCCTTCGCCGGCGCGGTGCTGGGCAAGGTTCTGGTTCTCGTCTTCATCATCCTGTTCATCCAGAAAAGACCCATGGGCCTGTTCGCCTTGAAGGGCCGGGCGGTGGAACAATGAGCGCCCCCGGCTTGCTCGGTTTCGTCCAGGGCGGGTTCGACCGCCGGACGTGGATTTTTCTGGGGTGCCTGTTCGCGCTGACGCTCGGCGTCGCGGCGCTGAATGTTCTGACCACGCCGGGGTCGACGTTTCACCTGCCGACCTTCGTCGTTTCGGTCCTCGGCAAATATCTGACCTATGCGCTGCTGGCGCTGTCGGTCGATCTCGTCTGGGGTTTTTGCGGCGTGTTGTCGCTCGGCCATGCGGCGTTCTTTTCGCTCGGCGGTTACGCCATGGGCATGTATCTGATGCGCCAGATCGGCACCCGCGGCGTGTACGGCCATCCGGTGCTGCCGGATTTCATGGTGTTCCTGAACTGGAAGGAACTGCCCTGGTTCTGGTACGGCTTTGATCAGTTCTGGTTCGCGGCCTTGATGGTCGTCGCCGTGCCGGGGGTGCTGGCCTTCGTGTTCGGTTGGTTCGCGTTCCGCTCCCGCGTCACCGGGGTGTATCTCTCCATCATCACCCAGGCGCTGACCTTCGCTTTGATGCTCGCGTTCTTCCGCAACAACATGGGTTTCGGCGGCAACAACGGCCTGACCGATTTCAAGGACATCCTCGGCTTCGACGTGCAGTCGGACGGCACCCGCATCGGGCTTCTGATCGCGTCCGCCGTTGCGCTCGGTCTAGGCTTCGTGATCTGCCGGGCGCTGGTCAATTCCAAATTCGGCAAGGTGCTGATCGCCGTCCGCGACGCCGAAAGCCGCACGCGGTTCCTCGGCTACCGGGCGGAAAACTACAAGGTTCTGGGTTGGACGATTTCCGCCATGATGGCGGGCGTCGCCGGTGCGCTTTACGTGCCGCAGGTCGGTATCATCAACCCGTCCGAATTCGCGCCCGCCAACTCCATCGAAGTCGTCATCTGGGTCGCCGTCGGCGGCCGAGGGACGCTCGTCGGCGCCGCCGTGGGCGCGGGCATCGTCAACCTGGGCAAAACCGTCTTTACCGGCGTGCTGCCTGAATTGTGGCTGTTCGCCCTGGGCGGACTGTTCATCGCGGTCACCCTGTTCCTGCCCAAGGGCGTCGTCGGCACGGCGGAACAGAAGTACGCCGAATGGAAGGCCAGACGCGGCAATGCGCCGGGCGGCGGGGGCAGTACGCCGCTTGGCTCAAATGTCGGGGCGCAGGAGGCGGATTGACCATGGCCGATACCGTTAAGACCTCAATCCTTTATCTGGAAAACGTCTGCGTTTCGTTCGACGGGTTTCAGGCGCTGAACAACCTGTCCTTCAACGTCAAACCCGGCGAAATGCGCGCCATCATCGGCCCCAACGGCGCCGGCAAGACGACGATGATGGATGTCGTCACCGGTAAGACCCGTCCTGATTCGGGCCGCGTGCTGTTCGACGAAACCGTCAACCTGACCCGCATGGACGAGGCGGAAATCGCCGGCCTCGGCATCGGCCGCAAGTTTCAGAAACCGACGGTGTTTGAAAACCACACGGTCTGGGACAACCTGTTGCTGGCGCTGTCGGCCGGCCGCCGCGCCTGGGACACACTGTTCGCCCGGACCAAGCCCGAGGACCGGGACGCCATCGAAGGCATTCTGGAAACCACGCGGCTTGGGCAGTTGCGGAACGAAAAGGCCGCCAACCTGTCGCACGGCCAGAAACAGTGGCTCGAAATCGGCATGCTGCTGGCGCAGGATCCGAAACTTCTTCTGGTCGACGAGCCGGTCGCCGGCATGACCGATTCCGAAACGGCGGAAACCGCGCGCCTGTTGCGCGAAATATCCCGCGACCATTCCGTCGTCGTCGTCGAACACGACATGACCTTCGTCCGCGATCTGGATGTCGACGTCACCGTGCTGCACGAAGGATCGGCCATCGCCGAAGGCACGCTTGATTACGTCAGCGCCAATGAACGCGTCATTGAAGTTTATCTGGGCCGGTAGGAGGCAACGATGCTTTCCGTCAAGGACGTGAACCTTTATTACGGCGCCGCCCAGGCATTGCGCGGCGTGTCGATGACGGCGGAAGTCGGCAAGGTCACCTGCGTTTTGGGCCGCAACGGCGTCGGCAAAACGTCGCTTCTGCGGGCCATTACCGGACATCACCCGATTTCGGCGGGGGACATTTTGATCGATGACGCCTCCATCGCCAAAATACCGACCTATGACCGGGCCCGGCGCGGCATCGCCTATGTGCCCCAGGGCCGGGAAATCTTTCCGCTTCTGACGGTGAAGGAAAACCTGGAAACCGGGTTTGCCGGCCTCGCGAAAAAAGACCGCTTCGTCCCCGACGACGTGTTTGACCTGTTCCCGGTGCTGAAGGATATGCTGAAACGCCGGGGCGGCGACCTGTCCGGCGGCCAGCAGCAGCAACTGGCAATCGGCCGGGCGCTCGTCACCCGCCCGCGGCTTCTGGTGCTGGATGAGCCGACGGAAGGCATTCAACCCTCCATCATCAAGGACATCGGCCGCGCCATTGAATACCTCCGGGACGGCAGGCCCGAGGCTCCCTCGGCCGAGGACGGCCGGCGCGGCCATATGAGCGTTTTCAAGCTGCCGGAAGACCAAACCAACCAAGACACCAACAAAATCATCGGCAACGCCATTGAGGAATTGAAAAACCGGGGTGACATGGCGATCCTACTGGTCGAACAGTATTTCGACTTCGCCCACGAATTGGCGGACGAAATCGTCGTGATGGACCGGGGCGCGGTGATCGCCTCCGGCGCCAAAAGCGAACTGGACGCGGATGATGTTAGACGGCACCTCACGGTCTGAACCCCCTGTATCCGGCAGCGACGCAATCAGCCTGCAACGCGCCCGCGGTTTGGCGCGGCTGCATGCCAAGGTGTCGGGCGGCCGCACGCGGATCGCGGATCTCTATCAGGACGGGTGCGCCAAGGTGCGCCTGCCCCGCATGCATGGCGGCCCGTCGCTCGAAGCGGTGCTGCTGAACACGGCAGGCGGGCTCACCGGCGGGGATGTGTTCGAAACCGATATCACGGCCGATGCCGATACCGCCGTCACCGTCACCACCCAGGCGTGCGAGCGGGTCTACCGCGCCGCCGACGGCGCGGCCCGGGTGCACAATCGTCTTTCCGTCGGCAGCGGCGCCCGCGTCCATTGGCTGCCGCAGGAAACCATTTTGTTCGACGGCGGGCGGATCGGGCGGCACCTGGACATCGACATGGCGGCGGACGCCGTGGTGCTGGCGGTGGAGCCGCTGGTGCTCGGCCGCGTTTCATCGGGCGAGGAACTGGGCGCGGGCCTGTTCACCGACTGTTGGCGCATCCGCCGGGCGGGCAGGCTCGTCTTCGCGGACGACACGCGGCTTTACGGCGACATCGCCGGGATTGCGGCCCGGCCAGGGGCGCTTTCGGGCGCCCGCGCGGCCGCGATGGTGGTTATGGCCGCGCCCGATGCGGAAGACCGGCTGCCGGACGCCCGCGCCATCCTGGACCGTCCCGGCGCGGGCGCCAGCGCCTTTGACGGCATTCTCGTCTGCCGCCTGATCGCGGCGGATTCCTACGAACTCAGGCGGACGTTGGCGCCGCTCCTGACCCTGCTTGCGGGCGGGCCGCTGCCCAAGGTCTGGCTGCTGTAAAATTATAAATAAGAGGAAACGGAAACCATGAACCTGACACCACGGGAAAAAGACAAACTGCTGGTCGCCATGGCCGCGGAAGTCGCCCGCAAGCGGCTCGCGCGGGGCGTCAAGCTGAACCATCCGGAAGCCATCGCGCTGATCACCGATTTCGTCGTTGAGGGTGCGCGCGACGGGCGCACGGTCGCCGATCTGATGGCGGCGGGGGCGAAGGTCGTCACCCGCGCCCAGGTGATGGAGGGCGTTGCCGAAATGATCCACGACGTTCAGGTCGAAGCCACGTTCCCCGACGGGACCAAGCTGGTCACCGTCCACGAACCGATCCGTTGAGGGAGGGCTGCCAATATGATCCCAGGTGAAATTTTCCCCGCCAAGGGCGACATCGAACTGAACGCTGGTGCCGAAACGGTGACGATCCGTGTCGCCAACACCGGCGACCGGCCGGTCCAGGTCGGCAGCCATTATCATTTTTATGAAACCAACGGGGCGCTCGACTTCGACCGCGAAAAAGCCCGCGGCATGCGGCTCGACATTGCGTCGGGGACCGCCGTCCGGTTCGAACCGGGGCAAAGCCGCGACGTGACCCTGGTGCCGCTATCGGGCAAGCGCCGGGTGTTCGGTTTCAATCAAAAAGTCATGGGCGACCTATAAGGGGGGGAACGGAATATGCCGGCAAGAATTTCACGGGCCGCCTATGCGGACATGTTCGGGCCGACCACGGGCGACCGGGTCCGGCTTGCCGATACGGATTTGATCGTCGAGGTCGAAAAGGACTTCACGACCTACGGTGAAGAGATCAAGTTCGGCGGCGGCAAGGTCATCCGCGACGGCATGGGTCAGTCCCAGGCAACCCGCGCCGACGGCGCCGTCGACACGGTCATCACCAACGCGCTGATCATCGACCACTGGGGCATCGTCAAGGCCGACGTGGGTTTGCGCGACGGGCGCATCTGCGGCATCGGCAAGGCCGGCAACCCGGATACCCAGCCCGGAGTCGACATCATCGTCGGCCCGGGGACGGAGGCCATCGCCGGCGAAGGCAAAATCCTGACGGCCGGCGGGCTCGATGTGCACATCCATTTCATCTGCCCGCAACAGGTGGACGACGCGCTGATGTCCGGCGTCACCACCATGCTGGGCGGCGGCACGGGCCCCGCGACCGGCACCAACGCGACCACCTGCACGCCGGGCCCGTGGCACATCGGCCGGATGATCCAGGCGGCGGACGGCATTCCCATGAACCTGGCCTTCGCCGGCAAGGGCAATGCGTCGAAGCCCGAGGCGCTTGTCGAACAGGTCCGCGCCGGCGCCTGCGCCCTGAAGCTGCACGAAGACTGGGGCACCACGCCCGCCGCCATCGACTGCTGCTTGGGTGTCGCCGACGACATGGACGTGCAGGTGATGATCCATACGGACACGCTGAATGAATCGGGTTTCGTCGAAAATACGGTTGCTGCTTTCAAGGGCCGGACAATCCATGCCTTCCACACCGAAGGGGCGGGCGGCGGCCACGCGCCGGACATCATCAAGGTCTGCGGCGAGGCGAACGTCCTGCCGTCCTCCACCAACCCGACCCGGCCCTATACCGTCAACACGCTCGAAGAACACCTGGACATGCTGATGGTCTGCCATCACCTGGATTCCAGCATCCCGGAAGACGTCGCCTTCGCCGAAAGCCGCATCCGCAAGGAAACCATCGCGGCGGAAGACATCCTCCATGATCTGGGCGCCTTTTCCATCATCGCGTCGGACAGCCAGGCCATGGGCCGGGTGGGCGAGGTGCTGATCCGCACGTGGCAGACGGCGGATAAGATGAAACGCCAACGCGGCCGTCTGGCCGGCGAAACCGGCGACAACGACAACCTGCGCGTCCGCCGGTATATTTCCAAATATACGATCAACCCGGCGATTGCCCACGGGCTTGCCGATCATGTGGGCTCGGTCGAAGTCGGCAAGCGCGCCGACCTGGCGCTGTGGTCGCCGGCGTTCTTCGGCGTCAAGCCCGACATGGTTCTGATCGGCGGCACCATCGCCGCCGCCGCCATGGGTGACCCCAACGCCTCCATCCCGACGCCGCAGCCGGTTCACTTCCGGCCCATGTTCGGCGCCTTCGGCAAATCGCTGCAGGCATCGGGCGTGACCTTCGTGTCCAAGGCGGCGCTGGATGACGGCATCGGGCACCATTTGGGCGTCGGCAAGGAGCTTTGCGCCGTTTCCAACACCCGCGGCGGCATCGGCAAAAAATCCATGATCCTCAACGACGCCACGCCCGTGGTCGAGGTCAACCCGGAAACCTACGAAGTCCGCGCCGACGGCGAACTGTTGACCTGCGAGCCGGCGGACGTGCTGCCCATGGCGCAGCGCTACTTCCTGTTCTAGGTCATGGGCGGGCTCTTCAAACGCAAACCGTCATTCCCGCGAACGCGGGAATCCAGTCTTTCTTATTGCTGGACCCTCGCTTTCGCGGGGGTGACTGAACCGAACTGACGGGAGACAAACCATGCTTCGGGCAACGGTGCTCAAGCGAAAAGGAACCTGGCAGGGCGCGGCGGCGGATACGGTCGTGCTCGACTTCGACGCGCGGCACCGCCGGCGCATCGCCATGACGGGCGTGGGCGGGCTCGACTTCCTGCTGGACCTGGCGGAGGCCGAGGCGCTCGCCGACGGCGACGGCCTGATGCTGGACGACGGGCGGCTGGTCGCCGTCCGCGCCGCCGCCGAGCCGTTGCTGGAAGTCACCTGCGACGATCACGCGCATCTGGTTCGCGTCGCCTGGCACCTGGGCAACCGGCACCTGCCGACGGAACTGCTGGGTGATAGTCTTCGTATCCGCGAAGATCACGTGATCGAAGACATGCTGGTGAAGCTGGGGGCCCGCGTCGCCCATGTATCCGAACCGTTCAACCCCGAAGGCGGCGCCTACGGCCACGGCCGCACCCACGGGCACGACCACGGGCATTCGCACGATCACGACCATGATCATGACCACGACCACGGCCATCATCATGGCCACGGACACTCCCATGGATAACGGGTCGCTCTATCGGCTGATGACCTGGCTGTCGCCGAGCTTCCCCGTCGGCGCCTTCACCTATTCCCACGGGCTTGAATGGGCGGTGGAAGAGGGGGCAATTCACGACCGGGAAAGCCTGACCGCGTGGCTGACGGATCTGCTGGAACTGGGCGGCGGCTGGTCCGACGCGGTGCTGTTCCGAAATGCTTATCAATCAGCGGCGGCAGGCGACTGGGATGCGTTCGACGAAGCCGCCGAGCTGGCGCTTGCCCTGGGCCCGACGCGGGAACGGCGGATGGAAACCGTGCAACAGGGCAAGGCGTTTATCCTGGCGACGCGGGCAACCTGGCCGTGGTCAGTCGCTGACGCCCCCCGGTTCGATGGTGACGTCGCCTATCCGGTGGCCGTCGCCGCCGTGGCTGCAGGCCACGGAGTGCCGCCCGAACCGGCGCTGCATGCCTATCTGCATGCCTTCGCCGGCAACCTGATTTCGGCCGGGGTGCGGGCGATCCCGCTTGGCCAGACCGACGGGCAGCGCGCCTTGGCGGCGCTCGAGCCCGTGGTGGCGGGCGTCTGCGAACGTGCGCTCGCGGCCGGGCTCGACCAAGTCGGCGGCGCTGCGTTCCTTTCCGACATCGCTTCCATGAAGCACGAAACCCAGTACACGAGGTTGTTCAGATCATGACGACATCTTCTTCTCCCCACGGACCTTTGCGCGTCGGCATCGGCGGGCCGGTCGGCTCGGGCAAGACCGCGCTGATGGAACGGCTCTGTCAGACCTTCCGGGATGAACTGGACATCTGCGCCATCACCAACGACATCTACACCAAGGAAGACGCCGAGGCGCTGACCCGCCGGGGCGCGCTTCCGCCCGAACGCATCATGGGGGTGGAAACGGGCGGCTGCCCGCACACGGCGATCCGTGAGGACGCGTCGGTCAACCTCGCCGCCGTCGCCGACATGCGGGAAAAGTTTCCGGGGCTTGAGGTCATCCTGATCGAATCCGGCGGCGACAATCTGGCGGCCACGTTCTCCCCCGAATTGGCCGATATCACCATCTATGTGATCGACGTGTCGGCGGGCGAGGAAATCCCGCGCAAGGGCGGGCCCGGCATCACGCGATCGGACCTGTTGGTCATCAACAAGATCGATCTGGCGCCGCATGTGGGCTCCGATCTTGCCGTGATGGACCGGGACGCCAAAAAAATGCGGGGCGACCGGCCCTTCGTGTTCGCCAACATGAAAACCGGCGAAGGCGTCAGCACGATCGCCGATACGATCCGCCGCCTGGGCGGCATTGCGCCCGGCCGCGCTGCCGCGTCGGGCGGATAAGCCGCCGTTAGGCCACCGGGCGGACGCGGCAGAGATAGCCTTTCAGATTGGCGTGATCGGACAGCGGATCGCGCTGCGATTCGTCCGTTAAAAAGTTCACCGACTTCCACGGATGAAACGGCTGCCGCGCGTCCCAGCCGATGGGGATGAAGACCGTGTCCCGCCGGATGCCCGCGTGCAACCATGCGCGGCCCGTGACCTGCCCGTGCGCGGTTTCGACGGCGACGGTTTCGCCGTCATCGATGCCCAGCGTCTTGGCCTTTTCCGGGTGGATCTGCACGAACATGTCCGGCCACATTTCCTGCGCTTGCCACGAATAATGCGTCCACGAATGAAAATGCGGTGCCGGCGGCCGGCCGGTGACCAGTTGCATGTCGAAGCCCTGATCCCGCAATTTGCGGGCCGGGCTGCCGTCGGCGGGCTGGACGATGCGGGCGGGGGCCAGCGTCGTCGCCTCGTGGTTATAGGGTTTGGGTTTAGCCGCGTCCCGCGACCAGTCGCGGGCGACGTAGGGCGCGTCGATCAGGGACTCCTCGTCCGTATAAAATTCCGGCAGCGCCGACAGGCCCAGCGGGCGGAACGCGGCCTCGACGGCCTCAGTCCAAATTTCGATCTTGCCGCTTTTCGTCGGGAAGCGGTGGCCGTCGGGTTTGCCGGGCGCCGTCGTGCCTTCCAGGTAAAGCGTTTCGATTTCCTCCGACGTTTCATCCTTAAGCGGCGCGCGCAGCGTCCGGTTGGGTTTGGACTGCAGCCGCGCATAGGTGATGCCGCTCATGTCCGGATGGCCGATGCACATTTCATCCCAGAATTTTGCCGGGTCTTTGTAGTCGTCCTTCAACACGTCGTCGAAACCGAACCGCTTGCCCAACTCGATCCAGAACCAGTCGTCCGGCTTGGCGTCGCCCGGCGGCTCGATCATCTTATCGATCCAGACGATGCGGCGGTCTTCGCTGGCGCGGGCGATCTCACCTTTTTCGATCCCCGATGCGGCGGGCAGGACATAGTCCGCATAGGCGCTGGTTTCGTTTTGAAACAGATCGATATGTACCAATAAATCCAATGACTTAAAGGCGTCCCGGACGCGCGACTGATTGGGCCAGGCGGTCATCGGATTATTCGCCGTGATCAATGCTTTAAGCGGGTAGGGCTCCGCCGACTGCATGGCGTCCAGCCACGCCGACGGGTTGACGCCGACAAGATCGCGTTCGGGGATGACCCGCCGTTCCAAGGGTGCGTCAGCGGAAACGGGGGTCGAGGTGCCGAAGTTGAAATAAGCGCCGCCCCGCCGTCCCATGTTGCCGGTGATCGACGCCAGATAGATCAGCGCCCGGTTGGTCTGCGTGCCGTTGGCGTGCTGGTTGATGCCGCGCGCGCCGAAAATGACGCAGCCGTCGGCGCGGGCGATGTCTTCCGCCAGTTGCCGGATATCCGCCGCGTCGATGCCGGTGATCGCCGCCGCCCAGTCGGGCGTGTAGGCGCGCTCGAAAATAAAGTCGCGCCACGCGTCCCACCCCGCGACCCAGTTTTCGCAAAACGCCTTGTCATGCAGATCGTTCGAAAGAATGTGATGGCAGAGCGCCAGGACGAGGGCCAGATCCGTCCCCGGGCTGATCGGGTGCCAGGTATCGGCCTTCGATGCGGTCACCGTCAGGCGCGGATCGCAGACGACCATCCTGGCGCCGTTCTTAAGCCGCCAGTTGTTGACCATGCCGAAATGAACGGGCCGCGATTCCGCCTGGTTGTCGCCCAGGTACAGATACATCCCCGCACTGCCGATGTCGGCGGGGGTATAACTGTTGCCCGACCCGACGCCGCCGAGCGTTGCCAAAAACGACACCCGCTTGGACTCGGAACAGAACGCCTCCGTATCCGAAAAATTGGGCGTCCCCCACATCTGGGTGAACAGGCGGATGTATCCTTTTCGGGTCAGCGTGCCCGTCCGCGTGCCGGCGAAGATGGCGAGCGTTTCCGGCCCGTGCCGGTCGCGAAGGTCTGACAGCTTCGCCGAAATTTCACCCAGCACCTGGTCCCAACTGACGAGCTTGAACTTGCCTTCGCCGCGCGCGCCCACGCGTTTCAACGGCTGGGTCAGCCGGTCCGGCGAATTGTGAAGCTGCAACAGAAACTGCGATTTCGGGCAGACCTTGCCTTTCCACTGCGGGTCGTCCTCGTTCCCCGTCACGCGGATGACCTTGCCGTCCTTCAGGTGATATTTGGTGGGGCAGCAGTTGAAACAGATGGAACAGCCGCCGGGGATGATTGCGTCGGGTAGGCGGTCGTCCCGCTCAGACCGGTAGGGGAAGGCCACGTCGTCCGCCGCAATCATCTTTTTCCGCGCCGGGTCGTCGACCACGGCGGGCTTGGCGCGGCCCGCCATGGTGAAAGCCTCGGGCGCGGCGCCGGGGCGTCCTTTTATGCGCTCAAGGAATATGTTCGACGGGTTCAGCAGAAAGGCGTCGTGGTCGACGGGCGTGCGGCCTTCGGCTTGGGCGCGGGCAAGGTGGTCTTCCTTGGCGCCGAAGGAAATGGCCTCGCCGGGGCAGACGGTGGCGCAGGCGGTGTTCAGCCCCGCTTCGCGCCGGTCGTGGCACAGGTCGCATTTGACGGAATGATGATCGATGGGGTCATAGCCCATGGCGCCGTAGGGGCAGGCGACGACGCATTCGCCGCACCCGGTGCAGCGGTCTTCCATCACGCGGACGACGCCGGTGTCGGCATCCTTGAAGATCGCCTTGGGGCTGACCGGGCAGGCGCGCAGGCACGCGGGCCGTTCGCAGTGCTGGCAGGACAGCGTCAGAAAATCCAACCCCGGATTGTCGTGATTGCCGAGCCAGACCACCCGGTTCCGGTTTTCGCCGGGGCCCAGGCCGTGTTCGGCCTTGCACGCCGCTTCGCAGCTTTTGCAGCCGATGCAGCGTTCCAGGTCGATCATCAGGGACAGTTGCGGCATGGGGGTCTCTTCAGCGTCCGTCGGTTACCAATCGGTGATATGCCACCAGTAAATTTCGCGCCCTTCGGCCACATAGCCCGCGAAGAACAGCGCGAAAATCACATGCACGATCAGCCCGCCCAAAAACAGCCACGCCAGCGCCATGTGCAGCGGCCGCCACCACGCCTGCAGGGCCGTCACCGATCCGCGCGCGCCGATCAGGGTTTCCTCCCGGCGGGCGAGCTTCATATAGGCGAGCGACAACACGGGACGGCGGATCAGATGCCGGGGCGTCACGGAAAAAAGCGCTTCCGACGCGCCGGGGTCGAGGCTTTTTAAAAGAGCGGTCTTTTCGTCGATGACGCGGCGGAGTTCTGACCGTGTTTGTTCATCGGGCGCCTGAAAGGGTGCGGCCTTGGTGCCGAAGGTGGCGGCGATGCGGGGCGCCAGATGCACCCGCCCGACATAACCCGTCACCACCAACCCGATCAGAAATGCGACCATGAACAAGGGCGGCCCGTCAAACGCCGCAACGGCGTGGAGTGCAACAAAAAATATGCCGAGCACGCTCGCCCCTACGTGCATCATGAACAGCCGGTTGGGCATCTCGCTCATGCCCGCCCGTTTGCCGATGGAAAACACGAACGGCATCAGCAACAGCAGGCCGCCCACCGCCGCGATGGACTGCAGCACCGGCGTCCCCGGCTTCTGCCACATCGGGCCGATGTAGGGCTTGGCGATCAGGTAGGCCGCGACGGCGATGACAAGCCCCGCCGTCATCAGGCGAAGCGCGCGGTTGGAGATATCCGGTCGGCGGCGGCTCACGGGGGCGGCCTATTCCGCGGCCTGGGTGGGTATTGTCTCCGGCACGCGGAAGGGTTCCGGCTGAACGGCGTCATTTTTCGCGCCCGTGAATTTCTCGACCTCGACCAGCGTGGTGTGAGAAATCGGCCCCTGCGCCAGTTTCGACGTGCCCTTGTCGAGCGTCAGCACGTTCGGGTTGCCGTGGCGTTCAAGGCTGCGGTCGGCGGCCCAGTCGGCAGGGTCGAACCACGCGCCGGTCGGCAATTGAACGACGCCGGGCATGACGCCGTCGGTGATTTGCAGGGCGGCCAGCGTTTCGCCCCGGCCGTTGAAGATGCGGATGATGTCGCCGTCCACAATCCCCCGCGCCGCCGCGTCGGCGGGGTTGAGGAACGCCGGTTCGCGGCCGCCGATCTTGGCCTCGCGGGAGATGCCCGCGAAATCCATCTGCGAATGCAGCTTGGTTTTCGGCTGGTTGGAAATCAGATGCAGCGGATAGTCTCTCGCCAAGTCAGCGCCGAGCCACTCCGCCGGCTCGAGCCATACCGGGTGGGCCCGGCAGTCGTCGTAACCGAAGCGTTCGATGGTGTCGCAACAGATCTCGAACCTGCCCGACGGCGTCGCAAGGGGGTTCGCTTTCGGGTCGGCACGAAACTCTTCGTATACGTTGAACGGCTTTTCCGGCGGGTCCAGTTCGACCAGCCCGTCGTCCCAAAACTGATCGAACTCGGGCATGCGGTTGCCCAGAGGCCCGGCGTTTTCCCGCGCCTGGTCATAAATAAAGCGCAGCCAAGCGGCCTCGTCCCGGCCTTCGGTGAACGCATTTTCGACGCCCATCCGCTCGGCAAGCCCGGTGAAGATGTCGAAATCGTTCCGCGCGTACCCTTGCGGCGGCACGATCTGTTTCATGGCGACGATAAACCGGTCCCGCGAACTGGCGCCCAGGTCGTTGCGCTCCAACGTCGTCGTCGCCGGCAAAACGATATCGGCCAGCTTCGCCGTTGGCGTCCACCACGGTTCGTTGACGATCACCGTATCGGGCCGGCGCCATCCGTCCAACAGACGGTTCAGGTCCTGGTGATGGTGGAACGGATTGCCGCCGCACCAATAGATCAGTTTGATGTCCGGGTAGGTCCGGCGTTCGCCGTCGAAGTCGTATTCCGCCCCCGGATTGAGCAGCAGATCGGTGACCCGCGCCACGGGGATGAAACTGCCCGTGGGATTGCCGCCCGCCGTGTGGCTGACCGTCGGCATTTTCGGTGCCGGATTGCCCTGCCCGTGCATGGACCCGTACCCGAAACCAAAGCCGCCGCCGGGAAGCCCGACTTGTCCCAGGATGCAGCCGAGCGCCATGGTCATCCAAAACGGTTGTTCCCCATGATCGCCCCGCTGGAGCGAATAACTCGTCATGATCATGGTCCGGCCCTGGGCCATGCGCCGGGCGAGGGTGCGGATGGTCTCCGCCGGGATGCCGCAGATCGCCGCCGCCCAATCGGCGGATTTCGCCGTGCCGTCCGCGTCGCCCATCACATAGGCGATGAACCGGTCGGCGCCGACGGTATAGGTCTCAAGAAACTCCGGATCGTGCAAGCCCTCCGCGACCAACGTATGCGCAAGGCCCAACATCAACGCGACATCCGTGTTGGGCCGGGGGGCGAGCCACTCGGCGTTCAGGCAGTCGGCCGTGTCGTGGCGTAGCGGCGTGACGCTGACGACCTTGATCCCGCGCTCGGCGAGCTTCTCAAACCACGTCTGGGTCGTGTGCGCCGCCGTGCCGCCCGGCTCCACCTGCGTGTTCTTGGTGCCGATGCCGCCGAAGGCGATGATCAGGTCCGTGTTCGCCGCGATCGCCGACCATGACGTCAGCCCGCGAAGCGGCCGCAGGTCGCCGACGATGTGCGGCAGGATGGCAAGTCCGGCGGCGATGGAATAACTGTGCTTCTGCCCGGTGAAACCGCCGATGCAGTTCATAAAGCGCTGCATCTGCGTCTTCGCGTGATGAAAGCGCCCGGCGGATGACCAGCCGTAGGACCCGGCGAAAATCGCTTCGTTGCCGTGGGCGTCCTTCACCCGCCTGATTTCTTCGGCGACGATATCCAGCGCCTCGTCCCACGGCAGTTCGACAAACCGGCCCGCGCCCCGGGCCCGGTCGCGTCGTTTCAGCCAGCCTTCGCGCACGGCGGGCCGCTTGACCCGGCAGTCGTGATGCACGGCCTCCGCCATGCCGGTCAGAATCGGCGATGGGTCCGGATCGCAGCCGAGTGCGCGGACCGATGTGATGCGGCCGCCCGATGCCTCGGCCTCGAACGCGCCCCAATGGGATCCGTGAATTTTGTGCATGGACCGAGTCCTGAAGATCGATGGTGATTTACGCCGGCACGCGGGATTCGATCAGCGGTTCGCCGTCGATGGTGATCCGATGCATCAGCCGCCGATGGCCGTCATAATCATTCACCGCCTTGTGCCAGGTCGCCAAGTTGTCCCAAATCGTGATGGTCCCTGGATACCACCGCACCCGGCACAGGTGTTCCGGCTTAGTCGAATGCTGCACCAGATAGGCGAGCAACGCCTGGCTTTCTTCCTTGGACCAGCCGTCGAAGTGGGTGAAGAAATCCGGATTCACGTAAAGGCATTCCCGGTTCGACTTCGGATGGCGGATAATGACGGGATGAAGCGAATCCTGATTGGCCAGCTCCGGATTATTGATTCGCCCGGTCTTGGCGGTTTCCGAAGCCGTCCGCACGGCGCCAAAAATATGCCGGGACGAATGCCAGCCGTTCAACCCGCGCAGCGTTTCCTTAAGCCCTTCGGACAGGGTGGCGAAGCTTTTGGACATGGACGCATAGTTGGTGTCGCCGCCGTATTCCGGGGTTTCAATGGCATGCAGCATGGAAAACTTGGCGGGGATCTCGTCATACGAATGGTCCGTGTGCCAACGCTCGCCCACCGCCGTCACCTGATCGGGTTCCTTCAGCACCATGGCGATCTCCGGATGGCCCGGGACATGCGCGAAGAACCGGTTGACGTTGATCGGCCCGAGCCTGTCGGCGAAGTCGATCTGTTCCTCGGGCGTGATGTGCTGATCGCGGATGGCGATCACCTCGTATTGCGTGAAGGCGTCCGCCAGGGTCTTGAAATGGTCCGGGTTGCGCACGTCCGCGCCGATGATTTCCGCGCCGAGCCCGCGTGTCAGGGGTCTGATTTCGATTGCCATGGGGTTCCTCCCGCGCCGCCCTCGGCGGCATTTGCCCCAAAGGATAGTCCCGGCGCGAACGGCCTGTCGATGCGAAACGGTGCTGGACCGCCCGAAAATCCCGGGTTGGCGCAGGGCATGGCGGCGGGCGGTTTCCGTTGGGCCGGGCGCGCTAGATCGGTTTCGTCAATCACCTGTTCGGCACAAACGCCTTTTCCGCAAATTTGACCTGTGTTTTAGTCGCCCGGACAATAAACAAGACGGACGCGGCCGGCCCTGGCCGGCGGCGCGGACCTAATAGGGACGGAAAGGGGATTTTCATGTCCAAGCTCGTACCGCCGCATGGCGCCGATCAGTTAAAACCGCGGCTGTTGCCGGAAGGCGCGCGGGCGGCGGAACTGGCGAAGGCGGCGGGGCTCAAGAAAGTGCCGATGTCGACCCGCGAGGTTTCGGACCTGTTCATGCTGGGCATGGGCGCCTATACGCCGCTGGACGGTTTCATGGGCGAGGCCGACTGGCGCGGCTCGTGCGTCGATATGAAACTTTCCTCGGGTCTTTTCTGGCCGGTCCCGATCACCGTGTCCGCCGCGCAAGACCTCGCCGACAGCATCAAAATTGGCGACGACGTCGCGCTGACCGATGGGGAAACCGGTGAAATCCTCGGCACCATGACCGTCACCGAAAAGTACGCCATCGACAAAGACCTAGAAAATCAAAGTATTTACGGCACCACAGACGAAAAACACCCGGGTGTGCAAAAGGTCCTGGCGCAGGGGCCGGTGAACCTGGGCGGGCCTGTCCGGGCGCTTTCCGAAGGGCATTTCCCCAAAACCTACGAAGGTCTGTATTTCCGGCCGGATGAAACGCGGACCATTTTCGAAGCCAAGGGCTGGAACACCGTCGCCGCCTTCCAGACCCGGAACCCCATGCACTGTTCCCATGAATTTCTCGCCAAAACGGCGGTCGAGGTTTGCGACGGGCTCCTGATCCACCAGGTGCTGGGCGCCTTGAAGGCCGGCGACATCCCGGCGGAAACCCGGGTCAAGGCCATCGGCGCCCTGGTCGATCACTATTTCGAGCCGGAAACCGTGATCCAGGCGGGATACCCCATCGAAATGCGCTATGCCGGGCCCAGGGAAGCCCTGCTGCACGCCGTGTTCCGGCAGAATTTCGGGTGTTCGCACCTGGTCGTCGGTCGGGACCACGCCGGCGTCGGCGACTATTACGGCGCTTTTGACGCTCAGGACATCTTCGACACCCTGCCCAAGGGCAGCCTGGTCCTGCAGCCGCTCAAGATCGACATCACGTTCTTCTGTCACAAGTGCGGCGGCATGGCGACCGGCAGCGTTTGTTACGAACAGGCGGACGGTTCGGTGTTGTCGGAAAAGGAACGGCTGGTCATTTCCGCCGAGGTTGCGACCGACAAGCGGGAGGCGAAAAAATGCCCGCACGGGCCGGAAACCAAGCTAAACATCTCGGGCACCCGGCTTCGTGAAATGTTTGCCAAGCACGATCCGATTCCGGCGGAATTTTCCCGGCCCGAAGTGGTTAAGGTTCTGCAGGGGTTCTACGACACCCAGAAATAACCTATGGAAATGACCGCTAGAAATGACTGGCGGCTGACACAAAAAACGGAATTTTGCAGCCTGAATCGGAAAGGAACGCCGCCAAGGCTCGTTAATTTACAATTTTGTAAACTAAACTCGTGACTCTTTGTTTGTGATGGAATACACAAATTTGGCGTAGAATCGCGTCATTCCCCGCCGGGAATGAGATAAAAAGAGCGCCTCTGGGGGTGATGTGTGCGGCGGCGATCCGCCCCGCGCAATCCCCGATCCTTCCAAAAGGCGGCAAACTGGGGACGAGACAACCGGATGCCTAAAGATCTGGTCATGATTTACGGTTTTGTATTGCGGTGCG
>JAYNIR010000037.1:0-15912 GCA_038109305.1 Rhodospirillaceae bacterium
CAATCGTCCCGATGTTGCAGTGCGGCTTCGTGCGTTCAAATTTCTCTTTCGCCATCTCTAATACTCCCTACTGATCCGTCACCTTAGCCGGCCAAACGGGTCTGGATTTCCTCTGAAACGTTGTTGGGGACCTGTTCATAGTGGTCGAACTGCATCGTGAACTGGGCGCGGCCCTGGCTGAGCGAGCGCAGCGTGTTCACGTAACCGAACATGTTGGCCAGCGGCACATTGGCGGTGATCACGCGGGCGTTGCCGCGCTGATCCATGGCGTTGATCTGACCGCGGCGCGAGTTCAGGTCGCCGATGATGTCGCCCATGTATTCTTCGGGGGTCACCACTTCGACGGCCATCATCGGCTCGAGAAGGATCGGCCCGGCTTTCTGGCAGCCCTCGCGGAACGCCGCGCGGGCTGCGATTTCGAAGGCCATGACGCTCGAGTCGACGTCGTGGTAGTTGCCGTCATACAGCGTGCACTTGATACCGGTCACCGGGAAGCCCGTGAGGACACCCGATTCCATGGCGCTCTTCAGGCCCTTTTCGACGCCCGGCACGTATTCGCGCGGCACGTTGCCGCCGACGACGGTGTTTTCAAACTCGAACCCGGTGCCGTCCGGGACCGGCTCGAACTTGATTTTGACGCGGGCGAACTGGCCCGACCCGCCGGTCTGTTTCTTGTGGGTGTAGTCGATATCGGCTTCGCGGGAGATCGTTTCGCGATAGGCGACCTGCGGCTGGCCGACGTTGGCTTCGACCTTGAATTCGCGCTTCATGCGGTCGACCAGAATTTCCAGGTGCAGTTCGCCCATGCCCTTGATCACTGTCTGGCCGCTTTCCTGGTCGGTGGTGACCCGGAAGGACGGGTCTTCGGCCGCGAGGCGGTTGAGCGCAACGCCCATCTTTTCCTGGTCGGCCTTGGTTTTCGGCTCGACCGCGACTTCGATCACCGGCTCGGGGAATTCCATGCGCTCGAGAATGACCGTGTTGTTGGGATCGCAGAGCGTATCGCCGGTGGTGGTGTCCTTGAGGCCGACGAGGGCGACGATGTCGCCGGCGAAGGCTTCTTTGATTTCCTCGCGCTGGTTGGAATGCATCAGTAGCATGCGGCCGATGCGTTCGCGCTTGCCCTTGACCGTGTTCATGATGGACGAACCGGATTCAAGCCGCCCCGAATAGATGCGGATGAAGCCCAGGTTGCCGACGAACGGGTCGTTCATGATTTTGAAGGCCAAGGCCGCAAACGGTTCCGTGTCGGAGTTGTTGCGGGTGATTTCCTTGGTTTCGTCATCGGCGTCGACGCCCTTGATCGCTTCGACATCGGTCGGCGCCGGCATGAAGTCGACGACGGCGTCCAGAAGCGGCTGCACGCCTTTGTTCTTGAAGGCGGAACCCGTCAGCACCGGCACGAAGGCACCTTTGAGCGTGCCTTTGCGGATGCATTTCAGGAGGGTTTCCTCGGACGGCTCGTTGCCTTCCAGGTAGGCTTCCATAGCCTCGTCGTCCATTTCGACGGCGCCTTCGATCAGCTTTTCGCGGTATTCCGCGGCTTGATCGGCCAGGTCGACAGGGATGTCCTTGTATTCGAATTCGGCGCCCAGCGATTCATCTTTCCAGATGATCGCCTTGTTCTTGATCAGGTCGACGACGCCCAGGAACTTGTCTTCCGCGCCGACGGGCAGCTGCAGAACCAGCGGCACCGCGCCCAGGCGCTCCTTGATCATCTCGACGCAGCGATAGAAGTCGGCGCCGATGCGGTCCATTTTGTTGACGAAGCACATGCGCGGCACGCCGTACTTGTCGGCCTGACGCCACACGGTCTCGGACTGCGGCTCGACGCCGGCGACCGAATCGAACACGGCGACCGCGCCGTCAAGCACGCGGAGAGAGCGTTCGACTTCGATGGTGAAGTCGACGTGGCCGGGAGTGTCGATGATGTTGACGCGATGGTCGCGCCAGAAAGTCGTGGTCGCGGCCGAGGTGATGGTGATGCCGCGCTCTTGCTCTTGTTCCATCCAGTCCATGGTGGCGTTGCCGTCATGGACTTCGCCGATCTTATAGGACTTGCCGGTGTAGTAGAGAATCCGTTCCGTCGTCGTGGTCTTGCCGGCATCGATGTGAGCCATGATGCCTATGTTGCGGTAACGGTTGAGGGGAGTTTGGCGTGCCATGTGTTTAATCCGTGACTAGGGTTACCAACGGTAGTGGGAGAAGGCCTTGTTGGCCTCCGCCATACGGTGGGTATCCTCCCGTTTTTTCACCGCTGCGCCCCGGTTGTTGGCGGCGTCTAGCAGTTCGCCGGAAAGCCGCTCAGTCATGGTGTTTTCCGACCGGTTGCGGGCATGTTCGATGAGCCAGCGAATGGCCAGCGCCTGGCGCCGTTCGGAGCGCACTTCGACCGGCACCTGATAGGTGGCGCCGCCGACGCGGCGGGACCGCACTTCGATGGACGGCTTCACGTTGTTGAGCGCTTCGTGGAAGACTTTCAGCGGGTCGCCGCCGGTCTTTTTCTGGATCGTTTCGAGGGCGCCATAGAGAATCGCCTCGGCCGCCGACTTCTTGCCTTCATACATCAGGCTGTTGGTGAATTTGGAGAGTACCTGATCGCCGTACTTGGGATCGGGCAGAATTTCGCGTTTTTCGGCGCGGTGACGACGGGACATGGTGTGTCTCCTTACTTCGGCCGTTTGGCGCCGTATTTCGAGCGGCGCTGGCGGCGGTCGCTGACACCCTGGGTGTCAAGCACGCCGCGCAGAATGTGATAGCGAACGCCGGGAAGGTCCTTCACGCGGCCGCCGCGGATCAGGACCACAGAGTGTTCCTGCAGGTTGTGGCCTTCGCCGGGGATGTAGCTGGTGACTTCGAACCCGTTAGTCAGCCGCACGCGCGCGACCTTACGCAGCGCCGAGTTCGGCTTTTTCGGGGTCGTCGTGTAAACGCGCGTGCAGACACCGCGTTTTTGCGGGCAGGCTTTTAACGCCGGCACCTTGTTCGAGGTCGACGGGGCCTTCCGGGGTTTCCGGATCAATTGGTTGATTGTCGGCATTCGCTTCTCTATCCCAGCCTTTGGACCCCAAATCCCCTGGGGCCTTACAAAAGTTCAATTCCTTCAACGCAAACGACGCTCAGAAATGAAGCCTCTAACGTTGAGGCTGCTATCTGGCGTCGCGCCCTGCTCTTTGATGAGCAAAAACAGCTCTCCGAGGCGATTTGCCCGGGGGCCGTTTTAAAAAACATCCGTTTCAAGCGCCGCATCGAGAGCTGTGTATAGCGTTGCTACGACCAGCCCCTGCGAAGTGGGCGGACAATACTGTTGCGCCCCCCTGCCGTCAAGGGAAAACCCAAAGCTTTTTTTACCCGGAAATCCGCTGAAATCTTGACGTTTCCGGCGTAGCCTTCGCAATTGCAGCATTTCCGGGAAAAGCCGCCCCGGCCCCCGTCAAAACCGGGCCTCGGCGCCGGCCGATTACCAAATTTCCGTTTAATTGCAATCAATTAACGGAAAACAGGGAAAACCGCCCCTCGGCAAAGACGCCGCACAGACAAAGGGCGGCCCTAGGCCGCCCTTTCTCTGAATTAATGACCGAAGACCCGGGAGACGCCCCGGGACTAGTCGGCGTCCACCGTTTCGGCGGCTTCGATGGCCTCCACCTGTGACTTTTGGGCGTCGATGGCGGCGGCTTCCTTGTCCCGATCCCCAGCGATGGCGCGGAAGCCCTTCATGACGGAGCCGGTGCCCGCCGGGATCGGGCGGCCGACGATAACGTTTTCTTTCAAGCCGATCAGTTCGTCGATCTTGCCGGAAACGGCCGCTTCGGTCAGCACGCGGGTGGTTTCCTGGAACGACGCGGCCGAAATGAAGGACCGGGTCTGCAGGCTCGCCTTCGTGATGCCCTGCAGCACCGGCACGGCCTGGGCGAGCTTGGCTTTCTTGTTGGCCACCAGCGCCACCTCGTTGGCTTCGTCGAAATCGATTCGGTCGATCTGTTCGCCGGCCAGCAGCTTCGTTTCGCCGGCATCGGTGATTTCGACCTTCTGCAGCATCTGGCGAACGATCACCTCGATGTGCTTGTCGTCGATCTTCACGCCCTGCAGGCGGTAGACGTCCTGGATCTCGTTGATCAGATATTCGGCCAGCGCCTCGACGCCGAGCACGCGCAGAATGTCGTGCGGCACCGGGTTGCCGTCCATCAGCGCGTCGCCGACACGGACGTAGTCGCCTTCCTGAACGGAGATGTGCTTGCCTTTCGGGATCAGGTAATCCACCGGATCCTGTCCTTCTTCGGTCGGCACGACGATGATACGGCGCTTGTTCTTGTAGTCCTTGCCGAATTCCACGCGGCCTTCGTTTTCGGCGATGATCGCGTGATCCTTGGGCTTGCGGGCTTCGAACAGTTCCGCGACGCGCGGCAGACCACCGGTGATGTCGCGGGTCTTGGCCGACTCACGCGGGATACGGGCGATGACGTCGCCAGCGGTCACGCGCTGACCGTTTTCAACCGACAGCACCGCGTCGACCGACAGGAAGTAACGGGCTTCGATGCCGTTGGCCAAGGTGATGACCTCGCCCTTGTCGTCGCGAAGCGTGATCCGCGGCTTCAGGTCGGCGCCCTTGGGCTGCTGTTTCCAGTCGATGACCACCTTGGACGTCATGCCGGTGGCCTCGTCCATCCGTTCGGTGATGGAGACGCCTTCGACCAGGTCCATGTAGTTTGCGGTGCCTTCCTTTTCGGTTAGGATCGGGAGCGTATAGGGATCCCACTCCGCCATCTTCTCGCCGCGGTCCACCTTGGCACCGTTCTTGACCAGCAACCGGGCGCCGTAAGGCAGCCGGTGCCGGGCGCGTTCGCGCTTTTTGGTGTCGACCAGGACGATTTCCGCGTTCCGCGACATGACGACGACGCCGTGCCGCTTGTTGGTAACCGTCTGGCAATTGCGCAGATCAACCTTGGCGTCGGCGGACGCTTCGATAGAGGACTGTTCCGAGCCCCGCTGCGCGGCGCCGCCGATGTGGAAGGTGCGCATGGTCAGCTGGGTGCCCGGCTCGCCGATGGACTGGGCGGCGATGACGCCGACCGCTTCGCCAATATTGACCTCGGTGCCGCGGGCCAGGTCGCGACCGTAACACTTGCCGCAGACGCCTTCCTTGAGCTCACAGGTCAGGACCGAACGGATCTTGGCCAGTTCTACCTCGGCTTCCTCGATCGCCGCGCAATGTTCCTCTACGATCATTTCGTCCTTGGCGACGATCACGTCACCCGACGTCGGGTGCAGGATGTCCGCCGCCGCGGTGCGGCCGAGGATGCGTTCGGACAGCGGCGCGATGATTTCGCCGCCTTCAACTATCGAGCCCATGGTCAGGCCTTCGCTCGTGCCGCAGTCTTCCTGGAAGATGATGCAGTCCTGGGCGACGTCCACCAGACGGCGGGTCAGGTAGCCCGAGTTCGCCGTCTTCAAGGCGGTGTCGGCCAGACCCTTACGGGCGCCGTGGGTGGAATTGAAGTATTCCAGCACGGTGAGGCCTTCCTTGAAGTTGGAAATGATCGGCGTTTCGATGATTTCACCGGACGGCTTGGCCATCAGGCCGCGCATCCCGGCAAGCTGTTTCATCTGCGCCGCCGAACCACGGGCACCGGAGTGCGCCATCATGTAGACGGAGTTCACCGGTTCGCCCGGCCGTTCGGCCGAGATTTCCCTCATCATGGCGTCGGCGACCCGGTCCGTGCACTGAGCCCAGGCGTCGACCACCTTGTTGTACTTTTCGCCCTGGGTGATCAAGCCGTCCATGTACTGTTTTTCGAATTCCTTGACCCGATTTTCGGTCTCTTCGACCATTTTGACCTTGGAGGCCGGAATGACCAGGTCGTCCTTGCCGAACGAAATGCCGGCGCGGCAGGCGAAGCCGAAGCCGAGCGTCATCATCCGGTCGCAGAAGATCACCGTCTCTTTCTGACCGCAGAAACGATAGACCTCGTCGATCAGGTTGGTGATTTCCTTTTTCGTCAGGACCCGATTGATCAGGTCGAACTTGACCCGCGGGTTTCGCGGTAAAACTTCCGACAACAGCATCCGGCCCGGCGTGGTTTCGACACGCAGGACGATCGGGTCGCCGTTTTCATCAACCGTTTTGAAGCGGCTGGTGATCTTGGCGTGCAGCGACACCGCGCCGGCGTGCAACGCCTGCTGGATTTCGCCGCTGTCGCCCAGCAGCATGCCTTCGCCCTTAACGCCGTCGCGTTGCAGGGTCATGTAGTAAAGGCCCAAAACGATGTCCTGCGACGGCACAATGATCGGTTTGCCGTTGGCGGGCGACAGGATGTTGTTGGTCGACATCATGAGCACGCGGGCTTCCAACTGCGCTTCGAGCGACAGCGGCACGTGAACGGCCATCTGGTCGCCGTCGAAGTCGGCGTTGAAGGCGGCGCAGACCAGCGGGTGAAGCTGGATCGCCTTGCCTTCGATCAGCACCGGTTCGAACGCCTGGATGCCGAGGCGGTGAAGCGTCGGCGCCCGGTTCAGCATGACCGGATGTTCGCGGATGACTTCTTCAAGAATGTCCCACACTTCGGGGCGTTCTTTTTCCAGCATCCGCTTGGCGGCTTTGATCGTGGTCGCCATGCCGTAAAGTTCGAGCTTGGAATAAATGAACGGCTTGAACAGTTCCAAGGCCATCTTTTTCGGCAGGCCGCACTGATGCAGCATCAGTTCCGGGCCGACAACAATGACAGACCGGCCGGAATAGTCGACGCGCTTGCCCAGCAGATTCTGGCGGAAACGGCCCTGCTTGCCTTTCAGCATGTCGGATAGCGATTTCAGCGGGCGCTTGTTGGCGCCGGTGATCGCCCGGCCGCGGCGGCCGTTGTCGAACAATGCGTCGACTGATTCCTGCAACATCCGCTTTTCGTTGCGGATAATGATTTCCGGCGCGCGCAGTTCGATCAGCCGCTTCAGACGGTTGTTGCGGTTGATGACGCGGCGGTACAGGTCGTTCAGGTCCGACGTCGCAAACCGACCGCCGTCCAGCGGCACCAGCGGGCGCAGCTCCGGCGGGATCACCGGCACGACTTCCAGGGTCATCCATTCGGGCCGCGCTTCGGAGGCGATGAACGCTTCGATCAGCTTAAGCCGCTTCACGAACTTCTTGCGCTTGGCTTCGGAGCCTGTTTCCTCAAGGTCAACGGCGATGTTCGCGCGCTCTTCCTCAAGGTCGATCTTGGTCAGCATGTCGCGGATGGCTTCGGCGCCGATGCCGGCGGCGAACGAATCCTCACCGTATTCCTCGACCGCGTTCTGATATTGCTCTTCGGTCAGCATCTCGTGCAGGCCCAAGGGCGTCAGGCCCGGTTCCATGACCACGTAGTTTTCGAAGTACAGAACCCGCTCCAGATCCTTCAGCGTCATGTCGAGCAACAGCCCGATGCGCGACGGCAGCGATTTCAAAAACCAGATGTGCGCCACCGGCGAGGCCAGTTCGATGTGGCCCATGCGTTCGCGCCGGACCTTTTGCAAGGTCACTTCGACGCCGCACTTTTCGCAGATGATGCCCTTGTACTTCATTCGCTTGTACTTGCCACACAAGCACTCATAGTCCTTGATCGGCCCAAAGATACGGGCGCAGAACAGGCCATCCCTTTCCGGCTTGAACGTCCGGTAGTTGATGGTTTCGGGTTTTTTGATTTCACCGAACGACCACGACCGGATGCGTTCCGGCGAGGCGATGGAAATCTTGATTTCGTCGAACTGCTGGGTGTTGGTCGGCTGCCCGAAAATTCGCATCAGTTCGTTCATGTCATATACTCCTTCAAAGCGCGTTAGCGTGCTGGTTCGTCAAAAAACGCCAAGCGCGCTTAATTCATTTCCACGTTCAGACCGAGGGACTGCAGTTCCTTCACCAAGACGTTGAAGGATTCCGGAATCCCGGCCTCGAAGGTGTCGTCGCCGCGAACGATGGCTTCGTAAACCTTGGTGCGGCCCGAAACATCGTCCGATTTGACGGTGAGCATTTCCTGAAGTGTGTAGGCGGCGCCGTAGGCTTCGAGCGCCCAGACTTCCATTTCGCCGAACCGCTGGCCCCCGAACTGTGCTTTGCCGCCCAGCGGCTGCTGGGTAACCAGCGAGTACGGGCCGATGGATCGCGCGTGGATCTTGTCGTCTACCAGGTGATGCAGCTTCAGCATGTAGATGTAGCCGACGGTGACCTTGCGTTCGAACTGTTCGCCGGTGCGGCCGTCGAACAGAACCATCTGGCCAGAACGATCGAGCCCGGCCTGGTCGAGCATCTCGACGATGTCGCTTTCGCGGGCGCCGTCGAAGACCGGCGTCGCGATGGGCACGCCGCCCGACAGGTTGTCGCCAAGCTCCATCAGCTCATGGTCAGTCAGGTCGTTCACGTCCGACTTGTAAACGTCGGGGCCGTAAATGTCCTTCAACTTGGCTTTGAGCTTTTTAGTGTCGTCGTTGCCGGCGCGGATGTGTTCCATGAGATCGCTGATCTGGCGGCCGAGGCCGTTACACGCCCACCCCAGGTGGGTTTCCAGGATCTGCCCCACGTTCATGCGCGACGGCACGCCCAAGGGGTTTAGCACGATGTCCATCGGCGTCCCGTCTTCCAGGTGCGGCATGTCTTCGATCGGAACGATCTTGGAAATGACGCCCTTGTTGCCGTGACGGCCGGCCATCTTGTCGCCCGGCTGCAGTTTGCGTTTCACGGCGACGAAGACCTTGACCATCTTCATCACGCCCGGCGACAGGTCGTCGCCGCGCTGCAGCTTGTCGACCTTGTTGTCGAAGCGTTCCTGCAGTTTGGCGATGTCATCTTCAAACTGAGTACGAAGGGCTTCAACATCCTTCATCACCTTGTCGTTTTCGATGACGATCTGCGCCAACTGGCCGACGGTGTACTGCGACAGCACGTTGTCGGTCAGCTTGGTGCCGGAGTTGAGGCTCTTGGGCCCACCGGCGGCTTTGCGGTTGGCGAGAAGCGACTTGAGCCGCGCTTCGAACGAGCGCTCGAGAATGCGGCGTTCGTCGTCCCGGTCCTTGGCGAGGCGTTCGATTTCCGCCCGCTCAATGGCCAGGGCGCGCTCGTCCTTGTCCACCCCGCGGCGCGAGAACACGCGGACTTCGACGATCGTACCGTTGACGCCCGGCGGCAGACGCAAGCTGGTGTCGCGCACGTCGGACGCCTTTTCGCCGAAGATGGCGCGCAGAAGTTTTTCTTCCGGCGTCATCGGGCTTTCACCCTTCGGCGTCACCTTGCCAACCAGGATGTCGCCCGGCTCGACCTCGGCGCCGATGTAAACGATGCCGGCTTCGTCCAGGTTCTTGAGGGCTTCCTCACCGACGTTCGGAATGTCGCGGGTGATTTCTTCCTGGCCCAGTTTGGTGTCGCGGGCCATGACTTCGAATTCCTCAATGTGGATCGAGGTGAACACGTCGTCTCTCACGATTCGTTCGGATATCAAAATCGAGTCTTCGAAGTTGTAACCGTTCCAAGGCATGAACGCGACGAGCACGTTGCGGCCTAAGGCGAGATCGCCCAGGTCCGTCGATGGGCCGTCGGCAATCGTGTCCGTGGCTTCGACCCGGTCGCCCACCTTCACCAGCGGTCTCTGATGCAGATAGGTGTTCTGGTTCGAACGCTGGAACTTGTTCAGATAGTAAATGTCGACGCCAGTGTCCGACGATGTGCTTTCGGCCTCGTCGGCATGCACCACGATGCGGGTCGCGTCAACCTGGTCGACCGTGCCGCCGCGGCGCGCCGTGATGGTGGCGCCGGAATCGCGGGCCACCGCCGCTTCCATGCCGGTGCCGACCAACGGCGCTTCGGCCTTGATCAGCGGCACCGCCTGGCGCTGCATGTTGGAACCCATCAGCGCGCGGTTCGCGTCGTCGTTTTCCAGGAACGGAATAAGAGCCGACGCGACGGAAACCAGCTGTTTCGGCGATACGTCGATGTAATCGATGTCTTCCGGCCGGACCAGCACGAAGTCGCCGCCCTTGCGGCAGCTTACCAGTTCGTTGGTGAACTTGCCGTTCTTGTCCAGATCGGCGTTCGCCTGCGCGATGATGTAGCGGCCTTCTTCCATGGCCGACAGGTAAACAACGTCACCTGCGACCTTGCCCTTTTCGACTTTGCGATAGGGCGTTTCGATGAAGCCGTATTTGTTGACCCGCGCGTAGGTGGCGAGCGAGTTGATCAGGCCGATATTCGGGCCTTCCGGCGTTTCGATCGGGCAGATGCGGCCATAGTGCGTCGGGTGCACGTCGCGGACTTCGAAGCCCGCGCGTTCGCGGGTCAGACCGCCCGGGCCCAAGGCCGACAGCCGCCGCTTGTGGGTGACTTCCGACAGCGGGTTGGTCTGGTCCATAAACTGCGACAGCTGAGACGAGCCGAAGAATTCACGCACCGTCGCGGCGGCCGGTTTAGCGTTGATCAGGTCGTGCGGCATGACGGTGTCGAGATCGACGGACGACATGCGCTCGCGGATCGCGCGTTCCATGCGGAGCAAGCCGATGCGGTACTGGTTTTCCATCAGTTCGCCGACGGACCGCACCCGGCGGTTGCCCAGGTGGTCGATGTCGTCGATTTCGCCACGGCCGTCTTTCAGTTCGTGGAGCGTCTTGACGACTTCCAGAATATCCTGGCGGCGCAGCGTGCGGACCGTGTCTTCGGTCTGGAATCCCAGACGCGCGTTCATCTTGACCCGGCCAACGGCGGACAGGTCATAGCGTTCGGCGTCGAAGAACAGGCCGTTGAACAGCGCTTCGGCGGTTTCCAGCGTCGGCGGCTCGCCCGGGCGCATGACGCGGTAGATGTCGATCAGCGCTTCTTCTCGGGCCGAGTTCTTGTCGACCGCCAAGGTGTTGCGCATATACGGGCCGACGTTGACGTGGTCGATGGCGAGCGTCGGAACCTGGGTGATCTTGTGTTCTTCGATCAGCGCCAGGACTTCCTCGGTGATTTCCTCGCCGGCTTCGACATGGACCAGACCGGTCTTGTCGTCGATCAGGTCTTCGCCGATGTAACGGCCGATCAGGTCTTCGTCGGTGACCAGGATTTCTTCGACGCTTGAATCGGCGAGTTTCTTGATCGTCCGCGCGGTCATTTTTTCGCCGGCGGTGAGAACGACCCGGCCGGTTTTGGCGTTGACCATGTCGCGGGTGAGTTTCTGGCCCTTCATCTGTTCGGCCATCAGGGGCGTCTTCCAGCCCTTCTTGACCTTTTCGAAGACGACCTTGTCGTAGAAGTAGCCGAGCACGTCTTCCGGCGACATGCCGAAGACTTCATGCCCGTCGACCGGCTTGCCCTGGTCGGCGCGCTTTTCGCGGAGCTTTTCCGTCGCTTCGTTGTCGAGCGCCATCAAAAGCGTCGTCACCGGCAGTTTGCGGCGGCGGTCGATGCGCACATACAGCAAGTCCTTGGCGTCGAATTCGAAGTCGAGCCACGAACCGCGGTACGGAATGACCCGGGCGGCGAACAGGTATTTGCCCGACGAGTGGGTCTTGCCCTTGTCGTGGTCGAAGAACACGCCCGGCGAGCGGTGCATCTGCGACACGATGACGCGTTCGGTGCCATTGATCACGAACGTGCCGTTGGAGGTCATCAACGGCATATCACCCATGTAAACGTCTTGTTCCTTCACGTCGCGGATGGAGCGGGCACCGGTTTCCTCGTCAACGTCCCAAACGACCAGGCGCAGTGTCATCTTAAGCGGCGCCGCGTAATTCATACCGCGCTGCTGGCATTCCTCGACGTCGTACTTCGGTTCTTCGAACTCGTAGCTGACGTATTCAAGGGTGCCGCGCTCGGAAAAATCCTGGATCGGGAAGACGGAGCGGAAAACTTCCTGAAGACCGGTGTTGGTCCGGTCCTTCGGCGCGATTTCGCGCTGCAGGAACTGCTCGTAGGACGTCTTCTGAACCTCGATCAGGTTCGGCATTTCGGCAATGGTGCTCAGACGGCCGAAATCCTTCCGAATGCGCTTGCGACCGGTAAAACTATTAGACATCGATTTGACCTCACGACGTATCGAACGCTTTGCCGGGCGGTCTCCCGCCAGGCGGATCCCTGGACATCCGGACGCCGTGACCGAATGCCTCTGGCCCCTATCTATCGCTGGCCTGCGCGGGTGTCGGGATAATCAGCACCAACGCGCATCAGGCCCAGCGGGGCCCCGCTTCCGCTTTCCCGGTCCCGGCAAGACCTGATACGGGCGGATGCGGTGTCGTCTTATTCGGGTCCGGCAGGTGGCGGCGTCCATGCCGCCGCCCGTCGGCCCAAAGTCGTCTTGCCGGCTAAACAATGCCCGCCGGCGGTAGGAACAAGCTTATTTGAGCTCCACGGTGGCGCCCGCCTCTTCCAGCTTCTTCTTGATTTCGTCGGCTTCTTCCTTCTTGCAGCCTTCCTTGACCACTTTCGGAGCGCCTTCGACTAGGTCTTTCGCTTCCTTCAGGCCCAGGCCCGTGATGGTGCGAACTTCCTTGATGACGTTGATTTTCTTGTCGCCGGCGGCGGCAAGGACGACGTCGAACGAGTCTTTTTCTTCGGCGGCGGCGGCATCACCACCAGCGGCCGGCGCGGCAGCAGCCACGGCAACCGGAGCGGCGGCGGAAACGCCCCACTTTTCTTCGAGCATCTTGGAAAGCTCGGCGGCTTCCAGGACGGTCAGGCTCGACAGGTCGTCGACGATTTGTTCGAGATTAGCCATTTTACAAACTCCTTACGGCTTGAACGTGTCAGTTGTAGATCCGGAGGCTCTTAAGCAGCCTCACCCTGCGATTTCGAGTATGCGGAAATCACCCGCGCGACCTGTCCGGCCGGTGCCTGCAAGACACCAGCAATACGGGTCGCCGGCGTGTTCAGCATGCCGACAATCTTGGCGCGCAGTTCGTCCAGAGACGGCAGGGAAGCCAGAGTCTTGACCTCATCGGGGCCAAGGGCCTTGTCACCCATCGAGCCGCCCAGAACCACCAGCTTCTCGTTTTTTTTCGAGAACTCGACGGCCGCTTTCGCCGCCGCGACCGGGTCGGCCGAATAAGCCATCGCGGTCGGACCTTTGAACAGGTCGCTGATGCCCTGGAACTGCGTTCCTTCAAGGGCGAGACGCGTGAGCCGGTTCTTGGTCACTTTGAACTTGGCGCCGGCCTCGCGCATGCGGTCACGAAGTTCGCCCATTTCCGTTACCGTCAACCCGCTATAGTGGGTGACGACGACCATGTTCGTCTCGCTGAACGCATCCTTGAGTTCCGAAACCAATTGTTCTTTTTCAGATCGGTCCACGGATCGTCTCCAATTAAGACCGGCCCCCACCACGGGGATTCCGGCCATTGCACAAAGGTCCCGAAATCGGGCCGTCCGGCGGACGGTCCTCAATCGAGACCGGCTCGCCTGTCCAGTGCCGTCGCTCAAGCCGTTTTCAATCCGGGTCATAGGCACGGGTAAAAACGTCTCTAACACCGTCTCGGCAGGCGGGTCTGCCCCCTTTAAGCCACCCCGTTTCCGGCGCGGCGCCTACTGTCTCGGACAGGTGGAACCGGAAGATGGTTTTTCCGGCTCTCACATCCGCCTCACCATTACTGGATGAAGGCGGAAACTGTTAAACTCGCGCGCGTCTTACTGAACGACGCTCGCGACGTTGATCTGCACGCCCGGGCCCATGGTCGAGGACACGCTGAGCTTCTTCATGTAAGTGCCCTTGGCGCCCGACGGCTTGGCCCGGTTGATGGCGTCGACGAAGGCGGTCAGGTTTTCCCGGATCTGATCTTCCGAGAAGCTGGCCTTGCCGATGCCGGCCTGAATGATACCGGCCTTTTCGACGCGGAACTCGATCTGACCGGCCTTGGCGGCCTTCACGGCGGTCGCCACGTCCGGCGTCACGGTGCCCAGCTTCGGGTTCGGCATCAGGCCCTTGGGGCCGAGAATTTTGCCCAAGCGCCCGACGATAGCCATCATGTCCGGCGTCGCGATCACGCGCTCGAAATTCATGTCACCCTTCTGGATCTGCTCCATCAGGTCTTCGGCGCCCACGATGTCAGCGCCGGCATCCTTGGCTTCCTTTGCCTTGGCATCCTTGGCGAACACCGCGACGCGGACGCTTTTGCCCGTGCCGTGCGGCAGTTCGACCATGCCGCGTACCATCTGGTCCGCATGGCGCGGGTCGACGCCCAGGTTGATAGCGACCTCGATGGTTTCGTCGAACTTGGCGGTCGCGTTCGCCTTAATCTTTTTCACCGCGTCCGCGATGTCGATCGCGTCTTCGCGGTCGATGCCTTCGGCGGCGGCATTGTAACGTTTTCCGAATTTTCTTGCCATCGGTCTTACTCCACCACTTCCAAGCCCATGGACCGGGCGGAACCGGCCAGCATGCGGGCACCTGCATCGACGTCAGTCGTGTTCAGGTCGACCATTTTGGTCTGGGCGATTTCACGCAGCTGCGCCCAGGTGATTTGGCCGCGCTTTTCGTGGCCCGGCTTGTTTACGCCTTTCTGCAGCTTCGCCGCCTTTTTTAGAAAGTAGCTCGCCGGCGGCGTCTTGGTGACGAACGAAAACGTCCGGTCCTGATACGCCGTGATGACGACGGGGATCGGCATCCCCGGCTCCAGGTTCTGGGTTTGCGCGTTGAACGCCTTGCAGAATTCCATGATGTTCAAACCGGCCTGACCAAGCGCGGGACCCACGGGCGGCGACGGATTCGCCTGCCCTGCAGGGATCTGAAGCTTGATCATCCCTGATACTTTTTTCGCCATTCCGATACTCCTCAGTTCTCTTGTTAAGCCGGCGGGGGTTTCACCCGACGGCGCACTCCGGGGAACCCCCGGAGCCTGGGGGTGCGTGGTGCGGCCAATGGCAGGCCTTCCACGCGGACAACTCAACGGCAGGTCAAAGCTTCTCGACCTACAATTTCTCCACTTGGCAGTATTCCAGTTCCACGGGCGTCGCGCGCCCGAAAATGCTGACGGCCACCTTGACCCGCGAGCGTTCCTCGTCGACCTCTTCGACCAGGCCGTTGAACGAGTTGAACGGACCGTCGCTGACCCGCACCTGTTCGCCGACTTCGAAGGTGACGCTCGGCTTCGGGCGCTCCACGCCTTCCTTCACTTGGTATAGGATGCGCTGAGCCTCGGCCTCGGAAATCGGGATCGGACGGCCCTTGCCGCCCAGGAAGTCCGTCACCTTCGGCGTGTTCTTGACCAGGTGCCAGGAATCGTCGTTCAGATCCATTTCGATCAGGATGTAGCCGGGGAAGAACTTGCGCTCGGCGTTCACCTTGGCGCCGCGGCGCATTTCGACGACTTCCTCGATTGGCACCAGGGCCTGCGGAATGCGGTCTTCCATGCCGGCCTGTTTGGCCTGTTCCTCAATCGACTGGGCGACTTTCTTTTCAAAGCCCGAGTAGACGTGAACGACATACCATTTCAACGCCATGGCCTCAGCCCCCCAATCCGAACAGAGCGCGGACGCCGAACTGCAAAACCTGATCGACCAAAAGGAAGAACAGCGCGGCGATGACCACCATGACGAACACCATCATGGTCGACAGGCCGGTCTCGCGCCGGGACGGCCACGTCACCTTGGACGCCTCCTGGCGGACTTCCTGAACAAACTGAGCCGGGTTGGTTTTAGCCATCAACAGTCTTCCGAACTTCGTCTTTGTATCCGCCTGATCGGCGGAAAGTTTCTTTAAAATTGGCAGGGGCACCAGGGTTCGAACCCGGGACCTGCGGTTTTGGAGACCGCCGCTCTACCAACTGAGCTATACCCCTAAAGCCGCTTTGGTCGGGGGCGGCCATCTGTTTCGGACGGCCCGCCCTGGGTGACCTTGCATTTTATATAGTCGGGTCGTTGCGTATGCGCGATCCAACCTACTCGATTATCTTCGAAACGACGCCGGCGCCGACGGTGCGGCCACCTTCGCG
>JAYNIR010000038.1:0-15594 GCA_038109305.1 Rhodospirillaceae bacterium
TGGCGACCCCGCGAGGACTCGAACCTCGAACCTGCTGCTTAGAAGGCAGCTGCTCTATCCAGTTGAGCTACGGGGTCTTATTCAGAAGCCGGCTGCCGGCGGACCCCCCTTTTCATCTGACGCCACCGCGTCGTCGCGGCCACAAAAGCGGCCGCTCGGGGTTTGCTTAGTGGGTCCAGACGCCGACCCGGTCGAAGGCGAAATTGTCGGAATAGCTCTTGGGTTTGACGCGTCTCGCCTTCGGTTCGATCACCCGGTAGATCAGGCCGTTTTTTTCGGCGTAGTCGACGGCTTCTTCCTTGCTGTCGAACTTGAGCCGCAACTGCCCGTTGGTGTCGCCCGATCCGATCCAGCCCATCAGCGGGTCGGCGACCCGTGGTTCGGCAAGCTCGTATTCCAGAATCCAGCGCCGCGTCTTGCCGCGGCCTGACTGCATGGCGTTTTTCGCCGGCTGATAAATGCGCGCCTCGCTCATCTTCCGTTCACCCCATGATACCTTCGCCAAGGTCGATAAACTGCCGGTACTATACCGCGTCGGAGCTGGTCGGGGAGACTGGATTCGAACCAGCGACATCCTGCTCCCAAAGCAGGCACTCTACCAAGCTGAGCTACTCCCCGCCCGATCACGCCCGACGGCCGAAAGCTATGCCTTATGGCGGCATAAAACAATAGCCGCCGCGCCGCCGGATCATACCCCGAAACCATTAGCGGAAGATTTCGTGACGGATGCGGTCACCGACCCGGACGCCCAGCCGGGCCGCCGTGCCGCCCCGGACCTCAAGCACTGCCCGCGCCCGGTCCGGCGGCTGAATGGTCTGGAGAGAGCCGGGCTCGGCCATTTCGTGGATGAAGGTGATCCGCCCGGCCTTGTCGGCGAACAACATGTCGAGCGGGATCAGCGTGTTCCGCATCCACATGGAGACATAGATGTCCCGCTTGAAATCGAACAGCATCCCCCGGTCCTCCGCTAGGTCTGTGCGGAACATCAGACCCTGAGCGCGCTGAGCCTCGGTTTCGGCCATTTCGACTTTGAATCCCTTGGGGCCGGAGGTGGTTTGGAGGACCAGCGACGACGGCCGGAAATTAACTGGCGCCTCGGCCTGTGCCGCCAGCCATACCCACGCCACGACCAGCAGGCCGGTAACCATAAAAACAACTGCCCGGGCAAGGGCAGGGCGGGCGATTTTTCCACGCGATTCGGTCATGCCGGGCCTGCGGCTTGCCAAGGTCGCAGTCTGTAAGTATGTAATAACATCATTGAAAATATTGGAAATTATCTCCATTTTTGTGTCAACAGAAAGGCATTGAGTGATAAGAGTGACGGTCCCTCCGGAGAGACGGCGGCGAGCGCAAATAAAGTGGGTGTATAACGTCCGCCCTGGTTGGGCAAGGGCGGCTGGGAGAACAAGGGGTCGGATCGGTGGTTCACGCGTTCAGCCTTGCATGCGGCCTTGCGGCGCTTTGGTGGCTGCTGTCCGGCTACACCATCCCGTTGATCCTGGCGCTTGGCGCCGGATCCATCATTACCGTGGTTGCCATCGCCATGCGCATGGACGTGGTCGACCACGAAGGCCACCCCATCCACGTCACCTTCCGCTGGCTGACATACATGCCATGGCTCGGCAAGGAAATCGTCATGGCCAACATCGACGTGGCCAAGGCGATCATATTCGGCGGTAGCCGCATCCATCCCATCGTCATGCGGGTCAAGGCGACGCAGAAGACTGAACTGGGACATGTGATCTACGCCAATTCCATCACCCTGACGCCAGGCACGGTGACGCTTGCCGTCGAAGACGGTGTGATGACCGTCCACGCGTTGACCCGCGGCGGCGCCGACGGCCTGAAAACCGGGGAAATGGACCGCCGCTGCACCGCCGTCGAAGGCGCACCCGGGGGCGAAAGTTAAGACATGAGCTACGCCGTCGCATCCGCCGCTGTCCTGGTCGCCATGATCCTGGTACTGACTCGCGCGCTCAAAGGGCCGACGGTGTTCGACCGGATATTGGCCGTCAACGCTTTCGGCACGCTGACGGTGCTTCTTATCGCAGTTGTCGGGTTTTTGCAGGGGCGGCCGGAATTTCTTGATCTGGCGTTGGTCTATGCGCTGATCAACTTCATCGGCACCATAGCCGTCACCAAGTTCATCAATTTTCAAGACATGGGTCACGGTTCCACCGCCGAATCCGACCCGGGGGACATCTGATCATGCCCGCCGTCGATCCCTTTTATCTGGATATCCTGACCTGGCTGTTCGTCATTCCCGGATGCGTGCTGCTGATCATCGGCTGCATCGGGATGATCACCCTGCCCGACGTCTTCGCCCGCATGCACGGTGCGGGGATCATCGATACGTTGGGCCTGGAACTGATTCTGGTCGGCCTGATGTTTCAGGCGGGATCGTGGATCGTCGCCGTCAAACTGGCCTTGATCCTGGCGTTTGTTTTCTTCACCAGTCCGACGGCGACCCACGCGCTCGCCCGGGCGTGCCTGGGCGCGGGCGTGACGCCCAAGGTGGATGACCAGCAAAGCGCCGCGCTGAGCCGAAGGGGGCGGTCATAGAGAACCTGTTGGTCATCGTCCTGATGCTGATCATGGCCGCCATGGCGCTGGCCATCGCGCTCATCCGCGACCTATTCGCAGTCGCCATGCTGACCGGGATTTTCTCGCTGACCGGCGCGGCGATCTATGTCGTGCTGGACGCGGTCGACGTGGCGTTTACCGAAGCCGCGGTGGGCGCCGGCATTTCAACGGTGCTGTTGCTCGGCACGCTGGCGCTGACCACGCGGACGGAAAAACTCGGCGGCGGAACGGCCAAGGCGACGGCCGGTTTCCTGGTCGTCACGATTACCGGCGCGGTGCTGGTTTACGGCACCTTCGACATGCCGCGCTACGGCGACAAGACCGCGCCGATCAACAATCATGTCGTTCCCCGCTATATCGAAAAATCAGGCAAGGAAATCGGCCTGCCGAATATCGTCACCAGCGTGTTAGCCAGCTACCGGGGCTATGACACATTGGGCGAGGTGTTCGTGATCTTCACCGCCGCGACGGGGGTGTTGGCGATCCTAGGCCGCGCTGCGCGCCAGCGCCGCGAGGATGAGGAGGGCGGCGACAACGCCGCCGGAGGGGGCCGGTCATGATGCACCGCAAGGTCGTCCTTCGGGTCGTCTCGAAATTCCTGATTCCGCCGATCCTCTTGTTTGCGCTGTACGTGCAGTGGCACGGTGATTTCGGGCCGGGCGGCGGCTTCCAGGCGGGCGTGATCTTCGGCTCCGGCTTTATTCTGTATGCGCTGCTGTTCGGCGTCGACGCGGTGAAACAGGTGGCGCCGCCGTGGCTGACGCGGCTGCTTCTGGCCATCGGCGTTCTGATGTACGGCGGCACCGGCGTGGCCTGCCTGCTGCTCGGCGGCAATTACCTGGATTACAATGTGCTCGCCCATGACCCGGTACACGGGCAGCACCTCGGCATTCTTCTGGTCGAAGCCGGGGTCGGCATCACCGTGGCGGCGGCGATGGTGACGATCTTCAACGTCTTCGCCGGCCACTCCCAGGACGGACGCCGCGGATTGTGACCGAAGCCTTCAAACCGATTTACGATCTGTGGCTTCAGTTCGAAGCCTTCATGGCCGGGCCGGGCAGCCCGGGGCTGTTCGGCTATTGGATCGTCATCGCGCTGATGATGATCGGGTTCTATATCGTTATCACCCACGACAACCTGATCAAGAAGATCGTCGGGCTGAACGTGTTTCAGGTTTCGGTGTTCCTGTTCTACATCCTGATGGCCAAGGTCACCGGCGGCACCGCGCCGATCCTGGCCGACGGCATCAAGCAGTATTCCAACCCCTTGCCCCATGTTCTGATCCTGACGGCGATCGTCGTCGGCGTCGCGACGACGGCGTTGGGCCTGGCGCTCGTGGTGCGCATCCGCAACGCCTACGATTCCATCGAGGACGATGAAATCCTGGCTGTGGAAGAGGCGGAAGACAAATGACCGCCTTTTACGCCTTCTTCCTGACCCTGCCGGGCGCCGCCGCCATCGAACCGCATCTGCCGGTACTGCAGGTCATCGTGCCGCTGCTGACCGCGCCTTTCTGCGTCGTCTTCCGCAACGGCCGGGTATCGTGGGCGTGGGCGACGGCGGTGTCCTGGCTGGTGCTGTTTACGTCACTGGTGCTGCTCGGCAAGGTGCTGGCCGGCGGCATGATTATCTACGAAATCGGCAACTGGCCGCCGCCCTGGGGCATCGAATACCGGATTGACGCCGCCAACGCGCTGGTCCTGGTGATCGTGTCCGCCATCGGCGCCATCACTCTGCCCTATGCCTACAAAAGCGTCGAAAAGGAAATTCCGGAAAGCCGGACATACCTGTTCTACCTGATGTACATGCTGTGCCTGACCGGGCTGTTGGGCATCACGGTGACGGCGGACGCGTTCAACCTGTTCGTGTTTTTGGAAATTTCGTCGCTGTCCAGCTACGTAATGATCTCACTCGGGCAGAGCCGCCGGGCGTTAACCGCTGCCTACCGCTATCTAGTCATGGGGACGCTGGGCGCGACCTTCTACATTATCGGCGTCGGCCTGATGTACATGATGACGGGCTCGCTCAACATGACGGATCTGGCAACGCTGTTGCCGGCGGTGGAAAACACCCGGACGGTGCTGGCGGCCTTCGCATTCGTCGTCGTCGGGCTCGGCCTGAAACTCGCGATCTTCCCGTTGCACACGTGGCTGCCGAATGCCTACGCCTTCGCGCCGTCGACAGTCACCGTATTCCTCGCCTCGACCGCGACTAAGGTCGCGATCTATGCGCTGCTGCGCCTGACCTTTACCGTCTTCGGCAACACACAGCTGTTCGCCACGACAGGGGTTCAGGAACTGCTGATCGGACTGGCGCTGGTCGCCATGTTCGCGGGCGCCTTTGTCGCGATCTTCCAGAACGACGTCAAACGGATGCTCGCCTATTCCTCGGTCAGCCAGGTCGGCTACATGGTGCTGGGCATCGGCATCGGCACGGCGGCCGGGCTATCGGGCGGCATTGTTCACCTGTTCAACCACGCAGTCATGAAAGGCACCGCCTTCATGGCCATGGGCGCGATGCTCTACGTCATCGGTTCTGTCAGCTTGAAGGACATGGCCGGCATCGGCCGGCGCATGCCGGTCACCACGGCGGCGTTTCTGGTTTCGGGGCTATCCTTGATCGGCACGCCCCTGACCGTCGGCTTCATATCTAAATGGCAACTGGTGCAGGCGGCGCTGGTTCAGGATTGGTGGTTCATCGCCGCCGGTATTCTGTTGTCGTCGCTGCTGGCCATCACCTACGTCTGGCGGGTGGTCGAAGTCGCCTACATGCAGCCGGCGCCTGCTGACGCACCGCGCGGCGAAGCGCCGTGGCAGATGCTTGTGCCGATGCTGATCATGGCCGCCGCCACGATCTGGTACGGAATTGACGGCGACACGACGCTCCGCATCGCCGGCGAGGCCGCGAAAGCATTGATCGGAGGCCGCCCATGATTGGCCCTCTTGCGCACATGCCCCCGGGTGACCTGATGGTTTTGGCGCTTTGCCTGCCGGTGATCGGCGCGTTCGTCGTGCTGGGTCTCGGCCGCTGGGAAAACGCCCGCGACGCGGCAAGCCTGATCACCGCCTGCATACTGTTCTATGTGGTGACGCAGCTCTACCCCCACGTCGCGGCGGGCAGTCGGCCCGATATCGTGCTGATCGACATGGTGCCGGGTCTGTCGATCCGGCTGACGCTTGAGCCGCTCGGTATGATCTTCGCGCTGATCGCGAGCTTCCTTTGGATCATCACGACGCTTTACGCCATCGGCTACATGCGCGGCCATCACGAGGAAAATCAGACCCGATTCTATTTCTTCTTCGCCATCGCCATCGCGTCGGCCATGGGCGTCGCCATGTCGGGCAACATGCTGACGCTGTTCGTGTTCTACGAAATGCTGTCGGTTTCCACCTATCCCTTGGTCGCCCATCACGGGACCGAGGACGCCAAGCGGTCGGGCCGGGTTTATCTGGGCATCCTGCTGTCGACCTCAATCGGCTTCCTGTTGTTCGGGATGATATGGACCTGGACGCTCACCGGGACGCTCGACTTTGTCGCAGGCGGCATCATAAAGGCCGAACACGCCCAGGGGCCGATGCTGGGCGTGTTGCTGGCGCTTTTCGCCTTCGGCATCAGCAAGGCCGCTTTGATGCCGTTCCACCGCTGGCTGCCCGCGGCCATGGTCGCGCCGACGCCGGTTTCAGCCTTGCTGCACGCGGTCGCGGTGGTCAAGGCAGGCGTGTTTTCCGTGGTCAAGGTCATCGTCTATATCTTCGGGATCGATATTCTGTCGGCGGAACCGTCGACGGACTTTCTGCTCTACTTCGCGGGCTTCAACATCATCGCCGCGTCGGTCGTGGCGCTTCGGCAGGACAATCTTAAACGCCGGCTTGCCTATTCCACCGTCAGCCAGCTTTCTTATGTCGTTATTGCGGCGGCGATCCTGACGCCCTTGTCGCTGATCGGGGCGGCGGTCCACATCGCGGCGCACGCGTTCGGCAAGATCACGCTATTCTTCGCGGCCGGCGCCATCATGGTAACCAGCCATAAGACTGAGGTCAGCCAACTGAACGGCATTGGACGGCGCATGCCGATCACCATGGCGGCCTTCACCATCGGCGCGCTTTCCATGATCGGCCTGCCACCGACGGGGGGCTTCGTTTCGAAATGGTTCATTCTACAGGGCGCATCGGCGGCGGAAAACTGGTTCGCCATCTGCGTCGTCGTCGCGTCGACGATCCTGAACATGGGTTATTTCATTCCGATCATTTACGCCGCCTTCTTCCGGACAGAAGACCCGCCGGCGCCGGGCGGCCACGGGCATGATGACCACGATGATCATGGTCACGGGTACGGCATCAAGCACGACCACGGCGAAGCCGCGTGGCCCATGTCGGTGGCGATTTCGATAACCGCCACCCTGACCATTACGATGTTTTTCAAGCCGCAGATTGCCGTCGGTCTGGCGAAGCAGATGATGGGTTTTTAGGCCATGAGCGACACATCCGGTAAACACGGCGACAAACACTGGCTGGTGCAGCCCGATACCATCCGCAAACTGTGGATCGGCGGGATCGCGCTTTTGATCGTCGTGACCCTATTCGACATCTGGGTGCACAAGCATGTGCACTTCGGCATCGAAGGCAGCTTCGGGTTCTATTCCTGGTACGGCTTTGCAACGTGCGCCGCCATGGTGGCGATCGCCAAGGGATTGGGCTTCATTCTCAAGCGGGAGGATACTTATTATGACGATCCCGATTGAGTGGCTGATCAGCTACGCCTTCCCGCCCGGCCTGATCCTGATCGTCGGCGGCTTGCTGCTGCCGTTGACTCCGCTGAATTTCCGGGGTGTCGCCGTTCTTGCCCTGCCGATCCTCACGCTGCAGGTCAGCCTTGCCGTACCCGACGGCGTCCTGCTCTATCATCAGTTCCTCGGCTACGATCTGCAGTTGGTCGAGGGCAACAAGCTGTCCCGCCTGTTCGCGACGATTTTCTCAATCATGGCGTTCGCCGGCGGGTTATACGCCTTCCGCCACGCGCGGGTACTGGAATTGTCGGCCGCCTTTGTCTATGCGGGCAGCGCCGTGGGCGTCGCCTTTGCCGGCGACCTGATAACCGTATTCGTATTCTGGGAAGTCATGGCCATCGGCTCCACGCTGGTGGTCTGGGCCGCCCGGACCAAACAGGCCTACGGCGCGTCCATGCGCTATCTGGCGGTGCATCTTTTCGGCGGCGTGGTCTTGATGGCGGGCGTCGTGGCGCACGTACAGGCGACCGGTTCGGCCGATTTCACGCTGATGAAGCTGGGCAGCGTCGGGACGTGGCTTATCCTGATCGGCTTCCTGATCAACGCGGGCGCGCCGCCGTTTTCCGCCTGGATCGCCGACGCCTATCCGGAATCCAGCCCCTTCGGCATGGTGTTCCTGTCGGCCTTCACCACCAAGACCGCCGTGTTCGTGTTGATAAAGGGATTTGCCGGGACGGAAATCCTGATCTACGTCGGCGTCTACATGGCTTGCTACGGGATCATTTACGCGCTGCTTGAAAACGACATGCGGCGGATCCTTGCCTACTCCATCGTCAACCAGGTAGGATTCATGGTCTGCGGCATCGGCATCGGCACCGAAATGGCGCTGAACGGCGCCGCGTCGCATGCCTTTGCGCACATCATCTACAAAGCGCTGCTGATCATGTCGGCGGGCGCCGTGTTGCAGCAGACCGGAAAACGCAAATGCACGGACCTGGGCGGCCTGTTCCAAACCATGCCGCTGACCTGCATCTGCGGCACCATCGGGGCGCTGGCCATTTCGTCGTTCCCGTGGACGTCGGGGTTCGTCTCGAAATCCATGATCAACACCGCGTCGGCGGCTGAACACCTGACCTTCGTCTGGTTCATGTTGTTGGCGGCGTCGGCGGGTGTATTCCTGCACGCGGGCATCAAGTTTCCGTGGTTCGTGTTCTTTCAGAAAGATTCCGGCATGCGACCGCCGGACCCGGCCTGGAACATGAAGGCGGCGATGATCTTTTTCGCCTTCATGTGCGTCGCCCTAGGCGTTTATCCGGATCCCCTCTATTCCATGCTGCCGTACGAGGTGAATTACGAACCCTATGCCGCCGCCCATATTGCCGAGATGCTGCAGCTGTTGTTGTTCTCCGGCCTCGCGTTCTTCGTGCTCCTGCCGATGATGAAACGGACGCTGACCATCTCGCTTGATTTCGACTGGTTTTATCGCGTTGCCGGGCCATTTATCGCGCGAAACGTGGTTGAGGCAGTCGGCAAGCTCGGCAAGGCGCTTGAACAAGGCATTACCCGCGAGGTGATCAACGCTATCGCGTTCATCCGCCAGCACCACGGGCCCACCGGCCCGATGGCGCGAACGCTGTACCTGAGCTCGATGGTCATCTGGGTGGTGGTGGCGCTGGGCTTCGTGCTGGTTTTGAATTTCGCCCGCGCCTGATCCCCGCATGCGCATCGCTGTCCCGGCGGCCGCTCTGATCTTTGTTTTATCAGGGGCAGGCGCATGGGCTTCGGACGACGCCTGGCGGGCGCTGCCCCACGTCCAGATGCAGGAGGAAGACAGCCATCCGCACGAAGTGCAACCGGGCGGCATGGCCCGGCTTCATACGGATCCGGTGACGGCGCCCCGGCTCATGCGGGTGAAGTGCTCGCTCACCGGGCCCGCCCGGCGGGCCTCCATTTCGGCCCAAGGGATGGAGCTGAAATCATGGACGCTGAAATCAGCGACGTTTGACATCGCGCCCGGCGCGACGCTCTGGCTCGACATCGACGCGGTGGTTTATCCGGATGGTGGAAAGGCCGCCTATTTCGCCTTTCATAACCTGGACGCAGGCGCGTTACTCTGGCACCAATGTTATAACAACTGACGCCACGACCAAGGATTAGACTAAGGACTGGATTGGGGATGACCGACGACAAAACGGGCCAATTGGAGGGCATGAAAAAGGGCCTGACGCGATACGGCGACGACGCTTTTTCGCTTTTCTTGCGCAAGGCCTTCATCAAGGCCATGGGCTATACGGACGATGCGCTGAACCGGCCCATCGTCGGCATCACCAACACCTATTCGGCCTATAACGCTTGCCACGCAAACGTGCCCGCGCTGATCGAGGCGGTAAAACGCGGCGTCATGCTGGCGGGCGGCCTGCCGGTGGAATTCCCGACGATTTCGATCCACGAAAGCTTCGCGCACCCGACATCCATGTTTCTCCGCAACCTGATGTCCATGGATACGGAGGAAATGGTCCGCGCCCAGCCCATGGACTCGGTCGTGCTGATCGGCGGCTGCGACAAGACCGTACCGGCGTTGCTGATGGGCGCCGCATCGGTGGGCGTGCCGGCCATCGTCTGCGTCACCGGGCCCATGGGCACGGGCGCCCACCGGGGCGAACGGCTGGGCGCCTGCACCGACTGCCGGCGCATGTGGGGCAAGTTCCGCGCCGGCGAAATCGACGAGGCGGAGATCGAGGAAATTTCCGAAAAGCTGGTGCCGACGGCGGGCACCTGCGGCGTCATGGGCACGGCGTCGACCATGGCGCTGATGACCGAAGCGCTCGGCATGATGCTGCCGGGGGGTGCGGCGATCCCGGCCTGGGCGGCGGACCGGCTGCGCCATGCGGAGGCCACGGGAGCCCGCGCCGTCACGCTGGCAAAAGAAAAGGTCACGCCCGACAAGATCATCACCCAGGCCAGCATCGACAACGCCATGAAGACGCTTTTGGCCATCGGCGGGTCGACCAACGGCATCGTCCACATGGCGGCGGTCGCCGGGCGGCTGGGGCTCACGGTCGACCTGGACGCCTTCGACAAGATGGGCCGTGACGTGCCCATGCTGGTCAACCTGAAACCCAGTGGCGTCTACTATATGGAAGACCTGTGGAAGGCCGGCGGACTGACCCCGATTTTACGCGAGATCGAATACCTGTTGGACCTGGATTGCCTGACCGTTTCGGGAAAGACCTTGGGTCAGAACATCGCCGATCAGCCCGAGGGCTGGGACCAGGACGTGGTCAAAACCCGGGCCAAGCCGCTCTATGGCGGGGCCGGCATGGTGGCGCTTCGGGGCAACCTGGCGCCGAACGGTGCGATCCTGAAACAATCGGCGGCGGACCAGGGGTTGCTGACCCACGAAGGCCGCGCCGTGGTGTTCGACAATCTGGAAGACCTGGCGGCCCGCGTCGACAGCCCGGACCTGGACGTCACCGCCGACGACGTGCTGGTCTTGCGCAACATCGGCCCCATGGGCGCCCCCGGCATGCCCGAAGCCGGATACATTCCGATCCCGAAGAAGCTCGCCCAGGCCGGCGTGAAGGACATGGTGCGGATTTCCGACGGGCGGATGAGCGGCACCGCCTTCGGAACGATTATTCTGCACGTGTCGCCCGAGGCGGCGGCGGGCGGGCCCCTCGCCCTCGTTCAGACCGGCGACCGCATCAAGCTCGACGCGCCGAACCGGACGCTGACACTACTAGTAGACTACGCCGAAATGACCCGGCGGCGAGAAAAGTACACTCCGCCGCCGGCGCATAAAGGCGCTGGCCGGGGGTATCTGAAACTCTATCTGGACGAGGTCACCCAGGCCGAAGACGGCGCCGATTTCCGGTTTTTGAAGGGCGTCTAGGGGCGCATCCCGGCACTTAAATCTGCATCCGTAGTTGCGGGACCGCAAAGCGGCGGCAAACCAGCGCAGCGCGTTGGAGACCGCCAACCGGCCCGTTATCTTTCAGCACCTTAGGCCATGGATTGAAGGCGGCGGTGCCAGCCCGGCAGGCGTGCTTGCGGCGCGGTGGGACGCCCGGGCGGGGCCCAATCGGGCGGAAATATCCTTCGGATTATCGCCAGGTCCGGGCGGAGATTCCCAAACCGAAACGGCGACACGTTTATTCGGCGGCGGCGGCGTCCCCAGCCGCATAGTCGACCGGCGTCGCATAGGCCGGGTCGTCATGCAGCGCCCAATACAGATCCGTCATCCGCTGGGTCACCGGGCCGGGCGCATCGCCCGCGCCGATGGACTGGCCGTCAACGGAACGAACGGGCATGACGCCGCCCGCGGTCGACGACAAAAACGCCTCGTCGGCGGATTTGATGTCGTCGGGCGTGATCCGGGCAAGGCTCGCCTCGATATTCATTTTGGCGGCGATCTCAATCACCGTTTTGCGGGTGACGCCTTCCAGAACCCCCCGGTCCGGCGATAGAAGACGGCCGTCCTTCAAAACGAAAATGTTCCACCCCCGGCCTTCGGTCAGGTATCCGTCCGTATCCAGCAGCAGTGCGTAGTCCCCGCCCCGGTCATAGGCTTCGTAGAGCGCCCGGACAAAATCCAGCCGCCCGAAGTTCTTCACCGTCGGATCGACGGCGGCGTGCGGGATGCGGATCGTTTCCGGAATGATCAGGTCGCACCCCCCGGCCATTTCCTCATCCGTGGTGATGCCGTGGTAGGGCACGGCCCAGGCCATGAAGCGGTTGGTTGCCGTCCGCAGGTCCTTCCGGGCGCCGGCGGGCGTGCCCCGGGTCGCCAGGAAGGTGATCATGGAATCTTTAAGCCCCGCCCGGGCGACGCAGCCGTTCAAAATTTCATGCACCCGTACGCGGGTCAGCGGACCGAGGTTGCCCGAGCTATCCTCGAACCGGTCATAACGGCGGACATTCAGGGAATGATCGAACCGGTCCAGGTGGTCGGTCAGACGGAAGAACTTGCCGTTCCGCACGTGGACGGCGTCGTAGCACATGTCCGACAGCTGAAACCCCATGTCGGTGACGGGAATGGCAAGCTCGCCCACCGGGCGGTAGGCACCCCCCGCCCAGCCCATGCCGGATTTGCCGTAGTCAGCGTCCTGAGACATCCAAAGCGCCTATCAAAAATTGGGGCCGCGCAAAAGCCAACCTAGCCAACCCTTTCGCGCGGGGAGACTGACCGAGCCAGTTAGCCTCCCAAGAACAACCGCCCCACGTCCGGGTTTTCGAGCAGCTCGTCGCCCGTGCCCGCGATCGCCAATTCGCCCGAGACCAGAACATAACCCAGGTCCGCGAACTCGAGACCCTTCTTGGCGTTCTGTTCGACCATGATGATGGTCTTGCCTTCGGCGTGCTGCAGGTCATCGAGGATTTCGAACACCATGTCGATGAAGCGCGGCTCGAGCCCGATGGACGGTTCGTCCACCAAAAGCACGTCCGGGTTCATGACCAGGGCGCGGGAAATTTCCAAAAGCCGCCGTTCGCCGCCGGACAGTACCTTGGCCAGGTGCTTGCGGCGTTTGTCGAGGCGGTCGTACTTCTGAAACACCTTTTCCGCCGCTTCCTTGGCCATGGCCTGTGTTTCCATCAGGAAGCCGCCCATCCACAGATTTTCCTCGACCGTCATGTCGGGGAAGATGGATTTGTCCTGCAGGATGTAGGCGATGCCCGCGCGTTTGAGTTTCTGGTTGGCGGTCAGCCTGGTCACATCCTGCTGCTGCCCGGCCTCGCCGACCAAAATCTGCCCGGACATGATGGTGTTAAGCCCGTAGATGGCGTGCAGGATCGTCGACTTGCCGGCGCCGTTCGGCCCGATCAGGCACAGCGACTGCCCCTTTGCGACCTGCAGGTTCATGCCGTGGATGATCTCCATCTTGCCGTAACCGCAGCGCAGGTTCTTCATGTTGACGAAGGGATCGCCCCCCGCCATGGCGGCGATCTTTTCCAACGGCACGTCCTGCGCCATGGCCTTGGCCTGCTTGGTGACCTCCTCGACGGAAATGACCGCGTCGACCGACCCCATGTGATAGCCCGTCGACCGGCGCTTGGCGGCGGCCTCAGCGCTCTCCGGGGCGGACTCGTCTTCGACTTTGTTTTCGTCAGCCATGATCTAGTGCGCCCCCAAGTATGCGTCGATGACCTTTTGGTCATTCTGGATTTTGTCCGGCGTGCCGTGGGCGAGCAATTCGCCGTGGGCGAGGCAGTAAATGCTCTCCGCCATGTTCATGATGACCCGCATGTTGTGTTCAATCACAAACAGCGTAATCCCCAATTCCTCATTGGCGCGGCGAAGTCGGTCGATAAGCCCGTTGATCAGCGTCGGGTTGATGCCCGCCGTCGGCTCGTCCAGCAACAAGACTTCCGGCTTGTTCATCAGCGCCATGGCGAACTCGAGCAGCTTTTGCTGACCGAACGACAGATCGCCCGAGATCAGTTTGCGCTTTTCATAAAGCCCGACGAAGTCCAACAGCCGGTCCACGTCCTCCATGGTCTGCTTATCGGCGCGCGGCACAAACATGTCCGACCAGCCGAGTTTGCGGTGGGGAATCGAGATCAGCATGTTGTCGATGCAGTTCATGTTGCCGTAGATGCGAGTCTGCTGAAACGTGCGAAGCAAGCCCAGGCGCGCGATCTGCGGCACCCGGTATTGGGAAATTTCCTCGCCCTTGAACTTGATCGACCCTTCGTCGATGGGGTGGTACCCAACGATGGAATTGAACAGCGTCGTCTTGCCCGACCCATTGGGCCCGATCAGCCCGGTGATCTTGCCGTCCGGCACGACGAGCGAGATCTTGGTGTTGGCGACGACGCCGCCGAACGACTTGGAGACGCCCGAAACCTCGATAACCGGTTGCGTGCTCATTCCGCCGCCTCCTTCTTCTCGACGACAATGCCGAACCGTTCGGGGAACTTTTCCATCAGCCAACCCATTATGCCCTGTTGGAAGAACACGATGTTGACGACGATCAGGACTCCCAGCGCGATGAACTGCCAGCCGAGGAAGTAGGTCCACGTGACCTCTTTCAACAGATGGAACAGGATGGCGCCCAGCACCGGCCCCCACAGCGTGCCCTTGCCGCCCAGAAGCGGCATGGCGACCATGAAGATGCCGAAGGTGACGGTCGGGAATGCGATCTCGAGCGGTTCAACGAAACCGGTGATATTGCCGAACACGGCGCCGGAAATGCCGAGGAAGAACGCCGACGTCGACCAGGTGATGGTCTTATAGCGCAGGCAATGGATGCCCATGGCTTCGGCCTTCAACTCGTCGTCCCGAATTGCATTCATGGCAAGCCCGAAGCGGGTCTGATATAGCCAGCGGCAGAACAGGAACGTCAGAATCGCCATCCCGAAAATCAAGAAGTAGAACACCATGGCCTTGGCGTCTGCCGATCCCGGGAACACCGGCACGGCCAAACCGCCGCCGGCGCCGATGTAGGACCACGTCCCCGCCAGTTCCGCCGCCGTCAGAACCAAACCGAGGCTGCCGATGGCGAAATACGGTCCGCGCAGCCCGAACAGTGTCCAGCCGAAGGCCGCGGCGACCAGCATCGCCCCGAAACCGGCGGCGATGATGCCGAGCCCCAAGCCCCAATAGTATTGGGCGTCGGTGAAGATCAATTTTTCGCCGCCCTGGGCCGAGGCATAGGTGGCGACGTCCGTGAACATGGCGACCTGGACGATCACGCTGGCGTACATGCCGACGCCGAAGAACAGCACATTGCCAAGCGAATTGTATCCCATCTGCCCGCCCATCATGTCCCAGGTCAACGCGAACAGAACCATCAGCCAGAACACGGCGATCTGAATCGTGATTCCCGGGAAAATGAAGGGCGCGACAACGCCGACGGCCGCGAGGGCGAGAAGTATTCTACGGTCGGTATCGATAAACATACTGTTTTCCTATTGCACGACTTGGCGGTGACGGCGTTGGTCGATCTGGCGGACGATCAGCACCAGAACGAGCAGACCGACAACGATGGCTTGCTGGAATTCGGAGCCGAAGACGAACCCGCCATACCCTTCGAGCACACCCATGCCGAAGCCCATGGCGATCACGCCCGGCAGGTTGCCGAACCCGGCCGCGGTGACGATCACGAACGACCGGATGGAATAGCCGATGCCGAAAAACGGCTGGATGTTCCAGATCATAACGATGAGCGACCCGGCGGCGCCGCAAATGGCGGCGTTGAGCGAGAACGTAAAGGCATAGACCTTGTCCGTATCGATGCCCATGACCTTGGCGGCGCGGGCGTCCTGCGCCGTCGCGCGGATCGCCT
>JAYNIR010000039.1:0-13674 GCA_038109305.1 Rhodospirillaceae bacterium
GACAGTTTGTCGTGGTCGGTGACCTGGCCGACGCGGGTGTTGTCGACCTTGTAGGCGACTTTACGGACCGGCGAGAACACGGCGTCGATCGGGATCAGGCCGATCGGGCTGTCTTCGGCGCGGTTCTGGGTCGCGGCAACGTAACCCTTACCGCTTTCGACGGTCATTTCCATGTTCAGCTTGCCGTCGCGGTCCAGGTGGCAAAGCACCAGGTTCGGGTCCATGACCTCGACATCGGCGCCTGTATCGATCATGCCGGCGGTGACAGCGCAGGGGCCTTTTGCCTTAAGCGTGATACGCTTCGGCCCCTGGGTCTGCATACGAAGCCCCATGGACTTGATGTTGAGGACGATGTCGGTCACGTCTTCGCGAACACCCGGGATGGACGAGAACTCGTGCAGCACGCCGTCGATCTGCACCGAGGTGACGGCTGCACCTTGCAGCGACGACAGCAAGATGCGCCGAAGCGCGTTGCCGAGCGTCAAGCCGAAGCCGCGTTCCAGCGGCTCGGCGACGATGGTCGCCTGGCGGCCGGGATCGACGCCGGGATTGATGTCCAATTTGTTGGGTTTAATCAGTTCTTGCCAGTTTTTCTGAATCACGGTCGTGACCTCGCATTCACATTTTTTCGGGACCCATCGCGGCCGGTCCCTGAGGCGGTATGGCGTTTCCGGGGCCGCACGGGCGGCCGGAGGAAACCGGGTGTCGGACGCCGCAGACGCGGCCTTCGCTGATCACCTGAAAAATTAGACCCGGCGGCGTTTCCGGGGACGGCAGCCGTTATGGGGGATCGGCGTGACGTCACGGATCGCGGTGATCGTGAAGCCGATGGCCTGCAACGCACGCAGCGCCGATTCACGGCCAGAACCCGGGCCCTTGACTTCGACCTCGAGGGCTTTCATGCCGTGTTCCTGCGCTTTCTTGCCGGCTTCTTCACCGGCGACCTGCGCCGCATAGGGGGTCGATTTACGTGACCCTTTGAACCCCATGGAACCGGCCGACGACCAGGCAATGGCGTTGCCTTGGGCATCGGAGATGGTGATCATGGTGTTGTTGAACGACGCATTGATGTGGGCGACACCCGACGCGATGTTTTTGCGCTCGCGGCGGCGGGGGGCGCGGGATGCAGCAGCTGCCTTGGCCATTCTCTTGATTCCTTGAACCTAAATTATTTCTTTTTGCCGGCGATGGCCTTGGCAGGGCCCTTGCGGGTACGGGCGTTGGTGTGGGTGCGCTGCCCCCGCACCGGCAGGCCGCGGCGATGGCGGAGACCACGATAGCAGCCGAGGTCCATCAGGCGTTTGATGTTCATCGCCGTTTCGCGGCGCAGATCGCCTTCGACCTGGAAGTCCCGGTCGATGACGTCGCGCACGCGCGCCACTTCGTCCTCGGTCAGTTGATTGACGCGGCGTTCCAGGGGAATGCCGACCAAGTCGCAGATCTTCCGCGCGGACGTCGGGCCGATGCCGTGAATGTAGGTCAGGGCAATGGCCAGCCGTTTCGCCGTCGGAATGTTAACACCAGCTATACGCGCCAAAACAGTCGCTCCTTAAAAGTAGTCTGATCCGTCAGTTTCGGGCCCGACCGCACCCCAGTTTGGGCGGGACTGCCTTGCCCTAAGTCTTTGATAAAAAAACAAAAGTCAACAAAATCGTGGCGAGGCCAACGATCTCGTTCGCTCGGGAATTGGTCGAATTTTCTAAATCCGCCGGGCCTAAAAAGACGCGCGATTATAGGAACTTGCGCCCTTAAGTCAACCACTCTGGTCGGGCATTTTCAAGCTTTCCTTTGCGTGTATTATCCCCTGAGAATTGCTCCTTTCAATTGATCCGTCACCTCGTCCAGGCTGGCCATGCCGTCAACGGACGTCAACAGACCTGTGTTCCGGTAATAAGCCAACAGCGGCGCCGTCTGATTGTGGTAGGCGGCGAGCCGGGTGCGGACCGTCTCTTCGTTGTCGTCGGCGCGGCGCTTGAACTCGGTCGAACCGCATTTGTTGCAAACTCCGTCCTTGGCCGGACGTTCGAATTCGTCGTGGTAGCCCTGGGCGCATTTGGCGCAGGTGAACCGGCCGGTGATCCGCTTGACCATGGCGTCGTCGTCGACCGCCAGTTCCAGCACGTAATCAAGTGCCAGGCCCTTATCCGCCAGGAGCCCCGTCAGAGCCTCGGCCTGCGGCAGGGTGCGCGGAAAGCCGTCGAGGACAAACCCGTTCTTGCAGTCGTTCTGATCGATGCGGTCGGAAATCATTTCAATGATCAACGCGTCTTCAACCAATTCGCCCCGGTCCATGCCTTCCTTGACTTTCAGGCCGACTTCCGTTCCTTGGGCGGCGGCGGCGCGAAGCATGTCACCGGTCGAAAGCTGAACGATCCGATATGCCTCTTTGAGGCGTTTGGCCTGGGTTCCCTTTCCGGCGCCCGGCGGACCGATGAGCAGTAGGTTCATCCCCGCCTCCCCCTCAGTTTCTGCTTCTTGATCAGACCTTCGTATTGGTGGGCAATCAAGTGCGATTGCACCTGCGTGACCGTATCCATGGTCACGGTGACGACAATGAGCAGCGATGTTCCCCCGAAATAGAATGGCACCCCGAAGTTGGAAATCAGCAGTTCCGGAATGACGCAGACGACCGCCAGGTACAGAGCGCCGACACAGGTCAACCGGGTCAGAATCCGGTCAAGGTATTCGGCGGTGTTTTTACCAGGCCGGATACCAGGAATGAAGCCGCCGTACTTTTTCAGGTTTTCGGCGGTGTCGTTCACGTTGAACACCACGGCCGTATAGAAGAACGCGAAAAATACGATCAGGCCGATGTAGATCGTCATGTAAACTGGTGAACCGCGACCGAGGTAGGCCGCCGCCTGGGTCATCCACTCAGGCCCCTGGCCCGCCGACAGGGTGATGACCGTGACCGGCATCAGCAGCAGCGACGAGGCGAAGATCGGCGGGATGACGCCCGACGTGTTGAGCTTTAACGGCAGGTGGGAGCTCTCGCCGCCCATCATCTTGTTGCCGCGCTGGCGTTTGGGATACTGGATCAGAATGCGGCGCTGGGCGCGCTCGACGAACACCACCAGCATCACGACCGCGACCGCCAGCAGCATGATGGCGATGATGGCCGCTGTCGGCAGCGCGCCGGTGCGGCCCATTTCGAAGGTCCCGGCTAAGGCCGACGGCAATTCCGCGACGATGCCCGCGAAAATGATCAATGAAATGCCGTTGCTGACGCCGCGTGCCGTGATCTGTTCGCCCAGCCACATCAGGAACATGGTGCCGCCAGTCAGCGTCACGACCACGGCGAAGCGGAAGAAATACCCCGGCACCGGCACCGCCGGGCCTTGCGTGCCCTGCATGCCCTCGATCCCGACCGAAATCCCGTAGGCCTGCAAAAGACAGATCAGAACGGTCAGATAACGGGTGTACTGGTTGATGCGCTTGCGCCCGGATTCACCGTCTTTTTTCATCTGCTCCAACGAAGGCGAAATCGACGTCATGAGTTGCATGATGATCGCCGCCGAGATGTAAGGCATGATGTTGAGCGCGAAAATGGTCATCCGGCCGAGCGCGCCGCCCGCGAACATGTTGAACATGCCGAGCACGCCGCCCTGGTTGGCGCGGAAGATTTCCTCGAGCACCAGTGGATCGATCCCCGGCAGCGGAATGAACGTGCCGAGCCGGTAAACGATAAGCGCACCCAGGGTAAACCAGATGCGCTGTTTCAGCTCGGTCGCCTTCGAAAAGGCGCCGAAGTTTACATTGGCGGCGAGTTGTTCGGCGGCAGATGCCATTTAGTCTCTCCGACGGCGGCCGGTCCTTTAAATCATAAACGGACGCCGAACCACCTGATTACGCGTTATCGGCGTCGTCGGCCCGGGCTTTCGCCTTCTTGCCGGTCTTTTTATCTTTCTTGGGCGCCTTTTCCTCGTTCACCAAGGTCACGGTGACGGACCCGCCGGCCTTTTCGACCGCCGCAATGGCGCCCTTCGTGGCACCTTCGACCTCGACCGTAACTTTCGCCGTGATGTCGCCCTTGCCGAGAAGCCGGACGCCGTCTTTTGTCTTCTTCACGATGCCCGCTTCGAGCAGCGCCGCCGTGGTCACCGGCTTTTTACCGTCGATGCGCTTGGCGTCGATGGCTTCCTGCAGGCGGCCGACGTTCAGTTCGGCGAATTCCTTGGTGAAATGATAGTTGGTGAACCCGCGCTTCGGCAGCCGCCGGTAGATCGGCATCTGACCGCCTTCAAAGCCCAGCAGGGACACGCCGGAGCGCGCCTTCTGACCCTTGTGGCCCTTGCCGGACGTCTTGCCCGTGCCCGAACCAATACCGCGGCCAACCCGCTTGCGGGGCCGGGTCGCGCCCGGATTATCGGAAATTTCGTTCAAACGCATGGCCGTATTCCTTAAAGCCTTGAGTATCTTATTTAGTCAGCCTGTTCGACCCGCACCAGATGGCTGACCTTATTAATCATGCCGCGCACGGCCGGCGTATCTTCCAGGTCCCGCGTCCGGTGCATCTTGTTAAGCCCCAGCCCCTTAAGGGTTTCGCGCTGATCCTTCTGCCGCCCGATGGGGCTTCCGATCTGGATCACGCGGACGGTTTTTTTGTCTGCCATCTGTCTTCTCCGGCTTTCGATCAGGCGCTTTCGACCGTGCTGTCACCGCGGCGGGCGACGATGTCGCCGACCTTTTTCCCGAGCCGGGCGGCGATACCGCGGGGCGACTGGCACAACTGCAGCGCCGCAAAGGTGGCCTTGACCATGTTGTAGGGGTTGGCGGAACCGGTCGACTTGGCAACCACGTCCTGCACGCCCATGGTTTCAAACACCGCGCGCATCGGGCCGCCGGAAATGATGCCGGTGCCCGGAGGGGCCGCGCGCATGATGACCCGGCCCGCGCCGAAACGCCCGGAAATATCGTGATGCAGGGTCCGGCCTTCACGCAGCGGCACGCGGATCATTTTGCGTTTCGCTGCGTCCGTCGCCTTGCGGATGGCTTCCGGCACTTCGCGCGCCTTGCCCGATCCGTATCCTACCCGGCCCTTGCCGTCGCCGACGACGACCAGCGCCGCGAACGAGAACCGGCGGCCGCCCTTGACCACCTTGGCCACGCGGTTGATGTGGACCAGCTTGTCGGTCAGTTCGGATTCTTCACGCTCCGGACCGGAGTCCCGATCACGGCCGCCGCGCCGACCACGCGGGCCCCGTCCCTGACCTTGCTCTTGTCTTTGTTCTGCCATGAGAGGTTCGCCTCTTTCCTTGAATATTCGTTCGGCCCGGGGCCGAAAACCTTAGAACGACAACCCGGCTTCGCGCGCGCCCTCGGCCAGCGCCTTGACGCGGCCGTGAAAGCGGTAGCCACCGCGGTCGAAAATCACTTCGTTGATGCCTTCCTTGACGGCGCGGGCGCCGATCAGCTTGCCTACTTCGCCGGCGGCGGCCTTGTCGCAGCCCTTGGCCAGCTTGCCCTTCAATTCTTTGTCGAGCGAAGACGCAGCGGCGACGGTCTTCCCCTCGCGGTCGTCGATGACCTGGGCATAGATGTGCCGGCCCGATCGGAACACGGACAAACGCGGGCGCTCGAGGGCCGCCTTGCGGACCCGGCGGCGGATGCGGCTCTGCCGCTTGTCGAATTTTTCGCGCGTGTTTGACATGATTTACTTCTTCTTCCCTTCCTTGCGGAGGATGTACTCGCCCGCATAGCGCACGCCCTTGCCTTTATAGGGCTCGGGCGGCCGGTAAGCGCGGATTTCCGCGGCGACCTGACCGACCTTCTGCTTGTCGGCGCCTTCAATGACTATCTGGGTCTGTTCCGGGCAGGAAATCTTGATGCCCACCGGGACCGGATACTTGACTTCGTGGCTGAAGCCCAGCTGCAGCACCAGGGCATTGCCCTGCATCGCGGCGCGGTAACCCACGCCGGTGATATCGAGAGCCTTGGTGAAGCCTTCGCTGACGCCGTCGACGATATTCTGAATCTTCGACCGCGCCATGCCCCACATCGCCACCGAGCGCTTGGTGTCGTTCGCCGGCTTGACGACAATCGTATCGTCGACCTTGCTGAGGATGACTTCATCGATGAGGGTTTCCGAGAGCTCGCCCAGCTTGCCCTTGGCCTTGATCGTCGTACCGGCCAGTTCGACGGAAACGCCGTCGGGGATCTGGACCGGGTTTTTACCAATTCGCGACATCGGTTTTGCCTTTTAATTCATCTTGCGGTCGGGCTTTTGCCAAACAGCGTTAGAACACCTTGCAGAGGATTTCGCCGCCCACGTTATGCTCGCGGCACTCGTGGTCGGACAACACGCCGCGCGGCGTCGACAGAATGGAAATGCCGAGCCCGTTGTATACTTTGTCCAGGTCGGCGGTTTTCGAATACACACGGCGGCCCGGCTTGGACACGCGGTGAATCTCGCGGATCACCGGCTCGCCTTCATGATATTTCAGTTCGATTTCCAGCTCCGCCTGTCCGGTCTTTTCCTCGCGCTTCTGATAGCCGCGGATATAGCCTTCGCGCTTCAACACTTCGAGCACGTTGGCGCGCAGATTGGACGACGGCGACAGGACCACGGATTTCCGGGCCTGCTGGCCGTTGCGGATTCGGGTGAGCATATCGCCCAAGGGATCGGTCATAGACATTGATGTATCTCTTCCCTTCTACCAGCTCGATTTGACCATGCCGGGAATGTGCCCGATGGACGCCAGATCGCGCAACGCCATGCGGGAAACCTTGAATTTCCGATAGTTGCCGCGCGGACGGCCGCTCAGTTCGCAACGCAGTCGATACCGGCTCGGCGACGAATTGCGCGGCAGTTTCGCGAGCTTCAGATGCGCGTTGAATCGGTCTTCGGGCGAGGCGCCTTCGTCACGGGTGAGCGCCTTCAGTTTGGCCCGCCGGGCGGCGAATTTTTTCGCCATCCGGGCCCGCCGGTTGTTCTTTTCGATCGCGCTTTTCTTCGCCATCTCTCGATCTCCAATCAGCCTTACCGGCTTACCTGTCCACCAACGGCATGTTGAACGCCTTAAGAAGCGACTTGGCTTCCTCGTCCGTATCCGCAGTGGTGCAAATCACGATGTCCATGCCCCGGACCTTGTCGACCTGGTCGTAGTCGATTTCCGGAAACACGATCTGTTCCTTAAGGCCCATGGCGAAATTGCCCCGGCCGTCGAAATTTTTGCCGCGGATGCCGCGGAAGTCCCGGACACGTGGCAGGGCGATGTTCACCAACCGGTCGAGGAATTCAAACATCCGGTCCTTGCGGAGCGTGACCTTGGCGCCGATGACCATGCCTTCGCGCAGCTTGAAGCCCGCGATCGACTTTTTGGCCCGGGTGGCGATCGGCTTCTGGCCCGTAATACGGGTCAGGTCCTGGATCGCGCCGTCGACGCGCTTGCGGTCGTCGGTAGCGTCGCCGACGCCCATGTTGAGGACGATCTTTTCAAGGCGCGGGACTTCGAAGGAATTCTGATAGCCGAATTCCTGCATCATCGCCGGCTTGATTTCGGTCTCGTAGACCTGTTTCAGTCGTGCTGCCATGATCGTGGCCCTTATTTAATCAATCTGCTCGCCGGACCGCTTGGCATAGCGGACCTTGCGGCCGTCTTTGAGCGTTTTAAAACCGATACGGGTCGGCTTGTTATCCTTCGGATCGATGTGCGCCAGATTCGAAATGTGGATCGTGGCTTCCTTCTCTATGATGCCGCCGGGCATGGTCTGGGTCTGGCGCTGATGACGCTTGACCCGGTTGACGCCCTGGACGACGGCGCGGTCTTCGAACGGCAGGACTGTCAGTACCTCGCCGGTCTTGCCCTTGTCGCGCCCGGTCAGGACGGCGACCTTGTCGCCCTTTTTAATCTTTGCTGCCATCTGACGTGTTCCTACTTCAAATCACTTCGGGGGCCAGCGACACGATCTTCATGTACGCCTTGGCGCGAAGTTCGCGGGTCACCGGGCCGAAGATACGGGTGCCGACGGGCTCCCCGGCGGCGTTGATCAGCACGGCGGCGTTGCTGTCGAAACGGATCGTCGTGCCGTCGCCCCGGTGGATGTCCTTGGCCGTGCGCACGACGACGGCGCGGACGACGTCGCCTTTCTTAACGCGGCCGCGGGGAATCGCTTCCTTCACCGAGCAGACGATAACGTCGCCGATGGAGGCGTATTTGCGTTTCGATCCGCCCAGCACCTTGATGCACTGCACACGGCGGGCGCCGGAGTTATCCGCGACGTCCAGATTGGTTTCGGCCTGGATCATTGGTCTTGTCCTTGACTATGGGCTTACGGATTGGCCGGTCAGCCCGCCTCGCTAATCACTTCCCAGGTCTTCCGCTTGGAAATCGGGCGGCACTCCTGGATCTGCACCTGATCGCCTACTTTGCAGGCGTTGTTTTCGTCATGAGCAGCGTATTTCTTGGTCTGCTTGATGAACTTTTTGTAGAGCGGGTGCATTACGCGACGTTCGACCATGACGGTCACCGTCTTGTCCATCTTGTCGCTAACCACGACACCCTGCAGAACGCGTTTCGGCATGACTACTATCCTTTCCTCAGGACGCCGCCGCGGCCGTGCCGCGTTCGCCCAAAATTGTTTTGATCCGCGCGATATCGCGGCGGACGGCGCGCACCCGCGAGGTGTTTTCCAACGCGCCCGACGCCTTCTGAAACCGCAGGTTGAAGGCTTCCTTTTTCAGGTCCATCAAATGGTCCTTCAGTTCGTCGTCGGTCTTGGTTTTCAGGTCGGCTGCCTTGGTCATCGTCAGACCTCCTCGCCCAAGCGGGTGACGAAGCGGGTTTCGATCGGCAGTTTAGCTGCCGCCAGCGCCATGGCTTCGCGCGCCACGTCCGCCGGCACCCCGTCGATTTCAAACATGATCCGGCCCGGTTTCACCCGAGCGGCCCAGAATTCGGGCGAACCCTTACCTTTACCCTGGCGGACTTCGGCCGGCTTCTGCGACACCGGCACGTCCGGGAAGATGCGGATCCACACGCGGCCGGCGCGCTTCATGTGGCGCGTCATGGCGCGGCGCGCTGCTTCGATCTGGCGCGACGTGATGCGGTTCGGGCTCGTCGCCTTCAGGCCGAAAGCCCCGAAGTTCAGGGTCGTTCCGCCCTTGGCGTTGCCGTGAATGCGGCCTTTATGAGCCTTGCGGTATTTCGTTCTCTTTGGGGCCAGCATGGCGCTTTATCCCTATGTCTTCCGTTCAAGTCTTCGTCTGCCGAACCTTAGCGGTTCGGCTGTTGTTCCTGGGCCAGCTTGTCCAAGGCCATGGGATCGTGGGCCATGATGTCGCCCTTGTATATCCAGACCTTGACGCCGCAGGCACCGTAGGTGGTGTTGCCGGTGGCTTCACCGTAATCAATGTTGGCGCGGAGCGTATGCAGCGGCACCCGGCCTTCGCGGTACCACTGCATCCGCGCAATTTCGGCGCCGCCCAAACGGCCCGAGCAATTGATGCGGATGCCTTCGGCGCCGATGCGCAGCGCCGATTGCACGGCCCGCTTCATGGCGCGGCGGATCGACACCCGGCGTTCCATCTGCTGGGCGACGTTTTCGGCGACCAATTGCGCGTCGATTTCCGGCTTGCGGATTTCGACGATGTTCAGGTGCACCTCCGAATCCGTCATGCTGGCGATTTCACGACGCAGCTTTTCGATGTCCGCGCCCTTCTTGCCGATTACGACGCCCGGCCGCGCGGTGTGGATCGTAACCCGGGCCTTTTTCGCCGGCCGTTCGATGATGATCTTGGACACGCCCGCCTGGGACAGCTTGTCTTTCAGGAGTTTGCGGATCTTGATGTCTTCATGCAGCAGCGATGCATAATCGCCGCGGCTCGCGAACCAGCGGGAATCCCAAGTCCGGTTGACGCCCAGCCGAATCCCGATCGGGTTTACTTTCTGACCCATTTAAGCAGTCTCCTCGCGTTCGCGCACGACAACCCGAAGGTTCGAAAAGGGTTTTTCGATGCGCCCCACGCGCCCGCGGGCGCGCGCCTTCCAACGTTTCATGACCAGGGTTTTGCCCACGGTCGCTTCGGCGACGACCAGACGGTCGACGTCGAGCTGGTGATTGTTTTCCGCGTTCGCAATCGCGCTTTCCAGGACCTTTTTGACCTCGTTAGCGACCCGGCGCTTGGAAAAGGCCAGTTCGGCCAGCGCACGTTCGCAGGGCAGACCGCGAATGCTTTCCGCCACCAGGTTCAGCTTGCGCGGGCTGGTGCGGATATGGCGCGAAAACGCCATCGCTTCGTTGTCGGCATAAGGCCGTTTTGCAGGAGCTTTACCCATGTGCTTAAGCCCTCTTCGCCTTCTTGTCTGCGGCATGGCCGAAATACGTCCGGGACGGCGAGAATTCGCCGAACTTGTGGCCGATCATTTCCTCGGTCACCAGAACGGGGATGAATTTCTTGCCATTGTATACACCGAAGTTCAGGCCCACGAACTGGGGCAGGATGGTTGAGCGGCGGGACCAGGTCTTGATCACCGTGTTACGGCCCGACGCGCGAACTTCCTCTGCCTTTTTCAGCAGATAGCCGTCGACGAAAGGACCTTTCCAAACGGAACGCGACATAATCCTGCTCCTTTACCGCTTCTTACGGACGTGGCGCGACCGCATGATCAGCTTGTCCGTCTTCTTGTTGTTGCGGGTCTTGCGGCCCTTGGTCGGCTTGCCCCACGGGGTCACCGGGTGGCGGCCGCCCGAGGTGCGGCCTTCGCCGCCGCCATGCGGGTGATCGATCGGGTTCATGGCGACGCCGCGCACCGACGGCCGTTTGCCGAGCCAGCGCGACCGGCCAGCTTTGCCGATCTTGATGTTCTGCTGATCGGGGTTGGAAACCGCCCCGATGGTGGCCATGCATTCGGCGCGGACCATGCGCAGTTCACCGGACGACAGGCGCAGCTGGGCATAGCCCTGGTCCTTACCGATGATCTGGGCGTAGGTGCCGGCGGAGCGGGCCATCTGGCCGCCCTTGCCGATCTTCATTTCCACGTTGTGGACGATGGTGCCAACAGGAATGCTCTTCATCGGCATGGCGTTGCCCGGCTTGATGTCGACCGCTTCGCCGGAAACGATCATGTCGCCCGGGCGGACGCGCTGCGGCGCCAGGATATAGGCCCTGTCGCCGTCCGAATACTTGATCAGGGCGATGAACGCCGTGCGGTTGGGATCGTATTCCAGCCGCTCGACCGTCGCCTCGACGTCGTACTTCTGACGCTTGAAGTCAATCACCCGGTAGCGCCGCTTGTGACCGCCGCCCCGGCGCCGCGCGGTGATTCGGCCCGTGTTGTTGCGGCCGCCCTTTTTGCGGAGACCTTCGGTCAGCGCCTTTTCCGGCTCGCCCTTGTGCAGGTCCGAACGGTCCACCAGGATAAGGCCCCGGCGGCCCGGCGTTGTCGGTTTGTATTGTGTCAGAGCCATCTGTCTCTGCCTTTTCGCTTCTTAGATTCCGGTCGTGACGTCGATGTTCTGACCTTCGGCCAGGGTCACGATCGCCTTTTTGGTTTCCGCCCGCTGGCCGAGTTCGCCGCGGTGACGCTTAACTTTGCCGCGAACACGCAGCGTGTTAACCGACGTCACTTTCACTTTGAACAGTTCTTCGACTGCCGACTTGACTTCAAACTTGTTTGCATCCACCGGCACCAGGAACGCAACCTGATTGTATTCGCCGATCAGCGTCGCTTTTTCGGTGATAACCGGGCGGCGGAGGATTTCTATCATCCGCTGCTTGGAAACGGTGGCTGTGATGGGGCTGTAGCGGCTCATTTCAGGCGCTCCGTCAGCTTGTCGACGCCGGCCTGGGTGATAACCAGGGTTTCGCGGCGCAGAATGTCGTAGACGTTGGCGCCCGCCGTCGGCAGAACGTCGACGCCGATCAGGTTGGCGGCGGCGCGGGCGAAGTTTTCGTCGACCGTTTCCCCGTCGATCACCAGGACCCGGCCCCAGTTGAGCTTTTCAAGTTGCTTGGCCAGTTCGCGGGTCTTCGGCGCTTTCATGGCGGCGCTGTCGAGGATAAACAGCTTGCCTTCCTTCTGCTTGGCGCTGAGCGCCGACTTAAGAGCTAGCGCTCGCACCTTTTTCGGCAGCGAATGGCCGTGGTCGCGGACTTCCGGGCCGAACACGATGCCGCCGCCCCGCATCTGCGGCGCATAGCGCGTGCCCTGACGGGCGCGGCCAGTGCCTTTCTGGCGGAACGGTTTAGCCTTGGTGCCGTTGATTTCGGACCGGCCCTTGACCTTGTGGGTGCCGGCGCGGCGCTTGGCCAGCTGCCAATTGACTGTGCGGGCCATCAGGTCCGCGCGAATGTCGACGCCGAACACGGCGTCGTCCAGGTCGATGTCGCCGACCTTTTTATTGGCGAGTGAAATGATGTCCTGTTTCATCGCCTACTCGTCCTTCTTCTCTTCTTCGGCGCCCGCGTCGTCAGCCTTGTCGGCCGCCAGTTCTTCCTGGGCCGCCGCTTCGGCCGCCGCATCCTGCTTGGCCTTTTCCTCGTCGGACAGCTTCGATTCGGCGTCGAACACGTTTTCGGCCTCGGCTTCTTCCGGCGAGCCCTTCAACGCCGCCGGGAACGGTACGTCTTTCGGGAGTTTCCGTTTGACCGCATCGCGGACCAGAACGAACCCGCCCTTGGAACCGGGCACCGAGCCTTCGACCAAAATCAGGCCGCGGGCCGGATCGGTGCGGACGACCGTCAGGTTCTGCACCGTGCGGCGAACGTTCCCGTACTGGCCGGCCATTTTCTTACCTTTGAACACCCGGCCCGGATCCTGGCAGTGGCCGATGGAGCCGTGCGAGCGGTGGGAGATCGAAACGCCGTGCGACGCGCGCAGGCCGCCGAAGTTCCAGCGCTTCATGCCGCCGGCAAAGCCTTTACCGATTGAGGTGCCGGTCACGTCCACATACTGGCCGTGAACGAAATGCGCCGCCGACAGTTCGGCGCCGACGTCGATCAGGTTGTCTGCCGAAACGCGGAATTCCCGAAGCCGCTTGCCCGGTTCAACCTTGGCTTTGGCATAGTGGCCGCGAAGTGCCTTCGACATGTTCTTAGGCTTGCCTCGGCCCCAGCTAAGCTGAACGGCGGTATAGCCGTCCTTTTCCTGGGTCCGCTGGGCCACGACCTGAACGTTTTCCACTTTCAGAACCGTCACCGGCAGGTGATGGCCGTCTTCACGGAAAACCCGGGTCATCCCCAGTTTTTGAGCGATCATTCCGGTACGCATGACGCCGCTCCTACAGCTTGATCTCGACGTCGACACCAGCCGCCAGATCGAGCTTCATCAGCGCGTCCACGGTCTGCGGCGTCGGGTCGACGATGTCGAGCACCCGCTTGTGGGTGCGGATTTCGAACTGTTCCCGGGACTTCTTGTCGACGTGCGGCGAGCGCAGCACGGTGAACTTTTCAATCCGGGTCGGCAACGGGATGGGGCCGCGCACGGATGCGCCGGTCCGCTGGGCGGTGTTGACGATTTCGCGCGCCGACTGGTCCAGCACGCGATGGTCAAACGCCTTCAGCCGAATTCTGATGTTCTGTTGGTCCATTGGCTTTAGCCCTAGTTATTTGGCCCTTAAACGGCCCCGTAAATGACTGCCGGCCCCGTTGGCGTCAGAAGGACCGGCAATTCGGATTCCCTACTCGATTATCTTCGAAACGACGCCGGCGCCGACGGTGCGGCCACCTTCGCG
>JAYNIR010000040.1:0-12866 GCA_038109305.1 Rhodospirillaceae bacterium
ATTCCGGCGAAATCGTCATCGCCACCGGCGACGAAGAAGGTGAACTGGTGTTCTAGGCAAGCGATGGGAATGGAAACCGGCCAATGATCGCAAAGGCGGAAACCGTGAGCGGCAAGCAGTACAAGAAATTCATGTTCGACCGGGATTTCGATGAAATGCTGGCGCGTCAGAATGCGCCGGGGTCGCATTCGTTCGCCGATGGTGAAATGCCGGAGGACGCCGAAGACGCCGCCGAAGCGGAAATCGAGGAAGAGCCGGAACCGGAAGCCCCCACTTTTTCCGAGGAAGACCTTTTCCGCACCCGCGAGGAAGGCCTTGCCGAAGGCCGCCGGCTCGGCATCGAGGAAGCGTCGTCCACCAACGACAAAAAAATTTCCGCGGCGCTAGACACCATGGTCACGCAGGCCGACGGACTGTTCAAGGCGCAGGAAGAAGCCAATCAGGGCCTGACCAAAAGCGCGCTTTCCGTCGCTGCCGCCTTGGTTCACAAACTGTTCCCCGCACTGAATGATCGGACGGCGCTCGATCAGATCGAAATGATGCTCACAAACGCCGTTGAACAACTGGTCGGCACGCCGCAAATCAAGATTATCGTCCCCGCCGACATGGCCGAAGCCCTGCATGACCGGATTGAAAAAGTCACCATGCTGCGCAGCCTGTCCGGCAATTTGAAGGTCATCGGCGAGAAAGACATGTCCGTCGGCGATTGCCGTCTGGAATGGGACCGGGGTGGCGTATCTCGGAGCACCAAAGAATTCTTGGCGTCCCTCGACGAGATCGTCGACCGGAACCTGAAGGAAGCGGGATTGAACGGCCCGGCCCCTGCTCCGGCGGAAGCCGACGCCGACGCCGCCCTGCCGGCAGAGAGCGAAGCAGCGGAAGCAGCAGCGGAGACCGAGGCCGCGGAAGAAACCAAGGATGCGTCGCCGGTCGATACGATTGAAGAAGCCTCGGATGCGCTAAGAGATATTTTAAAGGACTAAGTAACCGCATGCCGAAAGCGTGCGCGGATCAACCGATTGGACAATAGGAGGCCATGATGGCGGAAGACGAATTTGAACCCGGAGAATTTGCCAGCGGCGACGGCGAGAGCAGCCGCAGCGCCATGGATCAGGTGCCCGGCACGGGCGGCAGCGCTGGCCTGCCCGAAGTGAACGACCTGCCGAAAAGCGCCCGCGACCTTGAAGCGGTCTATGACATCCCTGTCACGGTTTCCGCCGTATTGGGCAAGTCGACCATGCAGGTGAGCCAACTTCTCCGGCTCGGCCGGGGCTCCGTCATCGAACTGGACCGGAAAGTCGGCGAAGCCATCGACATTTACGTCAACAACCGGCTCGTCGCCCGCGGCGAAGTCGTCGTCGTGGAAGACCGCCTGGGCGTGACCATGACGGAAATCATCAAGACCGAGCGGTGAGCCTTCGGACGAAGCCGGGTCCGGAGACCGGAAGACAATGGCGGAATCGACACAAACTGTGCCGCTGAGCAATCAGACGACCATCGACGGGGCGACCATACTGGGCCTCTTCGTCGGTTTCGCGCTGATTGCCGTCTCCATCGTGATGGGCGGTTCGCCGGGCAGCTTTCTGAACGTCCCTTCGGTTCTGATCGTCATCGGCGGCACCTTCGCGATCACGACCGCGAGCTTTTCCCTCCAGGAAATGGGCCGGACGATCCGCGTCGCATCGAAAACCTTCACCCGCAACAACCGCGATCCCAGCAGCGTCGCCTTCCAGACCTTGCAGATCGCCGAGATGGCCCGCAAGCAGGGCGTTCTCGCGTTGCAGAACGTGATCGGCGGGGTGCGCTCCGAACCGTTGCTGCTCATTGGCCTCGACATGGTCATTGACGGCACGCCAGGCGAAGAAGTCGAAGCGATCCTCCGCCGCGACATGCAGGCGACCTATCAACGTCACCAGAAAAGCATCAACGTGCTGCGCCGCATGGCGGAACTGTCGCCGGCGATGGGCCTGATCGGCACGCTGATCGGCCTCGTGCAGATGCTGGGGAATCTGGACGACCCGTCGAAGATCGGGCCGAGCATGGCGGTCGCCCTTCTGACGACGTTTTACGGCGCGGTTCTGTCGAACATGGTGTTCACGCCGCTGGCCAACAAGCTTGAGCGCAATTCGACCGACGAAGCGCTGATCAACCAGATTTACGTGCTCTCAACCGGGTCCATCGGCCGGCAGGAAAACCCCCGCCGGCTTGAAATGATGCTGAACAGCATTCTGCCGCCGGAACGGCGGATTAATTACTTCGATTGACGCCCGAAACGGGCGCCAGGTCGCTGAACGAAGGACGGAAATGACATGAGGCTTTTGATCATCGGCTCGTTGGGCGGGCAGATCGGCGCAGCAAGCCAGATCGCCATGCAGAAAGGCGCCCAGGTCCAGCAGGCGGAAACGGTGGATGGCGCGCTCGACCTGTTGCGGGCCGGCCGCGGCGCCGACTTGATCATGGTCGACGTCCACGCCGACATTGCGCGCCTGGTCACATCGCTCGAAAGCGAACGCATCGCGCTTCCGGTCATCGCTTGCGGCGTCGGCAACGACAGCCAGGCCGCCGTCCGTGCGATCAAGGCCGGCGCCAAGGAATACGTACCCCTGCCCCCCGATCAGGATTTGATCGCGGCCGTGCTGCAGGCCGTCGCGCACGAACCGAGCGATATCGTTCACGGCGGCGGCATGATGGCCGATGTCATCCGGCTGGCCGATCAGGTCGCACCGTCGGAAGCCAGCGTCCTCATTACCGGCGCATCGGGCACCGGCAAGGAAATAATGGCCCGCCACCTGCACGCCAAAAGCAAGCGCGCCAAGAGAGTTTTCGTCGCCGTCAACTGCGCGGCGATCCCGGAAAACCTGTTGGAATCCGAACTGTTCGGCCACGAGAAAGGCGCCTTCACCGGCGCAGTCGCGCGCCGCATCGGTAAGTTCGAGGAAGCCGACGGCGGCACCCTGTTGTTGGATGAAATTTCTGAAATGGATCCGCGCCTGCAGGCCAAGCTGCTGCGCGTTCTGCAGGAACGGGAAATCGACCGCGTCGGCGGCACCAAGCCGGTCAAGGTCGACGTTCGGATCATGGCGACGTCCAACCGCAACCTACAGGACGAAGTCGCCAAGGGGACTTTTCGCGAAGACCTGTACTTCCGCCTGAACGTGGTCAATCTGGCGCTGCCGTCGTTGGCCCAGCGGATCGCCGACGTGCCGCTGCTAGCGCTACATTTCGTGAAAAAATATTCGGATGCCAACGCCATCGACGAACGGCCTTTAGCGGACGCGACGGTCGCGAAACTGACGGCGCATTCCTGGCCCGGCAACGTCCGCGAACTGGAAAACACCATTCACCGTGCGGTAATCCTGGCGTCGGGCGACACCATCGGGCCCGACACCGTCGTACTGTCCGGCAGCCCCGGTGCGCCGGGCGCGATTTCCGGCGCGGCCGCCGTTGCCGGCGACATTCAAGGCCTGGTCGGCCGCACGGTCGCCGATGTGGAACGGGATTTGATCATCGACACGTTGCACCACTGCCTCGGCAACCGGACGCACGCCGCCAATATCCTGGGTATTTCTATCCGCACGCTGCGCAACAAACTGCGCCAGTACACCGCCGAGGGCTTTGCCGTGCCGCAACCGGGTGACGCCGGACCCGGCACGGCGCCTGCGCCCTGACGGAACGATCGGACAGACTTCAACTTGGTTCAGCATAAAAGCACGATAATAAAAGAGACTTACGGGAATGGCTGAAGCATTGGAAACCGCGACCGGCTCTGTGACGTCCCGCGCCCCGGGCAGAAGCGCACAATCCGCGAAGGATGCGGAAGGCGGCGGCAATCCGTTTGCCGCCATCAGCAACCTTTTAAAGCGCGGCGACCTGATCTTCGCGCTCGGCGTCATGGGCATCCTGGTGGTGCTGATCCTGCCGTTGCCGACCTGGCTGCTGGACCTGAGCCTCGCCTTTTCCATCACGTTTTCGGTGCTGATCCTGATGACCGCGATCTTCATCGAAAAGCCGCTGGATTTTAACTCCTTCCCGACGATCCTGCTGCTCGCGACGATGATCCGACTGGCGCTCAACCTGGCGTCGACGCGCCTGATCCTGGCCGACGGGCATCAGGGCACCGACGCCGCCGGCAAGGTCATCAAGGCCTTCGGCGGCTTCGTCATGCAGGACAACTTCGTCATCGGGATCATCGTTTTCTCAATCCTGGTGATTGTCAACTTCATCGTCATCACCAAGGGTTCCGGCCGTATCGCGGAAGTCGCCGCGCGGTTCACCCTGGACGCAATGCCCGGCAAACAGATGGCCATCGACGCCGATCTGTCGTCGGGCCTGATCGAAGAAGACGAAGCCCGCACCCGGCGCAAGGCGCTGGAAGACGAAAGCACTTTCTTCGGGGCCATGGACGGTGCCTCCAAGTTCGTCCGCGGCGACGCCATCGCCGGCCTGCTGATCACCCTGATCAACGTTATCGGCGGGATGATCATCGGCGTTGCGCAGAACGACCTTGCGTTCAAGGAAGCCGCCGACACCTACACACGGCTGACCGTCGGTGACGGCCTGGTCAGCCAGATCCCGGCGCTGATCGTTTCGACCGCCGCCGGTATGATGGTCACTAAGGCCGGCATCACCGGCCCGACGGAAGCGACCCTGTTCCGCCAGCTCGGCGGCCAACCCAAGACCATGGGCATGTCGTCGTTTTTGTTGCTGGCACTTGCGATTCTGCCGGGTATCCCGGCCCTGCCCTTCATTTTTCTTTCCGTCGTTACCGGGGGCATTGCGCTTGTAGTCTCTCAACATAAAAAGGCCGAGGCCGAAGAAGCGCTGCGGGCGCTTGAGGATTCACAGCCGGTAACGACCAAGGCGGCGGAAGAGCCGATTTCGACGGCGCTCCGCATTGACCACCTGCGGCTGGAACTGGGCTACGGCCTGCTGTCGCTGATCAACGCGCCGCCCGAACCCGGCCAGCGCCTGACCGATCAGATCAAATCGTTGCGCCGCCAGTTGGCGTCGGAAATGGGTTTCGTCATGCCGTCCGTGCGCATTCAGGACAACATGCAGCTGCCGGCCAACACCTATGTCATCCGGGTCAAGGAGATCGAGGCCGGGCGTGGCGACCTGCGGCCGTCCAATCTTTTGGTCATGGACCCCCGCGGCGAGGAAATCACACTCGCCGGCGAAAAAACCGTCGAGCCGACCTTCGGCCTGCCGGCCATGTGGATCGAGGAATCAAACCGCGAAGAAGCCTTGTTCCGGGGCTACACCGTGGTCGACCCGGCAACCGTCGTCACCACGCACCTGACGGAAATCATCAAGGACAACATGGACGAGCTTCTGAGCCATGCGGAAACGCAGAAGCTTTTGGATGAACTCGACAAGGAACAACAGAAACTGGTCGAAGCGATTGTGCCCGGCTCCATCACCTTGGGCGGCCTGCAGCGCGTGCTGCAGAACCTGCTGGCCGAGCGCATATCCGTCCGCGACCTGCCGACGATCCTCGAAGGTATTCAGGAAGCGTGCGCCGCGACGCGCAACGTGATGATGATCACCGAACACGTCCGGGCCCGGTTGGCGCGTCAGATTTCCGATTCCAACGTCAACGACCAGGGTTTCATCAGCCTGATCACCCTGGCGCCGCAATGGGAACAAGCCTTCAGCGAGTCCATCGTCGGGCCCGAGGACGACAAGCAGTTGTCCATGGCGCCGTCAAAACTTCAGGAGTTCATCGGCGCGCTGCGCACCAGTTTCGAACGTCAGGCGATGATGGGCGAAACTCCGGTACTGCTGACCAGCCCGGCGATCCGCCCCTACGTCCGGTCGATCGTCGAACGCTTCCGGCCGATGACCGTCGTGATGTCGCAGAACGAAATTCATCCCAAGGTCAAAATCAAGACCGTGGGCCAGGTGTAATCCGCGCTGCCCTAACCGGCGCGGTCAGAGGAAAAGAGAAGGAAGACCATGCGTTTGCTAACCTTCAAGGCTTCCAGTCTCCGCCAGGCGATGGCGCTCGTCCGCCGCGAATTGGGCGACGATGCGAACATCGTTTCGACCCAGACCTATCGGGAGACCGGCGAAGCCACCATCGTCGCCGCCCGCCACCAGGACCGGGACGATCCGCGCATGGGCCAAGTGCCGCTCAGCCCCGACGCCCGCATCGACCGGGTGCTGGAAACGCTTTTGGTTCACGGTGTGCCGCTGCCGCTGGGGCACCGCTTGGCCCAGGCCGCGGGCGAAATGGAATCGCCGGCGCCGATCAGCGCATTGGCGGGCGCGCTGGATATCGATTTCCGCTTCTCCCCCATCGACGTAACCGCCGACAACCAGCGGCTGATGCTGGTTGGACCGCCGGGGTCGGGTAAGACCCTGGCGCTGATCAAACTCGCGGCCCGCGCGATCATGGCCAAGCGGTCGGTCCGGTTTCTGACCACGGACCTGAAGCGCGCCGGCGCGGTCGAACAACTGACCGCCCTCGCCAAGATCATGGACCAGGAAGTATTCATCACCGACACGGCCGAGGAAATGGCGCAGTTCGTCGCCCGCACACCGGCGCGGTCGCTGGTTCTGGTCGACTCGCCGGGGGTCAACCACCGTTCGCACATGGAAATGGATAACCTGATGGATTTCGTCAACGCCGCCCCGGTCGAACCGGTGCTGGTGCTGAACGCAGGCATGGACGCCTTCGAAGCCGCCGAGAACGCCGTTGCCTTCGCCGCCGCCGGCGCGGAACGCATGTTGGTCACCCGGACCGACGCCTCCGGGCGCCTGGGCGCCGTGTTAGCCGCCATGGAAAGCGCCGCCGTGGCGCTGGCCGGGACGACCGGGTCGCCTGACCCGGTGGAAGGGTTCTATCCGACGGGCGCGGCCGACCTGGCCGGACTTTATTTCGGCGACATTCTGAGCCTGTCATCGGAACTGCCCATGCGCGAAGGGCCGAAAACCTTGGACGGCAAGCCCGAAGCCGCCGATCATGAAGACTTCGAGCCGGAGGAAATCAACATCGCGCTGCCGGCCAAGGCCTGACCCGGACCCCGGCCGGGCGCGCCCGGCCAGAGGCGGCCCGAGGGCGTGAGAGGATCAACCCATGTCGGAAATATCCGCACCGCCACCACCACCGCCGCCGTCCGCCGGCCCACCGCCGCCGCCCCTGCCGCCGCCAACGGCGGTGACCTTGCCGCCGGCGCAAACCCAAATTCCCATTCCCCCCGCGCTATTGAACGCGCTGATCGGCGCGCGGTTCGACGCGCAATTGATCAACGTGACGCCGCAGGGCTTATTGACCCCGCAGGGAAGCTTCGGCCAGGTGCAACTGCAACTGCTGTCACCGCTTTCGCTGACGCCCGGCGACGCCCTTGTTCTGCAATTAACCAACAAGGGAAATGGGCTGCAGTTCGTCATCGTGACCGTCAACGGCCAAAACGCAACCGCGCTTCGCGCCGGCGGCGCGCAGATCCTTGAAGGCGCCCGTCAGGCGGCCGGATCAGCGACGGCCCTGCCGTTCACGCAAGGCGGCCTGCTGACCGCGACGCTGCTGCGCCCTACCATCGGCTTTCCGGCCCTGGCCCAACCATCGGCCAGAACGCCGACACAGCCATCAGGCCCAACGGTTACCGGGACGGCCGGACTGCCAGGCGTGCAGACCATACAGGGACAGGCGCCCGCCCTTCCGGGCGGGCAAGCGGCAGGCGGCGCCCCCGGGGTGGGACAACCCGCCGTCGCAGAATCCGTCCCGGGCGGCGCACCCGCCCTGCCAGGCCAGGCAGCCTCGGGGCAGCCGGGTGCCGCGCCCGTCACGCTGCCGCCGGGCACACAGTTCACCTTCCGTATCGCCGATATTCAGCCGCCGCCGCCGGGGGGTGCGTCGTCGGTGACGCCGCTGACCGGTCAGGCCGTGCTCGCACAAGGGCAGACATTGACCGGCATCGTCACGGGCCAGAATGCGGGCGGGCAGCCCATCGTCGAAACTGTTTTGGGACCGATCGCCATCAACGGCGCCAACCCGCCGCCGGAAGGTGCGCGCGTGGTCCTGACCGTGACGACGACGCCGCTGCCGCCGACGGCGGCGGAACCACTGCTCGACAACCAACAGCTATTCCTTCGCCAGGCGCTGTTTCTCGACCGTCAGTGGCCGGCTTTGAACGAAACCCTGCAAGCCTTGGAGCAGGCCGCGCCCAACGCGGCCCTGCAGATAACGCAAACCGCGCTGCCCCGGCCCGACGCCAACCTTGCGGCCAATATCATGTTCTTTCTGGCAGCGCTTCGTGGCGGCGACCTACGGTCGTGGCTGGGCGATCAGCCCATGCGCGTGCTGCAACGGGTCAACCCGGGGCTGCTGAACCGGCTGCGCGACGATATGGGACGGATTTCGAGCGTTGCGGAAGACCCGGGCTCTGGCGACTGGCGGACAGTCATGGTGCCGTTTCACAACGGCCAGTCGCTGGATCAGGTCCGCTTGTTGATCCGGAATCAGGATACGGACGAAGACGACGAAGAAGACAACACGGGCACCCGTTTCGTCGTCGACGTGTCGTTATCGCGGCTCGGGCACATTCAATTGGATGGGCTGGTCAATACAAACCGGCGGAGGCTCGACATGGTCGTTCGGTCGGACCCGCGCCTACCGCCCGACATGCAGAACGACATTCGCCGCCTTTATGACGGGGCCCGCGAAATCACCGGGTTCCGCGGCGGTGTCGGATTTCAGGCGCAGCCCGCCAATTTCATCGACATCCGGCCGCCCGCCGAAAAAAGCGGCAACGGCGGCGTCGGGCTTGTTGTATAAGGATTGAAGCCGATGGATGTAAGTTTTCCCATGAACGACGTAATTGAACGGCGCCGCATCCTCGCCCCTGTGGCCAATCCGGAACGCCGCCTCGATTATTTGGTGATGCTGACCGGTGGACTTGAAACCACGCACGGGCGGGCGGTCTCGGTCGCGATCCGCTATGTCCCGGACGCGCAGATCGTGTCGGCGGAAAACGTCTGGGCATATTTGGCGGTCATTGCCGAAGCGGATTGGCAGTCCCTGGAAGCCCTGGCGGCGACGGTCATGGCCGACTTCGCCGACGAAACCGTGGCGCGGTGGATCGAGGTGACGGTTGCCAGCGCTGAAGACGACCTGCCCCGGCATCAGGTGACGCTGGTCGACCGGCAGCCGGGCTGGGACAATCCGCCCCTGATATCGGGGGCGAAGGGTTAACGGCCGGACTTTTTCCGTCGGTAAAGCTGCAATCCAATTTCGTCCAATTCTTTCTGTTCGGCGCGGCGGGCTTCTTCTTCCTCGCGCTTTTTGCGGACATCCTGGGCGATTTCGTACTTCTTGAGCTCTATGTAAGCGCGGCCAAGGATGTCGCGGGCATCCCGGATTTCGGCCTCTTTCTGGGTGATGCTACGCTCGATCTGTTCGCGGCGGCGGCGCACCATGGTGTAATAGTGGCCGAAGGTCATGCCGACGCCGCTGGGGTTCGACGCGGCCAGTGCCATTTCCTTCTGCAGTTCTTTTTTTAGATCGATAATCGCCTGATCCAGATCGTTCAGAAGTTTGATGTGGCGCGCCAGATCGCGGCGACGTTCGTCGACGGTCCATTCATGCAGGCGGATCAGGCTTTTCAGGCCGGCCAAGATGCGCGTCCTCCCTTACCCGGCCGCCTGCTCGGGTACTTCGAGCGGCATTTCGAGAATTTCGGCAAGCATCTGATAGCAGCTGTCCAGATCGGTCGTCTCGCCGATCTGCTGGGAGAGGAACGCCTCGATCCCGTCGTAATACCGGATCGCTTCGTCGACCTGCGGGTCGCTGCCCCGGCGGTAAGCGCCCAGGCGGATCAGTTCACCCATGTCTTCGTAGACCGCCAGCAATTGCCTGGCGCGGGCCAGCAGCGCGTTCTGCCCGGACGTGTTGCAGCCGGGGAGCGAGCGGCTGACGCTCCGAAGAATATTGATGGCCGGGTAACGGCCCCGTTCGGCGATGGCGCGATCAAGGACCACGTGCCCGTCCAGGATGCCGCGGACCGAGTCGGCGACCGGCTCGTTATGATCGTCGCCTTCAACCAGAACGGTGAACAGCCCGGTGATGTCGCCCTGTTCGGGGCGGCCCGGGCCGGCCCGTTCCAACAGGCGCGGCATCAGCGCAAAGACCGACGGCGTATAGCCCTTGGACGCCGGCGGCTCGCCCACCGCAAGGCTGATTTCGCGCTGCGCCATGGCAATGCGGGTGACCGAGTCGATCAGGCACAGCACGTTGTTACCGCGATCGCGGAAATATTCGGAAACCGCCATGGTCATGAATGCCGCCTGCCGGCGGACCAGTGGCGTCTCGTCCGATGTGGCGACGACCACGACCGAACGCTTCAAGCCTTCTTCGCACAGGTGGTCTTCGATGAATTCGCGGGCTTCGCGGCCGCGTTCGCCGACCAGGCCGATGACGCTGACGTCGGCGTCGGTGTTTCGCGCCATCATCGACAGCAACGTCGACTTGCCGACGCCGGACCCGGCGAAAATGCCGAGCCGCTGGCCCTTACAGCAGGTCAGGAAGGCGTTCATGGCCCGCACGCCCAGATCAACCTTGGCGCCCATGCGCTTGCGCGAGTGCGCCGGCAGCGGATCGCCGTGGATGCGGTACGCCGCGCCGCCGTTCGGTAACGGGCCTTTTCCGTCCACCGGGCGGCCGAAGGCGTCGATGACGCGGCCGAGCCACTCGTCCACCGGATAAATCAGCGGTTCGGCGGACCCTACCTCGACCCGACAGCCCATGCCGATGCCGTCAACGGACCCGAACGGCATGACCAGCGCCTTGCCGTCGCGGAAGCCGACAACCTCGCACGCCAGCCGGCGGCCGCCCTTCAGAATAATGGAGCAATGATCGCCGACGGAGATCGCGCCCTCGAGGCCCTCGACCTCGACCAGCAGGCCGACCACGTTGGCGACGCGGCCGAAATGCAGTTGGCCGGTTTGGCGTTCGACCTCGTTCAAAATGTTGTTGACGAAATTGTACACGTGAGGGAAATCCGCGAATCCAAAAGCCGTTTCTGCGCCAGTTCATACTATCACCCAGAACCGTTGATGGAGTGTTAACCCCCTATGGGATAAGAAAAATTCTCGCTGCTAGGACCCGCGCTTGACGCCGATTCCCGGCCAACGGTATGGTTAACGAAGGTTAATAGGCTCGATTGGAGGCTCGAAAATGCGTGTTCTTCTCGTCGAAGATGATCCGTCGACCCAGCAAAGCGTTAAAATGATGATGGAGTCGGCCAGTATGTTGGTCGATACAGCAGACCTGGGCGAAGACGGCCTAGAAATCGGCAAGCTTTATGACTACGATATCATCGTGTTGGACATCATGCTGCCCGACATGAATGGGTTCGAGGTTTTGCGCAGGCTTCGCGATTCCAGGATCAACACTCCGGTGCTGATACTGTCGGGCCTGACGGAATCTGAAAGCAAGGTGAAGGGGCTCGGCTCCGGCGCCGACGACTATCTGACCAAGCCCTTCAACAAGGATGAGTTTATGGCCCGGATTCAGGCGATCGTCCGCCGCTCCCAGGGCCACGCCCAGTCGGTCATCCAGACCGGGCGCCTGTCGGTCAACCTGGACACCCGGACGGTCGAAGTCGACGACCAGCCGATCCACCTGACCGGCAAGGAATACGGAATCCTTGAATTGCTATCGCTGCGTAAGGGAACAACCCTGACCAAGGAAATGTTCCTCAATCACCTGTACAACGGCATGGATGAACCGGAACTGAAAATCATCGACGTGTTCATCTGCAAGCTTCGGAAAAAGCTGTCGACGGCGACGGGCGGCGAAAATTACATCGAAACCGTTTGGGGCCGCGGCTATGTGCTGCGCGACCCAGAACCGGATGTGAAACAGGCGGCGTCTGCCTGATCGGGCGCCGTAACGGATGCGAATCAGGCGGCGCCTTCAACGAAGGCTTCACCAAAAACGACAGAGGCGGCCCCGGGCCGCCTCGTTTCATTTAATCGATGCCAAACCGGTAAGGCGCGCCCGGATCAAACGCCCTTGCGTTCGTGAACGCCGCGCAGCCCCTGCACGGGCTTGAAGCTTTCGGATACGCCCAGGACCGTTTCAGCGCCGCCCAGGAACAGCTTGCCGTAACCGGGCATTTGCTTCGCGATACCGTCCAGGACCTTGCCCTTGATCGGCTGATCGAAATAGATCAGCACGTTGCGGCAAAACACGACGTCGAAGGTGCAGAGCGGCACCAGGTTGTCCAGCAGGTTAAAGTACTTGTACTGGACCATGGCGCGGATTTCGGGTTTCAGCTGCCACTGATCGTCGGCCTTGTCGAAATATTTGACCAGCATGGTGATCGGCAGGCCGCGCTGCACCTCGAACTGCGAATAAAGCTCCTTCTGCGCCTTGGCGAGGACCTGTTTCGAGATGTTGGTGCCGACGATGTCGTATTTCCACCCGGTGAGCTTGGCACCCTCTTCCTTGAGGATCATCGCCAAGGAATAGGGTTCCTGCCCGTTGGAGGCCGCCGCGCACCAGATGCGGAACGACTCCTTGGCGGAGCATTTTTCCAAAATGTGCGGCAGAACGTGTTCCTTCAACATGTCAAACGGCTTGATATCGCGGAAGAAGAACGACTCGTTTGTCGTCATCCCCTCCGTGACCTCGATGATCAAGGCTTCTTTCTTGGTCGTCTTGATCTTCTGGATCAGTTCTTCCACGCCCTTGATGCCCTGCGTGCAGGCAACAGGCATCAGGCGGCTTTCCAGCAGATACGTCTTATCCTGATTAAGGACCAGACCGGACCGGTCCTTAAGCAGGTCGGCCATATATTTGAACTCGTCCGGCATCGCTGAGAGCGTGTATTACAGTTGGTCGAGAGAGTTCCTGGAAGCGGGCA
>JAYNIR010000041.1:0-11769 GCA_038109305.1 Rhodospirillaceae bacterium
GGCGGGTTCTGGGGCGGGGTCGGCGAGCCGACGATTGCCGTCGCCGCGCCGGCGGTGCTGAACGCGATCGCGGCGGCCACCGGGAAACGCATCCGCGATTTCCCGATGAAGCACGCGGGCCTGCGCACGGCCTAAGGCCCAGGCGGGGTCTTATGCCGGGGCGTACTCGGGGCCGAGCGGCAACAGCCGCACGCCCGGGCGCAGATACTGGTAGGGATAGGCCCGCGGGTCGACGATATGACCGCCCGGGGCGAGCGCGACCAGCGTCTCCGCCGCGATGGGATCGAAGTCGGCGCGAAAATGACAGGTGCTTTTCAGCACCAGAATTTTCTGCGCCGACGGGTCGATGCCGATGTGGGTGAAGATACCCTGGTCGTAGGCCTGCATGCGGCGGCTGGCCGTGACGATGGAAACGCCGCCGATCTTCAAAACCGCCACCGGCCCGATGTTGATGTGGCGGCCGGGGATGCTGCGGCCTTTGGTGACGAACTTGCCTTCGCTCAGCGCCGTCACCTCGAACGTGCCCCGGTACGGTTTGTCGCCGGGGATACCGTGCTTGCCGCCCAGGTCCAGTTGCAGCTTCGCGCCGACACCGGCTTCGGTCGCCCGGCCGGCGGCGTCGGCGTCCCACATGACGCACATGGCGACCCCTTCGGCACCCAGGCGGACGAGCGCTTCCAGCATCCCCGTGGTGTCACAAGTGCCGCCGCATCCGGGATTATCCTGGGTGTCGGCGATGACGATGGGGCCTTTTGCGGTTTTCGCCATTTCCATCGCCTGGGTGACGGCCTCGTCCGGGCTCAGCAGCGGTTCGGCGAATTCGGCCTCGCGCGCCAGGATCATCGCTTCCAGCATGTCGGCTGCGGCGTCGGCGGCTTCCTGGCTGTGGGCATGGCAGACCACGGCGGGTCCGCACTCGAACAAATCCGACGGCGGAAACCCGGCGCCGTAGCTCAGGTTCATGATCTCCCCGCCTTCGGCGGTGACCGACGCTTCGATGATCGCTTTGGTCGGCTCGATCAGCGTGCATTGAAAATTCAGCGGCAACAGAAACGGAATGCGCCGCATCGCCTTGCCCTTGGGGATGCCTTCTTTCAGAACGCGCATGAGGATTTTGGCCGACCGGCTGCCCGTGTGCTGCCGGTCGATATGCGGATAGGTCAGATAGATCGCCATGCCGTCGCAATGGTCGACCATCTGCTGCGTCATGTTGACGTGGTAGTCCAGCGTGATGACGACGGGGATGTTCGGGCCGACGGCGCCGCGCACCCGGCGCAGCAGTTCACCTTCGGCATCGGGAAAGGTTTCCGAACACATGGCCCCGTGCAGGTCCAGATAAACCGCGTCCACCGGCATGGCCTGCGACAGCATGCCGACCAATTCGCCGGTGATGCGTTCGAAACAGTCGTCAGTGATATACCCGCCGGCCCCTGCATGCCCCCAGATCAGCGGCACCAGTTCGTGCGCCGGATCGATGGTATCTAGAAATCCCGACATGCCGAAGGACGCGCCCTTCGTCCGCTCGATGACTTCATCGCCGCGCGCCAGCGGCGGAAACTCCCCGCCCCGGGCGTAGTATTGGTAATCCGTCCGCATGGGGACGAAGCAGTTGGTTTCGTGCAGGAAGCCGCCGATCGCAATGCGGGCCATGGCCATCTCCGAAGTTGCCGGAAGGAATACGTCGATCCTTGTTTCTACTCCGCCCGGTGTTCGTTTGAAAAGCCGTGTCGGCCGCCGCCGGGCGGCAAATGAAAAAGGCGGGACCGCCGGGCCCCGCCTTTCTCTGGTTCGGTCGTCCGGGCCGGGATGATCAGCCCTTGATCCGGTTCTGCCGGTTGGCGATCAGGTCGTCGACCACCGCCGGATCGGCGAGTGTCGAGGTATCGCCCAGGTTCGAGAAATCGTCCTCGCCGATCTTGCGGAGAATGCGCCGCATGATCTTGCCCGACCGGGTTTTCGGCAGGCCGGGGGCCCACTGAATCCAATCGGGGCTGGCGATGGGGCCGATTTCCTTCCGCACCCACTGGACCAGTTCTTTCTTGAGCTCGTCCGACGGCTGCTCGCCGGCGTTAAGCGTCACATAGGCGTAGATGCCCTGGCCTTTCACATCGTGCGGCGCGCCGATAACGGCGGCCTCGGCGACCTTCGAATGCGCCACCAATGCGCTTTCAACTTCGGCCGTGCCCATGCGGTGACCGGACACGTTGATGACGTCATCCACGCGGCCGGTGATCCAATAATACCCGTCCTCGTCGCGGCGACAGCCGTCGCCGGTGAAGTACTTGCCTTTATAGGTGGCGAAGTAGGTTTCCTCGAACCGTTTGTGATCGCCGTAGACGGTCCGCATCTGGCCGGGCCAGCTGTCGATGATGCACAGGTTGCCCTCGGTGGCGCCCGTCAGTTCCTTGCCGTCGGCGTCGACGATCTGCGGTTGAATGCCGAAGAACGGGCGGGTGGCGGAACCCGGTTTCAGGTCCGTCGCGCCCGGCAGCGGGGTGATCAGAATACCGCCGGTTTCCGTCTGCCACCAGGTATCGACGATGGGGCAGCGGCCGTCGCCGACCACGTTGTAATACCACATCCAGGCTTCCGGGTTGATGGGCTCGCCCACCGACCCCAGGATGCGCAGCGACTTGCGCGACGTCTTTTTCACCGGCTCGTCACCATCGCGCATGAGGGCGCGGATCGCCGTCGGCGCGGTGTAGAAAATCGACACCTTATGCTTGTCGCAAACTTCCCAGAACCGGGACATGGACGGATAGTTCGGCACGCCTTCGAACATGATGGTGGCGGCGCCGTTGGCCAGCGGGCCATAGACGATATAGCTGTGGCCGGTGACCCAGCCCACGTCGGCCGTGCACCAGTAAACTTCGCCGTCGTGATAATCGAACACGTACTGGTGGGTCATGGACGCATAGACCATGTAGCCGCCCGTCGTGTGCAGCACGCCTTTCGGTTTTCCGGTGGACCCGGACGTGTAAAGAATGAACATCGGGTCTTCCGCGTTCATTTCCGCGGGCGCGCACGTTGCGTCGGAGGCGGCGACGGCGTCTTCGTAATTGACGTCCCGGCCTTCGACCCAGTTGACCTTGGCGCCGGTGCGCGTGACGACAAAGACGGTTTCGACGCCGCCGCAAATGTCGATGGCCGCGTCGGTGTTGACCTTAAGCGGGATCTTCCGGCCGCCGCGGATACCTTCGTCGGCGGTGATGACGCATTTCGATCCGCAGTCGCCGATCCGCTGCGCCAGCGCTTCCGGCGAAAATCCGCCGAACACGATGGAGTGGATGGCACCGATCCGCGTGCACGCCAGCATGGCATAGGCGGCCTCGGGAACCATCGGCATGTAGATGGTGACGACGTCGCCTTTCTTGATGCCGCGCGCCTTCATGGCGTTGGCAAGGCGGCAGACGTGCCCGTGCAATTCCTTATAGGTGATTTTCTTGTCGTCGGTCGGCTCGTCGCCTTCCCAGATGATGGCGACCTGGTCGCCGCGCTTCGCCAGGTGGCGGTCAATGCAGTTGGCGGACGCGTTCAGCGTGCCATCTTCGTACCATTTGATCGACACGTTGCCGAAATTGTAATTGACGTTTTTGACTTTGGTGTAAGGCTTGATCCAGTCAAGGCGCTTGCCGTGTTCGCCCCAGAATCCTTCCGGGTCGTCGACGGATTTTTTGTACATTTTCAGGTACTGGTCGTTGGTGCAGAGCGAATTTTTGGCAACGTCGCCGGGCACCGGAAAAACATGATGTTCGGACATGGCGGTTCAAACCTCCCTCAATTTTAAAGTCGATGGCGCTTGATTTCCGTTGCCGGATCGTCCCCCGGAGCCGTCCAGAGATGCGAAGCGTCCGGCCGCCTGAACATCTCCCCAGACATCGGCAGCCACCGGATTGCACCTTAAATTCCTTTTGCTCCGGCAGTATGGCGGATTCCCGCCTTAGAGCAAGAGGCAGGCGCGGATGGGTGCCCGGAGCGGTGGGGGTCGTACGCAAGTTTCATTTATTGCGCAAGTGCGAAATCAAATAGTTTTTTATAAAACAGTGTATTGACGACTTATAGCGTTGCGATAACTTGATTTTTATGCACCGCAATATAAACAGGATTGAGTGTCTCGCCGGCGCACGGTCCGGAAACGCAATGGCCGTCCGCGATACGGAATAGCGCGCCGTGGGTCGAACACAAAATGAAAGCGCCGTCGGCGGTGAGAAACTTGCCCGGTGTGAAGTCGAGCGGCGAACCGATATGCGGGCACGAGTTGACGTAGCCGAAAACGTCCCCACCCCGTCGGATCGCCATGATCACGGTGCGGTCAATTGTGAACGCCGCCGAACCGCCGTCCGCAATGTCGTCCAGATCGCAAAGCACGTGATCGGTCATGGTCAGGGGCGCGCGCGGGCCGAACGTTCGCGGGTCAGGCTGCCGGGATGGTGCGCTTCCAGCGCATAATGCGGGTGCTTTCGAACAGACCGGCTTTCGCATAAGGATCGTTCTCGGCGAATTTGACGGCGGCGGCGCGGTCGGCGACGTCCAACACCAACAGGCTGCCGATCATGGTTTCGCTATCGTCCGATTGCATCGGCCCGGCGGTGACGATGATGTCCGAATTCGCTCTCAGGTATTCGACGTGCGTCGGCCGCGTGTCGAGGCGGAGTTGCACGTGGTACGGTTTGTCGACCGCGAAGATGGCATAGAGCATGGAAAGCCCTCCCTGTTGTCTGCGCCCAAGGCGCGTTATTCGATTTCTTTGGTGAACGGCCGTGCCAGCAGGCCGTCGACGACCTCGTCGATGTTGCGCCCGTGGTTGACGATGGCGTTGACGGCGGTCGAGATCGGCATGTCGACGCCGAGCCGCCCCGCCAGCTCGATCACCGCGCGGGCGGAAAATACGCCTTCGGTCACGGCTTTGCGTTCGCCCATGATGTCAGCGAGCGGGCGTCCTTTGCCCAATTCCACGCCCAGCGAAAAATTGCGTGATTGCATGGCGTTGCAGGTCAGCGTCAGGTCGCCGATGCCCGATAAACCCATGAGCGTTTCCGACCGCGCCCCCTTGGCCGCGCCGAGCCGCACAATTTCCGCCAGCCCCCGGGTGATCAACGCCGCTCGTGTGTTGTCGCCCATGCAGCGCCCCTGGACGATGCCGCAGGCAATCGCCAGCACGTTTTTGACGGCGCCGCCGACTTCCGCACCGACCGGGTCGTCCGACCGATAAGGCCGAAACCGCGGTGTACCGATCGCCTGGATAAATTGTTCCGCCAGTTTTGCATCGTTCGACGCGAGCGTCACGGCGGAGGGAATTTCCCGGGCAACCTCAATTGCGAACGTCGGCCCGGATAACACCGCCTGGGACGCGGCCGGCAGGGTTTCGGCGACGACCTCTGTCATCAGTTTGCAGGTTTCATTCTCGATCCCCTTGGCGCAGATCAGCACCGGTTTGTCGAACCGCTTGCCGTTTGCCATCTGTTTGGTCACCGCGCGGACAAATTGCGCCGGCGCCACCAGGATCACCGCGTCCGCTCCGTCCACGGCCAGGGGGATGTCGGTCGTCGCTTCAATCGACGGGTCGAGCGTTATGCCCGGCAAATAAACGGGATTTTGGTGGTCGCGGTTGATGGCCGCCGCCACTTCGGTCTCATGCGCCTGCAAAATGACCGAGCGGCCCGCGCGGCGGGCGACCATCGCAAGCGCCGTGCCCCAGGCGCCCGCGCCGATGACGGCGAATCGTTCCATGGCTTTACTTGTAATGGCCGGGACGGGGCCTGGAAAGCCACGAAATCGGGCAACGGGTTTCGGTTTCGATGCGACCGGTCCGGACGATCATGCCTTCACGCCCGCGCCGATGGCGGGCGGCGCCGATGGGTCCAGGGGCCAGCGCGGCCGCGGCTTGAAATCCATGGCGTCGGTCAGTCCCAGACGCAGGCGTTCGATCCCGGCCCAGGCGACCATGGCGCCGTTGTCGGTGCACAGTTTTGCGGGCGGCGCGTGAAAGGCCATGCCGTGGTTTTTGGCAAGCGCGGACAGCGCCGAGCGAATCGCCCCGTTGGCGGCGACGCCCCCCGCCACGACCAACGTTCCTCCTTCGGAACAGTCTTCGCGAAACAGCGCGATGGCGTTGCCCGTGCGCTCGGTCAACGTGTCGGCGACGGCGGTCTGAAAGGATGCCGATATGTCGGCAACGTCCCGGTCTTGAACGGCCCCCGGCGGCAGGCCCTCAATCGCCATGCGGACCCGTGTCTTGAGCCCAGAAAAGGAAAAGTCGCATCCCGGCCGGCCGGTCATCGGCCGGGGCAGGTCGAACCGGGCCGGGTCGCCTTGGTCAGCGGCGGCCTCAATCGCCGGGCCGCCAGGATATCCCAGCCCCAGCATTTTGGCGGATTTGTCAAATGCCTCGCCGACGGCGTCGTCAATGGTGGTGCCGAGCCGCCGGTAATCGCCGACGCCCCGAACGGTCAAGAGCTGGCAATGCCCGCCCGAAACCAACAGCACCAGGTAGGGAAATTTCACCCCGCCGGTCAGCCTGGCCGTCAGCGCATGGGCTTCCAAGTGGTTGACCGCGATGAACGGCAGCCCTCTGGATTGGGAAATGGCTTTTATGGTCATCACGCCGACCAGCACGCCGCCGATCAGGCCCGGCCCGGCCGTTGCCGCGACGGCGTCCAGTTCGTCCCAACCGATCCCGGCCTCGGCCATGGCGTCGACGACGACCCGGTCTGCCTTGTCCAGATGTGCGCGGGCGGCAACCTCCGGCACAATGCCGCCGAACGGTTGATGGTCCGCCAATTGCTGGTGGATGACGTGCGACAAAATCTTGCCGGCGTCCGTGACCACGGCGGCGGCGGTTTCATCGCAACTGGTTTCCAGGCCCAAAACACGCACGGGCGGGTCCTTCGATCTGCCGCCGCACACCAAAAACTATTCGAAAAACCTTGTTGCGGCGGGTGTCCGGGACTTTACTCTGTAGCCCGCTGCCGAGACAAAGGACAATTGCCCGCATGACCGACCGCGCCGCCGCCATGACCCTGAACGTGGGAACTCGCGCCAGCACCTTGGCGCTGGCGCAGACCGATGCGGCCATGGCGCTGTTCCGCGAGCGGCACGCCGAATTCGCGGCGCCGGGACGTCTCGCGCGGATTGAAATTTCCACCACCGGCGATCAGGTATTGGACCGGCCCTTGGCCGACATCGGCGGCAAGGGGCTTTTTTCGAAAGAGATCGACCGAGCGATGCTCGACGGCCGCATCGATTTCGCGGTGCATTCCATGAAGGATTTGGAAACATGGATGCCCGCCGGCATAGTCATCGCCGCCGTGCTGCCCCGTGAAGACCCGCGCGACATGCTGATCGCGGCGGCCGGCGGGATTGACGATCTGCTCCAAGGGTCGCGGATCGGTACATCGTCGGTCCGCCGTCAGGCGCAGCTTCTGCATCGCCGTCCCGATCTGGTCTGCGTTCCGTTCCGGGGCAACGTCGGCACGCGCTTGAAAAAACTCGACGCCGGCGAGGCCGATGCGACGATCCTCGCGTGCGCGGGGCTGAACCGCCTGGGCCAAAAAATCCCGGGCGCGACCCCGATACCTACCGACGTAATGCTCCCCGCCTGCGCCCAGGGCGCGGTGGCGATCACCTGCCGCGAAAATGATGAAACGACGCGGGCGCTCCTGGCGGCGCTCAACGATCCGGCGACGGATACCCGCGTGACGGCGGAACGCGCGGTGCTGGAAGCGCTCGACGGATCCTGCCGTACGCCCATCGGCGGCTTGGCGGAAGTGCAGGGAGGCAGGCTGCGTCTGCAGGGGTTGGTCGCGGGGCTCGACGGCAAAAAGGTTTGCCGTGGCGCGCGCGAGGGCGGGGCCTCGGACGCCCGCGCCATGGGCCTGGATTTGGGCGCGGAATTAAAAGCCCTGGCCGGGCCCGACATTTTCGCAGCAGGCGGCTGATCCGTGGCGGGCTATCTGGTGACGCGGCCGGAACGGGACGCGCGGGAAACCGCCCGGCGGCTCCGTGAATACGGGCATGAGGCGGTTCTTGTGCCGCTGCTTGAAATTTCTGAACTGCCTGGCGATCCGCTCGACCTCGCGGGCGTGCAGGCACTGATCGCGACCAGCGCCAACGGTGTCCGCGCTTTCGTCACGCGGCAGGGCGGCCCGCCCGCGGGGCTGCGCGTTCTCTGTGTCGGCGATGCGACGGCGCGGGCGGCGCAACAATCGGGCCTGTACGACGTGATCAGCGCCGACGGCGATGTGGGTGACCTCGCCCGGCTCGCAGGCGACCGGCTCGACCCTCCGGCGGGTGCGTTGCTGCACGTGGCGGGGTCAAAAGTTGCGGGCGAACTTGCCGGGATGCTGGTGGCGCTCGGTTTTACTTACCGCCGGGAAGTCATCTACGACGCAAAGACGGCCGACGTCCTGCCGGGCGACGCCGCGCGCGCCATCCGCGACGGCACGGTCGAAGGCGTTTTGCTTTATTCACCCCGGACCGCTCGGACGTTTGACCGGCTTGTCACCGGTGCGGGTCTGCGCGACGCCTGCGCCGGCATCGATGCCCATTGCCTCAGCGCCAATGTGGCGGATGCGGCCGGGGGACCCTGGCGGGCCGTCCACATTGCCCGGCACCCGACGGAAGACGACCTGATCGCTGACCTGGCAGGGCGGCGGCTTTAGCCCGCTGAGCCGCCCGCGGACCGCCGCCCTGGTGCGGAATCTGGGGATAACTGTCCATGACATGCGCCATGCCGTCGTAATATCGTCGCCACGGGTTTGCCGAATGGGCTACCCTTGAACGATCATGACATCCACCGCCGGGGTGCGGCCCGCGTGAGCCCCGGCAAAGCCTAACGAACCGGAGTTCCCCATGGCATCCACGCCGGAATCAGGCGCCAAAGCGAAACGCGCGACCCGCAGTCAGTCGAAACCCGCGCAAGCCAAAGGCGCTGCGGAAATAAAAAAGGCAGACCCGGCAACGGAACCTTCGCCGGAAAAACGCGCGGCCGCTTCGCCGAAAACCGACACCGCGCCGAAAGCATCCCAGTCCGGGGAGACCGGCCAGGCCGAACCGTCCCCGTCGGTATCGGCTCAATCCAACGCGGAAGGCGCGCCAAACGTGACCCCGCCGCCTGCCCGGGACGCGGGTGGGGCCAAGGGTCTCATTTGGTTCATGGTGATCATTGGCGTCGCCGTCGCCGCCGGTGCGCTGACGTGGTCCAAATGGTCGAAACAGGCAAGGGAAGTTCTGCCGTTCCTGAAGTCGGGGACGGCTGCCGCACCTGCCGCGGACGGCGGATTGGACGGCCGCCTGAACGCGCTCGAAGCCGCCCCTAATGTGACGCTGAAGCAGCTCGAGGATGAACGCTTGAAATTCCGAACGGAACTCGGGACCCTGATTGGGCGCATCGCCGAACTTGAAACGTCGGTCAAGGAAACCCGCGGCCTGTTGAAGGCAGTCGAGGCGAAAGCCGAAACCGAGGCCGCGACGGGATCGCTCAAGGCGCTGTCCGACCGGCTGCAGGCGCTGGAAAAGAACGACGGCCAACTTAAAGACCTGGCCGCCCGGCTTTCATCGGTCGAAAGCACGGGTCCCGCGCAACCGGGGCAGGCGGCGGCGGCCGGTCCTACCGTCTTGGATCAGGAACTTGAAAAAGTTCAGGCCGCCATTTCAGGCGTCAAGGCGCGGCTGGAAAAACTCGAAACCGCCCCTGCGCCGACCGCTCCTGCGGGCGGCGCAGGGCAGGCGCAGGCGATCGTCTTGGCGGTGGCGCAGGTGCGCGACTCGCTTCGTCAGGGACTGCCGCTCGCGAGGGACTTGGAGGCGCTCCGCGCTGTCGCCGAAGGACGGCCTTCCATCGCTGAGGCTGCGGCGAAGCTCGATCCCTTCGCGGCGTCCGGTGTGGCCACGGCGGCGGACCTCAGAACCCGGTTTTCGGCTTTGGCCGGGTCCATTGTCTCAGCCGGCGGCGGGGACGGCAGTGAGTGGGTCGGCCGCGCGGTCGACAAGCTGTCGTCGCTCGTACAGGTCCGCCGGGTCGGCGACGCGGCGCCGCCGGGCTCCGTCGATGCGTTGGTTGCTTCTGCCGACCGGATGATGGCGGCGGGCGACATTAAGGGTGCGGTCGACGCCATCACCGGGCTCAATGGCAAGGCGGCGGATGTTGCAAAGGCGTGGCGTGTATTGGCCGAACAGCGGCTTGCCGCCGAAAAGGCTGTCGCGGATTTGCACGTGCTTGCGGTGTCCTTGTTGATGTCCCGCCCGGCGAGGAGCTGATCCGCGATGATCCGTGCCCTCTTGCTATTGGGGCTTCTGGGCCTCGTGATCGCGGCGGCGACCTGGCTTAGCGATAATCCGGGCAGCCTGACCGCGGAATGGCGCGGCTACAGGATTGAAACCTCGGCGGCGCTGGTAGTCGCCGCTGTTGCTCTGATCGCTTTTGCGACGGCGCTCATTTACCGTTTTTGGCTTGCGCTCCGCCGCACGCCCAGGCGCATCGCCGACGCCTGGCGGGAGCGGCGGCGGCGGCGCGGCTATCAGGCATTGACCCGCGGCATGGTCGCGGTCGCCGCGGGCGATCCGACGGAAGCTCGCAAACAGGCGAAGCGGGCGGAAGTGCTGTTGAACGAACCGCCGTTGACGATGCTGCTGTCGGCGCAATCGGCGCAACTGGGTGGTGACGACCGGGCGGCGGAAACATTCTTCACCGCCATGACCGAACGGTCCGAAACGGAGTTCCTCGGTCTGCGGGGCTTGTTGTCCCAAGCGATGAAACAAAACGACCGGCCGCGAGCGCTGGAACTGGCGCGCCGCGCCTACCGGCTGCAACCGGACAGCGAATGGGTTGCGAAGGCGCTGTTCGATTTGCAGGTCGACGCCGGCCTGTGGCTCGACGCGGGGGTGACCAACGACGAACTTGCCCGCCGCCGGCTGCTGCCGGGGCCGCAGGCAGGCCGCCGCAAGGCGGTTCTGACGTTCGAGCAAAGCCGTCACGCCGAAGGCCGCGGCGACCGCGCGGAAGAATTTCGCCTGCTGCGCAAAGCCAACGATCTGGTTTCCGATTTTGTCCCGGTGACCGTTCGCCTCGCGCACTGCCTGGCCCAGGACGGCAAGGGACGCAAAGCGGCGGGACTGATCGAAAAAGCCTGGTCGCGGATGCCGCATCCTGATTTGTTCGCGGCGCATCTGGAAATTGCCGATGCGCCGGATGCGTTGCAGACGGTCAAGGCCGCCGAAAAACTGGTGCGCCAGAACGCCTCCCATCCGGAAAGCAAAATCGCGCTGGCCCAGGCATCGGTCGATGCCGGTTTGTGGGGCGAGGCGCGCCGACATCTTTCCGACGTGGTCGACGGCGATGCCAAAGACGGTTACCTGGGCCGCGCCTGCCGGCTGATGGCGATCGTCGAGGAAAAAGAAAACGACGACCTTGCGGCGTCCCGCGAGTGGTTGGTACGCGCCGCCAATGCAGGTCCGGACCGGACCTGGGTTTGCGGCGACTGCGGCAACTCCGCCGGCGACTGGGCCGTCCGTTGCGGCAACTGCGGCGGGTTCGATACCTATTCCTGGGGCACGCCGCCGCATGTGGGCCGGCTGATCGCGCCTGGCGGCGAAACCGGCGAAACCAAGCAATTTCCATCGCCCGGCGGGCAATAGGGAACCAGGCGCCCGCCACAGGAACACTTGACAGACGCCCCGCCCTGAGAGAATTTGCACGCGAAATCGCCGACCAATAATGCCGCCTTAGCTCAGCTGGTAGAGCATCGCATTCGTAATGCGAGGGTCGGGTGT
>JAYNIR010000042.1:0-11440 GCA_038109305.1 Rhodospirillaceae bacterium
CGCATTCGTAATGCGAGGGTCGGGTGTTCAAGTCACCCAGGCGGCACCATTTTTCCTCTTAATTCGTTTTAAATACAGCGACTTAATTAGGTGTCGGATAAGCACACAATCACAGACACTCAACTTGGCACACATTTGTCACAGTGCTGGAGGGTTTGTGGTGGCGACAGTTGGAAAACGAGGCTCAAGTTGGCAGGCTCAGGTACGCCCAGCCAACCATGCCTCTAAGTCCAAATTACTTCGCCAACTGGGTCAAGTTGATGTGTGCCAAAGCGTCCATCATGTACGCGCCGCATCGAATTATATGCTCGAATACCCGATATTGCGGCAACAAACAGGAGACACTTTTTGGCCTGACTACTTAGTCCACTTTTGACCCCATAGCAGCCAAATCTGCTACAAAAGAGTGATATATATCATGTTTTCTTCCACCATAAATCCGGCATCAAAAGATCATCTATGTTCACAACATTTCTTTGATCCAGATGGTGAGGCAAACATACTGTGTCTGGAAGACTACACAATTCAACCAAATCGCGTCGAACGAAGGTGACTTCTATTACTCTAGGGACATCAATGCCGTTCATTTGAGCTAAACCGCAACAGTTATTTGCATGCACGTGACAGACTGCAAAGTGACAATAAATCTTTTCAAATATCGCCGTAATTGAATTTAGAAAATTACGTTCGAAAAGATTTTGAAGGTCATGAAATTCAATTATCATTATTGAAAATTTAGATAGAAATTCCGATGACTCGTAAATCAGGACATCATATTCCCCGCCCTCGATATCCATTTGAAGGACCATGTTAACTGCATTTTTGCCGACGCTTTGGCTGACCCAATCTGAAAGCGTGACATAGTTGCCACTTGATTTCAGTCCCAGAAATTTTTTTGAGAATGTGAAATTTTCATCAACCAGCGGAGGTGCATCGACAGAAGCATCCGCCATGAAAGAGCGAATTTGGTAATCACGGCTCAGTTGCTTTTCAAAATCTGCGGTTACATCTACCCCTGGGCTAAAGCAATATTGAACTTGATCCAATATTTTTGGAACTAGATAGCCTCCATCATGGTCCCCGCCTATTCGGATAAGATCGGCCGAAACGAAGTTTTCCCTAAAGCGCTTTATAAAATCACAGACAGCCGCTTCAGGTGCTGCCCTTTCAATGATCGTGCCGTGTCTGAATGCAAATTGTCTAATCTTTTTCCTAAGGCCCATTTTGCCCCTCTACTCAATTCGAATCGACATATCGAAGGCCTCGCTCTCACCAGATGAAGGCTACGCCAAGATGTAGCGGGCTACCGTTTGAAGCAATCAATATTTAAAGAAGGTGTTGCCCGCCTTTGGCTATTCACGGAAATTAATTTGCGCAACGACATAGATTTGCTTTTATCCCACAAGCTGACGTCGGGTGATAACCGATCTGAACTTAGCGCCTAGGCCAATGTTATCGGGAGTAGTTTTGAAAAGGCGGGGGAGCGTTCCAAAGCCATCAACTCCCACCAGAGGCTCGTTAAGGACGTCTCGCCGTCCTTAACAATCCTCATGACCAACGTTCCGTTGGATTAAGCCTCAAAGAAAGAACACTCGCCGTTAGGCAGCCCAGCAGAACTTGAGGTAAGTCCTGCTGGACTTTGTTAAGCGTGATGGAGCGGCACCATTTTTCCCTCACCCCTCGCACACTGCAGGCTGGCACCGGCGGGCGATCGGGCTCGGCCGTTTGCCGCCGGCTCAAAAGGAAACCGGCCCGTCGTAGCGGGCCGGCAAGTTTAACAGGGGTGTCGTCGGGGTGTCCGGGGAGGGAGCTAAGGGAGCCCCGACGGTTTATACAATCTAGCCGCTGGCTGCGAAAAATATGTGACCGTTATTACAAAATCCGAATAATTCGAATTTTTTATAACTAACTGACAGCAATGAAAAAACTTAGATTTTTCGGTGCCGGATTCGACTATCTGTCCGTTGCCAGACGATAAAAACTGCGGTCCAAAAGTACGGCTTCCGACAGTGTGCGGCGCCGATTCTGGGCGTCTTCGCGGACCAGAACGTAATGCGGCACGGGCGTGCTGTCACTGCCCTTAGCGGCAACGACCCACACCATTCGTTGTTCGCCGACTTTCACGAAGCGGGTGCCGAGACTGATGCGACGCTTTTTCATTCTTTTTATTGCGTTCTTCACTTGAATTCGAAAAGCACGAGTTAGCGCGCATTAGGTAGCGCGGTGGCAGGCGCCGATCAACAGCAAAAACGGCCATGCGGGATGAATGCGGGCGCTATATCGCAATCTGGAAAAAGTCAGGCGGAAACGTCGACCAGCCGACCACGGACGGTATCCTCAAACACCGTCTCGTTGCCGAAATTGACAACCGTGAACGGATCGCCATAGCGGAAGCCCAGGCTGTCCCGCAGCGCCGCCAGATTGTCGAGCCGCCGCACCGCCGTGGCGATAGCGATGCGAACACGATCCCGCGCCTCAAGCGCCTTGCCGGCGGTCAACGCGCTGATCCCGGCAAGCCCGAGCGCGTCGCTGTCCAGCGGTTGGGCGCGGACGGAAATGCGGCCGCCGAACTCCGTCGTTTGGATGGTAATGCGCCCTTGGTTTCCGGATATCAGGTTGACGCCGTTTGTTTCCGCCTGCGAGACGAGCCTGTCAATGGCGGTAAGGGCGCGATCCGCCGAGACGGTGACGTTAAGCCGCGAGACCCGCGTTTCGTCGATCCTCAGTTCCGTTCTTTCCGACACGAGGCCGCTGTTGACGGCATCGGTCAATTGCTGTTCGAGCTTGCGAAGCGTGTCGACGATCTGCGTACCGTCGGCGATTGACCGCGCGACCGCCCGCTCAGCCGATGCAACCGGAAGATTAATTCCGTTTCGTTGGCTTAACGATAAACCGAATTCATCCGGCAGGTTGCGCGACGGGGTCGTCGCCCGGGTTGCCGACGGCGCCGCCGTCTGCTGCAACAGGAAGGCGGCTTCTTGGCCCGCGCGGTCGAGCTGGACCGCAATGCCCGGCGTAATGTCGATGGCCATCCGGCCGGCGTCTTTCTAGCTTCCCCGTTTTCGGCACGGCACCAAGCGGCAGTTCCCGCGCGCCCGAATTCCATGATTCGGGTTTCTCCGGTGCGTGTGCTGTCCACGATTCTTCGCGGTTCGGCATTGGCCTGAGTCTTGGGCGCTGGTCGGTTCTTGATCTTAGGAAAGCGCCCCAAGGACATAATTTTAAATGGTTAACGTGGTCGGCGTCGAGGCAAAAACGCGCCACTTAGTCGGTGAAGGGGCCCGGACCCGCCTGAAAAACGCGCCACTTCCACAAAGAAAAACCGTGGAATTGCAGCCGCTTCGCGCCGCCGGCGCCGACAACGCCCTAAAACGGGCCGGAACACGGCGCCCCGAGCCGCCGTTTAAAAAGCCGTCTTCCATCAGCGAATTAACCAAGTTTGTTAGACAATACTGGTGGGTTGGAACCCGAAGCGGTTGAAGGAAAGCGCCACTACGTCCGGCCCCCGCAGGAGGTGGCGCGCTATTTAACAACCATCTTAGTTGCAATTGCCCGGGCACCGGGGAAATTCGTTGCATCGCAGGTGCGGTGGTCCGCTGATCGGGCTAATTTTTCGGTCTCGGCGGGCGGGCGTCCCGCGCTGACGACAGGACGCAAATCCGGGTTAGGCGAATTGATTACAGAACGGAAAAAAGTCCTACATCATCCCCTGCGCATCGTCGTTCAGGGATGCGGTGACCCGTTTGGCGTATCGGCGGCGGGTCAGTGTCGGCGATCTCGCGCGGTCGGTTTTACGGGTCGTTCCGCAGGCGGTTATTGACGAATTTCCCGATCCGGGGGAACCGGAACCGGCCGACCGGTAAACGGGCATTCTGAAGTCGGGCAAGGCCAAGGGCCGTCCCTGGCGGCGGAAACCCCGGCTGCAGGTTCGCATGACGGGCGGCTTCATCATCGAAGTCATGCGGAAGGCGCTTGCTCTGGCGTTGGCGCTTGACGACGGCCGGACCCAGGTCAGCGTATCGTCTTCAGGCAACGGCGATACGCGTGACGGCGCGGACGCCGGCGACGCTGCTGATCCCGAAGAAGTAACCCGGCTTCGGGCGATGGTTTCCGTCCTGCCGTTCGACCCGCTGGCCGACGGGGTCAAGTCGCGCGACGATGCCTTTTATGTTCTAGGATTTCCGCCGGGCCGCATTTCTGACAGGCGGGTGCTTATTGCCCGGTTCCGTACGCTCGCGACAATCCATCACCCCGACAGCCCCCAGGGCGATCATCAGCGCATGAGCCAGCTAAACAGCGCCATGGATATTTTGAAACGCGGCGCGGCTTGTGTCGTCTGCCCGCCTGACTTTCTGTAAAAAGCGTCGTGCAGTCCGCCATCGCCATTGCGGCGGCCGTGATCGTTCCGGCTTGTTTATATTGGGCTTGCGGCGCGCCCAACGGCGCCGCATGGCACACGCCGAATTTACTTGAGGCCCTTTTGCTAGTATGGCCAGATTATTCGAACGGGCCCCGTTCGTGGGCCCGGCGCCAGTTTGAGGAACATCGGAATTTTCAATGAGGTTGCGCGATAAAGTTGCGCTCGTTACCGGTGCCGGTTCCGGTTTTGGCGAAGGCATCGCCCGCCGGTTCGCCGAGGAGGGCGCCCATGTCATCGTCGCGGAAATTGACGGCGCGCGCACGGACCGGGTCGCCCGCGACATTCAGGCGCGTTCGGTCACGGCCGATGTGTCCGATCTGGAACAGGTCAAATCCATGGTTGAAAGCGCCATCGGATGGCATGGACGGTTGGATGTCCTGGTCAACAATGCCGGCATCGCGCAGCGACGGGGACCGATGCTCGGGGTCTAGGAAGAGGAGTTCGACCGGATTCACGACGTTAACGTCAACAGCGTCTATCTTTCGGCGTTGTTCGCGGTGCCGCAAATGCGAAGACAGGGCGGCGGCGTTATCCTCAATACAGCGTCGACCGCCGCGATCAGTCCGCGGCCCGGCTTGACCTGGTACAATGGATCCAAGGGCGCGGTCGTGACGCTGACGAAATCCATGGCGGCGGAACTGGCGCCGGACAAAATCCGCGTCAACGCGCTGAACCCGGTGATCGGCGAAACGGGATTGACCGAGGACTTCATGGGCGGCGATTCCCCGGAACTGCGCGAGAAATTTAAAACGACCATTCCGCTCGGCCGCATGTCGCCGCCGACGGACGTTGCCAACGCGGCATTGTTTCTCGCCTCCAACGAGGCCGAATTTTTGACCGGCGTCTGCCTTGAGGTGGACGGCGGGCGCTGCATCTGAGTTATCCTTCTTTCCGTCCAATGCATCCCCTTCAATCCAATCTAACTGGAACACGCGCCCATGACCAAAAACAGAAAGCGCCTGATGATCGCCCGGATTTTTCCGGATGCCGTTATGGCCCGCGCCCAGCGCGATTATGACTGCGTCATCAATACGGAAGACGCGAATTGGACCGGGCAGGACGTGATTGATCGCGCTGGCGACGTCGACGGCATTTTGACGAGCGCGCGCACGAAATACCCGACGGGCGTCATCAACAGATTGCCCGAAAACGTCCAAATCCTCGCGACGTTTTCCGTCGGATACGAACACATCGATCTGGATGCGGCTAATGCGCGCGGGCTTGTGGTGACCAACACGCCCGATGTGCTGACCGAGGCGGTCGCCGACCTGACCGTGATGCTGATCCTGGCCGCCGCGCGCCGCGCCCGCGAGGGGTTCGAACTGGTTTCTCAGGGGCGTTGGGACGGCTGGAAGCCGACGATGCTTTTGGGTATTCAGCCGGGCGGCAAGCGATTAGGCATTCTCGGGATGGGGCGGATCGGCCGCGCCGCCGCACACCGCGCCCGCGCCTTGGGCATGGAAATCCATTATCACAACAGGTCGCGGCTCACACCCGATCTTGAAGCCGGCGCCGTTTATCACGACATGGCGCAGTCGCTGTTGAAAGCATCCGATTTTCTCTCGATCCATTGTGAATCAACACCGGAAACCCGCGGCCTCATCAACGAGGAGGGGATTGCGCTGCTGCCCGAACGGGCGGTCGTCATCAACACGGCGCGCGGTGACATCGTCAACGACGATGCATTGATCGCCGCGCTTAAATCCGGACGGGTGGCGGCGGCGGGCCTTGATGTGTTTAACGGCGAGCCCAATATCGACAAGCGTTATTTCGATCTGCCGAACGCTTTCATCTTGCCGCACATGGGCAGCGGCACCGTTGAAACCCGGAACGCCATGGGTGATCGCGCGCTTGACAATCTGGACGCCTATTTCCGGGGCGAGGAACCGAAAGACCGTCTGACCTAGGGCCGTGCGTCCGCATCCCGCGCCGGTACGCAGCATGTGCGCCGCGCAAAAGAAAACCGCCGGCTCCTGTCATGCGGCCGGCGGTTTTTTTATTTTCCCAGGGGAGGGATCGTAACGGGTTTTCCTCTACTCGCGGTTACCGAAAAGCTGCAGGAGGAAAACGAACATGTTGATGAAGTCGAGATAGAGGGTCAGCGCCCCCATGATCGCTTTCTTTTCGTGGACTTCGCCATGGTCGGCCTCAAGGTAGATGGCCTTAATGCGCTGCGTGTCAAAGGCGGTCAGGCCGGCAAAGATCAGAACGCCAAGAACCGAGATCACAAAATGCAGGCCCGAAGACGCCAGGAAAATATTGACGATCGAGGCGATCAAAATGCCGATTACACCCATGATCAGGAATGTGCCCATGCCGGACAAATCCTTCTTGGTGGTGTAGCCGTATAACGACAGCCCCGCGAAGGCACCTGACGTGATGAAAAATACGCGGGCGACGCTTTCCCCGGTGTAGGCGACGAAGATATAGGCGAGCGAAAGACCCATAAGCCCCGAATAGACCCAGAACAGGACTTGCGCCGTCGACGCCTTAATGGCGTGGATGCGGGCCGCCAGGAAGAATACAAACCCGATCGGGGCGAGCATGACCACCCATTGCAACGGAGTGCCGTAAATCGCCTGCATCAGAGACTGCGAGGTCGAGGTGGTGAACGCCACGGCGCCCGTCAGGCCCAGGCCAATGCACATGTAATTGTATACGCGGAGCATGTAATTCCGCAGGCCGACATCGATGCCCGCGGCTTCCGCTTGCGCATGGTCCATCCGCGCGGCCTGAAGCCTTAATTTGTTGTTCGGACCCAGTGCCATGAAATTTCTCCTTTTCAACACTGTCGGGCGCAGGCCGACGGCTAGCGCAGTGGAACTACCTTTTATATGGGATAAAGCCCCCGGATTTCAACTGGTTGCCCTGGCGCCGTGCGATTCCGGGCGGGGAATGATATTGACCTGACTGGGTTCGCTCTCCAAGTTAGAGGCTGGCTGTCCCGGACCGCGGCCGCCAACGGGGCGCAACGCCTGGATTCAGGCCTAATCGTCGCCGACGAGGACTCTCCATGACCCGGTTCATTCAAGCCCATGCCGCCGGTGACGGTTGGGCCAACATCGCCAAATCCTGCGCCGATCAGCTGACCGGCGCCCGGGGCGATGGCGGCTGGAATCTCGGGTTTCTCTACGTCACAGATCCGCTGGCCGATGACCTGGAGAGCGTCCTGACCTTCCTTCGCCAGACAACCGGGGTCGAAGATTGGGTCGGGACTGTCGGTTTCGGCATTTGCGCGGGCGCCACCGAATATCACGATGAACCGGCGGCTGCGGTCATGCTGGGCGCATTTCCCGAAGATTCGTTCCGAGTGTTCTCCGGGATCAAGACGGGTCTCGGCGACATGCCGGCGGCGGTCAGGGCCTGGGCGGATGACGTTGGTGCGCCGTTTTCGGTGGTCCACGGAGACCCGAGCCACCGGCGGCTTGCGGCGATGCTGGAAGAAACGGCGGGCACGTTCACCAGTTTTCTTGTCGGCGGGTTGACCGCGTCGCGCGGCGCAATGCCGCAAATCGCCGGCATGATCGACCAGGGCGGTATATCCGGGGCGTTGTTTTCCGGCGAGGTTCAGGTGGCAACGGGCCTGAGCCAAGGTTGCGCGCCCTTGGCGGAGCCGCATACGGTGACCGAAGCCGAGGACAAAATCATCATGTCGATCGATGGCGTGACGGCGCTTGACGTAATGAAGGATGACATCGGCGAACTGTTGGCCCGCGATCTGTCGCGGGCGGCGGGCTACATCCATGCGGCGTTTCCCGTGCCCGGGTCGGACACGCGGGATTATCTGGTTCGCTCGCTCGTCGGGATCGATCCCGACCGCGGCTGGATCGCCGTCGGCGGGCCGGTAGCGGCGGGCGACCGGATCATGTTCGTGCGCCGCGACCCATTGGCCGCCGAATCGGACTTGGTCGACATGGTCGACGGCCTTAAAGGCCGGTTGCCGTCAGGCCCTGTGGGTGGGCTTTATTTTTCGTGCGTGGCGCGCGGCCCCGGTATGTTCGGCGCGCCGGGCAAGGAAATGTCGATAATTACGCAGTGGTTGGGCGATTTCCCGCTGGTCGGATTTTACGGCAACGGCGAAATCTCGAACGCACGGCTTTACGGGTATACGGGGGTTCTGGTGCTGTTCTTCTGACCGCCCCCGTCCGAGGCGGGAGTCTCGCCGGGCGGTTTTTACGCGCCTTCCCGCCAATCATCTGGACATCGCCCGCCCCCCCGCCGTAGAAGGGCGAAGGTAAGCCCGCGCCCGAAACAGGGAGGACTTCGCCATGCGCCTGTTCGTCGGATTGGAACTTCCGTCCTCCGTTCGCCGGGATCTGGCCGCGATGTCCGCGGGTGTCAGCGGCGCAAAATGGGTGGCGCCTGAAAACTTTCACATCACGCTCCGTTTTATCGGCCAGGCCGACCGCCATCAGGCGGCGGACCTGGATGCGGCGCTGGCCGACATCACCCCACCGGCGTTTGATTTGGCGCTTTCCGGTATCGGCAGTTTCGCGAGCCGCGGGCGGCTTCGCGCCGTGTGGGCCGGGGTCGATAATTCGCCGCCGCTCAACCATTTGCGCGACAAGATCGAACGCGCGAGCGTTCTGGCCGGGTTCCTGCCCGAACCGCGCAAATTCAAACCACATGTGACGCTCGCACGATTCAAGGGCGCGCCGGAACATGTTGCGCAGGGATTCCTCGAAGATCACGCCGGGTTCGGCTTGCGGCCCCTCGCGGTCGATCGGTTTGTCCTGTTCGAAAGCCGGCTCGGCTGCGAGGGCGCGCATTACACCCCGGTCGAAACCTACCCCTTGGGCGGCGCCGGATACGACTTCGGCGACCTGGCGGAAGAATACGCCGAAATTGCTTAGGCTCTGGCGTTTGGGTCAACCGCCGCCGATCAGATCGGTCAGGCGGCGCATGTCGTCGAATACGGTTTCCGCCCCCACTCGCATCAGGCTATCGGCATAATCAGGAATTTCTTTGGCATGGCCCGCGCCGGCAAACCCGATAACCCGCATGCCGGCGCGCCTGGCCGCCGTCACGCCCGCGGTCGAATCCTCAATCACCAGGCACTGGTCCGGCGTCCGGCCCATCTGCTGCGCGGCGTAAAGGTACAGGTCAGGTTCCGGCTTGCCCCGCTTGACCATGGCGGCGGAAAAAAGGTGCGGTTTGAAATGCGGCAACAAGCCGGCGATGCCCAATGTCGTCTCGATCTTCGCGATGGGCCCGGACGACGCGACGCATTTGTCGTGGCGCAGGCCGCGAACCGTTTCCAGCACGCCAGGCATGGGCTTCAATTCGCGTTCGAACGCTTCGCGGTCCTTGGCGCGGATGATGTCGCGAAAACCCTCGGGCACATCGACGCCTGTATTGCGGACGGTTTCAATCACATCCGTCAGCCACTTGCCGATAAACCGTTCGCGGCACTGGCGGGCGGTGACCGGATAGCCGATCGCCGAAAGCTGCGCCGCCATGACGCGGCTCGCGATCATTTCGCTGTCCACCAGGACGCCGTCGCAATCGAAAATCAAAAGCAATAGAGTAAACCCCGAACTTGCCGGCCGCGCCTTGACCCCGCACCGGGCAGGGACGGCCTGACAGCCGCACATGTAGGGGCAGGGGACGGCGGATGTAAAGGGCCTGCCGCGCCGGCGGCCAGCGGGGCATCATGCCGACGAAAGATCACGGTCTCGGATCTGCGCCAACAGCCCGCGGGACGCTAGGTCGATCATGTCCAAAATCTTTTCGAACCCGTTATCGCCGCCGTAATAAGGATCCGGGACTTCGGTTTCACTCAGGCCTGGCGCGAAGGACAAAAGCATGTGAAAGCGGTCTTCCTGTCCCTGCGGCGCGATGGCTGAAAGGTCGCGGTAATTCCGCCGGTCCATGGCGAGGATGTATCGGAAACGATCGAAATCCTGGGGCTTAGCCTGCCGGGCGCACAGGTCCGACAGGTTGACGCCGCGCCGCCCGGCCGCCGACTGGGCGCGCGGATCGGGCGGGTTGCCGATGTGCCAGGCACTGGTGCCCGCAGAATCGGCCATAATGGCTCCGGCCAATCCCGCGTGCCGGACAAGCTTGCGGAACACGCCCTCGGCCGTGGGTGAACGGCAGATGTTGCCGAGACAGACGAACAGCGAGTTGACCTGGGCCATGAACCTTGTCCCTAATTGGCGGCAAGAAAAGTTGATGCGTCGAATTATCACAGGGCCGGGAAAGGGCGGCAACCGCCATGCGACATGAAACCGCGCCCGCCATCGTCATTTTGACGGGGGCGGGCGTATCCAAGGAATTGGGGTTCGCGACGTTCAGAGACGCTGACGGAATTTGGGCGACGGTCCAGATCGAAGACGTGGCGACGCCCGACTCCCACGCCCGCGATCCCGAGAGAGTCCTTGAATTTTACAACGCGCGGCGGCGCAGCCTGGTCGACAGCAACGTCGCACCCAACGCTGCGCATCGGGCGTTGGTGCGGCTTGAAAACGAATGGCCGGGCGACGTTTTGGTCGTGACGCAGAACATTGATGACCTGCACGAACGCGCCGGCACAAAAAATCTGATTCACATGCACGGCGAACTCTTAAAGGTCCGATGCACTTCGTGCCGCAATGTGCTGCCGTGACGCGAAGACGTAACGCTCGACGACGCTTGCGTCAGTTGTGCCTCCGTTGGGACGCTGCGCCCGCATGTCGTGTGGTTCGGTGAAATGCCGATTGGCATGGACGAAATCGGTGATGCGCTCAACCGGTGCGGATTGTTCATGTCCTTCGGAACGTCCGGTAACGTCTATCCGGCGGCAGGGTTCGTTCAGTAGGTCCGTATGGGTGGCCGAGGGCGCACGGTCGAATTGAATCTGGAACCGTCCGAAGGCGCCACGATGTTTGCCGATGCCCGCTATGGAGCGGCGACGAAAATCGTTCCGGCGTTTGTCGATGAAGTTTTGGCTGCCGGGCTCTGCAGCCTCGGCGGTTGAACGGGCGGGATCAGGTGCGCTGCCGCTTGGCGATGCGGATGCCGTCGAAGTCCTGCAGATTG
>JAYNIR010000043.1:0-9624 GCA_038109305.1 Rhodospirillaceae bacterium
CCAGGAACGCGGGGTGGGCTGCAACTACTGGGTCACCACCGGCAACGAATGCGACATCGACGTCGCCGAGATGATCGAATACTACGCGCTCGCGTCCGACGTGAAGGTGATCATGGCCTATGCCGAGGGCATGAAGCGCGCCGATCGCATCCACCGCGCGTTGGCGCTGGCGCGTGAGGCGGGGAAGCCGGTCATCTTCCAGAAGGTCGGGCGCTCGGCCTTGGGCGCCGTCGCCGCGAAGTCGCACACGGCATCGCTGGCCGGGTCGGATGCCATCTACGACGCGCTATTCCGCCGCTACGGCGTCTACCGCACCGACACCACCGAGGAGATGGTCGACATCGCCTACGCCTGCCAGTTCGGGCGCTACGCCGCCGGCCGCAAAGTCAGCTTCCAGACCATTTCCGGCGGCGTCGGCGTGCAGCTCGCCGACGCGGCCGAGAAGTACGCCATGGAAGTTCCGGCCATGCCGGACGCCTTACAGAAGAAGCTGAAACAGTTGATGCCGTTCGCCACCGTGCGCAACCCGGTCGACTTCTCGGCCCAGGCCTTGAACCAGACCGACGTGATGACCGAGAACCTGCGTCTGACCATCGCGGAGGCAGACTACGACGGGCATATCGTCTATCTCGCCGGCGTCGCCGCCTCGCCGCTGACCCGTCAGGTCTGCCTCGACATCCTGGGCGAGATCAGGGGCAAGTTCCCCGACGAGTTGATGCTGATGGCGATCTGCGGCGCCGAGGCAGTCGTGCCGGAATACGAGGCCATGCGGCTACCGTGCTACGCCGACCCGGACATGGCGGTGCGCGCGCTCGCGGCACTGGCGCATTTCGGCGAGGTGTTCCGCCGCGGCGCCGGCGAAGCACCGCCCGAAGCGCCGAAAGGCATGCTGGCCGCGCCCGAGGTTGCCGTCGGCGAGTTTGATGCCAAGCGCGTCCTGGCTTCCGCCGGCATCCCGGTGAGTAAGGAACGCCTCGCGACCTCGGCCGAGGATGCCGTCGCCGCATGGTTGGAGATCGAGGGCCCCGTCGCCATGAAGATCGCGTCGCCCGACATCGCCCACAAGACAGAGATCGGCGGCGTGCTCTTGAACGTCGACGGCGCCGCGGCCGTTGCCGACGGCTTCCGGACGCTGATGGCGCGCGCCGAGACGGCACAGCCCGATGCGCGCCTCGATGGCGTCATTGTCGCTGAGATGGCGGCTAAGGGCGTCGAATGCGTACTCGGCGTTGTCAACGATCCGGTGTTCGGTCCGGCGGTGATGTTCGGCCTCGGCGGCATCTTCGTCGAGGTGCTGAAGGACGTGAGCTTCCGCCTGGCACCCTTCGGCACCGACGAGGCCAAGCGGATGATCGACGAGATCAAGGGCCGCGCCGTGCTTGACAGCGTGCGCGGTCAGCCGCTGGCCGATCTTGACGCGCTCGCCGACGCGCTCGCCCGGCTTTCGGTCTTCGCCGCCGCCAATGCCGGCCGGATCGAGAGCATCGACATCAACCCGTTCATCGTCTGGCCCAAGGGCGCCGTCGCAGTCGATGCGCTGATCGTGCCGCGCACCGGCGCGTAAGGTGCCGGACCAGCCAATCCGGCGTTTTCGCAGAGCGGAATACGCCCGATTTTATCTTATGCGCGCCGTATCGCTGGCCAGCCGCTTCTTGCCCGCTTCCAGGAACTCCTTCGACCAACTGTAATACAGGCTCTCGGCAATGTCCTCGTGACGGCATAGCGCCGCGATGCTGTCCTCGCCACGCAGCCCTTCAAGGACAATCCGGATCTTCTCTTCGGCGGAATATTGCTTGCGCGTCTGGCGCCGTATGTCCCGGACAACCTTTTCAGCCTGGGCCTTCTCGATCATCGATTTCTGCCTCATCTGCGTTCCCTTGGGTCACTACGATGAGCCAGAAATCCTCCCTTACGCAACTAACTCAATCCGTCCCGTGGGCGCTAATGTCAGACATCTCAGTCATGGCTGGCGGTCAGGACACCGAGACCTGAATGATCGCCAAGGCGATGACCGATATCGGCGCCAAAGATATTGTCGGGGTCAACGCCGGCTAGGTCGACTAGAATTCTCATATAGAGACCGTTGCGATATGAGGGCGTTGCCACCCGCCCGGTTCAACGCTTGAAAGGCGTTGGTTCCACGAACGGATAACGCGCCGCACCCTTGACGCCGACGGCCGATGAATTCCGCACATAACGCCTGTCATCGCCGGCCCGTGCGACGAAGGCATAATCCGGGGTGCCAGCCGTCACCTTCTGGATGAACATTCGTTCCTTTTGGCTTTGCAGGCAGGCAGCATTGATCGCCTGCGGATCCCAATCGATCATTAACTCCATATGCAATTTAGCCTCGATGTTTGCCATTTTTTCCTGCCCCGCGATGTTGATCTCCTCCAGCGGATCGTTTGCGAGGTCGTACAAGACGGGTGCATACCCATGGGTGTAGATGTATTTGACATCGTCGCGGCGGATCATGCGGCACGGCACGCTGACACCTTCGCCCGTGTATTCAGAGATGACGACGTTGTCCCACTTGGATCCGTCGCCATTGAGGAGTCCAATGAGCGAATGCCCGTCCAGATCCGAAACCGCCTCCCAATCGTTGGCCCCACCGGAATTTTCCATGGTGGCGAAGTCCATGAACGTCGGTAGCAGATCGACGAGCGACACTAGCTCTTTACGCCGACTGGCCTTGAACCGCTTAGGCGCCCTGAACACGAAGGGAATACCGATGGAGGGCTCATAGAAATACTGTTTAAACCAAGCCCCCCGCTCACCCAGCATTTCACCGTGATCCGACGTCAGCACGACGACGGTGTCATCGGATAAATCCATCTCTTCAAGTACCGCCATAATCCGCCCAACTTTGTCGTCGAGGTAGCTGACCATACCGTAATACGCATGGCGCGCGTTACGCAGGTGTTCGTCAGTGATGGTCAACAGGTCCTGGGCGTGGCCGAAGTGCAACATGCGGCTCATGGCGTCCTGATCGTCGAGAGGAATGGGTGCGATCTTCGGCATGTCGACCGCATCGTGGTCGTAAAGGTCCCAGTATTTCTGCTGCGTCACAAAAGGCGAATGTGGATGCGTGAAGGAAACCCACATCAGGAACGGGTTGCCGCGATTAAACCGCGCCAAATCGTATAGCTTCTGGATGCCCGCATGTTCGACCTCGTCGTCGTAATCAATCTGCAACGACCGCTTGCACACTCCGGCTTCGACCACCGCGCGGGGGTTGATGCCCGTTGGGCGGTAGCGCTCGCCAGTAATCCAGTCGGGCGTCCAGGCGAAGTTTGCGGGGTAGATGTCCGTCGTGATGCGTTCGGTGAACCCGTGCAACTGATCGGGCCCGATGAAATGCATCTTGCCGCACAATACGGTGTGGTAACCCGCATTACGCAAATAATGCGCCAGGGTTGGCACGGCGGCGGGCAGTTCGATGGCGTTGTCCCATTGATATATCTTTGACGCATACCTCCCAGTCAGCATCGACATGCGGGACGGCACGCACAGGGGGAAGTTGGTGTATCCCCGTTCGAATACCACTCCTTCGGCGGCCAGCTTCGCCATATGTGGCGCCTTCACCAACGGATGGCCCATGAAAGGCAAGGCCCCCGCGGTCATCTGATCCAGTTGAATGACCAGGATATTTGGTGCGTTATTATTGGCTCTCGGCTTGCCGCCCATTGTTTCGTCTCCCCAACTACTCAGTTGAGGTTGCGGCTGGGCGGGCGGCGTATATACCGCCGCGCGGTTCACCCGGTGCGATCGAGCCCCAACGTTCCTTGAACCACGGCGGCAAGGGGCGCGAGTTAGGGACGCTCAGCCACGCACGGAGCATGTGGCGCTTTTTGTCCGGTTCTTCGTGATCGACGTAATCGGTGCGGGCGTGAAACACCGCGTAGTTGTTGACCAGTTCCACATCGCCCGGCTCCAGATCGAAGGCGAATGAGCATTCCGGGCGGACTGAGACGCGCTCCATCAAATCGATGGCCGCATCCATGCGGGGGGTCAGTCTGGGCGCGTCGTCATATCGCTGGGCGGACCGGATATAACCCCTCGGTACCATGCGGGCGGTGATCAGCCCGTCCGACCAGTTCATGATCGGCAGCACGAAATAAGGCGTTTCCGGCTCGTCCGGACGTCCCGGCTCGCCCCGCCGGTCGAAGGCGAAGGGGCGGAACAGCTCAGCCGTCAGCGCCGGGTCTTCCGCCCACATGGCGTTGAACAGCGTCGGGATGCTGGCTAGCCGCGATTGCCCGCCTTTTTTCGCCGTCCGTCGGCACAGCAGCATCAGCACGTCGCAGGAATCGTTGTGGAAGAACAGTTCTTCTGTCGTCTGGTAATTGCGGACTTTGGTGTCCTGGGTCGTGAGGCCCAAGTCCCGCACGTGGCCCAGCAGGTGGCCGGCGGAATTCTGGCTCATGGGTTGGCCCAGGTGCACCATCATGCCCCAGAACAGGATTTCCGCGTCGTCGTCGGAGAGGTCATCGCTAGGAATGCCGCGCAGGATCGAAAACCCATTGCCGGTTTCAAGATCGTCGCGGATCGCCTGCAACTCGGCGGCGAGACTTGGCAGGGGAAAATCCGCCTTGGTGAATTGCGGCGCCTTTTTGCCCGCCCGCGTGACCGTTTCGATAGCGGCCATCAGTTCAGCTAACGCCTGATCGGACCAACGGGTGATCCAGCTTTCCTTGCCCTGAAAATCACGGCCCTGCCACTGGCACGGGTTCTTAATGGGGCCGTCGGGGATCGGGAACTTATCGTCCGATGAAATCGGCATCTAGGCAGTCTCCTGGGCACGCAGCGTTGCGTCGTATCGGACGCGCCACGCATGAAACCGGATCGGAACGGAAAAGGACGGCCCGGCCTCCGCGCGGGGAGGCCAGACCTTTCCGAGTTTACTTCTTGACCTTGAGGCCGACCTTCTCGGCGATGGCCTTGAAGGTTTCATACTGTTTCTGGACGAAGGCCTTGGTTTCGGCCGGCGGCATGATCGCGGGGATCGAGCCCAGGCCCGTGGTCATCTTTTTCCAGGCTTTGTCCTTATTCATGGACGCAAGGGTCGCGACCCACTTGTCGACGACTTCCTTGGGCAGGCCCTTGGGGCCCCACACGCCGGACCAGCCGACGACGGCTTCCAGGTTGGGGTGGCCGACTTCCTTGGCCGTCGGCACGTCGGGGATGGTGTCGACGCGGTCGGGCATGGAAACCACCAGCGCCCGCAGCTTGCCGCCGCGGATCTGGCTGATCACGCCCGACAGGTTCTGGAAGATCATGTCCGCGTGCCCGCCGGCCACGGCCGCCGCCGCCTTGCCGCCGCCCTTGAACGGAATGTGGGTCAGCGCATCGGGCTTCATGCCCAGGTCGTTCAGCACGATGACCATAGCGACGTGCAGCAGCGTGCCGACGCCGGCCGACGAATAGGACATCTTCTTGCCCGACGCGATGGCCTTTTTCAGGTCGTCGAAGGTCTTGTAGGGGCTGTCTGCCTTGACGGCGAGGACGAACGGGTTTTTTTCCAGAAGTCCCAAGAACGTGAAGTCATCCCACTTGTAAGGGATGTTCGGGTTGATCGCCGGCACGGCGGCCTGCGAGCCGACCCGCGACAGCAGCAGCGTATAACCGTCGGGCTTGGATTTGGCGACATAGGTCGACCCGGTGACGCCCGCCGCACCCGTGCGGTTGACGACCAGAACGCCGTTCCCGACATAGGCCGGCGCAGTCGCCGAAACAATGCGCGCCGCCAAGTCGGACGAACCGCCCGGACCGTAAGGAGCGACCAGCGTGATCGGTTTGGTGGGGTATTCAGCGACCGCCTGACCGGTGGCTAAAACCACGGCAGCGGCGGCAAGTGCGCCCTTCAGGACGCCGGAATGGGAAAACATAGGATTGGTCCCTCCCTGGATGCCGACTTCGAATGGCCTCCCTTCGAAAAACGGCGGAAAAAATAGGTTCAAGGCCGATTAGAGCTCTTATGCCCGCTTATGAAATCATATTTGATTACAGTAAGCAACTATTATATGGTAGCCCTTAACCGTATCGACGGGAGCTTGGTCAAGGGAGGCGCCGGGCATGACATCGGAAACCAGAAACCGATCCGATCTGGGGCGCGCCAACCGACGCGCCGTGCTCGCCGCCGTGGTGCTGGACGGCCCCCTGCCCCGCACCGAAATCGCCAACGCCACGGGGCTGACCACCGCCGCCGTATCGCGCATCACCCGCGACCTGATCGACGCCGGCCTGCTGATCGAATTGCCCGACGACGCGGGCGATCACCTGGACGACCGGCGCGGGCCGGGCCGCCGTTTCGTGCGGTTGGACGTCAACGCCGAAGGCGGTTACGTGCTCGGCATCGGCGTCAACGTGTTTTCGCAGTCGGTAACCCTGGCCGACCTGAAAAATCGCCGCATCGCCCGCCAGGACCTGAAGCTCCGCGACCTGAGCGACCCGGAACGGGTGATCGACGCCCTGATACGGGTAGCGAAGGATCTTGTTGGGCGCCACTTGTCAGACCGACGCCGCCTTTTGGGCGCTTGCATCGCCTTTACCGGTGCGGTCGATCCGGAAACCGGCGTCGTCCGCACGTCGCCCTATCTGCGCTGGGGCGAGGTCGCCATGTGCGACCGGTTCGAACAGGCGCTCGCCATGCCGGTCCATATCGAAAACCTGAACGTCGCCATCGCGCTGGCCGAATCCCGGTTCGGTATCGCCCGCGGGATGACCAATATGCTGACGGTGAACTGCTCGCTCGGCATCGGCGCATCGCTGTTGATAGACGGCCGCATCGCCCGCGGCCACGATTGCTCGGCCGGCCTGATCGGCGGCATCGTCCCGCCGAGGGCCGACGACCTGACGCTCGACATGGTGGCCGGCGGTCACGCGGTCCTGAAGACGCTTTATAGCAACAAGCTCAGCATCCCGTCGACGCCGTCGAACGAACTGGCCGACATGCTGCTCGCCGCCATCGACCGCGCCAATACGGGCGACGCCGCCGCCCGTGCCGCCATCGCCGATGCGGGGCGGACGCTGGGTCAGACGCTTCGGCCCTTTGCCGAACTGCTGCGGCCCCAGGCGGTCGCCATCGCCGGGCCCGTGACTACCTCGCCTGATTATATTGACGCCTGCCGCGACGCCCTGACCGGCGGCCGGGGAGCCTATGCCCCCGCGTTGCTCGTCAGCGACCTGAGCCCGCAGGCGGCGGCGCGCTGGGTCGCGATTGACGAATTCTTGCTCGAGCGGGATTTAAACCTAGACGACCTCAAACTTTCGAAGGCAGCTTAAAAATCATGACCACTGCAAAACGTAATATCTGGATCGGCGCCATCGCCATTGCCCTTGCGGCGCTGGGCGAATTCGTTGTCATCCCGCTGGGAGTGACCGTGCCGTCCTCCATCAAGGTTCTGGCGTTGTCGCCGGATTTCTGGCCGCGCGTCATCATGGTGCTGCTGGCGGGCGCCGGCGCGATGATCCTGTTCCAAGGCCTGGCGGCCGGCAAGCTTCTCATCGCCCCCCCGCCGGTGAAGCTCGAAGCCGACAACGAAGTCGTTCATTATCCTTTTAAGAAGCAGATCATCCGTGTCACCGCCGCGTTCGCCGGGCTGTTCATTTTCTATGCGCTTTCGCCGATCATCGGCATGGTCGTCGGCTGCATGGTGCTGGTGACGCTGGCGACCCGGATTTTAGGGGTTACGTCCTGGGTCAAATCGCTCTGCCTCGCGGTCATTCTGCCGGTCGCACTCTATTTCTTTTTCGCCAAGGTCGCGCACGTCCCCATTCCCTTGGGCCTGTTCGAAGAACTCCGGTAAAGGAACGGCCCCATGGACATGGACATCATTCAACAGGCGTTTCAGATCTTCTTTGCCGTCAACAACTTCATCGCCATCTTCGCCGGCGTCGTGATCGGTGTGATCGTCGGCGCGATCCCCGGCATGACCACGCCCATGGGTGTGGCGCTAGTTCTGCCCTTTACCTTCACCATGCAGCCGGTGACGGGCATTCTGCTTCTGCTCGGCGTGTACAAGGGCGGGCTTTACGGCGGGTCGATCACCGCCATCCTGATCAAGGCGCCGGGCACGCCGGCGGCAAGCTGCACGGTGCTGGACGGCTTCCCCATGGCACAGAAGGGCGAGGCGCAAAAGGCGCTCGACATGGCGCTTTACGCGTCGTGCTTTGCGGACTTCATGTCCAACCTGTCGCTGATCCTGTTCACCGGCGCGCTGGCCGGCTTCGCGCTCCGCTTCGGACCGCCGGAGTTTTTCACCCTGATCGTATTTTCGCTGACCATCATCGCCGGCGTGTCTGGCGACAGCCTTGCCAAGGGTATCCTGTCAGCCTCGCTAGGGCTGATCCTTGCGACTATAGGGCTCGACATCGTCTACGGCACCAACCGCTTCATTTTCGGCGAGGTCGAATTGATGGGCGGGCTCAGCTTCATTCCCGTGCTGATCGGCCTGTTTGCGCTGCCCGAAATCCTCAACCAGTTCACCATCCAAATGGAAAAGCGCGCGTCCGCCAACGCGCTCGGGCAGGTCGGCGCGACATGGCAGGACTTCAAGAAATGCTTCAAGGCGATCATGCGGGGCTCGATCATCGGCGTCATCCTGGGCGCCATTCCGGGCATCGGCGGCTCGCCGGCGGCGTTCCTCAGCTATTCCGAAGCCAAGCGCACGTCGGACCACCCGGAAACCTTCGGCCGTGGTGAGATCGAAGGCGTGGCGGCGGCGGAATCCGGCAACAACGGCACCGCCGGCGCGACCATGATCCCGCTTCTGGCGCTGGGCGTGCCGGGCGACGTCATCACCGCCGTGATCCTGGGCGCCTTCATGATCCACGGGCTGCGCCCCGGGCCGGTGATGTTCGAACAAAACCTCAACCTTATCTACGCCATCTTCATGGGGATCATGCTGTCATCGGCGTATCTGTTCATCGTCGGCAAAGTGTCGATCAAGGCGATTTCGAAAATCGCCAACATCCCGAACAATCTACTGTATCCAGCTGTGCTGGTGCTTTGCGTCTACGGCGCCTACGCCATCCACACCAACGTGTTCGACGTGCTGGTGATGTTCCTGGTCGGCATCCTGGGCTTCGCCATGCTGAAGCTCGACATCCCAGCCGCCCCCTTCCTCATCGCGTTCATCTTGGGCCCCCTGCTGGAAGACAACTTCCGCCAGGGTCTGTTGATGGGCGACGGCGATGTTTCCATCTTTTTCCGAAACGAAATCTGCGCCATCTTCTGGGGGCTGACCGCGTTTTCGGTTTACTTCATGGTCAGGAACCACATCCGGGCGAAGCGCCGGAAAAAACCGGCCGGTTCAGTTTTCCCTTAAACGAAGGAACTAAAATCCATGTCCCAGGACCTAGGCGCACACCTTTTCACCTATGCCGTCATCACCGACACGCATCTAAACCAGGGCGAGACCAAATGCAATTCACCCTTTCAGGTCAACAAAATGGCCAACGGGCGCATGCGCCACGTTGTTCGCGATTTGAACGCCCGCGACGTCGATTTCGTGCTACACCTGGGCGACCTGTTGCATCCGGTCCCGGCCATCCCGCGCTTATACGAGCGCGCGGCCAAGCGCTTTAAAGAGCAGGTTTCCCAGCTACGGCACAAGCTTTACG
>JAYNIR010000044.1:0-8865 GCA_038109305.1 Rhodospirillaceae bacterium
GGCGCATCTTCGCTTCGCGGGCTATTTCAATATCTGATTTAGGCATGGGTTCCTCCGGTTTTTCCAAGGTTCATAGCCGCTGGGCGGTCTCGGCGCGACCGGGCCCAGATGCCCGTCGCGGACCTTGGTTGTGTCGAAAAATTAGGGCCCCCCCGGGTGCGGTTTTTCAATCCCGTCTGTGACTATCAAGTCATTGGCGGCAACTGTTAAAAATCTTTGTGTACAAAAGAACTTAGGGGTGACGGTCAACGGTAGCGCCAGTTGACGGCGATCGCCGCGCCGCTGTCCTTGATCAGGTTGTAAACAGGGCACCGGGCAAGGCAGACGGTTTCCAGGGCCGCCCGGCGGGCTTCCGGTTCCGGGCTCGAGATATCGATGTCGACGGCAACGCTTTGAAAATGCGGCGATACGTCGGCGGTGCCGAAAAGTCCCCGGTGGTCGACCACGCCGACGCATTTGACAGCGATATCATCAAGCCGGAAGTTCTGTTCGCCGGCGACCATTTCGATGGTCACGTTGAAACACCCGCCGAGCGCGCCGGTTACATATTCCATCGGCGTGGGCGCACGGTCCGTGCCGCCCAGTTTTTCGGGCTCATCGATAACGAACTCGAAATCCCGGACACCCACATCGGTCCGGAACGCGCCGTTTCTTTTGCCGGTCGTCTCGATGGTCCGTAAACGCGGGCTGTCTTCCTTGGGTGGATCCATTCCGATTGCGCCTTGTCTATCCCAACCGTCTTCCCGGCGCGTCAATAGGTCCACCGGCCGGCGGTCACCTTACATGCCGAATGGAAAGGGGGTCAATCGGCCCCAGGTCGTCGCGCATCGCATCGCGCGGCGCCCGTCGCCCGGAAGGGCGCGGCCGGAAGTTGTTCGTCGACATGCTGCCGGCCCTCGCGGAAACGCGGTTTGCGCCTGCATTGACGAAGTTTTACGAGAGGTTCCCCGATGTCGAGCTGCGCCTGTCTTCGTCGCCTGCGCTTCATCGTCTGTCTCCTTCTTCAAGTTCGACAGACTCTAACTTCAAAGCGGGGGAGTGTCAGGGGGCAATGTCACTTGTGACGATGCTGCCGAATTATTTGAACACGCGGGCGTTCGGACCGTGTTTCTTTCGGACTTTCACTTGGACTGGTGCATCGAACAGGCGGCGCGCACCTGCCGCGATATGGGCTACATGCCGATCGTCATCGGCGATGCGTGCGGCTGCGGCCGTGAACGGGACGAAGCGACGACGTTGGAACGCCTGGATATGTTTTTCGTGCCGGTCATATCCTCGGATACGGCGGTGGTTTTGATCCGACAGGCCAGGGCGCGGAAAAGCGCCGCGGCGGCGGAGTAACCTGGCTTCCCGTCGGCTGCCGGACCTTAAGGTCCGACCCGCGCCGCTGACCGGCGGGCGGCTTGCAGAGACCTTTCAATCCGTCGTCGACCACGCCGGGCGCTGTGAATCGCAGGAAAATTCCGCCATGGCGTCTATCAGCCACGCCGCGAAGTGGCGGGCGAAGGAGCGCGCCACATAAATCCGGTATTCCGGCGCGTCGCTGATCTGCTCGAGGAACACCTGCGTCTTGGCGATCATGGTCCCGGCGCAGTGTCCCGCGCCGAAGGTGCGGGGGTGCAGGTCGAGCGCGCATCCCTTTTCAAGCACGTCCCGGGCCTTCGGCCCCGAAAGCTCCAGCGCTGACCGCGCGGCGCCGACGTCCGTCACGGCGGTGTGGTGTCCCCGAAGCGCCCGGCCCAGGCCCGCCGCCAAGGCCGCCATGACCGCCGCTGGTCCGACGAGAAGCCATTCGTCCGGGCCGAGCCACAGGCACCGGCACAGGCCACAATCGGCGGCCCAGGTCGCTGGTGGCGGGAAGGCAGCGGCTGCGCCGTTCGGCCCGAGGGCGTAGCGTACGGCCGCGACAAAGCCGGGGTCCCCGGTGTCGCCCCGCAGATTGATCTGGCCTAGGTCATGCGCTTCGCGCAGTGACACGGTGGCGGTCGACGCCGCCGTCATGGCGTCGATTAGGGGACTCAGGGTGGGGGATTGCGGCGTCGTTTCAGCCATGCAGGCGCTCCCCCTTGGCGTCGTAAAACACGGGGCCGACGATCCTAGCCGTGACGACGCGGTCTTCCAGCGGCGCGAAGACCTGCTCGCCCATGCGGTCGCGGCCCGACTTAACCAGGGCCAGCGCGATGGAATGGCCGAGGCAGGCGCTCCGGTAACTGGACGTGACATGGCCCAGCAAGGGAATCGGCGGCGACCCCTTGGGATCGGCGACCAGCTGCGCGCCTTCGGGCAGGACCGCGCCGGGGTCTTCGGTCAGGATGCCGACCAAGTGTTTGCGGTCGGCGCGCGCGGTGTCGGCGCGGGCGAAGGACCGCTTGCCGATGAAATCCCCTTTCGCGCCGGAGACGATCCACGCCATGCCCAGGTCCGCGGGCGTGATGGTGCCGTCGGTTTCCTGGCCGACGATGATGTATCCCTTTTCGGCCCGGAGAACGTGCATGGTCTCCGTTCCGTAGGGTGTAATGCCGAATTCGCGCCCGGCGTCGCACACGGCGTTCCACACCCGGGCGCCGTATCCGGCGGGCACGTTGATTTCAAAACCCAGTTCACCGGTAAAACTGATGCGAAAGATCCGGGCGGGCACGCCGTCGACGGAACCGGCCCGGTAACTCATATGCGGGAAGGCGTCGGCGCTCAGGTTCACGTCCGAGCAGATTTTCTTCAGCACGTCCCGCGCCCGGGGGCCGGAGAGCGACACGGTCGCCCACTGCTCGGTGACCGATGTGCAATAGACGTTCAAATCCGGCCATACAGTCTGCAGATATTCTTCCAGCCAATTCAGAACATTGGCGGCGCCGCCGGACGTTGTGGTCATCAGAAAATGGTTGTCGCCCAGCCGGGCGCAAGTGCCGTCATCGAAAACCATGCCGTCCTCGTGGCACATCAGGCCGTAGCGTACCTGGCCGACTTTCAGTGTGTCCCACCGGTTGGTGTAAATCCGGTTCAGAAACGCCGTCGCATCCGGTCCTTGGATGTCGATCTTGCCGAGCGTTGACGCGTCCAGCATGCCGACGCGCTCGCGAACCGCCAGGCATTCGCGGGCGACCGCGACGTCCATGGTCTCGCCCGCTTGCGGGAAGTACCAGGGGCGCTTCCACTGGCCCACGTCTTCGAACACGGCGCCATGCGCCGTGTGACAATCGTGCATGGGCGTGGTGCGGGCGGGGTCGTTCATCAGGCCGATGTTGCGCCCCGCCATCACACCGAAGGGCAGGGGCGTGTAGGGCGGGCGGAACGTCGTTGTGCCGGTTTGGGGGATGGTCCGCCCGACCGCGCTGGACAGAATGGCAAGCGCGTTGATGTTACCGGTCTTACCCTGGTCGGTGCCGAAGCCCGACAAGGTGTAGCGTTTCATGTGCTCGACCGAGGAAAAGCCCTCGCGCGCCGCCAGCAGAATATCCGCCGCCGTCGTGTCGTTCTGCAGATCGACGAAGGCGTTCTTGCCGGGCGCGGCGCCCGGGGCCGGGGGAAACAGCCACAGGGCGGCAACGGTGCCCGCCGCCGGCTCCTCGCAGGACGGAACGGGCGAAGCGCCCCCGCCGTCAAAGCCAGCGGCCCGCGCCGCCTCCGCCCCCGCGCGGGTGCCGTCCTGAAGCGCGGCGGCGAGCGAGAACCGCCCGGCGGCCGCGCCGATGGACCGGATGCCGGCATCGACGGCGCCGGGGACAAAGCACGCGTGTTCATCATCGAACTTCAACTTGCCGCCCGCGTGACTGAACAGATGCACCGCAGGCGACCAGCCGCCCGACATCAACAGCAGGTCGCAGGTGAATTTCCTGGCGGGGCCCATAAGTTCGCGGCTGTCGGGGGTCATGCGCCGGACGTCAACGCCGGAAATGCGTTTGCGGCCGTTGGTGTCGGCGACCGCGTGCCCGGGCAGAATGTCGATACCGCGCCGCGCCGCCGCCTCGGCCGGCCCCGCGTCGGCCGCCGGGCGGGCATCGACGATCGCGGCGATCATCACGCCCGCGTCATGCAGGTCAAAGGCCGCTTCGTAGGCGCCGTCGTTGTTGGTGAACAGGACCGCCCGCGTGCCCGGTAGCGCCGCGTAACGGTTGGCATAGGTCTGGGCCGATCCGGCGAGCATGATGCCCGGCCGGTCGTTGTTAGGGAACGCCAGGGGGCGTTCGTGGGCACCGGTCGCGAGCACGACCTGCTTCGTCCGGATGTGCCAAAGCCGCATGCAGGGATTGCCAGGGGTCGAGCTGCCGTCGCCCGTCGGCGCCCGTCGTTCGACCGCGATCAGATAATTCCCGTCATAATACCCGGTGACCGATGTCCTCGGCAGCAGGCGTGTTTCCACGCGGCCCGCCAAGGCGGCGATCTGCCCGGCGACCCAATCGCCGCCCGAAAGCCCGTCGACCGTCCGGTTCAGGCTTAACAGGCTGCCACCGAATTCGTCCTGTTCGTCCGCCAGGATGACCCGGGCGCCGCCGCTCGCCGCCGCTGTCGCCGCGGCCAGTCCGGCAGGCCCGCCGCCGACGACCAGAACGTCGCAATGGACGTGTTTGTGGTCATAGCAATCCGGGTCGGGACCGTCGGGCGCGCGGCCCCACCCGGCGGCGCGGCGGATCCTCGGTTCGTACAGCCGGTGCCAGAGCCCCAAGGACGCCATGAAGGTTTTATAATAAAAGCCCGCGGGCAGAAACCGGGACATCAGGCCCATGACGGCGTTCATATCGAAGTCGACGGAAGGCCAGCAATTGACGCTGTCCGCCTCCAGCCCGTCGAACAATGGGATTTCCGTGGCTTTTAAATTAGGGATCGTCGCGGCGCCCCGGCCGAGCTGCACCATGGCGTTGGGTTCTTCGACGCCGGCGGCCATTATGCCGCGCGGCCGGTGGTACTTGAAGCTTCGGGCGACCAGATGCCGGCCGTTGGCGATCAGGGCCGACGCCAAGGTGTCGCCGGCGAACCCCTCCATGCGTTCGCCGTTGAAAACGAAGGACAGGTGTTTTCCTCGGTCGATACGCCCCCCTTGGGGCCGGCGAAGGGGCTGCGTCACCGGTCAGTCCTCCGCCCCGGCCGTCGCGGGCGGTTGTTCGCCCGCCTTGTAGGTCGCGAGGATTTTATAGCTGGCCGTATCTCGCAGCGCGTTGAACCACCGCCGGCAGCCCGCCGCATGCATCCAGCGTTCGGCGAAAACGCCCTTGGTATTGCGGCGCATGAACAGGTAGTCGGCCCATTCGGCGTCGCTCAGCGCGTCGGGGTTTTCGGGCCGCGCGATGTGCGCTTCGCCGCCGTATCGGAATTCGATTTCCGGGCGCGGGCCGCAATGGGGGCAATCGATCAGCAGCATGGGTTGTTACCGGTCCCGGCCGTCAATGCGCCACGGCGGCGGCGCCGTGTTCGTCGACCAGCGCGCCGGTCACGAAGCGGTCCAGGTTGAAGGGCGCGTTCAGCGGGTGCGGGTCGTCCCGGGCGATGGTGTGGGCGAAACACCATCCCGAACCTGGTGTCGCCTTGAAGCCGCCAGTGCCCCAGCCGCCGTTGATGTAAAGCCCGTCGACCGGCGTTTTGCAAATGATCGGCGAAGCGTCGGGGCAGGTATCGACGATGCCGCCCCAGCTCCGCATCATCCGGAGGCGCGAGAAAATCGGGAACAGTTCGATCAGGGCGCCCATCTGGCTTTCGATGATGTGGAAGCTGCCCCGCTGCCCATAGCCCAGGAATCCGTCGATCCCGGCGCCGATCACCAGTTCGCCTTTGTCCGACTGACTGACATAAACGTGGACGGCGTTCGACATGACGACGCACGGATGCACCGGCTTGATGGGTTCGGACACCAGCGCCTGCAGGGGGTGGCTTTCGATGGGCAGGCGAATGTCCGCCATCGACGCCAACACCGACGTGTGCCCGGCGGCGACGATGCCGACCTTTTTGGCGCCGATGAACCCCCGCGTCGTTTCGACGCCGGTGACTCGGCCCCCGGCCCGGCGGATGCCCGTGACCTCGCATTGCTGAATGATGTCGACGCCCCGGGCGTCGGCGGCGCGGGCGAACCCCCAGGCGACCGCGTCGTGGCGGGCGACGCCGCCCCGGCGCTGCAGCGTCGCGCCCATGACCGGATATCGCGCGTTCGGGGAAATATCGATGATCGGACAGAACGCCTTGACGCCGTCGGCATCAAGCCATTCCGCATCGACGCCGTTCAACCGGTTTGCGTAAACCCGCCGTCGGCCCTCTCGGACATCGCCCAGGTTATGGGCCAGGTTCAGTACGCCCCGTTGGGACAGCATGACGTTATAGTTGAGGTCCTGGCTCAGCCCTTCCCACAATTTCAGGGCGTGCTCGTAAATCCGGGCACTTTCGTCCCACAGGTAGTTGGACCGTACGATGGTCGTGTTGCGGCCCGTGTTGCCGCCGCCGAGCCAGCCTTTTTCAAGCACCACGACGTTGGTGATGCCGTGTTCCTTTGCAAGGTAATAAGCCGTCGCGAGCCCGTGTCCACCGCCGCCGACGATCACCACGTCATAGTCAGCCTGAGGTTCAGGGCTGCGCCATTGGCGCTGCCAATTCCGATGGCCGGTCAGCGCATTCCGCGCCAGGGCGAAAACGGAGAATTTCTGCATGCGGCTTCTCTTCGGCGCGCGGTTTTACAAATAAATTGTGCGGACGATTTCGTCGTGGTTGCCTTCCAGCGACTTGATACCATGGCGGCGGTTTGCCGGACAAGCCGGGCCCGCCGCCAACTTGAAGGGTGCAAGCCCCGATGGGCGCATGTGAAATCTTCCGGTCAATCGATCATGCGAAAACCCGGCACGATGGGTTTCAGGAGCATCCATGTCTCAAAGTTCACTTCACGACGACGCCATCATTTTCGACGGCTTGATCATTTCCGACTGGAACGGCGTCATTTTCGCCGATATGCGAAGGGGTGGCCTGACCGGCGCCAACTGCACCTGTTCCGTTTGGGAAGGGGTTCGCGATACAATGATCAACATCGGCAGCTGGAACCGATGGTTCGACGAATTCAGCGATTTAATCGTCAAGGCCCGCACCGTGGGCGACATCCGCCAGGCCAAGAAAGACGGCAAACCCGCGATCGTCTTGGGTTTTCAGAACGCCAGTGCCTTTGAAGACCGGCTTGAATTCATCCAAGTCTTCAAGGACTGCGGCATCGGTATCGTGCAGATGGACTACAACACGCAAAACCTAATCGGCAGCGGGTGTTATGAATCGTCCGACGGCGGCCTGTCCGATTTCGGCCACGAGGTCGTCGCCGAAATGAACCGTGTCGGCATCCTCTGCGACCTCAGCCATGTCGGCGCGAATACGTCGAGGGACGTCATCAACGCGTCCAAAAAACCGGTTGCCTACACGCGCTGTCTGCCGCGGGCCTCAAGGGCCATCCGCGCAACGAGACTGATGAGGAACTGCGCTTCATCGCCGACAAAGGCGGGTTCGTCGGCGTCACCATGTTTTCGCCGTTCCTCCGGCGGGGCCCGGTATCCGGCATCGCGGACTTGTCCCTCCTCAAGACCCTGATTCCAGGGAACCTGTTGGTTGTCATGTGGCTATCCGATCGTATCGGTGATGCAGACCGCCGACTTGAGGGATGCTAACGACGCGTCCGGACGAGATTGTTGGCACTGGCCTTGGTATCGGCGGGTCTTTGTTGAGCGACAGATGTGTTCGCGATCGGTTGTAATAGGCCACATATGATTTCAGGACACGGCGAAGGTGCCGTTCATTCCTGACAATGACGTGATCCAGACACTCACGCCGTATCGAACCGATCACGCGTTCAACGAACCCATTCTGCCAGGGCGATCGAACCGCCGTAGGGCAGTCACGGATGTTCATCGCCCGCAGTCGGCGGCAGTAGGTTTCGCCATAGGTGCAATCGTTGTCTCGGACGATGAAACGCGGGACGCCGTCCCATGGAAACGCCTCGGACATCTGTTGCGCGGTCCATTCGGCGGTCGGATTGGAGGTAACGGCAAGATGGAGTAACTCTCGCCGTCCGTGACCGAGGATGACCAGGACGTAGAGAACACGAAACGTCAGCGTCGGAACGACCAGGAAATCAACGGCGGCGGTGCAGTCCAAGTGATTCCGAAGAAACGTCTTCCAGGTTTGATTCGGATTGGGTGCTCGCCTCGGCATGTATCGCGAGACCGTGGCCTGGCTGATATCAAAACCGAGCTTCAAAAGTTCTCCATGAATGCGCGGTGCGCCCCACAAAGGATTGTCTGCGCTGATCCGCCGAACCAGCGTTCTGATTTCGCTCGGTATTCTTGGCCGGCCATTTCGGTTGCGGGATTCCCAGCGCCAGTAGAGGCGAAACCCCTCCCGATGCCAACGAACAACCGTTCTCGGATGGACGATCGTGATGAATTCCCCCGATCGCCGCCAAAGTTTCAAAAACAGCTTGAAGATTCGGCGGTCGATCCGCGCGATCAGAACCCGTTTCGGGGCGCCGCGCCGGAGAATGTCAATTTGGTGACGAAGTAAAGCGTTCTCGACCTGCAGCGCAATTCGGGACCTGAACACCAAGGCGATTTGAGCGGAGATGAGTTTAAGGATCGTAAGCATGCGCTGGAGATAACGAGGACTCCTGCAAATGCCCAGCAATTCCGCAGGAATCTAGGTTTTGCGAAGGGACAGGATGGAAAAAGCCGGCTGGTCCGAAAGCCGGATCCGCAAGGTGATGGGTGAAAACTGGCTCGGGCTGCTCGAAACCGTGTGGGGCGGGTGAGTGATTGCTCGGCTGTCGGTCCCCATCCCGAGGATTGGCGGCGGATTTGCAGAAAGGTGAGTGGTGGGCCAGGCAGGACTCGAACCTGCAACCAGACGGTTATGAGCCGT
>JAYNIR010000045.1:0-7262 GCA_038109305.1 Rhodospirillaceae bacterium
CACGTGTAAAAACGCTAAACTGTAAGCTACACTCTTTTTCTGTCTTTTCAAAGCCGCGTGTTTCCTACGTGTTTTCATAAAAAAAGGGCTGCCCGAAAGCAGCCCTTTGTTTTTGTTGATGTTTTTTAGATATTGTCTTAGCGCTTCGAGAACTGGAAGCTGCGGCGGGCCTTGCGGCGGCCGTATTTCTTACGTTCCACCGTTCGCGGGTCGCGGGTCAGGAAGCCACCGGATTTCAGTTTTGAGCGAAGCATCGGCTCGTAAAGCGTCAGCGCCCGGGAAATGCCGTGGCGCACGGCGCCGGCCTGACCGGACAGTCCGCCGCCCTTGACCGTGCACATGACGTCGTACTGGCCCAGGCGTTCGACCGTTTCGAACGGCTGCTTGATCATCATCCGCAGCACCGGACGCGCGAAATAGATTTCGAGCTCCCGGCCGTTGACCGTGATCTTGCCCGGCCCCGGTTTGATCCAGACGCGGGCGACGGCGTCTTTCCGCCGGCCCGTCGCGTAGGATCGACCGTGTTCATCGATTTTCGGTTCCGTCGGCGCGGCGTCCACCAAGTCCGGAGCGCCGGTGAGTTCCTTGAGGTCTTCGAGGGTTTTCAATTCTTCGGCCATGGATTAGGCGCTCCTCTTGTTCTTCGGGTTCATGGCGGCGACGTCCAAAACTTGCGGCTGTTGCGCTTCGTGCGGATGTTCCGCGCCAGCGTAAACGTGAAGCTTGCGCATTTGCTGACGGCCCAGCGGATTACGGCTGATCATCCGTTCAACGGCTTTGTAGACCACCCGTTCCGGATGTCCGCCGCCCAGGATGCCGCCCGCAGTACGGGACTTGATGCCGCCCGGATAGCCGGTGTGCCAATAGTATTTCTTATCGGCCAGCTTGTTGCCTGTCAGCCGGACTTTGTCGGCATTGATGACGATGATGTTGTCGCCGCAATCGATATGCGGGGTGAACATCGGCTTGTGCTTGCCGCGAAGACGCTGCGCGATCACGGACGCCAGGCGCCCAAGGACCACGCCGTCGGCATCGACCACGAACCAGCCCTTTTCGACGTCCGTCGGTTTGGCGGAATAGGTTTTCATAGACTTTTCCCTAGTGCTTGAATTTTTTGGGGTTTGGCTGCGCGGCTGAACCCCGCACCCGGCCCGGAAGCGGCGGAGTATGCCCATTAATTTTCCCAAGTCAAGCGGGAAACCGTAATGTTTTCCGTCAATTAGAATAACGGTACTATGATACCTTATTGGTCCTTGGGCGGGATGGAATAGGTCCCGGCCATGTGCGCGATCGCGCCTTCCTGGCCATCGGAAAACATCGTCACATCCAATATCGCAAACCGCCTTCGCAGCTTCAAAATCGTGGCTTCGACCATCAAGTCCGCGGGCGACGGACGGCGCAGGAAATTGGCGTTGAAACTGGTCGTCACCGCAAGTTTGTCCGGCCCGATCTCGCTTAGCAGCGCCGCATACATGGCGGCGTCGGCCAGCGCCATCATGGTCGGTCCGTAAACGGTTACGCCGGGACGCAGCATCCCCGAATTGACCGGCATCCGGAGGACTCCCCGCCCCTTCTCCATTTCCGTCACCCGCATGCCGACCTCGTGGGCGAACGGAATCTCGTTTTCCAGGATACTAACTGGTCAGCGGAGATCAGCGGTTTCGCGGGTATGGCGGCGTCAGAGCGTCTGGTTCGGGAAAATGGCGGTGCCGTGAGAGAGATCGACGGCACTTGACGTTTACGTAAACGTCAATTTGTGCGATGAATTTAAAGGCGTATTCACCTTGGCGACCTTGCTAATGGCCCCGGACGGAGCCTAAAACGGACAAAAGGCCCGTAAAGGCGCGGAGGAAATCCTGATGACCCAACAATCGAAAACGCTATCCGGCCCGGCCGGCGGGAGCGAGGCGGCTCTGCTGCGTTCCGACGCCGACGGGGTGGTGACCCTGACCTTGAACCGACCCTGGAAGTACAACGCCCTTTCGTCGGAATTGATGGCGGATATCCAGACGCAACTGGACGCTATTGCCGAGGACCGGTCTATCCGGGTCGTGGTGATTGCGGCGAACGGCCGTGCTTTCTGCGCCGGGCATGACCTTGAGGGAATGCGGTCGTTAAAAAGCCGCGAACCGGTCGAGGCGCTGTTCAAACAATGCTCCACAATGATGGTCAGCCTGACCCGGATGCCACAACCGGTGATCGCCCGGGTCCAGGGAATTGCGACGGCCGCCGGCTGCCAACTGGTCGCGCAGTGCGACCTAGCGGTGGCTGCATCGGACGTCCGGTTCGCCACGTCGGGGATCAACTTGGGTTTGTTCTGCGCCACCCCCATGGTCGCCGTGACCAGGAACCTGCCCCGCAAGCAGGCGCTCGAATTGCTGTATACGGGCGATTTCATCAATGCGGAGACCGCCCGGCAGTACGGATTGGTCAACCGCGTCGTGCCAAGTGAACTCCTCGACCGGGCGGTCGACGACATGGCCCAGTCGATCAAAAGCAAATCGCCCTTTGCAATGGCGGCGGGCAAAAAGCTGTTCTATGCGCAGATTGAAGAAGGCCTGGAGAAAGCATACGAACTGGCGACGGAGACCATTACCCAGAACATGCTTCACCAGGATGCCCAGGACGGCGTCCGCGCGTTTCTTGAGAAAAAACCCATGCCCGATTGGCAGGACCGAGACGACGATCAATGACCGCCCGGCCTGATCAGAGCGGCGAAATGTCGCCGCTTCAATATGACGACAAACTCCTTCGCGGCGTTCTCGCCGACGTGCGGACGATCGCCATGGTCGGCGCATCGCCGAATTGGGTCAGACCGTCGAACTTCGCCATGAAGTACCTTTTGGGCAAGGGATACCGGGTGATCCCCATCAATCCCGGGCACGCGGGGAAAGAAATATGGGATCAGAAAGTTTACGCCTCTCTTGCCGAGGCACCGGGCCCGTTTGAAATGGTCGATGTTTTTCGCGCGTCGAAAGACGCCGGCGGCATTGTTGATCAGGCGATCGATTTGAAAGACGCGAAACGGATAACGGTGATCTGGATGCAATTGGGGGTCCGCAACGACGCAGCGGCCCTGCGTGCGGAAAAGGCGGGCCTGAAAGTCGTCATGGACCGCTGTCCCAAGATTGAATATGGCAGGCTGTTCGGCGAGCTAAGCTGGTACGGCGTCGACTCCGGTATCATTTCGGCGAAAAGGCGGAAACGGTGACCCCATGACCGACCGTACAAACAAATCGGACAAGTCTTCGGGGCCTCCTACGTTCGGGTTTGAAACACGGGCGATCCATGCGGGCGCCCGGCCGGATACAGAAACCGGCGCCCGGGTCACACCGATCTTTCAAAATACATCCTATGTTTTTGAAGATGCGGAACACGCCGCGGACTTGTTCAACCTCCAGACATTTGGGTTCATCTATTCACGCCTGACCAATCCGACGGTCGCGGTGCTGGAAGAACGCCTGGCTAATTTGGAAGGCGGCCGAGCCGCGGTCTGTGCCGCATCCGGGCACGCTGCGCAGTTCCTTGCCTTTTTCACTCTGTTGGAGCCCGGTGACAGCTTCATTGCCTCCAAGAACCTTTACGGCGGCTCGATCACCCAGTTCGGCCATAGCTTTAAACGTCTGGGTTGGACGTGCCATTTCGTCGACCCGCGCGATCCGGAGAATTTTAAGAACGCCCTTGCCGACAACCCCGACGCGAAATGTATTTTTCTGGAGCCTCTCGCCAATCCAGGCGGGCTCGTGGTCGATGTGGAGGCCTTCGCCGAAATCGCGCACGCGGCGGGGATACCGATGATTGTCGACAACACGCTGGCAACGCCCTATCTCCTGCAGCCCATTTCCTGGGGTGCAGATATCGTCATCCATTCGACGACGAAGTTCCTGGCAGGGCACGGCAATTCCATGGGCGGCGCGATCATTGAATCCGGAAAATTCGATTGGGCGCAGAACGACAAGTTCCCCGGCATGACGATGCCAGACCCGGCCTACCACGGCCTGACATTCTACGAGACGTTCGGCGATTTCGGGTTCACCATGAAGGCGCGCGCGGTGGCGCTTCGTGATTTCGGCCCAGCCATGGCGCCGATGAACGCCTTCATGACCATCACAGGTATCGAAACCCTGCCGCTCCGGATGGAGCGCCACTGCGCCAATGCGCAGAAGGTTGCGGCGTTCCTCGAAAGCCATCCCGCCGTCGCCTGGGTCTCCTATGCCGGCCTTAAATCCAGCCCGTTTCAGGCCTTGGCGCAAAAGTACCTGCCGAAGGGTGCCGGGTCCGTGTTCACCTTAGGCCTTAAAGGCGGGTACGAGGCCGGCATCAAATTTGTCGAAACGGTGGAGTTGTTCTCCCACCTTGCCAATGTCGGCGATACCCGATCATTGGTGATCCATCCGGCGTCGACGACCCACCGTCAACTGTCCGAAGAACAGAAAATCGCCGCCGGCGCGGGACCGGACGTCATCCGGCTTTCCGTCGGCCTCGAAACCGCGGACGATCTGATCCGTGATTTGGAAAAAGCGCTTCGGGCCTAGCCCAACGGGCTAATCGGCAACGTAATTCGAAACTTCCACCAGGTTTTTGTCCGGGTCCCGGAAGTAGATAGACCGGATAGGCCCCATCGCGCCTTGGCGGATGGACGTATCAATTTCGATCTCGACGCCAAGGCTTTCAAGGTGCGCCTTGACCGTATCGATCGGCGCTTCGGTGATAAGGCAAAAGTCGCCTGAGCCGGTTACCGAATTGGCGCCCTTCGGCTCAATCGGGCTCGGGTAAGGATGCAGATTGATTTTGTGCCGACCGAACTTGAGGGCGGTGCGGATCGTGCCGCTTTCAGACTTGAAGTCCTGACGGGTCATGCCGAGCCCGCTCACATAAAACTCACAGGTCTTGTCGATGTCCTTCACCGTCAGGACAAAATGATCGACGCGGTCAATCGTGAAAGGCGCGGTCATCGAACAGCGACGCCCTCTAGGCGCCCCTCACCTTTTCGATGATTTCCTTGCAGACTTTTTCCGCGTTGTCCGGGTCGACCTGGCAAGTGCCGACGGCTGCGTGTCCGCCGCCGCCGTAATGGTCGTAGACGACCCGCGCCGCTGATGGCGCCTTAGGATCGATGATATGGTTTTCCATCGGTCCGGAGCGTTCGGTTTTACTGATATGAAGGTCGAAACAAAGATGGACGCCGTCGACATAGGGCAAATTGGCTGTGATCTCGTTTTCCGATACCGCCCGTTCGCCATGCTGAAGCTTTCTGGGGTGGGCGAACAGGACTGTGTCGATAATGTCCTGTTCCTTAAACAATGCGCCGCAAACGACGCCGTCGTAATCTGGTCTCGTAATCAGCCGATAACTGCCGGTAACCGAGTTCATTCTCTATGTTTCCTTAAACCCAGGCGGTCGTCGTTCTTGTTCCCGGAAAGGTACCGCCGATGCATTTGCTTTGGCAATATCAAGCACACGGACCAGGGAACAAATGTGAAAAGGGGCCATTTCGGCCTCGCGATCGAACACGATTTGCGGGGGGGGGCACAAGAGCGGATTGCGGAAATTATTCCGCCTGGGCCTGAAAGGCGCCCCCCTTACCCTGCCAACGCCCGATCCAGGCTTTAATTTCGCGGATCAATTGGCGTAGATGCTCGGCTTTATGTCGATTTTCACACACTGGCGATCCTCCGCCGAACAATTTACACCTATCGGTGCGGGTGTGCTATAGCACCACGACCGAACCCGAAAGGCCCTCAAATGGCAGAAGAAACCCCTACTCCAATCGATGAAGACGATCGCACTTTGAGTGTCCAAATCGCGAATCAGATCATCAATGTCGCGAATACCCGTCTTGAAAACGGCATCCGGCCGGACATCATTGCATCAGGCCTACGGCACGCGGCGGCGAATTTTTCGGCGTTTGTCGCCCACCATGTCGACCCGGAATCGGTGACCGACGGCCGCATGACCGAAGAATTCCACCGTATGCTCGAATATTACACCGCCGTACATGGCGGACACGGCCATCAAGAACCGTCGACCGGCCTGCACCAGTTGATTAATCGGGTGAAAGACGAATTTTAAGCCGACCGTCTCAACGCGCATCCTGGTGGTAGCGTTCAAGGACTTCGACTTCTTCCTTTGAACCCATCATCACAGGAATTCGTTGATGGATGTTTTCAGGCTTCACGTCCAATATCCGCTTAAGTCCGGTTGAAGCCCGTCCGCCCGCGTGTTCGATGATCATTGACATTGGGCTCGCTTCATACAGCAATCTTAAGCGGCCGCCTTTGTCGCGGCATTTTTCGTCGATCGGATACATGAACACGCCGCCGCGGCTGATGCACCGGTGAACGTCTGCGACCATGGCGGCGACCCAGCGCATATTGAAATCTTTGCCGCGTGGACCGGTCTTGCCGGAGAGACATTCGGAAATATAGCGCGTGACCGGCGCTTCCCAAAAACGGCTGTTCGACGCGTTGATGGCGAACTCTTTCGCCTGCGGCGGGATTTTTATATCTCGTTCCACAAGCACGAACTCGCCGACGCCGGGATCAAGGGTAAATCTGCTTACGCCTTTATTCTCCAGCGTCAAAACCAATGTCGTGCTGGCGGAATAAAGGACATAACCGGCGGCGATTTGGGCGGACCCAGGCTGCAGAAAATCCTCCGCCCGTGCGAGGCGGCTCGGATCGGGAGACCGGAGAAGGGAAAAAATCGTTCCGACGGGACCGTTGATTTCGATGTTCGACGAGCCGTCGAGCGGATCGAATACCAGCAGGTATTTCCCGCGAGGTTCACTTTCGGGAATGATATAGGGTTCTTCCATCTCTTCCGATGCCAGAGCCGTCAACTGCCCTCCGCGCCTGGTCCAAACGAGAAATGTCTCGTTCGCCAAAACGTCCAATTCTTTCTGGGTTTCGTCCTGCACGTTTTGGCCGACGGCGCCGCCCAGGTCACCTGCCAGATCGCCGTGATTGACCAGATTTGAGATTGCCTTGCAGGCGGCTGCGATATCGTTGATCAGTGATGCGAGCTCGCCGGTCGCTTTCGGCTCGTTCTTGGCGTCCTCGTAAAGAAAATGAGCAAGAGTAAGATGTTTGCTTCCCATAAAGTCCCCTTTCGAAGATTGTTTTTTTCGTTTTCACGAACCCAGGGGAGCCCAGCTAGTAAAACAGATATGCCAGAGGCTGCCCGGACTTTCCAGCGGCTTGTTCGGCAACGCCGGGATTTTACGGGCCGCCTGGCGCGCGAATACAAAAAAACCCCCGGGA
>JAYNIR010000046.1:0-5286 GCA_038109305.1 Rhodospirillaceae bacterium
AATACACCTTCCAGAAAGCGCCCGTCTATCACCTCGTCGGTAAAGACGTAGCTTAACGCCGAATAACCGGACAGGAGGCATCCCCTGTCCGGCGGTGCGGCCTTTGGCGTGCCGATGTGCGTGAGGCCACAGCAGAGAGAATCAATGAACATCATCGAGAAAACCGACGACGAACTTCTCGAGATCGCCAATCCGCTGTGGAGCCACCTAATAAAGGCCTCCAACGACGGTAAGTACGGCGAATTCACCCGCTATTTCTCGTCCTCGCTGGTCATGGGCCTGAACGAGATCGAGGTCGGTAAACAGTTCGCCAATTCGGAACTGACGCGGAACCTGTCGGAATCCGTCGAATTCATCGGCACCATCCGGCGGGGCGAGCACGTGACCGTGCTGTACCGGGTGCGCAGCAAAAAGCGGGAAGGCGAATGGCTTGGCCGGTTGGTGCTGGGGCACGAGGACGGCGAGGTGAAAATTTTCGGCGCCTCCATCTTCTGATCGGACCGGGTATGAGCAACACGATCCAAGCCAACAAGTATGTCGAGCTTTCTTACCGCGTGATCGACCGAAAAACCGACGAGGTTTTGATCGCCGTCGAATACCCCATCGGCTACGTCCACGGCGCCAACGACGTTTTGATGCCGTCCGTCACCGATCAGCTCGAAGGCAAGGCCCCCGGCGATGTTATCGACGTGTCGTTCAACGGCAACGATGTGTTCGGCCAACGTGACGAGGGATTGGTGTTTACCGACCGCATCGAAAACGTGCCGGAGGACTACCGGGAAGTTGGCGCGACCGTTTACGCAGAAAACGAAAAAGGCGACACGCTGAGTTTTATCGTTACGCGGGTCGACGACGCGACCGTGACGATCGACGGCAATCATCCGCTCTGCGGCCGCGAGGTCATTTTCAAGCTGGAAGTTCTTAAGGTCCGCGATGCCTCGCCCGCCGAAATTGAGGCCGGCGGCCCGGTCGGCCGGACGCCCAACATCGACAAGTCTCTGCTGATCCCGGTGTAGGGACATGCGAAGGATTGGCGGCTGTATTTTTTTTCTGAAACCAAGGTAATTTTGTCTCAACAATCGCGACGAACCGCAGGAAGGAAACCGGATCATGAGCGACGCACCGAAAGAACGCCCAAAAGTGCCCGACGGCCATGCCGCTTACGTGACGACGAAGCAGATGGCGCCCAACGAAAAAGGTTTCGTCGGTTACAAGACCGAGTGGGAGCCCTGGCACAAGGAAGTCCCCTACGAGACGCCGAAAAAGCCGTAAGTCAGTCGGCGGGCTGAGCTCGCCCAGGTTTCAGGGCTTAATTATCAGAAGGGCGCGCCAGTCATCGGGCGCGCCTTTTCTTTTGCACTCATCTTCTATCCCTCTATTGCTCTTCTCTTGTGGGCCGCCGCCGGGCGCAACCGGGAACGGGAACACGGACATGAACCAAGCGACCTATCAGAATATCCCCGACAGCGCCGGTATGAACGCGTTTACCGTCGATCCGGCCATCGGCCAACTTCTCCGGGTTTACCTGTCGTTCGACGCACTGAACATGGTTTTGCCGCGCATGGCGGAAATGGGCGGCCTGGCCGATGGGCGGCTTGAGGTGTTGGCGCTGACGGCGGACAAAAACCCGCCGGTTCTGCACGTCCGCGCCCGAGACGGCCGCCCGACGGAGCGCATCGTCAAGCACCCGGCCTATTAGGAAATGGAGCGCGTCGCCTTCGGCGACTTTGGGCTTGCCGCCATGTCGCACCGGGCGGGCGTTTTCGGCGCCGATGCAAAGTTGCCGCCCTTGGTCACACACGCGCTGGTTTATTTGTTCGTGCAGGCGGAGTTCGGCCTCTGCTGTCCCTTGTCCATGACTGACGCGCTGACCCGCACGCTCGTCTAATTCGGTTCGGACGACTTGATCAAGCGCTACTTCGATCAATTGACCAGGCAGGACCTGAACGCGCTATTCCAGGGCGCCATGTTCATGACCGAACAGGCGGCAGGGTCCGACGTCGGCGCTATCGGCACCACGGCGCGGTTGGCAGGCGGCGATTGGCGGCTATACGGCGACAAGTGGTTTTGTTCCAACCCCGACGCGGCGCTCGCCATGGTTCTGGCCCGCCCCCGACGGCGGCGATGGCGGGACCAAGGGACTGTCCCCTACCTGCTGCCGCGCACCCTGCCCGACGGCTCCCGCAACGCCTACCGGATCCTCCGGCTTGAGGACAAGCTCGGCAGCCGGTCCATGGCATCCGGCGAAATCACGCTTGAGGGCGCCACGGCATACCTGATCGGCGACCACGGGCAGGGGTTCAAACAGATGACCGACATGATCAACATGTCACGGCTCGCCAACGGCGTGCGGTCGGCCGGCATGATGCGCCGGTCGGTCAACGAAGCGATCTTCATCGCCCGGAACCGCGAGTCCTTCGGCCGGCGCCTAATCGATCTTCCCTTAATGAAGCGGCAGATCGCCAAGATCCTGACAACGGCGGAACAGGGCCGGTCCATAGTGTTTCACACCGCCCGCGTGCTCGCCGCCGCCGATGGTGGCGACGCGGCCAGGGCCAAAGTGCTCCGCATCATGACGCCGCTGGTCAAGTTCCGCACCTGCCCAGACGCCCGCAAGGTCGCCGGCGACGCTATGGAGGTCTGGGGCGGCTGCGGTTATATCGAGGAGTGGTCCGACGCTCGGGTGCTCCGCGATGCGCACCTGGGATCCATCTGGGAAGGCACCAGCAACATCGTGGCGCTGGACGTCGCCCGCGCCGTCCGCCGGGAAGACGCGCTCTCGGTGCTCGACGCCTATGTCCGGGGGCTGGGCGCTGAAACCGCCGATGCCCTGGGCCCGCAGCCGGCGATCACGGATGCCTCCCGCCGGGCGGCTGACCTGCTGGGCGCCGTCGCCAATGACCGCGCGCGGGAGGCCGAAACCCTGCAAGCCGCGTCGGCCGTCTATAACGCGACGTCGTCCGCCGCGAACTGCAACGGCGCGGCGATGAAAGCGAAGGCGAAAACGACGGCGGTAATTCCCAGAGGGAGTGACCTGGACATGAAATGGTTTCCTCTTAATCGGTGCTGGTTGATTCTCGTGGTTGCGGCGTTGTAACGGGGCCTGATCGGGGCCGGCGTAACGGGGCCGGAACAGGGCGAGCCCTTGCCGGTTGAATGGGCGCTTGCGGGGTGCGCCGTGTATGATGGAAATCACTTCAAGCGTAGAAATACCCGGCGCCCGTCAGGCGGCCCGAATTTCCGTGGCGACCGCGCCCGCATCGTCAAACCGGTGAAGCTGAAACAGGGGGCTTTCTTCCATCTCCGGCGCGAAATCGCCCAAGCGCAGGTCAATGGCGACGGATGGAATGCTTGATGCCGCCACCCCGGCGATCACACCGCCCGCGTCCCGGTGCGCGTGGCCGCACAAAATCCGGATAACCTGCGCATGGTCCTTGATCGCGCCCGACAACCGGGCGACCGCGTCCCAGTCGTCGAACTGTCGGACGTATTTCGATGTCATCACCTCGAAGGGTGGGTGATGCATGGCCAGCACCGTCGGCTTGTCCGATTGTTCGGCCAACGCGGACCTTAAAACATCCAACCGTCCAGCGCAGAAATCACCCATGTTCGATTGCGTGTTGGTGGTGTCGACGACCAGCACGCGGACGGGATAATCATCGACGCTGTAAAACAGAAAGCCCGAACCGTCGGCGATGCGACGTCCCGATGGGAATGCGTCGTAAAGAAGGTCGGGTTGATCCCGGTTGCCGCGAACGACATGCAGCGGCGCCTTCAGCCCCGCGAGGATGCCGTGGGCCAGCGCATATTTTTCCGGCGTGCCGTTGTGCGCCATGTCGCCCGTGTGGATCACCGCGTCGGGCAGGGGATCAAGCGCGTTAATCGCCGCCACCGTGCGCTCCAGATCGCGGATGCGGGCGGCATGGTGTTCGCTTTTGGGGTCGAGGTGGGTATCGGAAATCTGGGCGATCAGCATGATCCGAAGGCTATAGCAGGCAGGCGCATTCGTCACAAGGCGGGGCCTTCGCGCGGCCCGAATAATCGCCTGAAAAATGACCCGAATAATCATAGGAACGGCGGTGCTTGTCCTCTACAGTCGCCGCCATGGGAACACCCGAGCTCCTGATCCTCGCCGGCGCGCTTGCCGGCGGTTTTGTTGTAGGCCTGACCGGGTTCGGCGGCGGTCTGACGGCGCTGCCGTTTTGGCTGACGGCGGCCCCCCCGGTTTTGGCCGCACCCCTAGTTGTCGTCACGTCGCTGCTGAGCCACCTGACCACACTGAAAAGCATTTGGCGGCTGATCGATTGGCAGCGCGCCGGGCCGTTCATCGCCGGCGGCGCGCTGGGGGTGCCGGTCGGCACGCTGATCCTGACGTTCGTCACGGCGGCCGGGTTCAAGGTGATCTTCGGGGTGTTTCTGGCCGTCTATGCGGCGGTCAACCTTGCCCGGGCGCAACCGGTCGTGCAATGGGGCGGGTGGCTGGCCGACGGCGTCGTCGGGGTCTTGGGGGGGGTGCTGGGCGGGTTTGCCGGGCTGTCCGGCCCGCCGGTGACGATCTGGGCAAACCTGCAGGGCTGGTCGAAAGATCAAAAGCGCGGCGTGTTCGGCGGCTTCAACATGATGATCCAGGTGTTCGCCACGGCGTCCATGGGATGGAACGGATACCTGACCGCGGACCTGAGCCGACTGGTGTTGATCGCCACACCCGGGACCCTTATCGGCACCTGGATCGGCCGATGGACGTTCGACCGCGTGGGCGAAGGCGTTTTTAACCGCGCCGTGCTGATTCTGTTGTTGTGTTCGGGCGTGGTCACCACGGTAACCGGGGCGATGGCGCTTTAACCACCGGCCCCGGCCCCGAGATTTTCCGATTCAAAATAAACGAAATCGGCAGCGCCTAGGCGCAGAAAACCTTCGTTCGCGCCGGGTTCGACTGGTCGCTGATTTCGGAAATGGCGGTGGTCGAGGACGAACGCCGCCGCCTGTTTCAAATCGTGCCGCTGGCGCCTGCCCTGATCCGCCCGATCATCACGGTCTGGCAAGAGGACCGGGAAGACATCCCCGCCATCGCGGCTGTCCGCGCTATCTTGAACGCTTTCGCGGCGAAGAAGGTCGATGTCCGCGACCTTCGGTGACCCCGCGCGCCAGCCGCGCGTTTCGATCATCAGCACGCCGATCATGCATCTCAACCGGGCGTTTCCGAAAATTTTCAAAGGAATAAGAAAAATAAATTTGGGGCTGAAGTAGCTAAGAGCCTTTTGAGGTTCTACGATGGCTACGATGTAC
>JAYNIR010000047.1:0-4928 GCA_038109305.1 Rhodospirillaceae bacterium
AGGACGCCGACATGGACGCGCTCGCCGCCGCCGCCGCCGGGTACCGCGAGGTCGCCGACGCCCTTGGCAAAGAACAATATCCGAACGAATGGGCGCTGGCGTTGATCTCCATGGCCATGGTGCTCTACCGCATCGGCAACAAGGAAACCACGCCGGCCCGGCTGAAAGAGGCGGCAAAGGCGTTCGATGATGCGTTATCCGCATTCAACGTTGAAATGAACCCGGGCCGCTGGGCCGAAGCCAAGAACGGTTACGGCACCGTGCTTCTGGCGTTGGCGGAACGCGCCCAGGGGCCGGAATTGGCGGAAAAGGCGGTGCAGACATTTAAAGATGCGCTTGAGGTCCGCAAACGCGAACTTGTGCCCATGCTTTGGGCGCAGGCGGCGAACAACCTAGGCGCGGCCTGTTTCGCGCTCGCCAAACGGCAACCGTCGCCGGAGCTTTTCACCGACGCGCAGAAGTATTTTTCCGGCGCGTCGGAAATCTATCGCCAGGCCGGGCATCAAAAACGCGTCATCGTCATCGAAAAAAATCTTCAACGATTGAAACAGATCGCCCGCGGGGGGTGATCTGTCATTGGTCTCAGCGGCAATCGCCGGAAGCCGGCAACAAAATCATCCCGAACGTCGCGATGCGGTCCGTGCCGCCCGGAAGCGGCGAAACGAGCGGCAGGCTGATTAGTTTGCTCGGCGTCTTCGGCGGGATAGCCGCATTCAGTTTGGCGTTCGCCAGTGCGATGCCGTCACCTCGTCGCTGGTAGTCCACGTCCGCCGACCAGATCGACAGGCACTGCCCAGCGCCGTTTCGCATGGGGGGAATGATGTCCGGATGCTTGACGCTGATGACGCGGGCTTCCGGCAGAACGGCCCGCAGATTCCCCGGCAACGGGTCCGGATGGGAGACGGCAATGACCGTGCCGCCGGTAAATCCTTCCGCCCGCAACCGGGCAGCCAGATCGGCGTAGGGCAGGTGATGCTGGCATCTGTTGCAGACGATCGGCTCGAACAGGTACTTGGCCAACATGCCGACGGGTCCCGCGAACAGCGCCACCGCGATTGCCATCGAAAAAAGCGCCATGCGCCTTCGGCTGATGCCCATGGCTTCGGCACGCAGCCAGAACCACAGGGGAAACAGGATCAGCGCGAACATATAGTGCGTGCGGACCTTGAATTCCGGCAGCATGAGGGCGCCCAGCAACGTGCCGGCCAAAACCAAGCCCAATTGCCACGCGATGACCCGCGCCATCGGATCGGCGGCGGCGCCCGACGCCCCGCGCCGGAACATGCCGATAACCGCCGCCGGAAACAGCGCAAGCGCGATGATCCAAAACGGGCTCAGGAAACCAAGGGCCGCTTTCAGGGCGTTCCAAGCCCCGGCGGCATTTAGCCCTCCGGCGGCAGCGGTGGTCCCGGCCTGCGCGCCGAGCGCGCCGGCCCGTGCCCAGAGCCACTGGTAATGGGGGAACGCGATGGCGCACGCGACGGCCAGGCTTAAGACGATTTTTGGCGACAGAAGGCGCGCGCGGAGATCGCGGTCCATCAGCGCGGCGGCGATCAGCGCGGCGGCAAAAATCCAAAATGCGTATTTCGAAATCGCGCCCAAGCCGATCAACGCGCCGAACCACACGTAGTCGGTGATATGGCCGCCGCCGTCCCGAAGGTGGACCAGAACCAGGAACAGGCCGGCGTAGATGGCGGCGGCCAACACCGAGTGGCTGAACCCGGTGACTGTCTCCCACGCGACGTAATAAAACAGAACCGGTGACAGCGCCGCCATTGCGGCTACTTCGGTGGATTGGAATATGCGCAGGCAGGCCCGCCACAAACACAGATACACTGCCGCCAAAAGGATGAATTTGACGATGTTGACGGCCCACAAGTTTGCACCCGTGACATTCGAAACCGCGATCACCAACCAAGTGTAAAGCGGCGGATTACGGACCTGATAGCCCCAGTCGAAATACTGGGAAAAGATAAGCTGTTCGCCGTCGTCGCCGCCGGTGCCGGGAAACAGGCCGGCCCGGATCAGCACGAGAGACGCCATGATCAAGGCGATCATCCACGCCGGTCCCGGGCGGCCGGTCAGGGTGGATAGGGTTCGGTCGGCGAAAGTCGCGAACAAAACGCTTGGTCTCTTACGTTCTTATCCCGGACGTGCCCGGGCGTGGTTGACGGAGCGCGAATGATAAAGGAGCCCGCGGGGCCGGTCCTTAAAAAATCTTGTCGTGGCCCGCCTTGCGCCTGCGGAGTCCCGTTTTGTCCGGTTGTGGGATTACAAACCCTCTCGACTCCCGGGCGTTTTCGCGATGATGATTCCGATATGTGTAATTTGGGAGAGGAGGCCGGATAAATGGCCAAAATCAACGTCAACGGTAAGATCGTCGAGGTCAATGCCGACGGCGCGACTCCACTGTTGTGGGTGTTGCGCGAACATCTGGAACTCACGGGCACGAAATACGGCTGCGGCGTCGCCGCCTGCGGCGCCTGCACCGTTCACATCAACGGCGAAGCGCAACGGTCCTGCGTCCTGCCGCTCAGCGCGGTCAAATCGACGGACCGCGTTGTCACCATCGAGGGCCTATCTGAAGACGGCAGCCACCCGGTGCAGAAAGCGTGGCTCGATCTGGATGTGCCGCAGTGCGGCTATTGCCAGACGGGGATGATCATGGCGGCGGCGGCGTTGCTCGCGAAAAATCCCAAGCCGACGGATGCGGACATCGACGCGGAAATTTCCAACATCTGCCGTTGCGGCACCTATCAGCGCGTCCGGGCCGGTATCCACCAGGCCGCGGGCCGCAAGGCGTGATGGGGAGGGCTCGGCAATGACGAAAATGGATAACGTTTCCCGGCGCGGCTTCCTTGCAGGGGCGGGCGCCGCTGGTTTGGTCCTGGGTTTCCGCGTGCCGCTCGGCGGCGGCGGCGGAGCCGCGCTTGCCGGCGCCGGCCATACGGATGAACTGTCCGCCTGGGTGATGGTCCGTCCTGACGAACAGGTGGTGATCCGCATCGCCCGGTCTGAAATGGGGCAGGGCACGCTGACCGGTCTGGCGCAATTGGTTGCCGAGGAACTGGAATGCGACTGGTCCCGCGTGACAACGGAATATGTGTCGCCGACGGCAAACCTGAAACGGTTCGGCGTTTGGAAAAGCTTCCAGACGACCGGCAGCCGCGGCATCCGCACGTCGCACGATTACGTCCGCGAAGGGGGTGCGGCTGCCCGCGACATGCTGATCGCCGCCGCCGCCAAGGGCTGGGGCGTCAACGCGTCGGAATGCCGGGCGGCCAAGGGCGTCATCACCCACGGTCCCTCGGGCAAGACGACGACGTTCGGCAAGGTCGCCGCCGCCGCCGCCAAACTGCCGGTGCCGGAAAAAGTCAAACTGAAGGATCCGAAGGATTGGACCATCGCCGGCAAACCGATGAAACGGCTGGACACGGCGGACAAATTGACCGGCAAACAGGTTTTCGGCATCGACGTCAAACTGCCGGGCATGGTCAACGCGGCGATCCGGCAGTATCCGCTGTTCGGCGCGAAACTTAAATCCTTCGACGCGTCGAAGGCGCAGTCCATGTCGGGCGTGAAGAAGGTCCTCGCCGTCGGCGGTAACGCCGTCGCTGTCGTCGCCGATACCTGGTGGCAGGCGAAGACCGCGCTCGATGCGGTCGACATTCAGTGGGATGACGGCCCGCACGCCAAGATCGACAGCGCCGACATCGCGGCCATGGTCCGCGAAGGGCTCGACGCCAAGGATGCCTTTGTCGGCAACAAGGTCGGCGACGCCAAGGCCGCCATCGCCAAGTCGCCGAAACGGATCGAAGCGACTTATTCCTATCCGTTCCAGCACCACGCGACGATGGAACCCATGAACGCGACGGCCGTATGGACGCCCGAAAAATGCGAGGTGTGGTGTCCGACCCAATCGGCGGAAAGCGCGCTTCAGGTCGTCGCCAAGGCCGCCGGGCTGGATCCCTCGTTCTGCACGATCCACCGCATGCACCTGGGCGGCGGGTTCGGCCGCCGGGGGGCGGGGCCGATCCACGACTACGCCACCCAGGCGGTCGAAATCGCCAAGGCCATGCCGGGCACGCCGGTGAAGCTATTGTGGTCGCGCGAAGAAGACATGACCCACGGCGCCTATCACCCGGTGACGCAATGCCGGCTCAGCGCCGGGCTTGACGAAAACGGCGACATCACCGGCCTGCACGTGCGCATTTCCGGCCAGTCGATTTTGGCCGGGATCATGCCGGGCCGGCTCAAGAACGGGATGGACATCGTCACCTTCCAGTGCCTGTTGCCCAAGGGCGATCACGCGATCAGCTATGACTTCCCGAATCTGCTGGTCGATCACGCCATGCGCAATCCGCACCTGCGGCCGGGTTTCTGGCGGGGCGTCAACGCCAACCACAATGTCATCTATCTGGAAAGTTTCATGGATGAACTGGCGAAGGCGGCCGGGCAGGACCCGCTCGCCTTCCGGCTCAAATACATGGCGAAGTATCCGAAGAACCAGGCGGTGTTGAAGGCGGTTGCCGAAAAAGCCGGTTGGGGCACGCCTGCGCCCAAGGGCGTGTTCCGCGGGCTCGCCCACTGCAAGGCATTTGCGAGCTACGTCGCCGCCTGCGCCGAGGTGTCGGTGTCCGATGGCGGCATGGTCAAGATCCACCGCATCGTCGCGGCGACGGACACGGGCCATGCGGTCAACCCACAGCAAATCGAAGCCCAGGTCGAAGGCTCCTTCGTCTACGGGCTGTCGGCCATGCTCATGGGCGAATGCACGGTCAAGGCGGGCCGCGTCGAACAACAAAACTTCGACCGTTACGAAGTCATGCGGATCAAGGACATGCCCAAGGTCGAAACCACGGTGATGCCGTCGGGCGGGTTCTGGGGCGGGGTCGGCGAGCCGACGATTGCCGTCGCCGCGCCGGCGG
>JAYNIR010000048.1:0-4836 GCA_038109305.1 Rhodospirillaceae bacterium
TATGGTTCACACCACTTGTTATTAAGTGGCCCTCTGGTTAAAGCAGACGACAGATTTGACAACATCGCCGAATGGATGACCCCAAGGAAATCGCAACCTACTTAATCCAGGAATACGGACTGGATGCTGCTTTGCAGGCTGCGGTGAAGGGTACGACCATGGCCCACATTGAAGACGACAATTACTCCCTCAGCATCTGGCGGGAAGTGAAGGTCATCCTGCGAGGCCATTCAGAGCCGAAAGAGGCAGAGCCCGAGCAACGGCGATCAGCCTAAATTTCTGAAGTTCCACTCACTGAGAACTATGCAAACAATGGGGCTCCACAGGGCACCGAGCCGAGGCGCACCTATCACGGACATTCTGACCGCGATCCACGCTCTTGACCGCATCCTAGGGGCCCGACCCAACTTGCCTAAAACAAGCCCATATTCGGAACAAAAGGTGCCCCAGAGGTGCCCTAGGCCATAGATACGAAAAGCCCGGCTCACTGGCCGGGGCATTTCTCTTTTAAAATCAATTTAGTAGATGGTGGGCGCGGCTGGGATTGAACCAGCGACCCCTACGATGTCAACGTAGTGCTCTCCCGCTGAGCTACGCGCCCTTTTCCGGTCATGGCCCGCGCTGGGTCCCTGCCGGAAGGCTTGCGTTTTAATGCCTTCCAGAGCCGATAGCAAGGCCCGGAAACCGTAAAATGACCCAATGTCGGGCCTTGCGCCCGCACCCAGGGGCGGCTAACAGATAGAGACCAAAAACGGACGCTGGTCATGACTTCCAAGGACACGTCACCTGACGCCGGTCAGGACGGCAAGGATGCCGTTTCGGTCTTCCGCCCGCCGACGCAGACCGCGCCGGTGGTGTTTGCCGCACCCCATTCGGGCCGCGATTACAGCCCCGAATTCGTCGCCCGCGCCAAATTGGACCCGTTGAGCCTCCGCCGGTCGGAAGACGCCTTCGTCGACCGCATGTTTGAAACGGCGCCGGGCCACGGCGCGCCGATGATCCGGGCCAATTTTCCCCGCGCCTATGTCGACGCAAACCGGGAAGCTTATGAACTGGATCCCCGCATGTTTCAGGACCGGCTGCCGGACCACGTGACGACGCGATCACCCCGGATTACCGCCGGGCTCGGCACGGTGCCCCGGGTGGTTGCCAACGGCGAGGAAATCTACGGCGACAAACTGACGTTTCTCGAAGCGCAGCAGCGGATCGAAGCCACCCACCGGCGCTATCACGATGCGTTGTCGGGGCTGATCCGCGACACCCGCCATGCGTTCGGCGGGTGCCTTTTGATCGATTGCCATTCCATGCCGTCGAACATCGGCACCGACGGCGCCCAGGCGGCGCTACCCGACATCGTCCTGGGCGACTGCCACGCAACCTCGGCGGCGGCTTATTTCACCGACAGCATTGAGGCGGCCTTGAAACGGCTGGACTTTTGCGTGGTGCGGAACCGGCCTTACGCCGGCGGGTACACCACCCGGTATTACGGCCGGCCCCGGTACGGTATTCACGCCGTCCAGATCGAAATCAACCGGGCGCTGTATTTGGACGAACAGCGGATTGAGGCATTGCCGGCGATCGACGGCATCATCCGCCGGATCGACGCCTTCATTGCCGACATCTGCGCAGAGACACGCCGCCGCCTGCTGCCGCAGGCCGCGGAATAGAGCATCAAGGACGGGCGACCGAACACGGGCCATGGCCGACGATGACATCATCATCCGCGAGGCCCGCGCGGCCGACATGCCCCGGATCACCGAAATCTATGCCCATCACGTGGCCACGGGCGGCGGCAGTTGGGAATATGTCGGCCCCGACGAGGCGGAAATGACCCGCCGCCGCCAAGCGGTTCAGGACGCGGAATGCCCCTATGTGGTTGCCGAGGCGTCCGGCGCGATCCTGGGATATGCCTATGCCGCGCAGTACCGGCCTCGGCCGGGATACCGCTATACGGTCGAGGACTCGGTCTATGTCGCCGCCGGTGCCGAGGGCCGAGGGGTCGGCGCCAAACTATTGACGGTGCTGATCGAGCGCTGCGAGGCCGCCGGATACCGCCAGATGATCGCGGTGATCGGGGACGCCGAAAATCACGGCTCCATTGCGTTGCATCGCAAAATGGGCTTCCGGCAGGTGGGGCTGTTCGAAAATATCGGATTCAAATTCGGCCGATGGCTTGCCTCGATCATCATGCTGCGTGCGCTGGGCCCTGGAGCGGACACGCTTCCCCGGGACTAACACCTGAATCTAAAAGAAAAAAAAGGCCGCGTCATTGACGCGGCCCGAGTCATTGGGAGGAAACATCCAAGTAAAGCAAGATACGTATTAACGACTGGGAGGTCTGTGTTCGGTATGTTGCGGTGCACAATATACGTTCCATTTTTCGCATCTGCAACAAAAAAGCCTACGATCTGGAATTATTTCAACAACGCCCTGGCACTGGCCTGACGACCGGCAATTTCGACCGGGCGGCCGCCCAGACGTGAAACAATAACTAATTGAAAAACATCACTTTATCCCCAAATTCCATCTGGCACGGCGCTTGCGATGATTTCTCCGGAACGGGAGAAAAACCATGTCGCGGAAACCGCGCCCTATTGCCCTGCTTGTATGCGCCGCAGCGCTCTGTATCGCCGCGCCGGCGCAGGCGATGCGCTCGCAATCCTCTGAAAATGCGAGAGAAGTCTGCCAAAACGCGACCGGCGCGCTGGAACGGCAACTGGGCATCCCGAAACATCTTCTGACCGCCATCGCCCGCACCGAATCCGGCCGGCACGACCCGGAAACGGGGGAAAATTTTGCCTGGCCGTGGACCGTGACCGCCCGCGGCAAAGGCCAGTATTTCGCGACCAAGGCGGAGGCCAAGGCCGAGGTCGAAATTCTGCTGACCCAGGGCGTCACGAACATCGACGTCGGCTGCATGCAGGTGAACCTGCACTACCACTGGAATGCGTTCCGCACGCTGGACGATGCCTTCGATCCCAAAACCAACGCTGCCTACGCCGCCGGTTTTTTGAAATCCAAGTTCGATGACGCCCGTAACTGGCTGACCGCCGCCGGGCAATACCACTCCCACACGCCGGAAAACTCCCGCGCTTACCGGATCAAGGTTCTGAGCCACTGGAACCGGCTGCGCCGGGACCCGGACGGTATCCAGACGGCATCAGCCGACAAGGACAAGGCGAAGGACGCGGACAAAGAGAAAGAAGTTCAGATCGCGATGATCGACCGGGAACGGACGGCGCAAGTGAACGGCTTCCTTCGGGAACGCCGGCGGGAAGTGCGTTCGGCCGATACGCAGTTGGATCGCGGGCGACGGCGGCTCGACGAATTGAACGATTGGCGGGATACGCGCCTGCGGGGCCTTCGCCTTGACGCGACGGTCGCCCGACGGCTTGCGGAAATGCAGGTGCGCCGCGAAGAAAAGCTTCGCGAGCTGGAACGCAACAACCGCCAGTTCACGTTCGAGGAAAAACGCCGGGATCAGCTTGAACGGTGGCGCAAAACCGGCCAGTTGATCGGTGACATCCAGAACGGCCACGGTTCGCCCAACGGCGGCTAACGGGAAGCGCGCGATACCGTGCACTCTGATCGGGATCGCGGTCAGGCGCCGGCACCGGGCGATCGGGGCGCCAGGCGCGGGACCTGAATCCCGTTGAGAGACAAAATCAAGGCAACGGCCAGCAGGCCGGCGAGCTGCCAGGCGATAGGGTTATAAGACCCGGCAATCGCCCACATGGCGGCGAGACCCACCGGCGTGAACGCCCTGAGCACGAACAACGGCACCGTCAACATGCCGTTGACCGCGCCGAAAGCACCCTCGCCGAACATGTGCGCGACGGCCAGGGGTTTGGCGAGAGTCAAAATGCCGTTGCCGCAGCCTAGCGCAATCGCGAGCGCCAAAGAGGCGCTGATATGGACCGGGCCGGCGGCTAGATAAACGAGCCCGAAAATCAACGGACAGAACGCAAGACAGGCGATGGCCGGAAGCGACACGCGTTCCGCCGCGACGGTCAGGAAAAACCGCGCGGCCAGCATCGCCGGACCGTAACTCGTGGCGGCCAGAACCGCGTGGTCCAGCGCATAGCCGCGGTCGATCAGCCAGCCCATGACCGGCGACGCGGCGGCACAGACCAGCAGGCCCACCGTCAACGCGCCCATGATGCCGGTCCGGCCCAGGCGCAGTTCCTGTTCCATGGGTTCGACGAACAGGGTGAAGCTGTAATAAATCGACCCCCAGGTAATCAATTGCGCGACCGACAACGGCCCGGCGAGCCGGCGGCGGGCGCGGACAAAGTTTGCGGGAGCGGCGGGGACGAAGTCGCTCATTCGACCCCCACCACGCGGTTCCGCCGTTCCATCAAAAGCACGTCGCGCCACTACTCGGCGTATTCGCCGATTTCCATGCGGTGCTGTTTTTCACAGATGCCGAGCACGCGAAACCCGTGGTTGGCGTGCAGGCGCTCGCTGATTTTTCTTTCGCGGAACATATGTGCGCAGATGGTCCACACGCCCACGGACTCGGACACCCGGATGATCTCCGCCTTCAACAGGCTGCCGACGCCCTGTCCCCAGCAGGCTTCCTCGATATAGATGCTGATGTCGGTGACCCCGGAATAGACAGGACGTTTTGATACGGGCTTCAATGCAGCCCAGCCGATGACGGCGCCGTCCCGCATGGGGCGGAGGGTCAATGTCATCGTTCAGCTTCCTTTCGCCGGGCGGGGGAACGCCGCGCCGGGTTACACAGTCGTTGCAGATCGGCCGCCAATATAAAAATTTATGGGGCTGAAGTAGCTAAGAGCTAGTGTTTGGCGTGTTTATACCATGATTTGAGCT
>JAYNIR010000049.1:0-3849 GCA_038109305.1 Rhodospirillaceae bacterium
ATGGGCGCGGCAATCTGGTCGACGACCGCGCCCGAGATGGAGGCCTATCCGGCGCGGGCCTTCATCCGGTTCTTCGAGAGCCATGGCCTGTTACTGCTGAAGCATCGCCCTCAGTGGCGGACGGTGGATGGCGGCAGCCGCCAGTATGTCATGCGGCTGATCGAGGCCTTTCGGGACGGCATTCGGCTCGGCGGCGTGCGGCAGATCAAGCGGAGCCCCAATAAGGTCGTCGTCGAAGAGGCTTCCGGCAGGCGCGAAATATTTGATCACGTCGTCATCGCAACCCACGCGAACGAGGCCTTTGGCCTGCTCGCGGACCCGGACCTTCGCGAGAGCGAATTGCTTGCCGGCTGGCGCTATACGGATAACCGGGCGGTGCTTCACAGCGATACTGCTCTTATGCCGAAACGCGAACGGGTGTGGTCGAGTTGGAATTTCATCGAGCGCGCGGAAAACGACGACGCTAACCGGCTCTGCGTCACTTACTGGATGAATAAGCTGCAGTCAATCAATCCTGCAACGCCGCTTTTTGTCACCCTGAACCCGGTGTGGGAGCCCGCGGCCGACAAGTTTATCCGCGAGATCGACTACACCCATCCATATTTCGACCAATCGGCGCTGGCGTCCCAGAAACGACTTTGGTCCCTGCAGGGGCGCCGGCGGACTTGGTTCTGCGGCAGTTACTTTGGTTACGGTTTCCACGAAGACGCGCTTCAATCGGGTCTTGCCGTGGCCGAACAACTCGGCGGTGTCCGGCGGCCCTGGAGGGTGCCCGACGAAAGTGGCCGAATCCAAGTCGCCAAGCTGGCGGAGCCGGTAGCAGCATGACGCTCAACACCGCCATCTACGAAGGCAAGGTCACGCATAAACGGTTGCGACCGAAGCGCCACCGCCTGAGTTATTCGGTTTTCTCATTGCTGATCGACCTGGATGAATTGCCGGTGATTGAGCGTTCCAACCGGTGGTTCGGATACAACCGTCTAGCGCTGCTCAGTTTCTATGACCGTGACCATGGCCCAACAACGGGCACGCCGCTTCGCCCCTGGGCAGAGGCGCATTTGCGCGATGCCGGCATCACACCGGATGGCGGCCCGATCCGCCTGCTCTGTTATCCTCGCATCTTCGGCTATGTCTTCAACCCCTTGAGCATTTATTTCTGCTACCGGCGCGGCGGCGAATTGGCGGCGATCCTCTACGAGGTCTGCAACACCTTCAAAGAGCGTCACACCTACGTCATTCCCGTCCAGCCGGCCAAGCGGTCCGTCATCAGCCACAGTTGTTCGAAACAGCTCTACGTTTCGCCCTTTATCGCCATGGATTGCGATTACCATTTCCGAATCGTTCCGCCGGGGGAAACCGTCAACATTGCGATTAGGGAGGAGAACGGTGAGGGCCTTTTTCTCGCGGCGTCATTTCGCGGCGAACGCAAGCCGTTCGATGCTGCAGCGGTACTGAGAATCCTGGTGCGGTTCCCGCTGCTTAGCTTAAAGATCATCGCCGGTATTCATTGGGAAGCCGCTCGATTATGGTTGAAGGGCCTCCGCGTATTTCCCCATCAGCCGGCGGCTCTTCCCGTAAACAGCAGTATCGAAATCGCACGATCAGTAAGGCAGTAGACGACCATGGAAAACTCGGCATCTACATTGGTGGCCACGAACTCGGCCAGATACATCTCCGCCCCGAAGGGGGTATGGGAGCGGCTCTTTTGCCGCGGGCTCGTTGGCGTCGAGAAGGGTCGGCTGACCGTGCGTTTCCCAAACGGAACACAACAGAGATTTCAGGGTTCTGCCGAAGGCCCGGCGGCCTCCTTGGAAATTCGTAACGAGCGCCTGTACACCCGGCTCGTTTGGGGCGGCGATACGGGGTTTGCCGAAGGATACATGGCGGGAGAGTGGAACACGCCAAATCTGGCTTCGGTCCTGGCGTTCGGGCTGGCCAATGAAGCCGCGCTCGGCGGCGCGTTGGAAAAATCCTGGCTGACGCGCGCGCTCGACCGCTTACGTCACGTCGCCCGTTCCAATACTCGGCGCGGCAGCCGGCGCAACATCGCCCAGCACTATGATCTTGGCAATGACTTCTATCAGCCCTGGCTCGACCCGAGCATGACTTACTCCTCGGCCCTGTTCGCCCATCTCGGGGAGCCGTTGGAAACCGCACAACGGCGGAAATACCTGCGCCTGGCCGAAATAGTCGATCTCAAACCCGGCGACCGTGTGCTCGAGATCGGCTGCGGATGGGGCGGGTTCGCCGAGATCGCCGCGCGAGAGTTCGGCTGCGACGTCGTCGGGCTGACCCTGTCGCATGAGCAGGCCGCCTACGCGCGCCAGCGAATGGCTCGGCATGGCCTCTCGAATGAGGTCGATATCCGCTTGCAAGACTATCGCGACGTCGCCGAGACCTTTGACAAAGTGGTCTCCATCGAGATGTTCGAGGCCGTCGGCGAGAGGTACTGGCCGACGTTTTTCGCCGCCATCGATAGATGTCTGGCACCGGGCGGCCGCGCCGCACTGCAGATCATAACCATCGATGATGCGCGCTTCGAGGCATACCGCCGCGATCCGGATTTCATCCAACGCTACATTTTTCCGGGCGGCATGCTGCCGAGTCCACGCGCCTTCGAGGCCGCCGTCGTCGATGGCGGATTCGCATTGCGTGAGGCGCTGTTCTTCGGGAAATCCTACGCCGAAACTTTGCGTCGCTGGGACGTGGCATTCGGCGCCGCGTGGCCGGCATTGTCGAAGCTTGGCTTCGACGAACGCTTTCGCCGCATGTGGCACTACTATCTCCGGTACTGCGAAGCCGGTTTCGACCACGGCGCAATCGACGTCGGACATTTCCTAATCGAGCGGCCATGATCTCATCGCCCGGCATTCCTCGCCAGGTCGTCGTCGCCTATGCCTTGCCGGCGCTCGTGATCGCGTTGCCGACCATCCCGGTCTACATCCACCTGCCGACGCTGTACGGTGTCGAACTCGGGCTCGGATTGGCGGCGACGGGAGTCGTTCTGCTCTTCGCGCGTCTGTTCGATGCGGTTACTGATCCGCTGATCGGCGTCGTTTCCGACCGATTCGGCTTTCGCGGCGCGCACCGAAAGCCATGGATCGCCATCGGGGGCGTAATCGCCGGGATTGGGTTGGTCAAAATCCTTACGCCGCCGGCGAACGTCGATCCGAGCTTTCTGCTTTTGTGGTCCCTTGTACTCTATGGCGGGTGGACAATGGTGGCGGTGCCGTACCTCGCTTGGGGGGCGGAACTCGCCGACGACTATGATCAGCGGACGCGGATAACGGCATGGCGCGAAGCCATGACGCTGGGAGGCATTCTGGGCGCGGGCGTGCTCGGGGCCGTCACGGCGGAAATGGGTTGGGCGCAACAGCAATCGACGGGTGCGATCGCCTGGTTGGCTGTCGGCCTAGGGGTGGTCACATTCGCTGCCATAATTTGGTTCGTGCCCGACCGGGCTCTCCGGCCGGCGCAACATCTGTCTGTTGTCGGCCTGATCGGCGTACTCGCCAACAGGCCGTTTATGCGGCTTATCGCGGCTTGGTTTCTGAACGGTCTTGCCAACGGCGTGCCAGCGGCGTTGTTTCTCCTTTACCTGGAATTCACGCTTGGCGCCAACGCCGACACGCGCGCTATATTCGTCTTGATCTATTTTGCCTCGGGTATCGCCTCCATTCCTCTTTGGACCCGGTTGAGCCGGCGGTTCGACAAGACCACGACCTGGTGTGGCGCCATGTTCGCGGCGGTCGTGGCTTTCATTTTCGTGCCGCTATTGCCTGATAGCGCCTTCGTCGCCTTTGCAATCATCTGCATCGTCACGGGCATGTCCCTGGGGGCTGACCTCGC
>JAYNIR010000050.1:0-3423 GCA_038109305.1 Rhodospirillaceae bacterium
CCCAGCATCGGCGGCGCCATGCGCGCCGTCGTCGGCGTGCCGGACATCTTGATCGGGCTGTTGATCAGCGTGACCTTGCCGCCGGCGGTCGCGGGGTGGTCCATCTCCAGCTTCATGCCGCGCGCCAAGACGTGCGGATCGTCGAACACCTGCTCCAGGTTGTTGATCGGACCGCAGCTGATCGAGTTGGCTTCCATCGCCTCGACCCAGAAATCGGTGGTCTTGAGCCAGATCACCGCCTCCAGTTGCGGGATCAGCTCGGCGCGGTTGGCAAGACGCTGGGAGTTGGTGGCGAAACGCGGGTCCTCGGCCAGCTCCGGCGTGCCGGCGACTGCGCAGAAACGCTTGAACTGGCTGTCGTTGCCGACCGCCAGGATGATGTCGCCGTCGGAGGTCTTGAAGGTCTGGTAGGGCACGATGTTCGGGTGCGCGTTGCCGAGCCGGGGCGGCACGTTGCCGGTGGCGAGATAGTTCATGCCCTGGACGGTCGAGAACGCGACCATGACGTCGAGCATGCCGATGTCGACGTGCTGGCCCTTGCCGGTCACCTCGAGGTTGCGCAGCGCGGCGCAGATGGCGACGCCGGCGTACATGCCGGCCATCAGGTCGGCGACCGGCACGGCTGACTTCATCGGCGCGCCGTCGGGCTCGCCGGTCAGGCTCATCAGTCCGCTCATGGCCTGGATCAGCACGTCGTAGCCGGGCCGGGGCGCATACGGCCCGGAATGACCGAAGCCGGTGATCGAGCAATAGACCAGGCCCGGGAACTCATCCTTCAGGTCGTCGTAGCCGAGGCCGTACTTGGCGAGGTTGCCGGTCTTGAAGTTCTCGACCAGGACATGCGATTTGGCGATCAGCTGCTTCGCCAGGGCCTGGCCCTCGGGCTTGGAGACGTCGAGGGTGAGCGAGCGTTTGTTGCGGTTGGCGGCGCAGAAATAGGCGCTCTCCGAGGTGTCGGCGCCGGCCGTGTCTTTGATGTAGGGCGGCGCGAACTTGCGCGTGTCGTCGCCGACGCCGGGACGCTCGATCTTGATCACGTCGGCGCCGAGGTCGGCCAGCATCTGCGTGCAGGATGGCCCCGCGAGCACGCGGGTCATGTCGAATACGCGGATACCTTGGAGAGGGCCTGGCATGTGGTTGCTCCTTGCACGGTCGTCCGAGCGGACGGCGGAAAATCATACGCGCGGAAAATTATACGCGCGGACCCAGCCTTGAAAGGCTTTTGAGCGGATCGGCGTCGATCAATCGTCGGTGGCGCCAATGGATTTGAGGAAGTCGTCGACGGCGGTCAGATTGGCGGCGTCGATCTCCGTCTTTTGCGGATCGGCCTACGCCGGCTCGGCCTCTTCGGTAACGTGGATCTACTCTCCGCGGGCGTGGTTGATCACTTCCGCGAGTTGCGCGCGATCGATCGGCTCGGAGGCGAAGCCGTCCATGCCGACGGCGGAATACCCGGCGCGGCGCTTCTCCATGGCGTCAGCGGCGAGCGTGTTCATCGGCACCCGCGCCCAGGCCCCGGCGGTGTTGCAGATTTTGCGCGTCGCCTCGGGACCCGACAATTTCGATATGCGGACGCCTATGCGGACAGGGCAACAGCTGCGCGTGGCCGCCGCCGCGGCGCCATTCGTCCCTGAATAAGTAAGAGTGGCTAGATCTGCCGATCCGATCTCTATCAACTCCCAGTCACCATTATTTATCGATCCAAATGACGGGTTTCTTACTAAACGATTTGGCCGTACCGAGTTTGATTTCGCCAGTCGTCAGGTCGACGACGGAGCCCTTGCCACAGCCCTTTCCGACTGCCACGGTTTCGTCCGTGCCTCCCAGCGCCCAAGCCTTCTTGCCGGCGGCGACAATCGCGCCGGTAAGGTAACGGATCGTGAAATATCCGGCGCGCGGGTTATAGCGCCGATCGACGACGCCCAACCGCGTGAAATACCCTCGGTCGACGTCGGCGAAAGTGTCGGAATAGGCCATGATGGATTTATCGGCCTGAGAGGCGGCGAGTGCCTCCGCCGCGCGGCGGGCGACCCAAACTTCGTCCGCCTGCACGGCACCAGGGTTCCCCAGGGACATACGAACGTGCAGCGACACCTTTAAGCCCAGTGGCTTGCAGATTTTGGCTGCGTCGCGGGCCGCCCTTGCCGGCGAGCTCTCGCCGGCGACACGAAAAATCGCGCCGGTGACCCCGGGGAGGCCCTTCAATGCCGCTATCTCCTTAGTTTCGGACGCGACGAAACCATGGTTGATCATGTGGTAATATTTCTCTCCGCCCTTTTCCATCGCATCCTTGCCGCGAAGTTTGGAGAGATACAGTTCCGCGCCGATAGCCTTGGCGATGGGCGCGCAGCCCTTCGCCAGTTCAGCCATGGCGTTGGGCCGGTGCGCGACTTCCCAGCAGTCGATCAAGCCACGTGCACCACGAATGGCCTTTTCCAGTTTGGCGTCGGGCACGCCGAAGGTGAACAGCGTGAACAGGAAGCCCAAATCCTTGAGTTCATTTAGCCGCCGCCGGTGGTCCGTTTCCATAAGGTCACGGCCTGGAATACGGATGCGTCGGACGCCCATTTCCATCAACGCCATCAAACCGTAATCGTTGCGGGTGCGCTTGCGGTCGAATTCATCGAGCCCGCCCGAAGGTGGGATTTCGATGACCTCGAGCCAGTTCTGCCGCATGTCGAACCCGAACCGCGTGACCGGGCTTTCGATCGGGTGCACCGACCTGATGCGGGGGGCCGGCTTGATGACCTTCGCGTTCGGTTTGACGACCTTGCCGAATGTACGGACGATTTCGCACAGATGGCCTTTCTTGTAGACGTGGACGACGAAGTAGCCGAGCTTGGGTGCATCATTTCGACCTTGTTCGGCGTGGGGTGCCGGGGAGACGCGATACATTTCAGAATAGTCCTGACGCACGAAGGCTGTCGATGGCAGCAGCCAGCATTGCGTACCGTGGTACTTGTGATACCAGAAGTTATGGACGTGCCCGGCGAACAATGCCTCAACCTTGTATTTTTTCATCAGGCTCAGAACCCACGACCGGCCCGGTTCGGCCAGGTTGTCGTAGTGTTCATCCTCGTCCGCGTATGTAAGGAAAGGTGGAAAGTGGGAATTGAAAAAGATTCGTTCGCCAGCCTTGTCGGCGGCTTTCATCTCCGCCTCGAGCCATTTTTTCTGTTCCTTTTCGGCCTTCAGGCCAGTATTCAGGATTTGCGAGTCCATGGTGATGAAGCGGCACCCTTTATGGCTGAAGGACTGCCACTGCGGGCCAAAATGTTTCCGCCAAAGCGCGATAAATTCTTCTCGCACCACGCCCGCTGGACCCCATTCAACAGGTTTGTCACCGATATCGTGGTTACCGGGGACGACGTAAAGCTTGTGCCGTAGCTGGGAAACCTGCTCTTTAAAGCGCTTGGCCGCGCG
>JAYNIR010000051.1:0-1670 GCA_038109305.1 Rhodospirillaceae bacterium
CGTTCGATGATGAAATTGGCTTCCGGCTTACCGGCGCCGCGATAGGCGTCGATCGGCGTGGCATTGGTGAAGACGCCGGTCGAATGCATGTGGATCAACGGGATGTCGTAAACCCCGCCCATCGCCGTCGGCGAGGAAATGGTCGACGCGCCCGGTCCGGCGGCCGAAAGATAGGCTCCCATATTGGCCACCAGGTAGGCATCCAAGGCCAGAAACCGGCCGTCTGCATCAAGCGCCAGGCGCGCGGCGGTCCGGATGTCCCGGCCATGGGTCGCGCCGGCATGATCCTCGCCCCGCTCGGCGACCCATTTGACCGGGCGGTGGTGACGTTTCGCCGCCCAGGGCAGCAATACCCATTCGGGATAGAGGAAGTTCTTCAGCCCGAACCCGCCGCCCACATCGGGCGCGGTGATATGCACCCGCTCCTCGGGCACCTTGAACACGGCGGTGGCCAATTGCTTGCGGATCGCGTGCAGCCCCTGGCCGGTGCAGATCAGGTGTTTCACGCCGTCCGCGGGATCGTAGTAAGCAATGCCCGCCCTGGGCTCCACCGGGGCTGCCATGACACGGTTGTTGATGATGTCGAGCTCGACCACATGGGCCGCGGCGGCGAAGGCCGCCTCCACGGCTTCCCGATCGCCCTTCTCGAACGTATAGGCGACGTTTCCGGCTGCCTCGTCCCAAAGCTGGGGGGCGCCGGCCTGAAGCGCCTTGTGGCCATCGGTCACCGCCGGCAGCGGGTCAAAGCCGATTTCCACCCGTTCCGCAGCGTCACGCGCCGCTTCGAGCGTGGTGGCCACGACCAAGGCCACGGGATCTCCCACATGCCGCACATAGTCGCGGGCCAGTGCATGGCGCTCGGGAATGATCAGAGGCGACTTGGCTGGGAAACTGGCGACACAGGGCAGACAGCCGATCCCGTCGGCGATGAGATCGGTCTCAGTGTGAATACCGATGACGCCGGACACCGACATCGCCTCCGTGAGGTCGACATAGAGAATCTCGGCATGGGCGTGCGGAGAGCGCACGATCGCGGCGTGCAATTGGCCTTCCATGTCCATGTCGGCGACGAAACGCCCCTGGCCGGTCAGGAACCGCTGGTCCTCGAGACGGGCGATGGATTGGCCGGACAAGGTTGAACCCACGGCGCGTTCCTCGGTTGTTCAAGACACTCCCAGTGATCACCAAGGTGGGGTTTGCGTCAGGTTTTTTCTAGCCGGGGGCCTGCAAAACCTGGGAAAATCGCACCAAAACGACAAAGGCCTCCGCAAGGGAGGCCTTTTCTGCCAGACAAAACGTCCGGTTTCAGAAGGCGTCCTTAACCTTCAAAACCTGGCGGCCGCGATACATCCCGGTCTTCAAATCAATGTGATGCGGGCGGTGCAGTTCGCCGGTGTCCGGGTTCTCCACATAGGCATCCGCCTTCACGGCGTCGTGTGCCCGGCGCATGTTGCGCTTTGACGGTGAGGTCTTCCTTTTCGGAACAGCCATGGCTGCAAATCCTTGTCTTTTTCGCGGACGCGGCGCCCGGCGCCACCTGTTCGATCAGCAGGCTGTCATAGTGGCATCGCCGATGCGTGGCAAGGGAAAACCGCCGGCCTTGCCGCCGGAAACCGAGTGGCGACCCCTACGGGACTCGAACCCGTGTTTACGGCGTGAGAGGCCGTTGT